>NZ_AZUC01000044.1 GCF_000586555.1 Sporosarcina sp. D27
CGCTCGCAGCGGAAATCAACTATTCATTGTTAATTCTATTGTAAAAGAAAAAGACTGTGGGCAAGCCCCATGATTTATGGAGTTTGTCTACAGTCCTTTTACTATTAGTTAATGTATTATGCCTTTGCGCCTTCTTTTTTAGGTTTTGTTAGAAGACCTGGTTCTTTCAAGTACTTGATAACCCCTTCTGAAGCGCGGTACGAAAGCGCTCCGATCGTTGCAGTAGGGTGGTGACCTCCGAATTGTGGGAACGCAGATCCGCCAACGACGAATAGGTTTTCCATATCCCACAGCTGCAAGTAGTTATTGATAGCAGACGTTTCAGGATCTTCACCCATACTTACGCCACCAGCGTAGTGTCCACCATCGTAAATGTGGTCGAACTCTTCAGGGATGCTATCTGGGTCGACAATGTCGGCACCCATTTTTTCCATGATTTCCGTACATTTTTCAATACCGAATTTAGCCATAGCTTTATCATGGTCCGTATATTTGTTCGTGATTCGCAGTAATGGATCTCCGAACTCATCCGTATACGTTGGATCGAGAGACGTATAGTTGTGCCACCATGACATAACTGCTGGGGTGTACCAAGCAACTAAGCTACGGTTTGTGTAGTGGACAGATTTCTCTTTAAATTCAGGACCCCAGCCTTTTGTCCCTTTAGGAACACTGTTCGTTGCAATCGGTCCATGTCCATACTGACGTAATTCAATTCCGCCACCGTTGATGAAGTCAAGGTCAGTGTGGTCGAAATTATCGCCAGCGAAGTCACTTAAAGTTCCACCGAGTGCTCCAGCGCCCATGAATAAATTGAATTTCTTTTTATCGAAGAAGCCGCGTGCTCCTAGGAATGTAATGTTGAATTGACCATTGAAGTTACGGCCGATAACGCCTTTACGCGTGACAGGATCATATTGCTCACCGATTTTCGAGAGCATGAGAAGTCGGTTGTTTGTAAATGAGAATGCCCCAAGCACAACGACATCAGCTGGTTGAATATATTCAAGACCTGTCCGAAGGTCGACATACATCACGCCTGTAGCCTTACCGTTTTCGTGCAACACACGACGTACAAGAGAATTTGTACGGATTTCACAGTTACCTGTTTTAATCGCTGTCGGGATTACGGTTACGAGTGGATCTGATTTTGCACCAAAGTCACAACCATACTCCGTACAGTATGAGCAGAACATGCATTGAGCAATTGTTTCGCCATCTGGATTCTTATACGACTGCGAAAGGTTGGCAGAAGCTACTTGATAAGGATGATAGCCCATCTTTTTCGTTGTATCTTTAAACAAACGAACTGCTGGTGATTCCTTCATAGGAGGGTTCGGATAATCACTTGATCTCTTGTCGCCTAGTGGATCCGGTTCTCCAGAAATCCCAGCTGTTTTTTCCCACTTATCATAATACGGTTCCATCTCATCGTACGTAATGCCCCAGTCACGAATAATCATGCCTTCAGGAATTTTCTTTTCACCATAACGCTCAATTGTTTTAGTACGGATTTCGAAGTCGATTGGTCTCCAACGATACGTAGCTCCAGCCCAGTGAACACTGCCGCCACCAAGGTCAGTACCTGCCATCATTTCATTACGCGTACGAACTGGTAGTGCTTCTTCATCCAATGTATTTCGTGATGTAATTGTTTCTGGTGCTAGATTTTGCATCATTTCATAACGATCTGAAAAGCGGAGTTCGTCTTTAACACCAACATAGTCTTGACGGTCAACGGGCTTTCCTCGTTCGAGTGTTACGACTTTATGTCCTGCTTTTGCAGCTTCGGCAGAAACAATACCGCCAGCCCAGCCACTACCTACTACAACAACGTCTACTTTTTCTAGTTTTTTAGCCATTTAGTTTCCTCCTAGCCCCACATTTCTTGATAATCGCGTAGGCTTTCCTGCTTCATTACTGCGAATTCTTCATCTTCAATTTGTCCAAGATACCCCATACGAGGTCCAGGGAATTCTTTCATTTTCCATCCTGCCATATTACGGTTTCCACCATAAACAGGATCTGCGTACGCACCTTCAATGGTTGTTTGCAGCAACAGGTTAAAGAAAACAGTTGAATGGATTCCGTTCATACGAACTTTTCCTTCTTCCAACATTGTCAGGATTTCATCCATTTGTTCACCTTCGAGTTCAAAGAATTTCTTCTTATGCTTCGACTGTGCTGTGGCTTGAAGCGTCTTGACGCCTTCTCTAAAGATTTCACCGCGGTTCATACGCGTCTGATAGCGTGGAGTCGGTGCAGCTACTTGAGTCACAGAGTTAGGTCCTTGCTTATTCTGATCCTTGCTTTGATCCTCATAGTAGGCAGCTTCCTGATTCTGCGGGAATGGCCCCTTCATGTATTCTTTTGCGTTAGATCCCCAGTCGCTAGATAGCTGACGGTCGATGAAATAAGGAACTCCAAGACCAATCGCTCCAGGACCTAGTTTGTCCTCAGGGAAAAGACGTTCAGTCGCAGCAGAAAGCGTTTCGAAATCTTCCGTTTTACTGAAAAAGGTACGAGCTTCCATGTCCTTGTTCTCGGACGCAGCAGGTTTTTTATCAGTCGCAGGTTGTTTCTTCATCTGATTCGTTATCAAACCACCGAACAAACCACCGCCGACTAGACCACCGGCAAGGAGGCCAGTGTTTTTCATGAAATTACGGCGGCTCATTCCTTTTTTGTCTTGCGTATTCTTTGGACCTTGCGCTTCAGACATTGCTTATTCCTCCTTTTTTTTGTTTGTAGATATACCGTACGTCACTCCTATAGCTGATCTTAAGTGATGTAAGGTTGAATTCGTCACTCTATTTGAGTGATAGAAAATAAGAAAAAATAAGTTCATCCATCAAAAAAAGACATCCAAGAAAGTGCTAACTAAGTATAATGCTACAGCGTTTAAGTATAACCATTCTTAAAGCGAATATCTCGGTTTACGAAATAAATTATTCAATATGCCTATGAAGATGGTGTAATGCACAATAAATGGGAAAAAAATCAAAAGTAACGGAGTTTTGTAGTCGATTAGTACTAATTAGCTCTTGTGATAAACAGTATGTCCTGCAAAACCAAGAGTTAAGCAATAATTGTGGAAAAATTATGAGTTTAATACAATTTTTTGCCTAACTACAGCTAAGGTTCTTTAGGGATGCATGTAGCTTGTTCACTTACGAGAATGAACCAGTTCGCCTTGAACCCAGACATCTCGAATGTTTTCAGGTCGTACAAGGTACATCATCTTTTGAAAAATATCAATTAGAGCCTCGTTAGGATCAAATAATGGAAGCTTTGCTGTCGAGATTGTCGGGTCTACGCGCTGGACATCCCACGCATAACCTTCTTCCAGACGTCCTATTGGCAGACTCAAACTCGCTCCACCACCAGAAGTGACCAAGTGGAACGCTTCTGCAATCGTAATGCGAGAATCTTCTACACCTCGTTCATCAGCAGGTACGCTAGGATTTACGCCATCTTCTAACATGCGGGAAGACATGACCGCTTGACGAGAATTATCGTAAAGACTTGGAGAAAATCCACCGGAGATATCCGATCCAAGCCCAATATCCACACCTATCCGAGCAAATTTTGCAATAGGAATTACGCTATTCGCAAAGTACGCGTTAGAAACAGGACAGTGGGCTATCGCACTACCTGTTTCAGCGAACAATTTTGCATCGTCATCAGAAAGGAAATTACTATGGGCCATTACGGACTTGTCCTGTAACAGTCCGAAATCATTGAGTGCCTGTGCATCATTCTTTCCAAAACGTTGTTGCACATGCTGATGAGCCCAATCGCTTTCACTACAATGTGACTGAATATGTGTATCATACTTGGCTGCAAGCGCACCAAGACCTTCAAGGACCTCATCCGTACATGTTGGGATGAATCTAGGAGTGACAACTGGATAGACTCCTTGCTTAGTCGTCTCGGCAATCTTCTTCACTTCTAATATAAATTCCTCAGTGTCCTGCAATGCAGTCTGTGTAGTTGAATCTCGATAAAATTCAGGACATTCTTGAACTAAATCCATCACAACTTTTCCGACTAGACCACGCTGACCACGTTTTGCACAAATGTCCGCTAGCAAAACACTGGCTTCTTTGTGAACCGTGGCAAAGTAAAGAGCAGTGGTTGTACCGTTTGCGAGAAGCGTGCTGACCACATCTTCATAAACTAATTTCGCATAGTCAAGATCTGCAAATTTCGCTTCAGAAGGGAATGTATACGTGCTTAACCAATCATGGAGAGGAATATCCAGCGCTGTTCCAGCTTGTGCCCATTGAGAGGCATGTATGTGCAAGTCAATGAAACCAGGAAGTAAATAGGACCCATCATCAATCTTTTGGAAAGCATCTGTATGTATATACTCATTGAGTACTTTTTCATAATCAGACTGTTCGGGGCGTACGATGCGTTCGATCATACCGTGTTCGTCAATACAGAACAGGCAGTCTTTCAATACCTCTACCTCTTTTGGTGACTTACTTGTAAAGGCAGTTGCTAAAAATACTTTTGTATACATAGACGTTACATCCCCTTATTCGTTTGATAGAGACTATTATACCATCACTGATTTCCTAGTTGTGAAGTCGATGTCCTTATAATAAGCATTCTTAACAAGTAAATTAGGCCCGAGACAACGAACTGCAGGGCAGTGACAGCTAACAGATTTTGCGAGCGGGTGCTGTTGCCACGCTTTATACATTTCGGGAAGGTTCCCGTGTTGAATATTACCAAGAGGTGGCACGTCTCCGAAATCAGTCACAATGACATCTCCAGTGAAGATATTGACGTTCAAGCGGGATCGTCCATCGGGATCATTTCGGACCGACACGTTAGGACTCGCTTTAAGTTGTGCTAATAGTTCCTGATCTTCAGCAGTTGGGCTACAAGAATAGAAAGGCAGCGTGCCAAATAGCATCCAAGTGGCAGGATCGCGGAATTGAAGGATTTCTTTTATAGCCGTGCGGGTTTCGTCCAATGACAGGACTTCTAGAGTTGAAGCGAAGTCACTTGGGTACATCGGGTGAATTTCGTGTCGTGCACATTTCATCTCGTGTACAACTTGTTCGTGAATTTTTTGTAAGTGAGGGAGCGTTCTGCGATTTAACATGGTTTCTGCGGAAACCATTACCCCTAAGTCTGCCAGTGCACGGCTGTTTTCAATCATCCGTTGAAATTGTTCTGCACGACGTTCAAAAGAAGGGACACGTTCCATATTTGCAAACCCGCCTTCAGCGAAATCTTCAACGGTGCCCCAATTATGGGAAATGTGAAGAACATCGAGGTAGGGAGCAATCATTTCATAACGCTCAAGTGGCATTGTCAAGTTGGAATTCATCTGGGTACGAACGCCACGTTCATGCGCATATTTAAGGAGAGGCAGGACGTAACGTTCCACCGATCGTTTTGAAAACATCGGTTCACCGCCGGTTAAGCTAATCGTGCGTAAATGAGGGATTTCCTCTAGTCGCTGGATAAGCAACTCTATCGGAAGCGCATCGGGGTCCTTCGGTTGAAGCATATAGCCGACCGCACAGTGTTCACAGCGCATATTGCACAAATAAGTAGTCGTGAATTCAATGCTAGAAAGTACTTGGTGTCCGTGGGTATCCACGTCTAAATAAGCTTCCCAAGGATCTTGGGAAATCATGTCATTAGTTGAAATCATAAGTCAAACTCCTTCTTCAAAATGTATCTAACTAAGTATGCGCTGAATCAGAAGACGATGCAATAAGAGAACAAATTCGCAGAACAAGGTGAAAATTCTTAGTGGGTGAGAATGGACCGTTTCAGTGTTTCATAGGAACCTCGTTAAACAAAAGAATCATTCTGAACATACTCTCTCTTAAAAAAGGTGATAATTCTATGAAAAACGGGTATTAGAAGGAAAGCCGTTGGCACAAATTTAGAAAGCAGGTGCACAGGATGAAGCAATTGTTTATTTCATTCGTCATCCCTTCATATAACGAAGAAGGCAATATTTTTAACATGATGAACGCATTGAACGAAGTCATGTCGTCAAGTGGGTTACCCTATGAGGTGTTATTTGTAGATGATGGAAGTGACGATAAAACCATGGACGAAATCCGTGGGGCGCTAATCGATTATCCAGAAGTTGAATATGTATCTTTTACACGCAATTTTGGGAAAGAGGCTGCCATTTTGGCGGGGCTTGAGTATGCGAAAGGGGATGCCGTGATATTAATGGATGCAGATTTGCAGCATCCTCCAGAATTGATCCCACAATTGATCCGTGGATATGAAGAGGGGTATGACCAAGTCATTGCAAAACGTAATCGGAAAGGGGACTCTCCGATTCGTTCTTTGCTGTCGCGTGCTTATTACTGGGGAGTGAACAAAACTATCGAAGTCGAGTTACATGATGGTGAAGGTGATTTCCGTTTGCTCAGTCGGCGCGCTGTCGATTCGTTGTTGCAGCTCAGTGAAGGAAATCGTTTTTCTAAAGGACTGTATTCATGGATTGGTTTGGAACAGAAGACGATTTGTTATGACAATGTCACACGACAACATGGTGAGACGAAGTGGTCATTTAAACAATTGCTCAACTATGCAGTGGACGGTATTGTTTCGTTCAATACAAAACCGTTGCGCTTATGCTTCTATGCAGGAATATTAAGCATGTTTTTAGCTATTTCCTATATAGTTATTACATTAGCTGATATTGCAAGAAACGGGGTGGACGTACCAGGTTATTTCACGACCATTTCAGCAGTACTCTTTCTTGGAGGTGTCCAATTATTATCCCTTGGCATCATCGGGGAGTATGTCGGACGGATTTACAATGAAACGAAAAAGCGTCCCCATTATCTCGTCCGCCGGACAAGCGCCGCGGTGAAAGGAAAACCAGTCTCTCATGCCAAAATTCGAAGTTCGTGAATTCATCACATTTGCCATTGTTGGCGTTATTAATACAGGAACCTATTATGCGTTCTACTTGTTTGGATTAAAAGAGCTAGGACTTGTTTATATGGTTGCGCATTTCAGCGCAGTCATTTTAAGCATGATCATTTCTTTTTTCTTGAATAGTTATGTGACATACAAAGTAAAACCGACATTAAAAAAGTTTTTAGTCTATCCGGTGACCCAACTCGTTAATATAGCAGTGACAGCAGTGTTGCTCTACATTCTAGTGGACGGATTGCAGGTGAACAGTAGTATCGCGCCACTAGGGGCGTTGATCATTACAGTTCCTGTGACATTCGTTGTGACTGGAAAGGTGCTGAAGGCGGCGTGATGACGAAAAAGGGTTGGATTGCTCTTGTTGTGGTGAGTGTACTCACCGCTTTAATTGCCCATGGGTTCATGCTGTCGGAATGGATGCAAGGGCGTTACGTTGTGGGACCGAACGATGGCTTATCACAAATGATTCCGTTTAAACATTTTCTGTACGAATCCATGCGGGATGGGAAGTTCTTTTACTCAGAACGCTTTGGATTAGGGGGAGGGTCATTTTCCCAACTTGGCTATTATTTTTCTACGTCCATTGTCTTTTTAGTAACTGCAGCGGTTACGGCGTTTTTAGAATGGATCGGATTGTTAGCATCACCTGATCTTCAATACTGGGCAGATGTTACCGTTTTTGTCAGCATCATTCGTCTTTCAGTGATTTTGGTCATCACGACGATTTTCTTCCGATTAATCGGTTTGAAAAGCTGGTTCGCCTATATTGGTGCAGTCATTTATGGAATAAGTATTTTGTATTTCCGACATGTGACATATTGGGAGTTCTTTGCAGATGCGATTGTTTTTTTGCCGTTATTACTCATTGGGGCAGAACGGATAATGCGGTACGGCAAACCGGGTTGGTTCATTGCCGCGGTCGCGCTTAGTATGATTGACAATTTCTATTTTGCATATATTAACTTCCTGTTAACATTCATCTACATAGTTTTCCGTTGGTTCATTCCCTTGGCTGAGTATGAACTGAAGCGAAAGCGCCAAATCGTATATTTTCTGGTGGGTGGAGTGCTCGGAGCTGCGATAAGTACGCCATTTTTCGTTCCATCAGTTTACGGATATTTGAATAACTTCAGACCCCCGTTTGAAGGGGAGATTCCTCTTTTCGACATGACAGAAAATATTTTGTCCGACGGGAAGTTGGTCGTCTTACCTGCATTTGCTGTTATTTGTTTATTTCTGTTTCCTCTGTACAAAAAGAGAGGATTTCGGTTGTTTGCTAGTATGACCGTACTGTTAGCGGTGTTACACGCATCTCCTGCAGTTGGAAGTGTGTTCAACGGATTATCCGCGCCACAATTTCGCTGGGAACACATGCTCATGCTAGTTGCTGGTGGATTAATAGCTGTCACGCTTCAAAATTGGAAGGAAATCCAAGTTAAACATGCTGTGATTGCGGCACTCGGAACGATTGGCCTTTACGTGATATTTTCGGAATTAGAGTTAGAAGGAAAGCCGAGTTTGTATGCGGACAGTTTAGTAGTAATGGCATTAATCACATGCGCGCTTGCGATTTTAGCTACTGTACGTCAATTTAAGCACTGGGACATAGCATTGTGGATCGGGATTGTTGCGTCTAGTCTAATTACCGTGAATCTATTCCAAGAGGAGAAGTTGACAGGAAATAATGCGAAGGTAGAGCAAGTCGAAGGGCAAGGCATTCCACAGTCCTTTTTCACAAGTGATTCCTATAACGGTGAAGCATCACGTGAACTAGTTCAACAATTGAAGGCACGTGAAGAGGATCCACTTGCTCGTATCGATTGGATGATCGGCACACGTAACAACACACCGATTGTCCAGGACTTTTTAGGGACTAGCATTTACTCAAGTATTTTAAATCAGCACTTGTTACATTTTTACTTAGATGATTTGGCAATCGATATGGGACGGGAAAGTGTCAGTCGCTATGCTGGGTTCGGCGGGCGGGCGAATCTATATAGTGTCCTTAACGGAGCCTATACGATACGTTCAGAAAAGGGGAATCCAGTTCCGTTCGGCTTTGAAGAAGTTGAACAAAATGGTGAATTCAAAGCGTTTGAAAACAAACACCGCCTTCCATTTGTTCGAACAACGAATAAGGTTTATACAGAAGAAGAGTTGGAAGATAGTCCTGTGCTTGCACGCGAGCATGCCATGTTAAATGGAGCGATATTAGAAGAATGGGATGAACAATCGGAAACTTCGCCAGTGGTAGAGGATTTAATGGATAAAGTTACCGTGAAGCCTGTACAAGCGGAGTACAAAAATGACAAGCTTGTTGTTACAGGAAAGAATGGCGGTATCGATTTGAAAGTCTCCGACGTCCGTCTGTTGAAAGAGGACACGTATGTTTCGTTTTACTTGGAGCGCTCAACTGCAGACAAAGGCTTTCACTTGAAAGTGAATGATTATAAAACGACTCGTAAACGGGCAGATTCGATATACCGCACTCGTGTCAATGACATTACGATCCGGGTTCCGTCTGAAGAAACTATTCGAATTCGTGTACCTGAAGGGACGTATACATTAAGTGATTTAGCACTTTATGCTGAGGATTATTCGACACTTGAGGAGGCTGAGCGAAAGAACGAACAGACTTCTGAGCCCATTGTTGAGTGGAACGGTGGTCATGCAACCGTTCATCTTGATAATTCGAAGGGAGACAGTTTAGCTGTGATGCCGATTCCATTTGAAAAGGGGTGGACGGCGAAAGTGAATGGTGAAAAAGTGTCTGTATTGAAAGCGAATTATGCCTTTTCGGGTATCCCAATTGAAGCAGGGTTCAATACAATTGAAATGTCATATCGACCACCTTACTTCGGGGCATCACTGATTGTCAGTTTCCTTGTGCTAACAGGATTGTTCGTTTGGATGATTAGGAAAAAGAGAAACAAACCTTTCGCAGATTGATGCGAAAGGCTTGTTTTCGTAATAAGTGATTTACCTATCAGGTCACTCTGTTGAGCGAGCGCTCAGTCTGCGTTATAATCGAAGTATCATATGAACTGGAGCTGTTAACCAAACCATGACGAAACATTTGAGCGAGCAAGAATTGTTGGAGCTAATGCAACCTGGCACTGATCTCATTATTCCAATTGCAAATGGGGAACCTCACTTGTTACTGGATTTATTAGAAGCAAATTACGAACAATTGGATCGCGTAACCGTTCACCAAATGTTGGCACTCCGTGAACGTGCTTATATTCGAGGAGAAATGAAAGGACATTTGACTCACACGTCCTATTTTTTGAGCGGAGCGACACGCAACGCATTCCGTAGTGGAGCTGTCGATCTCGTTCCAAACGTATTCAACGAAGTCCCGAGATTGTTACGCGAAACACTGAGACATCCGGTCGTCATGGCAGTTGCATCTTTACCTGATGAGCATGGGTACTTCTCACTTGGAACCCAGGCTGATTATGTTTCTGAGTTCATCGGGAAAGTTCCGTTCATTCTTGAAGTGAACAGACACATGCCACGCACCTTCGGGAAAAACCAAGTACACATGAGCCAAATTGAAGGCTATGTCGAACACGACGCTCTTCTTGCAGAAGAGAAGTGCCCCGTTAGTAATGAAAAAGATAAAAAGATTGCAAGTTATATCACGTCTCAAATTCAGAGTGGAGATACGTTGCAGGTGGGAATTGGAGCGGTTCCGAATGCTGTTATGAGTATGCTGCGGGACCACCGTGATTTGGGGATCCATACAGAAATGTTGACGGATGGAATTGTAGACCTCGTTGCGTCGGGTGCGGTGACAGGTATGAACAAATACACCCATCAAGGGAAAATTGTGACGACGTTTGCTTATGGGACTCAGCGACTCTATGAGTTCCTTCACAATAATCCTAGCGTTGAGTTTTTACCTGTGAGTATGGTCAATGATCCTTATGAAATTGCAAAAGAGGACAATATTGTATCGATCAATGCAACGACAGAAGTGGACTTGTATGGCCAATGTGCTTCTGAAACGATTGCCGGAAACTATTATTCCTCAACAGGCGGACAAGCAGACTTCGCAAGGGGTGCTCAACTTGCGAAAAATGGGAAAGGGTTCATCTGCATGTACTCGACATTGAAGAACGATACCATGTCACGCATCAAAGTGAATCTTGCTCCTGGTTCTGTCGTAACGACGTCTAAAAACGAAGTCGATTGCATCGTAACCGAATATGGAATTGCCAAGTTGCATGGAAAGTCGCTCCGCAAACGTGCGGAAGCTTTGATTGCGATTGCACATCCTAAATTCCGAGATGAGCTACGAAGCGAAGCGATGGCCGCTGGAATTTTGCCTGCTCAAGATGAGCAGGCAGCTGCAGAGATGGCTGAGCGCTCATAAACTTGGAGAAGTGATCATAAATCATGGAATATGCTCATAAAACTGGGGACGTGCTCATAAATTATGGAATATGCTCATAAAACTTTAAAAGTGCTCATAAATCATGATAAACGCTCATAAACTAGGGAAAGTGCTCATAAACAAAAAGTGGAGTCCCAATCAATCGCCCGCGGTATGAAAACAGATGCCTACACTCAACTAGCTCGTGACAAATCAAGCACTTAAAACCCTAATAAAGTAAGCTTCGCATCCGCGAATGCAATTTTATCGAAACACCATACTAAAAACAGGAGCCCCATAATCCGGAGGCTCCTGTTTTATTAAGTTAACTCATAGGCAAAGAGTAACACACCCGGTTCACTTAAGTACTCGTAAGGTCAGTAATATAAGTGACTCGAGTAAACAACCATAAAAGTTTTCGGGCGACCATTCAATCTAAAGGTAGCTCATCATCTTTAGGAGTTCACAAGTGCTTTTTCTAAACGTTTACCAAACTTATCACGCCAATCTTCAGCAAGTGCATCAATTGCTAAAACACGACGGATTCCCTCGATGTTTTTCGTATCGTGAAAATAGATAGTATTGGCTTCGAGCACTGTCACGCCATGGGTGTCACTTTTGTGCAATGAAATCTGGTCCTCCGACCGCACCATTCCTTCTTTTAGAACGCGACATAAGTAGCCGGTAAATCCGGTCTGAATCATGTTTTTCATCATAGGATGTCCCAGGCGCTGATCAATTGTATTGCACGGAATTCTTCCTTGGGTCACTTGTATGATAGCGTCTCCAAGTGTAAAGATATCGCCTATACAAACTTCCGCTTCGGTCATGCCCACTGCTGTAATATTTTCTCCGAATGCTGCGGGTGGAAGTACACATTCAAACTCATCATTCCACTTGGCATAATGTTCATGAGGATACATACAAACTGCACGATCTGGGCCACCGTGGTGTTTTTTATCAGCCACGTCATCGCCTTTGAAACCATCAACAGACAAAAATGCTTCTTGAATTGTTTCCTTGCAAATGCCGGTCACGAGTTCTTTTCCTTTTGACGTACTAATTTGCTTAGGTAAACTCGTAGATAGTGTCACTAATTGCATGTACTCTCCTCATTTCTATTCATTAGATTATGGATTAAGTATAGCAAATGAAACAACAGTTAACGACAGTATTCTGATAACAAGATGAATACCAGAGAATTGGTCGACCAAATGAGCCTTTGCCCCTATAATGGGTACAGGAGAACTAGAACGTATTTTGGAAATGGGGAACAAGAGTGAAGAAGGCAGTAATATTTGACTTTGATGGAACAATCATTGATACAGAATCAGCATGGTTTGATATATATCAGGAAATCTTGAAGGAACAGCATGGATTCAACTTGACGTTGGAGGAATTCGTGAAAGTGGTAGGTTCAACGGATGGAGCCTTATTCGACTTTATTGACAAGTCGCTCGATGTGCCAGTGGATCGTACTGTTTTCCATGATCAGGTCAATACCCGGTTTGAAACGATTCGAGAACAATTGGCTTTACGGGAAGGGTTTTTAGAGACTGTAAAACAACTAAAAGAGCGAGGGGTCTTGCTGGCTGTTGCGAGTAGTTCAAAGCGAAATTGGGTCGAAGGATTTCTCGCGCAATATGGCTTGCTGGAATATTTCCCGATTATCGTTTCAGCAGAGGATGTGGATGAAGTGAAACCAAATCCAGCTATATACGAAGTGACATTGGAACGACTCGGTGTTACACCAGATGAGGCAATTGCTGTGGAAGATTCCTACAACGGATCGATTGCAGCTATAAGTGCAGGTGTCCATTGCTTAATCATCCCGAATGATGTGACGCGTTCGTTATCGTTCCATGAAAAGGGGCAACTGATTGAGTCGTTTTGTGACTTTGACTATCGTTTGCTAGAGCAGTAAATAGGTAATTCGAGAGCGTTCTATCCAAAAATGGATGGAACGCTTTTATATGGGCGGATTTAGGGGAAGAGACGTATAGACGGTCTAATCTTTCGAACTTTGAAACTATAAGAATGGATATTCGTAAAAGAAAGAAGGGAGTGATGGACGTGAAAAGAATATTGTTAAGTGTTGTGATGTTGGTATTGTTAATAGTTTTACCGAATCCGGCATTTGCAGAAGACTTTACAATCAATGATTTTAAGATTGACGCATATCTTGAATCGGATGGGAATGTGCAGGTGAAGGAACGGTTAACATATGAATTCGACGGTTCTTTCAATGGAATCACCCGTGACCTTTATCCGAAAGAAGGTAGCAAAATCAGTGACCTTCATGCTGAAGAAGACGGAAAATCCCTGAAAATCGAGGGGAATGACGGTAGCTACAAAATACACAGGAAAGCAAAAGATGAGACTGTCACTATTGAGTTAACCTACACGATTGTAGGAGGTGTAGAAAAATACTCTGACATGGCACAGTTTTACTGGCCATTTTTTGACGATCGAAACGAAACTGACTTTGGAAATGTAACGATCACCGTTCACCCGCCTGAAGTGACGGATGATGTGATTGCGATGGGCTATGATGCTGCACGTGGATCTGAAATGACTAATGAAGAGCGGCCGGTTGTATTTAATCTTGGAGAAGTATCAGCGGGGACTAATGCAGATGTCCGTGTCGGTGTTGACGAAGCACTGTTCACTGGGGCTGTACGTATAAGCGACAAAAAAATACGACCTGAATTGGAAAAGGAGCAACAATCACTAATTGCAGCTCAAGATCATTATGACAAGATGCATAAGTTGTCGGGACAGGTGGCGCCATTCATATTCGGAGGTGCTGTACTGTTACTGATTCTTATAGGCGTATATGCAATGCGACTGCAAAAAAAACGTCGTGAGAAAGCAGTCTTGGAATATCCAGAAGCCTATTTTGTTCCAGAAGCGATTATGAGTCTGCCTTCAACACTCAGATACACGGTGCCGCATGTTGAAAGTACACAAGTCCAAACAACGGCACTCTTGGACTTACTTCGAAAAGGATACATTGAGAGAGATGGTGAAGATGCGTTTCGTGTAGTCAGTCGCGATACGGAATATGAGCACGAACGCTTGCTCATTGAATGGTTATTCGATGGTTTTGGTGATGGCCAAACGTTTTCCTACAGTAATTTAGAGGTATTGGAAGGGGACAAATTGTCAGTTCAACAGGAAGTCAATAAATACAATACATTGCAAAGTGCATGGGAGAAGTCTATACGGGAGGAAATAGATAAGAATCATATGAAGGGTGGCGGTAAAGGCGTACGAGTCTTATCTGTCATGGTAGGATTTTTACTAATTGCTCCGATGATTGTATTTGGAATCTACGGCCAGACAATGTGGCTATTGTTTTTAATATTCCCAAGTCTAATTCTTGTGTTATTTGGATTGTTGTACTCTCCTAAAACAGTCAAAGGACTTGGAATCCAGTACCAATGGGATGCTTTCCGGAAACGATTACCCGAGGTTTCTGCTGCTGATTTGAATGATCAATTGGATGACGAGCAAAAGCGAGCAGTGATTTTTGGAATCGGTACAAAAACGCTTGATGAAAACAAATTGTTTGAAACGAATTCAGTCTACGAACGTGGATATGTTCCGCCTATTATGTATTATTTCCCGATTGGAGCACATGCTTATTTGCAATTAGGTCGTGCAGATAGTGCGGTCGCGGCTTCAAGTACATCTTCCTCATCCTCAACATCATCCGGTGGGGGCGGAGTTGGCGGAGGAGGTGGAGGTGCGGGAGCGTTTTAGACCTTGCGACAAGGAATGTTCACAACCACTTGATTCTTTGGAACAATTAACTTTGTAACAACAAACAACCATGATAAGATGAGAAAATAACCTATTTTAGCGTCGATACTGGTTGTAGGAGCGGAACATATGAAAAAATCATCCATAACACTGTGGTTGTTATTAACAAATTTGCTCATTGCTTTCTTAGGCATAGGTCTTGTGATTCCCGTCATGCCAACGTTAATGAATGAGTTACATCTCTCGGGAAAAATAGTCGGCTATTTAGTCGCTTTCTTTGCAGTCGCACAGCTTGTAGCATCTCCGTTATCGGGGCGTTGGGTGGATTCAATTGGACGGAAGAAAATGATCGTCATTGGATTGCTCATGTTCAGTGTATCGGAATTGCTGTTTGCTGTTGGGCAAACGTTATCGGTCCTGTTTGCGTCTCGAATCGTAGGTGGTGTTAGTGCAGCTTTCATCATGCCAGCGGTTACAGCATTCATCGCAGATATCACCACAAACGATACTCGGGCTAAAGCTCTTGGCTATATGTCCGCAGCAATTTCCACTGGATTTATACTAGGACCAGGAGTAGGTGGATTTCTTGCAACTCTTGGTACGCGGGTTCCGTTTTTCTTCGCAGCGGGTCTTGCACTTTTTGCAGCAATCTTCTCGCTGATTATGTTGCGGGAGCCTGAGCGTCAATATGAGGAAACGATGAATACGAAAAAGCCAGGATTCACACGAGTTTTTGCACCCATATACTTCATCGTGTTCCTCTTGATTTTTGTATTGTCATTCGGACTTGCATCGTTCGAATCCATATTTAGCTTGTTCGTCGATCACAAATTTAGGTTCACACCTGCGGATATTGCGATCGTAATTACAGGTAGTGGAATTGTCGGTGCGATCGCACAAGTTGTTTTGTTCGACCGACTCGCAAAGCGGTTGGGTGAAAAAAAACTCATATACTTGTGTTTAGTATTATCCGCTATCTTAGTTGCAGCGATGACGGTAGTAAGTTCTTACTTTGCGGTTTTAGCTGTAACGATTGTCGTGTTTGTTGGATTTGATTTAATCCGCCCAGCGGCGACTTCCTACTTGTCTAAAATCGCAGGAAATGAGCAAGGATTTGTCGGAGGGATGAACTCTATGTTTACAAGCATCGGGAATATGATTGGCCCGATAGTGGGAGGCATTCTGTTCGACATTGATCTTGACTATCCTTTCTACTTTGCAACAATTGTACTCATCGGAGGAGCTATACTCGCATTCGTTTGGATGCGTAGACCTGATGTAACAAAAGACCCTATACACCAGCCGTTGTAATTGGCTGATGTATAGGGTCTTTTTCTATAAGAAGAACACTATCAATTGGGATGCGATCGCAACCAGGATTAGCGCAAATGGATAAGCAGCTGCGTACGCAATCGCTGGATCTTCTGAGTCAATGAGTTGGTTCAAGGCACCGAGAGCAGGGGTACTGGTCATTCCACCTGAAAGTCCGCCAAGTGAGTGGACGACACTTAGTTTTAACAGCTTGCGCGCAGCGAAATAGCCAGCGAAAATAGGAATCAGAGTTATCAAAACCCCACCAAATATGAGCTTCACGCCTTCAGTCTGGATAACATCTACAATTCCGGCACCGGCTGTCGTTCCGGCTCCGGCTAGGAATAGTACCAGTCCGAGCTCACGGATAACGTGATTGGAAGGACCATAATAGCGAACGTGGATAGGTCCAAGCTTACCGAAATGCCCAATAATCAGAGCGACAAAAAGAGGACCTCCTGCGGTTCCTAACTTTATCGTGCCAAGCCCTGGGATTGGTATCGGTACCATCCCAAGTAGTACCCCAAGAAGTAACGTGATACTAATTGAAAAAATATCCAAATTCGTGATGGCGAGTTTTTTGCGGCTGAAAAGTTCTTCGACTTCATCGAGACGTTGTTCTGTACTGACAATCGTCAAGACGTCTCCACGGATTAACGGCAAGTTTGGATTTTGCGTAAGTTCAATTCCCTCACGTGTAATGCGAGTTACTGTCGTTCCATGGTCTTTTCGTAATCGAAGTTCTTTCAGTGTTTTCCCAATTACTTCATCTGAATCGACGGTCACTTTCCGGAGGTGGACATTGTCGGGATTCTCTAAATCTGTGTCGACAGACTTCCCAACATATGCAATCAAACCATCGAGCTTCGTCTCGTTACCGACAACAACAAGATTGTCTCCGTTCAGAAGAATCGTATCACCTAGCGCAATCATTGTATGACCATCACGAATGACCCGACTGACGACAGCATCATAGGGAGCGAAATTCAACTCGCTCAGACTGCTCTTGTGAAGCATAGGATTCGTCACTTCAAGTGTTGTGAGCACGGGAGAACCTACTGTCCGGATTGGGTTCGCAGTCTCTTCCAAGTCTTTTTGTAAGTCTATTTTGCCGATACGAGGCAGCAGCTGGACAAATAAGACAACCGCGAGCACACCGAACGGATAGGCAATCCCATAACCGACTGACGCAAGTGGATCATGCGTTGCCTGCAAGGCTGCAGCTAAACCGGGTGTACTTGTAAGAGCGCCAGTCATTAGCCCAACACTTAGTGCCGGGTCTAGGTTGAACACTTTTGCGACCAAAATCGTCGTGACAACCGCAAACAGGATGATTAGTAACGATAAAATTCCGAAAATCAGACCACTAGATCGCAACATGCGGAAAAACTTCGGACCTGCCTGTAATCCGATACCGACTATGAAAAGACTCAATCCAAAGTTTTGGATCACTGGCGAAATGGCAAAGCCGAAATGTCCAAATACCATTGCAACTAGCAAAACTCCTGCTGCCCCTAAGTTAAGCCCCTTAATGGACAACGAGCCGAACCAGGAACCCAGAAATAAGATAACGAATAATAATATCAGTGGTTCGTCGAGTAACGAGTGCAGTAATTCCATCCAATTCACCTCTATGAAACAATCTACCCCAAGTATACTGTAATGAACCAGCTGAGTGCAGTGACAAGTCCTGAAATTCCCATTGCTATAAACGATAGTGAATCTGTGGATTTTCTTGGACATCCCCTCTTATTTTGAGAGCTGTAGTGTTATCAATTCAAGTCGTCCGTTTTGCCCGAACCCTACGCTTGGTAGAATTTTTGTAGCTGAACAGTGTGTAAGTTTATTTTAAAGAGAATTAGTGAATTGGGAGGAAAAGGTTAGCCATCTTGCGCAATAGGGAAAGAACGAAATGAGGAAGTCCACTATCTACACATGGAAAGGAGTTTTCACGTGGGAATATTATTAATCATTTTCATCGCACTAGGTTCAGCGGGGTTGCTCCTTCAAGGGTTGATGTATACGAAGCAATTTAACTTGAATTTAGGAATTCGTGTCATGAATACTGTGCTCGGCCTAATCATTGCATACATAACGTTCACTTCGTTTCCTGAAGGTGAAACTATACGAAAGTCAATCGCTGCGGCACTGGGAATTATCGCTTTAGGTGGTTTAGCAATTAGTTTTGTAAAACGGGAGGCACTCGCAGGTAGAGTACTTCTCACCCTCTCCGTATTAGTCGGACTCGTCTTTTTGTATGTTGGCATTTGAATTGGAATAGGTAGGCTGCTTCTAAAAATAAGCAGTCTATTTTTTCTTGTTGACTCTTACGTTACGTCAGCCTTTACACTGAAAGTATGAAAGGAGAATGGGTATGAAAGTGAAAGAAGTAGCAGCATTATCAGGCGTGAGTGTCAGAACGCTGCATCACTATGATGAACTAGGTTTACTGAAACCCGCAGAAACGACTGAAGTGGGATATCGGGTTTATTCCGATGAAAATCTTGCTGAGCTCCAACAGATTTTGTTTTACAGAGCACTTGGTTTTTCGTTAAAACAAATCAAAGAAATACTGTCCAATCCATCATTTAATCGACTTGAAGCGTTGGAAAGTCAGCGACAGATGCTTCATCAGAAGCGGTCTCAACTCGACGACATGATCCGGACGATTGAACAAACAATAAAAGAAGGAAAGGGTGAAGTAACGATGACACGCGAAGAACGATTTAAAGGATTCGACTTCAGTGAAAATCCTTATGAACAGGAAGCGAGAGACCGGTGGGGAGATGGAGCTGTGGATGAAACGAACAAGAAATTGCAACAGTTCGGTGGGGAACAGCAGGAAAAGATGAATGTCATCTACCGACGTCTTGCTGAAGTGCGACATCTCCCATCGAATTCTGAGGAAGCCCAACAAGCAATCGGGGAATGGTATCAGTTTTTAAATACAATTGGTACGTATTCAATAGAAGCATTCGCAGGACTTGGGGAAATGTATGTTGCCGACGAACGTTTTACAACAAATATCGATAAGTTTGGTATAGGGCTCGCGAGCTTCATGCGCGATGCGATGAGAGAATACGCACGACAAAATAATTAGTAATGAGCAGGCATCCTTCTAAGGGTGTCTGTTTTAGTTTGACCCCGTTTGTTCATTGTTCTATGATTAATCAAAACAGTTTGACACTAGATGAAAAGGTTGTGAGCCTATGAACGTTCCTGCTAAATTACAAATTGGTGATGAGATTCGTATTGTCGCACCGAGTCGAAGTGGTGCGATATTATCTGAAGATGGAGTGAAGAGCGCAACAGAACGATTAGAAGCACTTGGATTCAAAGTCACGTTTGGTAAGTATGCATTTGAGTCGGATCTTCATCACTCTGCGTCGATTGAACACCGAATCGAGGATGTCCATGAAGCGTTCAGAGATCCTGCTGTCAAAGGTATTCTGACAGTCATTGGCGGGTTTAATAGCAATGAATTACTGCCATATCTGGATTATGAATTGATTGGGAACAACCCTAAAGTATTTTGTGGATATAGTGACATTACCGCGATTGCGTCCGCGATTACGGCCAAAACAGGGATGGTAACATATTCAGGACCTCATTTTTCAAGCTTTTCGATGGATATTGGCCGAGAATGGCAGACGGAGTTTTTCAAAAAGTGTCTCATGCAAGAGGAACACTTTTCGCTCACTCCTTCTGAACAATGGAGTGATGATTCGTGGTATTTGAATCAGGAAAATCGAATGTTTGAACCGACTGAATGGAAGGTTTATAACGAAGGAGCGGCACAGGGGCGAATCTTTGGTGCGAATTTATGTACGTTGAACCTGTTGCAAGGAACGGAGCATATGCCTAATTTGGGCGATTCAATTTTATTCATTGAAGACGATGAAATGACGATACCCGAGACGTTTGCACGGGATTTGACTTCGCTGCTACAGGTCGCAGGTGAAATCCGCGGGCTGGTAATGGGGCGTTTTCAACGGGGATCCAAGGTAACTGATGAGCAAATCCACTATATTCTCGATAAACACCCAATGCTCCAAAACATACCTGTGCTTTATGATGTCGATTTCGGTCATACACAACCGATGTTTACCTTCCCAATCGGTGGCGAGGTAGTTTTGAATAGTGCGGATTGTTCAATCGAATTGAAAAAGTTCTAACGTGACAAACAATCTCTCAAACTGGCACTGCTTCATGCAGTGTCTTTTGGCATTATGTTCTCTAAAGTGAAAGTTTCATGCATTAATCATTATTAGAAGAGATGTATGCTATTCTGTTTGATCAAATAATTCGTTCGTTAGATCTCCGTTAATCCCGATTGCCGCGGCACTTCCACTGCCTGCCGCTACAATAAGCTGAGCAGGGACGATATTTGCCATATCACCTGCAGCGTATACGTTCCATACATTTGTACGTCCATATTCGTCAGTCTGGATTCCTCCGTATTTGTTCAATTTGCAGCCGAGGATTTCGGCAAAACGGTTAGGGTGCGACCACAGAGGAGTAACGAAACCATATGATCGGTCGATTAGCGTGCCGTCTTCTAGACGCACGCGTTCAAGTTGACCGTCTGTGCCTTCAAGCCCGGAAAGAATATCTTCCACAACTTTTATACCATGTGTTTCCAGACGCTCCCTTTCGTGTAGTTCGAGTCGACCTTCTCCGTTAGTAAACACAATGAGATCATGACTCCATGTGAAAACCTCTTTTGCAAGCTTATAGACATTTTTGTCTGCAATGACGGCGAGAGGCTGATCGCGAACTTCCCAGCCGTCACAGTATGGGCAGCTAAACAAGCTTGTCCCATAAAATCGTTCAATGCCCGGTACATTCGGCTGCTCATCTTTTAAGCCTGTCGCTAGCAAGATTTTAGTGCTTTTATATACGTTATTGGATTCTGTGGTTACTTCGTAATTTGTTTCTGAAATGCGTTCAATAGAGAGTGCCTTTTCAGGTTTGACTTGAATGGAAGGGTAGGCTTCCAATTCTTGCAATGCGAGCTGACGTAATTTTGCCGGTTGTATTCCATCACGTGTTAAAAATCCGTGCGATTCCCGGACGACATGATTACGGGCTTCATTACTATCGAATAAAATGACATTTCTACGAGCTCTCCCGAGGACGAGTGCGGCGTTTAATCCTGCTGGTCCCCCGCCGATGATAATGCAGTCATAGTCCATTTTCTTTGCTCATCCTTTCTACATACATTCACTTTACCCATGTCTACTGTGATTAAGCTAAAAGAACGTATTAATGTTAGATGTGTGCTGAACAATCATGGATTATATTTGGTTTAACAAGAATTTAAAGGATATTACAAGGAGGTAGCAGTCATGTCCGAGTGGAATAGAAAGATGATTGAAACTTCTCATGGGTGCTTTGAAGTGTTTGAGAAAGGAGAGGGTGAACCTGTTTGTATAACTCATCATTATTCGGAATTTAATGAGTCTGGGGATTACTTTGCAGAAACATTTATAGAAAATAATAGAGTTATTTTAGTTAACTTAAAAGACGTAGGGAACTCCGATAAAGCAGAATGTGCACATGAACTAAGCATGGTGGACGCAGTACTTGACCTAGAAGGAATTCGAAAAGCGTATGGATACCCATCTTGGACATTTGCTGGACATTCAACTGGTGGGATGATTGGCGTACTATATGGAATTCATTTTTCATCCTCTTTAAAATCCCTTATCATTGTAGGCTCTTCTGCGAGAGAATATAGCTCATCATCCAGTAAGTGCATTTATAATGAAGGACATCCTAAATTTAAACGTATGCAAGAATTGATGGAACTATTAAAATTGCAAAGCCTTGAGGGAAGTGAGCGGAAGAGATTGTCTAAAGAAAGAACTCAACTATCTTTATTTAAACCCGAAAATTATGACTTATATTTTTCGAAAAAAATCACAAAAAAGATGTCTACAAATAGATTAAATTTTTTTAGTAGAGAACAACAAATTTTTGATCTTACTCGCCAATTATCAGCAGTTACAACAAAAACTATCATTCTTTGCGGTAGGCATGATGTTCAATGTCCTGTGAATTTTTCAACTGAAATGAGTATTTTAATTCCAGAAGCTTCATTACATATTTTTGAACAAAGTAATCATTATCCCTTTTTAGAAGAAGAGGTCGAATTTAAACAAGTTGTAAAAGCCGTATTATCATAAAAAAATTGTTCAAATTACAGGGGCAATTCTTGCAGAAGAATTTGCACCTTTTCTGTAACTGGACAGATTACTATCTGAATTTCACATAAGTATTTTGAAAGGAGATGTTTTTTTAGTGTTCCAGAACACAAACGGTAATTACAAAAGATACTTTTGGAAGAGGTTCTTTATTCTATTTACTCCACTTTTCTTAATTGGTATTATCTCCGAGCCTTATATATCTAGCAATTCCTTCTATGCACTCGAAGATTATTGGGAATTTCTTTTCTTTTTACTGTTTTATGCTCTTGTTTTAGGTGGGATATCAGCTTTTATTATTCCGTTTACTTGGAGATTAAAACAATCAAAAACATAGTTTTATACTTTGAAAAAAATCATTTTTTCCGTAATCGTAGGTATTTGTGGAGTAAGCGTATATTGAGGATTATACCTAGTCCAATCCGTTCTTTCTCAAAGCCATTTAGATTATAGGATTAAGAAAGTAACTCCCGAATATGTAACTTTTCAGAACAGCAATTTTTACTTGGTTATCGAGTTTGGACGGGTTTTTATAATAATCATTAAGTTTGATGAAATATGAAAAGACAGGTCCGAAAAACTGGACCTGTCTTTTTTGTTTGAATATCTTTTTTATACCGTTGATTCATATTCTATAGTTATGAACAAATCCCCTGCACTCTGTTCAATAAGATATCCAGTTCACGACTGCATTCGACAACGCTTGGATGTGTGAATCCTAAGTGTTCTGCTTTTTTATACATTACTTTTCTTTTTACCTTAATTCTCAACAACAGTAAGTTCATTTTGCCCGCCTTAAACATTTCTACGCCCCCGTAATATAGATTACGCTTCAAATCATGTAGCAATATTCTTGTAAGTATAGAAGCAACTTGTTCATCATATCTAACGCGTAATGAAAAGTATGTCGGTTCTTGGGGGGGTTCTAAATTGCTCTTAAATTGTGACGTAAATGTGTACGAAGTTTTATTATTCTGTCTAATAGGACAGCTTGGTACAAATAAACTTTTACTTCCTAGAATCCCTGGCAGCGCTATTTCACGCACACATCTTTATGCTTGAACGAAGTTTAATTTTTAATCGGGCGAAAGAGTAAAACTTAGTGGATCTAGTAGGAGTGTTGATGGAGGAATAGGTACACTAGACTTTATCGTAAGACTGTCTAGATTTCCCCTATCCTGTTTCCTCATATTCCCTTTGTAGCATTCGAAGATTTGTGAGGATGAGTACTTAAACAAACGGGAGTCATTATGGAAGCTGTGATAATTGATAGAACATTATAAACTTAAAAAAGGCACCGATACTTTATTGTACAGTGGCTCTTCTTTGGGCAGTAGAAATGAAAATATAAGATTCTTTTTTGTTGCTGCATTGTATAATGAAATCAAAACTATGAAAATTCCCAATATGACGATAAAAGGGGTTACTATGCAAAGGTTTATGGAGTTACTTAAAAAACCATGGTTTTTAGGAAGTCTAGTTGTTGTTTTTGTGGCTGTCGTTTTATGGAACATCCCGATAGAAAAAAGGAAATATGGGCTCTCTCAAGGGAGTTTAGTAACAGATTATACTGGACTTCTTCCTGAACGGGTTGAACGAGTAGTTAAAGCGGATGACCGGAAAGATTTGCAAAGAATTGTCAAAGAAGCAAACGAAGATGGACAGAAAATCTCGGTTGCTGGATTGCAACATTCGCAAGGTGGTCATACATATTATAAAGATGGTGTCGTTCTAGATATGCGCACTTTCAATCGGATACTGGAAATTGATGAACGGCAAAAAACTATTCGCGTAGAAGCAGGAGCCTCGTGGGAAGATGTCCAAGAGGCCATACAACCTCATGGATTAGCCTTGAAAGTGACTCAATCCCAATCGATTTTTACGATAGGAGGTTCCCTTTCAGTTAATGCGCACGGGCGGGATATCCGCTTTGGTTCGATGGCGGAAACCGTAAAGGAAATGACGTTATTAACCCCTTCAGGAGAGATCAAGAACATAACCCGGGATGACCCAGATGAATGGATGAAGTACGTATTTGGGGGATATGGATTGTTTGGTGTGATATTAGATGTGACATTAGAATTAACGGAAAATGACCTATACACGATTCATACAGAAAAATTGAAAACGAATCAGTATGAGTCCTATTTTAAAGAGTTATTGGACCAACGGAATACAGCGATGCACTATGCCAGAGTAAGTGTAGCGCCTAGTACTTTTTTAGAAGAAATGGTTGTCGTCAATTACGATTACACAGAAAAACAGGATCATAAAACGGTGCTCAAAAATGAACAAGGTGTTCGACTAAGTAAGCTAGCACTTGATGTAGGACGACAAGGCGGGGCTTTGGAAGATTTGTTTTGGGGAACACAAAAGCAATATATTGGTTCTCTCGATGGAAAAGAAATTACCCGGAACAATGTAATGCGCTCGGAATCCACATTTATGGAATATACGAAGCCAGGGCGGGTCGAAGTGTTGCAAGAGTTTTTTGTTCCAGTTCATGCCTATAAGGACTACATAAATGATTTAAAGCAAGTGATCCCAGCAAACGACAGAAATGATGATTTCAAAATCCATAATATTACAGTTCGCTATGCGGCAAAAGAAGACTTCACGACATTGAATTATGCCAAAGAGGACATGTTAGGTTTGGTTGTATTGATTCAGCATGGGCTAGAGGAAGAGGAAATTGCCGACGCTACATCACTCATCCAGAGTTGGACCAACTTAACCCTCGAACACGGGGGAACCTATTACCTGCCTTACTATCGTTATCAAACGAAAGAACAATTCAGGAGTTCTTACCCTGGCTGGGAAGAATTTGAGGAGGAAAAATTACGAAAAGATCCAAATAACGTTTTCCAAAATATGTTTTATGAGTATTACTTGAAGTGAAGGAGCACAGTATGAGTCATAAAAGTGCACGGTATCTACCGCTTGTTGTTACGGTGGGGCAGGTTGTTATTTTCCCATATTATATAATTTGGCTGAAACAAGTATCTTTGACATTTACATTATTTGCATGGTTTTTTGCGTCATTTTCCTTTGCAGCCGCATGGGGTTACCGCATCTATCAAACAAAAAAGAATAAGGACCACTCTTATCTATTTATTATTTATGCAACCATGGGAAGTGTTTACATACTTATTGGCTATATAAAGAATTCGTATGAATACCTCCCTTATGTTGTGCTTCCATTGCAAGTCATTCTTGGCTTGCTACAAGGATACTTCCGTGCTTGGCATTCTGAACAGGACACGTACCATTTACACGCGGTTCATCACTATTTGATTGTCGGCTTCATGATGATTGGTTTTAGTTTTATTAAGATTATTTCCCCTGTTGTCTTTATTACGATTTTTGGTTTCTTACTGTTGGTTTGTGGTTTTTGGGAATTTACCAGAAGAGGAAAGTTGAGCGTATCTAAAAAAGTCTAGACGCATGTTGAACGATGCGGTTAGAATCTCCTCCTGACACAGACAGTAAACATTTATAAATACACGGAAAAGACCGCTAATGAGTTGCTGATTAGCGGTCTTTTGATATGGAAGGATTGCACATGGATTTTCTAATTTGTCTCTTTTACCTGGTCCGTTTGTTTTTGTCCTAAGTTTTTATCCACAGGAATAATCAAGTTTAGAATGACCGTCGCAAGTGCACCGACTGAAATTCCTGAAGAAAGAAGGTAATTTGCCCAGTTCGGTACGGTTGCTAAGACTTCTTTAGGAAGCACAGTAACTGCTAATGTAAGTAAAATCGGAACACCGATGACAATCATATTGCGGTCGTCAATAATGATTGGTTGAATGATCTTCATACCATTCGTGACAATGGCAACACAGACAATCCCGAAAATCCCGTTAATGACGGATTCAGGGATGCAAATAATGATTGCTGACAATTTGGGGATGAACCCAAGTAATACAAGGATGAATCCGCTCGCCATGATGACCATACGGCTTCCGACTCCTGTAATTGCAAGAAGTCCCGCGTTTGATGAATATCCAGTGAGTGGTGTACTACCGAATAGGGAGCCTACGAAGCAGCCAAGACCTTCACCGAACGATGCACGGTTTAAACGCTTTTCATCCAATTCTTCTTCTGTAATCGTCGAAACGACGAACCACGTTCCGGTCGTTTCAAGTAGGATGATCAAGTAAACGAGCATCATCGTGAGGATAGCGCCAATATCGAATACAGGCTTTCCGAATGGCAGTAATGTCGGAAGCGAGAACCATGCAGCTTCTTTTACCGCTGTGAAGTCAAGGGGATAAAAGAAACTGGCGGCAATTGTACCAGCGACAATTGCAAGAATGACAGAAACGAGTCGGAAAAACGAGCCGAAGCGTGGCAATCTCTTGCCAAGTACCATACATGTTACGAGGACACCTGCAGAAATTGAAGCAATCGCTACGTTTTGACCGATGGTACCTTCTGCAAAGTAAATATTGTTCAATCCAACTGGCATTAACGAGATACCTACGATAATGATGACCGTTCCTCCAACAATTGGGGGAACAATTTTACGGACGGTTTTTGCGAAAACTTTCAAGGGATAGCCAAGGAGTGCAATCATGATGGCTCCAGGAATGAGACTTCCTGCAATGGCGCCGAGTCCTAGCTTACCGCCAATTGCGGCAATGGCACCGATGGGTACATAAGATGGACCTTGAACAACTGGAAGCTTTAAGCCAAAACCAGTTTGAATGAGCGTTGCAAGTCCAGTTGCAAGGAAACACATTTGAACGAAGAACGAAGTATTTTCGGTACTTAACGATAGTAAGCCCGCTACGATGATGGGCGCTATGTACAAATCCATTGCGAGTACGTGCTGTAATCCGAGTGCGATCGCTTTAGGATAACTAACTTTCTCATCAACACCGATGAGCAGACCATCTGGGCGTTTCTTGGACAACATGAACACTCCTTAGTTCGTTTTTGTTGAGGTATAGATTGGAGTATAAAGAATAGAATTCGATTTGTACAGTCAAATTACGAACATTTATATATTTTTTTAAGTATTGGTTCGCGTTTTTGGGTTGACCAAACTGAATTCCTTTCGTACACTTGGAGTAACCAAGAGAATGGAAGGGGATCTATCCATGTTGAAAGATACAGCGTTACAAGAAGAGTGGCTCGTTGCTTGTCGATCTCAAGATGTCCAAGAAGCACCTATTCAAATTGTATTAATGGGAGAACGACTTGCGATTTTCCGAAATAGTAAAGGGGTACATGCATTTAAGGATTTATGTATACATAGAGGAGCTGCACTATCACTCGGAGAAGTAAAAAATGATTGTCTTGTATGTCCATATCATGGCTGGGAGTACGAAGACGAAGGGGATTGTGTGAAAATCCCTCAGTTACCAGAAGGAAAATCGATTCCAAAGAAAGCTAAGGCAGTTACCTATTCATGCGTCGAAAAATATGGATTCATTTGGGTGAACCTTGCTGGCAACGAACCTGAGTTCTTTAAGTATCCAGAGATGGAGTCAGATGAATGGAGAAATGTCATCTGGGGTCCCCAGGAAGCAGAAGCCCTTCCGCCGAGGATTGTTGAAAACTTCTTGGATGTAGGTCATCTAGCTGTCGTTCACCAAGGCTTTCTCGGTGAAGAATCACATCGTGAAATTGAACCTTACAAGATGAATGAAGTAGATGGAAGAATGTATTCCGATGAAATCCGTATTTTCCAACCGGATGCGGATGGAACTGGCGTCGCAAAATACGTGTATTATACGTATGAGATTGTACGGCCACTCACCGTGCGTTTTACAAAACGAGATGCGGAAAATGACACGTTGATGACGATTTTGTTAACGGTTCGTCCGATGTCGGAAACGCATTCTGTGGCGTATGGAATTTTGTCATTCAACTACGATACAGGGCAGACAGATGAAGAAATCATAGAGTTTCAAGATATGATATTCGCTCAAGATAAACCAATCGTACAAAACCAGAAACCTGAGGAACTCCCACTTGATTTACAAGTGGAATTATCTCTTGTATCGGACAGAGTCAGTATTGCGTATCGTCAGTACTTGAAAAAACGCGGTGTCGTTCTTGGTACAGCTTAATAGGTTTGGAAAAAGCTATCCGAATTGGATAGCTTTTTTGTGTTGTGTGATAAACTGATAGAAAGAATATTCGATTTGAATGACAGAGAAACAATGGAATAGGAGGGACCTTATGGTGAAACGTGGAGTGATATTGTTGTCTTTGATTTGTACGGGTTTCCTTCTAGCTTCTTGCAGTTCCAATGTGGGTAGACCGAGTACGGAGCCTGAACCGGAAGACGGCTATGTGTTGAAAGATGATGTGACCAATATTAATGAGCACTTGAACTTTGAAGATAGTGAATTGCACAAAATTTACTTTGCTGGAGGTTGTTTCTGGGGAGTGGAAGCGTATTTTGCAAGACTCTATGGGGTGCAAGATACGGTTTCCGGATATGCCAATGGAACAGGAGAAAACCCAAGCTATGAAGACGTTATCAAAGGGAACCAGGAATTTGTTGAAACTGTAGAGGTCACGTACGATCCTGATCGGATTTCGCTGGAATCTCTCATTGATCATCTGTTTCAAGTGATTGATCCGACAGCGAAAGACAAGCAGGGGAATGATGTAGGTGTTCAATATCGTTCAGGAATTTATTTTTCAGATGAAGCAGATGCAGAAGTTGTAAAAGAAGCTGTGAAAGACGAGCAGCAGTTCTATAAAAAAGACATTGTAACAGAAGCGATACCACTCGATAATTTCTATAAAGCTGAAGAGTTTCATCAAGACTACTTAGTGAAGAATCCGAATGGCTATTGTCATATTAATTTACATGCGTTAGATGATGAAAAAATCCAACCGATTATCCGTGACGAAGAAATACTAAAGCAGTTGAGTAAACCGAAAGAGGACGAAGAGACGAACTAATGGAGGAATGCTCGATGAAGACGGTGCTTATTAGAAATGCACGGATCCGGGATGATCAGGATCTGCAGGACATTTGGATTGAAGAGGGGATCATCCAGAAAATTGGATCGAGGCTATCTGAAGATGCAGACCGAGTAATAGACTGTGAAGGAAGGGTAGTTCTTCCGGGTTTAATTGAAGGGCATATTCATCCTGATAAAGCGTTTTTAGAGGAAAGGAAGCCTAATATATCTGGAACACTTGAAGAGGCGATTAAAAATACAGGTGAACTGAAAGTACAATATACGTATGAAGATGTGTATAGACGCTCTGAAAAAGTACTGAAGTGGGCAATTGCTAAAGGCACAACTGTAATGCGTGCCCATCCCGATGTCGATCACATCGAGAAGTTGCTAGGCGTGGAAGTGTTGCTAGATTTGAAAGAGGTCTATAAGGACAAAATCGATTTGCAAATTGTTGTCTTTCCTCAAGAAGGGATCTTGAAATCAGAGGGGACGCTTGAGCGAATGGAAGAGGGCATTCAGATGGGTGCTGATGTCGTTGGAGGCTGTCCTTACAATGAAAAGACACTGGAAGATTCCATTCGTCATTTGGAATTGGTCTTTGACTTAGCGGAAACGCATGATTTGCCGCTCGACTTGCACGTGGATTTCGCAGATCACACGGAAGATCCTCGGTACATGTTGACTGAACGTATTTGTGATATGACGATGGAGCGAGGGATGCAAGGCCGTGTGACGCTTGGTCATGTGACGAGTCTTGGATCGCTTGAGCCTGAAGAAGCATCTGCATTATTTACGAAGATTGCGGGTGCAGGAATCACGATTATGCCACTGCCCGCAACAGATGTGTATTTGAATGGACGTAATGATAAGAAAAATGTACGACGCGGCATGGCGCCAGTTCTACAGATGCTTGAACATGGGGTGAATGTAGTATTCGCTTCGAATAATATTCGGAACGCCTTCACGCCGTTCGGCAATGCAAATTTGTTATTGATCGGGTATTTGCTAGCGGAAACGCAGTTCATGGGTTCTGCAGAACAGCAGCGAACGGTCCTAGATATGATTACGTACAATGCAGCGAAGTGTCTAGGTATCGAAGGAGAGTACGGGATTGCTGAAGGGAAAAAGGCAGATTTGGTTATGTTTGAGTCGCAAAGATTGAGCGACGTGATTCAGGATCAGCCGATTGCGAACTTTGTCATTAAAGCGGGTAAAGTGATTGTGGAACAATCAATGAATCACGCGGCTGAATAAATTAAGGTATTGTTAGATTGTTTTGGAAACTTTGGGGTATGTGATAAAGTAATACACATTAAAATGTTTGAATAGGAGGCGACTTGGATGACCACAGTTGGATTTGTACGCCATGGAGTAACCGCCTGGAACAAACAGGGACGAGCGCAGGGGAGTACAGATATTCCGTTGGATGAAGAAGGAATTATGATGGCGGAACGGGCCGCAGAGCGTTTTTCTGCAGAGAATTGGGATGCGATTTATACAAGTCCTTGGCAGCGTGCAAAGCGAACTGCAGAACTAATCGGTAAGCAAATGACGCATACAGAAGTGATTGAAGATAAACGTTTGCGTGAGCGGGCTGGCGGATTGATCGAAGGAACCACAGAAGCCGACCGTTTGGAAAAGTGGGGGCATGATTGGAAGCAACTCGATCTTCAAGGAGAGACGCATGATAGCGTGATTGCTCGCGGGATGTCGTTCATCCAGGAGATTCAGCATAAGTATCCAGATGGACGAGTGCTTGCAGTGAGTCATGGCGGTTTCATCAAACGATTGTTGTCGGAGTTGTTGCCAGGAACGAAGTATGAAGAGCCGCTTGGGAATACGTCATTGACGATTATTAAGATCGGCGAGGATGAAAATTTGTGTGAGTTGTTTAATTGTACGAATCATTTGCATGAGATGAAATCTTGAAACCGGTTGCCTTCGGGGAGCCGGTTTTTTTGTGGGCATTGTCGATTGGGAGTTGTATTTGTCCGACACGCCGAGTGATTACTTCGACACACGGCGGTGCTTCTCTATCACTAAGAGTATTTTCTCCGACACTCAGCAAAGTTTCTCGATAACAGGACACAATTCAAGTGACTTAAGAGATTAATTGGGTACGCTACGTTTGTTTCAGAAAGGGCTAACTCGCTGTGAGAGAACAATTCACGTTGTCCGACACATCGAGAGGTTTGTCCGACATGCCGAGTGATTTCTTCGACACACAGCCGTGTTTCTCCATCACTATGAGTATTTTCTCCGACACTCAGCAGAGTTTCTCGATAACGGGACACAATTCACCTGATTTAAGCGATTAGTTGGGTGCGCTACGCTTGTTTCAGAAAGGGCTAACTCGCTGTGAGAGAACAATTCACGTTGTCCGACACATCGAGTCGTTTGTCCGACATGCCGAGTGATTACTTCGACACACGGCCGTGTTTCTCCATCACTAAGAGTATTTTCTCCGACACTCAGCAAAGTTTCTCGATAACGGGACACAATTCACCTGGTTTAATAGATTAATTGGGTGCGCTACGCTTGATTAGTGCGTGGCATGTGGCGCAGAAGATGTGCAATCGAAAGTTTGGGCGTCGGAATAATGCATGTACAGTACAAAGTGGATTACTAACAAGTACAATAGGGTAGAGCAAACAAGTATGACTGTAGAAGAAGAGGTGGAAGAATGGCAGAACATGAATTTCATTTGAAAGCGGTTTGGCCAGGTGGCCGTAATAGTGAAGGGTACATTGAAGCGGGAAATCTTCAAACTAAAATATCAATTCCTTCAGCGATGGAAGGTCCGAATGTCGGGACGAATCCCGATGAAATGTTACTCGGTGCAGCGGCTACGTGTTACATCATTACACTGGCAGCGATGATTGAGCGGGCTCATTTGCCGCTTGAAAACATGTCCCTGGAGTCTATCGGATTTGTCGATGTGACTATGGGTGTCTTCACATATAAAAAGATTATCCATAAGCCAACAGTTGCACTAAAACCAGAAGCAAGTCCATCTGATTTTGAAAAGCTGAATGTACTAATAGTGGAAGCTGAAAAAACTTGCATGATTTCCAAAGCTATTAAAGGTAATGTAGATGTGGAAGTTGAGCCTATCGTATCAAAATCACAAGTATAACTGGCGAGATAGGGATGTTTCCTATCTTGTTTTTTGTTAAAGCACATCTGATATTATTCGCAATCTTTGAAAAGTCTTGCTAGAATAGATGAAACTTAACGGAAGGATGATGAATAGTGACCAAAACGTTGTCGTGCCAGGATGTCATCTATGCATTCAGTAAAACACATCCACCAGTAGAGAGAATCGAATCAGGAACAACGATTGAAATTGAAACGTATGATTGTTATAAAAACCAGATCCAATCAGCGGATACGAAAATAAGTGGAATTGACTGGGATGCCATCAATCCTGCAACGGGACCGATTTTCGTGAATGGGGCTGCGCCTGGAGATGTGCTGAAAGTGACGATTCAAAAGCTGAACATTGGCAACCAAGGTGTTATGGTTACCGGGCCTGAACTTGGTGTTATGGGGCACCGTCTGACGCACCGGGAATCGAAAATCATTCCGATTGAAAATGGTGTTGCGAAATTCAACGATCGACTGTCAATTCCGTTAAACCCGATGATTGGTGTCATTGGTGTTGCGCCTGAAGGAGAACCGATTTCGTGCGAAACACCGGGGAGTCATGGTGGTAATATGGACACGAAGCTGATCACAGAAGGAGCCGTATTGTACTTCCCTGTGTATGCTGAAGGTGCACTATTTGCGCTAGGGGATTTCCACGCAGCCATGGGTGATGGCGAAGTGGGTGTTTCGGGAATTGAAGTACCAGGAAGTGTTGTCGTCACGTTGGATGTCATAAAAGATACTCCACTCAATCACCCCTTACTTGAAAATGAAAAAGGATTTACATTCCTTGTTTCGGCTAACACATTGGACGAGGCAGTAAAAATAGCAGTCGAAGAAACTGCAGACTTATTGGTAGCCAGGACAAAACTTAGTTTGGCTGAAGTCACGATGTTGTTGAGTGCAGTTGGGCAAGTTCAAGTGAGTCAAGTCGTAGACCCACTTGTAACGGTTCGATTCTTTGTTCCGCGTTATGTATTAGAGACATATGGGGCTCCACTATTAAACATATAGGTTGATTATGGGACCAGCTTCTCTATGAAGGGAGCTGGTTTTCTTTATGCGACAGGCGGTTCATTACTGAAACTTAATGTATGGAGATCCCGTATAGCAGCTATGGAAAGTTTGATAAGTGAAGGGGGTATAGCGTTGACTGTATTTAACAAAAAAATCGTTTTTTGTCACCCTTGGAGATCCTATCAGGCGCGAATTCTTGCGGAATTGGATTACCATTTGAAAAACAGACATCTCCACTTAGTCGCACCGCCAGGATCAGGAAAGACGGTTCTGGGTCTGGAAGTGATGCTTAGATTAGATGAACCTACACTCATTGTTGCACCAACGCTAGCAATCCGGAATCAGTGGATAGAACGATTTGTGGAGTCATTTTTACAGGTTTCTCAACAACCGGACTGGATTTCGACAGATTTACGAAACCCAGCTACAGTAACGGTGACGACATACCAAACGTTGCATAGTGTGTTAAAAGGGGATGACCTTGAAACCTTCTTTGCAGCATTCGATGCTGTAAACTTTAAAACCATTATTTTGGATGAAGCCCATCACTTGCGTACGTCCTGGTGGCAAAGCGCGATAATGTTCCGTGATCGGCTGGTAGAACCGAACATCGTTGCTCTTACAGCAACGCCGCCATACGATGTCGGGCAAAGGGAATGGAACAACTACATACAGCTTTGCGGTCCGATTGATGAAGAAATCTACGTACCTGAACTCATTCGTGAGGGGGATCTATGTCCGCATCAGGACTATGTTTATGCATCTGTCCCCTCGCCCGAAGAAGCAGGAATGATTGCACAGTTCCATCGGTCGGTGGATGCGTTTGTCGTCCATCTTTTATCCAATCAGGAGTTTCTGGAATTGTTAGAAGGACACCCATGGATTCGTACTCCAGAAGAGCGCATGGATGAGTTGCTTGGCAGTCCCGCATACTACTCGAGCTTGCTGTTATTTTTAAGAAAAGCAGGAATTGAAGGTTGGCAGGTGGGACTGGAGATTATTGGAGGGGATGAAAAGAATATCCCCGAGTTTTCACTCGCATGGCTTGAAGAACTATTGAATGGTCTTCTGTATAAGGATCCATTTTATGATGGTGATCATCCTGTTTTGAAGCCGATCCGACTGGAATTATCCAGAATTGGTGCGATTGAACGGCGAACGGTTTTGTTGCGTTCGAGCCATTCCATCCAGCAGACTCTGGTAAAGAGTGTGACTAAACTAAAAAGTATCGAAGAGATTGTGACGTTTGAAACTGAACAGTTAGGATCCTCTTTGCGACAAGTGATTTTGACAGATTACATCCATAAAGAGGACCTACCGACAACAGTAGATGATGAAAAACAGCTCGTTCGTCTTGGGGTTGCACCAATTTTTGAAAGACTGCGCCGAAAATTTGGCTCAGACACACGTCTAGGTGTCTTGACGGGTTCGCTCATCATTATTCCAGCCACTGCATGGCCGACACTTGCTAATCTTGCACTAAATAGTGGGGTTGAGCTTTCTTCAGTACCATTAGTGCAGGATGAAGAATACTTACAAATAGACGTCGGCTCTAATCGTCAGCAAGTAACATCCTTAATGACAGAAGTGTTTACTAGAGGTGATATTCAAGTGCTAATCGGTACAGCAGCGCTTCTTGGTGAAGGTTGGGATGCGCCTGCCATCAATTCACTTATCATCGCATCGACGGTAGGAAGTTATATGTTAAGCAACCAAATGCGGGGGCGTGCAATAAGGACTCAAACAGGAAATCCAGATAAAACTGCTGCCATCTGGCATTTAGTGTGTATTCAGCCAGTCATGGAGGGAGGAGGGCCAGACCAGATTGCCCTTGAGCGACGATTCCAATCGTTAATAGGATTGGATGCTGAACGTCCCCGGATTTCATCGGGCATAGAGAGACTCCGTTTGACGAAAAACCCTGATTCCGGGTGCGTTGTAGAGTTGCAAAATCAAACGACGCTTCAGCGAGCCGTGGATCGGACATCATTGCGGCAAAGATGGCATCAGGCGGTAGGAAATGCAGAACGTGGAGAACGGAAAGAAGAACTAGTTACGGAAAGGAAGAGAGTTCCGAAACCTTTCGTCTACGCAGCGACTGTCAAATCGCTAGTTATTGTTGGAGCGGCGGTGTTTTTTGAAACTGCTCGAGAAATAATGGGGCCATTCCCTTTCAATATATCGAAAGAACGGTTGCTGATCGCGTTTCTAGTCGGCATGGTATTAGCTTCTCCATATCTTTGGAAGTCAGGGAAAGCGATGATCCGGCATCGTTCGCTGGAACGCAGTATGATTCAAGCTGCAACTGCGGTCTATGAGACGCTGTTTCATGCTGGATTACTATCAATTCCACTGACAGAAAATCGTATTCGTACAGAGGGAGGAGAATCTGTGTCTTGCAGTTTAGATCAGGGGACGATTCACGAACAGACGATTTTCCTCAAAGCGATGCAAGAGCTACTTGACCCAATTGAGAATCCGAGGTATTTGTTAGTACGTAAGTCAAAACTTCTTTTCATCCAACGACGTGACTTCCATTCAGTACCTGAAGAGATTGGTCGTAAAAAAGAATATGCAGAGTTTTTCTTGAAAGAATGGAATCATCATGTGGATCACGCAAGTTTGACCTACACGCGAACTCATGAAGGTCGGAAAGAATTGCTGGTTGCGAGAATGGCTGCAATGTCAGCTATTTTCCTAGACAAATCAGAGAGGATTAGTGTGTGGAGATAGACGATCCCTACAAAAAGGTGAAGGATGAAAGTAAGGTCTTGTAAGTTAGGAAGGAGAAAATATGATTGAATACATACTTGTATTTTTAGGGGCAGCAGTACCCGCGCTTGAAATTGCAATCGTCATTCCGGTCGGGATTGTCCGAGGATTGTCCCCGTTCTGGGTGATTCTTTTAGCGTTTGCAGGGAATATGTTGACTGTGCTCCTACTTATCATCCTATACCAGCGAATCGAACACTGGTATAGAAGTCGAAAAGGAGAATCTACAGAAGGAGAGTCCAAACGACAACTAAGAGGAAGAAAGATTATGGATAGATACGGAGTTGCTGGACTCGCTTTAGCGGGACCGATTCTAATCGGTACGCACATTGCCGCCTTTTTTGCTCTTCTTTTTGGTGCATCCAAACGGAAGACAATCATATGGATGGCAGTCAGTATCGCGTTATGGTCGCTAATTTTTGGTATCGTAACTGCAATGGGATTTACTTTTTTCATTAAAGATTAAACAATTTAGAAACGAATGTAAGAACAGGAGCGATTATGACACCGTATACAAGAAAAATGGCCGCAAATGTCCCTAAGAGATAGAGTACCTTGTGCTTTTGGTAGGCACTCACTTCGGGTGATTCAATCAGATGGAAGGAGCGCTTTTTGTGGCAGGATTCACAGAAGAGTCGGTAAGTGACGTTTTTACGTATTTCTGATTTGTTCAGAACAACTTTCTTCACTCTCGTTTCTTTCCTTTTGAACGAAATACCGAATGTATCTGCGTAGGGAATTGTTTTAGTATGTGGGCAGTTCACAGATTCGAACGCCAACTGAAGGCCCTCGAACCAATTTTTTTGGCGAAGGGTCTTCTTATACAGCATCATCCCTGCAATTCCTACAATGAGTATGGTTAGTGGGAATGCGGAAATCATTAATATCAATTTCACTAGATATCGATCACCTTTCAGAATGGTTTGAAATACTTGATTTCCAGTCTATCAATATTCTCTTCTTGAAGCTACGGCTAACAGAAGAAGTCTATAAATGTTGAAGTAAAGGTTCAGGTATATTAGTTGTTTGGAGCGGAAGGTGGCGACTCCGGAGGGATCAACGAAGATCGAAGACCCCGCAGAAAAAGCCGTAACGAAGAACGGCTTTTGCGACCATAAGCGCAGTGTTGGGAGCACGGGGATGCCTTAATTTCTGTAAAACACACAGAAATACGGCCAATCGAACTCTTCGTGGTTCGATTGGCTGAGATCGAGCCCCTCGGAAAGCGTCCACCGGGAGCGGAAAACAACGGCGGTCAATGGAATTGTTTGAGCAAATATATATAGTTGTATATATAAATTCATAACACTATTTAACCATTTTAATTTTCATTCAATTAAATTTTGAAAATATATTGACATGAAAAACACAATCCTTTACTATTGTTTTCAGCATGAATAAAGTCATTCTTATTAGTAGCCGCGGAGACGAGGGGTCGACGATGCGGTGGCAAACCCATTCGAAAGAATTTTGGATAGGGCGCCCAACCTGAGCGCAGTTTCGTGATGGAACTGTGAACAATAAGAGGATAAGCAGCTGATGCAGATCGAAGCTTTCCTTAGGTTGTAGGAGAGCTTTTTTTGTGCTCCAAAACACATTTTTTGTAAGGAGCGGATTTAATTGGTTGAAAAGATTTTATTTACTTCAGAGTCGGTTTCAGAAGGACATCCGGACAAAATTGCTGACCAAATTTCGGATGCAGTCTTGGATGCAGCACTCGCACAAGACCCTTTTTCTCGGGTTGCGTGTGAAGTGTTTACGACAACGAACACCGTAATTGTTGGTGGAGAGATCACAACAGGAGCGGTGTTGGATATAGAAAAAATCGCTCGTCAAACGCTAATTGACATTGGGTATACGAACGATGAATTAGGGATCGATGGCAACACGTGCAACGTTCAAGTACTTGTACACACGCAATCACCGGATATCGCAATGGGCGTGGATACGTCGAGTGATACGAAAGAAATCGGTGCTGGTGACCAGGGCTTGATGTTCGGATTTGCAACAGATGAAACAGCAGGATTCATGCCATTACCAGTGGAACTCGCACATGCGCTTGTAAAAAAAGCATCTGTCCTCCGTAAAAATGGACAATTTCGATGGGCACGTCCTGATATGAAATCACAAGTAACAATTGACTATACAACGAAAGATACTCCGAAAATCGATACGATTTTAATGTCGATCCAGCATGATGGAGATTTTGACAAAGAAGCATTTGAAGCGTTCGTGAAAGAAGAAATTATCTTCAGTACGGTGAAAGAATTCAAATTACCTGAACCGATTCGTGTACTGATCAATCCAACTGGCCGATTTGTAACAGGTGGTCCTCATGGAGATGCAGGACTAACAGGACGAAAAATTATCGTCGATACGTATGGTGGCGCAGCTCGTCATGGCGGCGGTGCGTTTTCTGGCAAAGACTGCACAAAAGTCGATCGATCCGCAGCTTATGCAGCTCGATACGTAGCTAAAAACATTGTCGCAGCAGGGCTTGCGAAGAAATGTGAAATTCAGCTGTCTTATGCAATTGGTGTAAGTGAACCAATCAGTATTGCTATCGATACGTTCGGGACAGGGAATGCCGCAGACGAACAATTGCTTCGTGCTGTACGTGAAGTCTTCAATCTGACGCCTGCAGGCATTATTGACATGCTGGATTTACGGACTCCTCGTTATCAAGCAACGGCTGCATATGGACATTTTGGACGTACGGAACTAGATTTGCCGTGGGAACGGACAGACAAAGTCGATGCATTAACGCATTCTGTATATGACACTGTCGGAGCCGGGTGCTGATGAACATCGTCAAAGAGACGACAGTTCCAACAAGAACACTTCTCCAAACGGATGCGCCGCTATTTGATGCGCTTGTCCGATATGCGAATTCTGAAACAGTGTCGTTTGATGTACCTGGTCACAAAAGGGGTGCATTGAACACTCCGTTTCGAGATGCAATGGGGGCACAGGCGCTTAAAATGGACGTCAATTCAATGGCAGAGCTGGACTTGTTAAGCCATCCGAAATCGGTCATTAAAGATGCACAAGAGTTAGCTGCACAAAGTTTTGGTGCGGATCATGCGTTTTTTCTAGTCAACGGCACAACTGTTGGCATCCACGCGATGATTCTCGCTACATGTAAACCAGGTGAGACACTTCTTGTGCCAAGAAACTGTCATAAGTCGGTCATTGACGGGATGATCTTAAGTGGTGTCATTCCTGCATTCATGCAACCGGAAGTGGATGATCATTTTGGGATTTCACATGGCGTTTCAGTTGAAAACGTCGCACTAGCATTACGCGAACATCCAGCTGCCAAAGCATTGCTTATTACGTATCCTACTTATTTTGGAACGATGACAGATCTTAAGACGATTTGTAAACTAGCCCATTCAGAAGGGGTTACTGTATTGATCGATGCTGCACACGGTGCACATTTAAAAGTTCTAGATAAAATGATTGATCCAATACAAGCAGGTGCAGATCTGGTCACAACGAGTATGCATAAAACGGGTGGCTCGCTAACGCAAAGCTCACTTTTATTACTTCAAGGCAATCGCATTTCTGCGGAAAAAGTACGCCAAGTGATTCGCATGCTGCAAACGACGAGCGCCAACTACTTGCTCATGAGCTCATTGGACGCAGCTCGGAGAGAACTTATCCTACACGGAGCCGAGGCGTTTCAACGACTGAAGCCGATTGTAAACGAGGCAATTGAAGCAATCGAATTAGGTGCGCATTATGAAGTACTGAAAAATGAAAATGTCAGCAATCGTTTTCTTCAGGCGCAAGACTGGACGAAATTAGTGATTCGGGTGAATGGTCTCGGGTTGACTGGTTTTGAAGTTTATTCACTATTAAAACAACGATATGGCATTCAGATGGAGCTTGCGGAAGGGTACGTCGTTATGGCGGTAATCACACCCGCAGATACAGAAATCTCAATCGGACGTCTTACGGCAGCTTTGCTGGATATAGAACGAACTTACACAAAATCGCACATTCTCCACTCTGCATGGACAGTTATGGATTCTGTCAATGAACTCGTGATGACACCACGAGAAGCGTATTATGCAGAACAAGAGTCGGTTGCGATTGATGATGCGATTGGTCGTATTAGTGCAGATACATTGATGATTTATCCACCAGGGATTCCTTTGGTCATTCCCGGTGAACGGATTACATGTGAAGTGATCCAGCATTATAACTACTACGAGCAAGCATTCGGAAGCGTGTTATCGGGGTCAAAACAAACAGGCAGCATGACTGTCGTAAAAGGGGGATATTAACGATGAGTTTAGAATTATCGGCGCTAGGACGCCACGTGTTGATTGAATATTATGGGTGCCCGAGTGAAATTATAGAGAATAACAAAGTGATTGAGCAGTTCATGAAAGAGGCTGCAGATTACTCAGGAGCTACCATCGTTGAATCGGTGTTCCATCATTTTAATCCATACGGGGTATCGGGTGCTGTCATCATTGCTGAATCTCACCTTACGATTCACACATGGCCAGAATACGGCTTTGCTTCTGTAGACGTCTATACATGTGGGGATTCTGTAAGCCCTTGGAAAGCGGCTGATTATTTGGCTGAAAAGCTGAAAGCGAAAAAGGTGGAGTCATTTGAAGTGCCTCGTGGCATGGTCGAAAAAATTCGTCAATTTGCAGAAAAAGAGATTGAAGAAGTGACTGTGAAACCGATATTGGCAGGTGTAAACGCATGAGTTGGTATACAGAACAATGGAGCGAGGACTGCAAGTTTTCAATCGGGTATGAAAAACACCTGCACAGTGAAAAGTCACCGTTCCAGCAAATTGATTTTTATGAAGGTAAGGAATTCGGTACGTTTTTCACACTAGATGGGTTGATGATGGTCAATGAAAAAGACGAATTCATCTACCATGACATGATTGTTCACCCGGCATTTGCAACGAACCCAGCTATTAAGAAAGTGCTCGTGATTGGCGGAGGAGACGGGGGGACTGCGCGTGAAGTATTGCGCTACCCCGGAGTGGAAAAAGTCGTACTTGCTGAAATTGATGAGAAAGTATTCCGTTTATGCCAACAGTACCTACCAATTACAGCAGCAGGTGTGGAAGAAGACCCGCGCATGGAACTCGCTTTTGGCGATGGGCTTGCTTATGTCCAAAACGCACCAGACGCTTCGTTTGACCTGATTCTCGTTGACTCAACGGACCCGATTTCAGTAGGAGAAGGGTTATTCACGACAGCATTTTACAAAGAATGTTATCGTGTGTTGAATGACAAAGGAATTTTGATCAACCAGCACGAGTCCCCTTATTTCTCCGAATATGCGGAGAACATGAAGAAAGCACGTACGAAGATTAAAGAAATCTTCCCTATCGCACGGGTTTATCAATACCATATGCCGACGTATCCATCGGGCCACTGGCTATTCGGATTCGCTTCGAAGTCGCTCGATCCATTAAAGGATGCAGATGCAGATGTGTGGAACTCAATCGGTTTGAAGACAAAGTATTACAATACAGATCTTCATCACGGAGCATTTGCATTACCGAGTTATGTAGTGGAGGCGCTTGATAGTGAAGAATAATGCATTGAGTACGAACGCATTCATCGGCTGTGAAACAGTGTATGAAGAAGCGGAAATCGTATTATTCGGTTCTCCATTTGATGGGACGACAAGTTTCAGACCTGGAACTCGTTTTGCTGGCCAAGCGATTCGTCCGGATTCATATGGCTTAGAGACATATTCCCCTTATTTGGATAAGGACCTAGAAGATGCTTGCGTTTTCGACGGCGGTGATTTGGAATTACCTTTCGGGAATACAGAGCGTGTCCTTCAAGAAATCGGAACATACAGCGGTAAAGTATTAGCAGATGGTAAGAAGTTTCTCATGATCGGTGGCGAGCATTTAGTGAGCTTGCCATCTATCCGAGCGGCTTATGACACGTTTCCGAATCTGCACGTAATCCATATTGATGCGCATACTGATTTACGTGAAGACTATATGGGAGAACCTCTTTCGCATGCATCCGTCATTCGTCGCTGCCATGACTTTCTTGGCGACGGTCGGATTTTCCAGTTCGGAATCCGCTCTGGCTTAAAGAGTGAATTCGACTGGGCAAAGATGCATACACACTTGGAAAAGTTCACCCTCGAGACATTACCTGAAGTAGTGATCTCATTGAAAGACGTTCCTGTGTATGTGACGATTGACTTGGATGTGTTGGATCCGGGGACGTTCCCTGGAACTGGTACACCTGAGCCCGGTGGCATTACGTACCGAGAATTGCTTACGGCGATTGGACAACTTCAAATACTTGAAAACATCGTTGCAGCGGACGTCGTAGAGTTATCTCCACAATACGATCCGTCAGGTGCTTCGACTGCTGTTGCTTGTAAGACCATTCGTGAGATGCTACTGACGCTTGCAAAGTGATTTATATATAATAGAAGAAAGCCGTCCCGAGTGTTAAGGGACGGCTTTCGTTTTTGAATTAATTCAACTCAACAGCTGGTGTACTGTTTGTAGATGGAATCTCTTTTTTTGTATGTGAAAGTGTCAGCATGAAGATGAACGATACACAGAACAGAATCGCGAGGTAGATCATCGCGGCAGTCATATCATAGTGTTGTAAGATGTACCCGACTAGTATTGGTGAGAATCCACCGACAGCACGACCGAAGTTGAAGATTGTATTCGTCGCAGTACTGCGGATTTCGACTGGATAGAAACTGCTAATTAATGCCCCGTAACCTGCGAACATGCCGTTAGAGAAGAATCCAACGATTGCTCCGCCGATCAAAACACCAGCGCTGCCTGTTGCATAACTGTATAGGAAAACCGCTATTGCCGATGCGATTAAGAAAAGGCCGTACGCTTTCTTCGCACCAAGTCTGTCCATAATTTGACCGAAGACGAGCATTCCTGCAATCATCCCGACTGCTGTACTGATTGTCCAGAGAGCCGAGCTTGAAACGGAAAGTCCTTGAGATTGTTGCAACATGGAAGGCAACCAAATCATTAACCCGTTGTAACCTGCAATTTGGACAGTCGCCATCACTGCAAGTGTAATGGTTGTGAAGGCAATCCGAGGAGAAGCAACGAGCAAACGAAGTTTCCCGGCATTCTCTTTTTTCTTCGCGGCTTTTTTCAATTTCTGAGATTCGAGCCACTCAGGAGATTCATCCAGATTACGGCGCACGATGAATGCGAAGATGACTGGGATGATTCCGACGAAGAACAATGCTCTCCAACCGAAGGCTGGTAAAATGAGCGCGCTTAGTAGGGCTGCTAAGATCACACCGTATTGAGCCCCAACACTAACATACGAAGATGCGCGACCTTGTTTGTTTTTCGGCCAAGCTTCAGCGACAAGCGCCATTCCGATTCCGTACTCTCCGCCAGCACCAAGTCCAGCGATGAAGCGGTAGATGTAAATTTGTTCAATGTTCGTAGCAAGTCCAGTAAGTGCTGTTCCGAGTGCGAAGAGCAAAATACTGTATGTGAACACTTTAACGCGTCCGAATTTATCTGCCATGATCCCGAAGAGGACTCCTCCAACGAGCATTCCAATATTCGTGATTGACGAAATCATACCGCCTGTTGCAAAATCGATTCCGAAGTCCGCAATGATCATCGTCATTGCGAAGGAAATGAACATAATATCCATGCCTTCCAGAGTAAGACCAGCGACCGAAGCCACCACCGTTTTCTTTTGATAATTCATCCTAAGTCCCGCCTTCCTATTGTAAGGTGTTGCTCAACGTAAGAAGAATGGAACCGTTATTCACAGCGATTGCCATCCTCTTTTTGCGTCTCACAGAACGCTAATTAAAAGAGTGCGCAGTAACAAAATGTGCACAAAAATGCCCTCACCGTCTAAAGAGGACAGTAAGGGCAAAGTACGACAAATCACATGAGACGCAGCAGTGCCAGTCTCATAATCCGGTACCCTTTCCGGCCTCTCTGGACCGTGTTAAAGGAGCAATTTAATTGTTCTTATCCTACCAGAAGAATTTTAGTTGTACAAGATGTTTTTACTGGAAACAGTAATGTTGGAGTTTTCGATAAATAATTTTAAAAGCATGAGGATGCTATTAATGATATAATTATTCAGTTGTTCATTTTTTACTGGAGGTTATATCATGAATAAGACAGAAATACATCACCAAACTCACTCTAAAAGAGTTCTTCTATATAGTTTAACCTTTTTAGCAATTGCGATCATTGGTCTTACATACGTCAAATGGATGCCGTATGTGGACAAAAGTATCACCGCTATTACTACACATTCCATCGGGGACTCAATTTTAGGATCCGATCCCGACAAAGCGCAATCCGCTTCTTTTGCAGGGGCATGGGACTATGCAGTGACGTACTTTGCTGCTGTATGGAAAGCTGCAGTACTCGGAATTCTATTAGGCTCATTATTGCAAGTGCTTCTGCCGACAAATTGGCTCATCCGTGTACTTGGTAAAACTACGTTTGCAAGTACAGCTGCTGGCGGACTTGCTGCAGTACCGGGCATGATGTGCACGTGTTGCGCAGCTCCTGTAGCCGTAGGGCTTCGCAAAAAGAATGTTTCTGTTGGCGCAGCGCTTGCATTCTGGATAGGAAATCCAACGTTAAATCCAGCGGCACTTGTGTTTATGACATTTGTGTTGTCGTGGAAATTCACAGCGCTTCGGTTAGTGTTTGGACTTATTTTGACGTTTGGCGTGAGTTATCTAGCGAATCGTTTTGCACCTGCTGTAAACCCGGTAGATACGGAAAAACTATTGCAACAAGCGGCTGAAGAAGAACAAGGTTCGTTTCTTTCGCGCTGGCTGAAAAGCCTTGGTAAAATGACGCTGTACATTTTGCCTGCATACTTCCTTTCCGTTTTGTTGATGGGGGCAGTGAAAGGGTGGCTATTCCCTCAATTGGGGGAAGCCACAGGAAGTTCAATTTTACTCTTGTTTCTCGTTGCGATTGGGGGCATGTTGTTCGTCATTCCGACAGCAGCAGAAATCCCGATCATCCAGACATTCATGGCATATGGTATGGGTGGAGGACCGGCAGCAGCTTTGTTGCTAACATTGCCAGCAGTCAGTTTGCCATCATTGTTGCTCGTTTCAAAGTCGTTCCCGAAACGCGTACTCGTCTTCGTCAGTGTATCTGTCGTTGTGTTGGGCGTTGTTTCAGGAATTGTAGGGAATTATATACTGTGAAGCAAAAAGAACCGTTTTCCTATGGAAACGGTTCTTTTTTGATGAACGACACCAAAAATCCTCTATCAAGCTCGCGTCTGCGGTGTATGATACACTTTCTTCAAAGACTAGTAGGAGGGATTTTGGATGAAACAATTGATAGGGAAAACGGCAATTGTTACAGGTGCAAGCAGCGGGATTGGCTCGGGAATTGCGAAAGAACTTTCGGAACAGGGAGCAAACGTTGTTCTTGCCGCACGCAACGAAGAAAAGTTACATGAATTAGCAAAGCAGATTACAGATGACGGTGGCTCCGTACTCGTTGTGAAAACAGATGTATCCAGTCAATCAGACGTAGAAAAACTCGCCATTAAAGCGAAGGATGCATTTGGCGGTGTCGATATTTACGTCAACAATGCGGGGCAAGTACTTACTGCGGAAGTACGTTCCGGTAAAACGGAAGAATGGGAGCAAATGATTGACGTGAACATTAAAGGTGTTTTATTTGGCATCAATGCTGTTCTGCCATCTATGCTTGAAAAAGGTGCTGGCCATCTCATTAACATTGCTTCTGTTTCTGCAACAGAAGTGACGAAAACAAGTACCGTTTATAGCGCAACTAAAGCTGCTGTTCGAGCAATATCTATGGGACTTGAAAAGGAACTCGCAAAAACAGGTGTCCGTGTCACCAACATTTCTCCTGGAATGGTCGACACTCGATTAGGTGAACAATACGATTGGGGCGACCGCAAGAAACTTCAAACAGCAGACATCGCAAAAGCAGTTGTCTATGCTGTGACTCAGCCGGACTATGTCAATGTCAACGAGATCACAATACGTCCTGTTTAACTGAAAAAGCCGACTCCGCAACACGCGAAGTCGGCTTTTTTCAGTTTAAGACGCAACTGGTTTCTTCAAAACTCCCAGTAAAATTGCGGACACGATTGAACCGATGATCACGGCAAGCAAGTAGAGCATCCAACTGCCTTCCACGAGTGGGAAAACAAAGAGTCCACCGTGTGGAGCTCGCAACCCAATATTGAATGCCATCGACAGACCACCAGCAATACCAGCACCGGCCATCACAGATGGAATGACACGGAGTGGATCCGCTGCAGCAAATGGAATGGCTCCTTCTGTTATGAACGACAAGCCCATAATGTAATTCACTTTACCGGCTTCTCGCTGTTGAAGAGAATACTTGTTTCTGAATATAGTTGTTGAAATCGCAATGGCGAGAGGGGGAACCATACCAGCCGCCATGATCGCTGCCATCGGCTCGTACACGCCACTTGCGAGTAATCCTGTACCAAACAAGTAAGCCGCTTTGTTAATAGGTCCGCCCATGTCGATTGCCATCATCAAACCAAGGACAATTCCAAGAAAGACCGCGTTACCCGTTCCAAGACCAGTCAGTAAGTTGGAAATACCAGTATTGAGTGCACTAAACGGCGTATTCACTACATAATGCATAATGAGCCCTGTACCCGCGATTCCAAGTAATGGATACAGTAAAATCGTCTTGATCCCATCGAGAGAAGGGGGGAGCGATGAGAGCCATTTTTTCAAACCGACAACTAAATAGCCTCCAAGGAATCCGGCAATGATTCCGCCTAGGAACCCTGCACCACTTGTAGCAGCCATCAATCCACCGACCATACCTGGGGCAAAACCTGGTCGATCTGCAATACTAAGAGCGATGAAACCAGCTAGAACAGGAACCATTAACGCAAATGCATTCCCGCCACCAATGAGATTCAAGGCAGCTGCAAATGAATTATAGGTTGGATCATCTGGATTGGATGAATTCGGTCCGAACAAGAATCCGAGTGCAATGAGAATTCCGCCACCTATTACAAAAGGAAGCATGTTCGACACACCACTCATCAAATGTTTGTAAATCGTAGACCCAATTCCTTTAGACGATGCTGATTCATCGCCATCTTCTGAACCACTGTCTGAACCACCTTTATAAACAGGTGCGTCTTGTTTTACTGCGCGGTCTAGCAATTCCTTAGGTTTCCGTATTCCTTCCGCAACAGGAACTTCGATTACATGTTTTCCAGCAAAACGTCCCATCGAGACATTCGTATCTGCCGCAACAATGACAGCCGTCGCACGTTCAATATCCTCAGCAGTCAACACGTTTTGAGCTCCACCTGAACCGTTCGTTTCGACTTTGAATGGGATTCCGAGCTCTGCCGCTTTGTTTTTCAATGAATCCGCAGACATATACGTATGCGCGATCCCTGTCGGACAAGCGGTTACAGCTACTATATATGGTTTAGATGAGTCGACTGACGGAGGCGGCGTAGCAGCCGAAGGTTCTTCATCGTGCTGGTCGTGTTCGTCAATCAGTGACAATATCTCTTCCTTCGATGAGGCTGCGAGCAACTGCTTTCGTACGTCTTCATTCATGAGAACTGTCGACAACCGTGCGAGTGCTTTCAAATGCATGCGGTTGGCGCCATCTTCAGCGGCAATCATGAAGAATAAATGTGCTGGTTGACCGTCTAGAGATTCGTACTCAGCACCGACTTCAGACCGTCCAAATGCGATGGCGGGCACGTTAACAGAACTTGTTTTAGCATGGGGAATAGCGACTCCATCACCAATACCAGTAGTACTTTGAGACTCTCGGTGCAATATGGCTTCTTTGAAAGCGTGTGGATCATTCAGTTTGCCTGCCCGATCGAGCACATTGACCAGTTCATCGATGACCGAGGGTTTATCAGTTCCTTGCAGACCAAGTAAAATCGTATCAGCCGTCAACAATTCGGTAATTCTCATTGTCCATTCCCTCCTTCTAATGGTTTCACAACAACTTGAGGTAGCAACGCGTCAACTTGTTGTTGCGTACACAATCGATCAGAAAACGCCGTGGCACTACCGGAAGCAATACTTAGTTTAAACGCTTGTTCAATAGGTTCATCCTTTTCAAGTGCTGCGAGAAATCCTGCAACCATTGAATCCCCAGCTCCAACAGATCCTTGAACTGTGCCCTTAGGTGCATTTGCGATGAGTGAAAGAGACTCACTTACGTACACAGCGCCATCGCCAGCAAGAGATACAATAACTTGTTCGGCACCAAGGTGGACGAGCGTTTTTGCATGTTTTACTGCATCTTGTAATGAGCTTACTTCAGCTCCAACCATCTCACCCAGTTCATGATGATTCGGTTTGATGAGAAACGGACGGAAGGGTAATGTCTTCATCAAAGAAGTCCCTTCAGCGTCGACAACAAAACGAATCCCGGACTTGCTGCATAACCTTGCAAATTGTTCATAGGTGTCTTCAGGAAGCGAAGAAGGGATACTTCCAGATAGTACGAGTACATCATGAATTCCTAAGTTTTTGACTTGTGCTTTCAATTTTTCAAAACGGAGAGAGTCAATAATAGGTCCAGCTGCATTCACTTCTGTTTCTTCAGCAGCTCGTAATTTCACATTCACCCGTGTCTCTCCCTCGACAGATATGAAATTTGTAGAAATGCAGGCTTTTTGGAGTAGCCGCTCAACTTCCCGTCCAGTAAACCCTCCAGTAAAACCAAAAGCACTGCTAGGGACACCCAATGTCGTCAATACTTGAGAGACATTAATGCCTTTACCTCCAGCTAAAAAGTGATCTGAAGTCGAACGGTTTAACGCACCAAGCGATAGGGAATCGAGAGTTAGTAAATAATCTAGTGAAGGATTTAAAGTCACTGTATAGATCATTCCTGAATCACCTCCAATTTCGTATACTTCGGGAATGCTTGTAAGGACTCGAAGCTCTCACTTGTTGTTACAACGATTGCTTGTGTTAAGTCTGCGAACTTCGCAAATGCCACTTCTTGAAACTTGGAATGATCCGCCAAAATATAAGCTTCTCTTGATAATTGGATCGCTAGTTCTTTTATTTGTGCTTCTTCTTCGTCAGGAGTAGTAAACCCATAATCCGGATGAATTCCGTTCACACCTAGGAAGCATTTATCGAATCGGTAGTGCTGAAGACTATGGACTGCACCTCTACCAATTAAAGCTTTTGTTGAAGGTTTTGCAATGCCGCCCGTGAGAATCGTTTTGCATCCACGTGCAAGAAGGGCATCTGTATGAGAGATTCCATTTGTCACCACAATGATTGATGGCGGAAGAAAGGGGATCATTTCAAACACGGTAGAACCGGCATCTAAATAGACGGTATCACCTTCTTCAATATAAGAAGCTGCTATTTGACCGATATGTTGTTTTGTTTGAAGGTTTTTTGATGTTTTTTCGGACATCGATGATTCCTGTAATTTTCCTTGTAGCTTTGCTGCGCCACCGTGTATACGTTTCAGTTTCTTTTGGCGCTCCAATTCTATTAAATCCCTTCGAATAGTGGATTCTGAAGAACCTGTCTCAGTAGCTATGTCTTGCAACCGTACCGTTTGGTTATGCTGTAACATTTTTAAGATAAGATGATGCCGTTCGGTCTCTAGCATTGGAAACCCTCCTTAACCAATCTCGTTATCTTCATCATATACCTAGAGTATTCTGATATCAATCAAAAAAATCCAAAATCATTCAAAAACATTCAAAAGAGTGGAGGAGTGGTCAATAATTATTTCTTAATCCGAAATAATTATTGACCACTCTATTTTGCTTTGTTAAAATAAAGTGTCTTATCGACAATTTTCGACATAGAATTGTTAGTTTTCTTTTGTGTTTTCGCAAACAGCTAACAGGACATGCCATAGATACTTCCACCTAGCAGTTAGTTGTACGATTAAGTTCGTAGTGAAAAATTTTTGCTCTCGATTATTTGTAATGGGATTGGGATATAACTATGGATGAGAAATAATCTGCATCCAACGTTATGACAAACACCTTGCATCCGTGCAAAGAGTCTTGAAATTTCTTTGCATATCAAGTTACCTAATCCTTTAAAAGGGGTAGATTAAGAAGCAACTATCTCTTTTGTCATGGAGAAGGGCATGTTACTAACAAGGGTGGTTAGAAATCAGCAGCAAAGGTCGACCACTTGAACGGCGCTTTGTTGCAATTAGTCATTTGCACTGTCAACTTGGCAGTAGTCTTTCAAATTGGAAAGGGGATAAAAACATGAACTTAGCAGCTATCGGAGTACCAGGGCTAATTATCATTCTTGTGATTGTACTTATTTTATTCGGACCTCGTAAATTGCCTGAAGTTGGTTCAGCTGTCGGAAAGACACTGGCGGAATTCAAAAAGTCTGCAAAAGACATCATGGATGATGATGAAAAAGTTGAAGCTAAAAAAACTTCTGATACAGAGAAGTAGGTGATAAGATGGGTTCCAATAGTAATCACGAAAACTTAGATCCTTTGGATGAAATCAATAAAAAAGAAGCTGAAAAGACCTTAAAAGCCAAATCTGATGTTGCGGATGAAGAAGTAATGAAGACATCAGCAGTTCAACCTTATACGGATGAAAATGGTTATCCAACGAATATTCCACCGAAAAAGTCAAAGGAAAAAACAGTACTTGAAGAGGACGATGAAGGCGAAGAGTCCAACCTCGTTGAACACTTAAGTGAATTAAGAAAACAGCTGATCAATAGTATTGCTGTTTTCTTGCTGTTCTTCATTGCCGCATTCAGCACCATTAATGTATGGTTCCCTTATATTACACGAGGGTACAAGTTAATTGTTTTGAGTCCGATGGAAGTCATTTCGTTTTACACGACCATTTCAGCTGCACTTGCATTCGGCCTTTCGGTACCATTTCTTTGTCACTTCCTGTGGCAGTTTGTGAAACCGGGTCTTAATGAACGAGAGAGTCGTTTCTTAAGTCTTTATTCACCTGCGATTCTAATATTGTTCGTAGCGGGATTAGCGTTTGGCTACTATGTCGTAAACCCGCTTAGCTACAATTTCTTAGTTTCCCTCGGTGAGATGAACTTTGACGTGATGGTTTCAGCACAAGAGTATGCACGTTTTCTTTTGCTGACAACGATGCCAATTGGTTTGCTTTTTGAATTACCTGTTGTGGCATTATTTCTTTCCGCAATTGGAATACTTACATCAGGTACTTTGAAAAAAGTTAGAAAGTGGTCATATGTAGTATTAGCAGTAACTTCAGCACTCATTACACCACCTGACTTCTTCAGTCAGCTCATTATTTTAATTCCAATGATTGGTCTATACGAAGCAAGTATATTCCTTGTCATGCGAACTGAAAAACGTCTAGAAGCAGCTGATGCAGCCTGAAAAAATCCCGCTTTGCACATTATGCAAAGCGGGATTTTTTAGGTTCATTACTCAGTAAGTGCAAAATTGACACGGACGATTAAGTTATTTGTTTCACTACGAAGTGCTCTGTAAGTTTCTTCAAATGCCTCCTTGTTTGCAGAAGGATTTTCAAATTTCCCGAGTTCTTCCCACATCGATTTCATCTTCATCATTTCTTCAAATAGTGCCAGGTCTGTTCCAGTCTGTGGGACAGGAACTAATACAGTTGGAGAACCAAGGTGGAAGAAATCCTCTAGAATGATCGGGAACACCGGATGTTCATATTCGTCATTCTCAATGAGGTAACCAAGATCATTCAGAGAGGGTGCAATCAGAAGAACAATTTGCATGATGCTTCGTTCTAAATTGGTCGCTTCTTCCCAAGTACGATATTGGGAATCTGGAGTATTAGCGAATTCATCAGCACGCGTTTGTAAAAATAATTGATAGGCTTCAGGGACTACCGACTCTGGTAATTGATAAGCCTGACTTTCTGTAATGTCGATCAAGGCATCCGTTAAATTAGTTACATTAGTTACCTTACCACCTTGGCTCGTAATGCCTCTGATCGGATGATCGTCAAGTGCATAGCGGACGATTCCTTGTTCTTCGGATAACTTTTCATATTCTTCTTGGGTAAGATTATCAGGGAAATTCCCCTCTTTGTCATAGACAGATGGAATCTCAACCGCTTGTATTTTCGCTAAGGCATACAAATCTTCGTCTTCATCTTGATCTTCATCAGAGATCTCATTATACGCAGTTTCTTTAGAAGAAGGTGGTATAGTTTCTTCTTCGTTATTACGTGATTGTTCTGAATTCTCTTTAGCTGCATTTGCGTCAGCGGCGTTTTCTTTCTGCAAAGTATCTCTATCTGGACTACAGGCTGAAAGTAAAAGAAGTATAAGTAGCAAAAGAACAGTTTTCTTCATATGTAGAGTGCCTCCTAATTGGGTATGCTGTGTATGATACGGTTGTTTTTCAATAGAGTTTCAGTAAAACAAAAGATGATACTTCCGTAATGCAAAAGTAAAAAGGCTTAAGTCCTGAACTTACATAAATAATTTCAAGGGTATCTGTTAGTTAATAAAGTACTTTAATGTTAAAGTAATAAGGCTAACCTGATTTCTAATTATCGGATAGGATTTGAAAGGGAATGAAAGAATCGATGACAAAGAAGAATATTATTGGGAATACCCTTTTGTTTGTTGGTATGATGGCGTACATTTTACTGTTTGGCGCATTATTTGGACAAAACAATATCTTGATAGGCGTTTCCACAATTACCGCGATGCTCATGCTACTTGAACGTGACCTGACTATCCATCCAGTACAGAACACGGTTAAATTTGTAGTACTAAACTTAATGACGGGAATTGCCGCGTTTGCTGCCGGATTCTCTGTATGGACAGCTGTACCAATCCACTTTGTGATGATGTTCATCATCAGCTATACCCTGATTTTTAACTTGAAAAATCCATTGTACTTACCATTTTCACTTCAATACTTATTTTTACTTGCTATCCCTGTAACAGGTGATGAACTACCACTTCGCTTAACTGGCCTTATAGTGGGAGCCATTTCGATTATGGGGTTACAAATGATAGCGAATCGAAAGAGAATCTCTAAAAATGGGGATCCGATTGTAAAAAATGTCTGCAGCTCCCTACTTAAGAAAATCGATAAAAAGCTTGCAGGAGAACGAACCATCGAAATGGATACGGCAATTCGGAAATCGATTGGCTCACTTCGTTCCATGATCTATGACCAACGCGAAGAGGATTACTACCTTACCGAAGAGGGACGGCTTCGATTAAATATCACGGCTGCACTTGAAAAAATCGATGCTCTTCTGGATTCGTTGGAACCAAGACATGCTGAGGGGAAAGTCATTCAAGATGTGCGAATGTTATTAAACAAAGCAGTAGAAGAGGATTCAAAAGATATTGATGCGGCTGCACTAAGTAAAGCGTCTGAAGAAGTGATGGAAAGCTATCGCATGGCTCCTCCGCAGTCTTCAACGAAATTGCGACTGTTAAATAATATCGACTACCTAACAGATAGTCTTCTCGCGCTCCAGCAACTAGCACCTGAAAAACGTAAGATCACTCGTAAAATTGAAGAGATTCCATTGAAGTTCAAGAAATTCACCCTGAATTCAGCGCCACGCCATGTATCGTCTCTAAAAATGTCATACGCGATTCGTATGGCGACAGGTATTGCTATTACAGGTTTCTTAATGGACTACTTCAACTTAGCAGAAGGTAGATGGATGATGTTTACCGTGTTGTCGGTCATCATTCCGTTTTATGAACAGTCTCACAAAAAGATGAGAGACCGTATTTTTGCGACAATCATTGGAGGCATTCTCGTATGGATTGTATTCTCCATTTTCCAGACCACAACAGTACGAACAGGGTTGTTGTTGTTTGCCGGATATTTAATGAGTTATGTAAAAGTCTATCGTTACAGCACAATCTTAGTAACGTTCTCTGCGATTGGTTCGGTTGCCCTTATTACTGGGGAAACTCAGTTCTTAACAGTTGAAAGACTACTCATGGTATTAGCTGGTGTGTGCATTGCATTACTCATCAATCGTTTCATATTCCCGTATAAATTATCGGATGCCAATGTCCAATTGGGCAACATGTCGAATGACATATTGAGCGAAATGCTTAAAGAAGCAAAGGACGCGATTAGTGGGAATGCTGCGGTCAGCAACCATAGTATGAAAAACTTGTTGATCATTAGCACGATGGTTGAAGAGCGGGCACGCGTTAACCTACAAGCAGCAGGTACAAATGTAGAGGATGAATTATTTGCTCCAAGACGACTGGTTAGTAACACGCTTTACGAATTACTGATGTGGAAAGAAGTACATGGCATGAACGAGGAAATCTCTTCAAGATCTGTAGAAATCCTAGAACAAATCGAGGCATGCTGGTCAACGGGTACTTCGTATTCAGCGTTAATCGAGCAATTACATGTCTCGTTATTGGGTGAGTCTAATTTGGAAAACAAAATTATTCTAAGTATGTTACTTGAGACGGTTGATGAATTTGAGATGATTCAAATTGAAGACGAACGGTTGAAACCTAACGTCGAGAAGTAACGTCCAGTCAAATGTAACGCACATAAGCATAACTTCCTTATGCGGTGCAACAGAAAGGGTTGAATAGTCGTGAATCTAGAAATTCATGACGTAACGGCAACGAACTATCGGGATATCATAGGATTGAAAGTTGCCCAGTCACAAAAAGATTATATAGAAACACCTTACGAATGTCTGGAAGATTCTGTAGAATGGCAGCAGTTTAAGCCAGTAGGGCTCTATGCCAACAATGAACTTGTTGGATTTGCTATGTATGGTTTTTTCAAAGGGGAAGGTCCACAAGGAAGATTGTGGATTGACCGACTGCTCATTGATGAACAGTTTCAAGGACGAGGTCTAGGTACAGAGTTCATGAAAAAACTTGTTGGAATCGTGATAGAAGAGTATGGTAAACAACCTATCTTCCTAAGTGTCTATCCTGAAAATGAGGGTGCGGTTCGACTGTATGAAAAGCTAGGTTTTAAATTTATTGAAGAACGTGATGTGAATGGTGAGCACATTATGGTGAGACCATAATAAAAGGAAGGAGCCCGCATGATCAGGTTCCTTCCTTTTTCTCGTTTTCTTTCCGTTCTGCTGCTAACTCTTCTTTTGCTTCGACCTCTGCGGTTTCTTTGAAATCTTCTTGAATCTCATTACCAACAACTTGTGGTTCCGGAGTGGGGGTTTCATCATTACCTGCTTTTAAGTGTTCAATTTCCTCCTGCATTTTTTCAATCTTTTTCATTTCTTCTTCGTACTCTTCATCAACTTGTGTCGTAGAGGGAATAATTTCATCCTTATTATAGTCAACTCGTTTACCATAGCGGATGAGCTCATAGATGATCATTCCATTATTCGGTTTGCCATTTGTAATCAGCATGGGAATAGCATCGAACAATACATAGAAAAACACATAAAATATGAATCGATTCCAAAACCTTACTTGGTCTTGTAAGAATCCGTTCGCTATTAAAGTATTCAGCGTTAGAGCAACGACAACATTTGCTAGAATCGGAGCAGCGTAGATCATAATATACGAAAAGTTGCTCTTTCGTTTAATATCATCGAACGAAAACCAACTGTACAAATGGTAGTATTTACGAATATCAAAAATCCAGAATCTAAAAACCCTTGGGCCAGAACCGACTGTGATTCTAGGGTTTTTCACACCGAACAGCAGAGTAACAGACAAATACCCAAATTCTCGTATGAACACTACTACAGGCAATATGATAAAAGCTGAAATAACAAGAGCGATTAAATCTGAAAACCCAAACAAGCATCGTTCACTTCCTTATCGTATTGTCTTATCAAGAATACCCGATACGATGGAACACGAACCTCGTTAATAGGTCATAGTAGAGTGATATAGGCGAATCGATAGGGACTTCTTTAGAATGGACAAGTTTAGTTTGGCATCTGCAGGGAATGATACTCGTATTAGCAAAATATGAACACAACTACTAAGAGGAGGAAGGTATAATGGCTAAAATTGCAGTTGAAAAACCATTTGATGATGTGAAACAAGCACTTGAGGGAAAAGGACATGAAGTGAAAATGTTTGAATCAGATGAAAAAGTAAGTGGTTATGATTTCGGTGTAATCCGTGCATTGAGTGATGTCAATGTAGACCAATATGATTTCCCAATCGTTAGTATCGAGGGGAACTCAGTTCAAGATATTGTGGATGATGTTGAAAAGAGACTTGCGCGATAATAGAACAAAGAAGCTCGGACTACTCCTGGTCTGAGCTTCTTTATTTAGTTTTTGATTGTGAAGTTGCGTCTCTTTTTTTCTGAGTGATCCCATGAAGGCATGGAGAGTGTGGTATCGAGATTTTTTTTGTATACTAGAAGTGAACGTACTTTCTGAAATGAGGGATTGCAATGTCAGAACTGAAAAAGACATTAATGGCTGATATGAAAACAGCAATGAAAGAGAAGGACACCGTTAAAAAAGGTGTTATTAATTTACTACGGGCAGGTATTCAAAACCAAGAGCTCGATCTTAAGCGCGAATTGACGGAAGAGGAAGAGTTGAAAGTGGTTCAACGTGAGCTTAAACAAACCAAACAATCTCTAGAAGAAGGTCAAAAAGCGAATCGTGAAGATATTGTTGCTGCAGAAACTGAGAAAATCACGATCATTGAGCATTATTTACCAAAACAACTCACTGTCGATGAAGTAAAAGAGCTCATCGCTAAACTTGGTATTAGCAAAGAAAGTTCTATGGGCCAAGTCGTCGGTCAGATGATGAAAGAAACGGCTGGCAGCGCTGAAGGTAAAGTAGTGTCGCAAGCAGTGAAAGAATATTTAAATAGCTAATATCTAAAAAGGGACGATCCAACGAGTCGTAATGGCTCCTGGATCGTCCTTTCTTAAAAGATAAGAAAGGACAGCTGCAATTTGGGCAAATGTGGTACCATGATATAGCTAGTTCTTCAACAAACGGGATATTAACTTGAAGTAAATAGATTAAGGAATATAACAAAAAAGGTAAAATTGTGGAGGAGGAATAAAATTGAAGAAGTTTCAAATAGCTGTAGATGACAATACTTTTCACGGATGTGAAATTGGTGATAACAGCCTTCCTTCACTTGTTTGTCTTCACGGAATGACTGGCGATTTAAATAGTTTTTCTGGCATTATTGAATACCTAATAAACGATTTTCATCTTATTCTTATAGATAACCCGGGACATGGTGAAACTGACTCACTAAAACTGGAGGAGGATTATATGTTTTCCTCCTTAGCAAAGAACATTTATCAAGTAATAAAAAAGATTACGAATAAACCGTTTTACATGTTGGGACATTCTTGGGGGGCAGATATTTGCCTACACGTAGCAGGAATATTTCCGTCTAAAGTGAAGGGCGTAATTTTACTAGACGGAGGATATGCGTTTCCTGAACATGTTGATGGACTGACAGAGGAAAAAGCCTTGATAGATTGGAAGGATTATGTTGAATCCAGTATTTATAGTTCTTGGGACGAAGTGGTCAAAGAATACCAAGGTTACACAACAAAGCAATGGGATACAAATCTTAATTCATTAATAGCATCTAGCTTTAAAAAGGTTAAAGACAACTATATATTTAAGGCTGATGTTTTCAGTATTCAAGCAATTATTAAGGCATTCTATAAAGAGCCTTGTTCGACTACTTTTGGTAGTATTCAGTGTCCTGTGTTATTACTTCATGCAACAATTGAACCAACAGATTCAGCCCGGAAAAAGGGAGTACAGGAAATTAAAAAAGGCATTAAAGTATTAAAGGTAATAGGTATAGAAAACACGCAACACAACCTTCATTGGGACGATCCTGAAAAAGTTGCTAATGAAATTCTGCTGTGGAAACAAGACATCAAGCAAGAAGTTTATTAACGACATCTTCTGGTTTGCCACTATAACATGTGCTTGACTGCAAGATAACCGCTATAGGATTTTCGCTTCAGGTGGATGCTTCCGCTGCAATCCTATATGGTGAATGTCTAGAAAAATTTTAAAAAAAGATTTTGGCGTTGAGCCTATTTTCTACTTCAACAAAATGTAATTGCAGAAGAAGATAGTAAAGGTAGCCTTGTTAAATTGTTTTTAACAAGGCTATTTTTGTATCCAAATTTTTAGATGTATAGAACGAATAATAGTTCTCCAAAATGATTTTTTAGCATACAGAGGATGAGCGAACGGTCGATAGAAATGGGTAATTTATCTTGAGGAGCTATTGACAAGAAATTAAAAGCAGACTATTATTTTAAATGGGAATGATAATCATTATCATTATCGTTTGAAGAGCGATAGAGATGATAACAACTATAAAGGAGAATCTAAAATTGAAAAAAATAATAATACCATTCATGTTAATATGCGTTCTTATTATTAGTGCCTGTGGCAATAGCACAAAGAATCAGGCATCGAGGGATACAAATAAAGAGGACGACAGTGAAACAATTACATATCAATCTGAAAACGGACCTATTGAAGTACCCGCTCATCCGAAAAGAGTAGTAGTTTTAACTGGTAATGCAGGTGACTTAATTGCACTAGGCATCAATATCGTAGGGGTAGACGAATGGTCTAAGGCAAGTCCATTATTTAAAGATCAATTAAAAGATGTTACAACTGTTTCAGATGAGGACCTAGAGAAAATTATTGAATTAAAACCAGATTTAATTATTGGAGACAGTGACAATAATAATCTAGACAGGATGAAAAAAATTGCTCCAACAGTTACCTATACGTATAATAAGGTCGATTATTTAACTCAGCATTTAGAAATTGGGAAATTGGTAAACAAAGAAAAAGAAGCTCAAGACTGGGTTAATGACTTCAAAAAACGTGCAACTACTGTAGGAAATGAAATTAAAGCAAAAGTTGGTAAAGATTCAACAGTGACTGTAATGGAAAGTTACGATAAAGATATAGGTATTCTTGGCAATAGTTGGGGAAGAGGCACAGAAGTTCTTTATCAAGCAATGGGTTTGAAAATGCCTGAAAAAGTTAAGGAAATGACGAGTAAAGAAGGATACTACATGATTTCATCTGAAGTATTACCCGACTATGTTGGAGACTACTTGGTTGTAAGTAAATACAATGATCAAGATAATTCCTATCAAGAGACAGAACTATATAAAGAAATGCCAGCTGTAAAGAACGACCATGTTATTGAAGTGGACGGAAATGCCTTTATGTTTAACGATTCTCTAACTTTAGATTTCCAACTGAACTATTTTGAAGAACAATTTTTAAAATAGGCTGTTTTCTAAGGGATAGTTGATCAGTACAAAGATGTACAATCAACACTTCGCTTTTTGTTCACAAAAGTCGACCTCTATGCTAATCCCTTAGGAGTCGTTCTATTCCAATCAATGAGGGTCATCCATTCTTAAAAGGATGACTAAAGGAAGAGGCACCATTTCGTTCAATTTTGAACGAAACGGTGCCTCTTTTTTGTTCATGTTGAGAAACGCTTAGAAGAAGTATAGACCGACACTAATAACGATACCACTGAGCACAAGAACAAACACACAGTAGCCCATAATATCTTTAGCACGAAGTCCTGCAATTGCGAGTGCTGGAAGTGCCCAAAATGGTTGAATCATATTTGTCCAAGCATCTCCCCAAGCGATTGCCATTGCGGTTTTAGAATAGCTGACACCTAACTGCTGAGCCGCATCCAACATAATTGGTGCCTGAACAGCCCATTGTCCACCGCCAGAAGGAACAAAGAAGTTAACGATTCCAGCTGCATAGAAGGAGAATAGCGGGAATGTAGCTGCTGTTGAAATACTTACGAATCCTTCAGAAATCACGCCGGCTAATCCAGAGGTGACCATCATGCCCATTATTCCAGCATAGAATGGAAACTGAATAATTATGCCGCCGGCTGTTTTTACTGCATTGGCAACTGCTGCAAGGAAGAGTTTAGGTGTACCGTGGAAGATGATTCCTAGTGTGAAGAATATCAAGTTCACGATATTCAAATTCAAATCGAAACCATTTACTACGAAATGTTGAACTAAATAGACAAGACCAAGTGCACCAATAATCATGGAAAGAATCCAGCTGTTTTCCAATCGTGAAGCAGGTGTTTGTTCAGTGATTTCTTCAACAATGAGCTCGTCTTCTAAAAGAGCCGGGTCAACAGTAACCGTCTCTTCCGGTTTCGGCATCATAAAACGGTTCAAAATAGGTAGTGTGACAAAAAGAATTCCAATGATCAGGAGATTATATGGAGAAAAGATCGTCTCAGAAGTCGGAATAATTCCCGTCATGTCTACATATGGGTGATCTGCTGTCGCGATGGAGAGAGGAATTGAACCTCCAAGTCCCCCGTGCCAAACGATAAAACCTGAATACGCACTAGCAATCAGTAACCGATAATCGACTGTCTTAACTTTTTTTGCAATTTCTTTTGCAAACAGGGCACCTATGACTAAACCGAATCCCCAGTTAATCCAACATGCAATTATAGAAACAACTGTAACTAGAACTATTGCGGAACCAGGTGACTTTGCTAGACTTGCTAAACTGCTCAGTCCCTTTTTAAATAGAGGACTACTAGCTAATACATGCCCAGCTACGAGCACGATTACCATCTGCATTGTAAATGAAAGTAACCCCCAGAAGCCATCTCCCCAGTAGACGACCATATCGAGTGGTCCGGAGTCTGTTAATCCGAGACCTAAACCAAATACAACGAGTGTGAGTATTGCTACAAATATGTACGGATCTGGCAAATATCTTTCCATGATGGTATTTGACCATCTCGTGAGTACGCGCATTGCCCATACCTCCCCCTTTTACTAGTGACACTACCTAAGACTATCATAGTAAAATTCAGAGGAGAATATGTTTTTTGATAATTCCTAGCAGAATAGGATGTTCCTATTCATTTTCCGACAACCCATGTTTTCAATAAGGCAAGCCGCTCACGGAATTGAACTTTAGCTTCCACGACCTTTGGTGTTTTGGCCGGAATTGCATCCCATTCATATCCTACTTTCTCAGCAAGATACCCGGCACGTGCTACGTGGTAATCACTAGTGATTATCGTGATACCTGTCACGTCTTGAGGAAGTAGTTTCTTAGTGTTGACTAAGTTTTCATATGTGGAAGTGGATTGGTCTTCAACGATCATTCGGTTTTCAGGAAACCCCTGTGCTGATAAATAATTCACCATAGCTTGTGCTTCGCTAATGCCTTCGTCGGGCCCTTGTCCTCCGGAAAGAACGAGCGTTACGTTCGGATGGCTCTTTGCATAGGAAAGAGCAGCCTCTAAACGATATCTGAGTGCAAGTGAAGGTGTCGTTCCGTTTACTTTTGCACCGAGGACAACTGCAATCGAAAAATTCCCGTCAGCTCGTTTATTTTGTGCTTCTTTCATCGCATGTCCTGTTGCGAACCACCATGCGAGAATCATGAAAAATCCAATAATCATCACAAACATTAGACGTTTCCCCTTTTTCATCTGAATCGCTCCATTTCCATATACCTAATTTTCTCATTCGTTCGTTGGTAACAAGACGGAAATGGGATGAACAAGTTGCCGAGATAAACATTTGTTTTGTAAAGTTAGTTCAATAAGTGTATTATTACACTATTGTAAAAGGGGGAGTTCCCATGAATCCAGAACAACTGATAGAGCAAATCTCGCACCGTGCTATCCTTATCCGTACGGAAGCTGGATATTCACAAGAAACCATGGCATCTATTTTAGGCGTATCCAAGAAAACGCTTGTTCAAATAGAAAAGAATCGTACAACTGCTAGTTGGACAGTTGTTGTAGCGATTGTTGCGTTATTTTCCGATAGTGAAATCATCCAATCGCTTTTGGGGGATGCACCATTAGAAGTCATCCGTACAATTGCCCACAATGGATTAGATCGTCCAAAAGGTAAAACACTCGGAGGAAAAGTTTGGTGGAAAGAAGTAGAAACTAAAAGAGACTTTAGAATCCAACAGAACCTGATCAGTCAACATTTTAGAATATTGGATAAGGAAGACTATGTCTGGTTCAGTACCTTTGATGAACAGGAAGCGTCCGAGCGGTTTCATGAATTGACTCAAAGCAAGCGATAATCCCATAAAAAAACTGCCAATTCAGCAAGAGAGGCAGTTTTCCTAGGGAAGTAATAATGTATGTAGGCTCATTCTTAAATAGAAGCAAACATGACGTCTTCAGCAATCTCATCAAGCTTTGTCTGAGCGTCAATCGCAAATTCACGCTGTCGGTCAATAGGAGAATCAGGGCCTTGCGGAGCCTGGAATTGTTCTAATCCAGCAACGGTCATAGTTGGACTCTCTTCATCGTCCAAACCGATATTCATAACGTGTTTTATTACAAATGGTGTTTGGAAGCGAATAATCGTATTGGGTGAATCGAGTTCACCTTGCAGGACGATGAAAGGGACTCTTAAATAGATTGTTGTTTCTTCTCGCTGATACAATATCGTATCAAACATACCATGATCGTATTTCCAGCCACCTCCTATATCCATACCTGCTTTTTTTAATAGCTTCAATGCATTTCCGTAGATGACCATCTTACCTTCAATCTTACTCTTTAATGCAATCATGGAAATCCCTCCTTATTCCAATTCAATTAACGTTTAGTTACCCCTCTTAAACTATGTCAAAACCTTATAACCATGATAGGGAGTATACGCTAGTCGATGTCTGGTCGAAGGTTTCCTATATTTCAGATGACCTTCTGCGGTAGGATTCTTCATATATTTTAGATCTGTAATGGAGCACTGGATCATCTGAGCAACTGAAACCAAGAGTTTCGTTTGTAGGGTCGAATAAATGCTTCTCTGCAAGGTCTATCCTTTTTTCAGTCAGTACTAAATTGCCAACATCGATTACAAGGCGATCATCTGGCCATGAAATGGAAGGGTCATCTATAGGGTCTTCTGGTGCTGCAAGGGTCATCAGCAGTCTGAAACTTACAGGGGAAACCACCATCCGTTCCAGTAGCTCCAACTCCATATCTTTTGTAGTGAAGGGAAGCTTATCTTCCTTAGCTACAGGTACGAAAGAGAAGCGAACAGCCTGATGTTCACCTGTAGCTGTATCAAGAATATAGGCATGGAGTGCCCAGAAGCGAGTGGTTGCAAAGCTCGCAGGAGTCTTCAGTTGCTTCAGTAATGCAGGAATAGTTTTGAATTCCGTGTCATTACTTAGTGTGGCGAGTTTTTCTTTTAACGATAGATTCTTTCCACCAATTGCTTGGATAAGGCGTACAAATGCTTCTGGTGTTTTAGTTGGAAACACCGGTGCATTGGTCATAACGAGCGAGATCGGCTTACCGGTGGGCATTGGAAACTGTACCGCCATGCCTTTGATAGGGATCAATTGCTCGGAAGTATCGGGTATTGGAGAACTATGAGAAAAGCGAACGATGACATTTTGAGCCTCTCCTTGTAAAAATGAAGCTTGGGTAAAAGGTTTCGCATTGTCGTTCGGTGTGAATGTCGCATCGAATCCAATTCCCTTTGCGTGAGCTCTTCGATACCCCTTGTGGGTCCCAGCAACTTGTTCAATCACATCAACGGCTTCAATAGGAGAAATTGACTTGTTCTGTTGTGGAAAATTCAAAGATTTCACTCCTTTTCCACAGTATACCCACCCTCAGTGAAGTCAACCTTCCTCGTCTAGACCTTCAAGTTCTGTATAGACGACTAAACGTTCTTCATGTGTTTTTGCTTTTCTGTTAAATTTTCCTGTACATATGACGGAATGCTTTTCACCATTGTTTAGGAAACGATTGTTTGGTATAGTATAGGAAATAATGATCGATGAAGTGGCCAAGTAGATAAGAATTGTGAAACAGAAAATAGAGCGCGTTGCTGAAAGCTCTATCACCTCTTCTTGTTGAACCCTACCACCGAGATGTCGTGTAAACACGACCGGTTCGTCCCGTTACGAAACGATAGAGGACTAATTTGCGATTTTTGCTTATTAGTCGAACTAAGGTGGTACCGCGTCCAAAACACAAAGACGTCCTTTTACAAGGACGTCTTTGTGTTTTTTTTTGTGGGCAAAGACTTCACACACAATCATTGAACAGGAGGAATAGACATGTCAAACACGCAACAGAATGATTTTTCGAAGTGGTATATTGATACAATTCAAAAAGCAGATTTGATGGATTATACACCAGTACGAGGGTGTATCGCGTTCAAACCGGATGGCTTTGAAATTTGGGAGCACATTCAGGATGAGATGAACCGCCGATTCAAAGAAACAGGGCACCGTAATGCGTATTTCCCGATGCTAATTCCTGAATCATTCTTCCAAAAAGAAAAGGATCATATCGAAGGATTCGCTCCTGAATTGCCTTGGGTAACAGAGGCGGCTGGGGAGCCACTTGAAGAAAAACTTGCGCTTCGTCCAACATCAGAAACGATGATTGGTCACTTATATTCTGACTGGATCAAGAGCTATCGTGATCTTCCAGTCCTTATCAACCAATGGGCGAACGTGTTCCGTTGGGAAAAGAAGACATTGCCATTCATCCGTACATCTGAGTTCCTATGGCAAGAAGGCCACACGGCTCATGCGAATGAAGAAGAAGCACGTCACGAAACGATGCAAATGTTGAACATTTACAAAGAAGTCGTTGAAGAGCTTCTAGCAATCCCTGTATATGATGGACAAAAAACACCATCCGAGCGTTTCGCGGGAGCGGTGGATACGTATTCCATAGAAGCGATGATGAAGGATGGAAAAGCAGTTCAAGCAGGAACATCTCATTATCTTGGTTCAAAGTTCGCAGAAGCATTTGATATTAAATTCCTGACAAAAGAAAATAAGCATGAATTCGTTCACACGACTTCATGGGGAACGTCAACCCGCCTAATCGGGTCAGTCATTATGGTGCACGGTGATGAACAAGGTCTTGTGTTACCACCACGCGTTGCACCAACACAAGTTGTGTTAATCCCAGTTGGTCCTTGGAAAAAGAATCCTGCGATTATGGAAAAGCTTGATGAAATCTATGCGGAGTTGAAGTCTAAAGGAATTCGCGTACGTTTGGACGATTCGGATCAGTCTCCAGGTTATAAATTTAACGAATGGGAACTAAAAGGCGTACCGGTTCGTGTTGAACTAGGACCACGGGATTTAGAAAACGCGCAGGCAATGTTGAAAATGCGCGATGTAGAAGGTAAAGACGCATTTGCATTAGAAGGATTGGTTTCAGAAATCGAAAACCAACTAACAACGATGCAAAACCGCTTGTTAGAAAAGGCGCGTACGTTCCGTGATGAGAACTCTCATACGAACATTGAAACATTAGATGAGCTTACAACTCATATTGCTACATCTCAAGAAAACAATGTAATCCCTGGGTGGATTCTTGCAGGATGGTGTGGAGATGACGCTTGTGAAGAGCACGTAAAGGAAGAAACAAAGTTCACGACACGTAATATTCCATTCAATCCACCAGTTGAAAAGCATACATGCATTAACTGTGGCAAAGAAGCGAAGCATACTGTTTGGTTTGCACGCGCTTATTAAATTGATAAAACCCCATCGACTCCGGAATAGGAGTCGATGGGGTTTTTAACATGAAATGATTTGGAAAGTTAACAGTAACATCTATGCTGCTGTTTAATGGATTACTTCACTAAAAAATGCGTACTGGATATAGGAGGTGTAACTATATAAAGTCTTACAAACTCCGAGCTGCCATTAGTTCGTGAGTGGCAAGTTTTGAAATTTCCAAGCCTTTCATTGGCGTACCGAGTCCTTTTGAAAGCTTAGCGATCAAATCATAATTTTTGTAGTCTGCAGTTGCTTGTACGATCGCGCGGGCAAATGCTTCAGGATTCTCCGACTTGAAGATGCCTGAACCAACGAATACACCGTCAGCTCCTAACTCCATCATCAATGCAGCATCAGCAGGTGTTGCGACTCCGCCTGCTGAGTAGTTAAGAACAGGCAGTCTTCCTGCTTTTTTAATAGCTTGCAACAGTTCATAAGGAGCACCAAGTTCTCGTGCTTCAGTCATGAGCTCCTCGTTGTTCATATGCACAACCTTCGTTACTTGCGCATTGATCATTCTAAGATGGCGCACAGCTTCTACGATATTACCTGTACCTGGTTCGCCTTTCGTACGAAGCATTTTAGCTCCTTCTCCTAAACGGCGGGCAGCTTCCCCTAAGTTGCGCGCACCGCAAACGAAGGGTACCCGGAATTCACTTTTTAACAGATGGAATTCTTCATCAGCTGGTGTTAACACTTCGCTCTCATCGATGCAGTCCACATTAAGTGATTCTAATACACGCGCCTCGGAAATATGTCCAATGCGTGCCTTTGCCATTACGGGAATCGAAACCGCTCGCTGTACTTCTTCAACAATCCTTGGATCTGCCATACGTGCAACGCCACCCTCTGCACGTATATCCGAAGGCACTCGTTCCAATGCCATTATTGCCACTGCTCCCGCAGCTTCTGCCACTTTCGCTTGCTCTGCGTTAATCACATCCATGATAACGCCACCGTATGAAAGATTCATAATTATTCCCCCTTTTGATATGTTTAGTATACCTATTAATGACCACTTTGAAATGGTCAGATATGTAATGATTAAGGTGGTCAGATTAACTTACTAACAATGGTTTGAATTCATAGATCCAGAAAACATCAAGATATGAGAAATTTTACCTTTAGCACTATATAGTTAAGTGTTGCGAAAACATTAAATTAGTTATAATTGTCCGTTTTTAACCGATATCAACTCTGGAGGGGATCAGCATGAAAATGAGAATCCGTACAAAACTTATATTGATTTCAGCAATTTTACTAGTAATTCCAAGTTTGGTTATCGGGCTAAGTGGCTACACATTAGCCAAAAACAGTTTGAATGATATTGGCTCACAAGGATTGAAAAATGATGTAATGCTAGCGATCGATGTACTAGAGTCGTTACAAGAACAAGTTGATAAAGGCAATTTATCGCTTAAAGAAGCTCAAGAGATTGCTAAAGAAAAACTTATTGGTCCGCTTCAGGAAGATGGAACACGTGCAATAGAATCAGAAGTGGATATGGGAGAACATGGTTATTTCTTTGTCTTGGGGGATGACGGAGTCGCCCTTGCACACCCTGTTAAAGAGGGGGAAGACTTAAGTGGCTCGAAGACGAAAGACGGTATGCTGACTACAATGGAAACAATTAAAACCGCGCAAAATGGTGGAGGGTTTCTAACTTTCGATTTCGCGGTGCCAGGAACAGATACCGTTGCGCCTAAAATTGTCTATACTCAAGTGTTCCCGCAATGGGGATGGAACGTTGTCGCGGGGTCCTATTTAATGGATTTCAATAGTGAATCCAAAACTTTGTTAATGGTTCTAGGAGTGGTTCTTGGAATTTCACTTCTTGCAGGAGCTGTTGTCATCATTTGGTTCTCTGGCCATTTATCGAAACCACTTGTACGGATTACAGAACACGTAGCTCAAGTGGCAGACGGTGATTTGTCAGGTGAAGTTGAGCGGGTCCGAAATCGAGATGAAATTGGAGAACTCGCACTGTATGTGAATCGGATGTCGGACAATCTTAAGGATATGATTGAACAAGTCTCAAATGCATCTATGCAAGTGGCAGCGACTTCAGAGGAGTTGTCCGCGAGCAGCGTAGAAACGAGTCGTTCGGTTGAACACGTTTCAGAAGCGATCCAGGAGTTAGCAAGCGGAGTTGACGGACAACTGGAACAAACTGAAACAGCCAATCAAGCAGCGGCTACCTTATCTTCAGACATGGAGCATGTCACAAAAGAGATGGAGCAAGCAGGGGAGACGGTACGATCCACTGTTCAACTTGCTCATGAAGGGTCTGGATCAGTGACACGTGTCGTGAACCATATGGAATCCATTCAGCATGAAACGGATTCTGCATTCAATTACGTCAACCAGCTTGGCAGTAAATCTGCAGAAATCGGAAAAATTGCAGGAATGATTACGGATGTGGCAGAACAGACGAATCTACTTGCCCTAAATGCAGCAATTGAAGCTGCACGTGCGGGAGAAAACGGAAGAGGATTTGCAGTTGTTGCTGATGAGGTTCGAAAACTTGCAGAGCAGTCTTCGAATGCTGCCACTCAGGTCGGTACACTCATTGGGGCGATTCAGGAAGACATCGGGTATTCCGTCACAGCTATTGGAAAAGGAAATCAAGCAGTGAAGGAAGGAGCGAATCTTGTTCAAGAGACAGGTCAGACATTCCAACAAATATCCGAAGCAATTACTAGCATTTCTGCTCTAATTGAGGATGTGACGAATAGTACCGAGAGAAACCGGGTGGAGTCTGGACGTATTGCAGCAGTCATTGAACAGACCGCTTCCATTGCAATGGATTCAGCAAATCATACTGAGAACATTGCAGCAACAGCTGAACAGCAAACAGCCTCAATGGAAGAAATTGCAGCCGCTTCAGAAACTTTGGCTGAAATGGCACAAGGTTTGCAAGATACGGTTCGTCGATTTAAATTGTAATGCATCCTATTTAAAGCTGCCCCTTTAAGCTCATACGAGTTTGAAGGGGCAATTTTTGTATAGTCTAATGTGTTATGAGCAAAATAGTTAAGAGTTAAAGGAGTATATGCTATTCTTACAAGGCAATTGAAAATCATTTTCAGAAGGAGATATTAAGATGACAATACGAGTAAAAGCGATTATCGGAAGTACAAGTTCAACTTCCTACAATAAAAGATTGGTGAACTTCATGAAAAAACGGTATGCTGATCGTTTGGACATTACGTTGGTTTCAATTAACGATGTTGAAATGTTCTCAGTCGATCATGAAAGTGAGCCACCTGCGAATGTTCGTGCATTTAAAGAGAATGTAAAAGATTCGGATGCTGTGTTATTCGCAGTTCCTGAATATAACTTCTCCATCCCTGGCGCTATGAAAAATGCGTTAGACTGGTTATCCCGTGGAGGAGAAGCGACACTACGTGATAAGCCTGCATTCATCGTAGGTTCATCAATGGGCGTGTTCGGTAGTGTGCGAGCTCAAATTCACTTACGTGAAATTTTATCTAACCCGGGTCTTTCTCCATTAATTTTGCCAAATAATGAAGTGTACATTGGTTCTATTCATGAGAAGTTGAATGACGAAGATGAGTTAACAGATGCATCGACAGTGGCCTTCTTGGATTCTGTTGTTAACAACTTTGTTGACTTTTATGAGCGCATGACAGAAATGCATGCATCGAAAAAAGCATAATAAAAACAAGCATTCTGTGTAAACTGCAGAATGCTTGTTTTTTGTTAAGGGAGAATTGCGAAAGAGCGCACTGGAAATCCGGATGCTTTTTCAGGTTTTGGGACAATATTAAAGATGATAGCTCCTTTTGTCGGGAGTTTGTCTAAATTCGTCAACAGTTCGACTTGGTAGGTATCTTGTTCAAGAACGTAGTATTCTCCATGAAGCGCTCCGTTTTTTCGGAAGTCTGCAGCAGAATCAGTATCAAATGTTTCGTGACCGACGGCTTTTATGCCTCGTTCTTCAAAGAGAAATTTCAAGGCATCCAATCCCCAGCCTGGAATTCTGTTGTTTCCATCTTTGTCTTTGTTGCAAAAACTCTCTGTGTCCGGCCAACGTTTGCTCCAATCCGTACGAAGTGCAACAAATGAGCCTGCTTCGATCGTCCCGTGTTCTTTTTCGAAGTCTAATAAATCATTTTTCGAACAAGTAAAATCATGATCAGCTTCCGCATCCTTCGATTTGTCGACAACGATTAATGGAAGGACAAGCTCTTTTAACTCGAGTTCTTCTAAATAACGAGTATCTCGGACGAAGTGGATGGGTGCATCGATATGGGTTCCATATTGACCTGCAAAGCTGAATTGCTGTGCAAAGAAACCATCATCGTGATTGAAAAGCGTTTTAAACTCAGCATCTTCAAACATGAAGAAGTGTGGAGAAGTTGGACCGAATGTATGCGTGAGATCCACCCATTCTTTTGCCTTTAACGTGGTGAGTGCAGCTAACAAATCTGTTTGTGTTTGTGTTGTCATCTCAATCCCGCCTTTTCTTTAGTGCCGAAAATCGGCTATTTTATACAAAAAGAAGACCCTCTTATGACTAATAGAGGGCCTTCTGCGCATACTGCATGAAGTCAGCTCTCATCTCGAGATGCATATGCATCTCCTGGATTTAGCACCACGGCCATTTGGCTGGTTGCTGAGACATCGTAGGGCCAGTCCCTCCGTCTCTCTTGATAAGAATTGTTTATTGAATTATTAAAAAGTGATTGTTCAGATAATATCACATCTGCTTATTGAACGCAATAGGACCAGATGATTTATTTCTCTGGGGAATTTGATATACTTACATATAGTTTGAAATTTGTTCAGTGGGCATCTATAAAGGGTGGGATTTTTTTGCTATGACGTGTTATTGGAGGAGCTGTTGGCCCAAAAGTATTTAGCTAATGGTCAACTGAACGAGTTATAAGGAAGACGAGAAAGGGTAAGTACCGTTATAAGTGGTCTACATAACCTATTGGAAGAGGCGAATTAGTGTGAGCTCAAACTATACAGATGATAGCTTTGCATTACATACAGATTTATATCAAATTAATATGATGGAAACGTACTGGGCTGAAGGAATCCATAACAAAAAGGCAATATTTGAGCTGTATTTCAGAAAATTGCCGTTTGGAAACGGTTATGCGATTTTTGCGGGACTAGAGCGCATACTGAATTACTTACGAGAACTGAATTTCACGGATAGTGATATCGCATATTTAAAAAACGAATTGCATTATAAAGAAGACTTTCTCGACTATTTAAAGGACGTCCGTTTTACGGGGAACCTCTATTCCATGAAAGAAGGAGAAACCGTATTTGGAAACGAACCAATTCTGCGAGTTGAAACAACCTTAGCGGAGGCGCAGCTTATTGAGACAGCACTCTTGAATATCGTCAATTACCAGACGTTAATCGCTACAAAGGCAAGTCGTATAAAGCAAGTCGTGAAAGATGAAGTGGTGATGGAGTTCGGAAGCCGTCGTGCACACGAAATGGATGCGGCTGTTTGGGGAGCTCGTGCTGCAGTAATTGGTGGAGTAGAAGCAACCAGTAATGTGCGCGCTGGCAAGTTATTCGGCATCGAGGCGAGCGGCACGCATGCCCATTCCCTCGTGCAAGCTTACAAAAGTGAATACAAAGCGTTCCACTCATACGCAAAACGTCATCGCGACTGTGTCTTTCTTGTAGATACGTATAACACGTTGAAAATTGGCGTACCGACTGCTATTAAAGTGGCGAAAGAACTCGGAGATACCATTAACTTTATAGGCATTCGTCTAGACAGTGGTGACATCGCGTTTTTATCAAAAGAAGCGCGACGTATGTTGGATGCGGCTGGATTTAAGGATGCGAAAATCGTTGTGTCGAATGATTTGGACGAATACACGATTCTCAACTTGAAAGCTCAAGGGGCTCAAGTGGATATTTGGGGAATTGGAACAAAACTGATTACCGCGTATGACCAACCAGCGCTAGGTGCTGTCTACAAACTTGTTGCGATTGAAGGTGGAAATGGTGAAATGGTGGATACCATCAAGATATCATCCAATGCCGAGAAAGTGACAACACCTGGACGTAAGAAGTTATATCGGATTATTGATAAAGAAAATGGAAAAGCTGAAGGAGATTACATCACGCTGTATGATGAGGATCCGAATGCAGAAAAGCGTATTAAAATGTTCCACCCCGTTCATACATTCATCTCTAAGTTTGTAACGAATTTTGAAGCCAGAGACCTTCATGAGAAAGTCATCGAAAATGGACAAGTGATCTATGAAGTACCTGCAACTCAAGAAATTCAACAATTTGCCAAAGACAACTTGAATTTGTTATGGGATGAATACAAAAGATCCCTGAATCCGGAAGAGTATCCCGTCGATTTAAGTCAGAAATGTTGGGATAATAAAATGAGGAATATTCAAGAAGTTCAGGAGATGGTAAGCGACTTCATAAACGAATAGGAGTGATCAGGTATGAATAACCTACAACAGCAAATTATTCAAGAATTACGTGTGTTACCAGAAATCGATCCTCAAAAAGAAGTACGGGTCTCAGTGGATTTCCTAAAGTCGTATTTGAAGAAAAACACGTTTTTAGAAGGCTACGTACTTGGGATTTCCGGAGGTCAAGACTCGACTCTAGCTGGAAAGCTCGCACAGGTTGCAGTAGATGAATTGAATTCAGAAGTTGGTACGGATCGCTATAAGTTCGTTGCAGTCCGGTTGCCATACGGCACGCAATTTGACGAAGATGATTGTCAGGATGCATTGCGCTTCATCAAACCTACTAGTACGTATACCGTGAATATTAAAGAAGCAGTCGATGCTAGCCGAACCGCACTTGACGCGGCAGGGATTTCCTTGTCTGATTTTGAAAAAGGCAATGAAAAAGCTAGAGAACGCATGAAAGTCCAGTTTTCAGTGGCTGCGTTCCATCATTGTGTAGTGATCGGTACTGACCATGCTGCAGAAGCCATAACGGGATTCTTTACAAAGTTTGGCGATGGTGCAGCGGACGTGACGCCGTTAGCCCGTTTGAACAAACGACAGGGAAAGGAAATGCTCCGATTCCTTGGGTGCCCGGAGCATTTGTATAACAAAGTTCCGACTGCTGATTTAGAGGAAGACAAACCGGCATTGCCTGATGAAGTCGCACTTGGTGTTACCTATACACAAATTGATGACTATCTAGAAGGAAAACCGGTACCGGACGATGCACGCCAAACAATTGAACGTCACTACCTTCGCTCCGCACACAAGCGGCATCTTCCAATTACGGTGTTTGATGATTTTTGGAAATAGGAAGTGTAAAACCTCTCTGTTATGGAGAGGTTTTTTTATTACCGGTTAATTCTGTTTGTTTTGTAAATTAGTTTGTAGGACCGCAGAAATTCCGGTATGATGGAAACAACTGTAGAGTCATCCAGTATATGAGCAAGGGGGAAATGGATTGTTACATAAAGAGAAAATTGATGCGATCCTAGCAAACATCGAACGAACAATTGTGGGGAAACGTGTAATAAGCGAGCTCAGTTTAACAGCATTATTGGCAGGAGGACATGTCCTTCTAGAAGACGTACCAGGTGTCGGTAAGACTGTGATGGTAAAATCTTTGGCTGCGTCAATTGGAGCTGAATTCAAAAGAATCCAGTTCACACCTGATTTGTTGCCATCTGATGTTCTCGGTGTTTCAATTTACAATCCACAGCAGATGGAGTTTGAATTCAGGCCAGGGCCGATTGTAGGTAATATCATTTTGGCGGATGAAATCAACAGGACTTCGCCTAAAACACAAGCAGCACTATTGGAAGGAATGGAAGAATCCTCAATCACAATAGATGGGAAAACGTTGCAACTTCCTCAACCGTTTTTCGTAATGGCAACGCAAAACCCAATCGAATATGAAGGGACCTATCCTCTTCCAGAAGCTCAAATGGACCGTTTTTTATTTAAGTTGAAAATGGGATACCCCACAAGAGACGAGGAAATTGAAGTGCTGTCACGCTCGGAATCTCAAATGACAGCCGAACTCTCAACTCCTGTAATTACACTGGATGACTTGCTTGAACTTCAAGTGTCGGCGACAAAAGTCATAGTAGATGCAACGGTAAAGTCGTACATAGTGGACTGTGCAACCGCTACACGTGATCATCCAACGGTGTACCTAGGGGTTAGTCCGCGTGGATCACTTGGTCTCATGAAGGCATGTCAAGCTTATGCACTTATTAACGGGCGTAATTATGTAACCCCAGACGACGTCCAATATTTGCTTCCTCATGCATTTAGCCATCGAATTATTTTGCACCCGGATGCAGAATATAGCGGTCATTCCATCGATAATGTGCTGGTTGACGTAATCGCTAAAGTCCGAGTGCCTATCATGAGGACGAACACTCTATGAAACGAAAACGTGCAACACTAATCATTCAAACGCTTTTTGTTTTGATCATTATAGGTGGGGCATATTCGTTTGCAATGTTTCAAGGCGGTATGCCTAGCTGGACAATCTTTTACTTTATCTTGCCATTTTCTTTGTATGCGCTGTCAATCGTGCTGTATCCCTTAAAGACGTTAACGGTGACGCGTACTATTCAACAGCCGTTACTTGGGATTGGTGAATCGACGAAAGTGACGATTCGAGTGAAACGAACTAATCGATTTCCGTTGTTGTATCTTTCTGTCAAAGAGCAAAAGTGTGGTACGTTTGCCGCCATCACACAAGGGGAGCCTTCCCGGTTGTTTATATTGGGATTTCGAAAAGAGGTTGTCCTTCAGTACGAATTGAAAGGTAAACAAAGAGGAGAGCATGACTTTCCCCCTGTACAAATAGGTATAACAGACTTTTTTGGGTGGATAAAAAAACAGGACATCATCGACGTCGAAGGAGAGTCTACACTTCTCATTTTTCCTGAGACGAAGTCAATACACTACGTACCAATTGGTTCTTATCATGATAGGGGGACGACTAGATCACCATTTTCATTGATAAAAGAAACCACGGTTGCTACAAGCGTCAGGGATTATCAACCAGGAGATCGGATGTCCTGGATTCACTGGAAATCATTTGCTCGGACACAGAACTTGATGACGAAAGAATTTGAGAACAAACGAGGGGAACACGTGACGTTGTTGCTCGATGCCAGATCCTCTCTAGCATTTGAAGAACAAATTCAATTCACTGCCTCTATTTTAAAAGAAGCAGCTACACGAAAAGCGGATTTGACGTTTTTAACGACAGATGCTGAGAATTCTGCGATTGGCACAATTTCAGGAGAAGGGCAGCTTCGGAAAGCGCTCACGCAACTTGCTCGCCTTCAGCCGATAGAAGAGACGATGGCAAAACCACCGAATTATACAGTAGCCTTACAAGGTGCTGGTGCGATTGTAATTATTTCAGGAAATCCAGATCCAGTTTTCTTGCGTCCTGTTCTTAGTGCTTCACGTGCGCAACCGGTATTTTGCTTTGTTGTGAGAAACGGAGCAGCCCCAATACCGGATTTAGTTGAGCAGAACGTGAAGGCAGCAAGAGCGCTCGGTGTGACCGTTCAAATGCTAACTGATCAACAATTTGAACGATCGTTTCAGGAGGTGGCTAAATCGTGAAAGATGTTCGCATCGATAAGTGGCTCTTGGTTTTGCTGTATACTCTTGCTTTCTTCATGACCATTGAGTGGCTCAAGCCGGTTGAAGAACTTACAGACACTGGACACATTAGCCTTTTTTATGGATTTGTGGGATTAGCCTTGTTATTTGGACTGTTACGTGTTCCGGGATGGATTGGTGTTCCCATTAAGGCAATCTACATAACTCTATCTCTACAATACGTATTTCTTGAAAAAGAATGGCTATCGGCAGAAGCACTGAAAATGACAGTGCTCGATGTGCAACAAAATTTTGCGTTTATTTGGTCTGGTGAGTGGATGAGTATCTCGTATATGTTTCGAACGGGATTATTTTTCATCTTACTTTGGATGCTTTGTTACTTAATACGATATTGGATCGAATATCGCAAGTCCGTTCTACTGTTTTTCGGAATGACAGTGATTTTCCTCTCTGTGGTGGATACATTTACATCGTTTGACGCCTCATTTGCAATTTTACGGGTAATGATAATCGGGTTGTTACTGCTTGGCTTACTGTTTCCGCTACGATTATCCGCGAAAACGAAAACACAGTTACCAATCTCAAGTTATTTTAAAGTAAGTGCTCCACTAGTGGGGTTATTACTATTCGTTGCAATTGTCGCGATTCTCGTACCCATTAAAGAACCTGTATGGCCAGACCCAGTTCCATTTATCCGATCTGCTGCCGGTTTAGGCGAAAGTGGAAATGGAGAAGGGGTTTCAAAAGTGGGGTACGATCCAGATGATACTCAATTGGGAGGGCCATTTGAGCAAGACGATTCGCTTGTTTTTGAAGCATATGTGGATTCGCGTCAATATTGGAAAATGGAAACGAAGAATACGTATACATCCAAAGGGTGGATTCAGTCTTCATCGGAGGAGAATTCGCTGTTGCAAGGAAGATATTCAGAGCAAATTGGCGGACAAGTTTTAGTTCCACCTAGGCAGCGTTCTGATATGGAAATGTACGAACCTCTGCCAATCTTGCCGTATCCATATGGTTTCGAATCCCTGCAGACTACTGAAGGAATTATATATCATCAGGAATGGGATACAGGAAAGTTGATATTAAATTATGATGAGCCGTTAGACATGACGTATCGAACGGAATTTGTACCGCCCGAATACAGTTTGAAAGAACTCCGTGCAACAGACATGGCTTCGCTCGATTCCATGAAATTTGAAATGGAAGAGTATTTGAGTTTGCCGAAAGAAGTCCCATCACGGGTCAAAGAGTTGGCTCAGGAATTGACAGTGAATCACTCAAATGTTTACCAGAAAGCGCAAGCCATTGAAAGGTATTTCGGCAGAAGCGGCTTTGTTTACTCAAGAGACAAGGTTGCTGTTCCTGAAGAGGATGAAGATTATGTCGACCAATTCTTATTTGAAACGAAGCGAGGCTATTGTGACAACTTTAGTTCCTCCATGGTCGTCATGCTTCGATCTGTTGGAATCCCAGCAAGATGGGTGAAAGGATTTGCCCCTGGTGAGTTGAAGCGGGATGATAACCATGAGAAGTATTACACAGTCACTAACAACCAAGCTCATTCTTGGGTAGAGGCCTACATGCCCGGTATTGGTTGGATGCCATTTGAACCGACAATTGGATTTAATGGCGTATCGAATGTCAACTTCGATATTGAAGTTGCAGAAGATGATTTGAAAGAACAAGAACAAATTAAGCGTCCTGAAAACAAAAAGAAACAAGAACAAGAAAAACAAGCTGCTAAACGTAAAAATACCCAGGAACCTTGGTTGCTTCAAATTTTTCCAGAATGGCTGCGTTCTTGGACGGTAGTTAGTGTCATTATTGGGGTTGCTATCGTCTTGTTTGGTATAGGATCATATGCAACACGTAAAAAGTGGTTGCCACGTCTAGCTGTACACAGAAGTCGTAGCAAAGCGGAAGGCTGGGAAACATTTGCCGTTCAATATGAGCAACTATTGAAGCATTTGAATCGGGTCGGTATTAAGAAACCAGCTGGCATGACGTTATCATTCTACGCAAAAGAAGTGGATCGAATGCGTGGCGATGACAAAATGAGTACGTTGACAGTGGCTTATGAGAAAGGTTTGTACGGGCAAAGAGAAACGAATCAAAATTGGACGGAATTACGTAAAATGTGGGAAGATTTAATCATTGAGACAACTGGTTGATTTTTTAATTGAATGGAAGTAGAATGATGCCAGGAATAGAAATACTTGAATGCTCTCATATAGGTCCGATAATATGGTTCGGATGTTTCTACCAGGTCACCTCAAAAGACCTGTCTATGATAGCGAAAGCAGCTACGGATAATCCGTAGTCTGTTTTCGTTATTTCATAGATTATAGATGGAAACAGAAGACGCGCAGAAAGAGTTTACTTTCTAACGCGTCTTTCTCTGTTTTAAGGGTATACTTGAATAAAATAAGAAGAGGTGGATTTTATGTCAGCAGCTCCATTAATGTCAGAACAAGAGAAAATCGTGGTTTTAGATTTAGGTAGCAAGTACAACCAACTTATTACACGCGTAATACGGGATCTAGGCGTATACAGTGAGCTTTATGCGCACACAGTAACGGCGGAAGAAATTCGTAACATGCATGCAGCTGGAATTGTCTTGTCTGGTGGAAATACGAAAATGGACGCAGACATCGATCCTGAAATCTTTACATTAGGGCTTCCAGTTCTCGGTCTTGGCTCAGGACTAGAAGTCATTGCAGAGCAGTTTGGCGGCAAGACAGCTACTATGGAAGCTCATGGGGCGACATCTACACTAACTCCTGAAGGAACTTCAAAATTATTTGCTGAAATCAGCGGATCATTTGCAGCGCACATTGGTGGCACTGAAAAAATTGCAGAACTTCCTGAAGGCTTCACAGCAACAGTGAAAGACGAGCATGGACATATTGCAGCAATCGAGAACGCGGATAAAGGATTATTCGCCGTTCAGTTCCATCCTGAAGTCGACAGCACTGAAAATGGAGAAGCGATTCTTCGTACGTTCCTTCGTTCAATCTGTAATCCGACAGGTGAATGGTCAATGGAACGCTTCATTGAAGTAGAAGTAGAAAAAATCCGTGAGCAAGTTGGCAATCGTAATGTTCTTTGTGCACTAAGTGGCGGTGTCGACTCTTCAGTAGTTGCAACACTTATCCACCGTGCAATCGGTGACCAGTTGACATGTATTTTTGTTGATCATGGTTTGTTGCGTAAAGGTGAAGTGGAAAGTGTTGTCGATACATTCAGCACAAAGTTCAATATGAATTTCATCAAAGTAGATGCAGCTAAGCGTTTCTTGGACAAGCTTGCGGGAGTTACAGAACCTGAACAAAAACGTAAGATCATCGGTAACGAGTTCATTCGTGTATTTGATGAAGAAGCAGCGAAATTGAAAGGCATTGATTTCCTTGCGCAAGGTACGATTTATGCAGATATCATTGAAAGTGGTACAGCAACTGCTGAAGTCATCAAGTCTCACCACAACGTTGGCGGCTTACCAGAAGATATGGACTTTGAATTAATCGAGCCATTGAAGGCATTGTTCAAAGACGAAGTACGTAATGTTGGTAAAGAGCTTGGATTGCCTGAAGACATCTACAACCGTCAGCCGTTCCCAGGACCTGGTCTAGGTGTTCGAGTACTTGGTGAAGTGACAGAAGAGAAGTTGAACATTGTACGTGACGCGGATTATATTCTTCGTGAAGAAATTGCTTTAGCTGGTCTTGACCGCTCTATTTGGCAGTACTTCGCAGTTCTTCCAGGCATCAAGAGTGTCGGTGTGAGAGACGGCAAGCGTTCGTATGACCACGCAATTGGTCTCCGTGCTGTTCATTCTTCAGATGGTATGAGTGCTGACTGGGCACGAATCCCTTGGGATGTTTTGGAGAAAATCAGTTCACGTATTACAGCAGAAGTTGATCACGTCAACCGTGTTGTTTATGATATTACTGCAAAACCACCAGGCACAATCGAGTGGGAATAAAACTAAATAACTGATTGTCGTATATCCTTGGGAATAAGGCCCAAAAGTCTCTACCAGAGCACCGTAAATGCTTTGACTACGATGAATGGAACACTTCTTGAGTAGGACTGACAAGAGGGATCCCCATTTTGAAGAGTTTGAAAGAGCATGCAGCTTTAGTTGTCGCATGCTCTTTTTATATCCAAAACAGATGAGGACGGTTGATGATGAAAAAGTATTTTGAGTTTGACAAGTTAGGTACAAATTATAGAAGAGAAATCATTGGGGGAATAACAACGTTCCTTGCAATGGCGTACATATTGGCCGTGAATCCACTTGTCTTGTCTCTTGACGGGGTACCAGATATTCCGGATGCGATGCGTATGGACAAAGGTGCAGTATTTGTTGCAACAGCGTTAGCAGCAGCAGTTGGATCATTATTTATGGGTCTCATCGCACGATATCCAATCGGTTTAGCACCAGGTATGGGATTAAATGCATTCTTTGCATTCTCTGTCGTTCTTGGTTATGGAATCCCTTGGCAGACCGCTTTAACAGGTGTGTTATTCTCAGGACTTATCTTTATTGTTCTTTCATTATCTGGACTACGTGAACTAATTATTAATGCGATTCCGGCGCAATTGAAATATGCAGTCGGTGCGGGGATTGGTTTATTCATAACATTCTTAGGGTTTCAAAACGCAAATATCATTGTAGGTGACCCAAACACGCTTGTTACACTAGGAGATCTATCGCAAGGTCCAGTATTGCTTTCCATTTTTGGGTTAGTGATTACAGTAATCATGATGGTTAGAGGAATTAAGGGCGCAATATTCTATGGAATGATTATAACTACCATTGCAGGGATGTTGACCAGTCTTATTGAGGTTCCAGATAAAGTCGTTTCCAGTGTACCGAGCGTAGCTCCAACTTTTGGTGCAGCATTTGAAACAATTTTTAATAACCCAAGCGAATTGTTTACAACACAGTTTTTTGTCATCATTATTACGTTTCTATTTGTAGATTTCTTTGATACTGCAGGAACACTCGTTGCAGTTGCAACACAAGCAGGTTTAATGAAGGAAGGTAAGTTGCCACGTGCCGGAAGAGCATTGTTGGCGGATTCCATGGCAACAGTCACTGGTGCGATTTTCGGTACATCTACAACAACTTCTTACGTTGAATCTACAGCTGGAGTTGCAGCAGGGGCGAAAACAGGTTTTGCTTCTGTTATAACAGGTCTCCTATTCTTACTAGCTTTATTCTTCTCACCTTTATTGTTCGTCATTACGCCCGAAGTTACAGCGCCTGCATTAATTATTGTTGGTGTGCTAATGGTTTCTAATTTAGGAAATATTGAGTGGACGCGTTTTGAAATGGCTGTCCCGGCATTCTTCACTGTCATTGCAATGCCGTTGACGTATAGTATTGCAACAGGAATAGCGATTGGATTCATCTTCTATCCAATTACAATGCTACTTAGCGGACGCCGCAAAGAAATACATCCTATTATGTATGTATTGATGGTTCTCTTCATATTGTATTTCGTTTTCGTTAAATAACGAAACTCCTACAGCTACTGACTTTCCATAATGGAAGTTGAGTAGCTGTTTTTTGTTTAGAGTGTGGAATTAGCCAATCACAATGATAGAAATAATGAAATACGATGGGGAATTGATAAATGATGTTTAACGCAATGTTTTTCGGGTATATTAATGACTAGTAATTAATTTGACGAAAAGTGTTGACTTATGTTGACGCACTTGGTATAGTAATAAAGCAGTCGGGAGCGAGACTTACTGAAACGCTTCAGACAACATGAACCTTGAAAACTGAACAGCAAAATGTCAACGAATTATCGTTTGGGAAACCGGTTCTGCCGGTGAAACAAATACAAACAGATCTTAATTGATCTGATAGACATCTTAAAT
>NZ_AZUC01000045.1 GCF_000586555.1 Sporosarcina sp. D27
GAGCAACGCGAGGGAGATGAGAGCTGCCTTAATTTCAGCCAAGTTCGCTAAAATACGGCAAATCGAACTCTTCGTCGTTCGATTGGCTGAGAGCAAGCCCCTCGGAAAGCGTCCGCTCGCAGCGAAGATCAACTTTTCATAGTTAATTCTATTGTAAAGGAAAAAGACTGTAGGCAAGCCCCATGATTTCTGGAGTTTGTCTACAGTCTGACCAGCCCAATATGTGGGCTGGCTTTACTTCATTCATATCGATAGATCAATATACGTTCGTCCTCATTGTCAATTGACAGTATAGGGATGGGGATTTCTTCAATTCGCTCAAAAGGGGTTTGTTCTTCCAAAAAGTACACGAAGGCAGTCGTGGGGTAATAAAGGATGATATCCACCTGTCGCTCATAACGGTCAACAGAGTCTAGCACATTGCGAATGACTGTCTGGAAAACCTCCACTGAAAATGGGTTGAAAAAGTAGAAGACATTTTGTCTAGCTTGAATCGGATACGTTTCTGCAGTAGTTTGTTCAAATTCAATAGAGCCGCGAAACCGTTTCTGCGAAGCTCGAAAATCCGCGAGATTGACAAACGCTTCTTGCAGCAAACGTCCATTCAAGTCGACGCCTGTGACGATACTTCCAAAACGATACGCGCTATAGATTGGGACCCTTCCTTTGCCGCATCCAAAATCCACGAGATGATCCGTGGAACGTAGCGGATAGATTTCAAACAAGGCGTCCAATACGCTGTACGGCGTCGCTTCATAGCGGTTATAATGCGCTGAACTTTGTAGGATTTCAATTGTGCCTTCCGTACGAATACGAAGGATTTTGTCCATTTCTTGATCGGTCATTCCTCACCCTCCTTTTCTTTCACTTGAACATGGACCGATTCGATTTGGTTTTCAATATTTCTCCCATCCAGCCTTTCTTTTTCAAATAGAAGTAAAGGCCGAATGTAGTGGACAGAATGACAGTGAGGGCAAAGGCATAACCGTGTGCCCACTCAAACTCCGGAATCGACTTGAAGTTCATTCCCCAGATTGCCCCGAAAACTGCTGCCGGGGTAAAGATTGTAGTGATCACTGTGAGTGTTTTAATGATTTCGTTTCCTCGCTGATTGGATACAAGACTCTCCATGTCTGTTAGAGCCTCCACTTCTTGGCTGTACTCTCTTATCAGCATCTTGATTCGTTTTATTCTCGTGCATAGCCTCTTATACTCAAGTGTTCCAAGTTGTTTTTCTTCAAAAGTCTCTTCAATCGTCATTTGAACCTCGACTAATGGTATGACTAAGTTATTCCAAATAATCAATTCATGCCTGCTTTGTGCAATACGTTCTAGCAAAGCCATATTATTATTTTCTTTAATTTCCCAAATCATCTCTCTTAGACGATATTCAAACTGATCAATTTGCTCAAGAAATTTGTGCAGAACCGCATTTAGAAGGACGATAAATGCCTGAACTGCATTTTCCGAACCCTCCAGTTTTTGTTCCATTTCATCACGAGCTTCTTTCGGGAACAGATCCTGATTTAACTGTGACGTCAGCAACGTATCTTTCGTGAGGAAAAATGAAAAGGTCTTATTTTCATCTTTACTGTGCATGCTTTGTTCGTACGTAAGCCTCCCCCAAAGTGCCTCCTCATCCTTAACTGCCGTTGAGTTACCGATGACATCTTGTTTGTTCTTTTCAAGGGTTTCAAGCCACTTACTACTCATATGGGATTGATGGGAAAGTTCTGCCTTCAAGTCCGTTTTCTGCTCTACTTCAATCCATTCCCAGTTGTCATGCTTGAAAGAAAAATACACACCGATTCCTCTCTTTCATATGGTTCTTTTCTCTAGTTTACCTGTTCTTTCTACTGAAGCAAACTTGTGAAAGAGGATTTGCATCTATAGAATACGGGAAGAAATAGATATCGTGTGACAACTTAGCCATTAGCAAGACTTTTCCAGGTCCGTACTATACAATAGAAGATGAACAACGCGACTGAAAATACCTTGCTCTATGCTTTCTGTTTCACTTATAATGGTTTTTACAAAACATTTTGAAATGATTGAAAACAACTGGAGGGATTATGAATGCGCGTACGTGACTTACTCGTTTCTAGAAATTATGTAACTACAGTTAATGACAAAGATACTGTGACCGAAGCACTTGATAAAATTCGAAAAAGTGGCTTTCGTTCCGTTCCTGTAGTGGATGCTAATGACAACTACAAAGGAATGATATACAAAATCCATCTTATTGAATATTTGTATGAGCAGAATGGTAATGCAGCTGCGACGCTAGATACGATTATTAAGCACCACGAAGATTCTATTGAAGAGACTTCATCATTCTTGGATGCACTATTAAAAATCAAAGCACTTCCTTTCATTTCTGTTACCGATCATGGCAAGTTAGTCGGTATTCTGACACACAACAAAATTGAAGGCGTGTTCCAAGATGCATTTGGTGTCAACACAGGCGGGTTGAATCTTACTATCTCCTCAACGGAAGCTCGTGGAATGATTGAAAAACTTGCTCGTACACTTCGCGGTGAAAACATAGAAGGTATGCTAACGCTCGATAACGGTTCCGTGCTTGTAAGACGTGTTGTTCTGACACTCGAAGGAGAAAAAACAGAGGATGAAGTCGAAGCACTTCGTGCGAAACTGGAGAAATCAGGTTTCCGCATTCTTCAGATGGAACGTCTTGAAAAACAACTTTAATCAGAAAACGGACATCTCGCTTTTTTTGCGTGGTGTCCGTTTTCATGTTTCTTCCCTAAGTGCTCAACTTAAAGATCGTTTTTAGTAACAACACAGTTGCTGCTGTCAATATGACAGCTTTTCTTTTTTAATAACCGTTTAACCTCGTGCTTAATCGGGTATAGGTAGTAGTTGAATGGAGGCGTTGGTGTGATTAAGATTTCCATCCGCAGAACGTATAGATTTCAAGAAATAGTGAATACTTTTTTGAAAAATGGGTTTAGCCACGTACTCTTTCGCCTCGGGATTACAGAACGCAGAGCTGCAGCAAAGATGAAGAACGAACCTCTGGATATGAATCTTCATAATATCGGACAAAAATTGAATCGGACTTTGCAAGAGCTCGGTCCGACATTCATAAAGTTAGGGCAGATTGCAAGTACTCGACGCGATTTAGTACCCATTGAAATTATACGTGAACTTGAAAAACTTCAAGACCATGCCGAGCCCTTTTCATTTGAGGAAGTCCAGCAAATTATTGAAAAAGAGCTAGGAAATCCACTGGATGAACTATTTGAATCCTTCAACGACAGGCCACTCGCAACTGCATCAATCGGTCAAGTCCACGCTGCCTACTTATATAACGGTGAAAAAGTAGCTGTTAAAGTTCAGCGTCCCGACATACGACAAACCGTGGGTACGGATTTATCCATTCTAAAAGAAATAGCATCCATTATTGAGAACAACACGGATTGGGGAAAATTATATGGTGTTCGTGCCATTATTAACGAGTTTGCAGATTCACTACTCAGTGAGCTCGATTACGAAACTGAAGGGAGAAATGCTGAACGTATCTCTCGACAAATGAAAAAAGATCCGTCTGTGTACATTCCAAAAATACATTGGGAGCTTACCTCCAAAAAAGTATTGACGATGGAGATGATCGAGGGAATTAAGTCTGATCATATCGATTTGCTAGATGAACAAGGATATGACCGGAAACTACTCGCGAGAAAACTAGTGAATTCCATGTTTAGTCAAGTGCTTGACCATGGCTTCTTTCATGGCGATCCTCATCCAGGAAATATATACATAATGCCTGGAAATGTTATTTCTTTTATTGACTTTGGAATGATCGGAGTCATGGATGATCAGCTCAAGCTCCAGTTCGCAAAGCTAATTATGGAATTGGAACGCGGTAATACAAAGGGCATCATCAAAGTATTAGATGCAATGGGGATACTACAAGACGAAACAGATATCAAAAGCCTACAAAAAGATTTAGGTATGCTCAAAACTAAGTACTATGACGTTCCTCTAAAAAATATGAGTTTGGGAGACATCTTCATGGACCTGTTTGGGGTTGCCTACCGTCATCAAATTAAGATCCCGAGTGAAATTACAGTTTTAGGGAAAACGATATTAACACTTGAAGGACTGATTTCAAAGTTAGATCCCAATATGAGCATCATGGATGGCGTAGAACCTTTTGGAAAGAAACTTATCAAGGAGTATTACAGTCCAAGTTCCCTACTTAAATCCGCTTGGGAGAGTGTGAGCGAAAATGCAGAGATTCTCGTAAATATTCCGCGCGATTTCAAAGATATAAGTACAGCTGCAAAGAAAGGGAAATTGAAACTGGATATTAACTTACGTCAAACCAGTTTCATTCTTCGAAGAATGGATATCATTAGCAATCGACTCGCATTCAGTGTCATTCTTCTTGCTTTTAGTATTTTAATGACTGGATTGATCATCGGTTCTGCCATTGCTGGAGAAAATAATATGTTACTGAACCTTCCTGTTATTGAGGTCGGTGCGATTGTCGCATTTTTAATGTTTGTATTTCTTCTCTTTTCCATTTTCAAGTCTGGAAGAATGTAGCGGCTAGTCTAGTCTTAAGAGACTTAGTCGTTTTTTTACACACTTAAGCAAGTAACCAATTTTACTAGGTAAAATGGATTGATTTTGCAATTCCAGAATATGAATTCTAGAGTTGTTAGTGGGACAATTTCCTAATTCGATAAAGGAGGAAGACGCTTGATTACATTTAAAAACGTGTCCAAAAAATATCCAGACGGCTTTGAAGCACTAAAAGATTTAACCTTTGATATTCATGATGGTGAACTATTTGTACTGATTGGGCCAAGTGGTAGTGGGAAAACGACTACGATGAAAATGATTAATCGGTTAATCGAACCTTCAGGCGGAGATATCAAAATCAATGAAAAAAGTGTCTCGTCTGTCAACCCCGTAGAGCTACGAAGAAGTATAGGATATGTTATTCAACATATTGGCTTGTTGCCACATATGACTATCCGTGAAAATGTTGGGCTCGTCCCTCAACTAAAAAAGATGGAGGAGAAAGACTACCGCAATAAGGTAGATGAACTGATGACGATGGTTGGATTGGATCCAGATACATATGCGGATCGATATCCTCAAGAACTGAGCGGAGGACAGCAGCAGCGCATTGGCGTGATTCGTGCAATGGCCGCAGAACCGCAAATTATTTTAATGGATGAGCCATTTAGTGCGCTTGACCCTATAAGTCGCGAACAGCTCCAAGATGAATTGGTCAAACTGCAACGCGATGTAAAAAAGACGATTGTGTTCGTAACACATGATATGGATGAAGCCCTTAAAATTGCTGATCGTGTTTGTATTATGAAAGATGGAGAAATTGTACAAATCGACTCTCCTGAAGCGATTTTACGTCGCCCGGCCAATGAATTTGTACGGAATTTCATCGGAGAAGATCGCTTAAATGAAGCGGTTATACTTCCCCCTCTCGAATCTCTTCTTATCAAACCCATCTCCACTCTTTATAAAAGAGGACTTGCAGAAGCTTTGAAAACGATGCAAAAAAAACGAGTCGACACCTTGATTGTCGTTGACGAAAACGATCATTATCTTGGTGTGGCATCTATATGGGATGTACAAAAGCATTTCAATGACGAAACGCTTACGTTAAACGACATCAAAAAAACAGATCACGCGAAATTCTATATCGATGAACCCGTCGCAGAAATTTTCACGAAACTAAATGAATCAGGTTACTGGTTTGTCCCTGTAGTTAATCGCGATGAAAAGCTACTAGGTCTCGTCAGCCGATCGAGTCTCGTCGAGTACGTCGTTGATGAACTACTCTAAACTGAAAGATAGGATACATTTTGACAGGAGGTCTTTACTATTAACGAAATATGGAATGATACAGTAGATGTCTTTACAAATCGATGGCCCACTATTTGGAGCCTATTTCTTGAACACGCGACTCTTTCTCTGATTTCTATCGGAATCGCAATCCTCATTTCAGTGCCCCTTGGAATCATTTTGACACGCAACACAAAAATAGCTGAGCCAATCATCGGGGTCGCTTCTGTCCTACAGACAATCCCGAGCCTGGCCTTGCTTGTGTTCCTTGTTCCATTTATGGGGACAGGCAAAGTACCTGCAATTATTGCGCTCACAATTTATGGCTTGTTGCCAATCCTGCGCAATACATACATCGGTATTCGCGGAGTTGACCGCGCTACAGTTGAAGCGGGTATTGGTATGGGAATGACCAGCCGACAGGTCCTTACGATGGTTGAATTACCGCTTTCGTTAGGTGTTATTATGGCGGGTGTACGAACTGCAACTGTTTTAATCGTCGGTGTGGCTACCATCGCCGGATTAATAGGAGCTGGTGGACTTGGAGATCTCATTTTCCGTGGTCTTCAAACGTACAATTCGGGACTCATCCTTGCAGGCGCAATTCCATCTGCTTTGCTAGCAATCGTGCTCGACTTCATTTTGAAAAAGGTAGAAGGAATGGCGCAGCCGGGTAAACTCTCCCGCAAAACAAAAAAGAATATTACACGAGGTGCGATTGCCGTCATAGCAGCCGTTGTCCTAGTGTTCGCCGTTACTTCATTCACAGGTGGAAATAAGGACACTATAACGATTACCGGTAAAAACTTCACAGAACAAGAGATTATGGTCTATGTGCTTGGTCACTTGATTGAAGAAAAAACGGACTTGGATGTAAAATACGAATCATTCCTCGGCGGATCCACCCTCGCTTTTGAAGGGCTCCAGCAAGGTAGTTATGATGTCTATGTAGAATACACAGGAACTGGGTTAATGAATTATTTGAAAGAAGATGCGATTAACGATCCTGACGAGGCGTATAATTATGTAAAAAAAGTATTCAAAGAAAAATACGATCTAGTCTGGTTGGAGCCAATCGGTTTTAATAACACCTATACACTAACTGTGCGTCAGGAAGATGCGGACAAATACGGACTTGAAAAAATGTCTGACTTGAAGCGAACTGCTGACTCCATGGTGCTTGGTACAGAACCGGAGTTCCAAGAAAGAAAAGATGGATATCCTGGCTTCCAGGAACTTTACGGGTTCTCATTTAAAGAGGCAAAAACAATGGACACAGGTATCATGTATAGTGCCATCAAAAACGGTGATGTCGACGTTATCGATGCTTTCGGTACAGATGGACGCATTCCTGAGTTTAACTTAAAAGTGTTGGAAGATGACAAAAATCTATTCCCTCCTTATTATGCAGCTCCACTCATCCGTCAAGACGTGCTAGACAAGCATCCAGAATTGGAAGAAGTTCTGAATATGCTAGCTGGCCGAATTGACGATGAACGCATGCAACAATTGAACGCACGTGTGGATATTGACAAAGAGGAATATGAAACCGTTGCCGTCGACTTCCTGAAAGAAGAAGGTTTGATTGATTAACTCCTAAAAAAACCACGTAGAAAGGTGATTTCCTTTCTACGTGGTTTTTTATGAAAAATCGATCAATCAGACGATGAAGTACGCAATTACTGACAGCAAGATTGAAGTAACAGTCATTGCTGCAAGCGGGCGAAGTGCTCGCGCGCGCAGATCTCGTAGGCTTACATTCAATCCAAGTCCAACCATAGCTGCCGTTAGGAGCCAAGTTGTTAATACGGAAATGAATTCATAAACACCATCGGACACTGGAATGATTGGCCCGAATACATAACTTCCTAGTACACTTAAAATGATGAAACCGACCAGGAACCATGGAAACTCGATTTTGGTATCTGCTTCTTCTGTTCCTTTGCTTTTACGTTTCATAATCGCGATGAAGATGAAGCATAATGGGACAAGCAAGAACACACGACCGAGCTTCGCAAGTAGTGCGATGGCAAGACCGTCTTCACCTGCAGGAGCTCCTGCTAGCGCAACGTGTGCAACTTCATGCAAGCTGATTCCTGACCACATACCGTATTGAATTGCATCGAGAGGTAAAAATGGACGTAACACTGTATATCCGATGGCAAAGACTGTACCCATCAAAGCGATAATTCCGACACCAATTGCTGTGTCTTCGTCTTTTGCTTTCACGATCGGTGCGATTGCAGCGATTGCAGCCGCTCCACAAACCCCTGTACCGACACCAAGTAAAAGCGAAATATTTTTATCCGCCTTAAACATCTTAGCGAGCCATAGTGTCATGAAGATGGCGAAGATAATGACGCCGACGTCACGTACAAGCAAGCCAAGACCATCGCTAAGTACGGTATCAATGTTTAGTTTAAGACCGTACAAAATGATCGCTATCCGCAATAAACGTTTAGATGAAAAGGCGATGCCTGACCGAATTGCTTCAGGATAGCCAAAAAACTGTCGAAATGCGACTGCAATGATAATGGCAGAAGCTAGTTGGCCAATATGGTCAAAACCTGGTAGCTTCGCTAGTAAGTAGCCTAAAAATGCAATGAAAAATGTAAATGCAACCCCACCAATCCAAGCAGCTGGCTTCGATAGCTTTTTGGGTGAGGGCGCTGTTGATGATGAATTCATGTTGAACACCTCCTGTCGTTTAGTATACGCTCCTAGTTTCCATAAGGAAAATAACAATATATAATAGCTATCATAAGTAAATCCATATGTGAGGAAGGTGTGAGTAAGTGGACCAAGGTTTAAACGTCTTTGTGACAGTCGCAGAAAAGAAAAGCTTTTCACGTGCAGCTGAGGATCTTCATATGACACAACCTGCGGTAAGTCAGTACATTCGCTCCTTGGAAGAGACGATGAATGTGCGGTTGCTTGAAAGGACAAACAAATATGTCCGACTGACAAAGGCTGGTGAAATCGTGTATCACCATGCCAAAGAAATTGTCGGATTATATGGTCGCATGCACCATTTAGTCAATGACTTGTCCCACGAAGCTAGTGGACATCTCTCGATTGGTGCCAGTTATACATTCGGTGAATATGTGCTTCCTCATATATTGGCTCGATTGCTCGAAGATTATCCACGCATTCAACCGGATGTGACAATTGGAAATACTGCAGAAATTGCAGACCTCATCATGAGTCGGCAACTTGATGTAGGCATCGTTGAAGGTCGGTTCAAAGAAAATCGGCAACTGACAACACAAGCTTTTGCAGAAGATCGGATGATTCTTGTAGCTTCAGCAGGCCATCCACTCTCGTTAAAAACAAAAGCAATCGAATGGAAAGCGTTGAACGAACAAACGTGGATCATCCGAGAAGAGGGTTCCGGTACACGAGAGGCTGTAGAAGCTGTGTTTGAACGCTACGCCTTAACTCCTGTTCGTACGATGCAGTTCAGTAGTACCCAGCCCATTAAGGAAGCCGTTGAAGCAGGGCTAGGAATTAGTTTGTTGTCAGAGTGGGCTGTTCAAAAGGAAATCCGTTATGGGGAATTAGTGCAATTACCTGTAAAAGACTTACCATTTGTCCGCCAATTTTCGATTGTAACCAGTTCGCAGTATCAGACAAAGGCGCTAAAGGTCTTTTTGGAGCTATTGCTCAATAATCGTGAGTTAAAACTGTTTCGGGAGTGTTAATGTAAAAACCGCGACTGACCTGGAAGTCAGTCGCGGTTTTTTCATTGAATTTAATTACGTCGTATATGCTTTAACACAATTTCACTTTCTGGAATAGATGGGATACTCGTTTTACTATAGCCCAACTCTTGTTCGGGAACGTCGTAAGACATTCGATTCGCTAAATAATCGAGCGAGACTTTCATTACTTCAATTGTCGCCCACTCTCCTGCACAGCGGTGTCCTATTGCATAGTCGCCTCCACCTTGAGGCACAAAGTTGTATGGTGTCATTTGGTCTTCGTCAAAGCGATCCGGGCGGAATTCATGTGGATCCGGCCAGCTCTTTTCGTCGTGATTTGTGCCATAGAAGTCAAAAATGACTAATGTGTCTTTCTTGAAAGATACATCATTCCAAACGAAATCTTCCTTTACTCGGGCTGCGTTAAACGGAAAGAATGGATACAACCGTCTGGTTTCCTGTACAAAATTTTTAAACGGCTGTTCTTTACTTCCTTCGAGCTTGCTTCTTTCTTCTGGATGAGTAATTAGCGCATGTCCTAAAAATGCGATATAGATGGAAATCGCTACAATAGGACGTACGATATTCAACACTTCAACAGCTACTACACGTTCATCTAACGGCAAACCGTCTAAATCATGATGTTTTGAGAACGTCAGTAATGCCGTACCTGCAGGTGGTTGTAGATTACCCTCACGAACGTCTGACACTAGCCCCGCTATCCACTCTTCTAATTCCTTACGTGCACTTGTACCTCTTAAATACTGAATGCCGACTGAAGTTGGAGACTCGAATAATTGAACTAGTTGCTTTGTACGTTTAGGGACATCTTTCTCCTCAAGCGGGACACCAGCCCAACGAACAGCTGCACGAGTGAGGATTTCCTGGGCCTGCTCGTATAATTGGATGTCAGCTCCTTCTCCCCATTCAGAAAGTTTGCGCTCCCACTCATCAGCGGTCAGCTTTCCTAGCTGCTTGATATGTTCTGGATTCATCAACTCCATGAACATTGCTTTACGGTGTTGATGCACTTCTCCATCTAAGGTTTGAACCCCTTTTTCCCCTAGCAACGTTTTTTGGATGTGCTTCGGTGCAGCCCCAGCTCTGACAAACTTGTCGTTGTCATAAAACAGCTCGCCAGCTTCTTTACCTGTCATGCAAATGACTCGTTCTCCAAGTAATCTCGTTTCAAATAAGTTGGAATCGAACTCGTTGTTCCGATTTGTAATGTAATCATATCCTTCTTTAAACATACTAATTGTGTGATCTAGACCTTCTTCTTTAGGAATGGTTTCCATCTTCGTTACGCTCCTTTGATCGTTATATATTTTCTACTTTATTGATTTCCTTTCCCTTTGCATTTGTAAATAAACGGGATTACATTGAGAGGATTTTACATTGTCGATCAGACTGTTGCAGTTGTCTTACCTTTGGGATGATTTATCGATCACTCGATTGAGGTGGTGCTCAACTAGTTGCTATTTCCAGGACACATCGGGAGATTTCTCGATAACGGGTCTCAATTCAAGTGCGTTAAGGGGTTAAATGGTAACGCTTCGCGTGAAGAGTGTTCAGGTATTTCCTGTAGACGCGGATCTTAGGGTTTGGTGGGTTATCGGAATGGAACTCGAGGAAATTTATGAGCGAAATATGAGTTTTATGAGTATTTCTTGAGATTTATGATCACTTTTCTGAGTTTATGAGTGTTTCCCCAGGTTTATGATCACTCCCATTAGTTTATGAGCGTAACTCGAGTTTTATGATCACTTTTCGATATTTATGATCAGATATAACAAGTTATGACTCTCAAAAGACATATACTTCGTTACCTTATTCTCACCAAACTCTAATCTTCTCCACCTAACTTTTTAATCTTCTCCACCAATTTTTTTAATTTTGAGTAGTTAATATAAGGATATAAGCAAAACAGAAACAAGAACTATTCAAAGCAGTTTAGAGGAGTACTCATAAAACCAACTAAAAAAGGGGATTTTCATTATGTTACAAAAATTCGAGGTACTTACACCATTATTTGAAGGTCAAGCTAATGAACGTCTTCAGTTTAAATTGAACATTGATGGACACGACTATCGAGGTATTTTCCATAATGAAGAGGTTCATTGGTTTCAACCACAACCCCATAATAAAATTGACGAAAATGAACTTGATTTTATTGAATCCAACGTTTGTGAATTCTTAAAAAAAATGGACATTTACTTTACGGAACGATCATGACCCAAGGGTTATGAACACGTTGGCAACCTGTGAATATCACGCTATTTGAATCCACCAAAAAAGGGCTTTGCAAAAGCCCTTTCCACTTAAATCATTTGATTAATTTCCCTGGGTTCAATAAATTCTCGGGATCCAGCACTTGCTTGATCTTCAGCATGACGTCGTACGCAGCGCCGTGCTCATCGCGTTGGTATTTTTGTTTGCCGACGCCGACACCGTGCTCGCCTGTGCATGTGCCACCACATGCGAGCGCACGGCGGACGATGGTTTCATTATATTTATCGGCGATCTTGAGTTCTTCATCATTTTCGTGGTCGATCATCAGCAACACGTGGAAATTACCATCTCCAACGTGTCCTACAATTCCGCCTTCGAGTCCTGTTCTGTCGAGTTCTTCACGTGCAAAAACTACGGCATCTGCTAATTTGGAAATCGGTACACAGACATCCGTCAGCATCATCTGTTTGCCTGGGAATCCATGTGTATAGGCATATGCTGCATTGTGTCGGGCTTCCCATAGACGATTGCGACTCGCAGTTTCCGTTTCGAACAAGATCTCTTTGCAGCCGAAGTCTGCGACAATTTCTTCTGTAAACGCAACGTCTTGTGCGAGACCGGCTTCGTTGCCATGAAACTCCAAAAATAGGGTTGGCAGTTCCGCGTAGTCTGTTTCGCTATACGCATTCACTTGTCGAATGGATTCCGTGTCGACCAGTTCCACACGGGCAATGGGAATGCCAGCTTGCAAAATGGCAGGAACTGCTTCAATGGCATTCGTAATGGAAGTGAATGTTGCACGTGCAGCAGTTGTCACTTCCGGAATTCCAAACACACGGAGTGTCAATTCAGTAAAACATCCGAGAGTTCCTTCTGAACCGACAAATAATCCGTTCAGATGATAGCCTGAGGACGATTTGGCCGCTTTGTTCCCTGTGTGAATCACAGTTCCATCCGCTAGGACCACCTCCAGATCTCTCACCTGATCACGCATGACGCCGTATTTCACGGATGTCGTACCACTCGCGTTCGTTGCCGCCATACCACCAAGTGTGGCATCTGCTCCTGGATCGACAGAGAAGAATAGCCCATGTTTTTTCAACTCTTTGTTCAATACAGAACGAGTCACTCCAGGTTGTACAGTCACCAGCATGTCTGAAGGATTCACTTCGAGTATTTGATTCATCTCAGTGAAATCGATTGTAATTCCATAATCATATGGAATTACGTGTCCCTCTAGACTTGAGCCGACGCCAAATGGAATTACAGGGACGTTTAAATCCCCCGCAGCTTTCACAATCCTGCTCACCTCTTCAGTGGATCTAGGGTATACTACAAGATCCGGGAGGCTTGGCGTATGGTAAGATTCGTCCTTGCTATGTAAGTCGCGTACTGTCTCGTTTTGTGTCACTTGCTCTTGTTCTAAAAAATCCGTTAATTCAGCAAAAAGTTGGTCAACTGAAGTAGTCATCCAATCCATTCCTTTCTTCCTTAATTTATATAATTTCCACAATTATAACTCATTCTGATCTCGTTTGTAATTCAATAAGCAGGGAATACTATAAGTAATGCATAAACTATAGGAGGCCTTCATCATGAGAAAATCAGCATCTATTGCAGGAAGCATTCTTGCGACAGCCCTACTTCTAGGCGCTTGTGGTAACAACGACACGAACACAGAAAACGACAAAACAACCAGTACGGAAGATGCGACAACTGAGTCTGGAGCCGTTTCCGATGAGTCCACTAACAAGGACACTTCTTCGGGTACAAGCGATTCCTCGACCACTAATGACTCGACAGCGTCAGACAGCGACCAGGACTACATGAAAGAGAAAATGGACAAGCTGACTTACGACGAATTTGAGCTGGAAGTCGATTATGGAAAAAACAAAGAATATGAAATTGAAATCGAACAAGACAACGGCAAGGTGGAATCGACTGTTGAGGATGAACTTTCCAATTCCAATTTGCACGGACGGGAAGCGTTCGATGAGATTTATCCAAAATTAGAAAAGCTGGACATTACAGAAACCACTTCAAAAGAACAAGCGATTCAACAAGCATTGGAAGCTTTCGGTTTGAAAGATGATTACGTTAAATTTGATATTGAAATCACGATGCCTGATGGTCAAAAAATCCAATTTGAAGACAAAAAATAAGTAAAAGCGGAACCGTCAATTCGGTTCCGCTTTTCTTTTTTAGCTATGCGCTTGTACAAATTCAGTAATCTTCTCGGATGTTTCCATCTGTAGAATTTCAGGGATATACCCTTCCCATTCCGCTTTAGAAAGATCCGCGAATTGAGCACGTGCTTTCAAAATGCTCGATGGGCTCATTGAGAACTCATCCAGACCCATACCGAGTAGAACAGGAATGGACAGTGGATCTCCCGCTACTTCACCACACATACCTACCCACTTACCTTCTTTGTGAGCGGCTTGAATTACGTTATGAATGAGACGCAATACAGAAGGATGATTCGGCTGATACAAATACGAAACCGTTTCGTTCATGCGGTCTGCCGCCATCGTATATTGAATCAGATCATTCGTACCGATGGAGAAGAAGTCGACTTCTTTTGCAAACAAATCTGCGATGACTGCAGCTGCAGGGATTTCAAGCATCATCCCTACCTCATACGTATCGCTGACTTCGATGCCATCAGCCTTTAGTTTCTCTTGTTCTTCAAGTAACATGCCTTTTGCACGACGGAATTCCTCCAGCGTAGCAATCATTGGGAACATGATTTTCAAGTTGCCGTGAACACTTGCGCGTAACAATGCACGTAACTGAGTACGGAACATTTCTGGATGTTCAAAACAAAGACGAATGGCGCGCTCTCCAAGGAATGGGTTCATCTCTTCAGGCGTGCTGAAATAGCTTAACTCCTTGTCACCACCAATATCGAGAGTGCGGACAACCGTTGGACGTTCTCCCATGGAAGTCAGAACGGTTTTGTAAGCGTCATACTGTTCCTCTTCAGTTGGAAAATCACTTTTCCCCATATAGAGGAACTCTGTACGGAACAAACCAACGCCCTCAGCTCCGTTTTTATCAGCTAATGGCAAGTCTTCAGTTGACGCAATATTTGCGCCCACTTCAACGTGATGCCCGTCACTTGTAACAGTCGATTCAGAAACAAAGCGCTTCAACAATTCCTTATCTTGCTCGAACGTCACTTTCTTTGTTTCATAAGCTCGCGTGTCTTCATCAGTCGGTTCTAATAATACTGTTCCGTCCGTACCATCGACAATTAGAGCAGTTCCTTGTTCAATCGACGCCATAGCAGTTTTCGTTCCGACTACCGCTGGAATCTCCAGCATTCTACCGAGAATTGCAGAGTGCGATGTACGCCCTCCGATATCCGTTACGAATCCTTTGACGAATTGCTTATTCAATTGAGCCGTTGCAGAAGGTGTTAAGTCATCTGCAATAATGATCACTTCTTCATTGATAGTAGAAGGATCGGATACATGAACACCTAATAGTTTAGCTAGGAGACGCTTCGTCACGTCGCGAACGTCTGCAGCACGTTCTCTCATATATTCGTTGTCCATTGCTTCGAACATCGCTGTGAAGGTATCTGCAGCTTGTTGCAAGGCAAACTCTGCGTTGACGCCTTGTTCAATGCTACCTTTAACGCTGCTTTCAAGCTCTGGGTCGTTTAACACGAGTAAATGCGCGCTAAAGATTGCCGCTTTGTCTTCTCCAAAATTTTCAGCAGCTTTCGCTCGGATTGCTTCTAGTTCAACTGCCGCTTCAGCTTTAGCAGCTTCAAATCGGGCAATTTCCAGTTCAGGCTGCTCGATAGTTAGTTTTTCGACTGTAAGGTCTGGCGTTTCCAAACGATATGCTTTGGCGATCGCTATTCCGTCAGATACACCGATACCTGTAATAGTTTGTTTCACTCGCCAATACTTTCTTTTTTCATAATTTCATCCACTTTTGCGATCGCCTCTGACTCATCAGCGCCGTCTGCTGTGATTTCAACTTGCGCACCGGATTCAATCCCCATGCCCATGACACCCATAATGGATTTCAAGTTAGCAGTTCGCTCCTTGTACGTAATTGTTACTTCTGATTTGAATGGTGTTACTGCTGATACGAGCATGGAGCACGGTCGTGCGTGCAACCCTTCGCTACTTGTAATTGTGTACGTTTTCTTTTCCATAACTAACTCTCTCCTTTATAGTCAAAACTTGATGCGGTCGCTGTAGTGGGCGACGAGTGCATTGTTATGTGTTTCGTTGCCCTCTATATTACCGCTTTTAAAAACAGGCGGCTCCATACCATTCTCACTCATTCGCACGACAACCTCACAGAACAAACCATGAAGTAATGCATTCCCAATTACTGACGACGCAGGACCGCATTGGATCCCATCGATGTTCATGATTCCGTCGCCTGGTGGGACTTTCGTATTCAGCACCGTTGACACTGATGCTTCCAGTCGTTTACCCGAAGAATGTCGAGATGGTTGTTCTTTTTCAGTATACAATAAAGACTGAATTGAAACCGTATAAGAGCCTTGCGAATTCGCATATTGTGCCACATCAATTGGTACTGGATTCCGTCCTGAATTGGAAATGATGATGACGATATCTCCTGGTCGAATGTCGAGGCTTGTAAGAAAGGTTCTGCTGAAGTCAGGATCTTTTTCGTTTTTAGAAGATAGCAACGCTCCTTCATGCAACATGAGCGGTCCAACGGAAATGGGTTGGACACAGGCAAGACTTCCAGCCCGGAAAAAACCTTCCTGTGCAAGCAATTGGGAATGCCCAGACCCGAAGAGATGAATGATTCCACCTTTTGCAATTCGATCAGCCAGTATTGTAGCGGCTCGATCCACTGACTCTTTTGCTTCACGCCCTGCTTCTGTTAAAAGTGTGGTAATTTCGCTGAAGTAGGAATTCATGACAGTCACCTCCCAATTTCACTAATAAATTTATATCGGTCTGCCCGATACGTGCTGCGAACGACTTCAAAAATGCGACCATCGTCAAGTGCACTAACACGTTCGATGAGCACAACTGCAGCGGGAAGTGAAATATGCAAGTATCCGGCATCTTCAGTTTTTGCAAGAGCTGCTTCCATCCGCTGTGTGGCTTGCCCGATTACAAGTTTCTCCTGTTTTTCAATGAACGCGTATAAGGAGCCTTGTAGCGCTTCTTCCGAGAGCGTCGGAAACAATTCCACGGGCAAATACGATCGTTCAATCGCCATTGGTGTATCGTCAGCGTATCGGATCCGGACTACCTTATGAACGAGCGCTTCTGAAGAAATTCCGAGTCGCGTAGACAGTTGCGGATCTGGATGTACTTGGCTGAAGCTGATCAGTTTCGTTCCCGGTACGAATCCTCTTTCTTTCATGTCCTCTGTAAAGCTTGTTAATCCGTTTAGCGGCTGTTCCATCTTTTCTTCTGCAACAAACGTACCACGCCCTTTTTCTCGGTACAGCAAACCATCTTTCACTAAATTGGTCAGCGACTGACGGACTGTCATACGACTTACCCCAAACATGTCCGTCAATTCACGCTCAGACGGAATAAGGGATTTTACAGGGTACACGCCTTGAGCAATTTGTTCTTTCAAATAATCTTCAATCTGAACATAGATCGGGATGGCTGATTGCTTATCTAGCATGATCGCCACCGCCAGTCGAGTTTTTACTCCTCATTATTTTCATACCCAACTACACCACCACAAATTGTATGCTTAACCGTCCACTCTTTGTCTAGAATGACGACATCGGCATCCTTTCCAACCACCAGACTCCCCTTTTTCGTCAGACCCAGCTGACGAGCTGCGTTCCCAGACGTAATCTTCGCAACATCAAGAGGACTAATTCCTAATGTACGGACGACATTTTTGACGGCATGTTCCATCGTCAAAATACTTCCTGCCAGTGTTCCATCCGAGAGACGTGCGTCTGTTTCTGATACATGGACTGGCTGCCCGCCAAGGTCGTATTCGCCCGGTTCAAGTCCCTTAGCACGCATCGCATCCGTTATGAGGATAAGTCTGTCCGCACCTTTCACTCGGTAGGCTAGTTCAACTGCTTTTGGATGGCTGTGGATGAAGTCCGGAATCACTTCTGCACATAGTTCATCTATAAGTAGCGCCCCCCCAATCGCACCCGGCTCGCGATGATGAAACGGTGACATCTGGTTGTATAAATGAGTGGCTTGAACAGCCCCTGCTTGTGCAGCCTCTTCCATTTGAGCGATTGTCGCATCCGTATGACCCATGGAAGCTACAATTCCCTCAGCCGATAGTTTTCGGATGAACGCCAACCCGTTCGGCACTTCTGGTGCGAGTGTGACCATACGAATTTTACCTTGAGCCGCTTGTTGCCACGCATCAAACTGTTCTGCGTCAGGAGGACAAATGTATTCAAGAGGCTGTGCACCAGCACGTTTCTGCGATACAAAGGGTCCTTCCAAGTGAACGCCTAGCATTTGTGCTTGTCCAGCTTTCGTAGTGAAGACCGCCGCATTTTTCAGAGCTGTTTCAATCGCTTCAGGCGCTTGAGTCATAGATGTCGCTAGAAAAGATGTAGTTCCTTCTTTCGGAAGGACATCTGCCATCGTTTGTAGTGCTTCTTCTGTCGCGTCCATCACGTCTGCTCCAGCTGCTCCATGGATGTGCATGTCGATGAAGCCTGGTAATACGTATCCGCCACGAGCATCAATCTGTTGATTGGCTACACGCTGTATGGAAATACCAACTTCTCGAATCACGCCATCTTCTATGAACACTTCACCTTTATCGAGAACTCCATCTGGTGTCACAACGGTTCCATTTGTCAGTAAAATTGTCTGTGTCATTGTTGTCCACTCCTTAAGAAAACACGCCGGAAGAGTGACTGTCGTCTCTCCCGCCGGCGTAATCAGTTATTATTCATCAACCTTAACGATTGAATCAGTTCCTCTACGTTGGAACCCTTTTTTCAAAATGTGCAAGTTGGCTTTTTCCACGTTTGTAAAAATAACCGGTGTCACAACGGATGGTGCGTTTGCTTTGATGTAGTCCAGGTCAATATTCAACAATGCATCGCCTCGTTGAATGAGCTGATCATTTTCCACAAGCAATTCAAAGCCTTTTCCGTTTAACTTCACTGTATCCAAACCTACGTGAATAAGTACTTCCACGCCTGTGTCTGTTTCGAGTCCAATCGCATGATTTGTAGGGAAGACGCTAACGACTTTACCGTCAATTGGTGAATGAATCGTTTTCCCTTTCGGCATGATACCGAAACCAGGACCCATCATTTCTTTTGCAAATACGTCATCCGGAACTTCTGACAAGTCAATGACGTCACCGTCGATTGGCATATGGAAATCAGATGCTGGTAATACTTTCACAGTGTGCGGTTGTGTATCCAGTTCCATGGACTCTTCAGTCTTTGGAGCTGGGTTACCGTTCTTGATACGACGCTTCATCGCTTCACCTAAGAATTCAACAGCTGTTCCAATGACAACTTGAACGTTTGTTTTACTAATTTTCATGTAGCCCATTGCGCCATAACGCTTCAATTCTTTTTCATCAACAACATCTGAATCTTTAACAGTTAAGCGTAAGCGAGTTGTACAGTAATCAATGGCTTGAATATTATCAATACCACCGAGTGCTTCAATTGTATGATACGCCTTCACTTCAACGATGTCATCACTGTAGACTACAGTATCTTCTACCATATCATCATCGTCTTCACGACCTGGTGTTTTCAAGTCGAGTTTCACGATCAGGAAGTAGAACACGACAAAGTAAATGACCCCGAACACGAGTCCGATGACTAAGAGAGTCAACGGATTTTGTGCCAATCCATAATTCAAGACATAGTCAATCGCACCTGCTGAGAATCCAAATCCGTGATGGACGTCAAACATATACGATACGATCATGGACGCACCAGTTAGCAATGCGTGCATTACGTAAAGAACTGGTGAAAGGAACATGAACGCAAATTCGATTGGCTCTGTAATACCTGTAAGGAAAGAAGTGAACGCGATACTGAATAACATACCGCCCACAATTGCTTTCTTTTCCTTTTTAGCTGCCGCATACATCGCAAGACAAGCTGCTGGTAGACCGAACATCATAATCGGGAAGAAACCAGACAAGAATGGTCCTGCAGTTGGATCTCCCTTAAGGAAACGGTTGATTTCACCTTTAACAACTTCACCACTTGCATCCGTGAATGTACCGAAGTCGAACCAAACCACTGTGTTGATAACGTGGTGAAGACCCGTAGGAATTAGGAGACGGTTCAAGAATCCGTAAGCCCCCACTCCAAGAGTTCCTGCACCAAGTACCCAGTTACCGATACTATCGATAACACTTTGAATTGGTGGCCATGCAAAGAAGAGTACACCCGCAAGTACAGTCATTGTAGCTGCTGTAACGATAGGAACGAATCTTCGTCCTCCAAAGAATGCTAAGAAATCCGGTAGTTTAATATTATAAAAGTGATTATAGAGAACACCGGCCACAATACCGGAAATGATACCACCGAATACACCCATATTAATGGATTCATCGACCGCTCCTAATGCACTAGTAAGTACCAAGTAACCGACAGCTCCGGCTAATGCCGCACCGCCACTATTATCATGAGCAAATCCCATTGCAATACCAATGGCAAAGATTAGAGCTAAGTTACCAATAATTCCATCTCCCGCTGCAGCGATTAGCGGAATGTTCAGCAGGTCTGGTTGCCCAAGTCGCAAAAGCAATGCAGCTGCCGGCAAGGTCGCAATCGGAAACATTAAGGATTTACCGATGCGTTGAATAAAGTTCATCATCTTCTTCTCACTCCTTTTTAGTTATCTTACTATTCACTATACCGGTTTACCGGTCTAGTTGTCTATACCAATTAAACCAAAAAACTAGAAAGAATGTAAGCGTTTTTACGAATTTATGTTTAAAAGTTTAAAAGTATGCCAAAAAAAGTGATTGCAGAGGGATCTGCAATCACTTTTTTGGCATACTTTACTGCTTCTTCTTAAGCATCTACACGTACGATACCACTTGTACCTTGAGTTTGTTTCCCCTCTTTCAACAAATGGATCTTCTCTTTTTCCGTGTTTGTGAAAATAACAGGTGTTACAGCTGATGGCGCGTTGGCTTTAATATGGGCGACATCAATTTTCAATAATGCATCCCCTCGACGAATTGGCTGGTCCTTCTCAACCAATAGATCGAAACCTTCACCATTTAACTTAACAGTATCTAATCCTACGTGAATTAAAATCTCTACACCGGTTGACGATTCTAGTCCAATCGCGTGTTTCGTCGGGAACACGCTGACAACCTTTCCGTCGATGGGCGAGCAAACGGTATCACCAGTAGGGTCAATTGCAAATCCCGGGCCCATCATTTCCTGCGCAAATACAGGATCCGGCACTTCAGTCAATGGAATAACAGTTCCATCCATTGGCATGACAAAAGAATCTTCACCAATTCCCTTTTCTACGGACGTCTGTGCTGCAGGCGTCTGTTGCCCTTCAGCTGAATTGTCCCCTTTTAACGATTGAGCCATCTTTTTAAAGAAATTAGCCATTTCTTTCACTCTCCTTCTACCTTTTCATGTCTATTGTTAACTAAACGTCGCTTCACTATCCCAAAGCTATTCGTTACTTTCCACAAAAGTGCTTGGCAAGCGTCTCCAGCATTTGAGGGAGACGAACGAAAGCACTTTCGATATGTAGCCTCTCTGTACGTTGGTGTGCATCCTTACCGAATGGACCGACATTTAAAACAGGTGCATCGAGTGCTTTCATTTCTTCAAATGGCATCCAGTAGGTGGAACCCCATACCGGAGTATTCCGTTCAAACGATTTCCAGCCTGTCCCTTCATCTTCATAATGGACATAGCTCAAATCACTAATCCCATTAAAGTAGTGAATTTGTGACACTTCTGTACCAAGTGAGCTTGCTTTGTCTTGCATGAGTGTGACAAGCTCCTGAACAAGTGCGTCGTCTGAAGTATTCACTGCCGGATAGTACGGTGGAGCAAATAGCAGAACCGTTGCAGGCGCTAGTTCTTGGCATTCTATCATAAGTACATCAACGATTTTAAATGATTTGTCGCGATCGTCTAGTTCCCAGTCACCTGAAACTTCCGTAATAATCCTCTTCACTTCGGCTTCGCCCAATTTATTGTTGGCGTAATCCATCAACTCTTCAAACTTGAGTAGCTTGATTTCCCCAACTTTAGGAACCCCTTCACGCTCACAGATCTCACTGTATGTCGTTTCACATGCCTGAACAGAATCTTTAGCGATGCCTTCGAATAGTTCCATCACTTCTGCTGCAGTCCGTCTCATAGTGAACACGTTATACAGGGCAGTGGAGCGATATGGAGTTTGCACAGAATAATGCGCTTTTAGATCTTTTTGCTGCAATGTCACAGGCAGCGGTGTGGTTTCCCCATGATCGGTTTCTTCAAATATATTATTCCACTCCATCCGTTGTGTTAAGAAAGAAGCCATAAATGTCGAAGTAATTCCTTTTAACGGTTCCCCAACATGCGTTTCTTTGCCGTAAAACAATGCGGCTGGCATAATTTTACCGATGGTTCCCGAGTAAATGTATTCTCTTGGGTCACCCGGCTCTTGAGAGAAAACGGGTTCGCCATTTAAAAACAGCGTATACGTTAAATCATGTTCCTGTTTTATCCGAACGAGCGACTTAACTGCCGTACGCATACCCGCAGAACTCACTTCTTCATCAGGGACAGCGAGTAACACTAAGTTCAATGGCCATTGTTCCGATGCTGCCTTTTCGATTAAGGACATATGTAATGCGAGCCCCATCTTCATATCCATCGTTCCTCGCCCAAACAAATACTCTCCTGATTCCAGATCAGCCAGTGCTTCTTCAGGGAGTTCCTCTTTATATTCATGTAATTTTGCGGTTAGCTCTTCAGGATGGAATGCAAATGGCTCTAGTGCACCATATTCTTCTGTCCAAACTGTGTCAAAGTGGCTAATGAGCACAATTGTATCTTGTGCTTCATGGTTTTTATATAAAGCAGTGACTGAATTGCGACCAAGACCTGCATCATGCAACTCCAACTGTTCGGGATGTGCTTCGAAATAAGGGACAGATTTCAACTTTTCAGCGAGTCTATGCGGGAAAGCTTTTTCCCCTTCTGTTGTTGTCCGACTTTCCCAATTCACAAGTTCGCACAACAATGCTCGTAATGTTTCCGGTGAATTCCATTGCAGTTCTGTTCCAGTATGTTGGTTTGCCATTAAAAACCCTCCTCTTTAAATACGTGCTGGCATCCTGACAGCAACAACCTGTCTGCTTTTGAGTGTACGCTTTTTGTCGAAAAGAGTCATCCCCTACAGGTTGATCGTTTGACTTGCATCTCCGCAAACTTTTGTTTATCATGTAAACATAAGTTTAATACATGAGATACGGACGGGAGGTGTGTACAGTGAACGAAAAAGAACAGCAGCTGATTTCCTTAATCCGGCAAAATCCATACTGTTCCCAGCAAGAGCTAGCAGAGGGTCTTGGACTTTCCCGCCCCGCTGTCGCTAACCTTATATCCGCATTGACGAAACGTGGATATATCGCAGGTAGAGCCTATGTGTTAGCACCGGAGGATGAAATTATTTGTATCGGTGGTGCAAACGTCGACCGTAAGTTTCATGTCACTGGTTCGGTAGCGTCTGGTACGTCAAACCCTGCCGAAATGTCTGTTACAATTGGCGGTGTCGCTCGCAACATTGCTGAAAACCTTGGTCGGCTTGACCATCCTGTTCGATTGATAACTACAGCTGGCAAAGACGCAGACTGGGACTTGATTGCAACGCATTCATCTCCCTATATGGACTTGACGTCGGTACGGTTATTACCCGATGCCTCGACTGGCTCATATTCTGCGGTGTTAGACAAACACGGCGAGCTCGTAATTGCGATGGCAGTGATGGATGTGTATGAGTCACTAAACGCCGACTACATTGCTTCTCTCGAACGGCACTTAGCTCGCGCAAGGATGATTGTTATAGATCTTAATGTAGCAAAAGAAACTGCAGAAGTGATTCGAGATGTAGCTGTCCGTCACCAGGTTCCACTTGCAATCGTCCCTGTTTCCGGTCCCAAAATGGCGCATTTGCCAGACACGCTTGAGGGGCTAACTTGGTTCATCTGCAATGAAGATGAAGCTGAAACGTTAACTGGTGTTACGATTCAAAACGATGACGACTGGAAAACAGCCGTTTCCGCACTCCTTGACTCCGGAACAGAACATGCCATCATTACTCGCGGAAAAAAAGGGATTATGGCAGGCGACCGCGCAACACGCACAATTCATCATCATTCCGCGATACCTGGAGTCTCTGTAGAAGACGTGACAGGAGCTGGAGATGCATTTGTCTCGGGAGTACTACATGCTGCAGTAATGGAACGTACACTCAATGACTCGATTTCCTATGGTCTTGTAAACGCAGCAAAAACGTTAGCATCCACCTATACGGTCAGACCTGAACTGACCGCCAATGGACTCGAAAATGAACTGGAGGAATACAAATGAAATCCTATATCGTCTACTCAGAAGAAGTCTTAAACGCAAAAGCCGCTGGACAACCAATCGTGGCACTTGAATCGACTATCATCTCTCACGGCATGCCGTATCCACAAAACGTGGAAACTGCTCGTGCAGTAGAACAAATCATCCGTGACAACGGTGCAGTTCCTGCAACAATTGCATTGATCGACGGGCAAATTAAAATCGGATTGTCTTATGATGAGCTTGAAATGTTCGGTAAAAGCGATAACGTAGCAAAAGTTTCACGTCGTGATATCGGGTACTTGCTAGCTACTAAGCAACTTGGTGCGACAACAGTTGCTGCGACAATGATTTGTGCAGACCTAGCTGAAATCCGCATGTTTGTAACAGGTGGAATCGGTGGCGTGCACCGTGGTGCCGAAACAACAATGGATATCTCGGCAGACTTGGAAGAGCTTGCAAAAACAGATGTCGCTGTCGTTTGTGCAGGTGCAAAGTCGATTCTTGATATCGGTCTTACTATGGAATACCTAGAAACAAAAGGCGTTCCAGTCATCGGATATGAAACTGATGAACTACCTGCATTCTATACGCGTAAGAGTGGATTCCCTGTGAACTTCCGTGCAAACAATCCAGAAGTTGTTGCTGAAACACTTGCTGTGAAATGGCATCTTGGACTTGCAGGTGGAGCTGTGATTGCCAATCCGATTCCTGAAGCAGACGAACTCGATCCTGAAATGATCAATGGAATCATCGATCAAGCCCTTGCTGAAGCAAAAGAAAAAGGAATTAAAGGGAAAGACGTTACACCATTCATGCTCGGTAAAGTGAAAGACCTCACAGATGGCAAGAGCCTAGTAGCTAACATCGCCCTCGTGAAGCACAACGCAGTCGTAGGAGCTAAGATTGCTGTGGCGTTAAGCAAAACTAAATAACAATCCTTTCAAAAGAGTACTTCATTCCAGAAGTGCTCTTTTTTTGTTCTCCATTTACCAACTTTCTATTACTAGGTAAATCTTCCCCTAATAGTTTAAACCCATTTCACAAGGGAAACTCGGATAATATACACAACTCTGAAAAATGGGAGGGTTCACATTATGGATATTAAAAAGCAAGCCAAGATGGAAACGGCTGAGTTGAAGAGGCCATCCGACTGGATAGCCGGTCTGGAATGGTTTTTCTTCATTTTCGCCAACATTGTCATTATCCCGATAACTGTAGGAAAAGCGTTCAATCTCGATCAAGACAGTATTATTTCTACACTCCAGCTGTCTTTCATAGTGACAGGAATTGCCTGTTTACTGCAGGCGTTTTTCGGTCACAAACGAGCAATCCTTGAAGGTCAGTCAGGACTTTGGTGGGGGATGATTCTCTCCACTGTGAGTCTCGCAAGCTCACAAGGAGTTTCTATGAGTGAATTAGGAGGGAGTCTTACTGTCGGTGTCCTGATTTCTGCTGTGATGACTGTCGCCATCGGACTGTTCGGATGGGGCCCCGCACTTGCTAAGCTGTTTAATCCAGGAGTCATGGGCGTCTTCATGCTACTGTTCGGATTCCAACTTATTAAAATCTTCCTCGAAGGGATGCTAGGCATTCCAATGGGGAATCCACCAGACGATGCAAAAATCCAACTTTCTGTTGCAGCGCTCACGTTCGTGATTGCTGCCGCCATGATTGTCACTAACATCAAAGCACCGAAAAAAGTGAGTAAATACACGTTGCTTGGCGGTATAGTCGTAGGCTGGGCTGCTTATGCACTCATAATTGGTCCAGAACATACGGTAAAATCGGATGCCTCATTTCAATTTGAGTTATTCCATTTAGGAAAACCTGCTTGGAATATCGGGATTATTGCGATGGCCGTTATCACTGGCCTTATGAATCTGGCAAATACATTTGGAGCTTTAAAAGGTACCGAATCCAAAGATTTGTATGACGAGGAAACAAGCAAAAAACAATATAATCGCAGTTTGACCATTTCGGGTGGACTCACAGCAGGGAGCGGACTATTTGGTCTTGTCCCCTACGCACCTTTTGTGTCTTCAATTGGTTTTCTCGAACAGTCCGGGATTGTCAGACGACTTCCATTCATCATCGGCAGTGCGCTGTTTCTTTTGATGGGTATCATACCTCCTGTCTCACTCTTTTTCTCGAACATACCTCTTAGCATTGGGAGCACTGTACTGTTTGTTGCTTATTTGCAACTGCTTAACTCTTCTTTCAGTTTCTTTGAGAAAATCCGGCTCAACAGCCGAAATGTCTATCGCTCCGCTATTCCTGTGTTCGTTGCCGTTGTCATTATGGTGATGCCGGATTCGTATTTCTCCTCCTTACCAGGATTTATCCAACCAATTATCGGCAATGGGCTCTTAATGGGCATTCTGATTGCTCTCATTCTGGAGAATACTATTAAATGGGATCACATTAAAAATTCATAAAACCAATGCGAAAACTCAGAATACAAGTTTTACTGGAATTTTACTGGGTATGCAAGATAGTAGAACCAATTTACTAGAAAAACAAAAAAAGAGGAAGGTGAAACAATGAATTACGAATCTAGCAGAATCGGCGAAGATATTGACCCTCGGTACGGCAGCTCTTTCATGGCAAAGAAAAATGCTGTCGCCACCCCTAACAAACTCGCCTCGATGGCAGCTAATCGAATCCTCAACAAAGGCGGGAATGCAATCGACGCCATGGTAACCGCCAACTCTGTACTTGGAGTTGTATTCCCCCACATGACGGGTGCAGGAGGAGATTCGTTCTGGCTCATCTATGATGCAAAAACAGGTAAAAGATATTCTCTGAATGCTACAGGACATTCAGGTGAAGATGTGACTCTCGACAAGTTCAACAAAGAAGAAGGCATGGATATCCGAGGGCCAAAAGCTGTCACGACAGTACCCGGAGCCGTGAGTGGATGGATTGAAGCTCACGAACGATTTGGAAAGCTTACAATGAAAGAATGTCTGGAGCCCGCAATTGAATATGCAAATGAAGGCTTCCCCGTCGGGCGATCTCTTGCAAAATTCTCAGAAGTTGCACTAACTTTACTACGCACCTACCCATCCACCGCAAAAGTCTTTCTCAAACAAGGCGTTGCCCCTTACATGAAAGGCGATACGATGAAAAACCCTGACTTAGGGAAAACACTTGAGCTAATTGCAGAACACGGCATGGATGCTTTTTACAAAGGTGAGATTGCAGATAAGGTAACTGACTTCCTACAACAGCATGGCGGCCTACTGAAAAAAGATGATTTTGCACGCCATCGGGCCACCTGGGAAGAGCCGATTGAAGTTCAATATGGCGATCGGATAGTCATTTCCCCCCCGCCTAACTCCGCAGGTATGGTGACCCTTCAAATTCTCGGGATGATGGATCATCTAGATATTACAAGCATGAAAGGTCATGAGGAACAGTTCATCGATGCATTTACCCGTGCAACAGCGTTCTCTTTCATGGATCGTGATGAATTCCTAGATGATCCTGATTTTAATAAAGTTCCGACCGATGTACTCCTAAGCAAAGAGTACTTCAAGGAACGAGTGCAAAAAATGCATGATCCAGCTCTTGGACCTCCTGAAAATGGATATGCCAATAAAGGAGATACAACCTTTAGTTGCGCAGTGGATGATGAAGGCAATGCTGTCGGTGTCATTCAAAGTCTGTATTGGGAATGGGGTTCTGGCGTTGTCGCAGAAGGAACTGGAATGATGCTTCAAAACCGAGGAAGCTATTTCTCACTCGACTCAAAAGCACGCAACAAATTAGAGCCTAACAAACGCCCTGCACATACTCTCACCTGTTCCATGGTCTTCCATGAGGATAAACCTGAACTCATCGTGGGAGCGATGGGTGGTGACGGTGAGCCACAGACACAGGCTTTAATCATTATGCGTTTATTGAACCAAGGATACTCCGTGCAAGAAGCAATCGATGCCCCAAGGTGGTTGCTCGGTCGGACATGGGGTGAAAACGTACGGGGCTTACGTCTAGAAGGACGTTATGATAAGCAAATCGCTGAAAAACTGAAAGACCTCGGTCACGTGAATGTCACCATGATCGAAAACTTCAGCGACCTGATGGGCCATGCCCAGGCAATCCGTATTTGGCCGGACCGGATTGAAGCAGGTGCTGACCCACGTGCGGGCGGACTAGCCATCGGGAATTGATCGACATGAATGCATTACAACTAAATCGAAAACTCGAAGGGAGATTTTACGATGAACACTAAAACTGATAACGAGACACAAACAAACCCTCAACCTATTAAAAATGATAGAGGTGGTCACATTTGGGGCGCCAATAATCCTGAAATCGACCGTCAAAACCCGGATATTATAGTTCCCCCTGACACAGACAGCGGTACGATGCCTAACTTGAAATTCCCTTTTGCTCACTCCCATATGCGTGTCGAACATGGGGGTTGGTCCCGTGAGGTTACGGTACGTGAAATGCCTGCCTCCAAGACGATTGCAGGTGTTAACATGCACTTAGAGCCTGGCGGTGTCCGTGAATTACACTGGCACAAAGAAGCGGAATGGTCCTATATGATTAAAGGGAAGGCTCGTATTACGGCCATTTCACCCGATGGACGCGAATTCGTCGACGATGTAGAAGCCGGAGACTTATGGTATTTCCCTTCTGGCGTTCCTCATTCCATCAAAGGACTGAATGAGGGTGCTGAATTCATCCTCGCATTTGACGATGGTAGTTTCTCAGAGAACAGTACATTTTCAATTACAGACTGGTTTGCACACACTCCAAAAGACGTGCTTGCAGCAAACTTCGGAGTATCCGAAGAGGAATTTGATAACATTCCAAGTGGTGAAGTTTATATGTATCAAGGTGCTGTGCCTGGCCCAATCGCTGAAGACTTGCCCCCAGACACAAACGAATTTGTGGAATGTCCGTATAGCTTTAAGTTGATGGATGTCGAACCAGTTGAAACGAGTGGCGGTAAAGCTTGGATTGCAGATTCTAGCAACTTCAAAGCATCTAAAACAATTGCTGCTGCTTTAGTAGAAGTAGAACCTGGTGGGATCCGGGAACTACACTGGCATCCGAACGAAGCAGAATGGCAATACTATCTTGAAGGACAGGGTCGCATGACTGTTTTCGCCTCTGGTGGCAAGGCTCGTACGTATGATTATCAAGCAGGAGACGTCGGTTACGTTCCGTTTGCAATGGGGCACTATATCCAGAATACAGGTGACACACCTCTGCGTTTCTTGGAAATGTTCCGCAGCGACCATTTTGCAGACGTGTCCCTCAACCAGTGGATGTCACAAACACCTCCAGAACTCCTTAAAGAACACTTGCCGCTTAGTAATGAATTCATGAAAAATGCATTGCATAGCGACAAACGCCCCAATGTTAAATATTAATAATGCACATGAAAAAACCACAGCTCAATGGCTGTGGATTTTTTCGTTCTATTATACGCGTTCTGCTTTACGTCCTATGAGTTTGTAATACACCAGATACAATGATGGAATCATGACCAATGTAAACAAACTCGAGAAGGCAAGACCCGCGATAATTGTAATTGCAAGTGCTTCAAATAATGGGTCACCCGATACAGCTACTGGAATCAATGCAACAATTGACGTCAGTGATGTTAAAATGATTGGTTTGATACGTGCGTAGCCTGACTCCACAATGGCTTCAATGACATCCATATTGCCTAGGAGACGACGGGCTTCCACAAAGTCGATTAACACTACTGCGTTCCTTACTACAATACCCGTCAACGAGACAATCCCCATGACACCAAGGAAGCTGAGAGGCGTCTGTGTGATGAACAATCCTAGAATCGCACCAGAAATACCTAGATACACCGCGAATAGCACGAGGAATGGTAAACTGAACGACTTAAATTGGAACGCAATGACCAAGTATACAAGTAGCAAGACGACTAAGAATAGAATTCCGATTTCAGCAAAGAATGCTTGCTGATCCGAATTCTCCCCACCCGTTGAAATTGTATAGCCTTCAGGTAGACCTTTCTTTTCTGCTTCAGCAGCATCTAACATGTCATCTTTAAATCCATCAGCATCGCCATACGCTTTTAACGTAATCGCGCGCTCTCCTTTTTCATGAGGAACTTGCGCGAGTAACGAGGTCTTTTCTGAAGTGAGCAATTCATCCAATGGGATGAGTTTCGGTGGACCTTGAGTCGTCATGGAAGGCACGGCGCTATCTGAGAGGTCTACAGGTTCCCCCTCATTCACTCCTTTTTCCTTCAACACGACTTGCTTTGAAATATCCCCTTCATACAACTTGAACAAAGGGACGCCTTGCGTTAACAACTGTAATTGGTTCGTTACTAAACTTAAGGAAATCCCATTATCCTCAAGTGCTTGTCGATTCGGAACATATTGGACAGCTGGAACAGGTTCTCCTAGGTTATCCGTTACAATGTCTGCGCCCTTTTCAAGTAAACGTTTTTTCAAATCATCGCGCAGTTGTGAGAGTTGGTCGATATCATCACCTTTAATCGTAACAGTTACAGGTGCTCCGACAGGCGGTCCTTGGACAATTGTATCGAGGAAGATTTCCGCATCGCTGTAACGCTTCCGCAATTCCGGTTCCCATTTGTCGATGAATTCAGATGCGCTCATATTGTCTTTTTTAATACGGAACACCGCTTGCCCTGTGTTTTCCCCCGTGTTATCCATTGAGGAAGCAAACAGATTTGGTAAACCGCTACCTGTGAAAATAGCAGTTTCTTTTACGTTTTCATCTTCATCTGAAACTTCGTCAATGATCTTTTGGATTTCGTTATTGGTTTCATCTATTGTCGTCCCTGCTGCGAGTCGGACGTTCATTGTCACTTCTTCTTTGTCAGCAGCCGGGAAGAATTCGAACGGTGTGAGCAGTGCTAAGAATAGCAGTCCTGTCGCGATGACCAACCCGCCTATTCCAACAAGTAACGGTCGCTTCAAAACGATGCGCAATACTTTTTCAGAATAAAATACGGCAATTTTCTCCAAAGGTTTACCTAAGAATCCGGGAGTATCTGAGATTTTTTTATTGCGTCTTTTCGTTTTGATGAATTGAAGCATCGGAACGAGCGTAACCGAAAATACAGTCGAAGCAATAATTGTTGTGATTAAGATACTAGGGAGGGCTTTGATAAATGCGCCATTTCCTCCAGATAGTAATAGTAACGGTGAAAACGTCACAACAATCGCTAAACTGGAAGAGATAATAGATGTATAGACTTCTTTGACACCATTTACAGCACCATCCAGAGGTGAATCCCCAAGTTTATATCGCCGCTGGATATTGTCATTCACGACGATACTATCATCGACGAGAATCCCGATTGCGATTATGAGCCCGATGACTGATATCTGGTTCAAGTCGACTCCCATGTATGGTATTGGGATGAGGCCAACGAGGACAGAAGCAAGAACGGTCAATGCAACTGCAAACGAACCGTACAATGTCAGTCCAGCTGTTGTCACAACTAGTACTGCAATGACTGCGATGAGTAGTGAAACATACAAACTATTGAAGATTGAGTTCACATTATCTGCTTGAGATTCATAGGTGTGAGCCGTTACTTCTTTAGGAAGGTCTTCAATATATCGATCCATTTTCTTTGCGATGGTCTTATCCATGGAAGGGATATCTTGCCCCGGCTGAAGAAAAATTGTATAAGAAATTGCAGATTGTCCGTCAAATGTGACAATGTCTTTTGCTTCTTTTGCTACTTCTCCAATATCCGCTACTTTAGCCAACGGCACAGCAGCATCACCAATTTGTAATTGCTTTAGTTTTTCAATACCTTCATCTTGTTTTACTGTCAAAACTACACGCTCTTTACCGTCATCGTGTGTTCCAAGTGAGAGTGGCTGATTCGATTGTTGCAACACATTGAGTACATCAAACGGTTGCAGTCGATTTTCCGCCATTTTTTCAGGGTCGAGTGTAATCATCAGTTGCTTTTCCTTAAACCCTTTGAGGGTTGTTCCAGCAACTCCTTCTATAGACTGAATATCATCTGAAAGGCTTTCAAACGAGGTCTCTAAGCCTGCAAGAGCTTCTTCGTCTCCAGTAAACATATACGAAACGAGTGGAAATGCTAGGTCGAGTTTTTTCACTTCAGGTGTTTGAGCATTCTCTGGCAACTCACTAGCAGAGCGCTGCACTTCTTGTTGCAATTTACTGATTGTCTGATCCGAGTCAATTCCGTCTTTCAACGATAATGTAATGATGGATGCAGAATTCGCTGAAACGGAATTCATCGTATCGATACCGTCTACTTTTTTAACCGCTCGCTCTAGTGGATTCGTTATTGTCCTTTCTACTTCCGATGGTTCTGCCCCTGGAAGAACCGAAGATACCATTACAAGATCGACAGGGGTTTCAGGAATTTCACGTTTTGGGAGCGTTAAAAACGTATAAATACCAACTAGCATGAGGATGAAGATAAGAAAAATAAATAATTTACTCCGCTTTAATAGATAGACCATAAGTATCCTCCCTTTTTCTTTCTGATAGCACTTCCAACGCAATATTATCTCTATTCTATAGAATGTCACAGTCAACTACCAATCACAATTAAGAAACTCACAAAAATGCACAGTAATTGTTTGACAATTACTTTTGAATCTTGTACATTACATAAGGACGAACAATTACATCTCGTCCCAAACAAATTATTCGCTTTTAGGAGTGTTCAATAATGGATGTAGTATTCGATTATGAAGATATTCAACTAATTCCCGCAAAATGTATCGTTGACAGCCGATCTGAGTGTGATACTTCTGTCAAACTGGGAAAGCATACGTTCCGCTTACCCGTTGTCCCTGCCAATATGCAAACAATCATTGACGAAAAAATTGCTATTCAACTCGCTGAAGGCGGTTACTTCTATATTATGCACCGCTTTGACCCTGCATCACGCCCTGCATTCATCCGTGACATGCACAGTCGTGGACTGATTGCTTCGATTAGTGTCGGAGTTAAAGAAGATGAGTATGGGTTTGTAGAACAGCTCGCTCAAAATGGACTTGTTCCAGATTATATTACAATTGATATCGCACACGGTCATTCAAATGCCGTGATCCGTATGATTCAACATATTAAAAACCATTTGCCAGAGAGTTTCGTTATTGCAGGTAACGTCGGAACACCAGAAGCCGTTCGTGAACTCGAAAACGCTGGCGCTGATGCAACGAAGGTCGGAATTGGACCTGGTAAAGTATGTATCACGAAAATTAAAACTGGTTTCGGTACTGGTGGCTGGCAGCTCGCAGCACTTCGCTGGTGTGCAAAAGCTGCATCGAAGCCAATTATCGCAGATGGCGGAATCCGTACTCACGGCGACATCGCTAAATCTGTACGTTTTGGCGCAAGCATGGTGATGATCGGTTCACTATTTGCCGGTCACGAAGAGTCTCCTGGTCAGACAGTGGAACGAGACGGCGAACAGTATAAAGAATACTTCGGTTCGGCTTCAGAGTTCCAAAAGGGTGAGAAGAAAAATGTTGAAGGTAAGAAGATGTACGTCGAGTACAAAGGACCTCTTCAAGATACATTAACTGAAATGGAACAAGACTTGCAGTCATCTATTTCTTATGCAGGTGGTAAAAAGTTGGATGCAATTCGTACAGTGGATTATGCAATTGTGAAGAACTCTATTTTCAATGGAGATAAAGTTTATTAATTCCTAATTTAACTAACTGATAAAACCGAAGTCCCTGTAATGGGATTTCGGTTTTATTAAGGTTATAAAGAAAATATCGAAATAATCATGATTCCTATCGTTAGTGAGATGACTATAGCTGCGATCAACCCAATTACAAACACAACGAGAAGTACTCCGAGGCCACGCCACGCTGAGAAACCATGGACGATGCCGATTCCTTTACATGAGATGACTATGCTATAAATCCCTAATGCAAATGTCAGGAACATAGAAATCAAGTACACACCCATTGGTAAGTTCGTAATCGCAAACGTTTCCGCAGGGGGCGCTTCGAATGCTAATTTACCATATCCTAAGATAACTAAGTAGTTGACAGGGGCTAGCCAGATAGATGGTAGGGTCGCACCTGGCGCTACGTGAAGCATTTCAGAGAATGTGCCAGTTCCGCCGAACAACCCCTTCCCAATCCACTGATAAAGTGCTGCACCAATCACCCATGATATGAGTGCACCCACAAATGTTAGTAAAATGAACAGCGGAATGAGTGCACCCAGTGGTAAAGCGCTGAATAATCCTGAGGTTCCCGCTTGATAACCTCCTGACGCAAGTGCAGCAATGGCGAAAATCAGAATGGCATAGCCAATGGTTGTTTCATTCTTCAAATACTGCAAGGTGGCAGTCGGTCTGCTCCAAATAGTAAGCAATGGTTTTAAATTCATGAATCGTCCTCCTTTGAACTTGTCACTCCCCTCGGATCGAAAAGATGGTACACTGACTTTTAGGGGGTGACATTTTTTGAAAAGAAAAATTTTAATTACACTTAGTACACTCGTTGTCATACTGCTTGTTGCACTCGTTTTTGCTGGCAATTACTTTTATAACCAAGGGATAAAGCGCGGTACTGAAGTAAAACTTCACAGTGAATCTGAAGCCGTAAATGATATCGCCAGTGATACGGACCAAGCGTTGCTTAAGGAAGCTAAAATCTGGTATGCCGAGCAACCAAAAAACACCATTACCATGCAATCCTACGATAACTTAAAGCTGAAAGCTCAATTTATCAACAACAATAAAAACAATGCACACAAAGCAGTCATTCTTGCCCACGGTTTCCGCAATACTGGAGAAGACATGGGAAAATACGCAAAGTTCTACTACGACCAAGGATTTGATGTCCTGCTCCCTGACGCACGCGGTCATGGAGATAGTGAAGGCGATTATATCGGCTATGGTTGGCACGAACGCCTCGATTACAAGGACTGGATTAAATACCTCATTCAACAGCATGACGCTGAACAAATCATTTTGCAAGGGAATTCCATGGGCGCTGCAACTGTTTTAATGACAAGTGGTGAACAATTGCCGAAGCAAGTGAAAGGAATTGTTGCAGACAGTTCATATAGTACGGTTAAAAAGGAACTGGCGCACCAGTTGAAGTCCATCTATGGATTACCAGCATTCCCATTGCTAGAAGTTACGAGTGTCGTCTCTAATATCCGGGCAGGATATACGCTTCAAGAAGCATCCGCGGTGGACCAAGTAAAGAAGAATAAAGTACCCTTGCTTCTAATTCATGGCGATGCAGATGACTTAGTTCCTACCGAAATGGCGACTGAATTGTACGAGGCAGCCAGTGGAGATAATGAGTTATGGATTGTTCCAGACGCAGGACATACGAAAGCGTTTGACAATATCACAGGTGAGTACGAAGAAAAGCTATCTCAATTTCTTGAAAAAGTACTTGATTGAATACCAGATCGCTCTCCCTATCAGGAGAGCGTTTTTTCATATGAGATTTTATTGTATACCTTCTCTTACGATAGTATGACGGAAAAGTTTCATTGCTGGATGGCAAGCGTACTTTTCTTTCCTTGCTGTTAAGGGTACGTTACTGAGAAGGAAAGAATTACAGAGTTGTACACTGCGAAAGACTTTTGGAAGGGTATGAAACAAGGATACTTTTAGTATGTTTTCCCCATACTAGTCTAAAAGCGAGGTGACGTGATGGACTGGCATTTATTGTGGAAAGCCATGCTTGTAGTACTTCAGGTTTTATTAGCATTCTCTCTGGGTTATGAGCGTTCTTCAGGCTTTATGAGCACTTTCCCTGGGGTATGAGCGCTTTTCTGGTTTTATGAGCACTTTCAATGATTTATGATCACTTTTCTAGCTTTATGAGCACTTTCAATGATTTATGATCACTTTTCTAGCTTTATGAGCACTTTTCTGGTTTTATGAGCATCCCTTCCAAAAGCTCCCTCTATAAAGACACCTACAATCCCAAATTTAATTCCCTCTCAATATTTAACCGCAATTGAAACGGTGTGAATGTCACTCTGTATTACTTTTAATTCAAGTCTATTTTCAATAATTGCATCCTTTCCGTAAACAAACTTCTATAGGACAAAAATCCGAGCAACACACTCGTCATCGCCGCAGTTGCCAGTAACAAAAACACAACAAGTAATTGAAATTGAACCGCCTGGACCGGATCCGCTCCTGCAATGATTTGTCCACTCATCATTCCCGGAAGTTGCACGAGTCCAATTGTCTTCTGGCTTTCAATCGTTGGTATCATGCTTGCCTGAATTGATTTCATTAACTGACGATTGATGGACTGCTTTGGAGTTCCACCAAGAGATAAAATCAGTTCGCTTTCATCACGATGCGCTTCTACTTCAGCAGTGAAACGGTTTAAAAACAAAATCGCGAGAACCATTGAATTCCCGATCACCATACCACTTAGCGAAATAATGTATTGAGCGGTCGGAGGAACAATATGTAATCCGAGCAAGACAGTTTGCGTCAATACTTCAATCGCCACAAACGTCACAAACAACTTCCACGTGATCCCTTTAATGGCTTTTCCTTTGTGCCGGGCATTTTGTACAGCGGCAACAATCATCAACAGTACCATTAATATAATGAAAATCGCATGTTCGGAATCGAACACAAATTTCAACACAAATCCTACCGCAATAAGTTGCACAGTTGAACGAAGTGTTGCAACAATCGTATCTCGTTCCAGTCCCAGATTCAGCGTTTTTGATAGTAATAAAGGGATGAAAACAAATATTAACGTTAAACTTAATGTCATCCAACTCATGACAATCCCCCTCTCACAAACCGCTTCACATCTTCATCCTCTGATGTAATAATATCTTCTTTGGTACCTACTTCACGTAGCTCTCCATCAACCATCACCCAGAAGTACTCCCCTATCCGATTGGCCTGTTCCAAATTATGAGTAATCCAAACGATTGAAATCTTTTCCGTCTCATTCAATTTGACGATCAAATCTTCAATCTCTCGAAGGGAAGAAGGATCAAGAGATGCTGTGATTTCATCTAGCAACAAGATCTTTGATTGGTTTAATAACGTACGGGCAATAGATACTTTTTGCTTTTGTCCCCCAGAGAGTTCACGAGCATCTCTTGTTAGAAGAGACGATGGAAGTCCAACGCGATCCATGGTGGCAATTGCTTGTTCATCGGATAAAGTTTTACCACGTAGCTGTAATGGAAGTGCTAAATTATCCTTTACGGTGCCTTGTACCATTGGCGAACTTTGCAACACAATACCAACATGTCTCCTGACTGACATTGGGGATTGCTCTTCAATCCGCTTCCCATCTATGTAAATTTCACCTTCTACTGGACTGATGAGACCATTGCACAACTTTAACAATGTCGTTTTCCCAGCTCCAGATGGTCCGATCAATGCGGTAATTTTCCCCCTTGGAAACTGACCACTCACTTTTTTAATTATATCGGTATGATTCGCGCTATAACTCACACAATCTAGCTCAAGGGCACATGATGGAGTTGAGGGATTACTAATTCGTTTATTCATATCATTCAAGCTCCTATCGTATTGAACATATTTTCCCACACTTTAATTTTCTAATTTATCCCATCCAATGACCTATTGTAATTTTACCATTTCGATCAATAATCAACCATACCATATCCCTTTCAACAAGGAGGTCTTACAGTGCACAAATCTTTCATTTTTAGGAAAAGGCGGGTCACTCCTCCGGTTCTCATAGCAGGTAGTTTTTTAGTTACGATACTCATGGGAACCGCTTTGCTCAAACTCCCCTTTGCCACAACTGTGCCGATAACTTGGACCAATGCACTATTTACTGCGACATCCGCAACAACCGTAACAGGACTAAGTGTCTTCGACATTGCGACTACGCTTACCCTATTCGGTGAAATCGTGCTCCTTGCTCTCATTCAAATTGGCGGGATTGGGTTAATGGCTTTCGCAGTTGCGCTATTAATGATTCTCGGACGCAAAGTCGGCATGAAAAACCGCATATTTCTCCAAGAGTCATTTAGTCAACAATCAATAGGAGGAACCGTCAAATTTCTAAGGAGCATTTTGAGTTTTGTGTTCCTAACTGAAGGGATCGCTTTTATTTTGTTATCCCTCGTATGGATACCCGATTTCGGCTGGAAACACGGTCTTTACTACAGCCTGTTCCATGTAGTTTCAGCTTTTAATAACGCAGGATTCTCCTTGTTTCCTGACAACTTAGTAGGGTTTGCCGGTAATCTTCCCGTCACACTTATACTATCCTCACTCTTCATCATCGGTGGCCTTGGCTTTACTGTTGTCATAGAAGTTGTTTCAAAACGGTCATCTAAGCATTGGTCTCTTAATACGAAAATGATGTTAGCTGGAACGCTAACCGTCAATCTCATCGCTACATTCTTATTCTTCGCCCTGGAATATCACAATACGAAAACAATCGGCAACATGACTTTCGGGGATAAAGCCTTGACCTCCTATTTTCAAGCAGTCACCCCAAGGACTGCCGGTTTCAACATGGTACCTATCGTTGATATGGAGGACAGTTCTCTCTTACTGACATTGTTACTAATGTTCATTGGTGGAGGGAGCGCTTCTACGGCTTCAGGTATTAAACTCACGACATTCATCGTCATTGTAGTCGCGACTCTTGCGTATTTTAGGGGAATGACGGAACCTCACCTATTCAAAAGAACGATCAAATCAGAAATCATTTCTCGTTCTCTCGCAATTGCTGCTGTTAGTTCCATGCTCGTATTCACAGCATTTTTCTTGTTAACCGTTACGGAATCATTGCCATTCCTTCCATTGTTAATTGAGACGGTGTCGGCATTCGGTACCGTAGGACTGTCGGTTGGAATCACAGGAGATTTGACCCCCGTAGGCGAATGGATTCTCTGTGCAGTGATGTTTTTAGGAAGAATCGGACCGTTGACACTGTTTTTCCTACTGATTCGCCCTAAAAAGGAAACTTTTAAGTATTCATACGATCGCGTTCATACAGGATGACAAAAAGATACCTCCATATGCCTGCTTATGCAGATGTATGGAGGTCTCTTTTGGTTCTGTGGTCAACATCGGTTCTACAAGGAAATGTAGGTGAGCTACTTTATAGTGTTATGAGCACTTTTCTCGGGTTATGAGCATTTCCTCAAGTTTATGAGCACTTTCCACAGGTTGTGAGCATTTCCTCAAGTTTATGAGCACTTTCCACGGGTTATGATCACTTCCTCAAGTTTATGAGCACTTTTCACGGGTTATGAGCACTTCCTCAAGTTTATGAGCACTTTCCACGGGTTATGATCACTTCCTCAAGTTTATGAGCACTTTCCACAGGTTATGATCACTTCCTCAAGTTTATGAGCACTTTCCACGGGTTATGAGCACTTCCTCAAGTTTATGAGCACTTTCGCTTCGCCGAGTTTACAGGCAATAAATATTTTACTTTACAAACCTTTTACAGATTCCTCTCAAAGCTAGTCAATTTTCAATAAATCGTAAGGTGTAATAATCCCGATTAACTTTTCATTATGCTCAGCAGTATCTGTAATCAAAAGGGCTTCGAGACGCGTTCCTCTGGAGATTGCCCGTTTGAAATAATCCTCCGCTTCGTACACAGATAGATCTCTTCTGACAAATTCAAACGACTCTTTACGTTTTTCATAGTTGTAGACGTCAGACAGTGTCGGTATTTCCCGGGAAATAGAATCTTCTGTCGATTGACCTGCTAACCAATGTGTAATTCCAGCAGCTGTAATGAGCCCTTTGAATTTTCCATTTTGGTAAATAGGCAGCTGACCAAACTTATTATCACGCATTAGCCTAAGGGCAGCTGTAAGCGGATCTGACGCTTGCAGTGTATGTACCTTACAACCGAATAAGGCACCCACATTCAAAGGATTACTCACTTTCCGTTCAATCAATTCAATGCGTTCCACAATATCATCATGTGGTTCGGCGATCACATAATCGACGCCTGTCCGATGGTGAATAATGGCGTTTCGCAAGTCGCCAAACTCGCGTAAGTCTTCTTCATGATTCCGAACAACAGAGTTCTTGATTTTCGCTTTTTCAATCAGTCGATAAAAAGGCATAAAGCCGCTATCGTCAACTTTTTTAGACAATGATTTTTCAATACGATTATAAGCAATGATAAACCGATCTGAATTTTTAACAGACATGTCCACACCAACTCCTTTCACTAAGTATACCCATTAAAGTCAGTTGAACCGTATTAAAAATCCGCCTCCTTTGCAGGAGACGGATTTCGTTTGTTCACTTATTCACTTACGCCCATTTCGAATAGACGCAAGTCAGAACTTGGATCTATTGAGTAGTTAACTACACGATTATTAGCAGCTTTAAGAGCATAGCGGTATACAGTTGGTGCAACAGGTACTTCTTCAAACATAAGCTCTTGCCACTCGTCATATACTTTTTTGCGATATTCCAAGTCAAACGCTTTTTCAGAGGTACCATCTTTCAGAAGTTTATCGTTCTCTTCACTAGTCCAGCGAGTGTAGTTAAATGATGCTGTGCGTCCGTATAGACCGGATGGATCTGGGTCGGAACCAGTTCCCCAAGCGCCTTGATAGATATCGATTTTCGGGTCATCATTTTCAACCATGTCATAGAATGCGTTGAAATCGTGAAGACGACCGTCAACCAATTCAACTTTTAAACCAATGTCTGCCCAGTTTTGCATGTAAGCTTTTGCAATTGGCTCAGCTGTTTCTCCACCTGACATAGAAGCGAAGTTGATGACCAATTTTTCACCTTTCTGATCTTCACGGAATCCATCACCGTCTGTATCTTTGAAGCCTGCTTCTTCAAGAAGTTCTTTTGCTTTTTCAGGATCATATGGACGTCCTTCAATCTCTGTATTGTGGAAGCTTTCAAACACAGGGATGATTAAAGAAGTTCCTGGGAAACGAAGACCATGGTAAAGTTTTTCACCGATCGTTTTGTTATCCATTGCATGCCACATTGCCTGACGAAGTTCTTTGCTAGCCATTTTAGCGTTAGGATCTGTAATATTTTCTTTCTTTTTTGCATCCCATTTACCTTGTTTAAAACCGATATACGTATATGCAAGATCTACTTTTGCCAACAATTCAATATCTTCAACATCTTTAACCGTTTCGTATTGATCTGCTGGAATACTAGCAAGGTCGATATCGCCTTTTTTTACAGATTCAACAATTGTTGATGAACTAACAACTTTTTGTACAATTGACTTAAGAGCTGGTTTACCTCTCCAGTAGTCGTCATTACGAGCGTAAAGTACAGACTCGCCTGGTACAATTTTTTCAATTTTGTAAGGTCCGAAACCGATTGGATTTACACGGATTTTGTCTGAAGACTCAAGGTCTTTAATTGTTGTTTCGCCAGTCATGATATCCCCTACATGGTGACGTGGTGTAGCATATGACCAGAATCCTGAAAGGATAGATGGTGAAGCTACATTGAAAGTGAATTCCATCTCTTGGTCATTGATAATTTTAATACCAGAGATTTCTTTTGTTTTTCCTTCATGATACTCAGGCATACCTACTACGTTTTCAATCATGAAATCGTAACGGTTACCAGCATAATCCGGATGTCCAAGAATTTCATAAGAGTAAAGAAGGTCGCTTGTTTTAACCGGCTCTCCGTCATGCCATTTCACGCCATCTTTGATTTTTAAAGTCAACTTTTTGTTATCTTCTGACAATTCGAATGTTGCAGCACCGTTGTTAGTGATTAAGTAATCACCATCCGAGTCGAGTAGTGCTTCATCGAAATATCCAAGAATTTCAGCATCATACGTACCTGAGTAGAAGTTATAGTTCAATGTCCCTTCAAAAGGCTCATCTGCAACCATTGCAATGGTCATTTCGCCGTCTTCCATTGCTTCTTTGTCATTGCTTGTGTCTAGAGGGAAATCGATATCTGCTGCATTCTCACCTGAACCTTGTTCAGTAGTCCCCTTATCTTTTCCTTTGTCTTTCCCTTTGTCCGTTCCTTTTCCGCCATCTGCACTATCGTCGCCACTACAAGCAGCCAAGAACACACTGAGCACGAGCATTAGACTTGCCAGCAACATCAAACTTCTTTTCTTCAATTGTCTTACCTCCCCTTTTTTTTAAGCCAATCTTTGTCTCGCATCCGACGCGCGCTTCACCGCTTGCCCGATGTAATTTATACACAGCATCATTACTAGAATTAGTAATGCTGCAGGTAACCAAACCCATGATTTGTTTTGGAGAATGTCCGGATTCGTAGCAAACGAAATCAGTGTCCCTAGGGACGGTGTGCTTGCTGGAAGTCCAAATCCTAAGAACGTTAAGCCGGTCTCCAGTCCGATGTTGCCAGCTAGCGTCAAAGTCATGTTAACAATGACCAGTGAGCTTAAATTCGGAAACATTTCAAAAAACATTATTTTCCAACTTGGTGTGCCAAGTGTTTTGGATGCGTTAATGTAATCCAATTCACGTTCTGCAAGTCCTTTGGAACGGATCAGCCTGGCTTTTTGGAACCAAGCAAATGCACTCATTATTAGAACGAACGCTAAAATGGAGTAATCCGGAACAATGACGATAAACACAATGATGAACATTGTACTTGGCAGAACCATCAGAAAATCTATAATTCTCATAATGACATTATCAACCCAACCGCCAAAGAATCCGGAAATGAGACCAATCGTTAAACCGAAAAGTCCGGCAATAACCGTCACACTAAGCCCAATTGTAAATGAGTTGCGTGTTCCGAGAAGCAACTGACCGAAAACATCACGACCTCCATCATCTGTACCCAGCCAGTGGGTTTCGGAAGGAGCTTCCCAAGTTTCAAGGAAGTTTACTCGTTGAAGTTGTTCCTGATCAATAAACAGCGGTGAACTATAAGCAGTTATCAAAATTCCAAGCAGCAGAACCAGTGAAATTAATGCCATTTTGTCATGCCTAATTTCACGCCATATCGTTTTAGCAAGAGATGGATTATTTGCTTTTTCTTTAGCAATCAGTTTTTTATCATCAATAGTTACCATTTAGTATTCCCTCCTCATTCGCTCTTTCTATTCAATCCGGATACGTGGATCTATAGCACTCAGTATGATGTCTGAGAGCATCGTACCGACAATAACAGCAGTTCCTGAAATCATGACAATTGCTGTAGTTACGGTAAAGTCACGTCCTGTAATGGATTGAATGAAGAGCTGCCCAAGGCCAGGATAACTAAATATCATTTCCAAAAATATTGAACCGGCAATCAATCCTGTAATTTCATAGCCCAGGAATGCTGCGATAGGAAGCATAGAATTACGTAAAATGTGGCGGGTATATACTTTGCCTTCTGGAACCCCTTTAGCACGTGCCGTTTTCACGAAGTCTTTCAGTTTTGTATCAATAATATCGTTTCTCAAATATTGAATTGTTCCCGCTGTAGCAAGCAGTGCTCCTGACATCCCTGGCAAAACTAAGTGTTTAAATTTACTGACATAGAAATCCCATGTTCCTGCTTCTAGTCTCACATCGACACTGTTTCCTGTCGGGAACCAACCGAGTACAAAACCGAAGAAGAACAGCATGAGCAAAGAGAAAACAAACAAAGGTGTAGCGAATGCAAAGTAGTTATAGGTGATAATCATTTTGTCCGCCCAAGAGTCCGCCCACCTACCGGCTATGATACCCAGTGGTATGGCAATTATATAGGAGACAATCAAAATGAACAGTGACAGTGTTACTGTATTAACTACGCGTCCTGCAAGCAGTGAAGTTACAGGTTGCTTATGTGTATAGGAATCCCCTAAATCACCTTTGACCGCTTTTCCTATCCAAGCTCCGTACTGAACATACCAAGGATCATTGAGTCCGTATTCTTCACGAATCTTTTCCATTTGTTCAGGTGTTACATTGGGATTCCCCATAAATGCGCCTGTTACTGCATCTCCCGGCATTTGCTTCGCCAATACGAAGATAATAAGGCTCAACAAGAGTAGTTGCGGAATCATAACGAGCATGCGACGAAAGATAAATTTAACCATCAGTTACATGCCCCCTTGCTGGATAGCAACTGAATGCGTTGGGGTAAGCGGTTTCAAATCAAACATTCTACCGTCTTTGTCGAAATAGCTGTCATACTCTGTACGGTAAGCGGTGTTGATTTCCTGACGTAATTCCATTTTCTCGAAACGTTTTGCAGGATCCATCTCTGGAATTGCGGCAATTAAACGCTTAGTATAAAGGTGCTGGGGATTATTATAGACATCTTCAGCAGTTCCTTCTTCGACAAAACGACCTTTATACATAATACCGATCCTGTCACAGATATGTTTAATAACTCCAAGATCGTGGGATATGAATAAGTAAGTCAATCCGAAGTCTTTTTGAATTTCTTGCATGAAGTTCAAGACCTGGGCCTGTACGGAAACGTCCAATGCAGATACAGGTTCATCGGCAATGATCAATTTAGGGTTGAGCATAAGCGCTCTGGCAATTCCGATCCTCTGACGTTGTCCTCCTGAGAATTGGTGCGGATACTTATAGATAGATTCCGGGCTTAGGCCAACACGCTCGATCATGTTCTGAACGCGAGTCAGCTCCTCTTTAGGAGAAAGCCGCTCAAAATTGCGCAGCGGTTCAGCAATTATATTCAAGACGTTCTTTCTTCCATTTAACGAAGAATAAGGGTCCTGAAAAATCATTTGGATATCACGGATATGCTTCCGACGATCATGTCCGTTCATAGTGGCAAGATTATCACCATTAAACAAAACTTCACCGCCGGTTGCTTTGTTTAGTCCAATAATTGCACGGCCTGTTGTTGTCTTTCCACAACCAGACTCCCCCACAAGACCGTACGTTTCGCCCGGTTCCAGTTCAAAACTGACCCCATCAACTGCACGTACTTGATCGACCACTCGGCGGAAGAAACCACCTCTTATAGGAAAGTGTACTTGCAGATTATTTACATTAAGTAGTGACATAGTTTTCATCCTCCACTCGTTCTTCCGGGAAGTGGAACTTTTTGTAACACGTACAGCGTACAAAGTGACCCGGCTCCACTTCATGGAGCGTCGGTTTGTCTTCATGCGCATCCTCAGAAATCCATGGGATTCGAGGAGCAAAACGACATCCTTCGCGATCTAGTTTTTGAATCGATGGCACAATACCTTCAATAACATGTAGTTCTTCTTTATCTGTCATGTTAGAAGGAATCGAGCTCAAGAGTGAGCGGGTATATGGATGTAGCGGATTTGAAAACAGTGTATTTACGTCGGCAATTTCTACAAATTCACCTGCATACATTACTGCTACTCGATTTGCCATCTCTGCAACTACTCCCAGATCATGTGTGATGAGGATAATACCAGAATCTGTAATGCGTTGGAGCTCTTTCATTAAATCCATAATTTGAGCTTGAATTGTTACGTCCAACGCAGTTGTCGGCTCGTCTGCAATCAGCATTACTGGATTACAGGCTAGTGCAATTGCAATCACAACGCGTTGTCTCATCCCACCTGAAAGTTCATGTGGGTATTGTTTGTAGATTCGGTTGGCATCTTTTATACCGACCTGTCCAAGTAACTCCAGCACTCGTTTCTTTTTTGCAGCACTAGATAGTTTCATATGGTAATCCATCGGCTCTGCAATTTGTCGGCCGATTGTTGCGAGTGGGTTAAGAGCTGTCATTGGATCTTGGAAGATCATGCCCAAGTCTTTCCCACGGATTTTGTTCAACTTTTCTACTGGCAGGTTTAGAAGATTCTGCCCTTTCAAGTTCACTTGACCTTCTAGTTTTGTAGTCTTCGTATTATGAAGACCTATAATGGAGAGTGCTAAGGCACTCTTTCCACATCCAGATTCACCGACAATCGCCACGACTTCATTTTTATGAACTGTTAGTGAAACACCGTCCACAGCTGCGTAATAGTTCCCTTTAATGTTAAATGATGTTCGCAGATTCTCAATTTCCAAAACTGTCTCAGCCAAAGTGGTTCCTCCTTGCCCTTGGTAATATGTACAAAAAAAGGTTGATTTAATTTTCAGACTTTATAAGCTTTTTCAACTATACTACACAACTTTTACGTTGGCAATACTATTTTTTCAGAATACCAAATACATAGATTATTTCAACTATGACAAATCAGTGACAAACTCTGTAACAAAGCGGACTTAGACAATATAATTCCTTATGTACTTTTTTAAAATCTTTTTAACTGCTGATAGAAATCCCTTTGCCTCGCTAGTTTGGATTTCCGCAACCTCCTTATTGGTTGATCCCACGAGACGGAGCAATGCCCCATTACTTTAGAATCATCTCCCCAACAATCCTATTCCACTCAGTTCAATCGTTCGATATTTTACGACATTTCGCGACACGAAAATCCACTTCACTATAATAAATCGAGCTATTTTTCATCAGAAAGGGTTTGAATACAGATTGTGACTCCTTTAAGTAACTCATCTAACGACCAACCTGGTATTTTCCCATGTTGAATTGCCAACTCAAACGAAGCGGGAATATGCAAAAAGCCTGAAGGCATGTCAGGTTTATGTTTGGTCGCCCAATGGAGCCCAGCATACATCACGTTATTACACAAATAAGTTCCTGCAGAATTGGATATTGCAGCTGGCAGACCTGCATTAGACAATCGGTTCACCATTTTGCGGATCGGTAGAGTGGAAAAATAAGCAGGTGGTCCTTCCAATTCAATGGTTTCATCAATCGGCTGATGCCCTTCGTTGTCAGGTTCTCCATCTTTTACATTGAGGGCAACCCGTTCTGGGGTCATTTTATAACGTCCACCCGCGAGACCAAGTGATAAAACTGCATCCGGAATTTCTTTCTCAATATAATTGAGTAACTCTGCACCGGATACAGTAAAATTCACAGACAAGATTTTCCCGCAAATGATATAGTCACCAATAACCGAGCCATCCAATTTTTCAACGATTTGCATCGTTGGATTCACAGGGAATGAGAGAAATGGTTCAAACCCAGTTAATAGTAATTTCTTCATTTATAAAAATCTCCTTTACACATGCAACTGCTTTGCCTGTTCACTAACTTCTTTCATTAAAGACTCATCATGTAAGTGACACGCGACAAAATGCCCCTCATCTTTTTCTAGCCATTGGGGTTTATGCGTGGCGCACACCTCCATCGCATAAGGACATCTAGTTCTGAACACGCATCCTGAAGGTGGGTCAATTGGACTTGGCAACTCCCCTTCCAATAGAATACGTTCTCTCGATTCCTCGATGTCTGGATCCGGAATTGGAATTGCAGAGAGCAAGGCTTCTGTATAAGGGTGTAAAGGCTTGCCATAGAGCTGATCGCTTGTTGTCAACTCTACTAAATGACCTAAATACATAACGCCAATCCGATCCGATAGGTATTTCACCATCGACAGATCATGTGCGATGAATAAATAGGTAAGCCCTTTCTCACGTTGCAACCTTTGAAACAACATAACAACTTGCGCCTGGACCGACACGTCCAATGCTGAAATGGGTTCATCGGCAATGATAAATTCAGGGTCGAGAGCGAGCGCTCTTGCAATGCCGATCCTCTGTCTCTGTCCGCCAGAAAATTCGTGAGGATACCGGTTCGCATGGTCGCGATTTAACCCGACATCTTCTAGAAGCTCACTAACACGTGCACGCAATTCCTTTTTAGACTTGTACATATTATGGATTTCCATCGGCTCTGCAATGATTTCATAAACTGTTGAGCGTGGGTTAAGAGACGCATAAGGGTCTTGGAAAACCATTTGCATCTTTTTAAGAAACTGTTGACGTTCTTTATCGTTCATATCGTGGACATTTTGCCCTTCAAACACAACATCCCCGTCTGTTTTGTTATAAAGCCCTAAAATTGTACGTCCCGCTGTCGACTTTCCACAACCTGACTCTCCTACAAGACCAAACGTCTCCCCTTTGTAGATATCAAAACTAAGGCCATCCACCGCTTTCAATGTTTTTCCTTTCCCTACTTCAAAATGCCTTTTCATGTCTTTTACAGATAGTAATACTGATCGGGAATCTGTCATCATTGTTCCTCCTCGTTTCCAGACGTTCTGTGATGTGATAGCCAAGTTGAGTCAATCTGTACACCGAGCCCTGGCTCATTCGGTAGTTGAACCAGTTGTTTTGTATAGGTAACGCCTCCAATTACAGGATCACCATTTAGCATCAGAGGTGCATCAAAATCACAACGCGTTATATTCGGCTGACTCGCGGCAAAGTGAGCTGCTGCGGTGATTCCCAGTTTCGTTTCAATCATACTGCCAGTCATACATTGGACTCCGTAACTTTCAGCGAGCGCATTGATTTTCAATGCTTCATGGATTCCACCTGACTTCATCAACTTGATGTTGATCAAATCTGCTGCTCCACATTGCAGGACACGCAACGCATCTTTTGGTGAAAAAACGCTTTCGTCAGCCATGATTGGCGTCAATGTATTTTGAGTCACATACAACAGTCCATCTATATCCTCCGCATGGACAGGTTGTTCGACCAGTTCAATCTCAAGACCCGCATCTTCCATCGCGATAATTGTTCGGATCGCTTCTTTAGGCTTCCAACCTTGGTTGGCATCCAAGCGAATCTTGACAGTATGACCCACTCGATTCCGGATTTCTTTAACACGTTCAATATCGAGCTCTGAAGAACCGATTCCTACCTTCACTTTCAATGTAGTGAATCCATCTTCTACACACCGATGTGCATCGTCTCCCATCTCTATTGGATCATTCACACTTACCGTAAAGTTCGAATCCAACTTGTTCCTGTGCCCCCCTAGGAGTTGGTAAAGGGGGAGTCCTGCAAGTTGACCAAGGAGATCATGGATTGCCATATCGACTGCAGCTTTGGCGCTAGTGTTTCTTACTATTGTTTTATGTAGAACGGCGAAAAGTTCGGTTCGGTTACGAATATCCATCCCAATCAGTTTGGGAGCCAATACTTCTTCAATTGCATACGCAATGCTCGCCATGGAATCGCCTGTAATCACATGAGTTGGTGGAGCTTCTCCCCATCCGGATTTTCCATCTTCTGTTGTGACCTTTACAAAAGTTGAGTAGGCAGTATGAACGGTGCGCAATGCTGTTTTAAATGGTTTTCGCAATGGAACAGCAACTGTTGCAAGTTCAATCGAGTGAATCTTCATGTACACGTTCTCCTTTCTCGCCTAAAACGAACAAAACTGTGTGCGTCGAATACTCGGCGCACACAGTCTCCCCCTACTTATTCTTTGTCAGCGTATTTCAGGTCGAGATAGCCGACTGGGTGACGGAGAATCCCTGTAACACCAGGCTTTTCTAATGTTGACTGATTGTAATAATAAAGTGGAATTACAGGCATTTCGTCCATGAGCATTGTGTCTGCTTGTTGCAACAAAGTCCAACGCTTGTTCTCGTCTGTTTCATTTTTAACAGCTTCAATCAACTTGTCATAATCAGGATTTGACCAAGTCGTACGGTTCATCGATGAATCTGAAATGAAGCTTTCTAAAGCGTTTACAGGGTCTGCATAATCATGCAAGAAAGATGAACGAGAGAACTGGTACTTGAACTCTTTCTGATCTGCAAGGAATACTCCTGCTTCTACGTTTTGTAACTCAATGTCCACACCAAGATTTTCTTTAAACATCGATTGCAATGCGACCGCAATTTTTTGGTGAGAATCACTTGTAGAATACGTTAATGTTACTTTAGGTAATTCTGTATATCCTTCTTCCTTCATGCCTTCTTCAAGTAATTTCTTCGCTTCTTCAGGATTAAACGAAACTAAATCTCCTGCAGACTCACGGAACTCTTTGCCATCCGGTCCGATGAATCCATAAGAAACGAAACCATGTGCTGGCTTTTCTCCGTTTTTAGTGACGAACTCTACAATGTCTTCCTGATTAACCGCTTCACCAAACGCTCTACGGATTTTCTTGTTCGTGAATGGTTCCATAGATGTGTTGAATCGGAAGAAGTACAATCCTGCTTGGTCTTCTAATTTAACTTCTGGATTATCTTTCAAGTCTTCAGCAATTTCAGACGGGACATCTGTACTGTCCAACTCATCAGACTGGTACATTTGGTAAGCCGTTGTGGAATCACTCACCATTTCCCAGTTCACTTTGTCGAGCTTAACTTTGTCTGCATCCCAATAATTTTCGTTCTTTTCAAAGACGAATTTCACGTCGTGATCCCATGAAGCTAATTTGAACGGACCATTGGAAACGAATGAATCTGCTTCTGTAAACCATTTCGGGTTGTCTGTCGCTACTTTTTCATTGATTGGGAAAAAGCTTGGGTTCGTAATGATGTTCAAAAATGCTTCGTTTGGAGCCGTCAGTTTCACGACGAATGTTTTCTCATCAGGTGCTTCGATTCCAATGTCTTCAACAGTGCCTTCACCGGTGTTGTAGTCTTCTGCGCCTTCAATAAAGTATGCAAGGAATGCTGCAGGAGATGCTGTCTCAGGGTCTAGCATATGCTGCCAAGCGAACAAGAAGTCGTTTGCTGTAAGTGGATCGCCATTTGACCATTTTGCGCCATCACGGATAGTGAATGTATACGTCAATCCATCTTCAGATACATCAATCTTTTCTGCGGAAGCTTCTTCTGCCAAGTGATCTTCTGACAAACGAGTGAGTCCTTCCATCAAGTTGTTAAGAGCACTCCAAGAAACTGCATTAAAGCCTACGGACGGGTCAAACGAAGTAGGTTCTTCGCCGTTGTTCAAGTAGAGTACTTTTTCTTCGGCAGGCTTGTTGTCCTTGCTGTCTTTTCCTCCTGTTTCGGCTTCAGGCTTCTTGCCTGCTTCTTCGTTTGCTGTACAGGCTGCGAGTACTACGAGTAGTGCAGTAAATAATACAAACTTGATCCACTTCTTCAATGTGATTCCCCCTTTTATATGATGAAACCATAAACACACTCTAGAGATGAACAGTGTTGACTTCCGCTACAGGTGGGCGCTTTCCGAGGGGCTTGATTTCAGCCGCTTCCCTAGCTTTGCTCAGTCCAGGGTCTTCAATCTGCGCTGATCCCTCCGAAGTCTCCACCTTTCGCTTCACTCAACGAATATCACTGTAACTACGGGTATTTATCAAAGACTAGCGATCAAGACAATACAGCTTTCGCCCTTGGGTCTTGGAGCCAGCAATCTACAGTGTGCTGTGTGGTGAGTTCTGTCGTTGCTGGGTAAACACGTTCGCATACTTCCATGGCGAAGGGACATCTTGCAGCGAAGGGGCAACCTTCGGGTGGTGCGAATAAGTCCGGAGGTGTACCTTCAATTGGCTTTAACTCTTCTTCTTGCAAGTCCAGCCGAGGTACTGAGTTCAGTAGACCTTGCGTATATGGATGCTGCGGATCGTAAAAGATCTCCCGCTTATTCCCGATTTCAATGATTTTCCCTGCGTACATGACTGCGATACGATCTGCAATTTTCGCGACAACACCAAGGTCGTGAGTGATTAGAATAATTCCTACGCCAGTTTTACGTTGGATTTCATCGAATAATTCTAGAATTTGCGCTTGAATCGTAACATCCAATGCAGTAGTCGGTTCATCTGCGATGAGCAATTCAGGTTCGCAGATCAAAGCGATTGCAATGACGATCCGCTGACGCATCCCCCCAGAGAACTGATGAGGGTATTGTTTGAGTCGTTCTTCCGGGTTCGAAATTCCGACAAGATTTAGCATTTCAACGGCTTTCCTTTTCGCTTCTGCACGTGACACCTTATGATGTGTTCGTAATCCTTCCATTAATTGTTCCCCGATTTTCAATGTCGGATTCAGCGCTGTCATCGGATCTTGGAAGATCATCGAGATATCTACGCCTTGGATTTCCCGCAGCGCTTTCTTGTTCAGTTTGGTCAAGTCTCGATTTTTGAAAAGAACCTCCCCATTCCGAATCCTGCCCGGTGGTTGTGGAATAAGCCCCATAATCGTATTTGCTGTCACGCTTTTCCCGCAGCCTGATTCTCCAACGACTGCAAGAGTCTCCCCTTTGTACAGGTCGAACGAAACACCTCGGATAGCTTGCACTTCGCCGCCAAACGTCTTAAAAGAAACTTCCAAGTCTCGTACGGAGAGCATTATTTCTTGTGAAATTGTTTTCTTCTGCTTTCTATTCTCTTCTGTGGCGATGCCTGAACCAGGTTGATGCTCCTTTATAGCAGGGGCATTTTCCAGTCTGGACGCATTTGCCAACTGTTGTCCTATCACATCCATTACCCCCTCAATTTCGGATCGAGCGCATCCTGCATACCATCGCCTAGTACGTTAAAGGCAAACATCGTAATGGAGATGAAGAATGCCGGGAAGAATAAGCGCCACCAGTCACCAGATAGAATTACTGGGAGGGCATCATTCGCCATTACGCCCCAACTTGCATATGGAGCCTGAATACCAAGGCCGAGAAAGCTTAGAAAGGCTTCGGCGAATATCGCACTCGGTACTGTGAGTGTCATTTGAACAATGATTGGGCCCATTGTGTTCGGAAGCAGGTTTTTACGGATAATACGTGGTGTTCGTGCACCAAATGACTTCGATGCGGTCACGAATTCAAAGTTTTTTATTTGCAGGACTTGCCCACGAACGATTCGGGCCATTCCTACCCAGCCTGTAATCGTCAGTGCTACAATGATTGTTGTTAGACTCGGACCCATCACGACCATTAACAAAATGACTACGAGCAAATGAGGCAGTCCGTAAAGGATTTCAATAATCCGCATCATAATAGAATCCGTGCGACCACCCTTATATCCACTAACGCCTCCGTAAATAATGCCAATGAAAAAGTCGATAAGCGCAGCCATCACACCTACGAATAACGAAATTCGAGCACCATACCACGTTCTTGTGAATACATCCCTACCCATTTCGTCAGTTCCAAACCAATGGGCTGCACTCGGAGCCATATTTTGGTTTCGTAAATCTGTTGCAGTTACTTCATACGGAGAAAACACAGGTCCAAATATCGCAAGTAATGTCAGGATAACTAAAAACACTAACCCACCCATTGCGAGCTTATTCTTTCGTAATCGTCTCCAAGCATCTTTCCAATAAGAGAGCGATGGACGAACGACAGCTTCCGCCCGCTCATGGTCCTCCCCTTTTTTCCGGAACCACTCATCAGGAATTGAGACTCTCGGGTCTTTAGTAACCATTACACTTCACCTTCCTTTTTGTGAAGCTTAATGCGAGGATCCAAGAATCCATATACGATATCTACTAAAAACAGCATGAATACTAGAAATGCACTGTAGAATACAGTGGATCCCATAATAACGGGATAGTCGCGATTGTTAATGCTCTCGACAAAGTACTTTCCCATACCAGGGATCGCAAAAATCTTTTCGATAACAAATGTTCCTGTCAAAATTCCTGCAAGCATTGTCCCCATGATGGTAACAACCGGCATGAGGGCATTTCGTAACGCGTGCCTCGCTACAATGCGGAAAGGGCTTAAGCCTTTTGCACGCGCCATTTTAATATAGTCTTGCGTCAACACTTCCAACATACTGGCACGAGTAAGACGTGCAATAATGGCAGTCGGTCCAGTAGCTAGTGCAATAATCGGTAAAATCATATGTTTCGGACTGCTCCATGTAGCTGGTGGTAGTAAATGCCAGTTCACCGCAACTTGCTGGATCAGAAGCGTGGCAAGAACAAAGTTCGGGATTGATATTCCCACAACTGCGAAGGTCATAGCCCCATAGTCGATAATTCCATTATGACGAAGTGCAGCAAACGTACCTAGAATAATTCCTGAAATGACCGCGACGATAATTGTCGCCATTCCCAGTTCAAAGGAGATTGGGAATCCTCGTGCAAGTAGCGTATTCACGGATTCATTCGGCTTTTTTATGGATGGTCCATAGTCGAATGTCACAATAGATTTTAAGTAATTCAAGTATTGAATTGGCATTGGCTGATCCAACTTATAGAACTTCTCCAAGTTCGCTTGGATGGTCGGGTTGGACGTGCGCTCTTCGTCAAACGGTGAACCTGGAATCGCCCGCATGAGTACAAATGTAAGCGTGGCAATAATTAGAACTGTGACAATCATCATGATGAAACGCTTCAATATGTATAGCGGCACTCTGCTTCCTCCTTAACAAAACTTCGTTTGCATCGCGAGCTCTGTCATGACGAGCATCGCACGATAGGCTTCAACAATATCTTTTGCTTCATAGCGAACAATTGTAGTTCCTTCTTCTATTACACACCCGGGCATCATCGCGGCCCACTCTGCTTCTCCATAATTCGTAAATTCAATACGCATGATAGGGTTATCAGGTGCTTTCAGTGGTTTAATTTCACTACGTTTTCCGAGCGCTTCTGCCATTTTTTCTTTCAGCAACGCCTGTGCTTTTTTAGGATGTAACGTCCGTACAGATGAACGTGAAATGGACTGCTTTACCGCGGCTGTTACGACACCCGGAATGAGTGCTTCTGCTTCCCGGCATGCTCCATCATCACCTGCTACCATAAGGACTGGAACGCCAAAATGACCTGCAACATAAGCATTAAATCCGAGTTCTCCAACTACAACGTCATTGATAAAAATGTTACGAACGCCAAAAATCATCGTATGGCTCATGACTCCAGGTTGTCCTGCCCGGGCGTGATAACCCGCAAACACAGCACCTGTATAAGTTTCATCCAATGACTGAACCATTGAAAGCGGTTTCACTTCGCCAGTTATCAACTCCACATCTGGATGCATCTCTTCAACTAGCAAGTTATTCATTTTTGAATGACTATCATTCACGAGCACTTCTTGTACACCTTGTTCAAATGCTGATGACGCAATCGCATTCGCTTCTTCAGTCATAATACGTCTAGCACGTTCATAATTATGACGATGTGAATCTACAAACGTCTCATCTGGTAACCCAGTTATGCCCTCCATATCAACGGAAACAAATAATTTCATAAGGACCTCCAAACATCCAACAGAAAATATGATCTGTCTGATTTTATTGTCAATTAACAATACCAAAATATTTTCAAAATAACAAGATAATTTAGTATAATGAAATTATGTTTACTAGTTTTTTATGTTTTAGCAATACTATTGTGCCAAAAGTGAGAAGTCTAAAATCTACTAGTATACTAGATACACTTTACGAAAGAGGTGGTATTCCTTGAACAAATGGTTATTAGCTGGAGGTACGCTCACACTTTCAACTTTACTTCTATTCGCTGCTTATTTCCGTCTGGATGTAGGACAACCTACTTGGGTTTATCAACTTCAAGATGCCTCCATTGAGAACATTGCCCTGCTTCCCGTTAAATATGCAGTGATTGACTCAACAAAAGATGGGAGCGAGAGATATAGCAAGAAGGACATTGCAATTCTTCGTGAAAAGGGAATACGCCCCATTTCATATTTGAGTATCGGTGAGGCAAGCAGTTACCTCCCCTATTGGAAATCAGAGTGGGGCTACCAACAAAAAGGAGTGTTGACCATCACCGATTCAGCTCCTGAATGGATGGGTCACGTCGAAAATCCTGATTGGCCGGAAAGTGTAAAAGTTCGTTATTGGAATTCAGAATGGCAACAATATATGTTTGAGGAACTGAAAAGAATTCAAGACGCAGGATTTAAAGGGGTGTACTTAGACATTATTGATGCATACCTTTATTGGGGAGATTCAAGTACGTATAAAGAAGATGGTGAGCAATCCTTATTAACCGATCCCACATCCCCAAAAGATGCAGCTGAACGAATGATTTCTTTCGTTCGAACTCTGTCTGCCGTTGCAAAAGAAAGGGATCCCGATTTTTTAATTATCCCTCAAAATGGTGAGGAAATATTGCAGTTCGACAATGGTTCCTATTTAAAATCAGTAGATGGAATAGGGGTAGAAGACATTTGGTTCAATGAGAGTAAAAAGAACAATTCAGATGAAATCGAGGAACGTCTTAAGTGGCTTTCACAGTTTTCCAAGGCAAATAAGCCTGTATTTTCAGTAGACTATGTTAAAGGCCGTTATGCAATCAATCGCTATTACCGGCTATGCAGAAATGAAAAATTCTATTGTTTCGCCGCTGCCCCAGATCGGTCACTTTCTTCCATTAAATCATTTGACTAGAAATGACTTACTATATAACAACCTATCTATCGTCAAACAATTGTACAATCAAATCTGAAGGTTTAATCTTAAATAATTACTATTGACACAAAACTGTCGATTAAGTATGCTCGATTTGTAATTGATTTTCTCTATGGCCTCTGCTAGCCGGTTACATTACTACCTGTTCTTCGTGAAAACCTCCTGCATATAGGTGGTTCTTTTAGTTTAAAGAGATCACATAGGCATTTATAAATCGTGATACCAGAGACCCACAAGATATTGATTGCAAAAATCTAATAAAGAAAGCAGTGGGAAATGGTGGCGACAGTTAAGAAGAAAATCCACTATGCTTGGTGGACACTTGTAGCACTCTGTATTATTGTCGGACTTGCAAAGGGTGCATTAAATACATCATCAGGTCTATTCATTCCAGGAGCTACAAAAGATTTAGGTATTTTAACTGGTAACTTAACTTTATACTTCAGTATTTCTTCGATCGTGACGATGATTTTCCTTCCTATCGGCGGTAAAATCCTAGCAAAATATGATATTCGCATGGTATTAGTCCTCGCAATTATTTTGCAAGCAGGCTCTTATGTCGGATTTGGTTTTAGTAACTCCGTATGGGGTTGGTATATTTTTGCTGTTCCATTGGCTGTCGGCGGCGTGTTTACAACGGTTATCGTTGGACCTGTCCTCGTTAATCAGTGGTTTAAAAAGAAAAACGGAATGGCACTCGGATTGATTGGAGCCTCTGGCGGTTTACTAGGCGCGATTGCTCAACCAATCATCGGATATACAATTGCTACAGCTGAACATACTTGGCGTACTGGCTACATTGGTCTTGGCTTAGCAGTTATCATTATTGTTGTTCCAACAGTTCTCTTAATCATTCGTAAATCACCACAATCCATCGGTTTGTTGCCTTATGGAGCACAAGAAGTTACCGAAGTTAGCGATGAAACACTTACAAACGAAGCAGACAAAGGGGTAACATTAGCGATTGCCCGAAAATCTTCTGCTTTTTACTCACTATTTTTCTTCTTCCTTCTGATTACATCGATTGCCAGTTTCTCAATTCATATTCCTTCATATATCCAATCTATTGGATATGATGCCATATTTGCAGGAAATGCAATGGCAGGATATATGATTGGCGTCCTGTTAGGGGCACTTGCACTAGGTTATCTTGTAGACAAAATCGGTTCACGAAACACTGTTTATGTAGCAATGGTTTTAGCAGCATTAGCTGTTATTGCACTTCTATTTGCGGCAGATAGTAAAATAGTTGTCGTTATAGCAACTTCAGTGTACGGATTTACTGTTTCCAACTCTGTTGGAACTCTAGCACCAGCGCTAACAACTAGCCTATTTGGTAGTAGGGAGTACGCTCAAATTTACTCCACGGCTTCACTAGGACTTGCAATCGCTGGTATTGTTGCACTTCCAGCTTACGGATATATTTACGATTTCACAAAAAGTTATACACCAGCGTTGTATATCGTACTTGTTTTGCTAATTTTGAATATCGTTCTTGTAACATACGCGTTTGAAGGTAAGAAAAAACTTTTAAAACAAGGTCATTGGAACTGATTTCATGAATAACAAAAGCTGTTTCAGCACCAGTAATTCTGGTATTGAAACAGCTTTTTTTCTAGTTAGATTTCTTACATGTCGAATATAGTCATAAATTGTTTCACATGAAACAGTTATGAAAACGGTGCTGGGTGTACAGTTAAACCATTTCGTCCTGTCGTTTCAACCGCTTGAGACAACGAATTCAAAATCGCTTCTTCCGTTACTTCCGCAGCAGCTTGAAATAGTTGGTTCATGATAGGATGGCCATCGCGAAGTAATTGTACGTTCTCTATAGCATCCAGCCTTTCATGCAGAAATTTGTGTGCAGTAGAAAATGCAATCACTATATCTCCACTGCCGTTACTGTAATGACTTCCAGTTCGAGCAAGTCCAATCCCAGAACGTTTTGCAATTCGTTTTAACTGCCGGCTATCGAGTGGAGCATCCGTTGCAAGGACAATCATAATCGATCCGTCTGCAGGTTTTGGTGCATCTGGTTGTATGATGGGTTCAATTTTCATATATCGGTCGCTCGCAAACTCTTCCCGTTTCCCAAAATTACTTAATACGAGACACCCTATTGTAAATGATTCGGTAGACATTTCTGAGTGAACAACACGTGAAGATGTCCCGATCCCGCCCTTATATCCGAAGCAAACCATTCCTTTCCCTGCACCGACCGCCCCCTCTTCAGATGGTTCAGTGGATGCCATTTCAATTGCTTGCTTGGCATGACCAGGTGTTATGGACAGCGCTCTAATGGAGTTAAGGCGACTGTCATTGCACTCCCCTGTCACGATATTAGCAGTTCCTGTTGTGTCTCCAATTTCCGGAGTCTGATCGAGTAACCACCGAAGGGCTCCTTCAGTTGCAGCCGGTACACCAAATGTGTTCGTCAACATGATTGGTGACTCCAGAACACCCAGTTCATCTAACTGAATAAGTCCTGTCGTCTTCCCAAATCCGTTAATGACATAGCTTGCCGCCGCAACCTTTTCCCTGAAAGGATTTCCGGAATGAGGCAGGATGGCTGTCACACCTGTCGCTATATACTCCCCGTTCTCTAACGGTTCATCGATTGTTACGTGTCCTACTAGCACATTGTCGACGTCTGTAATACAGTTGTTCTTCCCTGTAGGAAATGTGCCAATCTGAATACCCCGCGCTCTGATTTTCATTGGTTGTTGTTTTGGCATTTACATGGCTCCAGTCTATGTATAGTCTTTCACAATTGTTTCCACACTATGTTGTAAAAGGAGTGGTCTTTATGTTGACGGAATTTCCAACGATTCATACAAATATATGGGATGCCTTTTGGGCGGTTCCCGTCACATTCATAGTCGTTCTCATTGCGAAATGGGTATTTCGCATTCGCCCCACATGGCTTTCTACAGTTTCAACGGTCGTCGCACTCATCTTGTCCGTTTTCATCAGCCATCCGCATAATCTTTCAGCGGGTATCTTCATGGGGTTTTTCTATAGTGGTGCCGCCATGGGAGTGCTCTATTCAATGAAGCAATCCTATCTAGCATTTCGGGCAAAATGAATATCATGCTACTCTTTCAACGGACAAAATCCACATTGCATTAATCCTGGGACGTCTTTCGAAAGACAGCATGTTTTCCTTACCGTTGTATTCAGCAAATCTGTCGGTTCACATCCGTTTAAATAGGATGAAAACCGAGAATGCGAAGAGATTCCTTCCCAGGCCGAATCGTCTTTAAGTTCATTGAAAACGACTCTTGCTTCGTCTGTACAAGTTGGATCATTCAACATAACGTGAAACTGCCAAAGCCAGAAGCCGAATACATTTTCCCACAAAACATTTGGAGAGACAGAAGCAACCAATCTTAGTGCATTGATCACTGTCTGGATTTGGACAAGAAGTTTTCGAACGACATTAGCAGAATCTTCGATAGGGACTTCTATCCAACCATTAACCTTTGGATATGTACTGACAGTCATATTGCCATACTCGAGAACGGCCCCAAACTGTAATTCATCTGGATTCCCTTGCCAAAGTTCCTCATATTGAATGAATTGAGCAAGTTGCATAGCCGTAAACATTCCGTAACGCCGCATGAAAAAAGAAACTGCCACAGTCATATTGGGGCTTTGACTCACGGTTTGAAGAATTGTTAATAGATCTTTCCCAACGGTTGAAGAAGATAAGGTTTCTAACGTAAAAAGCGGATGTTCCGGAGATGTTGTATAGACTCCATTGCTATGAAGTTGGCTGATTTGGTTCGCTGTAAGTGTTGTCATGCATTCAGTATAGCAAAGATTCCGCCTTCTTTGACACCCCCTGTTAATTCTTAAAAGAGAAATGATAAGCTCCTTCCCTTCCCTTCCCTCCAAAATTATTTGTTTAGCACCAGTAAAAAACACCGTTCTCGTAATACCAAGAAAGAGCAGAAACTAAAAGACAGCCTGCCCTGTTAAGAGGACAGCCTGTCTAGTTCACTTATTCAGTTACAGCTTCTTTGTTTGTTAATTTTGGGGTTTTATCTTCTCTAATCAACGATGCTGCAATTGTACCGATGACAAGTAGGAAGCCTGCAAAGTAGAAGCCCATATCCAGGTTACCTGTTACGTCAGCCAAGAAACCAGTGATGTAAGGTGCAAGGATAGAACCTAACATACCGATGAAGTTGTATATACCGAATGATGTACCATATGCATTTTTAGGAGCGTTGTCTGCTACAACAGCAACTAGTACAGGGTTAGTACTGATTTTACCAAAGATACCGTAACCAATTAGTGCTGCATAAAGAACGTACATATTGTCGAATGCAACAATGGAGATGAGTGATATCAATGAAAGTGGGAGCATGACAAGTAGCACTGGACGTCGTTTTCCCATACGGTCAGCAATCCAGCTGAAGAAAATTGAACCTGGTATAGCTGCCCATGGTACTAGTGAAGAAACAGTCGCAACTGCACTACCTTCAATTCCACGTGCGTGCTGCAAGTAATAAGGCATCCATGTTACGACTACGAAGAATCCGTAAATCGCACAGAAGATTACGATGTAAGACATGAGCAAGTTATGATTTTTGAACAGAGCACTAATCTTGAATGGCTCTTGGTTATCAAGTTCAGCTTTAGCTTTCTTGCCATAAGGGTTTTCTTTAACAAGCCACCACATTAGTAATCCAATGAGGACGACTGGAATTGCTACAATATAGAATGGTGCTCTCCATGACATTCCAGCCTCAATAGTCCAACTGGATAGGAAGTAACCTGCAGAAAGACCGAACGCCATACCACTGTTGATAATCGCAGATCCTACTGTAATGTGTTTCTTAGGGATCGCTTCAGAAGATAAACCGTATTGTGGTCCATAATAGAACCCTTGGAACACACCAACCATTAACCACATAAGTACAAATAAGAAGAATGTTGGCATCGTTCCTGCAATCGCTGCAAAGATACCGAACAAAATAATCCCTGGTACAAGTACTTTCTTTTTACCAATTTTATCTCCAAGTATACCGGATGGAATGTTTAATCCTGCATAACCGATGAAGAAGATACTACTAATCATACCGAGCTGACCGGCAGACAAACTAAATTCGTTTTGAATATCATCCATGACAGGGTTCAAGATTGCACGTGTTCCGTAAATTGCAACCCAACCTAAGAAGAATACGATAACGGCTTTTATCCAATATGGAATGAGTTCTTTTTTCTGGCCATTATCTTGTATTTGTTTCGCCATCTTTTGTTCCTCCTCAATTTTTCATAATAATTACTTAAGTAAAATGATCATTTACCTTACACCTGTATAATACTCTAGCTAGCATTGCAGACGAATAAAATCAAAACAGCTAACATTGCCAAAACATTAAATATTGATAAAGAATGTCCAGTACTTCTTTTACTCGCGATGAGCCGTGACACTTTTCAACATATATCCTAGTCCAGGATACGTAATAATGTATTCTTCCGGTTCTTTCAGACGCTCTTTAATTTTACGACGGATTCTCGCGATACCGACTCGTAAATATTCGACATCATCCCGATATTGAGGACCCCAAACTTCAGAAAGTAACGATTCATGTTGTACAACTTTGTCGAGATTCAACGCCAAAATCTCTAGCAATGAGAACTCTGTTTGAGTCAGTTTTAACTCTTCCTCGTCAATCCAAATCCTCTTGCTTCCGATGTCTACTTGGAGAGACCCTGTCTCAATCACAGAAGATGCGCCCGCTGAAGAATCAGCATGACTTGGCTGACTTCTACGAAGGACTGCATTGACCCGTGCAAACAACTCATCCAACGAAAATGGTTTCGTCAAGTAGTCATCCGCTCCGAGATTCAGCCCATTCACTTTATCTTTAGGGTTGCTTCTTGCTGTTAGCATGATAATCGGAGTGTGAGAGAACTTTCGAAGTTCTTCTAATACGTAAAAGCCGTCCCTTCCTGGCATCATAATATCCAGTAATATTAAATCAGGTGAGATCAGATCGTATTTTTCTAACAGTTCTTCACCGGAATCAGCGGTTACGACATCGTATCCAACAGATCGTAAATTGGCTGAGATGAAACGTAAAATCTTTGCTTCATCGTCTACGACACATATTTTTTGTTTCATCTCTTAAGACCCCTCTCGTATTGGAAAGTAAAGTGTAAATGTACTGCCCTCACCAGGTTTGCTATCGACTTCGATTTTTCCTTCATGCGCTTCCATAATCCCTTCGCAAATGGATAATCCTAAGCCCGTTCCACCTGACCGTCGTGTGGCAGTGACATCAACTTGGTAGAACCGATTAAAGATTTTCTGCAAATGTTCTTTCGAAATACCAATTCCGTTGTCCGATACTGCGATCGTTAAGTATTCTTCCTTTTTTTCCAAAGTGATATCAATCTTCTTTTGTGGATGGTCGTTATATCGTAATGCATTCGTAAAGAGATTCACCAGCACTTGCTGTACCCGAGTTTTGTCCGCATAGAAGAATAAGTAATCCTCAGCTTTGTTGTGGAACGTAAGTGTAGCCCCTTCTTTTAGCGTAATCGGTACAAGTTCTATAGACTTCTCAATAACATGGTCTGCTCGAACCATATTACGCTCAATGTACATCGACCCCGATTCGATCTTTGAAATATCCATCCAATCATCGACTAAGTGTTGAATGCGCTCAATGTCTTCATGGACTCCCTCTAACAATTCATACTGGAAATCAGGCTCCCATTCAACATCTTCTCGCAATAACGTTTCAACGCTTCCTCGAATGTTTGTAATGGGCGTCTTAAATTCATGAGACGTTAGCGAAATTAGGTTGTTTTTCAACGTGTCAATTTCTTCTTCTTTTGTTATATCGCGAATGAGCAACCCTTGCCCGATTTTTTTCTCATCTGATATGACCGAAAATTTATGGAGCATATAAAAATCAGCATTACCTGATTTCGTCTTGTATTCTAGCTTTAGTTCACTAGCTTCATTTTCAAAAAACGAAAGGAGATCTTCTGTGGAATTCTCAAACAGGACATTAATACGTTCAAAAACGTCGGATAAATGTACGAGCGGTCCATTCGTGCCATCTCCGTCAGTCACATTCAAAAAGAATTCGTTCACATAATCGATCTGCTGATTATTATTGAGCAGCATAATACCTTCTGACATACTTTCAAGAACGGCATCTAGTTCCGCATGCTTATTCCGGTATCGCTCAAAAAGTAACTTGTTCTGTAACATAATTGCAAGAGAACGTGAGAACGTTTGAAGAAATGCCTGTACTCTCGGTTCAATTGTCTGTCCATCAAGCAAATCGAAAATAAGATAGCCGCTTGGTAACCCATCCAGAACGATCGGTTCCATATGGTGATTAGCGCCTCGCACATTTTGTTCTAAATAACCCTGTAAACTTTTGTCTGCGTAAATTGCTTGGCTTGTTACGGCCAACTCTCGAAACCAGATGTGTACATTGAAAGGTACTGATTGTTCGATGTTTTGAAGGCATAATTGAATGAAGTGCGGCAGATCCATTTTTGAAGACACCGGAGTAATCAATTGGTTTACTGCCTGTAACTCAGCATTACGCTGTTCTAAATTAGCAGTTCGCTCTTGTACACGACCTTCAAGTTGCATGTTCAGTTCAATGAGTTCGTTTCGATTCTCTTCAATTTCAGATATCATGTCATTGAAATGAGTCAGCAAATCAGTCATCTCTTGAGGGCCATGAATTCGTTCTGATAATTGAACAGGTTGGTTCGTCTTATAACTTACAGAATATCGCTTAATGGTATCGAGGAGATTACGAATCGTTCCTTCGAGTCGATTCGTTAAAAATAGACTTGCTAACACAACAAATAACGCCGTAATGGGAATGAACCAAAGAATGGTGTTCGCTGCATTTCTAAGTGGCTTCGTGATCAGTGTAGATGGATTTGCAATCCATACTGTCCAATCAAGATTTTTAATTTTCGCATAGGTGATGAATTCTTTCTCACTACCCTCTTCTTTAACAGTCAAGCTATTTAAAGATTGGTCAGACTGTTTATTGATAGTCTTAACAATCTTGGAATTCGCCATATTGACCATTTCTGTCCTAGTGTCGACGTCGGGGTGCACAATTACATTATTATCTTGGTCCAGTAACACCGCATAACTTGCTTCACCTGATATTCTTGTAGACACGTATTTCTCTAAAGCGTTTAGATCGATCGCCCCTAAAATATACCCTTGCATCTTCCCCTTGCTGTCAAATATCGGTGAGACAATCGCAACCAAAAGGATATCTGTCCCCCCTCTGCCATAAAAAACAGGAGACACCACTTGCTTGTTTTTATCAAGAAGTTCTTTGTAATAAGATCGGTCGCTGTAATTCAAGTGCTCCCGCCTCACACCATCAGTGTATACAGACGGGTAAAACACAAGTGATTCACCATTTTTATCCCCTACGTACAAATTTACAAATCCCGGATAGTTAATTTTAATATCACGTAGTTTTTCTTCTATCTTAGATGTTCGTCCTTCCTCTAAAAGAGGTGCAATATTAGAAGCCATGGTTTCAATAATTCTGCCATGTTGGTCCATATAACTTTCAATATTATCTTCTAAAAACCCGGTTACTTTCTTTTGGCTTTCCTGATTGCCTTCAATTAGTGAGGAGAGCTGGAAAAACTGAAAAATACCGAGGACAATAATTGACGTAAGTCCTATTGTCAGAAACGAGTAAATGAGTTCTTTTTTAAAAGAACGCGATCGTCTATTTTTCACCCGTACTCTCCCCTCCCTCTTTGAAAGTTGACTCATTTTGTAACCCTCTAAAAACATTATGTATATACCAAAAGGGTATTGACCAGTGTCATAATGACCATAGCCAATACCATTGGTAAACTTATTTTTGAATCTGCGTGCCTGCCTTACCTGCTAGTGCAAGGTCCGCTTGTCCAAGAGAACAGATAATAGCCCTGCCACCTATTTCAGCGAACTTCATGGCTGATTCCATCTTAGGACCCATGCTACCTGCAGAGAATTGACCTTCATCTGCATAGGCTTTCGCTTCTTCAAGCGTAATTGCGCCAAGTGCTTTTTGGTCCGGTTTGCCATAGTTTACAAATACATTATCGACATCTGTCAAAATCATAAGTACGTCCGCTTTCGCCTCTTCAGCTAGACGGAACGCACTGCGGTCTTTATCAATAACTGCTTCGATTCCTGTAAGGCTACCATCTTCTTCACGTACAACTGGAATTCCACCGCCCCCTGAAGCGATGACAATAACATTGTTATCTGTCAGTAGTTTAATAGTTTGGGAGCTGAGGATTGACTTCGGATATGGAGAAGCAACAACACGTCTCCACCCACGACCTGCATCTTCTTTTACATCCCAGCCTTTTTCTTCTGCCAGTTGCTTTGCTTCTTCTTCTGAATAGAAGACACCGATCGGCTTGGATGGATCTTCGAACGCTGGATCGTTGTGATCTACTTCTGTTTGCGTCAGCATGCTGACCACTTGGTTGTTGAGACCTACTTTTTTAAGCTCGTTCTTCAACGTTTGTTCCATCATGTACCCGATGAATCCTTGTGATTCTGCGCTACATACGTCAAGTGGAAATGCAGGAACAACGTCTTTAGCTTCTTCGTTCTGTCGAAGAATGTTGCCTACTTGCGGTCCGTTGCCATGTGTAACAATGACTTCATGACCGTTCTTGACAATTTTCGCGATGATTTCAGTACTAATCCGTACGTTTTCACGCTGATTCTCATAAGTCGCTTCCTGCTTAGGTTGTAGGATTGCGTTTCCTCCAAGTGCGATTACTACTTTTTCTGTCATTCTAATTTCCTCCTTAGCGCTAGTAAGCCGAGTAACATGCCAAAAACCGTATCAATTCCAGAACTGTGCCCCATATCTAGCAATTCGGAAAGCAATGTTTTTAGCATATTAATATCTGTCTTTCGTGTCAATTCTGAAGCCGCTTTTACTACTGTCGAGCTGAATTTCCCTTCCAGTGCGTAGAGTAAGTACTCCCGACCTATATCAGTCGTCAGCCTCTCTTTTTCAGCAAGCCGTCTTAACGTCTCCACAAATGCTGTTGATAAAATCCCTGTTGCTTCATGGATAGCGAGTAAGCCGACCAAGTGATCGTCACCTGAAGGGGTTAACCCTTTGCCCCTACCTATGACAAATCTTAGTTGCTGTTCAATGTCGTTCGTTTCTGAAGAGTCCAATACATCAAGTAACGCGGAGATAAGTTGCTCTGTCAGTCCACTAGCAGAACGTCCTTCCAAATGTCTGGTTAGCCATGATTCGATATCGATGGCTAAGCCTGTCACTCGTGGTTCTTCAAGTAAAACGGATACAAACATTGCTAAATTATCAGACAGTAGCTCACGCGTTACAAGTTCACTCGATATCCTCCAGTCAAAAGGTTCCGCACCAACAATGCTCACAATTGGTCCAGTCTCTCCAAACGAGAGACTGCGCTCATTCGGTTCCCAAGAGACCGAGGAATTTTCATGTATCCCATTCAGTAACTGTTTCAATTGTTCCTGTGTCAGATGGATACCAAATGGTAACCGTCCATTCTTCACCGTTCCAACGAAAAATAGGCAATTCCCACTTTTGATATTCAATCCATTTTGAAAGATACTATGGATTTGACAAACAGGTTGGTTAGCCAAATGGAACGGAATCTGTTGCTGGTATTCAGTCGCATGCAAAATGGTTCGCCTTGCTTGCGGCCGAACCATTAGATCAGGCCTAACTTCACGGCATATGCTTCTAATGCTTTTTCGAAACATTCTTTAGGAGCACGAACAGTTCCTGCACCAACTTGACCCATTCCTGCTTTTTTGTGTGCAATTCCTGTGTTGATAACTGGTTCAATACCTGTCTCGACTACTTTACGAGCATCGATTCCGAGGCAAGCCCCTTGGAAGTCCCAAGTTGGAATTGTAAAGTTACTATTTTGTGAAACACAAATTTCTGTCATTTCATTACTTGTTGCAAGTGCATCGTCAAAGCCACCTGCGCCAACGAAACGTGTTACACCAGGCGCTGCGATCATTGCCATACCACCGACACCGAATGTTTCAGTGATTGCACTGTCCCCGATATCCGGGTTGGCATCGTCTTGAGAATATCCTGTGAAGAATAGGCCTTGTGGTGTGTTAACTGGCGCTGTGAACCACTCATCACCCATTCCGCTAATGCGGATTCCGAAGTCTTTACCATTACGACACATGGCAGTGACAACAGTTCCATCTTGAATGGTGCGAGCTCCGTCCATTACAGCTTTTCCTGTAGCCATAGCTATGTTGAGGAAGAACTGATCTGTATCTGCCAAGAACTGAATAACATCCTTACGATCATTATCATCCATGTCCAACTGAACGATGTATGGGCTGATCTCTTTCAAGAAGATTAAGGATGCTGCAATGTTACGTTGGTGGAATTCATCACCCATCGTGATCGCTTTTGCGATGATAACGTTCAGGTTCAAACCATCTTCAGTGAGTGCAAGGGCTTTCGCAATCGTTGGTCCAAGAATATCTTGCATCCATTTCAAACGATCGATAACTTCTTGTGAATTGGCACCAAAACGAAGAACTTTTCCGATACCTTCATTCATGATGCAGTATGCTTCGTTTCCATCTGTACGGTTTTCTACAACGAATACTGGCATATTAGCAGAGGTGATACCACCCATTGGTCCTACTGCGTTTACATGATGACATGGGATGAATTTCACTTGACCGGCAGCTAGTTGTTTTTCCGCTTCTTCTTCGTTCGATGCCCAACCTTCATAGATCGAAGCACCAATACATGATCCTTGCATTGGACCTGTCATGTCGTTCCACTCAATAGGTGGACCTGCATGTAGCAATACTTTACCGTCATTCAGCTCTTTAATTTTTTCTTTCGCTGGTACAACATTCACTAAAAATGGAGCGGACCCAGTGATTTTATCGATAACCGCTTTGTTTGCTTCATCCATTGACTTGTAGTTCATAACGTACACACCTCATTCGTCATATTTACAGATGTCTCCATCTGCATGGAAAAGGTCCAGTCCAGAGCGGGTCTGGACCTCCTATCTTCATCATTCTGAATTTATTTCAGTAAGCTTAAGATTTTAGCCATACGTGCATTGCCGCCAGCAACTGGGCGCCAGTCGTATTGAACAAACTGTGTGCCTGTATCTGAAAGTGCACCTGTAAAGCCTTTCAAACCGACGTTAATGACGCGTGGACGTTCTGAAACGAGTGACGCGATGTCTTCAGAGACAGAAAGATCGAATTTTTTATCCGATTTTGTTCCCTCTACATGTTTCTTTTGGTTATCTTCCACATGAAGTCCAACAATACTGAGAGCAGTACGGACTGCTTCGTTGTTTGTTTCTTTTACGATGACACCAGCTTCTTTCAACTGTTTCACGTGACCATCATAGCTTTGTGGATCGTTTTTCGTACCACAAACTGTTGCGACAACATGCAATGTACGGCCGTCTTCTTTTGCTTTCGCTACCGCTTTGTTGATAGACGGAAGTAACGCGCTTGCCATGTCGTCATGTGAACCATAGCCAAGAACGAAGTCTAGCAAGATAACAGCTGTTGTTTCATCATCCCCAGCTTGTTCGATGAACTTCGAACGTGTTTCCGGATCGATCATCGGGTGTGGCTTCCCTTGTGTATATTTATCGTCCCCAAGGTCAACGATTTCCTGACCTTCGTGTTTCAAGACGTAGCCTTCTTCGTTTTTAATGTGTGTGCCAAGACCAAGTGCGTCTGAAATGAGGACTGCTGCTTCAGAAGCTAGAGTACCACCTGAGTACAATCCTTTTAGAGTCTTCTGACCGTCTTTCAAACTTGTATTCTCTACTGAGAAGTCGCCTGAGTTGTAATCTGATTTCACTTCGTTCCCACGTGCTAGATCCACTGCGATGTGTGCAGTTTCCGCAAGTGTATAAGCTTGGTAGACATTACCTTCATATTGCTCCGGCTTTTCCCCAAGGAATACCGCAACGACTGGCTTCGTCAAACTTTGAAGAAGTTCCATTACTTCGTTACGAACGTGTTCTGCAGGTGGCTTAGAAATGATCGTGATAATTTCTGTCGCGCTGTGGTTTTCTAGAGCACGAATTCCATCCATCATAGTAATCGCACCAATTGGATCTTTCAGGTCACGTCCACCAGTACCGATAGCGTGGCTGACCCCTTCTCCTAAGCGATCAATAATTGTGGATACTTCCTGGATTCCTGTTCCTGATGCACCGACAAGTCCGATACGGCCTTTGTTCACGACGTTTGCGAATGCCAAAGGTACACCGTCAAGAATTCCTGTACCGCAGTCAGGACCCATGACAAGTAATCCTTTGTCGTGAGCTTTTTGCTTCAAGCGCAATTCGTCTTCTACAGAAACGTTATCACTAAACATGAACACGTGAAGACCACGGTCCAATGCCTTGTCCGCTTCATCTGCTGCATATTCACCAGGTACTGAAATCATGGCAACGTTTGCATTTGGAAGTGCATCCACTGCTTTGTCCCATGTCCGTACTGTTTCAAATCCTTGTTTTTTGTTGCTGATGGATTGGTCATTTAAGTATTGTTCTACTTTTTCAAGAACTGTGTCTATCATGTCTGCATTGTCTGTGTCGACAACAATTGCCATGTCGTTCGATTCTGCTGCTTCGAGTTCTGCTGTATGCAAACCTGCGTCTTTAAAAATGTCTTTGTTAGATGGTGTTGCCATCATGATCTGTACTTTGTTGAGACCTTCCATTGTTGCGATTGAGTTGGTGAGCAACATGAGGTTAATGGAGTCTTGGTACGAATTCTTCTTGATAATCGTATGAAGCACAAAAATCACCCCTGTAAGTATTTTTTAAAATCAGCGAGCCTACCATTGCATGTGTTTCCCTAATGGGTAATCACGAAACAATGGTGAAAGCTGGTTTTGTTTATCCAAGTTAATTGTAACGCAATTTGCATTACAGACGAATAAAATACAGGAGCGTAACATTACAAAAACATAAAATTGTGAATCGAAAGCTTTTTTCTTAGCGTTTCCTGTCGTAAGATAGTAGAAGAAATAGTTTTCCGAGTGCGATTCTGACAATTAAGAGAGCACCTACATTGTATATAAAACTAACCATTACAATCGATATTTAATAAGAGACATAGAGAGTTAGAAAAGAGGATGCGATTATGGCAGATGCATTTGTTTATAAACGTGTGGATGGTTGCGAGATTGGAGGGGTCCTTCATCCAACATCTGAACCCCATGCCCCTCTGATTGTCTACATACATGGAGGCGGACTGATCTGGGGGACACGAGACGACATGAATCGGGAACAAATCCGTCTATATAACAAGGCTGGATTCAACGTGTTTTCTGTGGATTATCGACTTGCTCCTGAATCCAAACTTCCAGAAATCCGGGATGACATTCAGGATTTACTAGTTTGGATAAAGACGGAAGCGCCTGCTCATTTCGATTTCGATCGAGAACGAGTGGCTGTGATTGGTAGTTCAGCAGGTGGTTATCTAGCGCTGTTATCAGGGACATTTGAGGTGAAACCGGATGCGATTGTGTCGTTTTACGGGTACGGACAGGTTACTGGTGAATGGTATCAGAATCCAAGTCCGCACTTTACATCGATGACGTCTGTGCCTGAAATGTTAGCGAAGCAACTAGTTCAGCCAAATGCGATTTTCTCAGCTCCAATCGAACGACGATATGCGATTTACTTGTATTGCCGTCAGCAAGGCACGTGGCTCGATTGGGTCGCAGGTTCTGATGCCGTGGATAAAAATAAGCTGGCACATTTCGCACCTGTTGAGTTAGCAGATACAAGATATCCGGCAACGCTTCTTATTCATGGTGATCAGGATGAGGATGTGCCATATGCAGAGTCTGTCGCGATGAAAGAAAAGCTCGATTCATTAAGTATTCCAAGTGAACTCATGACGATTTCCCAAGGGAAGCATAATTTTGACGCGAACATGAACGACCCTGATTCAGTACGAACTGTTCAGCATACGATTACTTTTTTACAACAACTATTTCATATGAAAACAAACTGATAAGTGGCTGTAGCCAAAAGGAGTGTTGGAGATGAAGGTATCTATTGAGGAATTGAAAGAGCTGATGGCAAACAAACTCACACAAGCGGGACTACAACGGGTTCATGCGGAGATAGTTGCAGACGTACTTGCACACGCAGATGCTCGCGGTATTTTTTCTCACGGAGCGATGCGTACTGAATACTATGCCGAACGAATTGCTAAAGGCGGCATTACCGTAAACCCGGACATTCAATATAAGCAAACTGGCCCAGGTACTGCCGTGCTAGATGCAGATAATGGCGTCGGGCACGTGGCTGCCAAAGATGCAATGAATCGCGCAATTGACATGGCTCGGGAAAACGGAACAGCCATTGTTGGCATTCGTCGTATGAGCCATAGCGGAGCCATGTCGTACTTTGTTCAACAAGCAGCAGAAGCTGGAATGATTGGAATCTCCATGTGCCAGTCCGATCCAATGGTCGTTCCTTTTGGCGGAGCTGAACCGTATTTCGGGACAAACCCGATCGCGTTTGCGGCTCCTGGTGAAGGGGATGATAAAATCATTTTCGATATGGCAACAAGCATTCAAGCATGGGGTAAAATTTTGCATGCTCGATCAAAAGGAGAATCCATTCCGGATACATGGGCAGTGGACAAAGACGGAGTACCAACAACGGATCCATTTAAGGTGACAGGATTGCTTCCGATTGCTGGACCAAAAGGCTATGGTCTTATGATGATGGTAGATATCTTGTCAGGTGTGTTGCTTGGACTTCCGTTCGGAAAGCACGTGTCGTCGATGTATCATGATTTGACGGCGGGACGTGAACTCGGACAACTTCATATTGTTATTGACCCAGGCGCATTCACAAGTTCGGATTTGTTCCGTGCCAATATTTCCGGCATGATGAAAGAATTGAATGAGGTGAAACCAGCTCCAGGGTTTGATCAAGTACTGTATCCTGGTCAGAACACAACACTTCAAGAACAAGAGTCCTTGAAGAATGGTGTGGAAATTGTAGATGAAATTCTGGAGTATTTGCGTAGTGACGTTGTACACAATAACCAATATGATCATAAGGATCCTTTTGCGAAATAACTCAGATGGCCCACTTCTTGTGGGCCATTTTTTGATGATTTTTCTCATTGTCGATCAGTTTGGAGCGGTTGCCGTTCACTTGCAGGGAATTCTCCATCACTCGTGCGCACTTCTCCTACACTTAGAGTAATTTCTCCGACACTTGGGTGAGTTTCTCGATAAAGGGACACAATTCAAGTGCTTTAAGGGATTTAATTGGTAGCGATTTCCTAGTCCTTGGATGGGATAACTCATCGGTGGATGTATCTTAATGTAATTGGCAAAACCACCATTTTCAAATATTAACCCACAAAAAAACAGCACAGCGAGACAACTAATGTCTCGCCACACCGTTCGGATAATTACACAATTTCGGCCAGTCTTAACATGAACGCACGTAGCACTTCTGCACCTTCCAACAATTCTTCCATAGCTGTGTACTCTGCAGGGTTATGACTAAGCCCATCTTTGGACGGAACAAAGATCATGCCAGTCGGACAAAATGCCGCCATATTCATAGCATCATGCCCTGCTCCACTTGGCATTTCTAACCACTTCACTCCCCGTTCTTCACAAACCGCTTTGAACCCATTCACAATGTCAACATCCATTTGAACTGGTTCTTCACTGGAGATTGCATCCATCCAAACATCTAACCCACGCGCTTCGCTCACTTCTTTGACCGCTTCTTTAAGTGCATCCACGACACGTTGTCGCGATTCTGTGTTCGTTCCTCGGATATCGACGTCCATTTCCGCTGCACTTGGTACGACATTCATCGCTCCGGGTTTTATTGAAAAAACGCCCACCGTACCAACAGTACCATGCGCAAGTTCTTCATTAGCTGCCCGTTCCACGGCTAGTGCAATTTCAGCTCCGCCAAGCAGTGCATCATGACGGTAATCCATCGGGGTTGTCCCTGAGTGATCTGCCGTTCCTCCGACGTGGACATGGAATCGGACAGGCGCGGCAATGGCAGAGACGACCCCAATAGACGCTTGTTGCTTCTCTAGCACAGGTCCTTGCTCTATATGGAGCTCCACAAAAGCTTTGAACTCATCTTGAAAACGCATCGCTAAATGGACTTCTTCCAAATCGAGTCCATTCTCTTCAAACGCTTGCATGAGAGTAATGCCATTTCTGTCTGTCAATGACCGGGTATATGCTGGATCCAATCGTCCCGACATCGCTTTACTCCCAAGTGTGGATGCTCCGAAACGTGACGATTCCTCGCACGCGAAGATAATGACTTCCATCGGATGTTCTGTTTCAATGTTGTCATCCGCGAGCGAGCGCATCACTTCAAGTGCAACGAGCACACCCGCGGTTCCGTCAAATTCTCCAGCTGCATAGACCGAGTCGATGTGTGAACCCGTTGCTACTACAGGCAATTCAGCTGTTGCGCCTTCACGTCGTGCAATGACATTTCCCGCGTAATCTGTACGCACAGTGAAACCAGCCTCTTCGAACTGCTGAATCATATATTCCCTCGCATTGCGCTCTGTTTCGGTATAAGCAAGCCGGTTGATGCCTTCTCCTTCGTCTGTAAACTTCGCAAGTTCTTCAAATGACTGACGCAATCGCTCCAGCTTCATAGCAATTCCCCTTTTCATATATGTACCGTGATGCAAATGAATTCACAAAAAATTCCTTCACTCCTACTATAAAGTATCGCAAGTTCATAGAAAAAAATCAAACCGGCTATCCCATTTAACTCTAGGGAAAGCCGGTTTATCAGTTCATCCATTCCATAATCACGAGAACAATACCAGTTGCAAATAGCGCAACGTGTCCGATGCAAAACTTAGGAAATAGCTTCCGCGTCATTTCCTTTTCCACATCTGTTTCAATAGAACATGTCATACAGCGGAACTTGTCAACAATACGCTTCACTGAGCTTCTCCACGAAGAGCATTTTGGACACCATCAGGGTCGAACCCCAAAATCCAAACGTCATTCAATTTGGTCTGAGGAACACCCATCTGTCCAGTTGTTTTTACGAGACGCTTTCCTGCTTCTTGATCTAATGAAACGTTGACAGTTTCATAGGTGATTTTCTGTTCGTCCAAATAATTCGTCATCATCGTGCAATATGGACACGTAGAAGATACGTAAACGGTTGCTTGTGGTGTCATAACAAACACTCCTTTTGATTTGGTTGACTTCATCATATACCCCTAAAGGTATTACTTCAACCTATCAGCTCTCTTCAGAAAGCTCTTCTAAGACAATCGTCCTCCTTCTTAAAAATGATGATTCACTGCAACAGGGTGCCTTGTAATGTAAATTGTTTCCGATTGAAGGTTCTAACAATTTTCTTTCATATATCGTAAGAAGTCATGATCACCAAGAAATCCCCATTTAATCAAACGCGTTCTTCAGCAACCCTCCCTCTAAAAAAAGCCGGCTCTCAGAGAATTACAACGCATCTCTAGAAGCTAGCTTTTAGAAAATCACTTTTTAAGAATGTGCTGGGGTTTCTTCTCCTTCTTTTATATCCTCTTTCCTTTTTTCCGTACGACTAATGAGTGTCGTACCTACGAGGTCACCCGTAACATTTAGTGCCGTTGCTCCCATTCCAATCAATGCATCTATCGATGTAAGTAAAGCGACTGCTTCAATCGGTAAACCGAGCTGTACAAAAACTGTTGCAATCATTACTATTCCTGCACCGGGGACACCTGCCGTACCAATTGAAGCAAGCGTACCGATCAAGACTACCATTGCCATATCCGCCAACGAGAGAGGGTTTCCTGAAATATTTGCAGCAAACACTGCAGACACTGCGATCCGTATCGCCGCTCCATCCATATTGATTGTTGCGCCTAAAGGCAAACTAAATCCATACAAACTGCGTGGCAACCCTAAATCACGTGCAGCAGTTAAAGCTAATGGCAACGTGCCGGCACTACTTTGCGTCACAAAAGCTGTCGCAATCGGAGTTCGAGCGTGCTTGAAAAACGTTAGCGGATTCACTTTAAACAGCAGCATCGCGACAATATACAATACGATTTGCGCAAGCAATGCTGCATATAGCACGCCAATCATCCCTCCAAGAGAAAGAAGTGTTTCGGCCCCTTGGCTCCCCACCGTCTTCGCCATGATTGCAAATACACCAATCGGAACGTATTGCAAAATCCCTTTGAGGATGAATAATGAGGCTTCGTTCAGCGCACTAATCGTTTTCAACAAATGATTGCCGAGTTCATTCAATCCTTCTGAACTACGCATAGCAGAAATTGCAATACCGAATACGAGTGCTGTAAAAATGATTCCTAGTAAATTCATTTCTGTGAACGCGGTAACGATATTTGACGGAACTACATTTAGTAACACATTGACGATGCCAGGGTTATCCGGTACGTCAAACGACTCACTTCCGTCCAACTTCATGCCAGATCCAGGTTGGAACAATGTTGCAACCGCAAGTCCTACCACAATTGCAACCGCAGAACTGAGCGTGTAATAGATGAACACTTTTCCACCCATTCGTCCAAGATTCGAAATCGTCGTCTGATTCACACCTACGATGAGCGTAAAAAGAATAAGAGGAATAATTAAGAACGTCAGAAGACGAATCAGTAAATCACCAAAGGGCGCAAATACACTCGCTTGCTCTCCCATCAGCAATCCAACCACAATTCCGAGGATTAAAGCTATTGTTATTTTAAGAATTAAAGATGCATTCGCATATCGTTTCCATAGTGCCTTCATGTATGTCAGCATCTCCTTTTCTCTACATTTCTGAATAATTCCTATCTGCTTACTAGGGTATATAATAGTCTACAATAATGCACATAAATAATGTTGTCAATGTCTCTGCTCAATACGGCAGGGTGTATTCATTTCTTCCCAATGTGATGCACAAATAACCCCATGACATGGTACAATAATCAGCAAACATTTAGATAACTAGAGGTGAACGAAATGAAAACAAGGCGATACGACATTACAGGGAGCTCAATTTCAGGAATAACCATGAAAGACGACAATGCTCCTGAAGAGAATAACTTGGCGTTACACGCTTGTCTGGATCCAACAGCCGTGTTAAAAAATCGCGAGTCACTTGCATCCTCTCTCGGATGTTCAACAGATGATTTTGTCTATGCAAACCAAACACATAGTGCCAATTTCCACAAAGTTACTCATAAGGATTGTGGGCGTGGTGCAACTGACCAAACTACCGCAATTCCTGATACGGATGCTTTGTATACAAATGAGCATGGCATCGTTCTTGCTGGGTTCATGGCGGATTGCGTACCCGTGCTTCTTTCAAACGAACGAGCTGGCATCGTTGGCGTTATTCACTCGGGTTGGCAAGGAACTATCAAAGAAATCACCCCGGTATTGCTCCAGCATCTTATTGAACATGAAGGATGTCTTCCAGAAGACTTCGAGGTACTAATTGGACCTGCACTTAGCCAAGACAAGTTCGAAGTGGACGGTGATGTTTACGAGAAGTTTCAAGCGCTTGGCTATGCGGAACCCTGGATTGCGTTTAACGAAACGACCGGCAAATACCATATTGATAACCAGCAGACTGTTAAGACACAATGCGAACTCGCAGGCATCCCGAGTACTAATATTACAATCGATCCGATGTGTACGTTTCAAAGCCACGATGGATTTTCATATCGTCAAGACAAAAAGGCAGGAAGACATCTTGCATTCATCGGATTAAAGTAGCCGGGCGGAAAACGCTCGGTTTTTTATGTTTGCGCCCCTTCCTTTAGCAACAACGCATAATACAACTGAACCGCCGAGCTAAATCGGGTAGGATTTAATCCTGTTATATCTGAAATACGTTTAAGGCGGTACGAGAGCGTATGACGGTGGATCCTAAGCTCATTGGACGTATTTTGGGCATGAAGTTCATGTTCCAAATACACTTGAAGTGTTTCTATCAAATTCTCATCAAGATATCCTAATACCCTCTCAATGTATTGTGTGTGCAAGGGGTGTTGATATGCCCCCATCAAAGCGCGCATTTCAATTGTTTCAAAATCACTGATGATTTCATTCATCATCCCAAATTGAATTGCGTGACGGGCAGATTCATATGCCAATACGATGTCCTCTTCTACGAACACCGTTTTACCAATCCCAATCTTAAGGAGCGAAACACCTTTCTGTTCACAAACATGCTCTACTCTTTTTTTCACAAGTTCCCGATCCACTCCCCATATTAGAAATGGCATGGCATGCCCATAATCTGCTCCAGACAACGCAGAACGAATCCCCATAGCTTCAGCTAGCCAATCCGCAAGATGGTTTGGTGTACGGGTCGCTTCGTTTTGGTGAACGATCAGTATTGTAAACGGTCCTTCCAAAGAAATGGTTAACATCTTCATCCGATCCAATGTAACTCCTGAAATAGGAAGTCCGCTTATGAGTTCTTTAAATACTAATTCCCCTGCAGTTCTCTTCCACTCCGATTCAGAAGTCAATAACGACTGATGAACCATCATTTCTGTTGTTAATTGGACAAGGGGTGCAACATCTCGTAACTCTTCTATGGATCCCGTTATCCCAATAATGCCAACTAATCGAGATTTATAGTGAATCGGTAAATTCACCCCAGGTTTTGAACCTGGCCATTCCTCTAGATTATCATTGTCTATCCACAATGACTTTCCCGTTTTCGCAACATGGGCTGCACCTTCATGAATTCTATCCACCCGTTCCCTTTCCCCTGAAGCTAAAATCATTCCATTCGTATCCATCACATTCAAATTACGGGTCAATCTAAGCATCGTCTGTTCCACAATTTCCTCTGCAAGTCGCTTCGTCAGCATCTTATCACCTCAACGTATAAAAAAATCATGTAAATTTAAGTAACACTTATACACACAGTCTAATGTAATTAGATTATTCTGTACATATAATGATAGACATCAACTACTATTCGATGGGAATGATGCTTGTATGAAAATACTCGTTGCACCAGACTCCTTCAAAGGAAGTTTATCTGCACTACACGCGGCTGAAGCGATGGCTGAAGGAATCCTAGAAGCTGACTCTACTAGTGTGCCCTTCTTACTACCTGCAGCTGATGGTGGCGAAGGGACGATGCAAAGCTTAGTGGACGCAACAAATGGGAAATTCGTATCTCTTGACGTGGAAGGACCACTTGGCCATCTCATCCCAGCAAGATATGGAATACTTGGGGATCGTTCGACTTGCGTAATCGAACTAGCAGAAGCTTCCGGTCTCATGCATCTTACAGATCAGGATCGAAACCCACTCATTACGTCATCATTCGGGACAGGACAGTTACTCGTCCACGCGCTTAATGCAGGTTACCGCGATTTCATAATCGGACTAGGGGGGAGCGCTACAAATGATGGAGGGGCTGGTATCTTACAAGCACTTGGAATGAGGTTACTCAACTCAAATGGAGATGAAATTCCTAGGGGTGGAGCTGCACTGCAGCAGCTGCACACCATTGACCCATGCTTTTTTGACCCACGCATCGCTGAAAGTAAGTTTCTAATTGCAGCAGATGTCACCAATCCATTGATTGGACCAAATGGGGCTTCAGCAGTTTTCGGACCTCAAAAAGGGGCATCGAACGTGGAGGTTGAATTTCTAGATAACAGTCTTTCCAATTTCGCAGACATGATAGAGCAATATACAGGGATTTCTCTTCATCACAAACCAGGAGCAGGGGCCGCCGGCGGTGCTGGTGGTGTGTTCCAAGTGTTTTTCCCAAGTATTTTCCATCCTGGTATAAATGTCGTGCTGGAAACACTTCATTTTGATGAATATTTGGAAACTGCAGATCTTGTCATCACAGGGGAAGGCCGTTCTGATAGTCAAACCTTTTCAGGGAAAACTCCCTATGGAATCGCACAGGCAGCACGTCAAAAAAATGTTCCTGTAATACTTGTATCAGGAACAATTACACCAGATTGTCGGTTTGCACTTACTGACTTATTCGCAGGTGTACACACAATTACTTCTGATAGCGTCACGATAGCTGATGCGATGTTGAATCCGTTTAGATTGCTGAAAGAAACTACGAAACAAGCAATTCTGCACTTTAAAAATAAGGAGGAATGTTAAATGTTGTTTGCCATGATTATTTTAAGTGTTGTTCTCATTATCTTTTTAACTGCCGTCTTGAAGGTCCATCCGTTCTTATCATTACTTGCAGGAGCATTTTTCATCGGAATCACATCCGGAATGCCTCTACTAACTGTCGTAGACACTGTTAATGAAGGTTTCGGCGGATTAATGAAAGGCATCGGGATTGTCATTGTCTCAGGTACCATCATCGGCGTCATCCTTGAAAAATCAGGGGCCGCTTATCGCATGGCGGAAGTTGTCTTGCGCATAATTGGTGAAAAACGACCTCAACTCGCGATGTCACTCATCGGATACATTGTTTCCATCCCTGTATTTTGTGACTCAGGATTCGTTATTTTAACCAGTTTAAAGAAAGCGCTTGCAAAACGAGCTGGCGTTACGATAGCCTCCATGTCTGTCGCATTGGCAACTGGATTGTTCGCTACACACACACTGGTCCCACCTACGCCTGGACCTATTGCGGCTGCAGGAAATATCGGAGCTGAAGGTTATTTAGGTGTTATTATCCTAATCGGACTGATTGTAGCAATTCCAGCTACCGTGGTCGGATACTTATGGTCTGTAAAAGTCGGCTCTAAAATTACTGTTCCTGAAGACGCGGAATCCATTACATTCGACTATGATGAAATCGTCAAATCTTTTGGAGAGATGCCTTCTGCGTTTAAAGCATTCCTACCTATTGTCTTACCAATTATTTTAATCGGGGCTGGTTCAGTTGCTAAGCTCACAATGGGAGAAAGTGGATTCAGCTCATTGTTACAGTTCATCGGCGCTCCTACCGTTGCTCTACTTTTCGGAGTCCTTGCAGCGTTCTTATTACTTCCAAAATGGAACGAAGAGACACTTACAGGTTGGATTGGTGATGGCCTCAAAGAAGCAGCTCCTATTTTACTAATTACTGGAGCTGGGGGTGCATTTGGTAAAGTAATTTCTACTTCTGGTGTCGCGGAATTGATCGGGGAAATGAATTTCACTGCACTTGCAGGTGGAGCACTATTCCTACTAGTTCCGTTCATCATATCAGCAGCATTGAAAACCGCACAAGGGTCTTCGACTGCAGCGCTGGTCATTGCATCTACATTAGTGGCACCTTTACTTCCTGCAATGGGTATTGAAGGGGCGATTCCACTTGCACTTGTCGTTATGGCGGTTGGAGCTGGCGCAATGACAGTGAGTCATGTGAACGACAGTTTCTTCTGGGTCGTGACAGAATTCAGTGGCATGAAGGTGACGGATGCTTATAAAGCACAAACAATGGCGACTTTATTGATGGGTCTCACTACAATTGCATTCACGATGATACTGTGGTTAATACTCGTATAAAGTTGTTCGCACAAAAAGAACATACATTCCCTTTTAACTAGACTTTTATAAGATACCGTTGTATACTTATAAAAACAAGCAGTCGGAGGGAGCTACGCAGCATGGAAGAAAAAATCTTACAGTTGTTAGTAGAGCTTACGGCAGATGTACGAGATATGAAAACGGATATTGGTGATTTGAAATCCGGACTGGAAAACTTGCATACCGAGATGAACACACGTTTTGATCGAGTGGATAACCTACTAGAAGGGATTGGTGGTCAATTTGAACACCAAACCGAACAGCAATTAGAACATGATGAGAGGGTTGCTGACGAATTCCTCGTTATCAAATCACGTATTTTCGATCTTGAAAACAAAGTGAATCGTGCGCACTGAAAAAGCAGATTCCCCTAGGAGTTACTCCTGGGGGAATCTGCTTTTTTGATTATAGATCCGCTTCCGCAAGCGCTGTTGCAATGGCATCTTCAATTGGAGTTACTGGTCCCGTAATGTAATTGTTTATCATAATAGAAAAAGCAAGGGGTGTTCCTTTTTTCGTGGTCACATATCCTGACAATGTGGATACACCTGTGATCGAACCGGTTTTCGCAGCTACATTTCCTTTTGTCGATTCCTCTTTCAAGCGATTGCGAAGTGTTCCGCCAACCATTCGATCCGCTTCACCTGCTAGTGGTAGTGATTCTCTGAAAGCCGGATACCAAGATTCTTCTTGAGCTCGAACAAGAAGTGTCGTCAGCGTTTCGGATGATACTAGATTTTTGTGTGACATGCCGGAACCGTCACGTAGCAGAACTGTATCTTTTGCGATACCGAGTCCTGCAAGTGTTTCAGACATTACCGCAAGACCAGCGTTCCAACTCCCCTCTCCCTTCTTGACTCTTCCCATTTCTTTCACGAGCATTTCTGCATGTCCGTTGTTACTCAGCTTCATGAATGGGATATAGATTTCGTTCAGCGGCATAGACTTCTTAGTTGCAAGGATCTTCACGTTTTCAGGTGCTATAGCGCGCTGAAGTCCTTTTTTTCCAGTCACTTGAATTCCTTCTTTTTGCAACGCACTTCGGAATACATCGAGCACAAGCTCCGATGGTTGCCAAACCGCCGTCCATGAACGTGAACTTGAGGCATCTACTGGAATGGAACCTTCTACAATTATTCGATTTGTCCCATGTTCACGATGGATGGAAATTTTCTTTTCTCCACCTTTACCAACAGTAGTCGCCTCATTCACAATGACAGACGTCTCCGTTTTGGGTGATAACGAAACGGAAGGTAGCTCGCCCGCTTTTGCCCCAGGCTTTACTTCCACAATGACTGTCCCTGTATCATAATCTTCATTCGGCGAAAGAGTGAGAGCTGATACTTGTGCACCCACATAGTTGAATTCATCCGACCAATTCAAGTCCTGGGAATACCGGTCATCGTCATACCAACTGTCATCTGCAAACAAATTTCCTTTGATGGTTTTGATGCCTTGTTGTTTCAACTGATCCGCAAACTTCACGAGATCGCTCTGAAGTAGTGTCGGGTCTCCTTTCCCCACTAAATACACGTCCCCTTGAAGAGTAGATCCTTTCTGCTTACCCGTCGTTGCTACTTCCGTTTCGAATCGATAGTCTGGACCTAGCACATCTAAAGCTGCGGCACCTGTCAGCAATTTCATATTGGAAGCAGGTCGCAATCGAATATCACTCATATGCGAATAGATCGATTCACCAGTAGTCGCGTTTCGGACACTCACCCCCGTTATTCCACCCTGCAATTTCGGATCCGCTAGTATCACGTCTAATTTCTTGGACAACGTAACTGATGCATTCGCAGGTGGTGTAATTAAAGCAGCAGAGGCAGTGAGTGCAGGAATCGTTTGCTCATAAGCAATTGGAAGATATGCGACAGCAACTAATAGTGCAAATAAAAGAAGTTGTTTCCCCTTTTGTTTTTTTAACATTCAACACCAATCCCCTTCGATTTTTCTTTAGTATATCAATTATTTGGTGGAATAAACTGTTACAATAAAGAATAATCAGAATTTAATAAGTTAGTTACAGAACACTGGCTAGGTCGCCTGTCCCATAAATCATCAACTGGTATAGTTTATGTACGTTAGTGGTGGTGTATGAGCTGGAGGACACGATACTTTCTGTAAAACATTAAGACCCTGGTTGAGTGCAATCGGGTTTTGTGTTTAAACGAGCGGGGGCTCCCCTGAAACGAGCAGGTTCCAGCTCTAAACGGGCGCGTTCTCCTTTGAAACGAGCGGGTTGCGGCTCTAATCGGGCGGCTTCTCCCTTGGAACGAGCGGGTTCCGGCTCTAATCGGGCGGCTTCTCCTCTGAAACGAGCAAGTTCCAGCTAATCAGGCGGGAAATATGAAGGGGGCATTTATTATGAGAGAAACCACTCAAGACGAAACCGTCAACGAACCAAATGATGGGATTCACCTTGTCGTAATACTTGTCATCGCTGGCATCGGTGGGTGGCTGCAAGTATCCAATTGGATCATCTCTGGAATCGAGGCAGCCTATTTTGCAATCATCTTCCTATTTGTTGATAAAAAAGGATGGCGTATGTTAGTGAAACTTGCAGGCGCCCTACTCATTCTCTGGTTTCTTCAGAAATGGCTAATTGGTTGACTTCCTTTATCACGACTCATAAAAAAGGACAGCTGTGTCTACTAACACACGGCTGCCCATTTTTTTCATCTCACGATTCTGTTTCCCACTCCGCAATCGCTTCCCGTACCCTTGGTGCCACTTCTGCACCCAACAAACGGATTGCACTCATCACTTCGTCGTGTGGCATAGAACCTACCGGAACGTGAAGTAGAAACCTTGTGATTCCTACCTCTTTTCGCAACTTAATAATCTTTTTTGCCACATAATCCGGATCACCTACAAATAGTGCCCCTTCCAGACTTCGTGCATCATCATATGCCTCACGATCATAAGGCGCCCAACCACGCTCTTTTCCAATTACGTTCATGGCGTATTGAGTAGATGGGAAAAATGCATCTGCTGCGCCGCGAGTCGTTTCTCCGACAAATCCGTGCGAATGAGATGCAATCTTCAATTTTGACAGATCATGACCTGCTGCAGCTGCAGCTCGCTTATACAATTGAACAAGTGGCGCAAATTGCGTAGGACGCCCCCCAATAATTGCAAGTACAAGTGGTAGTCCTAACTTTCCTGCACGTACGACGGACTCCGGGTTGCCCCCGCTGCCAATCCAGACTGGTAGTGGCGCTTGCACAGGGCGTGGGTAGATACCTCTACGTTCAATTGAAGGACGATGTTTTCCATCCCACGAAACCACTTCCGAGTCACGTAACTTCAATAACAAATCCAATTTTTCATTAAACAACTCATTATAGTCCGATAAATCCTGTCCAAATAACGGGAACGATTCGATGAATGATCCCCGACCCGCCATTATTTCAGCCCGTCCATTAGAGATTCCATCGAGTGTAGCAAAGTCTTGAAATACGCGAACCGGGTCCGCAGAAGATAATACTGTAACCGCACTTGTCAGCCGGATATTAAAAGTTTGCGATGCCGCTGCGGCAAGCAATATTGCTGGTGAAGATGCTGCATAATCTGCTCGATGGTGCTCACCGACACCGAAGACATCAAGGCCAACCCTATCCGCTAGCACAATCTCCTCGACCACTTCCCGCAGTCGTTCTGCGTGACTTTTCAACTCTCCAGTTTCCGGATCTGGTGTTGTCTCAACGAACGTACTAATTCCTATCTCCATCGTTTCTTCCTCCTAAGTGCACCGTTAATTTCTTTATTGTACTCGTCCATGACTAAAAATGGCGAAACAAACAACTGAATTATTAACAGTTTCCAAAAATACGAAACTATATGCTCTTCTATACGTACACCTTATTATGGACTTAGTCTTAACAATCTAGTACAAAACAAAGGAGGAAACACCATGGGACCCACTCCTATCGTTGAATTGAAGAATTTAACTAAAACGATCCGTGGAAAGAAAATTATCGATGATCTAAGTTTGCAGCTTTATCCTGGACAAATCACAGGCTTTCTCGGTCCAAACGGTGCAGGTAAAACGACCACCATTCGAATGATGGTCGGGCTTATGAAAAAAAGTGGAGGAGAAGTTGTCATTGACGGACAAACTCTTTCTGCAGACTTTGAAGAAGCCCTCTCTAAAGTTGGCGTTATCGTCGAAAATCCGGAAATGTATAAATTCATGTCCGGTTACAAAAATTTGCTACACTTTGCGCGCATGCAAAAAGGGATAACGAAAGAACGCATTGACGAAGTCGTGAAACAAGTTGGTATGCAAAATCGTATCCATGAAAAAGTTGGAACCTATTCACTCGGGATGCGCCAGCGCCTTGGTCTTGCGCAAGCCTTGTTGCACAGACCAAAATTTTTAATACTGGATGAACCGACAAACGGACTGGATCCTGCAGGGATTCGTGAGTTCAGGGAATACTTGCGACTAATTGCTAAGACAGAAAACGTTTCTGTTTTCGTATCCAGCCACATGCTGTCAGAGATTGAACTCATGTGTGACCGGATTGCTGTCATTCAAAATGGAAAACTCGTTGACCTTCGTGATATGAGCGAACCCCAAGAAGCTCATTATTACGTGGAAGCCTTTCCTGCTGATCAAACCTTTGAACTCCTTGGGTCTCTTGGATTCAAATCAGAAAGTGTCAACGAAGGGTTCGTAATCCAAGCGGAAAAAACCAAAATTCCTGAACTTGTCAACGCGTTGTCAACAGCTGGGCTGGAGCTATACGCAATTCAACCACATCGAAAAACACTTGAGGACCAATTCCTCGAATTGACAGGAGGTGGCCAGCTTGCTGAAACTGCTTCAAAATGAATGGATGAAACTATGGTCTAAAAAAGGCACTTGGATAATGGCGGGCTTGATGGTCATACTCATTATCGCCATGGCCGGGATAATGAAATGGTCTTATAGTTTAATGGATGATGAATCCGACTGGAAACTTAGCACCCAAAGCGAACTGGAAAATGACAAAAACTCATTAGCAAGCGGTGTCCTAAAAGGAGAAAGTAAACGACTTGCAGAAGAGAATCTTCAAATCTCCGAATATCGACTTGCAAATGATGTCGCACCATTGAAAGATTTTAGCCGGGAAGGTATGATTTACAATCCATCAGTCGGCAGTATTGCACTGTTGCTCACTGTCATTGTAGCTGCGGGCATCGTCGCATCTGAGTTTTCACAAGGGACGATTAAAATGCTCCTAACGCGTCCCGTGAAGCGCTGGAAAATCATGACGTCTAAGTACCTAGCAATCTTACTATTTGGCGTTTTACTGATGCTAATCGGATTTATAACGACTATTTTAAGCGCTTTTATATTCTTCCCATCAGAGGGCGGGCAAGCTCTTGCCATCTCAGGCGGCAACGTCGTGGAAGTTTCCATATGGGGCCATGGACTTTACATCTTACTGCTCTCATTTGTTAACGTAATCATTACCGCAACGTTTGCGTTCATGATTGGTAGCGTCTTCCGCTCAAGCGGGATGGCAATTGGGCTGTCCTTGTTCATCTACTTCACGGGAAGTGTCATCGTTGGTCTTTTGAGCAGGTTCGAAATAGTGAAGTACTTGATATTCACACATATGGACTTGACGATGTACGAGTCCAATTACATCTTGAATGATGAAATTACACTGTCCTTCTCTCTCGTCGTCTTAGCTGTCTATCTAATAGCATTCTTAATTGTCAGCTATACAGTATTTACCAAACGGGATATTACGGCGTAATTTATATTCACCAGTTATTACGGGGTATCCTCCATAATAACTGGTGTTTTGACTTTTCAAACACTTATATTAATATTTGAGGATTGTTATTATCCAAGAGTGGGAAGTTACATGTTTTATCAAATGTTCATCCTAATACTGCAAGAATTAGGAAAAGAGCTCTGAACACATCAAAGGTCAAAAAGCGAGGGATGGAAAGCTGAAACCTTAGCATTTCATCGACTCTCGTCAAGATCCATACGAGGTGAAAGTTTTAAAGTGAATAAACCTGAAAAAAACCGGCTACACTTCTAGTAAAGTGAGTCGGTTTTTGGTATGCAAAATGATTCTTTATTCCTTATTGATGTAGCAACTCTATGTATTTCAACATGTTCTGTCTAATTTCACGTCGTTGTCTAGTAATAATGGTTACATAATTGTTCTTGAATTCTTGAAAATTAGTTTATACAAAGCATCTTCCGGGTAAAATTTCTTAATAAGAGGAGGGACAGAATATGCAGACAGAGTGTGAAAGTTATGTGATGGTTCGTGAGTTACATCACCTCAACGAAGAATATCAACTAGCGCCCACTCAATTAAAATCGATAATCCTCACTGATATCCGCCTAATCGAAGATGCCCTCGACCTTTTGAAAGTTGATACCTCTCAACCTATGTAAGTTTTTCTTGCCCCTTTTATCCCGGAAGCTAATGATACCATTCATCTACCCCATTCACTATTTGGGGATTAACATAGAAATCCAGCTCTCCGGCACTTAGAAATGCCGATAAGAGGCTGGTTTTTGTGTTTTATGAGTGCGCAATTAACGCTTGTTTTTCAGTAAGTTCGATTTCGAATCCGAGGTCTTCTAACATACGAAAGTCCGAATTGTCCTCTTGACCATCCGTAGTTAAATAGTCTCCTACAAATATACTGTTAGCTGCATACATTCCCATTGGTTGAAGTGATCTCAAATTGACTTCGCGTCCACCGGAAATCCGGATTTCCTTGGTTGGATTCATATAACGGAAGAGTGCCAATACTTTCAAGCAATAGCGTGGATTCAATTCATTCGTCCCTTCCAATTTCGTTCCGTCAATAGCATGCAAAAAGTTTACAGGAATGGAATCTGCATTTAACCTACGAAGTGCCCGTGTAATATCGACGACATCCTCTTTAGTCTCTTTCATCCCGATTATGGCTCCTGAGCATGGAGAGATTCCATACTTTTTCGCAATTTCAACTGTGTCTACACGATCTTTGTACGTATGTGAGGTTGTAATGAAATCATGATGACGCTCGGAAGTATTCAAGTTATGGTTATACCGATCGACGCCTGCTGCTTTCAGCTGCTCTGCTTGTTCTTCTTTTAAGATTCCCAAACACGCACACACGGTTAGACCATACTTTTCCTTTATTTCCTCAACAGCTTCACTGACAACACGTACGTCTTTTCGAGTCGGACCTCGCCCGCTTGCCACGATACAATACGTTCCGATATTGTTGTCAAACGCCCGTTTAGCTCCTTCTAGAATTTCCTCTTTTGAGATGAATGGATACTTATCAATCGGCGCTGTGGATTTTGAAGATTGAGAGCAATATCCACAATCCTCCGGACAAAAGCCACTCTTTGCATTCATGATCATATTCAGTTTTACCTTTTTCCCGAAATATTGACGTCGAATCATATAGGCTCCATCTAGCAGAGATAAAACCTCGTCATCATTTGTGTTCAAAATCGACAATGCTTCTTCATTTGAAAGCTCTTTTCCTTCAATGACTTCTTGTGCGAGTGTTCTCCAGTTCATGTCGTACGCCCCTTTTTATGTGAATAAATTTTTTCAATATCGGATATAATCTTGCAGCGAGTAATCCCGTGCCTACAGCAAGCGCAATATCTACAACAATCGTGCTAAAGAATCCGGCTACCAAGACGTGCATGGCGTTTGTAGGTGTATCCATCCAGCTATTCAGTGCGACGTACAAATAAGGGACTCCAATTGCATAAGTAACCACGGTTCCCGCCAGATTTGCCAAGATAAAGTGCTTTCGATTAGGAACCGAAATGCGCTCTATGATAAAGCCGATGACATAAGCAGCCGCAGCAAAGCCTATTAAGTAGCCGAATGTCGGTTGAAGGAGATACGTGATTCCTCCACCTTTTGTGAAAACCGGAAGTCCTGCTAACCCCACAAACAAATACACAAGCTGACTTTGTAGACCACGACTACTCCCTAATAACGTTCCTGCTAAAAAAACAATAACAATTTGTAATGTAAACGGGACAACCGGTAGCGTAATTTTAATGAATGCACCTATTGCTGTTAATGATGCAAAAACCGCAATAAGAGCCATTGAATTTATGCTATTGGTTCTCTTCATACAAGTTGTCCTCGCTCGTAGAAAAATTGCTCCATCACTTCTTTCGTTGTATTCACCATCCATTCGATTTCTTCTTCAGAGATTACATAAGGTGGCATGAAGTAAATGATGTTGCCAAGCGGACGTATCAGAAGCCCTTTTTTAAGAGCTCGCTGATAAATTTCATAGCCGATTCTTTCATCACTCGGAAAAGGTTCCTTCGTTTCGCAATCAGCCACCAATTCAATTGCACCAACAAAACCGGTTTGACGGTATTCTCCGACATACGGTAACTCGTCAAATGCTGCATGGGCGAGTTGTTGTAATAACTGCTGTTTCGGAAGCAACGTTTCCATTACCCGCTCTTCTTCAAAAATGGCGAGGACTTCTTGGGCTGCGCGAAGTGCTAGTGGGTTGCCTGTGTAACTATGCGAATGCAAGAACGCCTTCATCGTGCCATAGTCATCGTAAAATGCGCGATATACATCCTCTGTCGTTAGCACTGCAGACAAAGGTAAATATCCTCCAGTAATCCCTTTCGATAAACATAGAAAATCCGGTGTAATATTTGCTTGCTCACAAGCAAAAAGTGTACCCGTTCGTCCAAAACCAACTGCCACTTCATCCGCAATTAGATGTACGTCATATGCGTCACACAAATCCCGTAACTTTTTTAAGAATATCGGGGGATACATTTTCATTCCAGCTGCTGCTTGAATGAGTGGTTCGATAATGGCAGCAGAAATAGTATCCGCATGTTTCTTGAGTTGCTTTTCAGTATCTTGAATACACTGTGCTTGGCACGTTTCAGGAGATTCCCCAAATGGACACCGGAAGCAATCGGGGCCTTGTGCGTGAACTACATTAAGTAATAGTGGCGCATATACATCGTTATATAATCCAACGCCTCCCATAGACAGTGCTCCAAGTGTCTCGCCATGATAGGCATTCGAAAATGCTAAAAATTGTTTTTTCTCAGGTTGACTAGTTTGGGCGCGGTATTGAAAACTCATTTTGAGTGCGACTTCAATGGCAGCGGACCCGTTATCTGCGAAAAACACTTTTTCTAGCCCTTGTGGAGTTAACTCCACAAGTTTTTCTGCAACATGAATAGCGGGCTCATGGGTGAAGTTTGCAAAAATCACATGCTCCAGCTTTTGTGCTTGATCCGCAATTGCCTGGCTGATCCGTGGATTTGTATGACCGAACAAGTTGACCCACCAAGAAGATACGGCATCCAAGTATCGATTGCCTTGTTTGTCTGTCAACCAGACCCCTTCCCCTCGCTCAATAACAATTGGTGGGAAGGTCTCATAGTCTTTCATCTGCGCGCATGGATGCCAAATATGTTCAACATCCCTTGCTTGTAGTTCTTCATACTTCATTGGACATCAACCTTTCCAAGATCGGCACGTCCGTAAAACTTTCAATTGTACGATTTGCCTCAATAACCGCGAATGGTAGCCCTGTAAATCGACGGATTGTGTCTATGTTATTTTGCTCTATCGGGGTTTGGTTGAATTGGTTGAATACAATTCCTTGCACACTGATTCCACGCGTATGCAACGCTTCAATCGACAACAGTGTGTGATTGATGGTGCCTAGTTTCGTAGAAGCGACAAGGACAACCGGCAATTTCGTTTGTTCCACCACGTCCAATAATGTCTTTGTCGTATTTGAATGGAGCGGTACGTATAAGCCGCCTGCACCTTCACAAATAACCGTTTCGAATTTTGTTTTTAAACGCTCAATTGTATGTAGCAACAGGTTTTCGTCAATTTGCTTGCCAGCTAACTCAGCAGCATAATGCGGAGACGCCGCTATTGGAAATGAATATGTATTGAGTGAATCGTTGTCCAAGGAATACAAACTATAATCCTTATAACTTGACGTATCCTCATAATGACCCTGGTCTGCGTCGACAACAAGACCTGTTTGTACCGGTTTGTAAGGCGTGACGGCTAGCCCCGTTTTCTGAAGTTCTCTCAAGAATAACGTCGTCACAAATGTTTTTCCGATTTCCGTATCTGTCCCAACTACCCAAAAGTGTTTCATCGTAAATACCTTCTTCATTTATCAGAATGAATTTCATTTGCGTTAACCTAATTAATAATTTAGTTAACACAAATAGGTTATCACAATTTTATTCATTCGTAAAATAGTATTAAAAAAAGCAGACTGCAAAGAGCTTATTGCTCCTTACTGTCTGCTAGTAGTATTTTGATAGACTGGTTTCAATATGCATCTGTTCAAAACTGAAATTAAAAGTTTGTAAGTTACCTGTTAACTCATCAACATAATGGCTTTCGAACAAGTCCCATATATAGGATGAACGCCATTAAACTACAACTTATAATAACAATCCCTAATGGCCATGCGTTATGGTCACCTGCAATTCCGACAAGTGGTGAGACGATTGCCCCTCCGATAAATGGCAATAGCCCGAGGAATGCAGAAGCACTCCCTGCAGCCTGACTTTGTCGATGCATCGCGAGTGAAAAAGAAGAGGTCGAGACCATTCCGACACTGGATACGATTAATAAGAATGCGGTTGCGACGACAAATAGCGGTCCTTGTTGCCATATGACGAGCAATAACAGTACACTACCTGTTAACGAAATGAGTACGCCCGTCATTAGGAAATTCAATTCAGATATTTTATGCGATAAACGACCAGTGATTTGCGCAGCTGCAATGATCCCAATGCCGTTCAACGCAAAGAATAGAGAAAACTGTTGTGGTGATACACCATACATGTTTTGCAGGACAAAAGGTGAACCTGCGATATAAGCGAACATAGAAGCCATGACAAACGCTTGTGTAAGCGCTATGCCCATAAACTGACGATCCTTGAGTAACCGACCAAATGTCTTGAAGACTGATAGGATTCCCTTTTCTGCACGGTTCTCAATTGGAAGTGTATCCGGTAAAAAACCTGCAGTTCCTACAAACATCAGTAATCCGATACCACCAAGTACGAAAAACACAACTGGCCACGAAGCAAAACTTAAAATGGCGCCACCTGCGATAGGTGCGAGAATGGGTGCAGCCCCATTTACTATTGAGAGCAATGCCATGAATTTTGTGAGTTCGTGTCCTGCGTACAGATCCCTCGAACAGGCTCTCGCAATCACGATACCCGCAGCACCTGTTAACCCTTGAACAAAACGAAGGAGGATGAACGGCCAAATGGATGTCGTGAACGCACAAAGTACCGATGCAATTGCATAGACCACAAGCGTCATAACGAGTGGTCGGCGTCTCCCGTAAATATCGCTTAGCGGACCAAATAGGAGTTGCCCCGCGCCAAGTCCAATTAAACAAGCCGTCAAGCTTAACTGAACAAGCGAGGTGGATGCGCTCATATCCACCGCCACCGCTGGCAGTCCCGGTAAGTACATATCCATCGATAGCGGGCCAAATGCTGTCAATGAACCGAGCAGCACGACGAGCCAAAGTGTCGGCAGTGGTTTCTTGATGGTGATTGCTTTTGTCATTTCCCCAAATCCTTTTCTATGAAATTCTACGGTGGAGTATACCACACTGCGTGTGGCGTGTGTTGTCGGATAGAAATTGTATTGGACTTGGGAGAGGATGAGAGCTATGCAGGAACGGGCGGGTTCTCTGTGGGAACGAGCGGGTTCTCTGCCAGAACGAGCGGGTTCTCCGCCGGAACGAGCGGGTTCTCTGCCGGAACGAGCGGGTTGTATTTAGCGGATTCAGCTGGACATCAAAACACCAGCCCCATCCTATCTTAGGATGGGGCTGGTACAAAGAATCACTTAAAGTTCACCAGCTTCAAAGTTCTCGGCATTGATTTCCGGGTCGTTTACATTACTAATGACAAATTCGATGTAAGTATCAGAGTCTTCTGCGAGCAAGTTAAATTTGTCAGTTTTTACGAAATGATAATCATCGCTACTTTCTTCGTCTGGGTTAGAAAAATGGAGTTCCTTCATCCAGCCGTCTACTTCCTCTTCAGAAGCAGATGGATCAGCGCCATGAATAATGGAACGCACGACTCCAAACGCTTCTTTTCGGTCACCAAACATACTGAACATAACAGCACGGACTTCTTCTTCGCCTTTTTTGCCCAGCAGTTGCATACGACGGTTCTCATCGTATGTCATATCTATAATTTCGTGATCCCCTTCAGAACCTGACGCTCTCCAATCTAAATTGTCGACACGCTCAGGGACCCCGACTTCTTCAGCGAACTTATTGAAGTTAGTTTGAAAGTCTTTAGCTGTCACACCAATTTGCATATCTGATGCTTCCTCTGATGCCTCTGCTTCAACTTCTTCAGTTGAACTTTCTGACCCTGTTCGTTCTTCAGCAGAGACTTCCGGCTTTTCCACATCCGATTTGCTTGTCTGATTTTCTTTATCTTCACCACACGCAGTGAGTGCAAGCACTAGTAGCGAACCTAGGAATACCCCAGCCCATTTCTTTAACATATTTCCCCAACCCCTGTCTAAGATTTTTTCAACTTCCCCACTATAGCGACTACTCAGATTATAATCAATTTAATGTACTGTGATTTCAATAAAATAATCACTTACTACCAGATTACTAGAAATTGTTTAGATCTTAGTCACTAGATTAAATGTTACAAGCATAGTATATTTAACTTTTCTCCCTTAATAATAACCATAAAAAAGACGAACACCTTTTAAGCGTTCGCATTTTCCATTGTCTTATTATGTTCCACAATACGTTCGATACGGTGCTGATGAATCAGATGACGTCGTATAAGCAGCATGCTCTTTAGAATAAGAATATGGGGAAGCAAGCACTTGATTCAACTTGTGCAACACACTGAAGTCGCCATTTGCCGCTGCCTCTATCGCCTCTTCTACTCTATGGTTGCGCGGAATCACTGAAGGATTGCTAAGTCGCATTACTTCATAAGATTCTTCAAGAGTTGCATTCTGTTGCTTTCGTCGCATCTCCCACTTTTTCTTCCACTCGACAAAAGCAGCTTCACTGAACCAATCTGGTTTCTTTAAGCTTTCATCTGTTAATGCCCTGAACGTATTCGTAAAGTCTGCTTGAGCGTCTTTCATGATAAGCAATAACTCCTTCGCAAGAGCCTCGTCTACCTGTTGTTCATCCAACAAACCTAGCTTCGCTCGCATCCCGTTCAGCCATTTTCGCTCAAAAACCTTACCAAATCGTGCAAGTTGCTTCTCCGCTATTTGAATTGCCTCATCCTGATTCTCATCGAGTAGTGGCAGTAACGTTTCCGCAAATCTGGCCAAGTTCCACGATGCAATTCCCGGCTGGTTGCCGTATTTGTACCGTCCATTTACATCAATAGAACTGAATACGGTCGATGGGTCGTATACGTCCATAAAAGCACATGGTCCATAATCGATTGTTTCTCCACTAATCGTCATATTATCGGTGTTCATAACCCCGTGGATGAACCCAACAAGCTGCCACTTGGCAATCAATGTTGCCTGTCGCTCAATCACATTTTCGAGCAACAGTTCATACCGATTGTCTCTTGAAACAATGTCTGGATAATGCCGCTTTATGGCGTAATCCGCCAGCTTCTTCAAATCTTCAGGTACTTGACGGGCGGCTGCGTATTGGAACGTTCCCACTCGTAAATAACTGCTCGTTGTCCTGACAAGAACAGCGCCAGGCAATACGGTTTCACGAAGCACATCATTGCCAGTCAACGTAACAGAAAGGCTTCTCGACGTAGGAATGCCTAATGCATGCATCGCTTCGCTAATGATATACTCACGTAACATGGGACCAAGTGCTGCGAGACCATCGCCGCCACGTGAAAATGCCGTAGGACCCGATCCTTTTAAGCCGATATCCACTCGATCTCCTGACGGGGTCAGTTGCTCGCCCAAAAGAATGGCTCGCCCATCACCAAGCATCGTAAAATTCCCAAACTGATGCCCGGCATACGCTTGTGCAATTGGCGCAGCACCTTCTGGTAGTTCATTACCAGAAAGTGCTTCAGAATTCAACTTCTCAACTTCCAGACCAAGCAATTCTACGAGGCCTTTATTCAGCAAAACCACTTTTGGAGAAGTTGCCTCTTCAGGAGTCGCTTCTGCAAAAAACACTTCCGGCAATTGACTGTAGCTATTGTCCAAATTCCACCCTGCTTTTGAATACACGTGATCACTCCCTTTACCTGTATACTACCCCTAGATTCACGAAAAACGATAGAGAAATGAATTCTTTGAATGATAAATGAAACGGTCGTGCTTTTTCACTCGTCTTTAAGGTACACCAGGGTGGAGCGCAATGAGAAAGGATGGGTTGGCATGCCTCGTGAGCACAAATCCGTTCCAGATTGGAAACAGGATGAATGGCTTGAGCAATTGATGGATCAGTACGGAAACCAGTTAACGAATCTTGCGTTCAGCTACCTCAAAGACTGGGGACGGGCGCAAGAAGTTGTTCAGGATGTTTTTGTGACATGTTTTCATCGAGCTCATCAGCTAGAGGAAATTCGTTCTGTAGAAGCATGGCTGTATCGGATTACGATTAACAAATGTAAAGATGTCTTGAAAAGTTCATGGTTCAAGCGTGTGATCGTAGGGAGTCAGCTCTTTCAATTTCTTCGATCAAAAGAACCAACTCCACATGAACACATGCTTCAGAACAGTGAGGATGAACAGTTGGCACAATGCGTGCTGGAACTACCTCTCACTTATCGAGAAGTCATTTTGCTCTATTATTACGAAGACCTTACAGTACCTGAAATCAGCGAACTGCTAGACATAAACCAGAATACACTTCGGACTCGACTCAAAAGAGGACGGGAAAAATTAGCACAACTGCTGGAAGGCGGGGATCAGGATGAAAGATGAGAAAACAAAAATTCGTTCCGCTTTTGACAAAACTGTTTTTCGTAAAGAGTCATTTACAAAACAAAACAAACAAGCTGTTAGACGAAAAATTCGATGTAAACAACGCCCAGCCCGAATCGTTCCTGCGATTGTTGGAACAATTGTTGCGATATCCTTGTTATTCATAGGTATCTTTTTAATAAAAGGAGATCTGTTGAATTCTACAAAACCCGATGGACTATCCGGTAAAGAAGCGAGTAGTTCAGGAGTATTTACTATAGAGGACATTTTAGATGGACCCTTCCCCGCTAATGAAACCTACTACATTATCTTGCCAATTACATGGAACGGGAACAGCGCAGCGACTATTAATTCCATTGAATTAATCAAAGAAAACCAGCAATCCCTTCATACAACTGATGGAATTTCCTATTCATTCTATCGTGCAGACGAGAAGAAAAAGCCTGGTGTTTATGAACGCGATCAGATTGGGGAGATTTCAGAGATTCATGGCTTTCAGATTGAAGATGAAAGCAGTTTAGTTTTAGAGGTATCATTGAAAAATGTAGTACCTGACAAAACCCGTACCATTAAAATTTCATATTCTGTGGACGGTGTAGAAAAAGAACAACTCATTGTAACTGGCATCATACAGGGCTTGGAAACGTTACCTGAGGATACGGCTAGTGAACAGGCTGCCATTGAATTGAACGCCGCTGAACAGAATGTGTATACTGCATTTGAGCAAGATTTAGATACTCAACATTTAACAGGTTTGTCCCCTATGAGCGTGGCAAAGCTTTATATTCACGCATCATACTTAGGTGATCGCGAGGTCGAATATGCACTCTATACCGATCAAGAAGAGTTCATCCAATGGAGCCAGGCGGAAGATCAAGCGATCCCTGAATCCGACCGCGGTACACCTGAACAATTGACTCAGCAGTATCGAAACTTTGAAGAGGGTCGATTTCTTCAGACAAGTAAAATTGAAGGGTACATTGAATATTATCCAAATGGTAAAAAGGAATCTCCCTCTGGATTTCAACTGATCAAAAACGAAGACGATGTTTGGCAAGTTGCATTCATGCCGATTCAGTAAATAAAGAAAACCAGTGGATCGATACGGAAGAGCCCTTTGCTCTCCGTTCAATCCACTGGTTTTTAGTCATCTATTCATCTCCCGTAACTGTCGGGACAACTCAAAAAATTGCTTATCTAGTTTGCTGTATGCTGGATTCCCAGGTGTCAGCAGGCTCAACTTTCCTAATACAGCCTGCAATTCCGTTTCAAGACGAAGTTTTTCTTGTTCGGAAGAAGGAACTGGAGCAGAGGATTTCCGACTTTCCCATTCCACCAAACTATACGGTACTTTACGAACAGTCCCTTTTTCAAACAACAACAACCCATCTGCCATACGCTCTGTAAAATATCGATCGTGCGACGCAAACAACAACGTGCCTGGATACGTATCCAACGTTCGCTCCAGCTCTTCACGCGATGGAAGATCTAAGTGATTCGTTGGTTCATCTAGTAGTAACACATCCGTTTTCCTTCGGATGAAATCGAGCAGTTTCACTTTCAACCGCTCCCCCTGACTAAGGGAACCGAGCTGCAGCCGCCATTGTTCTGCTGTAAATCCTAAATTCGTCAATTGGATGCGCAGGAAACCTTGTTCTTCGTAAGACGGAGAATAAAAATATTCGGCCATCGTCTGATCATCCGGTAAATCGAATGCGGTCTGACGCAAGTATCCTAACGTCATGCCTTCAGATAGCCAGACGTCCCCATCGTAATCGAGTTCGCCTAAAAGCATGCGGAACAGCGTCGTTTTCCCAGAACCATTCGGTCCGATCAGAGCAAGTCGCTCACCTGCCTGTACAGTAAATGCAGCATGCTGAAAAAGTTGTCTGTCTTCGAATGCTTTGCCTGCATCTTTCAGTTCCAGAACACGCTTACCTTTCTTCCGTAGTCCTTCCAGTTCAAACGAAACCGATGTTTCTGCAATTGGCGCCTCTTTTCGGTTTTTCTTAAGCTCTGATTCTAATCGTTTTTTCTTCGAACGTATTTGCACATTCCGTTTCTTTACCTTTTTCCGGTAGTATTCTTTAGCGCCACCTTTTTTCGTAGACTCTGCGTGCCCTTTCGAAGACCACTTATCCAGCTGCTCGATTTGACCTTCTATTTCAGCAATGTACTGTTGTTGCTCTTCATAATGCTTTTGCTGTACGAATCGCTCATGCTCTTTCTGCTTGCGATAATCCGTGTAATTGCCTTCATAAGCCGTCAATTTCCCATTCTCAATTTCAAAAACGAAATCCGCCAAGTGGTCGATAAAATATCGATCGTGTGAGACGAACAATAATGTGCCCTCACGTTCTTGAAGCGTTTCAATGAGCTGTTCCACACTCGCTGCGTCCAAATGATTAGTAGGTTCATCCAATAGTAAGATTTCATGGTTTTCAGCTAGCGTAGCTGTAAGCCGCAGTTTGACTCTCTCTCCGCCGCTTGCATAAGCATATTCTGTCTCTTTCGGAACGTGCCAGTGACTGCGCTTTTGAAAAAGCTCTTCTTGTGTCCAATCTACTGGCTCTTCTGTTTCAGCCTCTTGTTTGTAATACGAAATGGAAGGCGTTCGACCAATCCAATCAATTCCTCCAGATGAAGGTTTTCGTTCACCTGCCAGAATTGACAAAAGTGTTGTTTTCCCTGCCCCATTAGGCCCGACAATTGCTATTTTGGCTCCTTGCGGGATTTCTGCGCTGAGTTCTTTAAAAATATTTACATCCCCATATCCTGCTGATACCTTGTTAACTATTCCTCGTAACATCTACATTCCTCCAGTTGGAAGGGAACACAAAAAAGATCCCTCCGTAAAATAATCGGAAGGATCGGTTCTGTCAGCATCTCAAAAAAGCCTCAACTCTATTGATGAGCATCGTAATATCGACTCAGCAAAGGTTGAACGCGGCAGTTTAAAATGGACAGACCAATCCCGTTTTTCCACACAACGAATCATTCGTTTTGAGAAATTAGGAATTAGTTATCCATCAGCCACACTCAACCCTTTCTGTCAGTTAGTCTATCTAGTATATCAAATTTAGAATTGTTCGCAAGTTAAAATTTGTATCTTCTTTATTTCCAACATTCGATTATTTCCGGGGAAATAATCTTCAATCCGACATTTTGTAGCACTTATTTACCCAAACAGAAAACCCAACTACAAAAATTGTCAGTTTGTGTTGGGGCTACATCTTTCTTTAGTTACTGCCAAGCGCTCATTCCGCCTTTGACATTGATGACATCGGTAAATCCTGCTTTTTTCAAAATTCCTGCTGCACGGGCACTACGCATTCCACTTTGGCAGATTACGTACGTTTCTTTGCTTTTGTCCAGCTCACTCATACGCTTTCCTAAATCGTTAAGGGGAATATTTTTAAATTCTTTGACGTGGCGACCTTTGTATTCTCCAGGTGTTCGAACATCTACAAATTGCTTCGACTTATCTTTCGTTAATGCCTTAACTTCAGTCGTGGATATCGTACGAATTCCTTTTTGGGGTTTCATACGCCATACAAAGAATGCCACAATTAATAAGATTATAATCCAACTCATCGGTAATTCCTCCATTTGCTTTCTATTTCTTCAAATATACCTATAAGGGTATTTTAAAGCAATGAATTTGCCCATAAAAAAAACGCAGCACCCGATGGTCTACGTTTGGTCTAGGTTATCTCTTCTCTGACAGTGCTAAAAAGAATGTCGCTACTGGCCCCAGTAAGAGAGAAAGCAAGAACCAATTAAAACCCGATCGATTTTTCCCTTGTGCCAATACGGCATTGATCAGCGCGAGCGTTCCCCATCCTACAAAATAACCCTCATCCATATCGAAAACCTCCCGAGTTGTTCTGAAATTCTATCTATTCTACGCAAGACGAGCCCATTGGGTTTCACTTTCACTATGCAACTTACTCCGGATTTTTCAGAAAAGTAAATTCTCGAGGCAAAGGGTGTGATAGGATAGCAGAAGGAGGTGTTACCTATGAATAGTATTACATTCAAAGACATTTATAACGCTGGGGTTGCAGCGACAATCACTGATACATATAGCCATTTTCATCTACCAGATATGCCACTCTATTATGATAGTAACTTCATGGAGTTTAAAAAAATGCCCACTGTCAGTGAGTTTAAAAAAGCAGAACATGAATTAAAAATCTATCACACTGCACGTGGTCAGTACCATCTGAAATTCACATTCCCTCAGGATGAACCCATTTCAAAAGAATTGACTGCCTATTTAAACCGTCAAGACTATGAAATCGGTTTTCTAGAATTATATGCACTCTATCCAAAGGATTTTCCGGAAACATCCCCATCTTCTGCAATTAAAGTTCTTCCAGTGACTGGATCCAATCTCGAAGAATTCCTTCACCTTCAGCGAACGATTGATGAACAATTCGGGAAAGACTTTGCAGCACAAAAACAACTGCAACATAAAAAGAACTTCTCAAATCCTGATTTTCTGCAGCTTGTTGCATACTTCGAAGAGGAAATAGCTGGTTCAGTAGATTTGATCATTCAGTCACGGACTGTGGAGATAGATGGGTTGCACGTGTTAGAAAAAATGAGGCATAAAGGTGTTGGAAGTCAGTTGCAGCGATGGTTAATGGAACAATTTCCTGACAAACTAATCATTTTAGTCGCTGACGGTGAAGATACCCCAAGAGAAATGTACCAAAAGCAAAACTACAAGTATATAGGTTACCAATACGAAACGGTGAAAGCCTGAATTTTTTGATAAATTATCCTCCTGTCTCGTGCTAAATTAATGATAGACGAATTCTAAATAAGTCAGGACGTGTAGTAGATGAAAAATCTCGCTCAATCTGTACAAATCCAACTATTGGAAGCGATGTTAGATGGCAGTCGAGTGGCTACTTTAGTCACAGACCCCTCTCAGCCAGACAATCCGATTATCTATGCTAATCGCACCTTTGAATCGATGACGGGTTATCCATTAACTGAGACATTAGGGCGAAATTGTCGATTTCTTCAAGGCGAAGATACCAATCCACTCGCAGTCAAACAACTCCATGATGCAATCCAGGATCAGAAGCCAATTACCATCACCCTAAAAAACTATAGAAAAGATGGTACTGATTTTTGGAACCGTCTTTCTGTGAACCCCCTTCAAATTGATGATCATTTGTTCTTCATCGGTACTCAAACGAACGTATCTGTTGAATATAGTCAACGAGATGAACTGTCTAATAAAGACAATGAAATTGAACAGCTGATGCTTCCGATCATGATGATTCAAGACAATCTTGCTGCCGTTTCCCTAATTGGCGAAATGAGTCCCCAACGATTCAATTTATTAACACAAAAACTTAGTGAATTTGTTCAACACCATGAAGTAGATCATATTATCATCGATATTACAGGAGTGTTCTGGAAACAAGAGTCCCCGCTAACAAACTTGTTTGCCATTCAGGAGGTCTTGAAACTAATGGGCACTCAGTTATATGTCACTGGTATATCTCCAAAAGTGGCTCAGTCATTAGTAAGTGAGCGACTGTCCAATCAGCAACTTCATACATTCTCAAGCATTCGACAAGCGATTGATAATATCCAATAATCTGCACATTTAAAGTGTTTATTTAATGCCATATTGTCTATCTCAGTATCCAATCAGGGAGGACTCATCATGTTAACAAGAAAAATCCTATCCGCTTCTATATCAGGAGTGCTGTTTTTCATATTGCTTGGCTTCTTCATTCCCAATCCTTTCGGGGAACCCATCACGTCATTGTCTAATTACCTCGGATCCGTTTTGGTTAGTATTTCGGGCTATCTCCTCTACGGCACCCCGATCATACTTTTTTATGGAATTATTTGTTCAATCATCAGCGAAAAAATATCTGTTTTAATTAGTGAAAAAGTAAAACTTGACAAAGCTGAATTCGTTCTTTCCGGATTACTTCACGCAAGTTTCGGATTAGTATTTTCAGCATATGGACTTGTCGCATCGCTACTATTTTTTTCTGTAGACCGTGTGATCGCGAATAGAAAAATGCAGGTTACGGGTAAGCAAATCGTAACGGCACTAGTTCTTCCAATCGGAGTGTATGTACTGTGTGGTGGATCCCTTGCAGCAGCAGATTTCTTCTCTGGCGGGTGGAAAGACTTGCTCGTTTAAAATTGAACATGCAGGTTGCAAGCTTACTAATAGCTGTGCTAGACTTTGAGACAATCGAATAATATTCCTTCGGGGCAGGGTGAAATTCCCTACCGGCGGTGATGAGCTTTTATAGCTCTTAGTCCGTGACCCGGCTGCATTTTTTGTAGACGGTGGATTTGGTGAAACTCCAAGGCCGACAGTTAAAGTCTGGATGGGAGAAGGAATGGTGCGTTTTTCAAATTTTTCATTTGACTGACGCTTATTTTGTCATGCTTACCCAGCCCCGCACATCTGTTGCGGGGCTTTTTTTGTTACATGAGGAATCTATGATTCAGGAGTGTTGTTATCTTTGGAAATTGAACACTATATGCAAATCGCTTTATCACTTGCGCAAGGTGCGGCAGGTCAAACTTCTCCGAATCCACCAGTCGGTTCCATTGTTGTAAACCATGGCAGGATTGTCGGAATGGGTGCTCATTTGCGCGCTGGCGAACGTCATGCAGAGCGGGTTGCTCTGGATATGGCAGGCAAAGAATCTGTTGGCGCGGATTTGTACGTCACTCTTGAACCTTGTTCGCATACAGGAAAAACACCGCCATGCACAGAAGCGATTTTGCAAGCAGGCATCTCTCGTGTCTACGTTTCGGCTTTAGATCCGAATCCACTAGTTGCAGGGTCTGGAATCCAGCGACTTCGAGATTCAGGTGTCGAAGTACATATCGGAGTCTGTACGGATTTAGCAAACGAATTGTATCAACCTTTTTTCCATTTCATTCAAACCAAACAACCTCATGTAACGTTAAAAACAGCTATGACATTAGACGGTAAAATCGCAGCATTTTCAGGACACAGCAAATGGGTGACAAGCGAGCAAGCACGTCTTGACGTCCATCGTCTTCGTCATGTCCATGATGCCATTTTAACTGGAAGTAAAACGATTCTTCACGACAATCCCCTTCTCACCACCAGATTGCCCCAAGGTGGACTTCATCCTATTCGAGTTATTTTAGATACACAATTATCTACACCTGTTGCGAGTCAGGTCATTCAAAACACGGACGCCCCTACCTGGATTTTTTGTGGCAGCGCGGCGTCAAAAAAACGAGAATTGAATTTCTTGCCGTACCATCACATCGAAGTTTTTCGTATGAATGAGCCTGCCATTTCAGTATCTGACGTACTGGATAAACTTGGCCGGCGTGGCATCATGACCCTACTTCTAGAAGGAGGATCCTCTGTAAATGCTTCTTTTTTACAAGCGGATGCTGTCGATCGGATCATTGCGTATATTGCTCCGAGATTACTCGGCGGGGCTGATTCTCTCACTCCAATCGGCGGGGAAAGTCCTGCCTTGATGAGTGACGCGAAAGATTTTATTTTCTTAAAAACGGAACAGCTTGGTCCAGATTTAAAGGTAACGGCTGTACCAAAAGGAAGTGATTCTAATGTTCACAGGAATCATTGAGGAAATTGGGACTGTACGAACAGTCCGTTCTTCTGGTCAATCGATGGAACTCACTGTGGCAGCTGCAGAAATACTGAAAGATGTCTGTTTAGGAGACAGTATCTCCGTTAACGGAACTTGTCTGACTGTGACATCATTTACTACTGGTCAGTTTACCGCGGACGTGATGCCTGAAACGTTTCGAACGACTTCGTTACATAACGCGAAAGATGGTACTTCAGTAAATTTAGAACGTGCTCTGCGCGCGGATAGTCGTTTTGGGGGTCATTTTGTTTCCGGTCACGTTGACGGAACTGCAATTGTCCAAAAGTGTCAGCAAGTCGAAAATTCACTTGTCATGCATTTATCACTCCCGCCTGGAGGATTGAACTATGTGCTTCCGAAAGGATCGATTGCACTCGATGGAACTTCTTTAACGATTTTTGACGTGTCAGATGAAAGCATTTCGATTTCGCTCATCCCACACACTCAAAAAACAACAGTCCTTGCGCAGCGTAAACCAGGAGACCGCGTCAATGTGGAGTTTGACATGCTCGCAAAATACACGCTTAACATGCTACAGAAACAAGCTCCTTCTGCTAAACAACCTTTGAACAAGGACTTTTTACAGCAAAACGGATTTTTATAAAGAAAGGGTGTTTCCTCATGTTTGATACGATCGAAGAAGCGATTCAAGACTTAAAACTCGGGAAACCGATTATTGTTGTGGATGATGAAAATCGTGAAAACGAAGGCGACTTCATCTGCTTAGCAGAACACGCAACTCCCGAGATGATCAATTTCATGGCAACGAAAGGACGCGGACTCATCTGTACACCGATCACTGAATCGAAAGCGGCTCAACTTGGGCTCCCGATGATGACTGCGCACAATACGGATGCACATGGAACGGCATTCACAGTGAGCATCGATCATGCAGAATCCCATACTGGTATTAGTGCCTTCGAACGTTCGGAAACGATTTTAAAAATGCTTGAGCTACAAGCAACATCAAGTGACTTTAAGCAACCAGGTCACATCTTTCCGCTGATTGCACAAAATAACGGAGTGCTCAGCCGAGTAGGCCACACCGAGGCTTCCGTCGATTTAGCTAGACTGGCAGGAAGTGAGCCTGCTGCGGTCATTTGCGAAATTATGAGCGAAGATGGTTCGATGGCTCGGGTCCCTGAATTGCGTGAGCTAGCAGATTCAGAAGGGCTGAAACTAATTAGCATCGAAGACCTTGTGCAATACCGACTTGCCAACGAAACGCTCATTACACGTGAAGCACAGGTCATATTGCCGACGTCATTTGGTCTATTTAAGATGATTGGCTATACCGAAAAAATGACCGGTAAAGAACACGTCGCTCTGGTTAAAGGTGATCTGACTTGCACAGAACCTATACTAGTCAGAGTCCATTCTGAATGCTTGACTGGGGATATTTTCGGTTCTTCTAGATGTGACTGTGGCCCACAACTTCACGCAGCTTTGCAACAGATTGAAGACGCGGGGCGCGGCGTCCTGCTTTACATGCGTCAAGAAGGGCGCGGAATCGGTCTCATTAACAAGTTGAAAGCTTACGAATTGCAGGAGCAAGGATTGGATACCGTAGAAGCAAATGTGGCACTTGGATTCCCTGATGACTTGCGCGACTACGGAATCAGCGCACAGATCTTGCAAGACTTAGGGATTGCTGACGTGAGATTGCTGACGAATAACCCTAGAAAGTTGGATGGATTAGTGAAGTATGGACTCACGATCACGGAACGCGTTCCAATTGAGCTCCCTGCTCTCCCCGAAAACAAACACTATTTAGAAACGAAAATAGAAAAACTCGGTCATTTATTGACCCTATAGGAGGCATTCACAATGGGAACTGTATATGAAGGTCATTTAGTTGGTACGGGATTAAAAATTGGACTTGTTGTCGGGCGGTTTAATGAGTTCATCACAAGCAAGCTACTTTCTGCCGCACAAGATGCATGTAGACGCCACGGCGTTTCTGAAGAAGATATCGACCTAGCATGGGTGCCAGGTGCTTTTGAAATTCCGATGATCGCTAAAAAGATGGCTGACTCCGGTAAATACGATGCGGTCATCACGCTTGGAACTGTTATTCGTGGAGCAACACCTCACTTTGACTATGTGTGCAGTGAAACCGCTAAGGGTGTGGCGGCAGCTGGCTTACAGTCAGGAATTCCTGTCATCTTCGGCGTACTGACAACGGACTCTATTGAGCAGTCGATCGAACGCGCAGGAACGAAAGCTGGCAACAAGGGCTGGGATGCCGCAGTTTCTGCGATTGAAATGGCAAACTTGAACAAGCAATTTTCTTAAGGACATCTGCTAGATTCTTTCAATCGTGGGTTAAGTTGTTCAAAAATAGGATATAGGAATAACTATGGGGATAGTTGCTACTGTAAGAAGGAGTATTTATCCAATACTTTCTGAAGGAGAGATTCACAGATGTCCATCACCTATACATTTAATACAGATCAGTTGACGAAAGACAACATTCAACAGTTATTTCTGTCCGTTGAATGGGAATCTGCTTCCCACCCGAACGACTTATATAACGCCATCCTCAACTCTCATTCTGTCGCAACTGCATGGGACGGCTGCCGGCTAATTGGACTTGCTAATGCAATGTCTGATGGATCCATGGCCGTTTACTTCCATTACGTCCTTACAGATCCAGTCTATCAGGGGCAAGGAATCGGTAAAGAGATTATGAAAATGATGTTGGAGAAGTACCAGGATATGCACACAAGAGTACTCGTTTCTTATCCGAAAGCGGTTGGATTTTATGAGTCCCTTGGCTTTGAGCCCGAAGAAACTAGTACACCGATGTATGTATTTTCAGACTGAACCAATAAGGATAATCTATAGATAAAACGCATCCCTGGCATAACCTGGGATGCGTTTTTTCATTTTGTGAAATCTATTTTTTTCGCTAAAGCGAGCATGATACTACCACCTACGGTCATTGACAACAGTTCTCCAGCGCCTACCGTAAACCAAGTGATCCAAAACGGCGCGCCGTACAATAGGGTCAACTGCCCTGCAACGGTGAACATGGAAACAGAGAAAATCACGGCAGTCCAGACAAATTTCATTTTGTCTGACTTCAGCTTTTTCGTAGCTGCCCGGCTAATGAGCAGCACGAGAAACGTTGCAACTCCGCCGATCGGTACGTCTAGAAACCAAGTTGGCGAGAAGAAGTTCGCGATCACTACTCCTGCTGTCACGGCGATAATATATCGCTTGTGAAACAACGCCAAGTAGTTGAACATCTCCGACAGCCTTAACTGGACTGCACCGAAACTGATGACCGCAAGCGTAAGCGTGACAGCGACATAAAGTCCCGCCACAACCGCCATTTTCGCAAGCTCTCCGACCGCAATCCGCGGACGCTCTTTTGCGAGTAACGTCATGTATAGTCCTCCTTTGTAAAACAGCGAAACTGCTGTTTTAGTAATAACTGCGACCAAAGGAAGAAGAAGCCAATTGCTTCGTCAAAAAGTGTCGCAGTGCAAGCTAAAAACCTGCTTGCCTAGTATAGCAGAATTCATTCATCCTGAAAATGGTTACTTCGCCGTCCATCCGCCATCGATTGGAATGACCGTTCCATGGATATAATCGGAAGCAGCTCCTGCCAAGTAGAGCGTCAACTTCGCGACTTCTTCTGGTTGCGCCCAGCGACCTGCAGGTGTTTCTTCTGCAACCCACTCTGCTATTTTCCCCTCTCCATCAAAGTCAGCAGCATTCATGGGCGTTTGAATGGCACCCGGTGCAATTGCATTTGCACGGATCCCTTCTCGACAATAATCGAGATCGACTTGTTTTGTATACCCTACCACTGCATGTTTCGAAGCAGTATAAGCTGCCCCACCACCTCCGCCAACGAGACCTGCGATGGAAGCCATATTCACCAGTACACCCGATTTCCTAACAAGCATATGTGGCAAAATCGCGTTTGTTACGAAGTACATGCCTTTTACGTTAGTGTTCATAATCCGATCCCACAACTCTTCATCAGTGTCTAATGTTTTTGCATATCCATCAAGCATCCCTGCTGTGTTGCACAGAATATCGATGTGTCTGAAAGTATCGATTGCCTGACTCACTGCTTCATTAACATTAGCTTGATTACTCACACTTCCTTTGCTATATCGGAAGTTTTCTGTATATCCGTTCGCTAGCTTTTCCAACCCTTTTTCATCCACATCCAATGCGTAGACTGATGCACCTTGCTCTAGAAATGCATGTGCTTGTGCATACCCGATCCCTGAAGCAGCACCTGTGATGAACACTGTTTTCCCCGCAAATTCACTTTGTGTCATTTTTGAATTCCTCCATTCAAAAAGCCCATGATTGCTCATGAGCTTTTTTGTGTACTTATTCTACGATTGCCCAGTCTTCCGCTAACAAATCGCATACTGTCGGTGTAAACATCGTGTAGCCTTCACCTGTTACATTAATAACGAAATATGGATTCATCTTTTCCCCATCCAACGATTCAGCTTGTACAAGTTTTACGTAGAGCTCTGCGCCACCCCATCCATTCCGAATAACTTTGTCGCCTGCTTTTAGACGCGGTAAAATCTCTTCAAATGTCATCATGCATTCATCCTTCCAACGTTAAGATTCGTTTTCTGCTTTCAATTGTGTACAATTGCCATTCACTTTCACCCACTTCAAAATCGTGCGGATGATTGGATCGAATGCAATTCCTTGTTCCGTTAGCTCATATTCAACTTTACGAGAAGACGGTAATGTTCTCTTCACTGCAAAACCTTGGGCTTCCAATTCTTTCAATCGCTCTGTCAGCAGACGGTCTGAAATGCCTTCAATTTCCGTCGCTAATTCATGGTAACGTTTCGGTCCGTCCAGTAGATGATAAATGATAATGCCCATCCACCGCTTTCCGATAAATTCTATAGTCGCGTGAAAGCTATCGCAAGCTACTTGTCCGTTTTGTTGTGTAGATTGAATAAGTTCGTCGGTTTTTTTCATCATCAAAACCCCTATTGTTAAGTTAGTTCCACTTTACCACAGTCATAGTTGACAAACAATCTTACCAATAGTAAGCTGATTTACGTACTTACTAAAGGTAAGTTGGATTCACATGTATCTACAAAGGAGTTTTTCTTATGACAGAACTATTCGCGCCACTCTCAGAAGTCATTCACGCTCGTAAATCCGTCCGGAAATTCGATTCAGAATATCAGATTTCACCCGAAATAATTAAAGAAATGCTACAAGAAGCAACACTTGCCCCTTCCTCAAGCAACTTACAGCCTTGGCGTTTCATCGTCATCCAAGACGAGGAAACCAAAAAGAAAATTAAAGAGTTCTCATTCAACCAAGAGCAAATGGAGACGTCTTCTGCCATCATCGCAGTAATAGGTGATACAGAAATGTTCCATAATATTGATGAAATCTATATGGCTAACTTAGAAGCCGGTTATATCGATGAAGTAAATGTCCAACGTCAAATCGATAATGCCAAAGCCCTTTACCCGAACGCTCCAACAGATGCTCGTTTGACAATCGCCGCGTTTGACGCTGGACTCGTTTCGATGCAATTGATGTTAATTGCCAAAGCGAAAGGCTATGACACGGTCCCAATGGGCGGTTTCGATAAAGCTCAATTTGCTAAAGAGTTCAATTTGGAAGATCGTTACGTTCCACTCGTGCTAATTGCACTTGGAAAAGCGGCTGCACCTGCATATGGCTCAACGCGTCTGCCACTTGAGAAAATCACAACATTTGTATAAGTGTTAGACAAAACGCATCCTCACTCTGGGTGCGTTTTTTGTTTTGTTGTAGTATGGGAGTTGATTCACTTAGATAGTAGCTAAAGTACTTCCCTTTATAGCTTTAAACCTGGTGAATTGTGTCTCGTTTCCGAGTTAATTCCTCCACATTGCCGATTAGTGGCTTGATCATGCCGATTGTTCCTTCCATACTGCCGATTACTCACGAGACTTTGCTGATTCTAGCGCCGATATTACCGATTCATCATTTCCACCCACACAAAAAAACTACCCACTCCGTCAATAGAAGACGTGGGCAGTTGGAATTTATTGAGTATCTTCAACGATTAAGTTTCTAACGTACTGACGATCACGCTCATTGACGCTCAACCGGTGCATATGCTTTCTGAATGCATTCATGACAAACGCGTGCATATTTGCTTGCGTGACGTAGTACACAAACCACGGAAGCGATGGCAAGTAATCGTGAATGGCAATTATTGCTTCACTCGCTCCGGGTATTTTACGGAACTCCATCCGTCCCCGCTCATTTGCTTGATCATCCAGCAAGAATCCGCCTGTTATGTAATACAGCGCGCGGTCTTTGGTACTACGTTCCCCGGAATACGATAATTCTAGGAGTGTGCGATTCCCAAGGAGTCCAATTCTACAATTCAAATCGCTATCTACTGTCGTTTGGACCCATGGATTCAAGAACGTCTCTAACCATTTTACGTAATAACGCGCAACTTCATCCGCCGACCATCCATATGGCAATTCAATCCGCTGGACCGAGCGGACGTCTTGCTTCAGCGGACCTAATGTTGGTAAAAGAGCTGTGGATCGTTTGTCTTTCTTAGCCTCTTCAACCATCGCAATTTTGGCAGCTTCCCTAAACGCAGTTTGTCCATCACTAATCCCTTCTACAGTATGACTCTTGTGGATAACCATCGGATGCTTCAAGCTTTCCACAAGTGGATAAACCATCTCTTTTGGGGTATTTGTTACAAGTCTTAGCCATAATCTCGAAAGTGTTAATGAGAAAAACGGAACATCGAGCATCTTGGGATTCTTCCCCATCACACTTGCAGCCGCTTTCATCATCGTTCGATACGTCATCACATCTGGTCCACCCACATCGATGGAACGATCTTTCAAGTCAAAGTCCATAATTATAGAGGTCAATGCCGTCAATACGTCTTTCAAAGCGACAGGCTGTGTTTTTGTGTTCGTCCACTTCGGCAGGATCATGATTGGCAATCGTTTCACCAGCTTGGATAGGATTGGAAACGAAGAACCCTTCGGCCCAACTATTAAGCCGGCACGCAGTGCGGTCACGGGAACATCATATGCACGCAATATCCGTTCTACTTCCAATCGACTCCTCAAGTGCTGGGACAGTTTCGACTCGTGCTCCTCCGGAATCATTCCGCTCAAATAGACGATTTGCTGAATGCCTTGACGTTTTGCAGCTTGTGCAAAGTTGTCCGCCAAAATCACATCCATATCTTCAAAGCTTCCTTGCGTGAGCTTCGCAGATTTCATCATGGAATGGACTAGATATACCGCAATGTCTGCTCCCTCTAACCCTTTTTCTGCATCCTTCATTGAAAACAAATCACACGAGCGCCACTTCACATCCTCAGTATCTTTGTGGCGTCCACCGTTTCGTGATAATCCAATAACTATCGCTTTCCCTTTTAGGCAATCTAACAAGTTATGTCCGATATATCCGCTTGCCCCCGCTATCGCTACTACTGGCCTTCTTTCTGCCATTTAATCCGCCTCCTTGGTCGTGCCTTTATGCTTTCTGTACCCTTACATTCGTTTCCTTAAGCCATCATCTCTCTTATATCTAATTTGCAAGAATTTTCATATTAAGTGATTGAAAATCCTTCCTTCTATGCGTATACTCAATTCATTACGAGAAGGGGTGTCTCTATGAAAATAGTGAATTTTGACGATCCGTTAGCATTTGCCGCCAAAGCGGAACCGATTTTATCAGAAGGTGAAGATGTTTTTAGTCTATTCAATGGCGTATTGCAGTCCATCAAAGCAGGCATGATGGATGAACCGTTCATGGCAACTGCAGAACTGGAAGGCAACGTGATTGCGTTGTTCCAAATGACGCCACCTTTTCCGCTCAACATGATTTTTACGGATGAACAGCATATGGATTCGGCAATCGATGGTCTGGCTGATTACTTACTTTCTCATAATATGCCTCTTCCTTCCATCATCAGTTTGAAACCCTGGGCTGAGCGATTCGCCGATAGATGGACAGCCAAGACTGACCAACTCTCCAAAATTATTATGGACCAAGGGCTTTATCGGTTGGATAAGGTGGATGAAACCCTCGAGAAAAGTCCCGGAACACGCAGGCTTGCCCAAGAGGCAGACAAACCATTGCTTGAAAATTGGCATCTCGGATTTATAGAAGATACCAAGATGCCCGAAGTGACCCCTGAACAAGCAACGGACTGGGTAGAGCGTACAGTTCAACGACAGGAAATTGTACTGTGGGAAGACGATGGAATTCCTGTGGCATGTGCAAAACAAGCAAGACCGTCTCAAAACAGCATCACCGTATCTTTCGTCTACACACCACCTGAACACCGTAGAAAAGGCTATGCGCGAACACTCGTCGCCGACTTTTCTGCGGATTTGTTAAACAAATACCAATTCTGCATGCTCTACACAGACATGATGAACCCAACATCTAACAAGATTTATCAAGAAATAGGATACCGGAAGATTGCAGATTCTGTTCAGTTGGGGTTCGAAGTGAAGGAGAATCGTTGAAGTGGATAAACGATATGGCATCACGGCAGAGGAGAAAGAAAAAGTATTGACGAGCTATTTTAAAGATGGATTCGACCAACCCATTCAGACCTTTCCAAGCAAAGAAAAGCGTAAAATCATTCTACTACAACAGATTATGACTCGCTTTGAAAAAGAAGTAAACTATACCGAAAAACAGGTAAACGAACTCCTAAAACCAATTTACGTTGATTATGTATCCATTCGAAGATATCTAATTGAGTATGGATTTATGGATCGGACCTCTGACTGCACACTGTATTGGGTGAAATAGAAGATTTCAATTTAGGCAATAAAGAGAAGATATTCAGTCGTGTAAAGTGATGTAAGTACTCAGGAGAAAGGATTGAGAACTATGTGGAAGCAACAAATTATTACGACAGAACGCGGAGATTTCGAGCTATTTACGAAAGGAAGCGGTCAGCCCCTTTGCGTCACTCACTTATATAGCGAGTTCAATAAGAACGGCAACCTATTTGCGAATATCTTTACAAAGAATGCGAAAGTTTATCTTGTGAATTTGCGCGGTTGTGGAAACTCAGCGCTACAAAGTGAAGACTATACGTTAGGGATGGACGATGCCGTAAAAGACTTGGAAGCAATTCGTAAGTCTCTCTCCATTCAAAAATGGATTTTCGCAGGTCACTCTACTGGCGGTATGCTCGCACTAAAGTATGCCACACGATTTCCCGAAAGTTTAGTGAAAATCATTGCAGGTGGCTTATGCGCTTCGTTAGACTATATGAAAGACAAGGGGAGCATATATTGTTCCCAAAATCCAAATAACACCCGCTTACTAGAAATATTGAGCATCCTAAAAAACACTGCATCCACACCAGACCAGCGACGTGCTGTCGGGAAAGAGTGGTCACTGATGTCCCTCTATCACGAGGACACCTATGATGTAATGCTCAGTAGACCCAACAGCGGAAAGACGGTGCCTGCACGCTTAGATTACTTCTCCTATGAAGAACTGCCAACGTATGATATAAGAGGTTCACTTGCGGATGTTTACGTTGAGGCTCATATCTATTCGGGTCTTCATGATGCGCAATGCCCTCACCATTTTTCCAAAGAAGCGGCAGAACTGATGCCCAATGCCACGATGACCACGTTCGAATATAGTAATCACTTTCCCTTCATAGAAGAAGAAAAGGAATTTGAAAGATTTGTTCAAGGTGAAGTATTTTCATAAAACGCGCTTCAACGAACGGTTTCTTCCAAAAACTCATTAAACCACTGAGCACACTGCAACCTCTCGATCCAAGCAGAATCCTTATCTTCAACGAACCAGCAAGCATAGAGCATAGACATTGCGATGGCCGCCTTTAATACACGCTTCTTATCGAGTACAAGCAATTCGCAGATTCGTTCAACCCGGTAACGTAGGAGCGCTTTTGGATTAGGCTTTTCCATTAAATGATTTAACATGAATTGCACGAGGTCAAAGCAAGGATCGCCGCCAACCCCCTTTGGGTCAATCGCGAGCCAGCCTCTCTCTTGACTGTATAAAATATTCTCATGATGTAAATCACCATGCAGCAAACCGAGAGTTTCAGTGGTCTCCTGCAATTCTCGGAAGTAACGAAGTGCCTGCTGAACCCTCTCGTTTGGCAGGTCACCATCTTTATACCGATGCTGCTTTTGGTATTCTTCTAGGGAGACTACCCAATCAGTAATTATTGGCACATCACAGTCCTCTGGCAAATCACAGCGAAGGTTCCTCCATACAGTTATGAATACCTGGACAACTTTCTCCTCGTCAGAAAGGTCACATAAAATCTGCCCAGGAATAATTCTTTCCAATAACATGACCCCTCGTTCCCGATCCGCCTTCACCAATTGTGCACATCCATGGCCATTGTAGATTCTGAGAGTTTCCATCTCGTTAAGGCAGTCCATATTTGGCACTTCTAGTTTTAACATGTAAGGAGTTTGTCGGGAGTCTACCACGTTCGTGACATAGTTATAAGAGAGATTGTGAACCGGTTGCTTGATGGTCAATCCCCAATGTTCCGCACAGTAGTTCACTTGCTCTTCTAGAGATGCAAGCCACACCTCTCCCTCTGTTCCAAAACTATTCCGTACTCTCTCTTTAAAATCAATTGGTAGCTTCATACATGTCTCCCCCTTTTCCCTTTAATCGAGCTAGCAGTTGATAGGCTCCCGCCTGTACCTCTACTCTATCAAGACACTAGCTTTAATCCCACTGCGGCCCCTAATACCATTCCGATGAACAATAGACGTTTCCACTCTTTTGACTCCCCGTAGACGAGCATTCCTAATAACGCCCCACCAGATGCTCCGATTCCTGTCCAAACGGCGTAGGCAGTACCCATCGGCAACGTTTCCATGGCATTTGCTAAAAATAGAAAACTCAAGCCAAATCCTACCACTAACAGTACAACTGCCTGCCAATTCCGATCCTTGTGTAACTTACTGATCATTAGCACACCAAACATTTCAAACAAACCTGCCACTACCAATGAAACCCATGCCATTACGAGTCCACTCCTTCCGATTCAGTTTCGGGAGTCACTACTTTCAAACCAATCACTCCTGCTAACAACACCACAATTAAGATTACCTTAACAATTTTAAACGGCTCTCCAAAAAATACGATATCTGAAAAGACTGTTCCCGCAGTACCAAGGCCAACAAAAACGGCATAGACCGTTCCGACAGGTAGTTTTTTTCCTGCCATGATCATCATATAAAAGCTGACTACGATGGCGATAACCGTCCCAGTCCACTCTAAAACTCCATCTGCATGCTTTAACCCAACTACCCAAAACACTTCAAATACCGCTGCAATGACGACTTTAATCCAATTTGCATTCAAGCCAATGACACCTCCATATTTTTCAACAGACAAAAGCCCGAGAGATACTGAAAACAGTAATCTCCCAGGCTTTTATCCTTCCGTGACACAGCAATGCTGTGAGTTTTCTCTCGGTCCAGACTAACAGTTCGTTACGGAACCCTAGAAAACATTGATATACAATTACGTCTCATTATACTTACTCAACAAGTTTTTTCAAGTATTGCACTCTTACCCTTTAAAGAAAATAAGTTCATCGCCAGGCATATCCAACATTGTTAAGTTTCCTTCTTGCCCAACCACATTTTCAAACAGTCCTCAGTCGATCGATTCGATAAATTCCTTTACGATCTCTCAACACACATCCGTTTTTTTCGAAAATACGAATCATTGCATCATTCGCTGCATCCGTACTCCCTACATAGTAGGTTGCACCGAATTCTTTTAAAGCGTCAAGAGTATGTTGGTGACAGACTGTTCCCATCCCCTTGCCTCGCCATTCAGGTAAAATACCAAAGTAAAAGAGCCTACCTTCCTCTTTCGTTCCCTGTTCAATATGTGGGATGCTTATGCCAACTGGCTCGCCTTCTTTTTGGAAAATCATGCAATGAGATCTCCAATTCGGACCCAGTTCTAGTTCAAAAGACTCCATGATTTGTTCGATTGTAAACAGCTTGTTTTTATTGGCAGAGCCACTACGACATTGCTCATATAAGTTTGCAAACGTCTCATCACTTATTTCACTAGTGGCTAATACAATTGAAGAAATATCTGACCCTAGAATATCGATTGTGTTTAAATCAAGTGTATATTCAACGATTACGGATACCTTATGAAAGCCTTGTTTCAGCAACCATGTCTCATACGTCTCATCCATCAACAACGATAGGTAGTCCACTTCTTGGTAATTCCAGTCTTTCAAAAGCTCTTGGAAAGCTTCTTTATAGTCGTGTTCACTTACCTGAGCTTGTTTCACCTGGTCTACCAGCCAATACTCTTTTTCTTTCTTAATGGTGCTGAACAGTTTCATCTCTACCCCTTCTTTCTGCTAAACCTGTTTTCATGTCCTAGTCAATCCATGTTTCTTTATAAGGATTGCGATTGAAGTCAAAAAGGATATGTATCTGTTCTTCTGTATTGCGTTTCACAGAGAGTTCTGGGAGACTGTTTTCAGTGAAGAACCCGATTTCTGCTGTCTCAATTCCCGTGATTGGTTGTCCTCCAACAATCTCGCATTGGATGAAAACTTTATAATAATGAAACGCCTGGGGTATCGATGAGTAGCGGTTCATATCCATCAACGCCACTAATTTTTTCGGTTGAACTACGTACCCTGACTCTTCTTGTATTTCTTTCACCACATTTTCTGCAGCAGATAATCCGATTTCACAAAAACCACCTGGCAATGCCCATTTGTTGTCGTGTGTTTCTTTCACAAGTAAGATTTGATCGTCCTGAAACACTACGCCCCTAACGTCTATCTTCGGAGTCGGATATCCCTTTTCCTCCATAAAAAGCTCTTGAATTTTTTGCATTTCCGATTCTGAATGAGACGCCATAATTTCTGCACTAATTGCCCGCAATTCCTCATAGCGTTCCCGGTCGAATGCATCGCTTGAAAAAGTCAGTCCTGCCTGTGAAATCGATTGTATTCGTTGTGCCCATTCCAACCATTTGTAGCTCATCTCATTACCTCCTATTAGAGCTGTCTGTCTTAATACTTATCTTGGAATCAATGATAGATTACTCCGCCATTTCTTACCACTAATCGAATGTAAAGAGAGTAGACTGAAGCATTTCGTTGCTACTAGAGGGACCCCCTTCTATAATCTGACCCTTTTTATTTGTTCAAGAGTTAACCTTTCCATTAAATCAGTCCTTTGCTAAAGTTTAGCAATGCTGCAACAAACACAGAAATGATGGGGGGTCATGAATTATGAAAGCTGCGGTGTTCAAGTAAAGCATTACAAGCCAAGTTTCGATCTAATCGGAGTTTGGTTTTTAAATTGGAAACGATGGGAACCTTATGACCTCACTAACGTATAAGTAGAAACAATTTGTGAAAGAAGGTTTTCTATTTGAAGAAAATGCGCAGATGGGACCTCATGTATGTTGTACTAATTTTATTAACTGGACTTGGTATATATAGCGCAATGCATCACCCCATGGAGTATGAGCTCGTAGATTCTTCTAAACTACCCGATCACGTGCAGCGCGGTTTAAAGGAGTCTACAAAACATGACGCATTTAGTACATACCGACACGGGGACCATACGTACATCGTGTATCATTTGAATGATCCTAACGCTTACAGTACACTCGATCTCAAAGCACATAAACGGTTCAGTCAACCGATTATTACAGCCACCATCACCCATGCCGTTGATGATCCTCTCGTAGAGAATGTAAAAGTCATCAAATTAAAAGAGCTCAGTGAAAAGGAATTTGAATTTCAAGTAGTAGATAAACGCTGATTGCATAAAAAATGAATACTAAGCTGAGTCACACCTCACCATACATCATTCATCAACTAGCTCTTTTAAAACTTTTTTCTATGATTTAAGAAGTATTTCGTCACTTAATAATGATGAGTCCGTTTATAGTCAATGGAGTGGATTGCCCCTTCATCGAAACTTAGAACGGAAGCTCCTGGATAATCCGCAATCCCTTCAAGCAACGTTGACTTTCCGTATCTATTTTCTCCAACAAAGTATGTGATTGGATTCGTTAACTCAAGGTCTGCATAACCGGTATGGAGAAAGAATATCCGTTTTTCATGTAGAAGCGTAATCTTGTTTAAAAACACACAAGCACTCCCTCCCTTTGGTGATAGCCTTATAAAATACCTGGAACAAAAAACAAGGTTATGAGCAGGACTAGCACCGTGCAATTCGCAGAATAGACGATTAAATCTTCTGAAGGCCTCACCTTACCGTAGCGCCGAACAACCGATAGGACAAACAGATACAGTAGAGTTAAAAAGTATAGCAGGACTACGTCAATTTTCCATTGCTGATCTAGAGTAATGGATGCAAATACCGTGACTCCCAAAACTACAAATCCAATTAATGAAAGTACAAATACGCCTCCTAAGATAGCAGGAAGAACCCTCCAGATCTTATGCGTGAAAAACTGCGTATTCTTACGCTCTTGCCAATACAATACTGCCGCTGTACTCCATACCGTAACAATGATGCAGATAAATGTAGTCGCAATGGAAGGGTTCATCCAGCTGGGTAGACCTTCAAGCCACTCATGAATTGAAATTATGTAAAAATGCTTGCTTACCAATCCTGCAATCACCACACACAATAGTGCTACTTGATAACCTGTCCACTTTGACAAATGACTCACTCCTTTTCTCCTATTACGAAAGGAAAACGGAAAAGTTTCGGTACACGTAAGATTCTTCTTGGAATCCAGAATAGACCTACCCAGCTTAATTAGCCAGGTAGGTCTATTTTACATATGCGCTGTCTTTCGCTTAACCGGAAGCAGCGCATTCCAACCGACTAGACATCCAACTACAATCACGACTAAATAAATCGGAGTTCCATATGGAATCTTTGACATCAGGATATGGACCCCTACAAAAACTCCTATGAGCAGCATAAGGATAATCTGCTTGGCTGTTCCCGATTGAACGGACTCACCCATTGGAAGTGAAAACGGGAATGTACCCTTAGCCCCTATTGCATAACAGATGACTGCGTAAAGGATAGCTGAAAACAGTACGACAACGAGATCAGGAACAATACGCCAACCGAACAACACCGTGAATATAACTGCCTGCAGGAGATACACCGGTAAGAACAACTGAGCTAAACTGGCTTTTAAAGCCGCTCGATTAACACGGGATACGCTTGTTATCGGAGCGACCGCATAGATCCACGCTCCTTTGAACCTACTTGAATAACTCAGCATCACTGCAAGCGGACCGATGATGAGAAATCCAAAGTAAATCATGAAATACGTATTGGAGGTTATCATGTCTTCCCACGTTCCATCTGATAAAAAGATATATAAAAATAGGAACGGTGCGACAAAGCCAATACCTAACGATGGATACACTTTCAGTTTAAAATCGCGTTCACGCTTCATCAATTGCCACGAAAACCTGAAGCTAGCACGCTCTTCACTATTTTTGCAGAGCACCCACTCCCAGAATTTCATCATCACAGGGTGTTGTTGTTTACCGCCTCTTGCTTCTGACATTAGCTTCTGAAGGTCACGTTCAAACAGTGGCATTTTACGGATGTACATCCAAATCGCAATAATGGGAATGATTAAGGCAACTATTGAGAGCACAATAAGCGGTTTGCTTGTATTGCCCCCTAGCAACCATTCAAAAGGTGCTGCAAACCATAGTGGCGGAATCAGGAAATGCCACCAGCTAAACTCATACGAAATGGTTAGACCTACGAACTCAAACGAGCGAACCAAAACTTGATACCCTACAAAAACACCGACTGACAATAGGATCTGTACGTAATTGATCATATCTTTCAGTCGTTCACCATCGAAAACGCGTAGCATCACCATGTATGTGATCGCAGTAAGTGCAATGATGAGAAGCATTAGAAAAATCATCATCACAAGGAACAATAAGAAGAAAGAAATGCCTTTGGATATAAGGATTACGATTGAAGGAATACCGAGCAATGATATCGCGATCAGTGTCATGTAAATACTGATGTGGACAAGCTTAGCCGCATTCAGCGTTCGATCATCTACTGGTACAGCAGCGAGCAGAATACGATCCCTTACATCCAGTAGCACACTAGAAAAGTCCGCAATAAGAGACGTCATAATCATGAACATCGCAATTCCGAATACAATTCCCATCTGGAGCATCACACTGTCACCAAAGTACAGGAAAGGTATTGTTGCTAGCCCGTATAGCACATACAATCCAAGTGATTTTAGAAACTGGTTGCCTTCTTTCAGTTTCGTTTGTGAAAACACAACAGGAATGCGCCGTTCATCCATTGTCAGTTTCAGCCCGACTATTGTCCGCATTGAAGGGTAGTCAATCCCAAACGTTTGGAAGAGACCTTTAAACACGTCCATTACACGCAACGAACGGAAGTTATCCATCCACTTCACCACCCGTTACGAGTTCTACAAAACGCCTCGCCGTTTGCTGATGTTCATTAAAACCTGTCAGCTGATTAAATAACATTTCCAGAGATCCTGCTTCACCTTGACCTTTTAATTCATCAAATGATCCATCGGCTGCAATTTTTCCGTTGTATAAGAGCACAATTCGATTACTGATTTTCTCTACGACATCCATTATGTGTGAGGAGTAAAAAATCGTTTTTCCACTTGCCGCAAGCATCGCCAAAATATCTTTAACGACCATAACGCTATTGGCGTCGAGTCCACTCAAGGGTTCATCTAAAAATAAAATATCAGGATCATGGAGTAAACTTGAGATGATCAGCACTTTCTGCTTCATGCCTTTTGAGAAGGATGAAATCCGAGTGTGTAGGACATCTTCCAATCCCAGTTCAGTCATGAGCTGCCTGGCTTTGTGTTCCACAACTGTTCTCTGCATCCCATAGAGTTCTCCCACGAACGTCAAATATTCCATGGGTGTCAGCGTATCGTAGATCTCCGCATTCTCCGGCACGTAGCCTATCCTACGTTTAACGTCCTGGTCTTCGTTTCGTAAATCGTTTCCAAAAATCTCGACTGTCCCTTTGTAATCTTGAAGCAGGCCAAGCAAGATTTTCAGTGTCGTACTTTTCCCAGCACCGTTCGGCCCGATGTAACCGATGATTTGCCCTCTAAAGACATCCAGTGATATTCCGTCCAATACACGTTTCCCTGGGAATTCCATTGTAAGGTCTCGCAGTGAAATAATTGGTTCTGTTTGCATTTGGCATTTCCCCCAGCTCTCTTTGTTTGTTTAAGCGTAACAAGGTTCCAGGGAAATTCCAATTGTTTTTTGAATAATAGGGAATATAGAGATAATTTTAAGGGGAGTTTAGCGGGAATGGGTGGGTTGCTCGTGGAAACGGTCGAGTTCGCCCCCGAAATGAGCGGGTTGCTCACGGGAACGGGCGAGTTGCCCCCGAAACGAGCGGGTTGCTCACGGGAACGGGCGAGTTGCCCCCGAAACGAGCGGGTTGCTCGCGGGAACGGGCGAGTTGTCCCCCTAAACGAGCGGGTTGCTCGCCGAAACGGGCGGGTTCGCCCCCGAAACGAGCGCGTTGCTGGCCGAAACGGGCGGGTTCTCACGAATCGAGCGAGTCAGGCATTATATTCAATAAATCAGTTACAGTTACTATATGTGTTAGTTAGAACACTAGGACCAAGCTTATCTGTTTTGGTATTTGAGAGACGTACTTGTACTACCGCATTTTTCATGTCCGCGGTGATTAAGTCAAATCGGCCTGCCCAACTTGGACCATATTCCTCAGGGGTGGGATAAAGCTTGAACCGCCAGCTGATTTCTTCCGGTATATACGCAAATCCTTCATAGCTATCGTAATCGCCATAAGAGGAAGGTTCAGGAAGATGTACAGCAAGGATACTGATATTCGTTCGTGCAAAACTGGGTGGATTTAATTGCACTTTGTATACTAATGCTGCACCTTTTCCGTTCTTAAGTTTTTTATCAACTGGCTCCAAAACCAGACTGCATGGCTCTTTAATTCCATTCGATGACTTGTCTTTTTCTCCAATCAACGCTTGTACCTCTGATGTTTTTTCAAAAGTTACAACAAAAATAGCCATTAAACTGAACATCAGCATCAAAAACACCAAGTGGCCAGCTTTCATCTAATTACACCTACCTATTTTTTAGAGGTAGTATTTGCTTTTAACTGAATGATATGCGCGTGAAATCAAACCTGGCTACCACATGAATCTCATCAAACAGACACATCCCACAGCATGCTAAAATCATTGCTTATATTTTTGTTCATGGGCAAGCAGCCATTCTTTCCGCCACAAGCCACCTGCGTATCCAGTCAGCGTTCCGTTCGATCCGATAATTCGATGACAAGGAATGATAATGCTCAATTTGTTTTTTCCATTAGCCGTACCGACTGCACGCACTGCTTTCTCGTTGCCGATCGAACAGGCGATATCTCGATAAGACGCGGTTTGTGCGTAAGGAATCTCTGTTAGTGCTTGCCAGACGTTTCGTCTAAATTCGGTTCCCTCATTCGTATAAGGAACCGTAAATTCTTTACGCATTCCATTAAAATATTCATCCAGCTCGTTGTAGCAGTCTTTGACTACTTGAAAGGTTGAATCTGTTAGCATTGTCCTGACTACGTCGGAATCCGTAAATAAAATCGAAACAATCGCTTCCTCAGTTCCCACTATTTCAATCACACCAATTGGTGATTGATACTCCACTTTATTCGTGTCAGTCAGACAATGATTGCCATAGATAGAATGTTGCATATGCTTCATAACCTCCCCAATTCTTCGAAACTTCCTTGATTTCCTCTACAGTTGGCTTACGTTCAAGTTTCAGCTCGCGTTTTAGTGCATTTTGAAGACCGACATCAGCAATAGGAAACGCAGAGGCGTGATGTAAACATTTCATCATTACATAGTTTGCACTCCAAGCTCCTATCCCTCGCAGACTCAGTAACGTCTCTGTCATTTGCTGAACGTCTTTCTGTAGCAACATCTGTTTTGTTAATTGACCATTCGCTATAGTCTTTGCGATGTCAATAATATATTCAGCCTTTCTTCTTGTAAATTGAAGGTCAATTAGGTGCTGTACTTGTAAGTTTGAGATAACGTCTGGCGATGGGAATAGCCAGTATGTGGTACCCTCAAAAGTCAAACTTTCCCCAAAGCGTTCTACAAAACGCTTCTTCAACATATATGCAAATGTTAAATTGATTTGCTGACCGATAACAGCCCAGGTAAGTGCTTCAAACAAGTCTGGAATCCCTATGATTCTCAACCCGAAATAAGCCGGCACAACCTCATGTAATACTTTATCTTCTAACGACAACAAATAAAAATTACGTAAGTCACGATCCAGATCAAACCATTCCCTGATATAGGCTGCAACTGCTTCGTGAACATTCTTGTTGTGTACATTGCGTAGCAAATGTACTAATAGGACATGGGATTGGTAGCTGATTTTACACAACACAAGTTCCTGATCGATGTTGATCAGTTTATATAAAAAGCCATCTCTAACTTGGTGCATCACCTCTTGCTCAGACCTCGTTAAAAACACTAAACATTGTTCGAAATTGAATTCGTTGGGCAGTGAAATTTTTATAATTGACTGTTGTATAGTCTGATCCATAGTAATCGCTCCTTACAGTTCTTGCCGACGGTACTCACTTGGGGAACAATTAGTAACCTTGCGAAATGACTTATAGAAACTCGACGGACTCTGAAAACCGACATCATAACAAATGTCTAGAGTTTTTAGATTTGAATGAATCAGCAGATGAGCTGCTTTATCCACTCTAATTTTTTCCAAATAGGTGCGTGGTGTCTCGGAGGTTTCTTGTTGGAATAATCGTTCGAGATGAAAAGGGCTGATTCCTACATGATTTGCAATATGTTGTAAAGTCAGCTTTTGTTTATAATGATTGACTAAAAAAGCAGTTACGTTTTTAACAATCTCTGTGTGAGGAGAATGCTCAACTTCCGGTTTGCATCTTTTACATGCTCGGAATCCGGCTGCTTCAACTTCCTTGATGTCGTGGTAGAACGCTACATTTATTTTTTTTGGCTTTCTTGATTTACAGAAGGGCCTGCAGTAAATTTTAGTTGTCTTTACAGCTGTATAAAATAGCCCGTCGTATGTTTGATCACACGCTATTATTTTTTCCCACATTTCTTCAAAAGAAAGATTACTCTGTGTCACTTTTGAATCCCCCACTTCTTGCGTTAGTGCTTATATAACAATTCTGTATCCATATCTGTTAATAACTGCGTTGCATTGTTTTCGATATATGCAATGACTTGGTCTGAGAACGCATTCCCGAAACTGAACCGCTTCACACCTACTTCTTTTAGTTTCTCACAATTCGTTAACCCGGGTACAGATAATACATTCAAAGGTGCTTTTACGGTACTTGAGACTTCTTTGATTTCATCTTTATTTACTAAACCAGGTACAAATATTCCACTAGCTCCACTTTCTACGTACGCGGTTGCCCGTTCAATCGTCTCTGATAAGGCAAAATCCCTTTGTAAATAAGTATCCGTTCGCGCATTAATAAAAAAGTTTTTGAAACCGTTTTGATCGAGTACAGTCCTCATTTTAGTTAGGAGTCGACAGTGATCTTTAATTTCTCTTAAGCCGTTTTTTGTTTTCAATGAATCCTCTATATTAATGCCTGCTACCCCTACATTTGCAGTCTGTAATACATGCTGAATAATGGTATCCTCCGCTTCGCTATATCCTGCTTCAATATCTGCAGAAACGGGGACATTAATATTTTCTGTAATCGCTTGGATAATCGCTAAATGTTTTTCAAAGGGAATGCGTTCTCCATCTGGAAATCCCAACGTATTTGCAATCCCCCAACTTGTAGTCCCAATTGCTTTAAATCCTGACTTCTCTAGAAGTAATGCCGATAGAAGATCCCAAGCGTTTCCTAAGAACAAGAGATCGGACGATGTATGAAGTTCGTTGAATTCTTGAATTTTGTTCATGTGTTTTCCCCCTAGTTGTGATGAAACTTATATTACTAGGTGTATTCAATCAATTCGTCTTCATTCTTGCTCTTATGGTCTACAGACATAAAAAGGAGGTGGTGTTCGCAACTTGTGGCTAACAACTATTCAACCTGGTTTGTTTGTGGGGGATCTTCATTATTCCAAAAGTATAAAACAAACAAAAAAACGCACCCTACCAAAAAGGAGTGATGCGTTTTGATGATTAAAATTGCGATTGCTATCGGACTTTTCATCGTCTCTTATTCACCTCATGCACCAATTGCTAAGGTGGTACAAGAAGATGCTCCAGCCTACGCGAAGTGGTCGAGACTAGCCATTAAGCAAACCCAATCAGAGTATCCGAAAGCCAGTATCATTGACTACTTGTATATGGGAAGCGCCGCGAATAATGGCTTCACTGTCGCCACGTTCCGTCTCTGGCTACGCGAAGGACAACGGGAATACGGCGTCGTCGTTCGAGTTACGTATGTAACAGAAACTGAAAAACTGGAAAGTGTAAAGTTTCACGAGATCGTACCACCTGGATGAAGTAAAAAGTAATAAATTTCTCTTTTCAGTTTCCGTAATTTGAAGCAGGCTTACCCATTGACTCTCGCAACAGTCATCCCGTCACCTATTGGAATTAGGAGCGATTCCAGCTGAGGGTGATTAGCTACTGTTTCATTGAAATGCTTCATGAATTCCGTATAGCGTTTTGGTTTTTCGTCTGGATCCACGATACGACCTCCTGCAAGTACGTTATCCATTACAACCAGCGCACCTGGTTCGGCTAATTGAAGGCAGCTGTTCAAGTAGTTTTCGTAGTTTTCTTTGTCCGCGTCTATGAAGAAGAAGTCAAAGCGTTTTTGTTCGTTAATAAGTTCTTCTATCGTGTGTAGGGCTGGACCCGTCCGGTAAGAAACTTGATGACCAAAACCTGCTTTGGATAAATTCTCATTTGCGAGGTTTGCGTACCTTTCTTCTAATTCAAGTGACATTAAAGAACCCTCATCACCGAATCCCCTAGCAAGGCAGATGCCACTATAGCCGCCTAATGCCCCTATTTCCAGAACTTTTTTTGCTCCAGAAATAGACACAAGCATTGTCAAAAGCTTACCGGACGAAGGGGAAACTGAAATAGACGGCATTCCGTTTTCTTGTATAGAAGTAATTACATTTTCAAGCAACGGATCCTCCTTAGTAAATACGGAGTCAATGTAGTGATTAATCAACTTCACTTAAATTCCTCCCTCTTGTATCTTCTTTAGCATCGGCCATTGTTTCGTCCTCTTGAATTTCAAACAGTTGAGTGAATTCGTCCGTCATCATGTCAATCGCCTTCAGTTCTCCGATAAGTATTTGCTGGATTGATTGGAACTCTGGCTGATCCAATTGCTGCTTAATCGTCGCTCGTTTCCTTTTCAGCATTTCAGCAAACGCAATTGCTTTTCCGCGACGAAATGTCTTAGCACCGCCATGATGTCCTCCTCTATGACGTCCCCCTCGTTGTCTTCCCTCTTTATGAAAATCAGCAGATGATTCTTCTTTCACAACACTCACTCCTTCCCATTCGATAAATAAATTATATCACCAATTGTATACAAACGTATACAAAAACACGAATAACCCTGAGATAGATCCATTTCAATTCTTCTTTCTGTACATCTTACTTCCCCCCGTCTACAGTCTGTCAGCAATTGAATACACTGGATGCAGTATCTCTAAAAATGAAAAAAACTCTTGCAGGGAGGCTTCTAGAAGAAACCCTGCAAGAGTTTTTTATTGGATCACTTATGATTATTCATCAATAATAGTTTGTTCTTCTGTCTCTACAATTTCTACAACTGGAAGTTCATTATTTAGCTTCAATGACTTCGCAGTTGATGCTTTCACATCACGAAGCATTTCTGGATGTTCTACCAAGGCCGTACCGTATGAAGGAATCATCTCTTTGAATTTCGCTTCCCATTCATTTTTACGCTCTGGGAAACACGTGTTTAGGAGATTGATCATGACGTGAACAGCTGTTGATGCTCCTGGTGACGCCCCTAGCAATGCAGCGATCGAGCCATCGGCTGCGTTGACCAATTCAGTTCCGAATTGTAGTGTTCCTTTTCCGCCCGCCTCTGTCTCTTTGATGACTTGTACGCGCTGACCCGCTACAACAACATCCCACTCATCGACCTTAGCATTCGGGATGAATGCACGTAACTCTTCAACTTGCTGTTCCTTCGAAAGCATAAGCTGTTGAACAAGATACTTCGTCAGCGACATCTCTTTCATACCTGCAGATAACATATTGACGACGTTGTTCGGCTTGACAGACGAAAGTAAGTCCATCATAGAACCTGTTTTCAAAAACTTCGGTGAGAAGCCCGCAAACGGTCCGAACAGCAAAGATTTTTGGTTGTCAATATAACGCGTGTCCAAGTGAGGGACAGACATCGGCGGTGCACCGACTGAAGCTTTCCCATATACTTTCGCGTAATGCTTTTCTGCAACTTCAGGGTTGTTACATACTAAAAACAGACCGCTAACCGGGAAGCCGCCGATTCCTTTCCCTTCAGGAATACCTGACTTCTGCAGCAAGTGAAGGCTTCCACCGCCACCACCGATGAAAACAAACTTCGCCGTGTGACGTTCGATTTCCCCGCTTACCAAATTGCGAACTTTCAGCTCCCAACGTCCATCGCTCTTCTGCTTCAATCCCTCTACACTACGTTGGTATTGAAGAACGACATTTTCACGTTGTAGATGATCGAATAACATGTTTGTAAGCGCACCGAAATTGACATCAGTTCCAGCATCGATTTTCGAAACCGCTATTGGCTCCGTAGATGTCCGGTCTTCCATCATAAGAGGTACCCATTCTTTTAACGTTTCCCGATCTTCTGTATATTCCATATCTTGAAACAGTGGGTTTTGCTTCATCGTTTCATAGCGTTTCTTTAAAAACGTTACATTGTCCTTACCTTGCACATAACTCATGTGTGGGAGTGGACGGATGAAGTCTTCGGGATTTTGAATTCTTCCGTTCTCTACTAAAAATGACCAGAACTGCTTAGATACTTGAAACTGTTCGTTGATTTTAATCGCTTTGCTAATATCAATGGAACCGTCTGCCTTTTCCGTCGTATAGTTCAGTTCACATAATGCTGCGTGACCTGTACCGGCATTATTCCATTCATTCGAACTCTCTTCCCCTGCACGGTTAAGCTTTTCAAACACGGTGATATTCCACTCTGGAGCTACCTCTTTCAGCATCGCTCCGAGCGTGGCACTCATAATGCCGGCGCCTATTAAAATAACGTCTGTATTCGTATCTCTGTTGCTCATTTGACCCATCCTTACACACTGAATTTGCAAAAAAAATGAAGGCTTTCATACCGGCACCTTTTTTGTCTAGTTGTTCCCTGATTAAATCTATACGATTGGATTGATTAATAAACGTGATATACCCTACCAATTATAGACTAATTCAAAGAGATACAAAAGAGAGATGTTTGGAATATCCACTGAATTCCCTATACGCAGAAATTCAAATACAAAATCCGCATTATATATAGAAGAAGACATTAAGTACTCGTCATCTACTTACTCGGAGTGTAATAGAGGACTGATTGTAGTTTATTTATTATGAATAAAAACTGTACGCCCTTTATTTTCTAAGGTGACGTGCAGTTTTTTGAGTTTGCTCAAACCAGCTTATACATGAAGTGTCATGATTGAAGACACTAAAGAATAGTCTTGTGAATGAGATGAGTCAACCTTCGTCTACATCTAAAGGCTGAGACAGATTCAGACTTATAGACGTCTGAACTTTCCGAATTCAATGCTATGGTGTATATAGTAAAAATCTAAAGGAGGTTTGGCGTTGCATATTTTAGAATATATCGTTAGAAAGAAAGTATTGGTAGGTCTGTTATCTGTTTTGGTTATCGCTCTTGGAGGACTCGCTGTTTTTCAATTGGATAAGGAAATAATGCCCTCTATCGGAATGGATGGTGCTTATGTCAACGTCGACGCTGGTGAACTATCCGCGGTTGACGTTGAGCGGACGATTACCACTCCACTTGAACAAAAGATCCAGGCAATTGAAGGCGTACAAGAAATTCAATCCAAAACCCAACGAGGCGATAGCACTTTACAGATCACATTTGAACGCGGACAGGGAGAAGAATTATCCAAAGAAGTCCATCAAGTCGTGACCGAACTAAAAGCGGCTCATCCGGAGATTAAAGAAATCTCTTCAAGTCAGTATGGTGTGAACCAAGGCTATGAGTTCTATATGGACGTGACCGGTGGAGATGTGGACGTAATGTCTCATTTCGCAAAAGAGGTCTTAAAGCCGCGACTTGATGGCTTGAGTGAAGTCGCTGATGTGAATTTGTCAGGAATGCCCGAGTCTGAAGTAGCCATTCAGTTTAAGCGCGATGAACTAGTAAAACACAAGTTGGATATTTCTCAAGTAACTAGCATGATCTCTCAAGCGAATTCTGATGCGACACTCGGAGAATTGACAGATGGGAAAGATCCAGTAACTGTTAGATGGAATACAAAGTTGGATAGCCTGGCGTCCATTGAACAACTCGAAATTCCGACATCCACCGGAACAATCCTTTTGGATGACATTGCAACGGTTTCCTTAGTACCTCTTGAAAATTCATCATTCGTTTGGAAAAATGGCACGCGAGATTTAGTGTTCGTGCAAATTAGTCGCGCTGCTAATGTAAACCAAATCGACATGGCAAAAGCAGTTCGTGCGGAAGTAGAAAAGATCCGAGAAGAGGGTCTTATTGAAGGCTTCACCTTGAACGAAATGGTTGCTCAGGCAGACTTTGTTCAGGAGTCGATTACAGGTGTTTCGGTCAATATTTTAATAGGAAGTATTGTTGCAATTGCTATTCTACTGGTTTTTCTGCGCAACATTCGTGCAACACTCATTATCGGGGTATCCATCCCCACTTCGGTTCTTCTCACTTTTTTAACCGTCCACCTATTAGGTTATAGTCTTAATATGTTGACCCTTATTGGGTTAGGATTAGGAATTGGAATGATGGTGGATTCATCTATTGTGATCCTGGAATCGATTTACCGGCAGAGAGAGCTCGGACTCGGAAATATGGAATCTGTTCTTACTGGAACGAAAGAAGTCGCTGGCGCGGTTTTTGCTTCCATGTTGACGACAATCGTGGTGTTCTTGCCTATCGGATTCATTGGTGGAGATCTTGGTCGGCTCATGATTATTTTATCAATCGTCGTTGCCGTTACCTTAATCAGTTCCGTCATTGTCGCTTTTACAGTTATACCTACCTTATCCGAAAAGTTCTTACGGTTCAAAAAGAGGGATACGGCCTCTAAGGAAGGTTTCACTACGAAAAGGTACAATGCAACCATTTCATGGATCGTTCGAAAAAAGAAACACAGTATTCTCGTCATTGCTTTGTTTTTTGCACTCTTCGTCGGCTCTCTCTTCTTAGTACCTAAAATTCCGATGACCGTGATGCCAGACATTTTCAACAGATATACAGAAATCGTGATCGGACTGGAATCGGGTATTGATGCGCAAGAAAAAGAAGAAGTGATTGCTGCTGTGAATGAACGCCTGGAAGGCATTCAGGATATTGAATCTAGTTATCTCTTGGACACAGATGGCTTACTCGTTGGAATCATTAATATGACGAAAGGCGATAACATTCACAAAGGACAAAAAGAAGTTAATGAAGAAATTTTGAAAAGCATACGTGAATTGGTGCCTTCCACACCAATTAATAGTGTTCAAAGTGCTATGGATGGTTTGGCGGGTTCCCCCGTTCAAGTGATTATTAAAGGAGAAGACTTTGACACCTTACAAACCCTATCCAATGAGTTTAAACAAAAGCTTGATGCTGTTGAAGGAATTGTAGGAATTACGGATCCCCTACAGCATGCTTCACCTGAGCAAATCATTGTATTGAAGGAAAAAGAAATCCGGGATGCAGGGTTGTCCACGCTTCAAGTGAAACAATTCCTTGAAGAGACCTTTGTTAATAGGCCAATCGGACAAATCACTATTGAGGAGCAAACAGTTCCATTAATCGCAAGTTGGGACTCAAAAACTACTACTTCAGATGCTTTGCTCCATTTAACGATTCCGACGACAAAAGGCGAAAAGAAATTGTCCACCTTCATAGATTTAAAAACGGTCCAGACACCAAACGAAATTATGCATAAAGATGGTGAGCGTTATATTACGGTATCTGCAGATATTGAAGGACGGGATTTAGGAGCCATCAATCGTGATATTCAAAAGGCTTTGAAGGATTTCAAAGTGCCTAATGGATATGCAGTTGGAATCGCAGGCGATATCGAGCAGCAACAAGATCTGATGATGGAAATGATAGTTGTATTGGCTATTGCGTTATTTCTGGTGTACTTTGTCATGGCCGTGCAATTCAATCACTTAGGGCATCCCTTCATCGTCATGTCTATCATCCCAATGGCAATTATCGGAGTCATTTTCGGGTTGGTTGTCACACAAAGAGAACTGAATCTCTTGTCGGGTATGGGTGTCATCATGCTCATTGGTATCGTTTTAAACAATGCGATTTTACTCATTGACCGGACCAACCAGCTACGTGCAGAGGGTCAATCCGTTGAAGAAGCACTCGTTGCAGCTGGGAAACAACGGATCCGTCCTATCCTTATGACCACGTTAACAACAGTTGGTGGAATGTTGCCTCTTGCACTCGCATCTGGTGTATCAGGGAACTACCAAGCACCTCTTGCAACAGTACTCATTTCGGGATTACTATTTGCGACCGTTATTACATTGTTGCTGATTCCTTCGGTGTATCGAGTGTTTACTGTTAGCAAAACGAAAACAGAAATTTAATGAAATTAAAAGCCTCATTCAGCCTAATACTTAGGCTGAATGAGGCTTTGTCATGTAATGCATCACTTAACTGGTCTTTCAATTGTTTTTAGGTGTCACTCTATTCCTTGAGCAACCCAATGCCCCTCCATTACTTCTACCAATTTTGTATTTTCCACATTGAACTTCCTATCTGCTTCATCCTTTTTGTTGAGTTGTCGGTGTTTGTTTGCTCCCACTTTAGGGTCTGGAATCGGAATAGCGGCTAACAAGGACTTTGTATATGGATGCAACGGGTTATTATATAACTCTTCGCTATCTGCCAACTCGACAATTTTCCCTGCATACATAACCGCTACCCGATCACTGATGTGCTTCACCATTGACAAGTCATGAGCTATGAATAAATAAGTGAGTCCAAGCTTATGTTGCAAATCCTCCAGAAGTTTAACAATCTGTGTTTGGATGGATACATCAAGTGCAGATAATGGTTCATCACAGACGATGAAATCCGGCTCCACAGCTAAAGCTCGTGCAATTCCAATTCGTTGACGCTGACCACCAGAGAATTCATGGGGATAACGCATCGCATGCTCAGGTTCCAAACCAACCATCATTAGCAACTCTTCAACTCTTTTCTTGCGCTCAGCTTTGTTCTTACTCATCCGATGAATATCTAGTGCTTGCCCGATAATATCAAGTACTTTGAAGCGTGGATTCAAAGAGGAATATGGGTCTTGGAAAATCATTTGCATATGTTTTCTCATACTCTTCATCTCTTTTGAAGTAAAACGGTTTATGGCCATCCCTTGGTATAACACTTCTCCATCCGTCGGGTCGTCCAATCGTAAAATTGCACGACCCGTTGTAGACTTCCCAGATCCTGATTCGCCCACAAGGCCAAGGGTTTCACCAGGCCGAATGTGAAAACTAATATCGTCAACCGCCTTAGTCAATCCCTTTTTTCCACTATCGAAGTGTTGCTTAAGAGACGTCACTTGAACAAGAGGAATCGTCTTGTCAATTCCTTCTGGTAATTGAGATACACGTTTCTCCTTTTTCTTTTCATCAAGTCGCGGTAGTGCATTTAATAACTTTTTAGTGTATGGATGATTTGGACTTTCAAACACCTCAATTGTGGTTCCGGTCTCCACAATTTCGCCTTTCTTCATAACTACGACATGATCACACATTTCCGCAACTACTCCCAAATCGTGAGTGATCAATATAATAGAAGTGCCAAAACGTTGTTGAATATTTTTCATGAGATCGAGAATTTGTGCTTGAATGGTTACATCTAGTGCAGTCGTAGGCTCATCTGCAATTAGTAATGCGGGCTTACAAGCAAGTGCAATTGCGATCATAACCCGTTGACGCATCCCTCCAGAAAACTCATGGGGATATTGGTTATACCGAACTTCACTATCTTTAATACCAACCAAATTTAAAAGTTCAATCGTTTCCATTTTTGCTTCTCTCTTGGAAACGTTCATATGTTTCATAATACTTTCGCATATTTGTTTCCCTATTCTTTTAGTCGGATTTAAAGAAGTCATAGGATCTTGAAAGATCATCCCAATCCCATTTCCCCTAATACTCTCCATTTCCTTCTCTGTCTTCAAGTTCAGATTTTCTCCTTGAAATTCAATAACCCCCTCTTTCATATACGAAGGTGGGGACGGCAATAAACGCATGATAGAACGAGCGGTTACGCTTTTTCCACTGCCTGATTCTCCTACAATTCCAAGGGTTTCTCCTTTATTAACCTCAAAACTCACACCACGAACAGCGTGGAAATCTTCATCCCTCATCGTAAAGGAAACGTGTAGATCTTTTACTTTTAATATGGGTTCCACAGGAAATCCTCCCCTTTTGTCATCATCGGTGAATCTCAAGAATAGAATTGACAACCAATAACTACTTGATTATAGTCTAGTATACCGATCGGAATTAAACAATATAAAAAGGTGGTGGATTAATTTGGCGTACACTATTACTTCACTTCTTCAAAAGTCATACAAAGAAGCCCAAGGAAAAACAGTTGTTCAGGTTCTGTTAGTTCTGGCGGGACTTCCCGTTCATCTAGTCATATATTTTATTTACTTGATTAGAAAAAAAGACCACACCCACGATACTGTGTTGAATGACATAAGAGTGGAACTGTCAGACAAACAATTATCTGATCAATGGCATTCTTATTATGTAGATCAGCTAATTCGAAAGCGAACCTTCTTTCAGGAGAATATTAGCGATAAAGAAATACACCATTTAGCTGAAAAGCTAGTAGAGGAAAGGAAGAAAGAAGAAATTACACGGCGTACTGATGATCATCTCAATCAAAATGGAATACAGAGAACTACGTATTCGGTTTACTTTCAATCCCTCTTAGAACGCCGCCATTTTTTACTTTGCACCTTACTTCCCGGCGCTCTTATGTACGCAATCCTATTGCTGATCAGCAATCCTTTTCTAACCTATATCGCAGAAAGGCTTATCCAAAGTGTACTTGTCATTATAGGAGTTGCGGTTTTGGTATTTACTATTCTCTATATCTCACCATTCGATCCAGCCTCCAACATTCTTGGGGAATCGGCGACACAGAAGCAGACCGCAGCGTTCAACCAATTACACGGACTCGACCTACCCTATTGGCAACAACTATGGAATGCGTTAAAAGGTATCGCCACCTTCGATCTAGGATCTTCATTTGCAGGTAATGAAGATGTCGCAACGAGCATCGCCAACAAATTCCCGGTTACGTTAACGATTGCACTGTTCTCGGTCATTATGGCAGTTGTCATAGCAATCCCAGTCGGCATCCTTTCTGCAACTCGACCGAATTCGTTTCTGGATTACTCGTTCATGTTCATTGCATTAATCGGCTTGTCCATTCCGAACTTTTGGCAAGGACTAATCTTCATTCTAAATTTCTCGATTAAGCTCAATTGGTTGCCAGCTACGTATAGTCCTAGTAATCACCTATCCATGATTATGCCTGTCGTCGTTCTTGGAACTGCCCTTACAGCTTCTATTGCGAGAATGATGCGCTCATCGTTACTTGAAATTATTCACGAAGACTACATCATCACAGCACGTGCAAAAGGACTTTCTAAGAGTCAGATGTTATGGAAACACGCTGTCGGAAACGCCATGATCCCTGTCATCACTGTCATCGGGTTATTGTTTGGAGGCATGCTTGGAGGTGCTGCTGTAACGGAAAAGGTCTTCAATATTAGAGGAATTGGAAGTTACATCGTTGATAAGCAATTCATCCCCGATATCCCCGCCATCATGGGTGGAGTTGTCTATATTGCAATTACAATATCGTTAGTCAATTTACTAATTGATATTTTGTACGCATTCTTAGATCCACGAATTCGCTCTAAGATAAACCAATCGTAAAGTAGGTGAAAACATGAAAGATTCCTCAAACAATCGACATGCGTTAGTGATTTCAAAAGATTATCCTCAAGCTAATTTCACATGGATTCTCTCGTTAGCACTCGCTGCAATCTTCTTGTGGAACAGTCTTGCAACCAAATCAGGAGAGATGAATCTGTTTGTATTTGCCCTGTTTTGCGCCTACACGTTGACGTCCATATTTCAGCTATTCATCACTAGAAAGATGAAAAAGGATCTGCTCAATACGGGGGAAATTCACAAAACAACAAGACGTTTAGGTTATGTCCAATTAGCAAGTTTACTGACGGGTAATATTTTTGCAGCTGCTTTCGCTTTTAACTTAATTAATAAAAGAAAGACTCCTGAATACACGTTTGCGGTGTATATGCTGCTGACTCAACTAGCTGTCATTGCTATAAGCTCCGTGAATCTATTTAAACCTTATGTCAGCGATACGTTTCTTATCGCTATGGGGAGCCTTCTTCTTATTGCTCTGTTTCACCTAGTAGCGCTCATACTGACAGTCCATTACGTGAAAGAGTATTCAGCCCCACGTTGGATGTCTATCCTTGCTGTTGTTTTAATGGCAACAGCCGTTACAGGAAACTTATTTGCTACACTTCTAGGTTGGAGCCTATTCATGAAGTCTAGGCGCTTCGATTCTTCTCGACTGTTGAAATGGAATGTGATGTGGGAGAAAATCACTCGGAATTCTACTGCAGTCCTAGGCATGTTTTTCATTCTACTCATGCTTACCATTTCTATCACGAGCCGATTCACGTTCGACTATGCACTTGCTGTAGAAAATAATTACAGTGCTATTTTACAAGCTCCAAGTCTTGTATATCCATTTGGAACGGATAACTTTGGACGCGATGTTTTTTCAAGAATTGTGTTCGGGGCCAGGATTTCCTTGCTCGTGGGCTTTGCATCTACGATTCTTCCCGGCCTAATTGGAGGATTCCTTGGTGCAATTGCGGGATATTACAGTAATCGCATCGACAACTGGATTATGCGCTTGCTTGATATCCTATATTCGATTCCTGGAATTTTACTAGCAATCGCCATTATTGCTGCATTTGGAGCCAATACAGTCAATCTAATCATTGCGCTAAGCGTTGGTGGCATTCCAACACATGCACGTACGATGCGAGCGAATGTCCTTATGGTTTCAAACTACGATTTCGTCGATTCTGCAAAGGCATTAGGCGCATCAGACTTTTCAATACTGTTTAAACAAGTTGTACCTAATTCACTTGCTCCTATGATTGTAAAATCCACTTTAACAATTGGTGGTGCAGTCATCGCGACAAGTAGTCTAAGTTACTTAGGACTTGGAGTTGAGCCTCATATTCCAGAATGGGGAAATATTTTGAAAGTCGGTAGTACGTATCTTGAGTCGAATTCGTATCTCGCAATTTTCCCTGGACTTGCAATTATATTGCTCGTTCTCTCATTCAATTTCTTGGGTGATGGATTGCGGGATGCGCTAGATCCTAAGCTCGACTAACAACTAAAAACTTGGAGGGATTTATCCATGAAAAAGAAATTATTAACACTAGCATTACTGCTTGTCCTCGTGCTTGCAGGCTGTGTAAAAACTAAATCCGAGGTCGAAAGTGAAGGTAAAGAAGAGGATGGCAAAGGTGGCTTGAATGAGAAAGTGCAGATTGAAGTCCTTGGAATGGGATCAGGCGAAGAAGACTTAAATATTGTGCGTGACCAGCTCATCAAAAATGGTTTTGACGTCAAACTGAACATTCAACCGGATTATGGATCCTTTTCAGCACAAAAAGATGCTGGAAACTTCGACCTTGCACTTTCAAGCTGGACGACAGTTACTGGTAACCCTGACTATGCCGTACGTGCGTTATTCAAATCTGATGGCGCGAATAGTCTGGTTAAAGACTCTAAAGTGGATGAATTGATCGATAAAGCAAGCACAGAAACTGCTGACGAATATATTAAAACTTACAAACAACTTGAACAGCAACTCGTTACAGAAAAAGCATTCATCGCACCCCTTTATAACTCTTTTAAAGCACAAGGCGTAAACAAAGAAGTGTTGAATCCAGATACAGTTAGACTTGCAAAATCCCGTGCGATTCCATGGGAAACTATTGACTTTAAAGATGAGGCAAAACGCACAACTGAACCTCTGGTGACGCAACAAGCAATAGGCGATTTGACTTCGCTGGATCCAATTAAAGGGAACGATGGTTCTATTAATACACTCAACACAAATATGTACGTACGACTTGTCAACTTAACAGATGAAGATGAGGTCGTATCAGATGGTTCACTCTCTTATAACTATGCGATGGCTGAAGGAAATTCAGACTACTATTTCCTTCTTCGCGATGACATTAACTTTGCTTCCATTTCCAATGAGAAAGCGATTGACACGGGAGAACGTGTCGGCGCAGAAGATGTTGTGTTCTCTCTGGAACGTGCAAAAGACAAAGACTCTGTGCCTGATCACCGAACGTATAGCTTACACGAGCGTATAAAAAGCGCTGAAATTGTTACCGATTTAACAGAATTGAAGAATGCAAAACAATCCGGTAGTGAAAAAACCATTCTAGAGACACTGGAAAAAGGGCTTGATACGAAACTTTCCGGAGTCGTTGAAAGTAAAACAAAAGCTGACAATAGTAAAGGAAACTATCAAGTGGTTAAAGTAACAACAACTGAACCGTTCCCCCAAGTCTTAAATTACTTGGCTCACCAATCTGCAGGGATTGTTTCAGAAAAACAAGTGAAGAGTATCAACACATATGATGTTGCATCCTTCAACTTAGATAAGGATATTGCATATGGAGATCAGCGCACAGTAACTGAAGGTGCAACTTATAACAACCATCTGTATGCAAGTGGACCTTATATACTTGTGAAGAAAAATGATTACCAAGCAGACTTCGTTAAAAATCCAGGGTATCGTACGGGAAGTGAATTTGAACCTAAGATTTCAAACATAACTGTACGCTTCATCGATGACTCTGATAGTGCTCTGTCGGCATTACGTAACGGTGAAATTCATCTCTTTAATGGAGTTCCGGAAACGAAGTACGACCTTGTTGAAGCAGACGATAACTTGCTACTACAAAAGAGCGACAGCAACGCCGTTACTTACTTGCAGTTCAACACGGCCGGCCGAAAAGTTTCAGAAAGTGAAAACTTACGTAAAGCGGTACTCTTCTCCATCAATCAAGATGAGTTTTTGAACTATTATCAAGGGAACAAGAAAAAAGCTTATTCGACTGTTAGCCCACTCGTAGACACAGGAAACGAGCTTGTAGCTGATTCTGATAAGGTAAAAGAGTTCTTGGAAGCCTATCAAAAAGAATAATTGAAAACCGCACTCCAACCTGAATTTCCAAGTCGGAGTGCGGTTTTTACTTTCACATATACTTTAAGGATTCTCTTTCGTTTACATGCATTCGAAATGAGTTGCACCCGATCACTGAGCTGTATATCCACCATCTAAAACAATCGCCTGTCCAGTAATCCCTTTTGCTGATTCACTCGACATGTACAATGCCAAATCTGTGATTTCTTTGACGTCAATCAATCTTTTCTGTGGCACAAGTGGATATAAAACTTCTTCCAATACTTGCTCCACTTCTATGTTCCGTGTTTTTGCCAGATCATTGAATTGACCTCGGACTAGTTTCGTATCTGCATATCCCGGACAAATTGCATTAACGGTAACACCATCTGTTGCGGATTCCAAAGCAGCTACTTTTGTTAAGCCAATCACGCCATGTTTCGCAGAGTTGTAGGCAGCTTTCCCTGCAAAACCAATCACTCCGTTAATCGATGCCATGTTAATGATGCGCCCAAATTTCTGTTTTTTCATATATGGCATTGCGTGTTTAATAGCGATAAATGGTGCCGTTAGCATAATTTTAACTAGTAGTTCAAACTTTTCGGTTGGGAATTCTTCAATGAACGACACGTGTTGCATACCTGCGTTATTCACTAAGATATCAATTTTGCCATAGGTTTTCACAGTAAATTCAATAGCAGCTTGTATGTCCTCTTCTTTCGTGACGTCACAAACGATTCCAGAAACATCTCCACTTAACTGAGCAACTGCTTCATCAATCGCTTCTTGACTAAGATCTGAAAGAACCACCTTTGCTCCTGCTTCTGAAAAGGCTTTTGCAATATCAAAGCCGATTCCTCGAGCGGCTCCTGTAATGAACAAAACGTTGCCTTCTACCATTACTTCATCCCCTTAAGTTAAATTGCCGTCCATCCGCCATCTACTTTAATGGTTTCTCCTGTTACAAAGCTAGCCATATCGGAAGCTAGATAGAGTACAGCTCCTGATATATCCTTCGGCTTTGCCAATCCATTTAACAAAATCCGCTTTTCTACATCTTGTTTAAAGGCTTCATCTGTAAACATTTTTGCGGTCAACTCCGTTTCAATGAACGTTGGGGCAACTGCATTTACCGTTATGCCGTGTTCTGCCCATTCAACAGCCAACGCCTTCGTCAATTGAATGAGACCGCCCTTACTTGCACAATACGCCGCACGCTTATAATACCCAACAAACGCCATTTGCGAAGCAATGTTAATAATCTTACCACTTTTTTGAGGAAGCATATGACGAGCCGCTTCCTGACTGCTAAAGAAGACCGACTTCAAGTTTAAATCGAGTACCGTATCCCAATCCGATTCTGTCACGTCCATTGCTGGCTTCGCAATATTTACTCCTGCATTGTTCACTAACACATCAATCGTTCCGAAGGTAGTTACTACGGTTTCAATCAAATGCTTGATCACTGAAAGCGCACTCAAATCTCCTGAGATCCCGATGCATTTTGGGTTAAATGCTCGAAGCTCGCTTACAGTTTCATTGAGTGCTTTTTCATCACGGCCTGTAATAATTACATTGGCATTCAACTCTGCAAATGTGAGTGCAATATCTTTTCCTATTCCCTTACTACCACCTGTAACGACAACGGTCTTCCCTTTAAGTTCAGAGAAATAAGAACTCATTCGCTCTCCTCCTCTCGGTTATTCCGATCATTTTTCAAGAAATGGATGAGTGTACGTTCACGCTCTTCATTGACCTCTTTAGATGTCTTCTCGTCCCATTCATAAAAACCTCGTCCGTTTTTATCACCTAAGTGTTTCTCACTTACAAGCTGAGTGAGTGTTTCACCAGATTGTTGAGCTGTACTTAGCTCGCTGAATAAGTAATTTGAAATCGCTGAAAATACATCCAGTCCACCCATGTCTGCCGTCATCAATGGACCTGTTATCGGCAAACGGCGCCCTATGCTATATGTAACTGCAGCGTCAATGTCTTCTTTCGTTGCAGCTCCAATGTCCAATAAATACTGGGCTTCCCGGAACAATGCATATTGAAGACGATTGCCTATGAATCCCGTGATCTCTTTCTTTAGAAGAATCGGTTTCTTATTCATCTGTTCAAGTAGTTGCATCACTTCCTCAATGGTTCGTTCGTCTGTATGCTCACCCTTTACCACTTCTACGAGAGGTATTAAGTGCGCTGGGTTCCAAAAGTGTGTGACAATAAAGCGGTTCGGATGCTTCATCTCTTTTGCAAGCTCACTCGGTTTAAATCCAGATGTATTGCTAGCTAAAATACATCTGTCACTCACTAATCCTTCTAGCTTTTTATACAATACCCGTTTCAGTTCGATTTGTTCAGGAATCACCTCAAAGATGAAATCCGAAGTAGAAACCATCTCTTCTAAAGACGTCGATAACTCGATATTCCTGCGAATCTTTTCTATTTCATTCAAATCGATCAGTTCGTTTTCCATCATCACAGTTAACTTATTTTGTAATCCTGTTTTAGCTGTTTCAAGATCAGCTTCATTCATCCCAATAAGTTTTACCGGAAATCCTTCCCATGCCGCAGCTAACGCGATTGAATGCCCCATTGTCCCACAACCTATTATTGAAATCTTCTCCATCTAAATCACCCCTTATTTTTGTCTAGCTAACGAGAGATACCCAACAAACCATTAGCCGGTTTGTTGGGTATTGAACTCTTACAAGCCTATCGAGAATAAGATGACTGCCAAAGCAGCACCAATGAGTGGTACGACAACAGACAAGGCTCCAAATGCCGGATACGCGTCTTTATGCGTTTCACCTGCAATGGAACGGATCGTTGTTACAACGTATCCTCCTTGTGGCAGTGAATCCAATGACCCTGAAGATATGGCAACCGTACGGTGTAATGCTTCTGGATCTACTCCTAAATCCATATAATGTGGTGCCAGAAGCGGCAAGGCAATCGCCTGTCCACCTGATGACGAACCCGTTAGTCCAGCGATAACGGCAACTGCCAGTGCGCCCCCAATAAGCGGGCTCCCCGGGATGTCTGTCATTACACCAACCGCTGCTTCAAAAGCAGGTGTCGCTTTCACCACTCCTCCAAAACCGACGACTGCGGCTGTGTTGGCAATTGCAATGACTGCTCCCATTGCACCTTCACCAACTGCATGTCCGAAGTTTTGAAAGTACTTTTTATTGATTAAATACGTCGCTAAAATACCACCACTCAAAGAGATGATTAAAGCAGACGTTCCGAGCGATTTGTGTAAGACTAATGTAATTCCAAGGACAACGACTAAAGGAATCATACTCAGTAATGGATTCGGAAGTTCTGTTCGTGTATCGGCTTCCTGATCCGTGTCTCTAGCAACAAATCTTTCACCTTTAGCGACCGCTTTTGAAATCATTCGTTTCAACCACCAATACCCAAACAAGAACATGAAGATTGCCACTAAAAAGCTAACTTCCCAACCAGCATATGGAGTTGTGCCTAGGAATTCGATCGGTATCCAGTTTTGTATTTCAGGTGATCCTGCAGATGTCATTGTAAACGTCGTGGATCCAAATGCTAATGCAGCTGGTATGAATCGTCTTGGTAGATTGGCTTGTCTGAATAGACTCAATGCCATCGGATAGACAGAGAATGCGACAACGAACAAGCTGACACCACCATATGTTAAAACAGCACAGGCGATTACTACCGCTAAAGCTGCCCGTTTCATACCAATTTTGCTGACAATCCATTGTGAAATACTATCAGCGGCACCACTGTCTTCCATGACTTTACCGAATATCGCTCCCGTCAAGAACATCAAGTACCAGGATGCGATGAACCCCGTAAATCCGCCCATATAGTTCGTTAAGAAATTTACTGCTCCCTCTTCCGCTAACTGCGGGAAGAGAGGAATGCCATTTAACACTGCGATAAACAGTGCAGTTATTGGTGCTGCAATGAGGAGATTCATCCCCTTCATTGTCAAAAAGATTAATATTGCTAGTCCCCCAAAAAGACCAATGAATCCTAACATAGTAAAACCCCCAATTTCCCCAAGTGTACGATTTAGTTTTTACCGTACCGTTCTACTCTAAGGAGTGCTTGTTTCGCATGTCCTTCAAAGTTTTCCAGTTTACAAAGACGTGCTGCATATTCTCCGATATAAGCACTAGCTTCTGGCTTCACTTTTTGATACGTCACAGTTTTAATGAATTTCCCTACCCACAGTCCACCTGTATAACGTGCTGCCCCTTTTGTCGGTAGCGTGTGGTTCGTGCCGATTACTTTGTCTCCGTAAGCAACGTTCGTTTCAGGTCCTAAGAACAAGCAACCATAGTTCGTCATGTTTTCTAGGAAGTAATCGGGATTCTCCGTTAAAATCTCTACGTGTTCAAACGCAAGACGATCAGCTTCAACACGTGCTTCTTCAATGGAATCTACGACCAATACTTGGCCATAATCTTCCCATGAAACACTGGCAACATCTGCAGTCGACAATGTTTCCAACTGACGTGCGATTTCTTCAATCGTTTCGTAAGCGAGCTTTTCAGAAGTCGTGATCAATGCTCCTGGAGAAGTTGGTCCGTGTTCACCTTGACCAAGAAGATCGGTTGCGATCATTTCTGCGTCCGCTGTATGGTCCGCAACCACTAACGTTTCTGTAGGACCTGCAAATAGGTCAATTCCAACACGTCCGTATAATTGACGCTTCGCCTCTGCGACGAATGCATTACCCGGTCCAACGATCATGTCTACGGATTCGATAGATTCTGTTCCAATTGCCATTGCCGCCATTGCTTGAATGCCACCGAGCAAGTAGATTTCATCTGCCCCAGCTAGATGCATAGCAGCGATTGTTGCGTTTGGAATCTCTCCGTTGATGGGTGGTGTACATGCAATTACTCGTTTCACTCCAGCTACTTTTGCAGTCAAAACACTCATGTGTGCAGAAGCTACCATCGGATAACGGCCACCAGGAATATAACATCCAACACTATTTACAGGAATATTTTTATGGCCCAAAATAACGCCTGGAATGTTTTCAACTTCTACATCATTCAAAGAATCCAGTTGTGCTTGTGCAAACGCCTGAATGTTTTTTTGAGCAAACTTAATGTCTTCAATGACACTAGAAGGCACTTGTTCAACGATTTCCTGAATTTGAGCATCACTTAAACGGAATGATTCAGGAGTCCATTTATCGAACTTCGCCGATAGCTCTCGTACCGCTTGATCACCACGAATCTCTACATCCTTTAACGCACCTGCAACAATTTCAGACACCTTAGTATCATTTGCAACTACTTCTTCTTGTGACTTACCCGCTTTAATAACTTTCATCATAATAACGCCTCCTATTTTTAAACCGCTTACATTCCGATTTATAAAAAAATTAGTTGCATACCTATTCTCATTACACGGAGAGTTCTTACATTTGCATACGTATGCAAAAAACTCTATGAGAAAAGACTATTCCTATTATTCATTTTAGTCAACACTTTTATGTAGTTTTTCTTTCAACGAATTTTCCATTCACCTCTATAATTTGTGCTAAACCGGTATAGGACATGATTTCTGACAATAAATAATTGACAGTTTCCTCTATCATTTCTTCAATCGGCTGTTCCCAAGTCGTCAGTTCATATGCAGGCCAAGAAGCCATATCGATATTATCAAATCCAACAACTTTTGTATCTTGTGGAATACGAATATCATTTCTACGAAGCGCATCAATTACACCTAGTGCCATAATGTCATTAGCCACAAAAAATGCTGACGGCAATCGCTTTTCTTCCAGAATAGTCATAGCTGTCTGATGGCCACCCTCATATGTGTAATCCGAGTTATATTTCCGATATGCGATTTTCTGTTGATCGAGAACCTCACAAAAACCTTTTTCACGCTCAATGCTCGTAGATGTGTGTTCATTTCCGGTAATCAATACCAGCTCTGATGCACCTTTTGAAAGTAAGTACTGCGCAATCGATCGACTCGCACTTAAATTGTTGCAGCATACTGAATGGAACTCTCCTGTGCCCTGCTTTCTATTAAAGAAGACGAGTGGAATATGATTTTTCTTAAACTCTTCCCCTACCGAAAACGACATGGTTGCATCAGTGACTACCACACCCGCCACATTATAGTTCAATAACGTTTCGACATCCTCTTTTTGGATTTCATCATTGTTCGTATAGACAAACAAAATACTGTATCCATGTTGCTTAAATATTGAACTGAACCGTTTCAACACTTGAGCATAGAATGGGTTTTGAACGCCTTTCATGACAAGACCTATAATATTCGACTGATTCGTTATGAGGCTTCTCGCGTATACGTTAGGACGATATCCAAGTTCTTCCGCAGCCTCTAGAACCCGCTTCTTCGTCTTTTCTGATACAGAAGCTCCTTCAAAATATACCCTCGAAACTGAGGACTGGGAGACTCCCGCCAGTTTAGCTACATCCTTTGCAGTTACCGTTTCTCTCATTACGATCATCCTTTTGAGTTCGATTTTGCATCACTACCGATACCTTTACTTTATAGTACTAGTTTTTTGTATTCAATAGTCCAAAAACAAAAAAGCTGATTGCATTTAAGCAAACAGCCTTTTTGTATCTTCCATTACGAATCTACTGTGCTCCTTCGTTTGTTGTAAGATGCTAACTTACGATTCAAACAGCTCTTCTTCCATCAACGTAAATCCTTCAATCATCGTATCTTCTTCCACTTCGATTAAGAGGCAGCGTTTGCCGTTGTAGTTGACTTGTTTCACATATTTTAAATCTTGGGGGCTAATTGATATATTTGCGACTTTCGTGCTGATTTTTATAGATTTTGATGTGTAACTTGGAACGACATGGCTCGCTTTCAACTCATAGGATTCATCTTCAACGACAGATTGGAATGCCTGTTGTACTTTCTCAGTATCGACGTCTTCTGCCCCACTCAACTTCAATACCCTTTCCAGCTCTTTTGTATTCAATGTTGGCACGTAATCTTCATCTTCACCTTCGTCTTCCACGGTAGTCATGCGGTTGAGTTCGTCATAGACGTTGGCAAGCATTTGGGTATTCACTTCATCTCCCACAACATGCTTAACGATTTCTTCAAACACTGCTTTGTCATCTTCAGCCGTCATGATTTCCTCGCCATCTAATACATTTTCGATAAATTGATAATCGGGTTTGTTTGCTTTACCCGCAGCATACAAAATGTGATTGACATCCGCTGCGTTGTCAGTGAAACAAGGGAACAAAAATCCACCGATAGGCGAAGCCAGTTTGACTACAGGGTCAGTCATCTCACTGGACTTAAACTCTCGACCGATAAAGTCGAACACAAGTGAGCTCTTCGGCAGTTCAGTATGGTTCATGCTACTAAGAATGAAAGGTGTTGTATACGCCTCGTCCCCTTCAGCCATTTCCAACTCTTCCAAGTTCTTTTTCGTAGGCTTATAATACTTCCCGCGAATGAACGTAATGACCAGGTCTTTTTCATACTGAGTATCCTTCACCATTTTCTGTGCGATCAACTGCATGTTTTCTTTCCAATCATCAGCTTCTTTTGTATGGAGTCCCGCATACAAAAGCTGTTGGGTATTGTCTGTCTGCCCTTCTTTCACTTCCGCAAATCGAACCTCGAATAGTTTCATGGCGAGTTTTCCACCTAACACCTTTTTAAAGTTCGCTAAAAATAACTCTTGTTGTTCCCGTTCCATTAGCCCGAATGCTTGGCTCTCCTCGTGATAGATTTCATCACTTTCCTGGCGAACGTAAACATTATAAATGTCTGTAATCATGAGTAAATCCGTATCTACTTTAAATTGCTTTCGAATATCAGCAATGTCTTTTTTATTCATATCCAGTCCCTGCTTTCTATCTTTAAGTTTGATTGTTTTGGATCTGACTTAGCTCACATCCAACTTAGAGTATTCAAATTTCAGCACTCACTTTTAACTCTCTTACATTATAGCAATAGTTGTGTACATGAAAGAAATCTTGAGGGGTGTAGAAGACCCGTATTAGGCATAAACAATACCTATCTGTTTCCTTTGCTTAAAATTATGAGCTTAGGGTAAACACTATCTATCGTAGTAAATAGAAAATAAGGAGAAGTGATATCATGTCAGAAACACTATTCACAGCAACTGCAACTGCAAACGGTGGACGTGAAGGACACGTTCAATCCTCCGATAATGTCGTAAGCTTTGATACGGCAATGCCTGGAACTCCTAGAGCTAAAAAAATTGAGAACTCAACAAACCCTGAGCAATTGTTTGCTGCGGGCTATGCAGCATGTTTTGACAGCGCACTGCAATTAGTCGCTGGCAAAGAAAAAGTGAAATTCGACTCTGAAGTCACTGCAAATGTCAGCCTTCAGAAAGACGAAACGGACCAAGGCTTCAAGTTGGCAGTGAAACTTCAAGTTAAAGGTACAGGCATTGAGAAAGACCAGTTGCAAGAGTTCGTCGAAAAAGCTCACCAGGTCTGCCCATACTCAAAAGCGACGCGAGACAACATAGAAGTGACTCTGGAAGCCCTATAAAAATTCATTAGCGCAAGAAATCCCCCGAAATGTAGTGTACGCTCATTTCGGGGGATTTTTTAATTCTATTCGAGACGATAAGCTTATCATTTACGAATACTGAAAACCAATGCAATTAGAATACTGACACTGAAAATAACGATTGGAACTGTGAGTGTCCAGATATTCGCTAATGTGATAAATGCAATGCAAACGCCAATTGCTCCAAATAATGCCGTTAAATAACTAGTTTCCCTCTTATTCTTCATAGCTCGATACAGGATGATGACAGGAATGTTAGATACAATAAGCAACAACAAACCAAGCAATGCATCTATTGAAATGATTGAAGTTGCTCCAAATAATAAGAAGGATATGATATTCACAGCACTTATATTAACTGCAAGCGCTGCAATGATGAAGATGATTTTTCGAACTATGTTGGACATGTCCTGTTCCTCCTCTAGTTGTGTACACTTGCTCCGATTGATATATTTTTTACGAAGGCGAGTTGTTTTAATTGTTGTAAATCATTTGCTGATCCTGTAACAACAGCACCAATGACTTCTGGAGATTCACGATCAATTGCTTCTTTAACTTGCATCAGTTTCTCTTTATCTGTTCCTCGATTTTTGGAAATCGAAAGCTTCAAATCCTCTTGAAAGTGTTCTACAGGGTTTTCGAAACGGGCTCCACTTTGATCTACTGTAGAAATACCGACAACCTCATCCTCAGTGAAAATGGGTTGCTCTTTTTGCATCGCCTTCACTCCATTTTCGTCAAACACATCAAGCCATAGCCAAGAGGGTGTAAGTGACTCAGGGAATTGACTTTCAAGTTCTTCGGGAGTGAAGGATCTACTAAATGACAGCGCCACTTCATACAACGTATCCTCTTGAAGGGATGTTAAGTCTTTGTTGTATTCCTTATACACCACATTTGGATGCATGAACGTCGTCACCTTCTGCCCATTCGTTCGAAATACTCCATGATCACTGGAAACGAACGCATCTACCGTATTATTTTTGTGCTGAACGGTTTTCAGTTCGACAGGGATACCATCTACTAACTTGTATACTGGAGCAGTCGCACTCGATCCTAGTAACTTGGGGTGTTCTTGCCATTGACCGACATACATATTTGCTCCGAACACCGTGTAATAAGTTTCCACTTTTGCTGTATCTTGAGTCAATAGATAGGGGGTGATCCACCACTTGATGATGACTAGCAAAACAACTGTTGAAAGTACTAGCATTAGATTGATGACCACGTTCTGTTGAATGTTCTTCCGTTTTGCTTGTTTAAACAGATTGGTTGAATCATCATGATTAAAGATTGCATCGAGATCGTTCTCAGAATTTTTCATCGTGTTCACTCCATTTTTTCTTGAATGCAATGCGTGCCCTGTATAAAGAGGTTTTGACCGTATCAACTTTCATATCGAGCAGTGATGCGATTTGTTCATAGGACATTTCAAATTCATATTTAAACAACAGTAAATTACTAAAAGCAGGGGTTAATTCACCCAACACATGCTGAATGACTACTCTGCTTTCTTTACCGAGTAAAATGGACTCGCCATCTTCTGTCGAAAGCAATTGCTCAATTCCATCTGGCTCGATGTACATCGTAATTTCCCTATTCTTCTTTTTGCATAACGTAAAGTATTCGTTTCTTGCAACACGGAATAGCCAAGAAATCGGATTCTCCATCGTAGTGTGGATATTATTGACGATGGCTTTCGTAAATGTGTTCTGCGCAATATCCTCGGCATCTTGGAGAGAGGAACCGAGCTTCATCAAGTAGTTTTGGATAAACAAATATTTATCTTTGTATAGCATCGATAATAGGTCTTCTTCTGTCATGGGTCCGCTAAGCTCCTCTCTCCTATATAACAATCGAATTCGCAAAAGGTATACAGCCATTTCAAAATTTTTTCTAAAAAAGAGCAAGCCACAACCGGCTTACTCTTTTACAGTACTATTCGTATCCTTGGATTCACTAAGTTGGAAAGCGAGCATACTCTATGTAGACGTAACTCAAACATATAGTGGGGGGAATTGAAATGATAAATTATCAAGCCTTTGCGGGAATCGTGACTGCCATTAATGACTTTTCTATCGGGCAGTATAACGAGGTGGGCTGTTATAAGCTAATGTCCGTTGATAATGGTTATGGAAACGTAGTGAATTTTGTAGTGGCTCCGACCACTTACTTTGTCGATCAGGAAGTCGTATCCGTTGGGGATCAAGTGACAGGATTTTACGATGGTAATGCACCTGCGCCTCTTATCTTTCCACCCCAATTCAATGCGTTAATTGTAAGCAAAAATGTACGAGGACAATTTGTGAAAGTCGATCATTTTGATGACCAGTTAGTGAGCAGTGATCACACATTACAGCTGAACATGAATCCAGCTACTAAAGTTATCCTGCAGAATGGGCAGCCTTTCACCGGAAACCTGGCCAACCGAGATTTACTTGTCGTGTATGGTGCAACAACTCGGAGTATCCCTGCACAGACGACACCTTATCAAATCGTTGTGTTATGTTCGTGATTTTAGAACTTCCCGTATGTGGATTGATTTTCCACATGCGGGATTTTTACTTTCAGGTAAGCAAGGTTCTCTTCACCCGCTCAGTTCGTCCAAAAATTCCACAATGTATTTTACAGTATCCTGAATCTGCTGGTTCCCTGACAACGAAGAGTCTCCATCGCCTTTTTGATGACCATATTCTCCAAAACCACCATGATTTCCGCCTTTTAGTTCGATGAATTTAGCATCATTGGGCATGATTTCTTTCGCATTTTTCACTTTCTCCAGATCCGCCACCTCATCGTTGCTTCCCCAAAGGGACAACACCTTTAAAGGCGACTTGCTCAAATCGGTTTTACTTTGAGGATAAGACGCAAGTAGCACAAGCCCTTCTACACTCTCGTGATCCAGCGCATAATCAGCCGCCATTACACCGCCAAGTGAGTGACCGCCAATGACCCATCTTTTAATCTCTGGATGGTCGCTAATAATCTGATCCGCTCGATTTGGAGAAAGGATAGCTAAATTAAATGGCAAATCGGCAATGATGACGGGATATCCTTTTGCCGCAATTTCCTTTGCCATTGTTGCATAGGCAGGCGATTCCACCTTGGCACCCTGATAAAAAACAAATCCAATCTCCTTTGCTTCTGAAACAGGTTCAAACAGAATGTCTCCGCTGTCCTCCACCGTCACTTGATCATTAGATTGTACGCTATTCTTTGCAGATGGAATTGCTTCATAGGAAGAGCTGACGAAGAAAAAAAATCCCGCCACGGCAAGTACGAGTAACGTTGCAATTACTATAAGGATTTTTCCCGCCCATGACTTCTTTTCTCTCATTTTCAAGACTCCTTTATATGAGATAACACGTTATTTGATTAGATCGATAAAGTGTTTTAATATCCGTGCAGTAAGCCCCCATACTATATAATCATCATACTCATAGAACCACTCTTCTTGTGAACTCTTTCCCCATTGGTACTGTTCACCATTGTAGATTTTATCGAACGGGAAGTCCGGCAAGGGCGCTGGTTGAACGGGGACTTTGTGTAGAACAGGTTTGTGCTCAAGTAACCACTTCAATGGGATCGCAAAGACTTCCTCGACTTCGTCCTTATTAAAAGAATGGATAATTTCATGGTAGTCACAGACCGCAACAAAGGGATAGACGACAAAAGAAGGAGATGCAATATATGGACTCAACTTTCCAATGACGTTGACGGTGTCTGGATCTATACCTAATTCTTCATGCGTTTCTCGCAATGCAGCATCCATCGGTGAAGCATCTGCTAAGTCAATTCGACCTCCAGGAAAACTACTGTCCCCTGGCTGTTTACGCATTGTCAGAGACCGCCTTTCAAAAATCACATGCCACTCGTTTGATTCTAGAACAAGCGGCACCAATACCGCGGCACGAAATGCAGTATCTTCTCCAATAAATAATGACGTATTGTCATCTAGTTGTTGCTTCAAATTCTCCAAGAACATAAAGTATCTGCACCTCCATGCTTTCTCATAACATTATCGTATCATTGGCAAGTGAATAATTAAAGAATCTCAAGAAAAGCCATCTCATACTGTTTTTTTAATTTACACCATGTAAGAAAATTAGGGAAAAACAATCTTGCACCACAAAAAAACCACGAGATCATCAAAGAGAAATGGTCTCGTGTTCCGCATTATTATAGTTTAAATTGATGTGCCAATCTATTCAGCTCTTCCGAAAGTTGAGCGAGTTCAGCTGAACTACTGGCCACTTCTTCCATAGAGCTTGCAGTTTGCTGAACAGAAGCTGAGGTTTGTTCTACACCCGCCGCCGCTTCTTCAGATACTGCAGCGATATCGTCAACTGTATTATTGATTTCTTTAGTATTTTCAACAATGTCATTCAAATTTTTTCCAACTGTTTTTATATTTTCATCCATTTTCAAAACAGCTTTACTAATTTTATGGAATGTCCCTTTTGTCAATTGAAGCTGTTCGGTTCCTTGCTCTACCTCTTCATAACCTTCTGCAAGTGCATTCGAAACGCTTTTCGTCTCACCTTGGATTCGTTCCACAATGCCTGAAATATCGGTTACAGAATGAGAAACTTGCTCTGCCAACTTACGCACCTCATCAGCAACTACTGCAAATCCGCGCCCATGCTCTCCTGCTCTGGCTGCTTCAATTGCTGCATTTAGTGCCAGTAGATTTGTTTGTGCTGCAATATCATTGATTACCGTAACTAATTTAGAAATCTCCTGGGATTGACTATCCAACCCTTCGACTTTTTGAACCGACTCCTGAACAAGCTCATTAATTTTCTCCATATGTTTTGTAGAAAACTCCATCATCTCAACACCTTCTTGAGTCATGCCAATTACTTCTTGAGAGTACTTCTGGACGTCAGTCCCATTCTCATTAGTTTCGAAAATCTTGGTAGCAAAGGAGTCCATGATAGACACTAGGTTGCTAGCACTATTCGCTTGTGTTTCAGCCCCTGTTGCCAGCTCCTGCATTGTCATTGCAGTCTGAGTAGAGCCAGCTTTTACTTCACTAGCAGACTGAGTCAACTCTTCACTATGGGATAACACCGTGTTCGAAACACCATTGATTTGGCTGAGGATTGTATTCATTTTTGCTTGCATTTCATTTGTCGCAGTCACAAGGTGACCGATTTCATCTCGTGCGTTAGTCTCTAGATGCTCCTGGCTAATATCTCCGCCAGCAATTAGCTTCATTCTTTCTGCAACGTAATTTATAGGATTGGAGATCACTCTCGCTGTAACAACGGCAATTATAATGGAGATAATTGTGATTAACGAAGCGAATATGGAACCAACTTGTGCAGCTCTTTTTTCTGCCCCTTGTATTTCTTTACCCATTTGTTCCATCTTTTCATGATTTTTTTCAGCTAACTCTTCATACCCTAGACGAATCTCAGTACTCTCTGCACTTAACTTGGAAGCATTTTGAATAGCTAATTCTTTGTTCCCTTCGTCGTATACATTAAAAACATTCGCGTCAACCTGTTTACGCCAATTGACTGTTCGCTTTATCAATGCATCGAACTCACTGTTTACTTCTATACTCCGAATAATACTTTCACTTTCAAGACCCATTTCAGTATACTTCTGAAAATCATCTTTAAAGGATGGGTTTCCTGAAAGTAAGTATCCTCTCACCGCTGATATCCTGACAGAGATAGAAGAAGACATTTGATCATAAGCAGATAATAGCTGTAATTCTTCAGTAATGACTCGATCCATAGCGGCACTCGTTTTTTTATTCGTTAGATACGTATAGCCACTGTATACGGACGTTAAAACTATTGCGATAGCAAATCCAAACAGAATTTTCTTTCTAAGACTATTTAACTGCATAAACTTCCTCATACTGTACACCTCTTATATAATTTTCAGGATATACTAGTTACTACTGGGTAAATATAGTAAATAATAACCACTCCTTAAAATTAAATATATACATACTAATGAACTATGTAAAGTGAATAGCTTACGACTACAATGTTTTTTATTGTTATTGAAAAATCCCATCATATCTTGTATTCAGGTAATTTATATTGTAAATAGTCATTTTATTATCCATATTTTACTATCTAAAAAGAGACGCACCATTTTGAGGTTACGTCCCTTCAATCACTTGCTATAGGGTCTATCAAGCACAGCATAAAAAGGTATCCCTTCACAGCCGATAAAATTTTTTTGTTGTCTCATATATTTGTCGATAGACTTCTCCTACTCTCAATTCCTTAATATCTGCGATTGTGTCTATACTATGATGCATCATGGATGGATGAGTCATCTCCTCTGCAAATCGGCCTTTAAATGGCCAAGGTCCATCTGTTTCCACCATTAACTGCGATAGTGGGGTTTGTTTGACTATATGTTGAATTTCTTGTTCATACGTAACATCCGGCGTAACCGATAGAACATACCCATTCCGAAGAACACGCTCTAGAACTGCGTCATCCCCTTTAAACCAATGGAAATGCGCATGTGTGATGTGATAGCTTTCCAACATGTCGCATACAAGCTCCGCGTCTTCGTAAATAGCATGTAACACAATGGGGAGATCACAGTCTACCGCCTTTTGCATAAAACGATCGAGCAAACTTACATAAGGCGCTACATCTATCCCTAGCTCATCCTGACGCAAATAATAAGGAAGGCCGACTTCTCCTATTGCAATAAGACAGTCATGATTATCATCAATGAGCTGCATAATTCCTTCAAGCTCCCTTTCACTCGGCAGCGACTGTTCTGGGTGATATCCAATAGCAGGTTTAACCCGACTGTCCATTCGAGCAAACTGCAATTGTGTAAGTGAAGAAGCTAAGTTGTTTGAAACAGCAATTAATGATTCCACGGACGTTTCTTCCAATTCTTTTAGAATTTGGACTCGTTCACTATCCGTATACATATCTAAGTGGATGTGTGCGTCGATTACGCTTCGGCACATGAATTGTCACCTACTTTTTGTAATTTTTCATTTGAAGATAGATTGAAAACAATTACGCCCCTGTCGAATTACTGGATTGTATATTCACGATTTGCACGAGTTGACGGTTTAAATAATCCACGCTATAGCTAAAATCCTTATGATACCAATCAATGATGATTCCAATGATAGCATTCGCTTGATAAGAGCAATGTAGCTCGTGGTCAATATCCTCATGCAATATAGCCTCTTGATCCTTAAGCAATAATTGTTTGATCTCCTCAAACAATAAATAATAGTACAGTAATGGGACTTTCTTTGAAAACACAATACGGTAGAAGCGCTTATACTTTTCAATATGATGGAAAATACGTATTGTATCAGGATTTAATTCTTTAGTGTTCAATACAGTCACATGGCGATAAGGTTCCTGATAGGATCTCGCCAAATCGGCAGTGATTTCTTTAAAGTACTCTTCAAATAGTTCCTCGACTTGAGCATAGTGCAAATAGAAAGTTCCTCGGTTCACTTTTGCCTTTCTACAAATTTCTGTTATAGAAATTGCATCCAAGCTCTTTTCATCTAGCACTTCCAGCAAAGCGTTATGCAATGCCTCTTTTGTTTTTATCACGCGCAAATCTGTCCGCATCCCTTTTCACCTCTAAATGAACAGCTATTGATAGTTCTGTTCCTTAATGAACAACTATTAACTATTTGATTATTGTAAGAACTCACTTTCAATACTATAATTTTATTGAACAGGTGTACAGTAAAATCAGAGGAGGCGGGTTCGAATGAGATTAGAAGAAAAAGTAGCTATCGTCACAGGAGCAGCATCCGGCATGGGAAAAGCGATTGCTGTAGGGTACGCAAAGGAAGGCGCGAAAGTCGTGGTATCCGACATCAACATGGAGGGTGCTCAAGCTGTGGTAGATGAAATTAAAGCTATAGGTGCAGAGGCGATTGCAGTTCAAACAAATGTGGTATTAGAGGAGGACGTGCAACGGCTATTCGATGAAACAAAAAAAGCATTCGGTAAATTAGACATCCTTGTAAACAACGCCGGTATCATGGATGGCATGGAGCCTATTGGGGAAGTTTCAGAAGAACAATGGGAACGAGTTTTCTCAGTGAATACAACGGCCGTAATGAGATCTATGCGCATTGCAGTAAATCTATTCATGGAACAAGGACACGGTTCTATCGTCAACAATATCTCTGCAGGCGGGCTTTACGGTGGTCGCGCGGGAGCTGCGTACACAGCATCGAAGCACGCCGTCGTTGGTCTAACAAAAAATACGGCATTCATGTACGCAGACAAAAACATACGCTGCAACGGGATTGCCCCCGGAGCCGTCGCGACGAATATTAGTACTTCCATGAAAAATATAAGCGAGTTTGGTGCACGTCGCCAATCACTGGGGATGTCCCTGAACCCGCGGGTAGGACAGCCTGATGAAGTTGCAGAAATTGCCATCCTCTTAGGATCGGATGCTGCAAGTTTTGTGAATGGACAGGTAATTGGTGTAGACGGTGGCTGGACTTCCTATTAAGGAATTGGGTTTGTGTAGGCGTGTCTTTAGGACTTGAGAATAGTCTTGAATGAGATTAGTTGGATCAGACACTTTTAAAGACCAAAAGACCCGTGCTTTGCGGTCTTTTGGTTTACACGTGATACGGATTATTTTATTTGGAGTAAGTGCGAGTTAAACAGATATACATATTTTATTTTGTGCGATTTGACGGTTTAAATAATCCACGGTACAACTGCACTCCTTATGCGCTTCTTCTAAACAAGCTCAGTAATATTCCTTTACCGTGCTTTATTTATCAGCTCTATATACTGAGTGTCCCCATACCCGATCATCGGGAAAACCTCAAATAACCGCTTGAGCAATTCGGATTGAGACAACTGTTTGTTTCTAGCAATGTATTTAGTCACGGGATTGTTTTCAGTCTGCATTTCTAGATACAACTTAATTGCCTGGTACATCACAGGCAGAACTTCATGTTTCGGCTTCTTGTGATCCACTAGTACGTCTTCATAGACTGAATAATAGTTGCCCAAAGCAAGTTCAGTTTGAGTTACTTTAAATTCGTCCTCTCTAAAACTATTTAAATACACCGTACCTTTATAATCTGACTGCTCAAGATAAGCAAGAACGGTTAGAAGATTCATCTGGCAAAACATATCTTCACCAAACCACAAAACTATATAGTTATAGTTTTTCTGATTAAGATTTTTTAATGGCTGCATCACTTTAGAGGTGTAACTTTCAATAGAGACATGATGTCCTAAAGCACGTGTTTCAATGAATGTAGAATCGAAAATTGGAATAGTCGTTTCATGGACACACATCGCTTCATTAAATGGGGCATAATCTGAATTGCCCATTAATTTTTTACTTTTGAATTCCTCATACATGACTTCACCATTTAAGATATTCAATACATCTTGATCAAATAATTCACTCTTTTCACTTTGCAAGTGTACTACTTCTTTTTCTCTGCGAGTATTCATACTATCTCCGTCCTTTCTTGGATGAATCATTAGCTTGGCAATCGATTGGACTGGCATTTCATGGCGTTGAAAATCTCTTGGGCTCACGCCAAAAACTGATTTAAAAGCTCTGCTATAAGCTTCTTGGGAAGAATAGTTATAGTCAATCGCAATATCGATGATTTTGCGATTCATTACTAAATCCTCTGTAGACAAATATAATCTTCGCAGCAAAATGTAGCGCCTTATACTGATACCGGTTGTCTGATGAAACTTAAAAGAGCAGTAGTATGGAGAATACCCCATATGATTTGCTAACTCGTCCAAAGAAAACTCCCCTTGCAATTTGCCCTCTATCCAATCAATCATGTGCTGGATACACTCATTCAATTTCATCACTCCTGATTAACAGTATACGCTGTAGCTAGTTTATTCATATGATAGTTGTTGTGCTAATGGAAAACCGGCCTATTTAGAAAAGCCCACCAATCTTTGTTGCCGGTTTGCTCTTTCTTTTAGAATATGTACGTCTCACTTACTTCAAAATCCAACTCTCCTTCAAATCAAATCAGTTGACTTCCTAGGAAAAAAGAATAAAATGATGAGATACTTTAAACAAAGTACTTTTCTTGAAGTCCATTGTTCGAAGTGTATATTGAATTGGAGAGAGGAAAAAAAATGAAATTCACACAATTTCTAAAAACAAGGGGTTCTATTGCCGCCATCATTATGGGGGTATTCTATGCGATTGCCATGCTAGGGATTTTCTTACCAGGTTATACGGCAATCCCAGGAAATATTGATGAGTTACCAATTGCGATTGTCAATGATGATGTAGGTGAATATGGTGCAAAGATTGCTGATCAACTACAAGAAAACTTACCTTTTAAAGAAATAGAAACGGATATAAAAAATAAGCAAGCTTTAAAAGAATTGGAGAAAAATGATCTAGCCTTAGTCGTTCATATTCCCGAATCATTCTCTTCGGATATGCAAAATGGTGACACATCATCTAGTATCGACTTTACAATTAACGACGCAGGAGCAACAGTTATTTCATCCTCAATGAAGTCAGTTGTTGCAGAAATCAATAATCAGTTAAGTCAGCAATTCTCTCAACAAACGGCTCAAAGCGTATTAATGAACTTTAATGTACCCGAAAAGCAAGCCTCTGAATTAGCCGAAAAAATTGAAACAGCTTATGTTGGTAACGTAGTGACCGTCAACAAGATTCCAGATGGCATGCATAATAATATGCTCCCTATGTTCCTAACAATGGCGAGCTATATCGGTGCTATGATTGGATCCATGCAATTAGTAGAAGCTTTTAAAGAAAGCCGTGGAAAAGCTAGCAAGACGCGACTATTCATCTACTTACAATTGACTGCTCTTTTAATAGCAGTGTTATCTTCACTAGCGGCTACAGGAATCACCTATTTAGTGAACCAACCTGATGGAAGCTTGTTCTTGAGTATCGTTGGTCATCAGACCCTCATCTATATGGCAAGTTTCAATTTCACAGCGATTCTTATTTTCTTACTTGGATCTGCTGGTATGATTCTCAATATCCCATTAATCTTCGTACAGACTTTAGCAAATGGGGCAGTAATCTCACGTGATATGATGTACAAGCCTTATGAATGGGCTAGTCATTTTACACCTATGTATTATTCCGTACAGGGCTACTTAGCAGATCTATATGGAAGCATTAGTCCAAGTCCATTCCTTTGGTCACTAGCTGCGGTTGGTTTAGGTGCAATGGTCATAAATATCATAATCGTTGCGACCGTTCACAAATCCAAACCAACTAACAAGTCCGCAACAAGGACTGAAATCGAAGAAATTACAAAAGTGTTGTCTTAATCATGTTATAATAAGAATAATTATTCTTATTAAAGGGGCATTGCGAGTGAGCATTCAAGTGTTTATATTAAGCAAACTAATGATGGAAAAAACCTATCCTTATAAGCTGAAAAAACAAATGTCTGAACCCATTCCATTGGACGAATTAGGTGGAATCACAGAGAGTAAACTGTACTATCACTTCGATGCTCTGGCAAAACGTGGTTTGATTGAACCCGTTGAAATCATAAAAGAAGAACATCGTCCAGATAAACAAGTATTTGCGATTACGGCTAAAGGCCGTGAAGAGCTCCCCAAAAAGATTTATAAATTATTTGAATCTGCGAGTGACATTAATGACATTGTCATTGGCCTGGCTAACATCAAATACGTGGATTCTGAAAAAGTAGTAATCCTTTTAAAAGAGAGATTGGCCGATTATAAAGCCCATTGGGATCGTATCATGAATTTTGAAAACAATACTCGTAGAGACAAAAAAAGTGAAAATCTCAATGAGTTGCTTCTTGGATACTTTACAACTAAATCTGATCACACCATTTATTGGATTGAAGAAGCTATTAAACAAATTGAACAGGGTAATCTATAAAAGGACCTTCCAGAAAGTCAGTGAGAACTGATTTCTGCGAAAGTCCTTTTTGTTTGTTCAGATGCAAAAAGTTGTGAGAAGATCTGAATTGGAAAAGGCTTTAAGAGTCAGGGATCCCCTCTCTTAAAGCCTTTTTATGTTTTAATCAGAATGCTGGAATTGCCGTTTCGTCGTAGTTGTCTTCCAAAAACTTACGGACCTCGTCTGATGTCATCGCTTTGGATAGCTTTTGAATCGGTTCCGAATCCGCATTGTCTTCACGGGCAATTAGCGTGATTGCGAAGTCATTTTCGACACCTTCAGTTAGGAGCGCGTCGCTTTTCGGCGTCAGGTTCAGCGGTGCTGCATAAGCAGGTGTCATGATAACTGCATCTGCGTCATCATACATTCTCGCAAGCATCAGCAAATCCACTTCCTTAAACTCATAGTTCTTCGGATTCTCCAGGATATCTGCTTTTGTATAATAAGGTCCATTTTTTTCTTTTAGCGAAATGATGTCTTGCTGAGCTAATAACGCCAATGAGCGATCAATATTTGAAATATCGTTCGCGATTGCAATGCTCGCACCCTTTGGCAGTTTGTCCATGGAGTCGTATTCTTTTGAGTAGACGCCATAATTGGCAAAATAGATCGGCGTTATCGGAACTAGATTTGCATCATTATTGCGATTGAATTCTTCCATGTACGGTACGTGTTGGAAGAAGTTTGCGTCTACTTCTTTTGCAGCAAGAGCACTGTTAGGTTGAACGTTATCTCCCAAAACGACGATTTCAAGGTCCACGCCTTCTTCTGCAAGGGTTGGTTTCACCAATTCCAAGATCTCCGTCATTGGTGGAATTAATGACGCGACTTTCAATGTAACAACTTCATCTTCTTTTGCTGGAGCCTTTTCAGGTTCTTTTGCAGAATCCGATTTACTACAGCCTGTTGCTACTACAAGAATCATACTCAACGTTAAAAATAAAAGAAGTTTTTTCATTGTTTTCTCCTGTTCTTTATCTTTTGTCGATCCATCTAGATACAGTCGTTCCCGTAAATTGAATAAGCTGTACTAAAATGATCATGATCACAATCATATAGAGCATTAAATCCGTCTTAAACTGTTGATAGCCATAACGAATCGCAAAATCACCGATTCCTCCGCCTCCGACCACTCCCATGATGGTTGAATAAGAGATGAAGCTAATGATGGAAGTCGTTAATCCAAGGACGAGTCCGGAACGTGCTTCCACGTAAAGAAATTTAAAGATGAGTTCTTTCAAAGAAGCTCCCATAGAAATCGCCGCTTCCATCACTCCTTTTGGTACATCCAATAACGCTTGTTCCACTAAACGAGAGTAATGGGCAATCGCGATAATTGAAAGTGGCACTGTTGCAGCTGCGGTACCGATTGCTGTTCCGATTAGAAATCTTGTAAAAGGGATTAAGAAGACGACTAACAATAGAAACGGAAAAGAACGGACCACATTCACAAATAAGTTGACGACTGAAAAAACAACCTGATTTTCAAACGGTTTTCCCCTACGGCAAAGGTATAACAACGTTCCTACCGGGAGCCCAATTAAAATAGCAGCAAAGATCGAAACCCCCACCATGATGAACGTTTCTCCTATCGCCTTCCAAATTTCAGCTTGATATTGAACGAGTACTTCAGGCATCTCGATCACCGTCTTTCATGAGCTGTTCTACAAAGTGATTCGCAGAGCTTTCCGTCGCCTGAATACCTTTAGGTGTAATGGACAACGTATCATGGACGGTTCCTTCCGTGAGCACAGTTACACGGTTGCAGATGCTTTTAATGACCTCCATCTCATGACTCACAAGGACAATGGTAACCCCAAATCTTTGATTAATATCCGCTAAGACTGTGAGGATTTCAGCAGTTGTATGGGGGTCAAGAGATGAAGTGGGTTCATCACATAACAGCACGTGCGGATGATTCGCAAGCGCTCTTGCAATCGCAACTCGCTGCTTTTGACCGCCACTTAGCTGCGCTGGATACTTGGACTGGAAGCTTTCAAGTCCAACAAATTGAAGACATTCTATAGCCCGTTTTCGACGTTCAGTTTTCGGATACTTAGCAAGTTCCAGCGCGACCACTACATTTTCGTACACGGTTTTATTGGCCACTAAGTTGAAGTGTTGAAAGATCATCCCGATGGATTTACGAGCCTTCCGAAGTTGCTTCGATTTGAGAGAAGTCATCTTTTGGCCGTTCACTTCCACTACGCCCACGTCTGGTGTTTCCAACAAGTTCATAAGACGAAGCAATGTTGACTTCCCAGCACCACTTACTCCGATGATGCCATGGATATCACTTTGTGCAATGGTCAGGGAAATGCTTTGAATGACGGGTATGTTTGAAAAGTTCTTACTGACATTATGTAGTGATATCAAAATACTCCCCTCTCTCTTTGTTGAAAGGCGCTTCAACCTCCATGATTATAGCGTATCATGTATATACTGTCATATTATCTGCAAGACAACTAAAAAAAGCAGGCTCCGTTAATAATTCGGAGCCTGCCTGGATGTTCGTATTTTTTATGCTCGATATATTTGAGCTAATCCTTTTAGGAAGTTTCTTGCGTACCGATCACCGCACTCTTTATAATTGCGGTGACCTTCTTTCCTTAGAACAGCGCTCAATTCACTTTTTGACAGCGTGACACCTACGTCATTTAAGATATCAATCATCTCTTCGTTCGTTAGGGAAAGTGCAATTTTCATCTTCTTGAGTAAAATATTATTTACGTTTCTATTATCGTCCGTCATTAAAAAACGGTTTTTGATAGTCTCTGGTGTTTCCTCTTGTGGACCTCTTTTCAATGTTATACATCCGTTTAAGAAAGACTCTAGCGTTTTGTTATCGATCATTTTGACATACTCTTCTGGTGTTTCACCATCTGTATTGATTTTTGACTTTGATAACATGTTCTGGACCTCTGTCTTTGTTGTTTCAACTCCGCCCAGTTTGAAAATCTCAACCATTTCTGCGTCTTTTATGTCCAACGCGTACCTTAATCGCGTTAATATATCGTTATTATTCATGATATTCACCCAAACCCTTCTAATTTGCTTAGTATGTATCAGTATAATGCTTTTTATTATTTATTGCCTACACTTACTATCCCACTTTCCAATTTAACTTGGCATTCCAACTAATCGAAGAGAGCTTGAACTCCTCATTCAGTTAGTAAGTTTATAAATTCCCCTAATCTATTTGTAGTATGGCCAAAGAGAACATTCTCCAACAGCTCAAAACAAAGAAGCAAGCACTAATTAGAGTGCTTGCTTCTTTGTCCATATAAGATTTCCTCTTCAACAAAACGACTTCAATTATCTTGCAGTAGCTCCACCGTCAATAACGAACTCTGTACCCGTTGTGAAAGAAGATTCATCAGATGCTAGGAATACAACTGTATGTGCAACTTCTTCGGTAGTACCCATTCTTCCAAGAGGATATGCGTTATTCAGTTCCTCTGTTGTACGTCCAGTTGCTTCTGAAGCATAGTCTGTCATTGCAGTTTCAATGAATCCTGGGTGTATAGAGTTTACACGGATACCTTTGCCAGCATATTCAATAGCAGCATCCTTTGTCATGATACGAACAGCGCCTTTACTTGCCCCGTAAAGAGTATGTCCAGGAGCTCCAAATAAACCAGCAATTGATGAAGCATTAATGATAGATCCACTCTTTTGTTCTGCCATCACAGGGATCACATGCTTCATGCCAAGGAAAACTCCTGTTACATTTATAGACATTAAACGATTCCAGTCATCTAATTCTATTTCAGTAAGAGGTTTGATGATATAGATTCCTGCATTATTAAATAGTACATCGATTTTATTGAAGTGACTTTTTGCTTCACTAACAACCTTTTTCCAATCATCTTCGTTGCTTACGTTATGTTGTACGAAAATAGCTTCAGCACCTATTGCTTGGATCTCTTGAGCAGTGTTCATAGCCGCCTCTTTATTTATATCAGTTACGACTACCTTTGCCCCTTCTTTCGCAAATTTTAATGCGGTCTCCTTACCAATTCCAGTTCCTCCACCAGTAATAATTGCAACTTTGTTTTGTAATCTCATAGTAAACTCTTCCTCTCTTTGATTAGATGTCTTTATCAAAAAATATTATTAAGCCAGCTTTTTCACATCTGGTTTAACAAACAACATGAATAATATTGAACATAATAGGATGGTACCTGACACTACTAAAATGGAATTATTATATCCTTGGGTAATATTATCTTTTGATAAGCCAATAAGAAATCCAGTAGCTACTGGAGCTATCATTCCACCTACATTTTGAAATGACATTAAAATACTTGCCATGAGTCCACTTCGCTCCGGTACTAGTCTCATCATTATTTGTGGGCTAATTGCAAAGTTTGCCCCCGTTAAACCATATGCCGCCCCAAATGCAATGACATTCCAAACAGGATTTTGTATAAACACTACAGATACAAGCAACAGACTACCAATACCGGCTGATACACCAATCACCAATACACGGGATAAACGCCAATTTTGTGTTTTTGCTAGCACCTTATCAGAAATCATCGACACTAGAAAAATTATTATAGCGGAACTTACTCCCACTATTGAAACAGCTATCCCCATCTGATTTGAAGTCAAACCTGCTACTTTAGTTAAATAGTTTGGCATCCAAATTGCCGTCCATACAACAAATATAAAAGATGAGAAGGCGAGAAATAATGTGAAAAGAGAAGTGGGTGAAAATATTGCCTTTACTACTTCTTTACCGCTTTTCTTTTGAATACTATTCTCAACCACTTTTGTTGTTGCTGCCTTTTGCTCTACACTAGAAGGGCTTTCTTTTGTAGTAAACATAAATAGGAGAAACCAAATTATACTTACTCCTCCAAATACGGCAAAAGCAACTTTCCATCCAAATGTTGTAAGTCCAATAATAATAGGTGCTAAAACTAATCCTCCTGCTGTTGCCCCTAAGGTAAATATTGAGCTTGCGACTCCACGCTTTTCAGCTGGGAACCACTTATTGATATGACTCAGTGCAACTGGACCAAATGGACCTTGAAAGATTCCTAATAGGACTCTATATAGAATCAGTGCACTAAATCCATTAATCGCTACAGCCCCAAATTGGATGATGCCCCACGCTAGCATAAGAACGGAAAGTACTTTTTTCGTTCCAAACCGATCAGAAAGTGCAGCACCGATAATCCCTGAAATAGGAAATATCCAATAATAAGCACTTCCCACTAATCCCCATTGGTTAGAATTCAAACCAAGATCTTTCATAATTAGTTCAGCTGAAAGGCCGACAATATTTTTTTCAGAGAAATTAATTAAGTTTCCGAAAAACAAAAAGATAATAATTCCCCAAAGAACCCAGCTATATTTCCTACTCAAATCTAATGACTTGTCCATGTAGATTTCCATCTCCCTAAAACTTTATTCGCAACGTTAACCTTATTTTGGAAATAATGGCGACAAATCTTTCAATTAGAGTATGGATTCACTCCGATTTCTTCTACAAAGGACATTTGATACAAGGTTATTAATATTTCGATTGTATCCACTAGCTTGTTTTCCTCATGCCAAAGCGTGTTACGTTATAATAGAAATAGTAATGGTATCCTCATTTTTAATTTAAAGAACCACTTGGCCCAACGTCTTTAAGAGATGAAATTTTACTCAAGAGTGATTCCGCGAAATGAAAGTAGCCACAAATTGTTAACATTTATTATTTTACCGTGGCACTACTAGCTAGAACTATCCTATAAATGCGGGGTTAATCCTTTTTTTACTCCCTCAATTTATAGGTAACTTACTCGTTAAAGGAGATATTTATATAAATGCAACCTGAATTGTTTCCCTATAGTGATATATCGTTTGAGGAATTTATTATCTTTCTAAAAAAAAATAAAACCAGTCTTCAAATGGATATTAATATGCAAATAAGATTAGAATCCAATCTCTCCAAAGAAGAACAATCTATTATTGAGTTTCTAGAAAGTTCATTTTTGAAAACTTTAACTGAACCAAATGAAAATAAATCTCAAACCGATTTAGACACCCTTTTAACTACTTGGATACAAACGTATTCAATGATTTTGGATTATCATTACTTACACCTATTCCACCTTATGTTGGAAAAGGCTTTTGTTAATATATTAAAAAATTCAACTGACGTAAAAGCTTATTCTTATATGTTTTATTTATCTACTATTGCTACAAAAACTTCTAACCTTTTTTCTAATTGGAAAAATACCAATAAAATTACAGATGATTTTCTTTCTCATTCTTCCCAAAGCTTACTACTTTCATATTTGGAATTATTTCCGATTCAACAAGTTTTTCTTGTACAACATCAAAAAAATACTAATCCCTCCATATTTGGATGGGGTAGAACAGAACAAGAAACGATACAAAGAATTGCTTTTTATCCTCTTGTAGATATTAATAGTGCTCATTTAAACGAGTTATCTGGTCATTCACTATCATTCAAAGTTGGTGAATCTAGCATATTTCTATACCCGATAACAACATTAGAGAAGGAACAAGAAGAAACAATCAAAAATTACCTCTCTCGTTTTAATGTTTTCGCCAGTAATAATGCTCAATATGAAAAAACATTACTCAATAAATTTAAAGTTCTAGACGAATTAAATAAAGTTCTTATTAGCTACTCCGGAAGCAATGACTTCATAAAAATAGTTAAGGGATGCGAAGAACTGCTTAACTATAGTAGATGTGTTTTCTATGCGTATATCCCTTGGTCAAATGAGTTTAAAGGGGTTATTGGTGAAGAATTAGCAAAGGTTCAAAAAACGCAAGGATACGTATATCCGAATCAGTTGTTTCATACCATGCTCATTACAAAAAAGCCGATATTTATTAAAAACCCTGTACACACTGTAAAAAACGAGACTATTGAGCTATTCAATTTATCCTCACTAATTGTTGCTCCAATATGTCATTCCGAAGAAGTTCTCGGTTGGGTGACTTTAGATCAAGAGGGAAAAGAGTTTGATTGTACGCAAGAAGATCTGCAACTTATAGAGGAAGTTTGCAACAGGATAGGATTATTTCTAAAGAATTTCGAGCATAATGTTTCACCAAGTAATAATATTGAATTAACTGACCGTGAGTTAAGTGTACTAACCCTACTAGCAGATGGATACGACAATAAGAAAATGGGGGAGTTCCTGCATCTAAGTGAACATACAATTAGGGACTACATAAGTAGTCTTATGTTAAAGTTAAATGCAAAAAATCGTACCCAAGTTGTGTCATCTGGATTCCGTCTAGGATTGATAACCTAATTTCTAAGCATTACAATTTCTCAGGTTTATAATAAGTAAAATACAGGTAACTCCTTAGAAGAGTAGTAGCACTCTACTAATATCACCTAACTCGTAAAGACAGTAACACCGCATACAAGAAAAAGGGCAGTCACTCAATAGTGACTTGCCCTTTTTTAAAAATTGTTCAGTTTAGTGTTGGCACTCCATATCATTTTTTACACACTCGAATGGAAAATCTGCATTTGCAATTTGGAGTGCACAAGTGAGAAACGCATTTGAATTCAGATAGAATTCGTCACGAATTTTTATATTTTCGACTTTTTTATATAACAGGCGTGTAAAGTATGCTGTATCTATACATCGTCTTCAAACTCACGACATTCGTTGATAAACAGGTTTTCCATCAATGAATGTCGTTTCGATTGTGGAGCGAAGGTCAAATGGATCTCCATTCCAAATCACGAAGTCTGCATCTTTTCCACTTTCGATGGATCCGACACGGTCATCTATGCCAAGGTGTTTTGCCGCATTTAGTGTAATTGCCTCGAGTGCTCTTTCTTCTGGAAGACCATTTTTCACTGCTAAAATAGCGCTTGTCATGAGATGTTCGATACTGACGACAGGGTGGTCTGTCGTTAAAGAAATCGGGATTCCTGCATCATTCAATTTCGTAACAGTCACCCAACCTTGCTCAGCAAGTTCTATTTTCGGACGTGTTGTCATTGTTGGGCCGACAGACACGCGAACTGGTCGTTGTGCAATAAAGTCTGAAATTAAGTGACCTTCCGTACAGTGTTCGATTGTAACATCGAGATCGAATTCTTTTTGAATGCGTAGAACGGTTACGATATCGTCCGCTCGGTGTGCATGTACTCGAAGTGGCATTTCTCGCCGTAATACCTTCGTGATATTTTCTAGTCCTAAATTAAGTCCACACTTTCCCTCTTCACGTTGTCGACTATACTCTTGTGCTTCTATAAGCTTCTCGCGTAAACGTGCAGCGATGCCCATTCTTGTTTTGGGCATTCTATTGTTTCCACCATGAATTGTTTTTGGGTTTTCCCCAGTTGCAGCTTTCAAACCCGAGGGGTTTCTTACAATCATATCATCTACTATAGTGCCGTACGTTTTAACGACAACCATTTCACCACCAATCACATTCGCACTTCCTGGCATGATCTGAACAGTCGTTACACCCGAACGACGTGCATCTTCAAATCCTTTATCTCTCATATTAATTCCGTCAATCGCATTTACTTGCGGCGTCGACTCTGAACTTGTTTCGTTAAAGTCATGTCCTGCGTGTCCAACACCTTCTTGATTTATACCAAGGTGTGTATGAACGTCAATAAGCCCAGGTGTGATAATTTTCCCTTTAACATCAATGATACGGTCATAGTGTATCAAATTATGATCCGTACTAATATCTCCGAATTTACCATCGATTACTTGGAAATGCCCCTCGACGAATTGTCCGACACCCGTATATATCTTTGCGTTCTTAATTAGTAGCATTAAAATCCCTCCTATTTTCCTTCTTCATTGTATAATTGAAAATTCAAAATTAAATTGGAGTTTCTCCCAAAATGCAAACGCTTACTTTTGGTAGAAGTTCCATATAAATTTATTTTAAATTAACATATAATTTAATTAGTTAGAATAGTTGACAAAAGGGGTGTTGTGTAATGAAGAAGTTACTAGGCTTTCTAGGTTTATTACTAGTCCTAGTTATAGTCGGTTGTTCCAATGATAAGAGCACTGGATCAAAAAATGTTGCAGAAGCAGAGAATCCAACCAAAGTAAGTGGTGAACCAGTAAATGGAGGCGAATTATCTATTGTAGATTTAAATGATGCGCAAGGATTGGATCCTCATAATGAAACAAATGCTCAGTCCATGCATTATATCGAGAATATGTACAATACACTCTTTAAGTACACCGAAGGAACGTATGGTGAGATTGAAGGTGATCTTGTAGAAGATTACAAGATATCCGAAGATGGGAAAGTGTATACGCTTACGTTGCATGATGGGGTGAAATTTCACAATGGGGACAAGTTAACTTCAGAGGACGTAAAATATTCTATTGAGAGAATTAGAGAAATGCTAGTAAGAGCGCCACAATTTGAAGCTGTAGAATCCATTGAAACGCCAGATGAACTTACGGTTACTGTGAAGTTGGATAAACCCGTTGCACCGTTCCTGACATTTTTGGCTTATCCGATGAACGCCATTGTAAATAAAGCAATTGTTGAAGAAAATGGCGGCAGCCTGGATACAGCAGATGCTGGAAGTGGGCCTTTTCAATTAGTCCACTGGAAGAAAGACCAAGAGATGGTTCTTCAAAAGTTTGAGGACTATTTTAAACCGGGACTCCCCTATTTGGATAAAGTAACTTGGAAAGCAATACCCGATGAAACATCCAGAACGACAGCTATTCGTAACAATGAAATAGATATAATATTACAGCTTTCTCCTAAAGATACTCAATTGCTTTCAAAAGCTGATGGAATAACGGTTGAACCTGTGACAGGAACTTACTGGGAGTATATCGGTCTAAATGTTACAGCTGGACCACTAAAAGAAAAAGGTGTCAGGCAAGCAATCGCTATGGGAATTGACCGGGAAGCGATGAATGCAACCGTGAAGTTTGGTCAAGCTACTGCGTTAACTGGAGGACCAATTCCACCGGGTCACTGGGCTTACGGTGAGCTAGATACTTATCCTAAACAAGACTTAAAAAAAGCAAAAGCGTTGTTGAAAGAAGCGGGATATGAAGACGGTTTTGACATTACACTAAAAGTTGGACAAAACAAAGCACAAGTCGATGCAGCCCAAGTTGTTAAACAACAATTGTTACCATTAGGTATTAATGTGGAAATCCTGCAACAAGAAGATAGCATTTTCTTTGATGCACTAGGTAAGAAAGATTTTGAAATGTCCATCGTTGGTTGGGTGGGCTTTGTAGATCCCGATGAGTTCTTGTACAACATTTTCCATACGGACGAAGTATGGAATCAGCAAGCGTACTCGAATACAGAAGTAGATCAATTACTTGAAAAAGGAAGAGTGACTGGGGATCAAAATGAACGCCTTGAAATTTATAAGGAAGCACAATCTATAATTGTAGACGATGCACCAATGGTCTTTTTATATGCCAACCAACAGGCATCAGCGGTACGTGATGGTGTAAATGGATTTGACGTGAACCCAACTGTCACAACAAAGTCTTTGGAAAATACATGGATTGACCGATAAAAAATTACAAAGAGGATGATTTCATTTTATCCTCTTTTTTTATATCTAGGAGGTGATTTTTTGTTTGCATACATTTTTCGCCGGTTGCTCATTGCGATTCCTGTGTTATTCGGCATTTCCATTATTGCATTTTTCATGGTGAGGTTAGTTCCAGGTGATACAGTTACAGCGATGTTAGGAACAAATTACAATGAAGCGCAGGCGGAACTATTAAGACAAAAATATGGCTTAGATAAATCAGTAGTCATTCAATATGGACTGTGGATTTTAAGCGTCTTTAAAGGAGATCTTGGTATTTCTTCCTTTACCAATGAGCCTGTCATGGAAATTATAGTAGGTAGACTCCCTGTTACGCTAGAACTTACGATTATCAGTATCGTGTTTGCATTGATTATCGCAATTCCTTTGGGCACGGTAGCCGCTTTAAAAAGAAATACACCAGTCGATTACAGCGCAAGTTTCTTTGGGATGTTCGGAATTTCATTACCAAACTTTTGGCTAGGAACGTTGCTAATTCTTTTGTTCTCCCTTCACTTAAGCTGGTTGCCTTCTAGTGGATTTGTTCCGATTTCGGATGGATTATGGATGAATATCCAGACGATGTTAATGCCAGGAATTGCTTTAGGTACAGCAGTTGGTGCAGTTACGCTGAGGATGACAAGGTCGTCTATGCTGGAAGTGTTAGGTGAAGAATACATGAAAATGGCAAAGGCCAAAGGTGTGAACAACTTTCGCTTAATCTGGAAGCATGGGTTACGCAATGCACTTGTACCAGTTGTAACCGTATTGGGAATTCAAGCGGGCTATCTCCTAGGTGGTTCAATCATTATTGAACAAATCTTTTCATTGCCCGGGATTGGACAGCTTGCACTACAGGCCATTTCGAATAGAGATTATAGTCTTTTACAAGGCTCCATATTGTTTATAGCAAGTGCATTTGTATTGATAAATTTGGCGGTGGATATTATCTATGCCATTATAAATCCTAAAATTAGGTACAGTTAGTTACAAGTGAGGGATTAGTTATGAAAGAGACGTGGAAAAGGTTTAGACAAAATCGGTTCGCATTTGTTGGCTTCTTGTTCATTTTTCTCGTCCTGGTTGTTGCGCTATTTGCTAAGTGGATTGTCCCTTATGATCCGTTCGCGATGGATTCTACAAGCTCTCTAGCTTCACCAAATGCACAGCATTGGTTCGGCACAGATCAATTTGGACGTGATATTTTTAGTAGAATTTTGTATGGTGCTCAAATTTCATTGAAAGTAGGCATCATTGCGGTCGGGTTTTCATTATTCTTCGGTACAATCATTGGGATTGTTGCCGGCTATTTCGGAGGGAAAATTGATCAGGTACTTTCCCGTATAACGGATGTGCTATTTGCTTTTCCAGATATTCTACTAGCACTTGTTATCATGGCAATATTAGGACCGAGCTTGACGAACTTGATGATTGCAATCGGGATCGTTTACACACCGATTTTTGCTCGAATTGCGCGAGGAGCTGTTTTGAATATTAGAGATTCCTTGTATATTGAAGCAGCTAAGTCGATGGGCGTCAGTTCTTTTCATATTATGAGACGTCACGTTCTTCCAAATTCTATTGCGCCGTTAATCGTACAGGTGACGCTTTCCTTCGCATTTGCCATATTGGCTGAGGCGGCTCTAAGTTTTCTTGGACTGGGTGTCTCGCCGGATACGCCCTCCTGGGGAATTATGTTGAGTGAAGCGAAAGACTGGATGGAGATTTCATGGTGGACCGCCATTTTCCCTGGTATCGCTATTACCTTAGCGGTGCTAAGTTTTAATATTATGGGAGACGGACTGCGTGATGCGCTTGATCCGAGGCTGAAAAACGAAAGATAAGAAGGAGGTGTCATACCACTATGAATGAGCCGTTACTTGAAGTGAAATCGTTGAAAACATCTTTTCGTACGGATATGGGAACTGTAAAAGCTGTAGATGACATCTCTTTCACCATACATCGTGGTCAAATTCTCGGTATTGTAGGGGAATCTGGATCTGGAAAAAGCATCACTTCACAATCTATTTTAAGGTTAGTGGGACATAAGAAGAGCGAAAGCGTAACCGGAGAAATCTATTTTGAAGGGCAAGATTTGCTGAGTCTGAAGGAACGGCAAATGCAACGGATTAGGGGAAAAGACATTAGTTTAATCGCACAAGACCCCATGACCTCTCTCAATCCCGTGTACACTGTGGGCAATCAAATAGCTGAAGTTCCATTAATTCATGAACAAATGTCGAAGACAAGTGCTTGGAAAAAAGCGATTGAGATGATTACAAGAGTCGGTATCCCTTCGTCAGAATTGAGAGCCAAGCAATACCCTCATCAATTCAGTGGAGGAATGAGACAGCGGGGCGTCATTGCAATGGCATTGGCTGGAAACCCAAAACTCTTAATAGCGGACGAACCCACAACAGCATTAGACGTAACAATACAATCACAAATATTAGAACTTATTCGAGATTTACGGGACGAAACGGGTGCAGGTGTCATGCTAATTACGCATGATTTAGGTGTTGTTGCGGAAATCTGTGATCATGTAGCCGTTATGTATGCGGGAAAAATTGTTGAGAAGGCCAGTGTAGCAGAGCTATTCTCAAATCCAAAACACCCATATACAAAAGGATTACTCGCATCACTCCCCAAACTGGGGAATAAAGAGCGGTTAAAACCTATCCTTGGTCAACCACCAAACTTACACAATTTGTCTAGTGGCTGTGCATTCGCAGATCGTTGCCCGTTCGTAATGGAAAAATGTCGAGAAGTTCAACCACTATTACAGGCTGACAAAAAAGGACATCAAGCGGCATGTTACCTATATGAAGAGGAGGTAAGACATGCAAACGACTAAACAAGAACTTGTGCGAGTGGAAAATTTATCGAAACAATTTTCGATGGGAAGCTCCTTTTTGAGTAAAAAGAAGCAATCCATTCGTGCTGTAGAGGATCTTTCGTTTTCAATTTATAAAGGAGAAACACTTGGTATTGTAGGTGAATCTGGATGTGGGAAATCGACGACTGGTCGACTACTTTTAAGGCTGTTGGAAGCAACGTCTGGTTCAGTGCACTTCGAAGGAGAAGATATAACGAGTTTCTCCAAAGAACAGCTACGTGCAAAACGTAAAGACTTTCAAATGATTTTTCAAGATCCATACGCTTCATTGAATCCAAGAATGACAGTGGAAGATCTAATCAGTGAACCCTTGGTTACATATAAGGTACCGAATAGAAAAGAAAGAGTTTTAGAACTGATTGATGCGGTGGGGATTTCAAAAGATTATTTAAATCGGTATCCCCACGAGTTTTCAGGCGGGCAGCGGCAACGTATCGGCATTGCACGTTCTCTAGCGCTGAATCCGAAGTTTATCATTGCAGATGAACCTGTTGCCGCCTTGGATGTTTCGATTCAAGCACAAATTATTAACTTGATGAAAGATTTGCAAGATGAGTATGATTTAACCTACTTGTTTATCGCCCACGATTTAAGTGTTGTGGAGTATATTAGCGACCGAATTGCTGTTATGTATTTGGGAAATATTGTTGAGTTAACAGTAAGTGAGAAGCTGTATATGAGGCCATTACATCCATACACACAAGCACTCATATCTGCAATACCAGTTCCAGATCCCTCATTAAAAAGGGAAAGTGTCAAATTGAGTGGAGAACTACCAAGTCCCATGAATCCTCCAACAGGGTGTAAATTTCACACACGTTGCCCTCTTGCAAAAGACATCTGTAAGCAAGTTGTCCCACAATTGAAAGAAGTTGAACCAGAACATTTCGTAGCATGTCACGTAGTAGAGGAGAATTTAGTATGACGTATTCAATTATCGCAAGATGTCCTGAAACTGGGAATTTCGGCGCCGCCATTGCTTCTTGTTTCCCAGCTGTCGGAGCACATTCCCCTGCTATTAGAGCAAATGTTGGTATCATTGCTACACAAGGATGGGTGAATCCAGCTTTAGGTTTAAGAGGGATGCACTATTTAAAAGAGGGACAGACGGCAAACGAAACGTTAAATACATTGCTCCACAGTGATCCCGGCAGAGAGTTAAGACAGCTTGCGATTGTAGATAGATTCGGCAATAGTGCAGTCTATACTGGAATTGAAAATGATGAGGAAAAAGGACATATTATAGGAAAACAATATGCCATACTAGGAAATTTGTTAGCTCATAAAGATATTCTTGAAGGCATGGAAGAAGCATTTTTAAAAACAGAAGGTAAATTAGAAGACAAACTAATTGCATCGTTGAAAGTTGGAGACAGTTTAGGTGGGGATCGACGAGGGAAACAATCAGCCATTCTCAAAGTGGAAGCTGTTGAAGGGTATCCTTATGTAGACTTCCGAGTGGATGATGAAGATGAGCCAGTTTTAAAATTAGAAAGTATTTATAAGAAAAATAAACACGTCTTAATAGATCGATACGATGAATGGATTGAGTCCATCGAGGTTGGGGTTCGACTAAAGTAAATTCGTAAGAGCGGAGGATCCAAGATGAACAAAACATACTCACTGATGACAGATAGTAGATTATACAAAGTTCTATCCTCTGCCGTTTCGAAAATAATGGACGCTGTAGGTAATGAAGATTTTGAACAAAGTATCGTAAATGAGATTCTACATGTCATACCTCAACTTGACGTAGGATTTTTACTGATTTTCAACGACAAGACGCAAAAGCTTATTGTTAAGCACGCAGTTGGTTACGATAAGGAAAACTATCGTAAAACACAACTCACTTCAGGTGAAGGCATTTCCGGTGAAGTATTTGGTACTGGAGAACCGATGTTTTTGACAACACAACAAGACATCACTCTCGCAATGCGTTCCATGAGCCCTATAAATCTTTCACACTATTTGCATTCAACAACCAAAGCAGATTACCCACAACAAACAATCGCTATTCCTTTAAAAGATACAGAAGGTACACTAGGCGTGATCACTCTAAGTAGCCATGATAACAACAGTCACTATCCCTCGAATTTCATGGATATTCTCCATTCGTTCACACCTATGATTTCGTTAGCTTATCGGCATCATGTATTGAAAAAGAAAGAAGTCGCTCTCGAAAAAGAGCTCTTACTAACAGCAAAGGCTTTAAGGAAAGAGCATGATCAGCAACAGAAAACAGCAGATTTATATAATGAACTGACAACATTAAGTAATCAAAATAAGGGCATTCAAACAATGATGTTGGCATTTCAACACTATATAACGGCTCCCATCTCCCTATACGATGAGCTATTCAATCGTATAGCCGATGTGAACCAGGCTCCAACTTTACTTCCACCTGGATTCATTTCAACCAAAGAGGTACAGTATGTTATTTCCATGAAGAAGTGGCAGGTTTATAACCAGACAGATGAAACATCGATAATTATTATCCCTATCGTCGGTTCTAATTCAGTTATCGGGTTTTTATTGACCTATATTGAAAAAGAGAAATTTCATCATGTCGATCGGATGTTGCTGGAATATGGCTCTTCCTTAATATCATTAGAAATGATGAAGCAACAATCTATATTAGAAGCACAGCGAGTCATCTACGGTGATTTATTTGAAAAAATAATTTTTGGTGCGTCTGACAGTCAATTAGATCAACAAGCGAAAAATTTGGGATTTCAACCTGAAGATTTTTATGTTGCTTTGATTTGCAGTGAAATAGAACATAATTCAAAAAAAGATAACCGGTTTGAAAGAGAAAAGTGGATGAGATGGATTGAGGAGGCACTAAAACTTTATAAAATTAAGGGCATAGTCACTCAAAGAGGAGACCAAGTCATTGCCTTTCTGTCATTCCCTGAAGTAGAAGGAAAAATAAGCGCTCGAAAAGCTCTGACGAATTTTACCGAGTATCTGAACAAAGTAAATTTTCCTGTCTATATTGGATTGGGAAGAATGTATGAAAGTTTTCATGATATTCGAAAGTCATATGGAGATGCAGAGAAAAGTTTACTACTACTGAAAAAAAGGAAAAATAGACGCGTACATAAGTTTTCCGATGGCGGCATCTATCGAATATTACTAGATTTCGACAACAAAGAACTAGAAACTTTTTTAGAGGATCATTTAGGAGCGTTACTTGACTACGAAAATAAAAAGAACGGAGATTTACTCGAAACGCTTATTGTATATGTAGAGAATAACAGAAATTTGAAGAACACAATAGATGCGTTAACTATCCACCAAAACACTCTCTATTATCGAGTTAAGCGAATCGAAGAAATTCTTGATATTTCATTAGCCAATCCAGAGCAGTGGTTTGATATCCAGCTCGCATGTAAAATTTATGAGTATGTGTATTTATGAGTTCCTGTTTTTGTTGAATAACTTTTATTTTATAGAATGCTTTGCTAGTTACCAGTATTGATTTTTAAAAATAGGTGGCAGAGGTGACGCTTGCTGTAACCAACTGCCACTTTGTTACGATGTATACTATTTAATGGGCTTGCCCGCATTATTTGTGGTACGGTTCTCCGTAACTAGTCTAAGTACGGTACTATTTTAATATTTGCGCTACATTCTAACTTGTAATCGGCAATGCCTATTTAAATTTCCCTAGTTTCTTCTCTTAGCCATACTCTCTCTTCTTCATTTAAATAAGGAGCTAGCTTTCTGTATACCTCTTGGTGATAACTGTTTAACCATTGCTTTTCATTCTCTGTTAACATATCTTTATTGATACCGGCTAGATCAATAGGGCAATACGTGATTTCTTCAAACCTCATAAATTGACCAAACTCCGTTTTCTCGTCTTCAACTACTACCATCATATTTTCAATTCTAATCCCATGTTTGCCTTCAAGGTATATTCCCGGTTCATTCGTAATAATCATGCCTTTTTCTAAAATTACATGATTACTATTCCTAATGCTCTGTGGTCCTTCATGAACATTCAAGAAAAATCCTACCCCATGTCCTGTCCCACATTTATAATCCAAACCATGCTGCCAAATTGGTTGTCTTGCTAAAACATCTAAATTAGAGCCTGTTGTTCCGTATAAATATTTTACTGCGCTTAATGCAATAAATCCTTTTAACACCAAAGTATAATCTCTTTTTTGTTCATCAGTAAGTTGTCCTAAAACAATTGTTCTTGTAATATCTGTTGTTCCATCATAATACTGTCCACCAGAATCAATTAAAAATAGGCCTTCATTTTTAAGAGTAAATTGCGTTTCTTTATTAGCTTTATAATGCATCATCGCAGCATGTTCTTTATAACCTGCTATCGTATCAAAGCTAGGTCCAACAAATCCTTCCTGCTCTCTTCTGAAATCTTCTAATCTTTCTTCCGCCGTAATCTCTGTAATTTCCTCCTTGTCTACAGAATCTTTTAGCCATTTGATAAATTTCACCACGGCTAAACCGTCTTTTATTTCACACCATTTTAAATTTTTTATCTCCACTTCATTTTTAATAGCTTTTAAATCAGTTGTGATGTCAGAACTCTCCATTTTCGTCGCATTACTGTTTATGGCATTATATAATCTGATATTTGTCTTATTCGGATCGTAAATAACGGCAGCTTCGTCTGCTAGTTTTTCTAGGAATGTTTGAATTTCATCATACGCTTTTAACTGAATACCCTCAGTCTCTAGCTCTAATTTCACCGCAGAAGGAACCTTGCATGAATCAATAAATAAGTAACATTGATGTTCTGCTACGATTACATTCGCTATTGCAACTGGATTGTTAGGCACATCAGCCCCTCTAATATTCAACAGCCATGCAATATCATCAAGGGAAGTTACGATATAGAAATTGGCTCCTTTATTTTTCATTTCTTCTCTTACTTCATTTAATTTTTCTACGCGCGATTTGCCTGCATATTTTACTTCATGAGTAAAAATCGGTCCTTTAGGAATCTCCGGTCTATCTTCCCACAGGTCATTAATTAAATCTTGATTCATTTTTAATAAGATACTCTTTGCTTGTATATCCTGCTCCATCCTTTTAACCAAGCTAGTTGAGAAAACATTGCCATCAAAACCAATCGTACTTCCTTCTTTAAGAACATCCGCTAGCCATTCTGAATAAAACGGGACCCCTGGATCTGCCATTCTGAATAATCTGATTCCTGAGTTTTCAAGCTGCTTTTCCGCTTGAATATAATATCTGCCATCTGTCCATAACCCAGCATCCTTTAATGTAATCACGACAGTACCAGCAGATCCAGTAAATCCTGATATCCATTCTCTACCTTTCCAATGCTCTGCTACATATTCACTCTGATGTGCATCAAAACTTGGAATTATATAAGCATCCATTTGATTTTCTTTCATTAGCTGTCTTAACTTTTCAACCCTATCTCTGATATTCATTACTAATACCTCCATTTTCATTAAACTAAATTCATTAATTTCACTGTCATATAGCCATGCAGTTAGTACTATACTAATTATTCCGCCAGCATTGCAAAGTATAGACACATATTCATTTTACCTGAATATATGTCTAGCTGATGATTAAAAATGTAAACACTTGCTCAAAATCATAAGAATAATCGAGGTTTCATTACTCTTTAAAGAAAAACATTGCCACATCCCATCATTTCACTAAGTAAACGATACCTTTTGCAACATAGAGTTCAAAATTGTGTATTGAACAGGAACCTAATTTTTGGAATCAATTACCGTCTATACAAAAAGACAGACATAAAAAATTATTATGTCTGCCTCATATAATATTATTTTATTTATTAAAATCTACAACGATAAACGGTTGTAATTGGAATGGTTTAGGTGCGATATTTCGGTCATTCCATTGCGCGAACCAGCGCTCTAATGGATAGAAGAAATATCCATCTTGCCAATGATCTGATGTATCATATGGGTCAGCAAAAATTAGCATATCATCACCGATACCCGTTGTACCGTTGTTATCATAGCCAATAATTGATTGCCAATGACCATCCCAGTCCGTCCACTCAACCATGATTGGACGATTATTTTCTAAATGATCTGTTAACCATTTTATGAAATAGCTGTCTTTGGCATCTGTTACCCAAGCCTCTGTTGTCTCACTATTTTCAGAAGCATACAAGCTATTCCAAGAGAATGTTGCTGGTAGGTTCCCTACGTTATTACCTGTTGCCCCAGAATTATCCTGGATTAAATCCGCATCTGTGTAATCTGCACGGTAACTTGTTTCTACTACTTCAAAACCTTCAATACTTGTGAAAAAGTTATATAGTTGAGAAACATCTGCACCATATTCATGAAAGTTATTCGCAGATCCAGGTAATGCACCTTCTACATCTAGATCAGTCATTGCTTTCATTTGAATAGCAATATCCATTTCTGTCATTTTATCGTAACCGAAATGATTCGCCACCATCAATGCTGTCGTTGGGCCACAAGACCATTCCGTTGTTTGCTGCATCGTTTGGTAGTTTTCGATAATTGTTAAATTGTCATCTGATTTTAAATTATAAAAATCAGGTGCTTTATAGTAGCGAGATTCTGTATTATCTCCAGCATTTGCGTATGCATCTGCACCGCCTGCCTCATCATAATCGTCACCTTTAATCGGGGTTGGTTTAACTGCCACAGTAGTTTCCGCTGATGTGTTTGTATCTAGTAAAGCCTCCGCATTATCTTTCGTTCCTTCACCTGAGCATGCCCCCAGTAACATTGCAGATGCTAAAACTGCTGTAAGAATTCTTTTCATCTATCACTCCACCTTTTCTTTTTGTTCTATGCTTTTTTGCACTGGAATTTATTATAACTAAAATGATAAATTTGACAATATATTTTTTTGCGCTTAACAATATTCGTAACAGGGTGAAATTTCAGTTAAAAAAGTAGACAATTGAACAATCCCCGAAAATGAAAGATATGAAAATCAAATATAAACTTAAAACCACCTAAACGCTGTAATTCCAACGTTTTAGGTGGTTTTTTCATAAACTGTACTTACTTGTGGTACGGGTCACCGAAATGTAAGTGCAGTTTAGTATTCATCATCTATGTTGGAACCGTCACATAAAATTATTCCATTCAATATTAAATAATACGTCATCTTTCCTGTATTCATTACATGCCTGATCAGCTACTGCATAAGTCCAATAGTACTCTTTGAATTGTTGACTATCTAAAGAATAAAAAAAAGAAGTTAGCGATAACTTCTCATTTCTAGTTCGTTATTATTAAATTTAGGCGGCTTTATGCACCCTTTATACGCTAAAGACATTTCTACCTAAAATGAGAATTACCAAACCTATTCTTGATAAAGTCCGCCCACTTTAACCTATTATTAATTCCACAATCCTGCTTTTACAAATTTCTTTTTTCCTTTAAATGCGAGGATAATGGCTCCCACATTCAGGAGAAACATTATAAAAATTCCATATAGCACATATGTGTAACTACCTGTCATTTCAAATATAAAGCCATATCCAGGTAACGCAACAATACCTGCAACTGCCAATCCCGTAATTGCAAGTCCATAAATTTGACTGAACTCTTTACTACCAAATAGAGCTGTTGTTAAAAGCGGCCCCAATGTCCCAAGAGATGCAACAACAAATCCATATAGGCTAGTAGCTAATGTAAACATCACGGGGTTTTCAGGAACTATTATAAGGATTCCTACTGGAACTAACCCTAGAAGCATGGCGATAATCGCTGTATTCTTCACTCCAATTCTATCACTGAGAAAACCGAAGAAGATCGCTCCAATTACAATACCTACGGACCATGTGCCCATTGCATTACCCGCAAACTTGATATCATAGCCCAAACCCATCGCGAATGGCGCAACATGTTGGTTAAAAGCAGCTATTGATGTTTCAAAGAAGAAGAAAAATAGTAAATAATATAATACACTTGATTTTTTTGCTATGGCAGCAGTAACCCCGCTATTTGTTGTAGTTTGAACTTGAACCTCTGCATTTTGCTGAACTACAACCTTACCATATGGCTCTAAACCTTTATGTTGTGGGGCCTTTCTAATCGTTAATAACACAACAGGAATAACAACCGTCATTACACCTAACCCTAAAATAATATACGTATTTCTCCAACCCTCACTTGCGATTAAGTTACCTGCTACCGGTTGAAGAAAAGCACCTATTAAACCTCCAGCTCCCACCATAATACCTATAGCCACGCCTTTGTGCTTTTCAAACCAATTATTAATAAGAACTGGACCCGCCAATTGTGTTACAAATACAGATCCCATTGCCATAGGTATAGCAAACAAATACCATCCCCATACGGAGTTCATTAATCCAAACATCGCAAAGGAGCCTGCCTCCAAAAATACAGCTGTCACTAAAATTACTCTAATATTATATTTCGCTATCATCTTACCTGCAATTGGTAGTGATATCATGGTTACGATTGATGAAATACTAAAGTACAATGTTAAACTTCCCATTCCAATACCTAAATCTTCTGTAACCGGAGTTAGAAATAGTCCACCGGTAGTCAAAATGCCACCTTTTGCAGCTCCGACCATTACAACTAATCCTAATAATACCCACCAAGCATAGTGGATTTTTTTCTTTGACTGACTCATGATGTTATCCCCTATTCCATAGTTTATTTCTATTTTCAAAACAAACCTCTAACTTTTTTCTACTTTGAAAGAAGTTTTACGATTAAAGTTTTTTTAAAAAAGAATCCTTCAGTTTGATATATCCATCACTAAATTTATAAATACCGTCTTGTTTGTTAAATAAATTATTTTATTTAAAATACAACCAACATTCACAATTATAGTGACTTTAAATAACCAAGTTACTTTTCGTAACAATAATAACTCGCTCGGTATAATGTGTCAATACTATGAATTTCGTTGGAATAATACGATAAATTTAAATAATCCTTATGTATACCATTTGCGAGGTCAGTTATTAATTCATAAATTACACATAAGGGTTTTTAATAAATTCATCTCTGTCCTAGTCTTACTTCAAAAATAAATAATGAAGTAAATTTAGCAATTCTATTAAAACAAAAAAAAACCCGTCTTATTGAATCGACGGGGTTGCATATTGTCAAACACGCAAATATAAATCAACTACACATTTCAATTAAATAGGAACACACGTTGTAATAATATCTCTAAGAAACAACTACAACAGCTATTTCTTTATAGTTCCTCACTTATTGGGTCTCGCATTAGTTTAAAAGAAACGATAGAATTTCAATGGAGAGTAACTCAAGTAAACCGTGCATAATTTCTGCTAATCAACACGACTAATAAAAAACAATAAAAACCTCATTTACTTTGATACGGTTCTCCTTCACAGGGATAAGTACAGTTTAATACGGCACTTCTATAAGTCCAACGAAGCCTCAATCTCAGGATTTGTAGTAGGCTATCCTTCATTACCCTCACTTACTTATGCTCTGGTTCTCCGTACTACATGTAAATGAGTATTTTCAGCTTCAGGCATTATTTTATAAGTTCTATAAATGATTTTGCAGCACGCGTTAGTGGAACATTCTCTAAATGGCATAGGCCAATAATCCTCTTTGGAATTTCCTCTACTAGCTGTATCTCGTATAATTCTCCACTTTCTAAATAATTTTTTGAGAACTCCTTGATCACACACGAAATCCCTAAATTTATTTTTGCGAATTCTAAAACCAAATCAAACGATCCTAATTCAAATACAGGAGAAAATTTGAAACCTTTTTTTTCAAAGAAATGCTCCACAAACATTCGTGAATTCGATTTCTTTTCTAAAAAAATGAGTGGCATTCTCATTAAATACTCAAAACTAACCGGTTGTTCAGTAAGAGTTTTATATTTTTCTCCGCAAACAAAGATATCTTGAATTTCCTTACAGGGAATGACTTGTAGATTTTCTTCATTGATTGGTAAATTACACACACCAATATCTACCTTTCCTGATTTTATTAAGTCACAAATTTCTGTTGTAGTTCCGTTTAATATATTTAATTTGATCCCAGGATATCCCTTATGGAATGTTTCCAAATAAGGTAATAAGAAATAGCGAGAGATGGTGTCTCCAACTCCGATACGTAATTGTCCAGTCTTTAATGTTTTAAATTCTAAAAGTTTGTCTTCTGCGGCGTTTATGATTCCCAATGCTGACTTAATGTGCTCATTTAACAGGTTGCCTTCATTTGTTAATACCACTCCCTTTGATGTTCGATGGAATAGCAGAATATCTAATTCTTTCTCCAATTTCGATATAGCTTGACTAACAGCTGGTTGTGTCATGTAAAGTTCTTGTGCTGCTTTTGAAAAACTTTTATTAGAGCTAACAACGTTAAATATACGGTATAAATCCAATTTCCCTATCATATAAGCCCTCCTTATATCCGATATAATGAATGTTAATTTTACTTATATCACGTTGTAAGGGTATAGTAAACATATAATGTTTAAATATATGGACATAATTATATTAAACATACTCGATTAGAGGAGAGATTAAATTGACAAGAGCCGTTGGAACAGTAGTTCGTGGGCTTCGCAGTCCCATCATCAACCAAGGTGATAATATGGAACAAATCACTGTTGAAACAGTATTAAATGCAGCAAAGCTCGAAGGCTTTTCGATAGAGGATCGCGATATTGTTACAATTACTGAATCCATTGTTGCTCGTGCGCAGGGAAACTACGCGACAATCGATCATATAGCAACAGATATAAACACTAAATTCGGTGATGATACAATTGGTGTCATTTTCCCGATTCTTAGTCGTAACCGATTTGCAAACTGCTTGAGAGGGATTGCAAAAGGAGCAAAAAAAATAGTCTTAATGTTAAGCTACCCTTCTGATGAAGTGGGCAATCACCTGGTAGACATCGATGAGCTAGATGCGAAAGGCATCAATCCATGGACAGATGTATTAACTGAAGCCCAGTTCCGTGAACATTTCGGTTATGGTAAACATACTTTCACAGGTGTTGATTACATCGATTACTATAAATCCTTGATTGAAGCTGAAGGTGCAACTTGTGAAGTTATCTTCTCTAATAATCCAAAAACAATTCTGGACTATACAAAGAACGTTTTAACATGTGATATTCACTCACGCGTAAGAACAAAACGTATATTAACAAGCAATGGTGCTGAAAAAGTATATGGCCTAGATGATGTTCTTTCAAAACCAATTAACGGCAGCGGCTTTAATGAAGCCTATGGCCTACTTGGTTCAAATAAAGCAACCGAAGACAGTGTAAAACTATTTCCGAACAACTGCCAACCAGTTGTTGATGGTATTCAAGCAAAACTCAAAGAATTAACTGGTAAAACTGTTGAAGTAATGGTTTATGGCGATGGAGCATTTAAAGATCCCGTCGGTAAAATTTGGGAGCTTGCGGATCCAGTAGTATCACCCGCTTACACAAAAGGACTTGACGGTACTCCAAACGAAGTGAAACTAAAATACTTGGCAGATAATAACTTCTCTCATCTTCAGGGTGAAGAGTTAAATCAAGCTATTACTGAATTCATTCAGAATAAAAAAGAAGACCTCGTAGGTTCAATGGAAGCACAAGGCACTACACCTCGTAAACTAACTGACCTAATTGGATCTTTATCTGATTTAACTTCAGGAAGTGGAGATAAAGGAACTCCAATTGTCTACATTCAAGGTTACTTCGATAACTTTACAAAATAAACTCATCATAAAAGGATGTCTCTTCAGTCGAGACATCCTTTTACTTTTTCTTATGTTACGGATCAACTAGCATTCTCTAGTTTATAATCTACTTTGCATATGAATCTTTATTGTCATGTATTACATCACTACTTAATAATTGAGAAAAATATTTTTAAACGAAGTAAACTTTAGCTCCATGGGTTAATCATCATCTAAGCAATTGCCAAGGAACAGATTTCCCGGCATATTAAGCGGTGGGGCTTGTCCCGTTATTATTCCCTTGAATAACCAATTTCGAGAAATAGCGTTGATGTTTTGTTATTGAAGCAAGAGATTCTTTAAGAAATGTGAGACATCACTTTTTGCTAATGCAAATAATGCTTAATTAAAACTTGGTACTCTACACCGGTAAATGCTTCTACTTCTCTAAAGATATAATATACTATAACTATGTAATTATTATTTTTGATATGGAGTGAATTCCTATGATAATCGTAACAACCGAGAATATTGCTAATCATCAAATCACAGAAGTGCTAGGCCCCGTATTTGGTTTAACCGTAAGAGCTAGAGGAATTGGCAAAGACATCGTTGCTTCTCTTAAAGGACTAGTAGGTGGAGAAATCAATCAATATACAGAAATGCTTGAAGATGCCAGAAAGCAAGCAATGGATCGTATGGTTCAAAATGCTACAGCAATGGGAGCAAACGCTATTATTATGATGCGTTTTGACTCTGGAGAAATAGGTCAAAATATGAGTGAAATTGTAGCCTATGGAACAGCAGTTATTGTAGAAAAGAGATAACGAATGAAATGGATTATAGGATTTTACGGTATCCAGTTTCTCATTCTGATTGTCTTAATCTTTGGATCATGGTTCATTTGGGATCGCCGTTTCAAAACAAAACATGGCAAGCAAGTACCAAAAGGATTTATACGGACAAATGAGATTTCCATTGATCCAATTACAAATAAAAGACTCGTCGTTTATTTCAATCCAGAATCCGGCGAACGGTTTTATAAAGAGGAAAATAAAAATTGACTAGGAGCCTGATTTCAATTGGCACTGCCAATTTTTTTAATAACGAAAATCGCTTTTTAACATGGGAAGATGTACAAAAGATACTACGCTCATTTACTAAAACAGCCGTTATTGAATTTAAATACATGAAAGGGACCCCCTAAAGCGCTGACATGTCAACGTTTTAGGGGGTCCTTTTCATAAACTGCACTTACTTATGATACGGTTCATTCCTCATAATTCTAAACCCACGATATACCTGCTCCAACAAAATCAACTTCATCAACTGATGCGGGAACGTCATCTTCGAAAACGACAGCAGCTCATCTGCCCTCTTGTAGACATCTGTATGTAATCCCAATGATCCGCCAATCACAAAGGTGATTTTGCTTTTACCATAAGTCATCAGTGATTGCAGATTTTCTGCTAGCTGCTCGGATGTTTTCTGTTTTCCTTCTATCGCTAATGCAATGACATGGGCATCTGGTGAAACTTTCGCCAGAATGCGGTCTGCTTCTTTTTTCTTAACGATTTCCATGTCAGCCTCGCTTAGTTGCTCGGGTGCTTTTTCATCTGCCACTTCGATTAAGTCGATTTTGGCGTATGCACCGAGTCGCTTGGCATACTCCTCGATGCCCATTTTCAAATACTTCTCTTTTAGTTTTCCTACAGTCACAATTGTAATATTCACAGCCTTGTCCACCTTTTTTGAAAAGTTATACACCGAAGTTATACACATATCCACAACCACTTCTAGATGTTGTGCCCGATTATATGTTCGTCACAAGATAGACAGGTGGTGCTTCACAGTAACCACATGTTGTGGATAACTTCTCTCCATCTGTAATTGTTTCCATGCTCGGAAATGTCTCCTCTTTTGCAACAAATTCGTCAAGTGCCCGGTTTATATGGGTTTCACAGCTATGAATTTTCATATTATTCACCTCTTTTTCACTTTTATTTCCCCACAGAGTTATGCACAAATTTTCAGTTTTATCCACAAACATAGAATTGTTGATAAAAAAAGCAGACACAATAGCTATTTTTCTGCTATCGTGTCTGCTGTGGATAACTAAATAGTTATTTTATGCACATGTGCATTAGAACGAGTTTCCATCTTTCAAAACCATTTCAATTGTGACAGGTTTCCCATCGCGATAGACTTTCATCGTCATACTATCGCCGACTTTCTTTTCGTTGTACAAGTGCTTGCGCAACGTCACCATGTCTTCAATCGGCTCTCCGTCCATTTCTACAATTGTATCATATTTTTGGACTCCTGCAGTTTGTGCTGGTGTATTGCGGAAGACTTCTGTAACCACAACCCCATTTTTAACGTCTTTGGGCAACTTCAGTACGCTCTGCTGTTGAACAGGGATGTTTCTTAAGTCAAGTAGGGATACTCCCATTGTTGGACGATTTACTTCACCTGTCTGTTCAAGTTGCTCAATTACTGGTAAGGCTAAGTTGATAGGAATCGCTAGACCAATTCCTTCTACCGTCTCTTCTGTAATTTTCATGGAATTGATGCCAATCAGCTGGCCCGCCATATTGATAAGAGCTCCCCCTGAGTTTCCAGGGTTAATGGCCGCGTCGGTTTGGAGAACGTCCGCTTGCCAGTCAACGGCGCCATCTGAGTTAATGTCTATAGGAATCGAGCGGTCTTTACCTGAGACGACACCTACTGTGACAGAACCAGAAAAACCAAGACCTAACGGATTCCCAATCGCAATGACCGTTTCGCCACGTTTTAACGCATCAGAATCTCCGAACTCCATAGTTGACGTGATATCTTTGTCGTCAATTTCAACAACCGCAAGATCTGTCCATACGTCACTTCCAATTAACTTCCCAGCCATCTTCGTTCCATCATCAAGTGTCACTTCTAATTCTTCTGCATCTTCGACAACATGATGATTGGTCACGATATAGGCTTTCCCATTTGCTTTCTTGTACAGGACACCAGATCCTGTTCCAATTGCTTGTGGTGTGTCAGATTGGGTCCAGAAATCTTGACCGCGTTGTAAATTTGTAATCCCAACAACTGCGTCAGTTGATTTTTCTACTACTCCTGTTAAATCACTGTTGATCTCAACACTCACTTGCTTAGAGCTTCCCGAATCCTTTACTGTACCCGTCGTCTTGTTGTCATTATTATCCGATCCACCTACGGTAAACATGAGCAGCCAGACGAGCAGTCCACCTATTATGGCTCCTAATAATGCAGGAAAAAATCCACCTCGTCGTTTGGGTGATTCTGGAGGTGGCGGTGGCGGTGGTGTCGTATTTTGTGCTCTGTACATGGGCTCGCTCTGTGGTGTTTCATAATTCTTCTCATGTAGCGGTTCATTCTGCGGGTCAGATGACCTCGGTTGTTCCTCTTCCCGATCCCTGTTGTATTCGTCCATGGCTCTCGTCCTTTCGATTCCATTCTCTCTTTACACTTTACCCCATTCTGATAATTTTAAAAGAAATATGGGGACTTCTATAAAAAAGACGATGGAATGGAGTAAATCGTTCCCATTTAGCTTAGGAGGTTATAAAGTATGTACCGCTCGAGTTTTGTATCTATTAATTTTTGGTGACGTGTTCTCTAAGAGGGAATAATCAGGTTCAGCCTTAGAACGGGCGGGTTGAACGAGAGAACGATCGGGTTCAGTCGCGGAACGGGCGGGTCGTCGGGCTAATCGAGCGCCAAATCGTTTTCTTCCCATCAAAAAACCGCATCGCCTTTAGCGATACGGTTTTCTCCTCAAACAGTGATTAATTCAGTTGGTTCTTCTGCATCGGTGTCATGCAAATGCACAAACTCTCCTGCTATAATGCCGCACGTTTGTAACGTCTGTTCAACGCTCATGCGGGCAAGATCTTTCATGTTATTGTCGCGGCTTAAGTGAGACAAATAAATCTGTGTCTCTTTTTGTTCGATGACATCATTCATCGCAATCGCTGCATCTTCGTTCGATACGTGACCGACATCGCTCAAAATACGTCGCTTGACACTCCATGGGTAACGCCCCATTTGGAGCATACCGACATCATGATTCGATTCAAACACAAAAGAATCCGCACTCTTAATGATCCCTTTCATGCGATCGCTCACGTATCCGGTGTCTGTAATGATCGCAAGTTTACGATCCTCTTCGTGAAACACGTAGAACATCGGATCCACAGAGTCATGGGAAACGGCGAACGATTCAATCGAGATCGAACCGAAAGAATGGACCGTTTCCATATCGAATTGAAACCGTTGTTCAAGCGAGATGTCACCAACTAACCCATCCATTGCTTGCCATGTCTTCTGGTTCGCATAAATTGGAACGCCATGCTTTCTCGCTAAAACACCGACACCTTTAATGTGATCGCTATGCTCATGCGTGACAAAAATAGCGTTAACGTCTTTCATAGATCGACCAATTTTCGCAAGCTGTGCTTCGATTCGTTTTGCCGTTAAGCCTGCGTCCACGAGATAGGCCCCTGAATCATTTTCTATATAAATTGAATTACCAGTACTACCACTGGCAAGTATGCTGAATCGCATCGTAAAAACTCCTTATTCGGATTGCTCTTCCTCTTCTTCCGGATCCTTTTCAAGTTGGAACTCAATCACTTTACCTTCGTTAGCACTGAGGAAGTGGTGCTCTTTTTCCCCACTATCTAATTTTACTTGAACATCCCACGTTGGGGCAAACACTTGGGTTTCTGTTAAGCGTACAAGTGTTGAATAGCCCATTTTGACATTGGTCACTTCAGAGTTCTGTTTCAACAGACCTCGCGAAGCGAGAGATCCAATAATTTCTAGTGGCGACAGCAAGTCTTTCTTATTGAAGTTCGTAAACTTCTTCAACATGCGTTGCTCATAAGATTGAATTTTTTCATCATCATCCCACGAGACCACAAGCATGGCGCTCGGACTATAATAGATCGGGCGTCCCTCGAATTGTTGGAAGAAGAATGCCTTCTTTTGTTCTTCCTGCACATCCCACAGTACGTATTCCGTTCCATTCAAAACGTATTGGGAAAGGAATGATTTGAAATCATCTTTCTTCGCTTCTTCAAGTGTTATTTTATCGGTTATTGTTGACCTTAAGAGGTTATCACTCATGATGGAAGTTTTTTGACCCTTTAAATCTTTTAGTGATTCTTTGTTAAAATCAACAACATCTGCAGAAACAAATGATGCTTCTTTGTCTACAAATGGAGGCAGCTTGTAAGTGATGTTTTCTTGCTTTAGGACATCTTCCATAGATGTTTTCCCCGCCACTTCAAGATTTTCAATATTAGCGTTCCGGTTCAAATACAGGAAACAAAGTAATACATTCAATATCGAAAACACAATGATGAAAATTGTTTTGGTTTTACTCCAATCCAAGAAGGCCGCCTCCCTTCCGATTTAGATCTTCCTCATACACTTCCCAATTTCCGTTGATGTAATAGAACCAATGGGGTTCGAATTTCAAGACACCAACATCCGTATCATGAACAAGTGAATAACCAGGCTTTATTTCTTCGATTGCTGTGAAATCGAGATCGTCTGATGCTTCTAGGTGACGGGCAACCTCCGTTGCTGGAGGGAGTGTCACTTCATAACTTTTGATAGGCGAGTTGAGTGTGAAATAAGGTCGTCTATAACTGGATACTCGGTTATCTCCCAGTATTTCCGTTATCTCTGCACTGTCCGGGCCGTCACTAAAGACTGGTAGTCCATTGTCATGGAGCTGAAACTGAATGTAACGCGAAACTGGGTTCATGTAAGAATAGCGGTAATCATCTGTCCAGCCGCTGTGATCATTTACAAAATCAATTGCAGTTGTCATCAGTTCAGAAGGAATCGCTAATTCCTGACTTTCAGGAGGGTAGAAGAAGTTCAGAACTTTCGATTTTGTGTTTACCTTCATCAGCGCATGATCATCACCATACTCTTCTTTATTGGAATCGACTAAATTTCTTCGGACAACATTTGGATCATTAAACAGCGCATCTTTAAACAAGGAAGGGTTGATTTCCTCTTCAATGTACGTCGAGTGGATCGCTGTAAGGGGTTCACTTGAAATCGCTAATGTCTTGGTTTTATTCACCTGGACTTCTTTAAATTGAGACAACTTTTTGCCTTTATCAATAATCGATTTTTGGAACCGTTGTGTATCCTCCATTTTCACTTTAGCTTTATAATGCGTCCTGCTAACTGTACTGACAAAGTGAACCTCGGGGAGACTGTCATCTGGATCCCAATTGACAATAAGTTTATTGAACATAACTTCAGGTACAGTTTTGTCTTCAATTTCTAGTACGTCCTTATAGACGGAAACTGGTACTTCTCCTGGATAATAGAGGACATACTGATTTCCTTTTGTGAGTAAGTCATGCATCTCATCTTTCGTTAGATCCAGGTTCACTGCAGTAAATCCAAACACTTTCCAGCGCATCATTTCCTCAAGCACAGGTTGAATTACTGTGGTATCTGTTGTTCCATATAATTCTTCATCATTAAACTTGAACACCCATTTGTAAGGAAGGACAATATCAGATATTGGTTTCTTATTTTGTATGCTTGTAATAGATCCATCCACTGACTGATTTTGATCAAATGGATCGAACTGTGGGGTATACGACCAAATTGAAAACGTAAACGTAATGCTCAGAAGGACGAGTAGTAGCAGGACGACCGATTTGATTGTCTCAATATGTCTCACACGTCCCACTCCCCATCATCGTTTTGTTCATAAGGCAATGTGAAGAAAATCGATGTTCCTTCGCCTTCGACACTATGCGCCCAAATCTTACCGCCATGTGCACTAATCATTTCTTTCGCAATAGCAAGACCTAGACCAGTTCCCCCCATTGCACGGGAACGTGCTTTGTCTGAGCGGAAGAAACGATCAAAGATCCGATTCACGTTTGCAGCCGGGATACCAAGGCCTTCATCTGATATACTTACGCGGATCGAGTTCTCCAATACTGCAACATTGAAGCGGACAATTCCACCGTCTGGCGAATACTTGAGCGCATTCGAAATAATGTTATCAATTACTTGTGTCATTTTGTCTGTATCAATTTCAACAAACAGATCCACTGGTGGGACAATTCTCCGGAAGCTCACTTCTTGTGATTTGGAAAACTCGAATCGATCAATGATTGAGTTGAAGAATGTATTGAAGTCTACCCACTCTGTGTTGAGCTCGTATTCGTTACTATCCATTCTAGAAAGTTTCAGCAAATCATTTACTAGCCGAATCATCCGTTCCGTCTCCGTTTGTGTCACATTCAAGAAGGCAGGTGCAATGTCTTCGTTTCTCCATGCCCCTTCAGCCAGCGCCTCCAAGTAACTGCGCATCGTAGTGAGTGGCGTCCTTAGTTCGTGTGAAACGTTTGACACAAACTCACGACGTTCCATTTCAATTTTTTCTTGCTCAGTGTTATCGTGCAGAACGACTATGAGACCATTCACAAAACCTGTCTCTCGTTGAGTCACAGAAAAGGTTGCGCGTAAAATTGACGGTTCTTCTTCCGTACTAAAGTCTAGCGGGATCGATTCACGCATCTCTATCAAATCTTCAAAGGAATACTCTTTCTCAATTCCGAGAATGGTATTAATCGGCCGGTTCAACACGAGATCACTGGTCATCCGAAGCATGCCGAGTGCCGAGTCGTTAATGAGACTCACACGGCCTTTCCGATCTGTTGAAATTACCCCGTCTGTCATATTCTCCAGCACAGATGCCAATTTCCGTCTTTCCGCCTCTGTGGTCGATTGAGACTCCAATAGCTGATTTGTTAAATGGTTGAACGCAATGGCCAGCTGCCCCATCTCATCATTTCCATAAACCCGGACTTTCCTGGAGTAATTACCTTTTGCCATCGCTTGTGCTTGCCTGCGCATGTCAGAAATAGGACGAGTGAACGTCTGTGCAATGAAAATTCCTATGATGATGGTAATCGTAAGCGAGACCGCAGCCGCTCCTGCAAGGATTCGATTGATTTCGTCGATCTGCTTAAAGACTTTCTCAATGTTTGACTCCACGTAGAGTGCTCCAATGACTTCACTGCCGTTCATAATCGGAGACGTCCGCTTTTGCACTCTTTTATTGGTTTCTTTATTGAAGTTAATAACACTTTGAGGACTTTCAGAGACAATGGCCCTTTTGACGATATCATCGGTGGATTTCTGTCCAACCATCGTTTTCTGATGATCCAGTATAGAGGACGATAAAATACGATATTTCGAATCGATTACTCGTACTTCAATAATATCATCCGAACTAAAACCTAAAAGGACGGTCCGCAAACTCGTTTCGAGTGACGGATCGTCCGAGGTTCGTTCTTTCAGCATTTCTTCACGTACGCTAAATTCAACGAGGTTAATACGATCTTTAATCGAGTTTGTGAAGTTATCTTTTAAGGTTTCTTCCAACTGCTGTGAAAAGTACAGGCCGATAATCTGCAAGGCAAGTAAGATAAGCATGACGTAAATCAACACAAACTTAACATGAATGGAATTGAAGATCCCCACTTTTCTCATTTGGTTACTCCTGTTCCGGATCTCGCAAGTAGTAGCCAACGCCACGGCGTGTCACAATCCATGTTGGGTGACTTGGTGTATCTTCGATCTTCTCTCGAAGTCTTCGAATGGTAACATCTACTGTTCGGACATCGCCGAAGTAGTCATAACCCCATACCGTTTGCAACAGGTGCTCACGTGTCATCACTTGTCCAATATGATTGGCTAAGTAATGCAACAGTTCAAACTCACGATGGGTAAGTTCGATTGTTTCCCCTCGCTTTTGTGCAAGATACGCATCCGGCTGGATGACAAGACTGCCGACAGCAATATCATTTGTAGCTTCTTCCGCGTCCTCAGCTGCAGCCTTTTGGTGTCTCCGCAAGTTCGCTTTGACGCGAGCAATTAGCTCTCTCGTTCCAAATGGTTTCGTGACATAATCATCTGCACCGAGCTCCAATCCAAGAACTTTATCGATTTCAGAGTCTTTTGCTGTTAGCATGATAATTGGAAAGTCATACTTTTTACGAACTTCACGACATACTTCCATCCCGTCTTGTTTTGGTAACATGATGTCGAGCAACATGATATCTGGCTGGACCTCTTCTACTTTCGCCAGTGCCTCATCTCCGTCATAAGCTGTATAGACGGTAAAGCCTTCTTTTTTCAAATTGAATTCTAATATATCCGCAATGGGTTTCTCGTCATCTACAACGAGTATTGTTTTGTTTTGCATGAGTTCTACCCTTTCCGGCCGAGTCGGCACATTTACTTGGTATCCTTTTACTCTACCATTCTTCATGCATTTTCGCACGTTCCAATCGTTTCCCAAACTGCTTAGGAAGAGCCTTTATTCTACGTTGTCAATTTATTTCCCGGGGAATATTTCCCGACTTTTGTCGAAATTCCCCGTAAGTAAAAAACGCTTCCCCACTCCGCCAAATAGGCAGAAACTGAGGAAGCGTTTTATAAGTTTAAGTTATGCACGCCAAACGCTTTTTACAACGTTTGTTTGTGTACGATCCGGACCTACTGAGAAGATGGAAATTGTTACGTCTGTGAGCTGCGCAATACGCTCTAAATAGTGACGCGCGTTGGCTGGTAGCTCATCGAGTGATTTACATTTTGTTATGTCCTCTGTCCAGCCTGGTAGTTCTTCATAGATTGGTTTACATTCAGCTAGCATCCGCAAGTTTGCAGGATACTCTGTAATTGTTTCACCTTTGTACTCATAAGCCGTACAGATTTTAACTGTATCCAAACCTGTCAATACATCAATTGAGTTTACCGATAGATCTGTCAATCCACTAACACGACGCGCGTGACGAACGACAACACTATCAAACCAACCGATTCGACGTGGACGACCTGTTGTTGTACCAAATTCTTTACCGACTGTACGGATCTGATCGCCAACTTCATCAAATAGTTCAGTTGGGAAAGGACCGTCACCAACACGAGACGTATAGGCTTTACATACACCAACGACGTGATCAATCTTAGTAGGGCCGACACCAGAACCAATTGTTACGCCACCCGCAACTGGGTTGGATGATGTGACAAATGGATAAGTTCCTTGGTCGATATCGAGCATAACACCTTGTGCACCTTCAAAAAGGACACGACGTGCTTGGTCAAGTGAATCATTTAACACTTTAGATGTATCTGTAACATACTTCGAAAGTTCTTGACCGTAACCGTAGTACTCTTCTAAGATGTCTTCAATATTGAATCCTTCTGTATCGTACATCTTTTCAAACAGGCGGTTCTTTTCTTTCAGGTTCATGCGTAACTTCATCTCAAATACTTCGTGGTCAAGCAAGTCTGCTATACGGATTCCGATTCTTGCAGCCTTGTCCATGTAAGCTGGACCAATTCCTTTACCCGTTGTTCCGATCTTGTTTTCCCCGCGGCTCTCTTCTTCCACAAGGTCTTGCTTCAAGTGGTAAGGTAAAATGACATGTGCACGATTAGAAATACGTAAGTTGTCTGTGTTAACGCCTCGGTCTTGAAGGCCTTTCAATTCGCCGACGAGTGCTTTTGGATCGACAACCATGCCGTTCCCAATAACAGACGTCTTCTCTTTGTAAAAAATGCCGGATGGCACGAGGTGAAGTTTGTATGTTTCCCCGCCGAAGATAATCGTATGACCCGCGTTATTCCCGCCTTGGTATCGAGCTATTACTTCTGCATTTTCTGAAAGGAAATCTGTAATCTTCCCTTTCCCTTCGTCTCCCCACTGTGTTCCAACAACTACTACTGATGGCATTATCAGCACCTCCGTTGGATGCATAAGCATCCTCATTCAAACAGCTATTATTGTAACAAGCTTGGTGTACCGCGTCAATAAAAAACACGAACGTTAGAGAACTACTATTCTCTTACATTCGTGTTTAAGCACCAAAGGACTCATGTTGCGACCAATCGATATTTAAGAACTTGTTATATTCCTTTGCAAATGCTAACGTCACCGTTCCTGTTGGGCCGTTACGTTGCTTTGCAATGATAATCTCAATCATATTCTGGTTTTCAGTCTCTTTGTCGTAATAGTCTTCACGATACAAGAACGAAACGATATCCGCATCTTGCTCAATACTTCCAGACTCTCGTAAGTCAGACATCATCGGCCGTTTGTCTTGACGCTGCTCAACACCACGGGACAGCTGTGACAATGCGATTACTGGCACTTTCAATTCACGGGCAAGAGCTTTCAGTGAACGGGAGATTTCCGATACTTCCTGCTGTCGGTTCTCACCCGATCTGCCACTCCCCATAATAAGTTGCAAGTAATCGATCATAATCATTCCGAGTCCATGCTCTTGCTGCAGACGTCGACATTTTGACCGAATTTCGTTAATGCGTATACCGGGAGAGTCATCAATGAAGATTCCTGCGTTGGACAGGCTGCCCATCGCCATCGTCAGCTTACGCCAATCCTCTGCCTCAAGATTACCTGTCCTTAGCACAGATGCATCAATATTACCTTCTGCACATAGCATACGCATAACGAGCTGCTCAGCACCCATCTCAAGACTAAAGATCGCAACGTTTTCATCTGTTTTAGTTGCAACGTTCTGTGCTACGTTCAAGGCAAAAGCTGTCTTACCTACGGAAGGTCTCGCCGCCACAATGATCAAGTCATTGGGTTGGAAACCAGCAGTTATTTTGTCAAGATCGGCGAAGCCCGTTGGAACACCTGTAACGTCTCCCCTGCGCGTATGTAAAATTTCTATGTTGTCATACGTATCCACAAGTACGTCCTTGATATGACGGAAGTCTCCGGCATTTTTACGGTTCGCAACTTCCATCATCTTCTTTTCAGCTTCTGATAAGAGTGCTTCCACTTCGTCTTCTCTCGTATAACCATCTTCCATAATTGTCGAGGCCACTGAAATCAGACGTCTCAGTAAAGACTTTTCCTCAACGATGCGAGCATAATGTTCAATGTTCGCTGCAGTTGGTACGGAGTTTGCGACCTCTGTTAAATATGAAAGACCTCCGACGTCTTCCAATTCTTTTTTTGCAGATAGTTCTTCCGTGACAGTGACAACATCGATCGCCTGCCCCTTATCACTTAAGCCAATCATAGTTAAAAATATCTTATGATGTGCAGTCCGGTAGAAATCCTCGGGCATCAAAATCTCAGCCGCTGTAATGAGGGCTTGTGGATCCAAGAAAATTGCACCTATGACGGACTGCTCGGCTTCGTTATTATGAGGGGGAATACGATCTATCATTTGATCCATCAGACTATCTCCTTATCATTCTTCTGTTACGTGGACTTTCAATACCGCGTTGACATCATGATGTAATTTTACAGGTACATTTGTGTACCCGAGTGCACGGATGGCATCAGGTAGATCCATCTTACGCTTATCAAGCTTAATGCCATGTTGTTTCTCTAGAGCTGCTGCAATTTGTTTGGAAGTAACCGATCCAAATAACCGACCGTCTTCTCCAGATTTTGCTGTCAATTCAACTGTGAGCTCTTCGATATGAGCTTTTAGCTTCTTCGCATCTTCCAACTCTTCTGCAGCATCTTTTGCCTGGCGATTCTTTTGCCCTTCCAACTTGCTGAGAGCTGCTGGTGTTGCCTCAACAGCCACATTGTTTTTGAGTAAGAAGTTTTGAGCATATCCTACAGAAACCTCTTTTACATCACCTTTTTTACCCTTACCTTTTACATCTTGTAGAAAAATAACTTTCATGTTCAATCTCCCCTTTCCTGATCATCCATAATTACTTGTTTTAATTGTTCTTCAGCCTCTTCCACAGTCTCTAAAGTAAGCTGCGTTGCGGCGTTCGTCAAATGCCCACCGCCGCCAAGCTGTTCCATCACTCGTTGGACATTCAGTTCACCGAGTGAACGGGCGCTTATACCAATTTTACCATCTGACCGTGGTGCGATGACAAAGGATGCAGATACTCCTTGCATCGTTAGAAGGATGTCAGCGGTTTGTGCAATCAGTACGGAATTGTATGGCTCACCATTTTCACCTTTCGCAATGGCAACACCACCATCCATGATTTCAACCGTTTCAATTAGCCTCGAACGCTCTACATACGTTTCAATATTCTCTTTCAACAACCGTTGTACGAGAACTGTATCTGCACCGTTTGTTCGTAAGTATGAGGCTGCTTCAAACGTACGGGAACCTGTCCGTAATGTAAAGCTCTTCGTATCGACCACGATACCCGCAAGCATCGCAGTCGACTCAAGCATCGTCAATTTCTCGTTTTTCGGCTGATACTCAATAAGCTCTGTCACCAGTTCAGCGGTCGATGACGCGTATGGCTCCATGTAAACAAGCATTGTATTTTGTACAAACTCTTCCCCTCGACGATGGTGATCGATGACAACTAGTTTTTCTGCCTTATCAATCACTCGTTCATCGATGACCATGCTCGGTTTATGTGTATCCACTATGACCACAAGTGATTTGTCCGTCATTTTAGCTAAAACCTCATCGGGATGAATGAAATGGTCATACAGATCAGGGTCTTGTTCAATCTCGTCAATTAGTCGATTAACACTTGCATCCAATTCATCGAAATTCACGACGACATATCCTGGAACATTATTCATCCGTGCCATCTTACGCACACCAATCGCTGCACCAATCGCATCCATATCGGGCATCTTGTGACCCATCACAAAAATTTGGTCACTCCCCTGGATTAAGTCACGTAATGCATGAGAGATGACTCGCGCTCGCACTCTCGTCCGCTTCTCGACTGGATTTGTTTTCCCACCGAAGAACTTCAACTTTCCGTCTGAACGTTTAATGGCAACTTGATCGCCCCCACGTCCGAGCACAAGGTCCAAACTGGATTGAGCCAGCTCACCTAATTCAATCAAGGACGGAGAGCCTGCGCCTACCCCGATACTTAAGGTAAGACCATTACTTTGTTTCGCAGTTTTTTCTCGAACATCATCTAAAATTGCAAACTTACTCTTTTCTAACTCATTTAGCATCGATTCATTGAACACCGCGAGGAAGCGATCCGAAGCTACGCGCTTCACAAAGATTCCATTGTCCGCACCCCAGCTATTAATAAGCGAGGTCACAAGAGAGTTCAGCTGACTTCGTGTTTGGTCATCCATCGTCTGTGCGAGTTCGTCATAATTGTCGACAAGTAATATACCGATCACTGTTCGATCTGCATAATACAGGGATTCAATCCTCTGCCTTTTCGTCACATCAAACAAGTAAATCAGGCGATCCTCTGGCTTGTAAGCCAGTCTGAAGGAACGTTCTCCCACCGTCAACGTCAAATCATCAGGTACATCGTCTTTTAAGAAAGAACGAAATTGTTCAGCTAGCTCAAAAAGCTCTTCACCAATTAAGGAATCCTCTTCAAAGATTTGTGCAGCATAAGGGTTGGCCCATTCAATGATTTGCTTATCATTGAGTAGAATAATTCCTATTGGCAGTTCAAGAAGCGCTTCTTCCCCTACCTTTTTCATCCGATACGACATTGTCTCAATATGTTTTTCAGTATCCATATACGTTTGTTCTTCAATCTTCCATGAAGAGCCAATCAGTGCAAAGAAAATCACTGTATAGATCAGCCCGATCCAAAAGTTAAACATGAACAAAAATACTGCCGCTAGGACGCCGAGGAGTGAGACGGCAGCAAGTGGATAACGAATCGCTCTCCTTCTAAAAAAAGATGTCATTGTCTCATCCTCCTAGTTCACCTTGTCTTTTCCTATCCAAGCCCGAATGTCAATGGCCGTGTCCAGTGTCCCAAGCAGTATCGTCATTGGATTCAACATCACCGCAAATACAGTCGCAAGCACAGTGATGAAACCCGGTAGCTTCCGTTCATGTAAAAAGTAGTAAATCAATGAGAGTCCTTGTAATAAGAAGACAAATCTCAAAATAATCATCGCATTAATGTAAATCAGATAGCCTGTTGAAGTTGTATCATTTCCAATGAGAAACGATGACAAGATAACAAGCGCATAAATGACGATTGTCATGAATGGCAATTTCATATCTCTAAATTGAGTGAACTTCGGAACTTTTGTCCCTATCCGTTCAGCAGTATAAAAACTTGCAATAACAAAAAGGTACCCAGTAAGAAGGGAGCCTAAAATCACCAAGGCAGGGATAGTTAAGCGATAAAATAAAAACGTGTCTGCAATTGTTTTTTCATAGTCTTGAGGAAGGAATTTGAGATCAGACGAATATTCTATCATCTCTTGTTGTGACTTTTTTAAGATCTCCATGATTACTTCCATCGCGTTGAATTGGAAGAACAACACTGCGCCTACGTAGGTTGCCACCAATGAAATGAGAATAGTCAAGCCTACCGTCATCACTGTGTAAAACTTCGATTTCCCAGCCTGTATGGTTTCTCCCATCACAAATCCGAGGAAAACGAACACAAATGCAATTGGAATCGTAAATAGTCCTCCGAATAATGAAGACACTAAAATAGCAACGACAGCAACAAGTAGACTGGCGTTTCGATCATAGCGAAGTCGGTAAAGTAAGATTGGGAGCGGTATAAAGAACAGCAATACACTACCAAGTAGCGGTATAAAGAGGCTCCCCGTTAATAGGACTGTAAACAGTACAATCATCATCGCTCCATATGTCAGTTTTCGTGCATTGTCTTGCATAATTTGGATTCCTCCGGTTCGTAGTACATCATCCATGTGAAAAGCTCTATGAGATTCATACAGATGTCCTCCTCTGATTGTATCACGATTAGAGTGTAGACACCAAAACCACACAGCTGTTCTCTGGATTTTTGCTGGGAATAAAAAAACCACCCCTCACCCTGGGGAATCCCAGGCTGACAAGGTGGCTTGTGTAATTATCTTTCTTCTGCTACGAATGGTAGAAGTGACATAATACGTGCGCGTTTGATAGCGGAAGTCAGCTTACGCTGATACTTCGCGCTTGTACCTGTAACGCGACGTGGCAAGATTTTTCCACGCTCAGAAATGAATTTCTTGAGCAAGTCTGCATCTTTGTAGTCAATGTGTGTAATGTTGTTAGACGTGAAATAACATACCTTACGACGTCTTTTTCCTCCACGACGTGGTGCCATAATCGTTTCTCCTCCTTTTTATCCGTATAAGTGAAATCCGGATCAGAACGGCAAATCATCGTCCGATACTTCAATCGGACCGCCACCTGATTGGAACGGATCCTCATCAGTACGTGTATAGTTTTGCTGGTTAGGCTGATAAGATGGCTGATTCTGTTGCTGATTCTGATTATACGGACGGTCTGACTGTTGGTTTCCGTACGCAGGTGCGCCACCTTGTGAGTTAGGTCGGTCAGAGTTAGCATTACGTGGTTCCAAGAATTGAACGCTATCTGCCACAACTTCCGTCATGAAGACACGCTTGCCATCTTGTCCTTCGAAATTACTCGTCTGAATACGCCCGTCTACACCAGCTAGACTACCTTTGCGTAAGAAATTCGCAGTGTTCTCCGCCTGTTTTCTCCAAGCTACACAGTTAATGAAGTCCGCTTCACGATCGCCTGACTGGTTTGAGAACGGTCTGTTCACAGCCAGTGTAAAGCGAGTGACCGCGATTCCACTTTGTGTATATTTGAGTTCAGGATCTTTTGTCAATCGGCCGACCAATACGACACGGTTAATCATCAGAATTCAGCCTCCCTCATCGTTTTTTACGTTGTTTTTTATGGATTATGCGTCAAGACGAACAGCCATATGACGAAGGATTCCTTCGTTGATGTTCGCAAGACGTGTAAATTCGTTGATTGCTTCTGTACCTGCGTTAAGAGTTACCAATTGGTAGAAACCTTCACGCAAATCGTCGATTTCGTATGCAAGACGGCGCTTGCCCCACTCTTTCGACTCGATGATCTCCGCACCGTTCGAAGTCAAGACTCCGTCGAAACGTTCGATCAATGCTTTTTTCGCGTCGTCATCTAGACTTGGGCGAATGATGTACATAATTTCATACTTTCTCATCTGTAGTCACCTCCTTATGGACTTGGGCCCTGCTGCATGCAGCGGGCAAGGAGTAAGTAAATTTGTTTACTCACATCAATACATACTATCATAGGTTCCATCGTAATTCAAGTGTTTCTCCTGTATAATAAAGAAAAAGTGAGCTAGTAAAGTGATCAATTGAAGAAAGAGGTGATCCAATGCTTGTGTCTAGTGAACCTGCACACATTGTGGACTTGGACCTAAAAAGAGTAGCAAAAACAGGACTGTGGGTTACCTTATGGACAACAGTTGGATTATTTGCACTCGATATCCTATTTCAACTCCTAATCCAATCTGAGCTTACGGTTTCGTTCTCTTTTTGGAAAATCCTTTTTGTAGTCATTGGATATATCGTACTGATTGTAGTGCATGAGTTGTTTCATTTACTAGGATTTCGTATCTTTGCGGGCATTCCCTGGAGGAAGATGATTGTTGGAGTAAATTTAAAGCTAGGCATCGCTTATGCTACGACAGATGAATGGATGACCAATGCTGCCATTCGCAAGGCATTGCTCCTGCCCTTCTGGACAACAGGGATTATTCCAGCAGCTGTCGGCTTGTACCTTTCTGACGGTGTATGGCTATTGCTCGGCGGCCTACTCATAGGGGGAGCTGCCGGTGATTTTGCGATGTACAAAGAACTTAAACAATTTCCAGATGAATGGCTCGTAAAAGATGATCCAGAACGTCCACGTCTCTATTTGTATGAATCTGTTCGATCTGTAGATTAACGCGTTCAGTCCTTCTTTTTAAACAGGGTATAAAGATAGCTAATCATTTTAATATAAAAAGCCAGACATGGAGGATTTCGCGTCCTCGCATGCCTGGCTTTTTTCAATCCTACTTACACATTAAAACGGAATAGCATAACATCGCCATCTTTAACGATGTATTCTTTTCCTTCAAGACGTACTTTGCCCGCTTCTTTTGCAGCCGCCATAGAACCTGCTGCCATAAGATCGTCATATGCAACCGTTTCAGCACGGATGAACCCACGCTCAAAGTCCGTATGGATGACTCCGGCACATTGAGGTGCTTTCATGCCTTTACGGAATGTCCATGCACGAACTTCCTGCACGCCTGCCGTAAAGTACGTTGCCAATCCAAGCAACTGATAAGCAGCACGGATCAACTGATCAAGACCAGACTCTTCGATGCCAAGCTCGTCTAGGAACATTTGCTTCTCATCGTCATCCAGCTCCGCCATCTCTTCTTCGATCTTCGCACAGACAACGATGACCTCTGCATTGTCTTTTTGCGCGAAGTCACGAACGGCTTGTACATACTCGTTGTTTGCAGCATCTGCAATTTCATCTTCCGAAACGTTTGCTACATAGAGCATCGGTTTAATCGTCAACAAATGCATGCCTTTTACAACTGCTGTTTCTTCTGGCGTGAGTTCTACAGAACGAGCAGACTCCCCTGCTTCAAACGCATCTTTCAATTTCAGCAACACCGGTTCTTCGATCATTGCTTCTTTGTCTTTCTGCTTTGCCATTTTGGTAACACGTTGAAGACGCTTATCCACGCTTTCCATATCTGCGAGTATCAATTCAAGATTAATTACTTCGATATCAGACAAAGGATCCACTTTACCACTTACGTGTGTAATATTGTCATCTGCGAAACAACGAACAACCTGACAGATTGCATCCGTTTCTCTGATGTGAGACAAAAACTTGTTTCCAAGTCCTTCCCCTTTGCTCGCTCCTTCTACAATCCCAGCAATATCTGTAAACTCAAAAGCAGTAGGTACTGTCTTTTTAGGTGTGACAAGTTCCGTTAGCTTTTGAAGACGCTCATCGGGTACTTCTACGATTCCAACGTTTGGATCGATTGTACAGAACGGATAGTTTGCAGCTTCCGCACCAGCTTTTGTAATTGCGTTAAACAACGTGGACTTTCCTACGTTCGGAAGTCCTACGATACCAGCTGTCAATGCCATAACTTTCCCAACCTTTCATCTATACCAATTTATTATGTTCGATTATTCAATGCAGCTCTTCCATTATAAGGAGAGAACGTCTTTCTGTCCATTCAGTTTTCCGTTTGTCCTTGCTGGATAACACGCTTCATTTTTTTAGTGAATTCGTTACGTGGAATCATAATACTATGACCACATCCTAAGCATTTAATGCGGATGTCTGCACCCATTCGAATGACTTTCCAAGAATTTGTTCCACATGGATGTTGTTTTTTCATCTCCACAACATCATTGATACCAAATTGCTTCGCTTCCAATCTATTCACTCCAATCATCCACTCTTATAATTTCGCTTGAGATTAGTTATTTACGTATAATCCAGCTTTGTTTTGAGTATACTGCAGGACACCACACATTCCTACTACTATTCCTAGACAGGAGCCTGATTATGCAAAAACTTGAACAAGCTGAATTGAACTCACGTATTCACTACAAAGAAACTGGAGCCGTTTGGAAATTGAGCACATTATTCCTAGAGAATATCCCTTTTACAACACGTGAAATCCTATTCCTATGTATTGGAACAGATCGTTCAACTGGTGATGCACTTGGTCCGCTCATTGGCTCGCTACTCACAGAAACTCGATCCTTTCCCTATCGTGTCCTCGGTACACTAGAAGAACCGCTTCATGCTCTTAACATTGAACAAACAATAACTGAGCTTGCTTTTACTCATCCAGATGCATACCTCGTCGCAATTGACGCTTGCCTGGGTAAAAGTGATTCTGTAGGACATCTCCTTATACAAGACGGTCCATTGCAGCCAGGAAAAGCTGTCGGCAAAGAGCTCCCTTCCGTTGGTGACATTGCTATAAAAGGGGTCGTCAATATCGGTGGCTTTATGGAGCATTCCGTCCTTCAAAGCACACGGCTTCATCTATCTTATGAAATGGGACGAACCATCTCAAGAGCACTGCAACTTGCTCATGGTCGACTACAGTCAAAACGCGTATATGATACTTACAATCAAAGCCACTACCGGAATAGCGGGAATGAAATTAGCTACTCGGATCTTAGTCAAGCCGATTAAGTTGAGTCCAATTGCCAAAATCATAAGGCCCCCGGTTGCCGTCATCTCAGATATAAAAAGCTCAAGTAGTTCGTCCGGAACAAAACGACTAATTTGTGTGGAAAATAATGTGATGAGTCCTTGATAAAGCAATACGGGTACTGCTGAAAAAACGACTCCGATCCCAAGTGTTGAACTGAGAATGATTGCTGTGAACCCGTCAATTATCCCTTTCATCACCAACACATCGTGATCATTTCGCAACCCGCTGTCAATGGCTCCTATTATCGACATAGACCCAATGACAAAAATCATTGTTGCTGTGATGAACCCTTGGGAAATGCCTTGTCCACTTTTTGGGGCAGGCATTTTTGATTCCAGCCATTTCCCTGCCTGTTCCATCATTTTATCGACGTTTATCCATTCCCCAATTACAGAACCAATCACAATACTAATAATTACAATGAGCAATTGCGTGCTTTCGAATGTCATTTGGATCCCGATTGCCATGACGGCAAGTGCAATTCCATACATAACTGTTTGTTTCATACGATCAGGAATATTTTTAAAAACTCTACCAATCAAAGCACCTACGATAATTAGTGCTACGTTCACTAGCGTACCGTAAAACACCACGTTAACCACTTCCCGACCATTAAAAAATAGTACCTATTCCGCTAGTGCGAAATAGGTACACGTTCAATCATTCAGCAAATCTAATATACGTTCAAAATCTTCTTCAGAGAAAAACTCAATTTCAATTTTTCCTTTGTTTTTTGTTTTCTTAATAGATACGTTTGTTCCAAAGTGTTCACGTAACGATGTTTCCTGCTCTACGAGAAACAAATCTTTCTTTTCTTTCTTCTTATTTGTTTCACGTGAAACATGTTCATTCAGTTTTTGAACTAACGCTTCCAGTTGACGAACATTTAAGCCCTCTTTCATCGTCTTTTCAGCGATAATATTAATCTGCTCTTTCTTACGCAAACCGAGTAGTGTACGACCATGTCCCATCGATAACTTCCCTTCCGTAATATCTTTACGGACCTTTTCAGGAAGTGCGAGTAATCTAATATGATTTGCGATATGCGGACGGCTTTTTCCTAACCGAAACGCAAGTTGTTCTTGGGTAAGCTCTAAACTATCCATTAAGTTCTGGTACGCTTCAGCTTCTTCAATAGGTGATAAATCTTCACGTTGAAGATTCTCCAAAATTGCAAGTTCCATTGACTCAGTATCTGTTAGTTGGCGAACGACTGCTGGAATTTCTCTAAGTCCCGCTAACTTTGCAGCACGGAACCGGCGCTCACCTACAACGATTTCATGTGCGGATCCGACTTTACGTAAAATAATGGGTTGCAAGACACCGTGTTCTTTAATGGAAGCACTGAGTTCTTGAATTGCAGCCTCATCAAAACGTTTTCTCGGTTGATATGGATTTACTGTAATACTTTTAAGATTGATTTGCTCCACTGATTCTGCTTTTACAAGCGACTCTCCCGGAAACAATGCATTAATCCCCTTACCAAGACCTTTACCCATTGTGAACCACTTCCTTTGCCAGCTCTAAGTAAACTTCCGCTCCACGTGACCGCGCATCATATAATATGATTGGCTCACCATGACTCGGTGCCTCACTCAACCTTACATTCCGTGGAATAATCGTTTTATATACTTTGTCTTGGAAGTATTTCTTTACTTCGTCAATCACTTGTATTCCTAAATTGGTACGCGCATCAAACATTGTGAGTAACACACCATCAATAACAAGATTTTCGTTCAAATGCTTTTGTACAAGACGAATCGTGCTAAGCAATTGACTTAATCCTTCCAGTGCGTAATATTCACATTGCACTGGGATGACAATAGAATCTGATGCAGTCAGAGCGTTAATCGTTAATAATCCTAGTGATGGCGGACAGTCAATGACGATGTAATCGTAATCTGCTTTCACTTCTTGAATGGCATGTTTCATGCGAACTTCCCTTGAAATCGTTGACACTAATTCAATTTCAGCTCCTGCCAAAGAAATTGTTGCGGGAATACAATCCAATTGAGGTACTTTCGTCGGCAAAATCACGTCTTTCATTGGAACATCATCTATAAGGATGTCATAAATACAATTTTGGACGTCGCCTTTGTTAATGCCTACCCCACTAGTTGCATTCCCCTGTGGATCTGTATCAATTAACAATACTTTTTTTCCAATATGTGCAAGACAGGCGCTGAGGTTTACCGAGGTAGTTGTCTTGCCAACGCCGCCTTTTTGATTGGCTATTGCGATAATTCTTCCCAAACGAGCACCTGCTTTCTTCCATACATGCTGTTCGATCCCTGCATATTTGTTCTATCTATCAGTTTACCAAAAAAGTGTTGTAAATGGTATGAATAACAGAGCAAAAACTCTTGCTACCTGAAAGCAAGAGTCAATTCCACTCTTAGTCACCATCGTTAACGACTGGCGAATCGTATTGACTGCAATGCGGACGTCTTTACTCACTGACTTCCTCCGTGGAGCTTTCTTTTTTTCTTTAGGCTCAGGAGGTGTTAACACTTCTTTAATTCTTGCTTCTAATTGTTTTACGTTGAGACCATTTTCTATTGCTTCCTGAAATACTTGTTTCTGAAGTTCAGGATCTTTCAACGCAATCAGTGCTCGAGCATGACGCTCTGATAACTCTTTTGTTAAAATTGCTTGTTTAATTTCTTCAGGTAATTTTAGCAATCTCATTTTATTTGCAATAGTTGACTGCCCTTTACCTAAACGTTGTGCCAAAGCTTCTTGAGTCAGCGCATGTAGCTCTAATAACTTTTCATAAGCATATGCTTCTTCAATCGCTGTAAGTTCTTCCCGTTGTAAGTTTTCAATTAAAGCAATAGAAGCCGTTTCTTTATCGTCCAAGTTACGTACAATAGCAGGAACTTCTTCCCACCCGAGCTTTTTCATTGCCCGGTAACGACGCTCCCCTGCGATGATTTCATATGCGTCTTCATCAGTCTGTCGTATGACGATTGGCTGGATGATCCCGTGTGTATGAATCGTACGAGCCAGCTCCTCGATTTTCTCTTCAGAGAAGATGGTGCGCGGTTGAAAACGATTCGGCTTAATACGATCAATTTGAATTTGTTCTACGGATTCATTCACCATAGGTTCCGCCTCTTCTATCGGGGGGAGTTCTTTTTCTCCATTCCCAAAAAAACGTGAGAACGTATTTTTCATTCCAGACACCACCTTTTTAAGACTATCCTCTGTTGTGAACACGAACAGTCGCTGCAGAGAGGATGATTTCCATCCATCATTCGTTCAACTTAATCCTTATTGAAACGTTTTGACGGCAGTCCACTTCCTTTGAATTGGACTGAAAACCTATGTAAGAAAGAGAGCAGCACATTCACTCTCCTTCTATATGGCCTACAATGTTCCACGTGAAACAGTTCAACAGATTGGCGTCTTATTTGGCATGCCTGGTTTTCGTGGATACTTTTTAGGCGTTTTTTTAACTTTTGAGAAAACAAATACAGTCCGTTCACTCTCTTCAAGTGGAAGAGAGAATGTATGCTTATCTTCTAACACAACGCCGAGAGTTTCAAGTGCTTTTTTTGCATCAACCATTTCGTCAGCTGCTGCAGCGCCTTTCATCGCAATGAAACGTCCATCAACTTTAAGTGCTGGGACGCATAATTCTGCGAGGACACTTAGTCGTGCTACTGCTCGTGCAGTTACAATGTCAAATTGTTCTCGATACTCTTGGTTTTGTCCGAAATCCTCGGCACGCGCATGGACGAATCGAACATTTTTTAACTCTAGTTTTTCTGAAAGTTCATTAAGGAAATTAATACGTTTGTTTAATGAATCTACGATTGTTACGTGCAGATTTGGGAAGCAAATTTTCAACGGAATGCTTGGGAAACCTGCACCTGCTCCTACATCACAAAGTGTAAGCTCTTTCGTCAAATCCGCGAAAAATGCTGCTGAAATTGAATCGTAAAAGTGTTTAAGATAAACAGAAGGAGCATCAGTAATTGCCGTCAAGTTCATCTTTTCGTTCCATTCTACGAGCAGTTTAAAATACAGATTAAACTGAGAGATTTGCTGATCACTAAGGGATATCCCCTTCTCCTGCAAAGCTTCAATAAATTGTTCTTCGTTCACTGAAATCCACCTTTCAAAAAAGCTAATACGGACTTCATATCCGTATTAGCTGGGGTTAGCCGGATATTTTAGCGATTTTACCTTGTTCAATGTAAACAAGAAGGATGGAAATGTCTGCTGGATTCACTCCTGAAATTCGGGAAGCTTGTGCAATTGATAATGGACGTACATCACTTAAATTCGCTCTTGCTTCTTTTGCAAGACCTGAAATTGCATGATAATCAATGCCTTCTGGAATCTTTTTGTTCTCCATCTTCTTCATACGATTCACTTGTTGCATCGCTTTTTCAATGTATCCTTCGTACTTAATAGAAATTTCGACTTGCTCCGCTACGTCTGGTGTACACGCCGTTTCCGGAGGGACGACCTTACTAATTTCGTCGTATTTCATCTCTGGACGCTTCAACAAATCTGCGGCTTTCATTGGCTCGCGAAGTGCTGTTCCACCTGCCGCTTCAATAATTGTCTGAACAGCTTCTTCGGGCTTCACAGATACTTTACGTAACCGCTCAATTTCTTCTTCAATTTGTTGTTTTTTCACTACAAACTTCGCATAGCGCTCATCAGAAATCATACCAAGTGTATGGCCAATTTCAGTGAGACGTAAGTCCGCGTTGTCATGACGCAACAATAGGCGGTATTCTGCACGGGAAGTGAGTAGACGATAAGGTTCGCTTGTTCCTTTAGTTACAAGGTCATCGATCAGGACGCCAATGTAAGCATCCGCTCGTCCAAGAACCACTTCTTCTTTTCCGAGAACACGACTCGCTGCATTAATACCTGCCATGATCCCCTGTGCAGCGGCTTCTTCATAACCAGATGTTCCGTTTAGTTGACCTGCAGTATACAAATTCTTAATTTTTTTCGTCTCCAGTGTTGGCCATAGCTGTGTCGGAACAATTGCATCATACTCGATTGCATATCCCGCACGTAGCATTTGTGCCTTCTCTAACCCAGGAACACTTTCAATCATTTTACGTTGTACGTGTTCAGGTAAGCTTGTAGACAATCCTTGAACGTACATTTCACGTGTATTTCGACCTTCTGGCTCAAGGAAAATTTGATGCCTAGATTTATCTGCAAAGCGGACAATTTTGTCCTCAATTGATGGACAGTAGCTTGGTCCTTTACCTTTTATGACACCTGAATACATAGGGGACAAATGAAGATTTTCGTTAATAAGTTGATGCGTTAACGGTGATGTATATGTTAACCAGCATGGTAGCTGATCTGTTATGAATTCAGTCGTTTCGAAACTGAATGCACGCGGTGTCTCATCGCCAGGTTGAATTTCGGTCTTGCTATAATCCACTGTATTACTATTCACACGTGGAGGTGTTCCAGTCTTGAATCGAACTGTGTCAAAGCCAAGTTCACGGAGGCTATCCGCTAATTTGATAGAAGGCATTTGGTTGTTTGGGCCGCTAGAGTATTTCAAGTCCCCGATGATGACTTCGCCCCGTAAGAACGTCCCTGTTGTAACTATGACTGTTTTCGCACGATAGATGGCTCCAATTTGTGTGAGCACACCTTTCACTTCTCCGTCTTCCACAATCAGTTCTTCAACGACACCCTGATGAAGAGATAAATGCTCTTCGTCTTCAAGCATGCGTTTCATTTCTTGTTGATAAAGGACTTTGTCTGCTTGCGCTCGAAGTGCACGAACTGCAGGTCCTTTTCCTGTATTCAACATCCGCATTTGGATGTGTGTTTTGTCGATTACTTTACCCATCGCTCCGCCTAGTGCATCAATCTCTCGGACGACAATCCCTTTTGCAGGACCCCCGAGTGATGGATTACAAGGCATAAAGGCAATCATATCCAGGTTCATGGTTAGTACGAGTGTGCTCGCTCCCATTTTTGCTGATGCATATGCTGCTTCTACGCCTGCATGGCCGGCGCCGATTACGATAACATCGAACGTGCCTGCTTCAAATTGTGGCATGCTCGTTCATCCTTCCTGTATGTGAATCACGTGGCAATCGCCAAGCGTTCAATTGTTTATTTCCCGAGGCAAAACTGAGAGAATAGCTGGTTAATGAGACTATCTTGAACGGTATCTCCAACAATTTCACCGAGCAGTTCCCACGTCCGTGTAATATCGATTTGAATCATATCGATAGGAACGCGCGCTTCTGCTGCTTGAATAGCATCTTCAATAGATGTTTTCGCTTGGTGCAACAGTGCGATATGCCGCTCGTTTGAAACATACGTCGGATCTTCTGCTTCGATTCCACCGCCAAAAAATAGGCTCGCAATCGTTTCTTCCAGCTCATCTACTCCTTCATCTTGAAGGATAGATGTAGTTATGACGTGCTTTTGACCTGCCAGTTGTTTGACGGTCTCTATATCGATTTGCTGAGGTAGGTCCGTCTTGTTAACGACAATAATCGCATCCATTGGACGAATCGTTTCAAGTAACCGTTCGTCTTCAGGAGACAATGCTTCAGAACCATTCAACAGCAATATTACGAGGTCTGCTTCTTTTAGTACTTGTCGTGAGCGTTCTACACCAATTCGCTCCACCAAATCTTCCGTTTCACGAATCCCCGCTGTATCGACCAATTTTAACGGTACGCCTTTAACATTCACGTACTCCTCAATAATATCACGAGTTGTCCCCGCTATGTCAGTTACAATTGCTTTATTTTCCTGGACAAGGCTGTTAAGCAAGGAAGATTTCCCTACATTCGGACGTCCAATAATAACTGTCGAAAGCCCTTCACGAAGAATTCTACCTTGAGAAGAAGTTGAGAGAAGCTTAATAATTTCACTTCGCACCCACTCGCCCTTCTCAATCATGAGCGGAATCGTCATTTCTTCTACGTCATCATACTCTGGATAATCAATATTCACTTCGACTTGTGCAAGCGTCTCAAGAAGTGCCTGACGTAACTCGCCAATCAGACGGGACAATTTCCCGTCCATCTGATTCAATGCAACATTCATAGCCCGATCGGTTTTCGCTCGTATTAAATCCATCACAGCTTCTGACTGAGACAGGTCAATCCGCCCATTTAAAAAGGCACGCTTCGTAAACTCACCTGGTTCAGCTAAACGTGCACCATATTGGAGTACCAGTCGGAGTACTCGATTCACGGACACCAAACCACCGTGACAATTCAATTCGATCACGTCTTCACGAGTGAACGTTTTCGGCGCTTTCATGAGAGACACCATAATTTCTTCCACGGTTTCGTCAGTCGATGGATCCACCAAATGACCGTAATGAATCGTGTGGGATGATGAATCTACTAAACGCTTCCCAGACGGTGAACGGAACAATCTATCCGCAATTTCAACAGCTTCATCTCCGCTGATTCGGACTATCGCAATTGCTCCTTCTCCCATCGGCGTCGAAATTGCCGCTATTGTATCAAATTGCACGCTGACTCACCTTCCTATTTTTCGTTATCCACATGTGTACAACCATTTTTCGGGCGTAACTATCTAACTGTAAATTTTATCATAAATCGGTCTGTTGTCCTAGCATGTGGTACGAAAAAATGTGGATAACTTGAAATTTTTGTGGCTGTCTCCTCTTTAATGTCGATATAACCGCTTTACCGCAAAGTAAAATTGCATATAAATGTCGTTTTCTCTACTTGAAATAGTTCGTGGAAACTGGAAATTTTGCATGTCAATTCAAGTTATGATGAGTAGGTTGGAAACAATTCAATGTAATGCAGATAGGAACTTATAGATTTCACAACCCTTTTAACCTTTTTCAGCTAAAAAAGACATAAAAAAAAGGGCTTTTCAGCCCTTTTTACACAATCGGTTCTATTACTAAATAACGACGCGGATCTTTACCTTCTGAGTACGTTTCAATGTCAAGTCGATCTGCTAATGCATGATGCAAGACTTTCCGCTCGTTCGAGGGCATCGGCTCCAGCTGAACCTTTCGTCCGCTACGAATGGCTTTATCGGCCATTCGCTCTGCAAGTTGCATAAGTGCCTGTTCACGGCGAACTCGGTAATCTCCAACATCAACTCGGACTACTTTGTAAGTCCCAGTTCCTTTGTTTGCGACTAATTGTGCCAATTGCTGTAACGCATTGAGTGTACTTCCTCTTTTACCTATCAAAAATGCTGCTTTTTCACTTTCTAATTGAAAGTGAATGACTTTTCCATCTGTTTTATGGCTAAGTTGAAGATCTTCCACACCCATATCGTTTGCAATCTGAGAGAGATATGCACTAGTTTCTGCGATAATTTCATCGTCCGTCAAGATGGGTTCCGACAATGCTATTGAGTCGGTTTTTGCTTCAGAATCTAACTTTTCGGTTCGTTCTTTAACTATTTCTATAGTAGAAACTTGAACGGAAGGCGGTTCTTGCACAAGTTCTTCCACACCCTCTTCTTCCTTTAAAGCGGAGGTTGGTGAAGTATTTTGAACCGGTTCTTCAGGAAGACGTTTAACTACTACTTCGGCAGGTACTGCACCAAATCCTAGAAAACCTTTCCTTCCTTGGGTGATCACTTGGACATCGACTTGGTTCCGCAAAGTATTCAATTTCTCTAACGCAGAGGCGATTGCGTCTTCAACGGTTTTGCCGGTCTGTCTGATCTCACTCATTTCCGTTTAGTTCCCCCTTTCCTCTTGGGTTGCTCAACCACAACTTCTTTTTTCTTGAATGGTTTGTAGATGAAGAAGTTTTGAATAATCGAGAATGTATTTCCGACAACCCAATATAACGCGAGTGCTGCTGGTAAAAATGAACCAAAAATCATAATGAAAAACGGCATGATGTACATCATGATCTTCATCTGAGGATTATCCATCGCTGGACCCGTGCGCAATACGATGAATTGCATAATTCCGGCAAAAACAGCTAACGCAATACTTGGTGCTGCTAGATCAAACACAAGGAATTTACCTAGTGGAATTTCTGGTGTTGCATTCATACGGCTAATTGCATGATAGAAACCAATCAATATCGGCATTTGAACAAGTACAGGGAGACAACCTGCTACTGGATTGACTTTGTTTTCCGACATGACAGCTTGCATTTCTTCACGGTACTTCTGTTGAGTAACCGCATCTTTTGACTTGTACTTCTCTTTTAATGCCTTCAGTTTCGGTTGGATTGCTTGCATTTGTTTTGAACTTTGAGTTTGCTTCAATGTTAGTGGCAGTAAGATGAGACGAATGATAATCGTTACTGCGATAATTCCGAGCCCATATGTGCCAAGTAATTCTTTAAACGTTTCGATTAAAGAAACGAGTGGCCAAACAATATATTTGCTCCAAAACCCTTCACTGGTAGCAGATATCGGCTCCTTAAAATCTGAACAGCCCGCCAAAAAAACGGACATTGCCGTTAGCATGAACAGCAACCCTGCTTTTTTCTTCAATATAGTTCCCCCAAATCTCATTCTTTTCTAGACAGTCTTAGTGTCAGTGTATCACGAACGCTGATTTTAGTTCTACTTCTTCTTTAAGACACGTGCGATTCGTAGCACATGCTGCAAGCTCTTTTTTGTTTCATGAAAATCTAATTTGGCCGCCGGATGTCTGGCGATAATGACATAATCTTGATCTTGCAGAAGATCTTCCTTCATCTCTAAGAAGGATTGTCGAATGCATCGTTTTATACGATTACGCATGACGGCGTTCCCAATCTTTTTGCCTACAGAAAGTCCAATTCGGAATTCACGCTGATTTTCTGCTTTACATACGTACACAACGAATTGTCGATTCGCAAATGATTTGCCGGTTTTAAAAACTTTTTGAAACTCTTCGTTCTTTTTAATACGTTGACTCTTTTTCATTAGGCACCTGCTCCATCGCGTGGTAGTAGTAATTTTGTGACTTTGGCATAAAAAAAAACCACTGAATGTGTCAGTGGCTTACGCTGAAAGAACTTTTCTTCCTTTTCTGCGACGGGCTGCAAGGACTCTGCGTCCGTTTTTCGAGCTCATGCGTGCACGGAAGCCGTGGACTTTTGCGCGTTTACGTGTATTTGGTTGGAATGTACGTTTCATATTAGAAGACACCTCCTGCTTTACTGACTCAATTACATGTTACATATAACAGTCTTGACAAGTATAGCTTTCTGAAGGGTCATTGTCAAACGATTTTTCCAGTACCACATGAGTTCTTTCTCGTGATTTGGTTCATCCTCTCCAAATTTAAGTACTTATAGTTATCCACAATGTTTTCCCGAGACGAAATTTTGTTCTGTGCATCAATGCCTTTTTGATTTTTTCAAAAACCAACATTTGTCGACAGCTTTTTCACATATCCCTGCTTGTGGATAACACTTCTGTCCACATTTGCCGGCAATGTGCATAACTCATTCAATCCCTTGCGATATAAGACCATTGCTGATACAATGAGAAAGATTTTGTTGTGTATATAATTTCATACATCTTCCCTTATCCACAATTGTTAATAAGTTGTGGATAATTTTTTCAACAACTTTGAATAATAGTTACCCACAAGCGTGGAAACTGTGTATAATACATACTTCCGGGTTTAGTTCGCGAAAAGGAGGTTCACTTGTGGAGCATTTAGAAAACCTTTGGCAGGATGTTCTGTCGAAAGTAGAAGAAAAAATCTCCCGGCCCAGTTTTGAAACGTGGCTGAAATCGACAAAACTTTTATCGTACGGATCTGAAAATGTAACAATTGCTGTGCCAAATTCATTTTCAAAAGAGTGGTTGGAGACCCATTACGTACATTTAATAACGGGAATTCTCTCAGAGTTGACTGGCGAAGACCGGTTAATTCAATTTGTAGTTCCTGAAGACATGGCCGAGAAAGACTTTGCCGTGCCTAAACCAGTCGTAAAAAAAGTAGAGAAATCAGCTGTTGCTACGACAGCTGCAATGCTGAATCCCAAGTATACGTTTGACACGTTTGTCATCGGATCAGGAAATCGCTTTGCGCATGCGGCATCACTAGCGGTAGCAGAAGCGCCCGCCAAGTCTTACAATCCGTTGTTCATCTACGGTGGTGTAGGACTTGGGAAAACTCACCTTATGCATGCAATTGGACATTACGTATTGGAACAAAACCCTGCCCTTAAAGTGGTTTACTTATCGAGTGAAAAGTTTACAAATGAGTTCATCAACTCGATTCGTGACAACAAAGCGGGAGAGTTTCGTGACCAATACCGAAGCGTAGATGTGCTGCTAATTGATGATATTCAATTTCTTGCGGGAAAAGAACAAACGCAAGAAGAATTCTTCCATACTTTTAATACATTGCATGAGGAATCCAAGCAAATTGTCATCTCCAGTGATCGACCTCCGAAAGAGATCCCTACATTGGAAGATCGGCTAAGATCTCGCTTTGAATGGGGACTAATCACCGATATTGCACCGCCTGACTTAGAAACACGGATTGCAATTTTACGGAAGAAAGCTAGAGCAGACGGTCTTATTGATATCCCAAATGAAGTGATGCTATACATCGCCAATCAAATTTACACAAATATTCGCGAGCTTGAAGGGGCACTGATTCGTGTTGTTGCCTATTCATCACTCGTCAATATGGACATCACACCAGATCTTGCTGCAGAAGCATTGAAGGATATTATTCCGAATGCTCGCCCACGTATGGTTACCATCGTTGATATTCAAAAGACTGTTGGCGAACACTTTAGCGTACGTTTGGAGGATTTCTCAGCTAAAAAACGAACTCGGGCCATTGCATTTCCACGTCAAGTTGCAATGTACCTTTCTCGTGAACTGACAGATGCTTCTTTACCTAAGATTGGTTCGGAGTTTGGGGGACGGGACCATTCAACAGTCATCCATGCACATGAGAAGATTTCTAAAATGGTCAAAGAGGATAAATCACTCCAACAAGACATACAAGATATTCGAGCAGCGCTAGGAAGAAGTTAACGAGACTGTGGATATCCTAGAATAACTAGTGCACGTTCACACACAAGTTATACACATGTGGAAAACCTTAATTGTTATTCATTCAAAGGGCTTTTCCACATATCCACAGCCCCTACTACTATTACTACTATTCTTTTAAGTACTTTAATTCATTATATAAGCGAGGGGTTCACATGAAATTTGAAATCATGAGAGATAAATTGCTCGAAGGTTTGAGCGATGTCATGAAAGCGATTAGTCAAAAAGTGACGATCCCGATTCTTACGGGTATCAAAATCGAAGTGAATGAAAAAGGATTAACGATGACAGGTAGTGATTCGGATATTACAATCTGTACATCCATTCCTGTAGAACAAGATGGTGAACAAATCATTCAAGTCATGGAAAGTGGCATGATTGTTCTTCAAGCAAAGTTCTTCAGTGAAATCGTACGCAAGCTTCCAACTAATGAAGTTGTGATTGAAGTAACAGAAGGCATGCATACACATATCCGTTCTGGAAAATCGGAATTCCATCTCATTGGATCTGATCCGTACGAATACCCGATACTACCTGAGGTCTCTGATGAACACCGAATGTCTTTGCCCTCAGATCTCATCAAATCTGTCATTCGAGAAACCGTATTTGCAGTCTCTCAACATGAGACACGTCCTATACTTACAGGCGTACATTGGGAGTTAAAAGAGGGAGAGCTCGTTTGTGTCGCTACTGATAGTCATCGTTTAGCTAGTCGAAAAACAAGACCTGAACAAGTTCCAGAGCAGCCATTCAGCATTGTGATTCCAGGAAAGAGTTTACAAGAGCTGAACAAGATCCTTCCAGATACCCAAGAGCCAGTAGAAATTATTTTTGCTGATCAGCAAGTATTGTTTAAAACACGTAATGTTTTATTCTATTCAAGATTGTTAGAGGGCAATTACCCAGATACATCACGTCTAATTCCTTCTGAATACAAAACATCTGTAACTGTAAACGGGAAACAGCTATTACAAGCAATTGACCGTGCATCGTTATTAGCCCGTGAAGACCGTAACAATATCGTTCGTTTTTCAGCGGAAGGTGGCAACACACTCGAAGTTTCTTCGAACTCACCTGAAGTCGGAAAGGTTGAGGAATTGATCGAGGCACAAGAAGTAACAGGCGAAGAGTTGAAAATTTCGTTTAGTGCTAAATATATGATGGATGCTTTGAAAGCGATCGATGGACAAAATATCGAAGTCCATTTCACTGGAACGATGCGTCCATTCATCCTAAAAGCAACAGACAATGATTCTATTCTCCAACTCATATTGCCAGTTCGCACATATTGAACAAAAAAGGATGGCCGTAAAGCGGCTATCCTTTTTACTTATAGTCAAAAGTCCGGTAAAATAGAAATACAAACTAACTTTGTGAGGGATTGAATGCAAATGGAAGAAATACACTTTAATACGGAATATGTAACACTAGGACAACTCTTGAAAATGGCTAATGTGATCAGCTCCGGAGGAATGGCAAAATGGTTTCTCAGTGAGAACGTAATTTACGTTAACGGGGAAGAAGAACAGCGAAGAGGTCGAAAACTGTATGATGGAGATCTTGTTATGGTACCAGGTGCTGGTAAGTTTAAGCTGATCGCTGACCCATATGGAACTCGGGATGTACATTGATCGCCTCGCGTTAACTGACTACAGAAATTACGCCTCCCTCGATTTATCATTTTCTCCGCACATTAACGTATTCATTGGCGAAAACGCACAAGGGAAGACCAATGTCATGGAAGCAATTTACGTGTTAGCTATGGCAAAATCACATCGAACGTCAAATGATCGTGAACTTATCCGCTGGGGCCAGGAGTATGGTAAAATAGAAGGTGATGTAGAACGCAAGTATGGACATCTTCCCATTGAGCTAGTAATTTCCAAAAAGGGAAAAAAAGCTCGTGTGAATCATATTGAGCAAAACCGGCTGAGTTTGTATATCGGGCAAGTGAACGTCGTCATGTTTGCGCCTGAAGATCTCAATCTCGTAAAAGGTAGCCCTCAAGTAAGACGGCGCTTCCTTGATATGGAGATTGGACAAATTTCGCCGGTTTATCTGCATGACTTACTGCATTATCAGAAACTCTTGAAACAGAGGAATGCGATTCTAAAAGATAACCGTGGAAAACGTCAATTCGAAGATGTCATGTTTGACGTCTATACCGAACAGTTTGTCGATAAAGCGGTGCAAATTATAAAAAAGCGATACTATTTTTTGGAGTTATTGCAAAAGTGGGCTGGACCGATTCACCATGGTATTTCTCGTGGACTCGAGAACTTGGAAGTCTCTTATAGCACATTAAAAGAATTATCGCCCCTGCAATCGGATGATGAGATGAAGGATATTTTGATGAAGAAGCTTGCGGAAGTCAAAACACGAGAACTTGATCGGGGTATAACTCTCATTGGACCACATCGCGATGATCTAACGTTTATGGTAAATGGTTATGATATACAAACCTACGGATCTCAAGGCCAACAGCGCACGACAGCCTTGTCGTTGAAGCTTGCTGAAATTGAGTTAGTACGTCAAGAAGTAGGGGAAGCACCTATATTGCTACTCGATGATGTGTTAAGTGAGTTAGACGATTATCGTCAATCTCATTTACTGAATACGATTCAAGGGCAAGTGCAAACGTTCGTTACAACAACAACCGTTGCAGGAATCGAACACGAAACCATTCGTCAAGCTGCCATCTATGAAGTTGAAGATGGAACAGTATCAAGACGAGACAACGTGTGAAACCTGTTTATGGATAGATACCGGAAAAATAAGACCGGGTTGCCGGCGTGTTCGGAAAGGAAAGGTGAACAGTTTGGCCATGGAAGAAAAAGAGTTGCAAAACGCATATGATGCCAATCAGATCCAAGTGCTGGAAGGGTTAGAAGCAGTTCGTAAACGACCTGGTATGTACATCGGGACAACGAGCGGTAAAGGGCTCCACCATTTGGTCTGGGAAATTGTTGATAATAGTATCGATGAGGCATTAGCGGGTTATTGTGACCACATCGAAGTGACAATTGAAAAAGGGGACTGGATCCGAGTCGATGACAATGGTCGAGGCATTCCTGTAGATATACAAAGTTCTACTGGACGACCTGCAGTTGAAGTTATTATGACTGTGCTACACGCTGGAGGTAAATTCGGCGGTGGCGGATACAAAGTTTCTGGTGGATTACACGGTGTAGGAGCATCAGTCGTGAATGCCTTGTCTATCGAGACAGAAGCATTCGTGAAACGAAATGGCAAACTATATGCGATTAAGTTCAGTCAAGGTAAAGTAGTTCAGGAATTGGAAGAAATCGGTGTATCTGATGAAACAGGGACTACAACTCGATTCAAAGCTGACCCTGAAATCTTTACGGAAACAACTGTTTACGAATATGGTGTTTTAGCAAATCGCCTTCAAGAACTTGCTTACTTGAATCGTGGTCTTCGAATTACGATTACAGATGATCGCGGTGAAGAAGTGCGTAAAGATACGTATTATTATGAAGGCGGCATCAAGTCATATGTCGAACACTTGAACGAAAACAAAGAGCCGATTTATCCTGAGCCGATTTTCATTGAAGGAGAAAAGGACGGAATTTCAGTGGAAATCGCGATGCAGCATAACAGCGGCTATGCTGATAACCTGCTCTCATTTGCAAATAATATTAATACGTATGAGGGTGGCACACATGAGTCCGGTTATAAAACAGCATTAACTCGTGTGATTAACGACTATGCTCGTAAAAATGGTTTGTTACGCGATGCCGATCAGAACCTTACAGGGGATGATGTACGTGAAGGATTGACAGCAATCGTCTCCGTTAAACACCCAGACCCACAGTTTGAAGGACAGACGAAGACGAAACTTGGAAACTCTGAAGTGAGCACAATTGTGAATTCATTGTTCTCAGAAGGATTCCAACGCTTCATGCTGGAAAATCCACAAGTTGCTCGAAAAGTAATCGACAAAAGTTTGATGGCAGCTCGTGCGCGTCTGGCTGCAAAAAATGCACGTGAGTTTACTCGCAGGAAGTCTGCACTGGAAGTTTCGAGTTTGCCAGGTAAACTATCCGATTGTTCATCACGTAATCCAGCGATTAGTGAATTGTACATCGTAGAGGGTGACTCGGCGGGAGGATCTGCAAAAGGGGGACGCGATCGTCACTTCCAAGCAATTTTACCGTTACGTGGTAAAATCCTGAACGTTGAAAAGGCCCGTTTAGATAGAATTTTAAGTAACGAAGAAATCCGTATGATGATTACTGCACTCGGTACAGGGATTGGAGAAGAGTTCAACTTAGAAAAAGCTCGGTATCACAAGATTGTGATCATGACCGATGCAGACGTTGACGGTGCACACATTCGTACATTACTTTTAACATTCTTCTTCCGTTTCATGCGCCCGTTAATCGAGGCAGGGTATGTATACATTGCACAGCCACCACTTTACCGGGTCAAACAAGGTAAGAACGAAGAGTATTGTTATGACGAAGAAGCACTTCAGGAAATCCTGAGCCGATTGTCGTCTACACCTAAACCAATCATTACTCGATATAAAGGTCTTGGTGAGATGGATGCTACACAACTGTGGGAAACGACAATGAATCCGGATCAGCGAACTTTACTTCAAGTACATCTTGAAAACGCAATCGAAGCGGATGCGATTTTCAATCGACTTATGGGTGATGAAGTAGCTCCAAGACGAAAGTTCATTGAAGATAATGCAATTTACGTGAAGAATCTAGATGCTTGATTGCCAAGCAGTGTGACTGTTATGGAGAGCCGCCCTTGTTTACTCATAAATAAGGGTCAGGCTGAAAGGAGTATGACAACATGGCAGATCTGCCAAAACGCGGTGTGCAGGAAATCAATATTAGCAAAGAGATGGAGACGTCATTCCTTGACTATGCAATGAGTGTTATCGTCTCACGGGCACTTCCTGATGTACGCGATGGACTGAAACCAGTTCACCGTCGTATTTTATATGCAATGCAGGATCTCGGAAATACGGCAGACAAGGCGCATAAAAAGTCAGCGCGTATTGTTGGAGACGTTATCGGTAAGTACCACCCACACGGTGATACTGCTGTTTACGACACGATGGTTCGGATGGCACAAGACTTCAACTATCGCTACATGCTCGTCGATGGTCACGGAAACTTCGGTTCGGTGGATGGAGACTCTGCTGCTGCGATGCGTTATACAGAGTCTCGTATGTCCAGAATCGCTATGGAACTATTACGTGATATTAACAAAGACACAATTGACTACAAAGATAACTATGATGGTCAAGAAAGAGAACCAATTGTATTACCAAGCCGTTTTCCGAACCTTCTCGTCAACGGTACATCCGGAATCGCAGTAGGAATGGCAACGAACATTCCTCCTCATCATTTAGGTGAAACGATTGATGGTGTTCTTGCACTTGCAGAAAACCCAGCAATTACGACGGAGGAATTGATGGAAATCATTCCGGGTCCGGACTTCCCAACGGGTGGTATTATTCTAGGTCGTAGCGGGATCCGTAGAGCTTATGAAACAGGTCGTGGCTCTTTGTTAGTACGTGGTAAAGTTGAGATTGAGCAAGCGACCAATGGAAAAGAGACTATTATTGTCCATGAGTTGCCATACCAGGTGAACAAAGCTCGATTGATTGAGAAGATTGCAGAACTCGTACGAGAAAAGAAAATCGAGGGAATCACACACCTTGCGGACGAATCTGACCGCACTGGTATGCGCATTGTCATCGAAGTACGTAGAGACGCAAATGCCCACGTGTTGTTGAATAACTTATACAAGCAAACGGCGCTTCAATCCAGTTTTGGTATTAACATGCTTGCACTTGTCGATGGACAACCTAAAGTTCTCGCATTGAAAGAAATTTTGTATCATTATTTGGAGCACCAAAAAGTTGTGATTCGTCGCAGAACACAATATGAACTGAAAAAAGCAGAAGATCGCGCGCACATCCTTGAAGGATTACGAATTGCACTCGATCACATCGACGAAATTATTGCACTCATTCGTGGTTCTAAAACTGCAGATGAAGCTAAACGTGGGCTAATGGAACGTTACAGTCTATCAGACCGTCAAGCGCAAGCTATTTTGGATATGCGCTTGCAGCGTCTAACAGGATTGGAACGTGACAAAATTGAAGAAGAGTATCAGCAATTGGTACTGCTAATCAATGAATTACGTGCCATTTTGGCAGATGAACTTAAAGTGATTGAGATTATTAAAGAAGAATTACTCGAAGTCAAGCATCGCTTTGCAGACAAACGCCGTACAGAAATTACGCTGGGTGGTACGGATATGCTTGAAGATGAAGATCTCATTCCTGAAGAGAACTCTGTCTTAACGCTTACACACCATGGCTATGTGAAACGTTTACCAGCAAGCACATACCGCAGCCAGCGTCGTGGCGGTCGTGGAATTCAAGGCATGGGTACAAACGATGATGATTTTGTGGAGCACTTGTTAAATACATCTACTCATGACACGATTTTGTTCTTTACGAGCAAGGGTCGAGTATTCCGGAAAAAAGGTTACGAAGTACCGGAATTTAGCAGAACAGCTAAAGGCTTGCCGTTAGTGAATTTGTTAGATGTTGAGAAAGATGAAAAAGTAACAACGATGATTCCAATCGAAAAGTTTGAAGAAGACCAGTACTTGTTCTTCACGACACGCGATGGTCTCGTCAAACGAACGTCTGTCATGGCATTTGCTAACATCCGTTCTAACGGATTAATTGCCCTGCGTCTTCGTGAAGAAGATGAACTCATTAACGTGAAGTTGACGGACGGTAGCGAGACGATTGCTATCGGTACAAAAGATGGTATGCTCATTCAGTTCACTGAAGAGTCGATTCGTCCATTGAGTCGTACAGCAAGCGGTGTAATTGGGATACGTTTACGTGAAGGCGATCATGTAGTCGGCATGGATATCGTCAAAGAAGATGATGAAATTCTTGTGGTGACGGAAAATGGATTCGGTAAACGGACTCCTGTCGCCGAGTATCGCTTGCAGTCACGTGGCGGATTTGGGTTAAAGACGCTTAATATAACGGAACGTAACGGTAAGATGGTTGCGATGAAATCTGTAGATGGCACTGAAGATCTCATGCTGATTACCCTCCATGGGATTTTGATACGCATGGACATTCACGACATTTCTATTATTGGTCGAAGCACACAAGGTGTTCGGTTAATTCGTTTAGGAGATGAAGAATTCGTTGCGACCGTTGCCAAGGTCGAAAAGGAATCACTAGAAGAACTAGATGAGACTGAAGACGAATCGATGGAAGATGGTCAAACCAGCACAACTGACACTGAAACTCATTCAGATGAGATTGAAGACCTTCCAGAAAATTCATCAGATACTGAAACTGAAGAGTAATACATTTAATACCGGTTTGGAGAAAATTCCAAACCGGTATTTTTTTGATGTTTAGAATAGAGTATGATGAGGAGAGAACAATCATCTGGAAAAGGAATGCGGTGACTAAAAATGGAAAACTACAAAAACTTAAGTGACCTTCGACCAGGTACAATAATTGCCGAAGACATTTACGCAAATACAGCATTTCCCATCATTCGAAAAGGAACAACACTTGAAATTGAGCATCTAGAAGTGCTAGATCTGTTTTCGATTAAAAGAGTGAAAGTTGAAGAACGTATCATCAATCGGGTTCAGACTGATCAACCTAAAATAGGAAAGACAGATGTTATTTCAAGCAATATAGAACAGTTGCTTGAAAACAAAATCAGTCGAACTTCAGATTTGCATACGATGTATAAAAAATCCGTAAATGAATATAAAAGGGAATTCACATCATGGAGATCTGGTGTGAAGTTAGACATTGCAAAAGTACGTTTACTCATTATGCCGTTGTTAGAGTCGTATATGGAACATAAGAAGATGCTCGTACTATTGAATGAGTATTCGAATAGGAAAGAATATCTCTACCATCATGCAGTCTCAGTAGGCATCTTGACTGCAGCACTCGCTAGTGAGCTTGACTATCCGAAAGGAACAACACTTCAACTAGGGCTAGCAGGAACTCTTACAGATTGTGGAATGTCAAAAATTAATCCGACTCTGTTGGAAAAAGCGGCATTTTTAACAAAGGATGAGTTTGCAGAAGTAAAAAAACACCCTGTGTTTAGTTATCAAATGATGCAGGATTCACCTTTGTTACGCCAAGAAATGAAGCTTGCTGTTTTGCAACATCATGAGAGATTGGATGGAAGTGGATACCCACGTGGAGATCAGGGAGAAAAAATTTCACAGCTTTCCCAAATACTTGCCGTTGCAGACGTTTTCCATGCAATGACGTGCGAACGAGTATATCGCGCAAAGGAATCTCCATATAGAGTTGCAGAAATGATGAAAGAAGAGGACTTCGGAAAATTCGATCCAACTATACTCAATGCATTGTATGAAATAATAGGTATGCCTTGTATGGGCGATAAAGTTCTTTTAACAAATGGTGATGTAGGAGAAGTTCTCTCAATAAATCATGATCATCCTTTGCGTCCAAATGTGAGATTACAAGGCAGAGCAGAAATAGTAGATCTAAGTCTGGATCGTTCAACTGCGATAGAAAAGGTATTAAACTAAATGAATAGTAGAAGATAATGAATCTTTATCGAAGCTTACCGTTTCACGGCAAACGTTGAAATGGTAAGCTTTAGTATGCTTTTTAGATATATATTTCTAGAAATATAAAAAAAGGGTTGCACTATAAAACTAGGCATGATATTATAGTAAACGTTCCTCTTACAGAAACCATTTCAGTAAGTGGCAACAATCAAAAAAAGAAGTTAAATAAAGTTGTTGACACAACGATTACAAGATGTTATGATGTAAGAGTTGTTAAAAACAAAAGAAACACTATGAACCTTGAAAACTGAACAGCAAAATGTCAACGAATTATCGTTTGGGAAACCGGTTCTGCCGGTGAACAAACACAAACAGATTTTAATCGATCTGATAGACATC
>NZ_AZUC01000046.1 GCF_000586555.1 Sporosarcina sp. D27
AGAAAAGCCAGATACACCAGAAGAAAAGCCAGATACACCAGTAGAAAAACCAGACACACCAGTAGAAAAACCAGACACACCAGTAGAAAAACCAACACCACCAACGAATCAGACGCCTGAAGAAAAACCCGACCAAACACCGGGACAAGGGCAAGTTTCTGCAAGTCAGATCGAAAAAGCGGTCTTGACGCTTACCAATGCAGAACGTCAAAAAGCAGGTTTGAAACCTCTTCAAATGGATGATAAATTGATGAAGACTGCTCGTGCAAAATCTGCAGACATGGCTTCGAAAAATTATTTCTCCCATACGAGTCCAACATACGGCTCACCATTTGACCAGATGAAAGCCAATGGTATTACGTACCGTGCTGCTGCTGAAAACATTGCAATGGGACAACGTAGTGCAGAAGAAGTTGTCAAAGGATGGATGAATTCACCAGGACACCGTCAAAACATCTTGACACCTGGCTTCACTCACATCGGAATTGGTTACGATGCAAAAGGTAACTATTGGACACAACAATTCATTCAAAAATAAAAAAAGAGCTGTCCGGGAAAGTCGAAATACGACTTTCTCGGACAGCCTTTTTTATATTAAGTTGTTATTGCAACGGTGTTAATTTCCCTTTCAGGAGGAAGCTTTCAAAGAGGCTTGATTTCAACCTCGGGCCAACAGGACGTTGGTCATGCAACCGTTGCGACAGGACGTCGCGAACTTAGGTTGCCTCGGTCGCTAACGCTTCCTGTTGGGACTTCAATCTTCGCTAATCGCTCCGGAGTCATAGCCTTTCACTCCCAACAACGGATTGTTTCGTTTATAGAAAGTAGCAATTTAACAATAACTTCATTTATTTCACTTGAAAGTCATGTCTTTTCTGAACAACTTTTAGTCTAATACTTAACGTAATTGCTCCAACCGTAAGCCCGGCAATCAAACCTACCCAATATCCGAAGGGGCCAAGATCAGTAAAGGTTGCTGATACATAACCGACAGGAAGCCCAATCACCCATAGGGATATAAAGCCCATTAGGAATGTAATGTTGACATCCTTGTAACCTCGTAATGCCCCTTGTATAGGTGCTTGAACTGCATCCGATAACTGAAATAGCGATGCAAATATGAAAAACTGTGCAGCCAAAGTAATGATGGACTTGTCTGTCGTGTACAACGAAGCGATTGGCTCCCGGAACCCTAATAAAATTGCGATGCCTATAAAGCTGAAAATCACAGCGAAACTAATGCCAAGCAAGCTATACTTCTTTGCGTCATTAGATTGCCCTGCGCCAATCGATTGTCCGACTAGTATGGTCGCTCCCATTGATATGCTAAGTGGAATCATATACAACAAGGATGTGAAGTTTAGTGCGATTTGGTGCGCAGAAATCACTTCGGTTGAATAAGAACTCATTAACAAAGTAACGACTGAAAAAATACTGGTCTCAATGAAAATAGACATTCCAATTGGTACGCCAATGAACAAAATCTCTTTCCAATAAGACCAACTTGGCAACTTCCAGTGATGCAAAAGCTCGTATTTTTGATAAGGTTTACCAGCCACTGCGACTACTCCGGCGATAGCAAACACAATCCAATACGTAATTCCTGAAGCGTAACCAGCACCAGCTCCTCCAAGCTCAGGGAAGCCGAAATGGCCGTAGATTAATAAGTAGTTCAATAACACGTTGATAGGAGCGGAAATTAGGATAATGAACATTGATACTCGAGTAGAACCGAGCGCGTCGAAAAATGATCGCAATACGGTATATGCGAACAATGGTGCAAGACCGACACTCATCCCTTTTAAATAGTCAACCGCAACAACGCTAACTGGTGCTTCGAGTGACATGGTGCGAATGATTGGGAAGAATACGAAGAGAATTAATCCGAAAACGACTGCTGCTAACGCAACGGATACATAGATTCCTTGTTGAACAGATGGTCGAACATGCTCGTTCCGACGGGCTCCTACATGTTGCGCAATAATTGGAGTCAGCGCCATCAGAATTCCTGCAAGACCTGTATAAACAGGTACCCAGAACGAAGAACCAATCGTTACACCTGCTAAATGGTATGTATCGTATCTTCCGGTCATAAGGATATCAAAGAATGTTACTAAGTACAGTGCAACCTGTGTGATTAAAATGGGCATGACAATCTTGGCAAAACGGAATGATTTTCTTTCCAGAGGAAGAGAAGATTCCATCGATTTCCCTCCTTTTTATTTCAACCCTTATTGTATCATGCTTATTTTGGTATACTATCAAAAGAAACATTTGAGTATGATTTAAATTTTTTACGAATAGTAGAGGTGAACGGCCCTAATGAAACGGCCAGTAATCGTGTTAACAGGTGGAGGAACGGCGGGTCATGTCTCGGTTAACGAAGCAATTATCCCGACATTTATAGAACGAGGATACGAGATACATTACATCGGATCCCATGAAGGAATTGAACGAGATTTAATCGGTAAAGGTCATCCAGAAGTGACTTACCATGCAATTGATAGTGGAAAACTAAGACGTTATTTTTCAATGAAAAATTTCACAGACCCTTTTAGAGTAGGTGCAGGCGTTCTACAAGCCTTTTCGATTTTGCGTAAGTTGAAACCGGAAATCATTTTCTCTAAAGGTGGTTTTGTATCAGTTCCTGTAGTACTTGCTGCTAAACTTGCACGTGTTCCAGTCGTTGCTCACGAATCAGACGTATCTCCTGGTTTAGCAAACAAAATCGCACTGCCTTTTGTCAAGCACATCTTTACTGTCTTTGAAGAAACACTTTCCTACGTGCCCTCAGAGAGATCTTCTTGTACAGGAGCCATAATTCGTCCTGAACTATTTGAAGGGGATCGGAAGACGGGGTTGAGGATGTCCGGATTATCCGAGGAGAAGCCGGTTGTCATTGTAATGGGGGGGAGTCAAGGCTCTGCAGTTCTCAATGATGCATTACGAGGGAACTTAACAGCTATTTTAAAGGACTTTCAAATCATTCATCTGTGCGGTAAAGGAAATCTCGACGAGTCACTTGACCAAACAGCTGGGTATGTCCAGTTTGAGTATGTTACTGAAGGATTACCACACCTGATGGCAGCATCAGAATTAGCGCTATCCCGTGCAGGCTCGAACGCAATATTTGAATTACTAGCCATTCGTATACCGATGCTTCTCGTACCTCTGTCTGCTGAAAAAAGTCGCGGAGACCAAATATTGAATGCCGAGCACTTTAAGAAGCTTGGTTTTGCACACGTGATTAACGAAGAAGATATCACAGAAGCATCATTATTATCGGGACTTATTAGGCTGGCCGATGACAAATCGAACATAGTATCCATTATGGAACAGACAGATGCAACGAAAACGCCAGAAGAAATGGCGAATCTGATTCTCTCATGTCGAACGAGTGTATAAAACCATTTATCCACATAATAGACACTTGCCTTTTTAAAATTCTTGCATAGAGAGTCTACAAGGTGTAAACTAGTCCGCGGATAATACATGTAGTTACTAGAACGAAACCCTTTCAGTTCAAGTGTTTGCATGGTAACATAGAAATGGATATAAAAATTTGCGCAACATGCCAAAAGGCAAATGTGGAGGTAATAACTCATGTCGAACAGTGTTGGTTCCGAGCGTTCACCGTATGCAGCTTTTTCAGGTCCGAACCTTGGCTATGTAATGGAGATGTATGAGCTTTATAAAAATGCACCAGAATCCATCGATCCGGAACTTGCTGAATTTTTCAAGCGAAATGGTAGACCTGAAACGGGAAGCGATGACTTCTCAAGTATAGCAACAGCAGATGGAGCTCAAGGAAGTCCAGCTGATTTCCGTAAAGTACTTTCCGCTTACAAACTCATGGATGCAATTCGGGCATACGGACACCTAAACGCTGATATTTACCCGCTGAATGACCGTCCTAAAGACGCTTCACGAATTGAACTTTCAGCTTATAACCTATCTGAACGTGATTTAGAAGCAATGCCCGCATCTCTCTTCTTAACAGAAGTGCCTGTTCAAGTCGAGAATGCGCTGGATGCAGTGAACTATTTAAAATCCCTTTACACCGGGAAAATAGCTTACGAATTCGCTCATTTGATTGAGGTAGAGGAAAAACAATGGATTAAAGACAACATTGAATCTGGTAAATTAGCTGTTTCTCTCACAGCTGATGATAAAAAACAATTGTTAGATCGATTAACTAGAATCGAAGGCTTTGAGAAGTTCATCCACAGAACGTTTGTAGGAGCGAAGCGATTCTCGATTGAGGGTCTTGACACGCTTGTCATCTTCCTTGATGAGTTAGTGAGACGTTCTGAAGAGGCAGAAACAAAAAAAATGTTGATAGGAATGGCGCACAGAGGACGTTTGAACGTTCTTACGCACATTTTGAACAAACCTTATGAAATGATGTTTGCAGAGTTTGCGGGTGTTCCATCAGGACCGTTTCTCCCTGAAGATGGTTCAGTAGAAGTGACTCGCGGCTGGTTTGGCGATGTGAAGTATCACCTTGGTGCTTTGTACAAAGGTCAAACAGGCATGGATCGCTTCCTAGCGTACAATCCATCACACTTAGAAGTTGTAAATCCGGTGATTGCAGGTCAAACACGAGCTGCGCAAGAAAATACAGATCACCCTGGAATTCCCGTGCAAGACACGAATGCTGCTTATGCAGTTATGGTTCACGGAGATGCTGCTTTCCCTGGTGAAGGAATTACACAGGAAACATTTAACTTCAGTCGTGTTCGTGGGTTCCAAACTGGCGGATCTATTCACGTCATTGCGAACAATATGATTGGGTTTACAACAGAGTATTACGATTCACGTTCAACGCACTATTCTTCAGATATGGCAAAAGGATTTGAAGTGCCAATTCTACACGTGAATGCAGACAGTCCAGAGGATGTTATCGGGGCAGCACTATTCGCGTTTAACTATCGTCAGAAATTTGGTAAGGACGTTCTAATCGATCTTATCGGTTACCGTCGCTACGGACACAACGAAATGGATGAACCGATGGTAACAAACCCAGTTATGTACCAAGATGTGCATAACCATCCTACAGCGCGACAGTTGTATGGAGAAAAGTTAGCAAATGAAGGCATTTTATCTGCCCAAGACGTTGAGGCATTGGATGCAGAGGTATTTGCTGAGATGCAGCGTGCATATGACAAGGTGAAAGAGTCTACGTCTGATTCAAGCAATGGTTCCAATGCAACACCTGAAGCAGTACTCGCAGGCTATCCTCGAGATCTTCAAACAGGTGTATCAGAAGAACGACTACGTCGGATGAATGAAGAATTGCTCTCTTACCCAGAAAGCTTCAATGTGTTCGGTAAGTTGGATCGTATTTTAAAACGACGCCAAGATCCGTTCAATGGAAAAGGAAAAATCGACTGGGCGCATGCAGAACAACTTGCATTCGGTTCAATTCTTCAAGATGGCAAGCCAATCCGGATGTCGGGTCAAGACATTCAGCGAGGTACGTTTGCACATCGTCATCTAGTTTTACATGATGAAAAAACAGGGGAAGAATTCGTTCCACTGCATCATATCAGTGATTCAAACGCGTCGTTCGTTGCTTACAACAGTCCGTTGACTGAAGCGGGAGTTGTTGGCTATGAATTCGGCTATAATCTAGAAGAAGAGAAGACCGTTACAGTTTGGGAAGCACAATATGGAGACTTCTCCAATATGGCTCAAGTGATGTATGACCAATTCATTTCTTCTAGTAACGCGAAATGGGGTCAGCAATCTGGTTTGATCATGATGCTGCCACATGGTTACGAAGGGCAAGGTCCGGAACACTCAAGCAGCCGTATCGAGCGTTATTTACAGCTTTGTGCCGAAAACAACTGGACAGTGGCGAACATTTCAAGTGCTGCCAACTACTTCCACTTACTTCGCAGACAAGCTGCAATACTTGGAGACGAAGCAGAACGTCCACTCGTCATCGCAACACCTAAATCACTACTGCGTCATCCACTCGTAGGAGCGGATCTTGCTGATTTGACAGAAGGCCACTTTGAAACTGTACTCGAAGAACCGAATACTGGTAAAAACGTGGATAGCGTTAAGAAAGTGATAATGACTAGTGGTAAAATGGCAATTGACCTAGCAGAAAAAGTGAAAGATGGAGAAGGATTCGACCACTTACACATTGCACGTGTGGAACAATTATATCCATTCCCATCTGACAAATTAGCTGCTATCATTCAACGATATCCGAACGCTGAAGAAATTGTTTGGGTACAAGAAGAGCCTAAGAATATGGGCTCATGGTCATTCGCACTTCCATATCTGTATGAGATCTCTCAAGGCCTGAAAGTGAATTACGTGGGGCGTATTCATCGTGCAAGTCCTTCTGAAGGAAATGGCACAATGCATAAGCTTGAACAGCAACGTATCATTGAAGAAGCACTTAAAAACTAATTACAGCAAATCCTAAACGTTTGAACGATATTAGAGGAGGAAATTATTGTGGCAGAGATCCGAGTACCTGAACTGGCAGAATCGATTACTGAAGGAACAATTGCAAAGTGGCTAAAACAGCCAGGTGAATCAGTAGATAAAGGTGAATTCATCGTTGAACTTGAGACAGACAAAGTAAACGTTGAAGTAATTTCAGAAGAAGCTGGAACAGTTCAAGAACTAATGGCGGCTGAAGGCGACACTGTTGAAGTCGGTCAAGTCATTGCAATTGTTGGGGCAGGTTCTGGAGCACCTGCACAGCAGCCAGCTGCTCCCGCTCAAGCTGCACAAGAACAGCCTGCACCAGCAGCGTCTGAACCCGTTGCTGCGCAAGCACCTGCTGAAGAAGCAACATCAGGAGATCGTTTGATTGCAAGTCCTGCTGCTCGTAAACTAGCACGTGAAAAAGGCATTAACTTAGCCGACATTTCACCTGTAGATCCAATGGGGCGTGTACGCGTTCAAGACGTAGAAGCACATGGTACTGCTCCTAAAGCACAACCTGCAGCACCTGCTGCTAAACAGGAAGCAAAAGTGGATGATGGACGCGTAGAACGCGTGAAAATGAGCCGTCGTCGTCAAACGATTGCGAAGCGTTTGCTTGAAGTTAAGCAAAACACTGCAATGCTTACAACGTTCAATGAAATTGATATGACTAACGTGATGGAACTTCGTTCACGTAAAAAAGATGAATTCTTTGATAAGAATGATGTACGCCTAGGCTTTATGTCATTCTTCACTAAAGCAGTTGTCGCTGCACTTAAGAAATACCCTAAAGTCAACTCAGAGCTTGATGGAGATGATTTGATCATGAAGAACTACTTCGACATCGGTATCGCGGTTTCTACTGATGGCGGACTAGTTGTACCAAACGTTGTCGATGCAGACCGTAAAAACTTCGCTGAAATTGAAGCAACTATCGGAGAACTTGCTAAAAAAGCTCGCGACAACAAATTGACGCTTGCTGACATGTCTGGCGGTTCTTTCACAATTACAAACGGTGGCGTGTTCGGATCACTTCTATCTACACCAATCCTTAACGGAACTCAAGTTGGTATTCTTGGAATGCACACAATCCAAAAACGCCCGATTGCTGTCGGTAATAACGTTGAAATCCGTCCGATGATGTACGTTGCACTATCTTATGACCACCGTGTCATCGATGGAAAAGATTCGGTTGGTTTCTTGAAAATGATTAAGGAATTAATCGAAAATCCAGAAGACCTACTTCTTGGATCTTAATAACTAAATTTCACCGTCCGCATTTTTGCGGACGGATTTACTCTTACACTTTTCTATAGGAAGGGCGGGGTCCTAGAATGTCTTCGTTCAAAGAATGGCTTCATGCACCAGCAATTCGGCAAGTTGTCTGCAAACACGCAGACGCTGAAAAATATTTAGTAACAAACGTCCTCACTCCTGGCAAGACCTATGATGTGAAAAACGAAACGGAAGAATTTCTTTTCGTCGTTGACAACACTGGTAAAGTAGGCGGATATTACAAAACATATTTTGAGTGAGATGCAGGTAGCTATACGTAAACACTGATCCATAAACGGCCTGATGCTATAATTGCATCAGGTCGTTTTTTATAGAAGGAGACAAGATGTTATGAACCCGATAATTGAAAAAACTTTAAAATCGCGTGGAAATAGGTCGTATACAAAAGAAGAGCAACTACTTATACAAGAGGGGGGCTATGTAAGCCCTACTCCTCATTTGTTTGATGATATTTTAATTGCCATATCATTAAAAAAGCCGATCCTTTTGAAAGGCCCTTCTGGCAGCGGGAAAACGCGTCTTGCTCAGAGTATCTCTTCGTTGTTTAAGCAGCCAATGCAAAGCGTGAACTGTTCTGTAGATCTGGATGCGGAAGCGCTGTTAGGTTTTAAAACAATTGTAACCAAAGACGCTCAAAGTGTTATTGAATTTGTAGACGGTCCAGTAGTGACTGCTATGAAGAATGGCCATATTTTATATATAGATGAAATCAACATGGCTAAGCCTGAAACGTTACCGATTTTGCATAGTCTTCTGGATCATCGGAGAATGTTAACAAATCCATTTACAGGGGAAGTTATCGTAGCACACGAAGATTTTTCGGTCATCTCCGCTATCAATGAAGGGTATATTGGAACGTCCCCGATGAACGAAGCACTAAAAAACCGGTTCGTATCTTTTTCCATTCCGTACTTGGAGGCAGAGCAATTAAGAACTGTATTGGAGAATGCAGTTCCCGAAGCGGACGCATCTGTTGTGAATATGATGATGAATCTTTCAGAGGATCTATCAAAACAAGCCGCTAGCGGATTACTTGCTGACGAAGCAGCTTCTGTAAGAAGTCTGATTGATGCTCTTCAACTCGCCGTTCATATGCCTGTAGATCGCGCTGTGACGTATGCTATCGCTGAACTGTTGGAAGACAAAATGGAACGGGATCTCGTGAACGAATTGACAGCTACTTGGGTGAAATGAGGGATCGTGATGGATAAAGTCAGTCGGTTCATACAGTTTAATGACGAATCCGTTGAGACGAGAAAAATTCTGCTTTACGAAAGAATTGCACAGTCGTTAGCCAACGCTCCATTTGTGAAAATAACGGAGCGTCAGTTAATCGAGTATCAGCCAAAAGATGCAACTCTCGCGATGAGCGTATTTTGGCGACATCGTTCAGAACAGGTAACTCATCTAGGTCGTCTTTCAGATATCTATCTGCTTGCTGCAGGTTTTTATCGACACTTTGACTTAGCGGCCTGGAGGGCTTTCACGTCGGATATGAAATCTAGCCATCATCCTAAATTGGCAGGTCAACTATTGATGATGCTCGAAGAATTTAGATTAATGGAATCCATTCAAAAGACACGTGTCGGAACGCAGAAAGCATTTACGGTACGCAGTGAAGTTTACGCGGAGTTTCATAGGGATCGACTTCTGTCAAATGCACAGCGGGGATTCGTATCGGATGCATTAGTCAACCAATTATTTTTAGATATTCATATGGGGATGACAGCTTCACCTCACGATGCGTTCAATCATTTACCTATGGATCGTATCCGGCAATTTATACAACAGGCTTATGAGTTAGAAACAACAAAACAAAGTGGATTTTTAGCAAAAAGGATAATAGAGCTGGTGGAGGAGCAACTGACTGGGGATATAATACTTCCTTTATATACATTTGGAGAGTCTTTCGAAGATGGTAGTATGATGAATACAGACGTGAGAGCTATGTCAGATCCAAAAGATTTAGAGGATCAGGAAGTGAAAGAAACAATTGAAGAAGAGTTTCGCACGTGGCATCAGGAAACAGATGATGAAAAGGGGACTCATCTGGAATTTGAGCTACAACAAGGTACTCAAGGGGCTGCAGATGCCTCAGACTCAAGCCCTGGAGATGACAATGCAGAGGTACAACAGTTTGGAATGGGAAAATCAGAAGGAAATGATAAAGAAGGACTGCCGAATAATGAAGCAGACCTTACTGGAGACAGAATAGAGGAAAGACCCCTTAAGGCAGGTTCTGATTATGGTCCAGCACATACGCATGTCACGTTTAGAATAACGAAAATGCCGACTAGGGAAGAGGCAACATCAGCAAAAACGCTCAGTGAATGGAGAAACAATCATTTACCAATCGTTCGTGCACTTGTTACTGAGATGAAAAAAAGATTAGAGCGAAAAAAACAGCAAAAGCGTGAAAACTTAACAAAAGGGCGACTATCTTCAAAGTTAACCACCATGTTAACAGAGGAACGACCGAAACCATTCTATAGGAAACAAGCACCTTCACCCGAGCTCGATGCCGTTTTCGGATTACTCGTAGATGGGTCGGCATCTATGATCGACAAGGTTGAGGAGACAAAAGAAGCAGTTGTTCTTTTTCACGATGTCTTACGGAAGCTTCATGTTTCCCATGAAATTACTTCGTATTACGAAGATGCATTTGAAGCAACTAAAGAAGAGCAACCAAATTTTTTCGAAGTCATGCATACGTTCGAAGAAACACAAATCGACAGCGGACCAGCAATTATGAATTTTGAAGCTCATGAAGATAACCGCGACGGGTTCGCGATTAGATGGATGGCTAATCGACTTGCTGGACGAAATGAACAACATAAATTTTTACTTGTATTCTCTGACGGTGAACCATCAGCATTCGGATATGATCGCAATGGGATTGTCGATACAGCGGAGGCTGTTTGGGAAACCGAGAAGCGGGGGATATCTGTCGTACATTTATTTTTATCTTCACAACAACCGACTGAAGAACAAAAAGAACTGTTTGCTACAATGTTTGGGAACAAAACCGCTGCCTCAGATTCTGTGGAGGAATTCGCTGGCCAGACACTTCGTATACTTAGAAAGTTGCTGGCAATTGCGGCTCAATGAAAAACGCAAAACCCCCTTATAACGGGCGGTTTTGCGTTTTTTCATGGATATTAAGAAGGCGTTGCTTTAACTCTTCTTCCATTCTACCAATTTCTCGTTCTGCTTCTTTTCTCTTCACGCGACCATCCGCCTGAATTACAAGAGTTTCCTCAATTGTTTGGATTAAGTTTTCTTGAGTCTTTTTCAACGTGTCAATTTCAATGATGCCGCGTTCGTTTTCTTTTGCGGTTTCAATTGAATTCAATTTTAGCATCTCGGAATTACGTAGTAATAGATCATTTGTTGTCTTCGTTACAAGTCGTTGGGATTCGACAGCTTTCTTTTGGCGATTCAGAGTGAGTGCAATGGCAATTTGGTTTTTCCATAACGGGATTGACGTCATGATCGATGATTGAATCTTCTCAGCAAGTGTTTGGTTCGTCTGCTGAATCATGCGAATTTGAGGTGCACTTTGGATCGTCAATTGACGGGAAAGCTGCAGGTCATATAACCGTTTTTCCAAGCGATCGAGAAACTGACTCATATCGTTTACTTCTTGGATTGCCATTTGATCATTGGAATTTTGTGCATCTGCACGCATCTGAGGTATCGTTATGTTTGCGAGTTCGTCACGTTTTATTTCCGCAGCGGCAATATAGACATTCAGAGCTTGAAAATAAGTTTTGTTTTGCTCGTATAGATTATCGAGCATATGAACGTCTTCTATTAACCCCCGTTTAGAGTGTTCCAGTTGTACCCCGATACGGTCAATTTGAGTACTAAGCTTTTGATACTTCGTCATCATTTCTTGAATAGAACGAGAGGCTTTATTGAAAAGGCGGCTCAACCCGCTCTTTTTCTTTTCAGAAAGATCGTCAGGATCGATTTCAGATAGCTTCCCCATTAAATCGTTTAAGACGTCTCCAACAGGACCAATATCCTTACTTTGAACGTGATCCAACATTTTATGGGAAAAACGGGACAGTTCGTTTTGTGCTGTAGCTCCATAGGTTAAAATTGCTTCATAATCGCCAACAGGAATTTGATCAGCGAGTTCCTTAGCTTTTTGCTGTTCCTCAGGTGATAGACGGTCCATTAGTGCTACAGAAGCATTGTTTTCAGTTTGCTCTGTTTGCATTTCTTTAGGGAGCATCGGTTCACTTCGATCAAATGGACTGCTGAGTAGATCATCAAAAGATTTTACGTCATTATTCATTGGCTGATTTTCGGTCATCTAACGTTTCCCCTTTCGTGTTCGGTAAGGATTTTTTACGTGCCATTGTAATATCTACATAGTCGAGTTCAAGTTGCAGGGCTGCCAAATCAGTGGAGAGGGCATCCTGCAAATCACTTTCCAACTGATGGGTAACATCGGTGATGGTTTCTCGAGTATGCTGCAGGGCAATGCGAACCTCTTTTTCTTTCAGTTGCTGATTGGCTAGCAATGCATATTTAGTAGTCAGTTCAACTGCAGAATCTAGATGTGCATAGAAGAACTGTTCAGTCTGGTAGAATTTCTTAGGATCGTTTCGTACAATTGCGAGCACTTTTCTAGATAGATTACTCAGCTCATATACTTGACGAAAAGCCTGAACCGAGCGAACCTGTCCATATAGACTATTCAACTTTTTAATTTTTTGCTTGGCTTCATGAAGTTGTAATTCAATATGTCGATATTCAGAACGTGTCATTCCGAGTTCTTTTACTGATGAGCTAATCTGGACTTGTTTAATGGCAAAAGTACCTCCTAGGTACATCGTTATGAGAATCCCCGTTGCTGCCAAAAAAGGAATGCCAGTTCCAAGCAGTAAAAAGAGGTATGTTCCAAAACTGACGGGCGCCACGATGAAGTGCCGCGTAAAAAACTGTTTGACTTTTTTCATCTTCGGTCAGCCCTCCTTATCGTTAGTATATATATATCATTATTACGTGTGAATGGCAGTAAAAGTTTCATCGATTCACTAATCCCTTTTTAGTATACCGTATTAGACCCATTCAGACGAACATTTGAAATGCAAATTAGTACAGATTGCTTGGAAAAACTCTTAGTGCTTTGTATAATTGTCAACTGTATAGGAAAAGAGGTTTTAGCATGTATGAAGTAATTTATATGAAAGCGGATTATGAACCTTGGTGGATGTTTGAAGGATGGGAAGAGATGGTTCGTTTAAGACAATCGTTTGAAGAATTGGACGAAGCGATAGTATTTGCACACTCACTAATGGATGAAATGAGAGGCTGCTTTTCAAAAGAAAAAACTCGTAAAGGAGCTTTTACTGCTTTTTGGAATCCTGGTGAAAGAACATACTGTGATGGGTGTGACGATGATATGCAATTGTATCATGGGATCTTTTTATTGAAGGGCAACGAAGTTATTTCTTTTGTCACGGAAAAATAATTTGAATATTTCATAAGGTTTATTTGACATTTAAAAGTGGTATGGTATAGTAGTACTAAGGTTAATAGCAAGCGCTCGCGACGAGAAACGTATTCACGTATTACAAAAAGTGATCGGCGACGTCGGTACTTTTTGTAATACGTGAATTTTCTTTTTTGTAGCTAGTTCATGTATTAGCAATTATTATTTGGAGGTTTTCATTTATGAAACAAGGTACAGTTAAGTGGTTCAACGCAGAAAAAGGTTTCGGTTTCATCGAGGTTGACGGAGAAGACGACGTATTCGTACACTTCTCAGCTATTCAAGGCGAAGGTTTCAAATCTTTGGACGAAGGCCAGCAGGTTGAGTTCGAAATCGTAGAAGGTAACCGCGGTCTACAAGCTGCTAACGTTACGAAACTCTAATAACAAAAAAAAGGGAACCCGCTTAAATAGTGGGTTCTATTTTTTTTGCTTTACGGTTTAGTAACTGAATCCATCGAAGAGGTGACAAGCATATCTGCTTGACCTTTAGTAGTCATGACGGATTCCCGTTTAACTTCTCCATAACCTTCAACAAAATATTTTCGATTGATATAATTGTCACCTTTCTCTTCAAGGACAATCGCATGCTCGAACTTTTTATAGGGAGTTTCAACAGTAGTGTCAGTATCTACAATCGTCCATTTCCCAAAAGTAGCCCCTTTTTCAAAAGGTTTTTGCAAATAAACACCTGTCACTTTCATCTTTTTAAGTTCGGCAACGGGCGGCGCATTTTCTTCCACATCAACTTGTTTTTCTTCTAAAGTTAGAATTCGATCTTTCTCCACTTTGTATATCTTCCGCAATAGAGAGCCTCCATTGTTCTCATAGATCATCACGTACTCCTCGTATGGATGAGATACCTGGATATCCAGCTCCGCATATTCATTTCCTTCACCTTCATAATGAGCTTTTGAACTGTCGGGTAGCAAATAGTCGAGCATTGCAGGATCTTTAACTTTGCCATTCGGATCATCTAACTCTTCCACACCATCATCATCATGATCCTTATCCTTTATTTCACCACCGGCATCCGAATCGGCTTTTTCGACGGGACTCTGTTCGCCGCTGTTCCCAGAATTATTAGGTGCAGTAACGTCTTCACCATTCAGTTTGGAGCAAGCGGAGACGACGAGTAGACTAATGAGTAAAAAAAGCATAAATTTTAATTTCTTCATAGTCAACCACTCCTTTTCTAATAGTATTACCGATTTCAAGAAAAGTATGTGCAGTTGAAACTCTCAAGATTTTTGTAAAGAAAAACAAAAAAGCAACCGCTAAAAATAGCAGTTGCTCTTTGTTGTAACTCCTACATATGCTATGAAATTATTTTGAAGATGGTTGTGCTTCTTTCCATTCCAAATACTCATCATAGCTCATCATTTTGTCGAAAATTGTACCGTCATCGTTAATTTCAATGACGCGATTTGCAATCGTCTGTATGAACTGATGGTCATGAGAAGTGAAGAGCATTACTCCTTTGTAAGCAATGAGACCATTGTTCAATGCTTGAATCGATTCGAGATCCAAATGGTTCGTCGGCTCATCTAATAACAAGACGTTTGAATGAGTGAGCATCATTTTAGAGAGCATACAACGAACTTTTTCTCCTCCAGATAGCACAGAAGGCTTTTTGTTCACTTCTTCACCAGAGAAGAGCATTCTACCAAGGAAACCACGTAAGAACGTTTCTGTTTCATCTTCAGGTGAATACGGACGTAACCACTCAACGAGTGATTTCTCGTTACCTTGGAAGAATTTGTTGTTATCAATAGGGAAGTATGCTTGTGAGGTGGTAACTCCCCATTTAACAGTTCCAGAATCAGCATCTTGCTCTTCAGCTAAAATTTCAAGCAAAGCTGTTTTAGCAAGTGGGTTCCCGATTAGAATAACTTTATCTTCTTTATTCAATGTAAATGAGGCATCTTTTAACAATTGAACCCCATCTTGAGTTTTAGAAACATCGCGGACCATTAATACATCATTACCAATTTCTCGGCCCATTTGGAAGTTCACATATGGATAGCGACGTGAAGAAGGCTTAATGTCGTCAAGATCGATTTTATCCAAAGTCTTTTTACGTGAAGTCGCTTGCTTCGATTTAGAAGCATTGGCGCTGAATCGAGCGATGAAGGCTTGCAATTCTTTCACTTTTTCTTCTTTTTTCTTGTTTTGTTCCTGGGAAAGTTTAAGAGCTAGTTGGCTAGACTCATACCAGAAATCATAGTTACCTGCGTAGATTTGGATTTTACTGAAGTCCAAGTCTGCTATATGCGTACATACTTTGTTCAAGAAGTGACGGTCGTGAGAAACAACGATAACTGTATTCTCGAAGTTGATCAAGAACTCTTCTAACCATTGAATTGCTTTTAAGTCCAAGTGGTTCGTCGGCTCATCCAGTAGTAAGACGTCCGGTTTACCAAATAAGGCTTGAGCAAGTAAGACTTTCACTTTGTCAGAACCTGTGAGCTCTGACATCTTCATCGTATGCAATTTTTCTGAGATTCCAAGACCTTGCAATAGGATTGCCGCTTCGGATTCAGCTTCCCATCCGTTTAGCTCTCCAAATTCACCTTCGAGTTCGGCTGCACGCATACCATCCTCATCAGAAAAATCTTCCTTCATATAAATAGCATTTTTTTCGGACATAATATCATAGAGCCTTTTGTGACCCATAATAACAGTCTCAAGAACTTCTACACCTTCGAACTCGAAGTGATCTTGTTTCAATACTGCCAGGCGATCGTCATTATTTAAAATGACATTACCTGTTTGTGGTTCTATTTCACCGGAAAGTATTTTAATGAATGTTGATTTACCGGCACCATTCGCACCGATTAGCCCATAACAATTCCCTGGGTTAAATTGTATATTAACATCTTCAAAAAGTTTCCGGTCTCCAAAGCGAAGACTTACATTACTTACTGCTAACATAATTGACCTCCTAAAATTCACACTTTGCCCATTATAGCACGGATTGTCGCTAGGGTGGGGGAAATTACAGTGGTAAAAATGGATTTTCAAGCTTACAATACAATCATAAGTCTTTCGACGGTATTAAAAGAAACTGTTTAGGAACTTTCTCTCTGTTGCAAGGCTTTACGATTTTTATAAGCCGGTAAAGTACCGAGTTCTTTATTGATTAAATATTCCATTTGCACATAATGTTTACGAGAAGGTAATTCGATCGAATCGAGACCTTTCATTGTGTAAATGAAGTAGTATCCATTGATTTGCCGGAACACAGCGACTATGTCGGGAAATGAGTCAAAAACACTTTTCACTTGATACTTCCGTGTATAGGACCAATGAATTATTTTCATAAATGTCATCCTTTCACAGAAAATTATACGTCCTTAAAAAAACAAACGCAAGTTCGATGAAATATTATTAGAAAGGAATCCTTATGAATTCAAATTCTCTGACTACTAAAAAAACAATGCTCCTGATTTTTGCTATTTTTGCTGTGTCTATAAATATGCGACCTGCTATCACCTCAATTGGTCCGCTATTGGATACAATCCGGGTCCAATTATCATTGACGAATGCACAAGTTAGTCTACTTACAGCGTTGCCTGTTATATGTATGGGAGTCTTTGCTTCGCTAGCACCAGTATTAAATATGCGGTTCGGATTGAATGCAACCATGGTTTTTATGGTTGGAGTTATTGGTTTAATGACAGCTCTCCGTGAATTCATCCCCACCTATACAATGCTTTTAGTTTCGTCTATTGGAGTTGGGATTGCGATCGCGGTTGCGGGTCCATTACTTTCCGCGATGATCAAACAAAACTTTCCACATCGGGCTGGTCCTATCATTGGGATCTATTCGTTCGGTCTCGGGGCAGGCGCTACAGCAAGCACGGGTTTATCTGCATTCTTTTATGAGATTACTGGATCTTATTCGTTTGCGCTTAGCATTTGGTCCGTTTTAGCTTTGGTGGGTATTGCAGCTTGGCTTGTATCAGGAACAGATCAACTGGTAGTTCATCAGCAGCAAGTAACCTCATTAAAAGAATCATCCAAAGTGGTTCGTACACCGTGGAAAAACAAGAAAGCTTGGTTGTTCTTATTGTTCTTTGGATTGCAGTCTGCGGGGTTTTTCTCAATTGTTATTTGGCTCGCGCCAATCGCTATCGAAAAAGGGATGACACTTGTACAAGCCGGAACGCTAGTGAGTGTCATGACGGCAGTCCAAATTGCCTTGAATATTACAATCCCCCTAATGATGGAACGTTACCCAGGTCGTAAAATGTGGCTATTATTTATTCTTTCAATAGGTGTAGTTGCAGTTATGCTATTCTGGACAGATAATCTACCCTTGCTATGGGTGGGGGCGTTACTAATGGGCGTTCCTCTTGGAGGCATGTTTCCAATCGCGCTCGTACTGCCGCTAGATGAGACTATAAATGCGGTAGAAACGAATTCATGGACAGCGATGATGCAAACTGGAGGATATATCATTGGTGGAATTTTTCCGTTTGTCATTGGGGTACTGTACGATGCTACAGGAAACCATCAATTGACAATCGCTCTATTTGGTTTGTTATTTTTAGGAATGCTTGTATTAGCATTTTTTATAGGGGATAAAGAAGAGTAGAGAATTGGAAAAGGGACGCCCGCTTGGGCGTCCCTTTGTTTTTTTTTGTCTAGCCGATTATTGAATATGAGAAAAAAGTTACTTCTTTTTATAATCAAGAATTGTGTACTTACTCACAACGATCATTGCCGCGGTCGTTGTTCAGCAGTTGTTTCCTAACATAAGCAACGCAAACCCTACCTACTTTTGCGTCCTTGCGGCCCTATAGCCGCGCCAGTTTGAATACGTATAATGGGTAAACATTCCGCAGAATGCCAGTATTCAAGAATCAGCTAACTGGTTATAACTTGTTAATCATACCATCACGTTTAGACTGTGTCAACAAGAATTTATAGGGAGTTGGGGGGAATGAGCAATCTGGTTCTAAAAGGAAGGATAGTTTCTTACAGTAAGCTATAAGCTACAGAAAGGTGGAGAAAGAGTGGAAATAGATGGCGTCTTTTCTGGTGGAGGATTAAAAGGGCTAGCTTTAGTGGGAGCGTGTAAAGTATTCGAAGAAAAAGGATACACATTTAAACGCACTGTAGGAACAAGTGCAGGAGCAATTGTCGCTGCGATGTTAGCTGCAGGATACACTGCCCAGGAAATGGAAAATATTATGCAGCAACAAAACTTTCCGGAACTCCTCGATGCAAGGAAGACATTCATACCGATTCCATTTATGAAGTGGCTTCAACTATATTGGCGTATGGGGCTCTACCAAGGAACGGCTCTAGAAAATTGGTTTAGCGATATATTAGCTGAAAAAGGGGTGTATACATTTACAGACTTACCCGAAGGATCACTAAAAATTATAGTATCCGACTTAACGAACGGAAAACTAATCGTACTTCCTGATGATTTAGGTGAGTATGGCTTGAGACCAGACTTCTTTCCTGTGGCACGTGCACTAAGGATGAGCACAAGTATTCCTTTCTTTTTCGAACCAGTCGTTCTTCATTCATTAGCCGGAAACTCTGTGACAGTAGATGGTGGTGTCCTTAGTAATTTTCCTCTATGGGTGTTCAATGAACCCGAAAATGGTGACTCCCGCCCGATTGTTGGCATGAAATTGAGTCATAATCCAGCAGATAAGAAAAAAACAGTGATCCGTAATGGATTAGGACTTTATGAAGCGTTATTTACGACAATGAAAGATGCACATGATGAAAAGCATGTCTCAAAAAGACTTGAAAAAGACGTTTTATTCATTCCAACTGACGGGATATCAGCTGTCCAGTTCGATTTGCCTGACGAGCAAAAAGATGCACTTGTCATTAGTGGAGAAGTATCAGCTACAAACTTTTTAAAGCAGTGGGGAAAGACGTCGATCTTAACGAAAATTATTTGAATAATAAAGTAAATCTGTATGTTGTTTTTTGTCGGAAAATGGTATAATAGTCATAAGGAATATGACTGTGTCGTTGGAAGGGCGGTGTTCTGTGTGAAGATATCCTTAAAACATTTGCTATTAGCAATCGCCTGGCTTTCTATCGCATTAACACTTGCTAGTAGTCTTTATGCAGGATACCGTGCTGACCAGCAAACTCTAGAAAAAAACACCTTGGAAACTAATTTTGCATACGCGCAAAAATTAGCGAAAATGACTGAAGACTACTTTTTGAGGACGGAGCGAATCCTTGCATACTCAGCTAGCGAGTTGTCTTTATCATTAGACCATGCCAATTCAAAGTATTTAAATCATGAGGCAGAACGGTTAGTCGTTCATGCGGAATCGTTGAGCTCGGTTATCATCACTGATAATCGAGGAATGATTCTAGGAACTTCTTCAGACGTTAGATCATTTATCGGCAAACCTCTTTTGGATGAGGGTGGTATTGAAACATTGACAAAAGGAAAGGCAACTATCAGTAAGCCTTACCAAAGCAAGACAGGCAGATTGGTTATTTTTATCGCAGCCCCGATTAAAGATATGAAAGGTAACGTAATTGGACTGATTGGTGGAAGTATCTACCTCAAGGAAGAAAACGTTCTGAACGAACTCCTAGGACAACACTTTTATGAAGATGGTTCTTACGTGTATGTGGTAGATGAAAATGGGATGCTAATGTATCACCTGAATCAAGATCGTGTAGGTGAGTATGTGACACAGAATCCAGTAATTGCAGAATTGAGAAAGGGTCACAGTGGCAGTATGAGACTGCTGAATAGCAAAAACCAAGATATGTTGGCAGGATACGCTTTAATTCCTTTGACTAAATGGGGAGTGGTTTCACAAAGGCCAACCGAAATGGCATTGGCATCCTCAAAAGGAATGTTGAGTGAAATGATTTTGAAGTCTCTTCCTTTTATTGCTCTATCCGCTCTGATCATTTTATATTTCGCTTCACAAATTGCTAAACCACTTGAGAAATTAGCAAGTTATGCGACGGACCAATTAGAAAGAGATGGTCATGCACCACTCGAGAGCGGTGCTTGGTATCACGAGGCGATTCAGCTGGATCTGGCTTTAACAGATAGCTTCGACAGATTTCAGAAAAAAGTCGATCATTTTATTTTGGAATCATCTACAGACCCACTTACAGGTTTATTGAATCGAAGAGCCCTTAACGAGCAGGCGAGAATACTTGTCGAACAAAAAGTACACTTTACATTAGTAATTTTAGACATCGATCGTTTTAAAAGAGTCAACGATACTTATGGCCATAATAGGGGAGATGAAGTTCTAAAATATCTCTCAGATAAATTAAAACATCACGTGAAAGACATAGGAACTTGCTATCGATTTGGAGGGGAAGAGTTCGTTATCTTGTACCCTAATATAGAATACGAACAAGCAACTGAATTTACAGATGAGTTAAGAATTGACGTTGCTTCCGAAATCAGTCCAGTAGGTGAACCAATAACATTTTCAGCAGGTGTTGCAAACATACCAGAACACGCAGAACATTTCTTACGATTACTTGAACTAGCAGACGAATGTTTGTATCATGCAAAGGAAACTGGTCGCAATAAAGTTGTCAATGCGCCTGAAAGGAACAAACGCGTGTAGGCTAACTTCCATCTCTCTTAGAAAAGTGGTAAACTGGACAACAGCTTAAAAAGAAGCAGGTGTTGAAGATGATTGGAAGAAATGATCCGTGCCTTTGCGGAAGCGGTAAGAAATACAAGAAATGTTGTGCAGGCAAAGAAGAACTAACAGTTGAAATTGTACAAGCAGAAGAATTGGAACGAATTCTGCAATCTTTTTATGATGAATACCCAAAGCAAAAAGATTTCGGTGATTATCGCGAGTTTGCAATCCAATGGAAGCTCCCTCTTTCCGCAGCATATTCGGAAGAAATGATCGAGGCAATTGCGCTAGATGAGTTCTTTTTCCATAATCGAACGGATATCTGGGAAGGCTTTGTGCAAAAGCAATTGAAAAAGACAGTCCGTCCATCGGTTATCAAGGTCCTAGATGGTTGGTCGGTACCACGAACGTTGCTTGGACAAGTAGTTAAAACGGAGGAGTCTTATTTGACGGTGTATGACCGGTTAAATAACCAGACTGTCTTGTTACGCAGAGAATCTGAGAAGCCGGTTCCTGAAGATGTTCATCTCTGGTGCTTCACACTTCCAGATGGAGCAGATGGGTTGCTCGCAGTATCGACGCTGATCTTTTTCCCAGTAGACCAAAGTTCTGTGTTTGAAGAATTTGTGACTGAGTTTGCAAATGTAGATCAAGATACGGAAACGTATATGAAGAATCACTCGGTTACTCTTTGGGAAAAACTAGCAGAGAATGGTTATAAAGGGGAAGAGTTCACAGATTTTGAACAGGGAGTGCTCGCTAGGATTGCATCATTCCTAGAACTCAATGATCGTAAATCAGATGAGCTCATGGAATTGATTGAGGATTACTTAGTCGAGGAGCAACCAAATGCGCGAAAAGATGTAGCGATAGCAGCAGGTGCTATCCGTTACGGACAAGAACACGCATTGTTTGAAACGCTTGAGCTCACTGTAAAAGCAATTGCCGATGAATTCGAGGTATCACCATCCTCGCTAAACCGTTATTACAACGGAATCACGGAATATGCAGCAATGAAAGCGAACGCATAAATATATAGGTAGACCCCATACTTCTAGTTGAGTATGGGGTCTATTTGTCTGTGAAGGGTTTTTGATGTGTTTTGCTCGTAAATTATTGATCGTGCTCATAAAACTTGGGATGTGATCATAAAACGCAGAAAGTGCTCATAAGGGTTAGAAAGTGATCATAAAACGCAGAAAGTGCTCATAAGGGTTAGAAAGTGATCATAAAACGCAGAAAGTGCTCATAAAGGTTAGAAAGTGCTCATAAAGGTTAGAAAGTGATCATAAATCGTAGTAGGAGCGTATAAAACTAGGAATGCCACCTAACAAAAGTCATCATCGGAACTTTGACGGCAGCTCTTGCAGTTTAATGGTAAGTATGGGAATTATTTAGAGTAGAATCGGCACTAAGAGGTAATTAATCGACAAATGGGACGATCCAGAAAAGTTCAAGGGATTAATTGGTAGCGCTTCGCTTTTTTCGAACGGTTACTCAGTAGAAACAGGGTTCTGCGTTCTCCGACAAATCTTGATGACTGTCTGACATCGCAAAAGGTTTCTCGATCATTCAAGCGAATTTCTCGATCTCCTCCGTTTATTTCTTCATCCCTTAGTAAAGTTTCTCGATAATGGGACACAATTCAACAAGATGTAAGTGATTAATTGGTAGCGCTTCGCTATTTTAAAGGACAAGTCATGATTCAGAGTACACCTTAACTCCATACACTTTGAAAAGAGATCATTACCCAAAAATCCTAAAAACAAAAAACCACCAGACATCAGATAACCTGACATCCAGCAGCTGTTTGAGTTCAAAATGCAGCTTTTTCTTTAACTCTAAATTCTTTCCAATTACTAATTTCATAAGTCGGCTTGCTATCAGTTGTATTTTCCAAACCATTTGGGTTATACCAACATGTATCGACTCCAAAGTTATTACCACCCCGAATATCTGAAGTAAGGGAATCCCCCGTCATCAAAACACGGGATTTATCCGTTACGCCAAGACGATCCAAAGCCTCTTGGAAAATCTCAGGACGCGGCTTTTGGAACCCTGCTTCATCAGAGGATACGATCGTTTCAAAGCGATTATTCAACGTAGAACAAGCAACTCGTGCAATTTGAGCTTTGATGAAGCCATTCGTCACAATCGCAAGACGTACATTCCCTAAGCTGTCCAACATGTCGATGACACCATCTATTAGATGAGCTTCTTTACCGAGCAGCGATAAATAAGTTTCTGAAAAGCCTACAGGATCAAGCTCAATATCAAATTTATCAAATAACTGACTAAAACGACTAACATTCAGTTCTTCCATAGTCGTTGAGCCTTCCTCCAATTGCCTCCAAAGTACTTTACTGATGGCTCTATATTCTTTTCGGTATGCATCGAGCCCTTCTTCAAGTCCAGCTTCAATAAATGCATTGCGAAAAGCATTTTGCTCACTTGTATCGAACTCTAAAAGTGTATCGTCTAAGTCGAAAAGGAAAACATCGTAATTCATTCTATCCTCACCTGTCTGCAATTTTTGTTTGTAAAAGTATAGCACTGTCGGCAGATTTAAAACAAGCTTTCAAACTGATGGTGCACGTTCTCTATAGCATCTCATGTATATGGAGTGACAACTCAATTTCCGGTTTTTTCATAAGTTTGATTTCGTTTAATTTTTGGATAGAAGGGTATCACACATAGAGAAGCAGATCATGAGGAGGTCGAAGCATTAATGACATTAAGTGAAGAACTTCAGACTCTGAAAGATTACCATTGCGAGGACCGGTGTGTACTAAGTGTGTATTTGAATACGAATCCAGCTGATCCAGATCAGCAAAAAGGTGCTTGGAAAATCCATTTAAAATCTGGCTTAAAGCGGTTGGAAGAATATTTGGAAGCTTCGAATGACAAAGAACTTACAGCATTTAAAAAAGCAAAAGCCCGTGTAACGGAAGAAATTGAAAAAAATCATAACGACTTAAAAAAAGGCGTCGTTATTTTTGCGGCGGACGACCCGGATTTATGGTCCGTCCATTATGTACAAATTGCGGTCAAGACAAGTTTTCACTGGGAAAACCATCCAGTAATTGAGGAACTGCATTACATGCTGAAAGCATATCCTAATTCAGGAATCATCATGCCGAGTATAGGCAGCGTCCGTATTATTGATACAGCGATGGGATTTGTCGCAGATGATTTGGTCTACAATTTCGACTCCGGATTAGATGTATGGCGTGAACAAAATGATATGAATCCATCAGGAAATAGAGGTACAGGTGGTAGCCAGTCCGATGATTTCGACCAACGGATGAAGGAAAACTTAGAGCGTTTTTATAAATCAATGGCAGCAGATGTGGAAAAAATGAAGAAAGAACGGAATTGGGACGAGATTCATGTCGTTGGAGAAGCAGAGTCATCTCAATCATTCGCATCTGCTCTCAACAAAAAGCCAAAAAGTGTTATCCATAAAAATTTGAACAATTCCATCCCGGATAAAGTTCTACACGAAGTATTCGAAAAATAACAGTCATCATAAAACCGTCCTGATACAAGGGACGGTTTTTTCGTCGCAATAGATTGACAAATCGCATTCTGGGCAAAACTGTGGTAGGATTTATAACAAAACTAGATAGGACGTGACATTAATGATTTCTATAACTATTCCTGAAATTGATGTAAAAATTGAACAACGGCTCCAAAAAGTATCTGCAAATATTGTTCCGATCAAACCGATTTGCGGGTTTGTGGACTTGCATGAAATCCCACGCGACAAAGGCGGAATCATTTTGTTCTACAACAAACAAGACGAATTGCTGTTTGTCGGGAAAGCAAGAAAGCTACGTCCACGCGTGAAAAAGCACCTAGAAGATAACGTTTCGCCATTAAAACCACATCGCGATGAAGTAAATAAAATTTCTGTAATCGTTGTGGATGATGCGATGGAACGCGAAATTTATGAAACGTACATCATTAACACGATGAAAGCTAAATACAATACAGACAAAGTCTTTTTCGAGTAAGTTAAAAGGAGGCGAGCACTTTGGATAAACGAATTGAAACTGTGCTGGAGACATTGAAAAAAACACTTGGACTTCAGCTGTTCGTTCTTCATACACACTCACTTTCACAAGAAGTTTCTGCATTTGGCGGATTTGACATCTTGCTAACTGCAGAATTGCTTCCGCTTACAGTGGATTCACCAGAAGATGAAGACATGCTTCCGGAGGGTGCTGTCGCAATTTCTTATTCACTACGTTTTGAACAACTACGTTCGGTTATAACAGTCGGCAATTGTTCAAAAGCTGAATCTATCGGTTCAACTGAAGCACAATTCGTTCAGTGGGTAGAAAACCAAAATGGGCTACGCATGGGCAATGGGTTCGTCCTGACTAATCGTTCTGAATACGGATTCGAAGGCACGCTTATGCATAACGATATTCCTGTTCAAACCAATAGCTTTTTGGAAATGGAATGGGACGAGCAAGGAAGAATTCTTATGTGCAATTTACCACTCCTTGCATCCAATCCGTTTGAAGATGACCATTTTTCACTAACACTCGAGGCGATTGAACCACTTGTACGGCAACAACTCACTCCAATTCGATTGCCGATTGAGGACGAAGCGCGTTTTGCAGATTACTATGCAATCGATGAGGTGTTCATCGCACAAGATGGAACTGTTTTGCCTTATTTCCCTGAGGAACAGTCAGCGAGGTTTCCACAGACTGTTATACAATGGACATCAGCTTCAAACCACCATTTTAAAAAACAAGCGATTCAGCCATTTGGGCCTGAACTAACCGCTGAAGAAGCCTTTACTGCTCTTAACCAACCTTTTAACGCAGTAACTGAGGAAGAACTTCAGGGCTGTATACAATCTGCAACTGCATTTTTGTCTTCGGAGCTCCCAGAAGAATCAGGCGAATGGGAAATTTATCGGATTATGCAGCAACCTGGAATTATTGAAGTCGTATGCCGAAAATTAGGCGAAATTGCGGGTCCACTTCGGAGGAAGCTTTTACTCATTCTTAACAAGGATACATACGAAGTGTTAAATTTCATGGATTCAAGCGAAATGGCTCAACTTTTTGAAGGATTTACACAACCACGTGTCGATACTGTTTCTCAGGAAGAAGCCTTTGAAAAAATGGTTCCGTATATTACACTTGAACCTAGGTATGTCTACCATCAACGCTCGGGAACATACAAATTATGTGGATTGCTAGATTCTGAGGAATGTATAGATGCCGTGACAGGCGAACTGAAACAACTTAATGAATTGTAAACTTTTTGGTTTGCTTGAAACGGGGTTTGAAAGATGAAAGAACGGGAACAATGGACATCTAAAATTGGATTTATATTAGCAGCAGCGGGAAGCGCAATTGGTCTGGGTGCTATATGGAAATTCCCTTATATGGCGGGAATGAATGGCGGTAGCGTGTTTGTTCTGCTATTCATAGTGAGTACACTGTTGATTGGATTACCGATTTTACTAGCGGAATTCGTTATCGGTAGACGTGGACAGGCAGATGTCGTCACGTCGCTTGAGAAGTTATCGAAAGGCCGGAACTGGAACTGGGTCGGGTGGATGGGCCTTATTGCATCGTTCATCATTTTATCGTTTTATAGCGTTGTTGGCGGCTGGATCTTATCGTATCTCATTCGGTCATTGACTGGTGGTCTTTCTGGAGCTGACTATGGAGGATTATTTAACAATATTATTGCTGATCCAATGGAAGTGCTAATTGCACAAGCAGCGTTCCTTGCGATTACGGTTTGGATTGTACAGAGTGGAATTAGAGGTGGAATTGAACGTGCAAGTCGATGGATGATGCCATTACTTTTCATCTTTTTCATCTTACTTGCAGTCCGTTCACTGACACTTGATGGCGCAATGGAAGGAATACGCTTCTTGTTCGTACCAGACTGGAGCTATTTGACGGGTAAAACGGTTCTCATGGCACTCGGTCAAGCATTCTTCTCGCTGAGTGTAGGTGTAACATCGATGATGACCTATGCTTCGTATTTGAAAAAAGAAGAGCGTCTAGGTCAATCCGCTTTCAACGTATCGATTTTGAATATCGTCATTTCTCTACTCGCGGGAATCGTCATTTTCCCTGCAGTGTTTGCACTTGGCCAATCACCGACTGAAGGCCCAGGACTTATTTTTGTCGTTCTTCCAGCAATTTTCAATGAAATTCCTTTTGGTGGATTTTTCTTAATCGTATTCTTCATTTTAATGTTGTTTGCGACGTTGACGTCAGCGATTGCGATGCTTGAAATAGTTGTTTCAACAGGAATCCGTAAGAAACAAGATCGCCGCAAACGAGCAGCTTGGATATTCGGTGGATTGATTTTCTTAGTTGGAATTCCAAGTGCATTATCATTTGGCGTTCTGGGGGATATTAAACTCTTTGGCAGTTCTATATTCGATTTCGCTGATCTTCTCACAAGTCGAATTGCTATGCCACTGGGAGCACTAGCTGTCTCAATCTTCGCAGGTTATGTGCTAAGTCAAAAAGACACTGCAGATGAATTAAATATGAATCCTACTCTCCATAAAATATGGAAGACTCTTGTACGATATATTGTTCCAGCAGCTATTGTCATCATTTTTGTGACATGGGTTGTTGAATTGTAATTTTAAAGCCATGTGCTCATCCAGCACATGGCTTTAAATTTGTTAAAAAAGAGGGAAAATTGAAACTAATACTGAGATAGTACGTATACATTACTAAAGGAACTACAATTCATACGCTTAGCAAACTTAGAGAAGAGAGAGGGATAGCGATGAAGGGTCATAGATTAGGGATTTTTACTGCAGTAGCAATGGCTTGTGTGATTATTGCTGGTTGCAGCCAACAAGGGGAGGCAAGTGAAGGGAAAGAGACTAAAACTGAAACTGTTCAAACAGCAGAATCCTCAGTTGAAATGAATATCAAAACAATTGAAGCTGTACTGAAAGAAGAACTCAATGGTCCAGATATTAAATATGGTCAATTAGCAGATGCTGCTATGGGTGGAAATAACGACCCAAATAGTGTAGAGCAAAAAGAAAATGTAGTGCGATTAAATAGTTACGTCAAAGAAAGATATCAACAATATTTCACTGAGGAAGGCTTGAAAGAATTCCAATCTAGTGGTTTAAAGAGTTATCATAGTTATTACGATACCGAGTTCGAAATTAGACTTGTGGAATCAGAAATAAAGCAGAGCAACATTGACACAGCAAGTAACCAATATCACATTAAGTCAATAGTTGAGTTAACATCACCTGGCGAAGAACCCTCTCTACACGAAGTAGAAGGTCAAGTAATCTTCTCAACGAAGGAAGGGAAAATTGAAAGATTCTATCTTGGTCAAAAGGATCCCACACTTTCAGATAAGATATTTGAACTTGGTCAGAACAACTGAAACAAAACCTAATAGATTTCATTCGCATTTTATACACTATTAGAAGAGAGGGTTTACGTTGAAAGGTCCACTCACTAAAAAAAGAATAAGGTTATTTACAGCGACAGTATTTGCTTGCGTAATTACTGCTGGATGCACACAACAAGGCGAAGTAATTGAAGTGAAAGAAAGCGAAGTTCCAGCTACAACTGAAACAGTAAACGTATCAAATGAAGAAATGAATATTCAAATTGTAGAAGCGGTTTTGCAACAAGAGCTAAATGGACCTGATAAAGAATACGTTCAGTTAGTAAATGCAGCTATGGGTGGAACAGAAGATCCGGACAGTGTGAAACAAAAAGAAAATGAGATGAAACTAACTAGTTATATAAAAGAAAAGTACCTTCCCTATTTCACAGAAGACGGTGTAATGGTAGCAGAGAGTATAGGTATGTTATTTCAATACCAAAATTTCTATACTTTCGATAAAGAATACCAAATTAGACTTGTAGATTCCGAAGTGAAGCAAAGTGATATCGATACAGCGAGTAATCAGTATCATATTAAAGCGACAGTTGAATTCACAGCACCTGGTGAAGAGCCTTCACAGCATGAAATTGAAGGGAAAGCGATTTTTTCAACGAAAGACGGAAAAATTGGAGGCTTCGTCCTTGGCCAGAAGGATCCGACACTTTCAAAGAAAATATTCGAACTTGGTGAAGAGGAATGAAACTCAGTTGATTATAAAGCTTGTAGATAAAATGGGATGCTGGTGATCTATTAAATCGCCAGCATTTCATTTCTTATAACGTATTTTCTATTTTGCTCTTCAACAATTTAACGATTCTCTCAAGAAGTTCTTTAATCGGAATAGAAATCAAAATCCATTATGTCAATCACTAGGTAAAATAAAATGACTGAGTTAGAAATCGGGTATAATCATATTCTTTAGATTGTAGATGGTAAATTCTACGAAATCACAAGCTGTACAAACTTAGTTTCAGGGGGGAAACACATGACAGCATTTCAATTAAATGAACAAACAAACGACTTTTTAAACGAACATAAATTATACGAAAACGATGAAATCCAACAAATTCAGTTGCAACATCGTTTGAGCCTTGTGGAAGCATTCAACTTACCTAAAGGCGGAAGAATCTTAGAAATCGGATGTGGGCAAGGCGATACAACTATGGCAATTGCTCATGCAATAGGTGACAAAGGGAAGGTAATTGCCATCGACAACGCCAGCCGAGATTACGGAGCACCATTCACGCTAGGCGAAGCAACGGACCACATTTTGCAATCTTCTTTAGGAGAACGGATTGCGTTTCACTTAGACACGGATTTTAATGATTTTGAAGTTACAGTTCCTTTCGATGTTGCAGTATTTTCTCACTGCTCCTGGTACTTTAAAGATCCCCATGAGCTTCTTACCTTCCTCAAAAGACTTCGCGGAATGACAAAGCGAATTTGTTTTGCAGAATGGGACATTCAATTTACAGAATTGCCACAGCAAACTCATTTCGTTGCAGTATCGATACTTGCCCTCTACTCACAATTTGTAGAGAATGAGAGTAATGTGCAAAATCTATTTAACAAATCCCAAATCCGGCAACTACTTGATCAAGCAGGATTCCTAGTTGAAAAGCAAACGACAGTGGATGCAACATTTTTGCCTGACGCAAAGTGGGAAAAGGGATATGCAAATAGTATCCGTACAGAGTTCGTACAAGCTGCTCCACGAATGGAACCACTTTTAACAAGTTATTATGAGTTAATGAATGATTCTCAACACAAAGAACTTTCATTGAACAGTTTTGTTGTTACTGCGATATAACTACCCTGCTAATATACGCTTATATAGAGACAGAAAAGCCGCCCCTCAGGACGGCCTTCGTCTCATTTCCTTATGCGTGAAAGGGCATTTCCCTTGAATCGGTTCACTGTCGTCTCCGATGAAGAACTGTTTCCACTCATTATGCTCTGGGTCTCCAAAATGGCTAATATCGGGATGTTTCGACAAATGATCCCAAGCTTCAACACGTTCCCGAACTTTATCCCGTGACATGATTCCACCTTTTTCAGTCCCTTTTAAGCCCTTGAAGATTTTACGTGGTTGAAATCCAATTACCATTGCATTTCCTAGGTCACGTGTCTTTCTTTGTTTATATGCAGGGGTATTGCCAAATGCAAAAATGGCTTCTCCATGGAATCGGAAATCCCACAAATAATGGTCAGGGTCCCGTGGGCTTTCGTCTGGCCATCTGATTTCATCGACTTCGTGTAAGTACTGAAGGATTTTCCAGAACTGATCTCGATAATCTTCAAGTGCTCTATGAGTTTCAAAAGGCTCAACAAAAACAAACAATCCATGTCGCTTGTGTTTCGGATCTTTAAAAAGAGCTAAAAAATCATAGAGTGCTAGAGGGAGATTACTCCAATCTTTCTGTGTAATATAGGAATATCGTAATTCACCTTTCAGCTGACCATTGATGCCGAAATAGCAAGGAAATGTCTTATCTGTTACTGTATTCTTGAACGTTTCATACTCACACAACAACCACTCAGGTAAATCCTTCCTTTTGTCAAAATCTTCCTTCGTTAATAAAGCACTTGTTGTATGAATCAATCTTTACCTTCCTCTCCTCACATTTTACACTTCAATAATACGCTTCAAAAATTGTTACTATGCTTATGAATAAGACGTAGAATTCCCGCATATACTAATACTCACAGAGACGCGGCACATCTCTGTCCCGCGACAGGGGCACTTTCGGCAGAAGGTGGAAAACAATACTCAGCCCATTCCGACTAGGGATTGCCTAGTAGTGCCGCAACATATTTAATGTGAACTAAGTTTAACCGTCATGAATGATACTCAATAACAATAAGAGTCTAATCTAAATAATAATATAATAAAGAAACCAGTTTCACTACATTTTAAAGGTAGCGAAACTGGTTTCTTTTGTGGTTCTATGATAATTACTTTGGAATGGTGGTTGAATACATAGACGATTATAGTAATATGAAATTCAAAGAACTTTATCTATGGGACTTTTATTAAGAATTTCTTTTAATCTTCGGAACTCGACGAGCTCTATCACGACAAGTCAGCCAAATTAAAGTATGATAATAAAGATTACTTGGAAATACGGGAAAAAGTATTAAGAAAAAAGTAAGACTATTTAAATTGCGAAAGTGAGAATCCACATGTTATTCATTCAGAATATTATCAGTTTTATCTTACACATCGACGAACATTTAAATGAAATCATCCGAAACTTTGGATCTTGGTCCTATGTAATTCTTTTTCTAATTGTCTTCGTGGAAACAGGAATTGTGATTTTTCCGTTTCTACCCGGTGATTCACTCCTGTTCGCGGCGGGTGCTCTCGCAGCAGTAAACAACGTATTTAATCTCGGCCTTCTAATCTTTGTCTTTTTTGCGGCCGCAGTTATTGGTGATACTGTCAATTATCATATCGGGAAAACATTAGGAACCGCGATTACGCAAAATCGTTGGATCGGCCGTTTGGTCAATCAGGAAAAAATCGATAAGGCAGAAATGTTCTTTAACAAACACGGTGGAAAAACCATTGTAATTGCTCGATTCATGCCATTCATTCGGACATTTATTCCTTTCATTGCTGGTTCTAGCCGAATGGATTATCGATATTTCCTCACCTACAATATTTTAGGCGCGGCTCTTTGGGTTGGGCTTTTCACAATCGTAGGATACCTATTTGGAAATATCTCTTTTGTAAAAGATAATTTCTCAACAATCATTCTGGCTGTAATTATGCTTTCGATTCTACCTCCAATCATTTCTTACGTGAAAAGTCATTTACGTAAGAAGTGAAGATTAATCAAATCTATCGACTGATGTACATGTTTAACTCCCGCTCCCGTCCCGTTGGTCTAAAAACGCTTAAATTAGTATCCGATGCATCACACCGATTATGGAGGTGTGCTGCATCAGATGCTTTTTTTATTAAAATAGGAAAGAGTGGGAGAAATGCTTGCTAGAAAAAATCATGACTTACTGGATGTTAAGAATGTTGTTCATCCCAGACGTCATTTATCTGATTAAAAATATCTGTATGAAGCAGGGCCACTTGAGGCATTCTGTAAGAATAGGGAGGGGGAATCAGCATGAGACTATTGTTTTTCATAGGTATGTGTTCACTGCTACTTACAGCGTGTGGAAATTATGAAGGTTTGAAAAATGTGAAATCCAATAATCATGAGGAAATGGCAGAGCAATTAAAAACAGTGTCAGTTGTTAGTGAGAAAAACCTTGAAATGCGACAAAAAATAGTGGAGTCTGCTTTGAAAGACACCATGTTTGGCGATTTTATTCACGTGGAAGGACTGAATAGTCAAGAACCCTATTCCTTGGAAATCGAATACAAAGGAAAAGAGAATCTCTCTGAAAAAATGACAATAAAATGTATTCAACTAACTGTTCGGGATGCCGTGTATGCTATAAAAGAACTCGGTTTAAATATAGATCATATTTCAGTTAATGTGAAATATCCATTTGTTGATAAATATGGTAATTCTTCTAATCGATACGTCATTAAATCTAAATACACAGATGCTACAGTAAAACGATTGAATGAAGACCGTAAGAAATTCAAGGTAGAAAACTTACCGATTGTTGCGGATGAATGGTGGATACACCCATCATTTGAAGAATAACTATCAGGTGTAAGCGCAACAACCTGAATAGTTGGAACCGTACATTGCAACAGAGAATGACGATTATCCTTCTATTAAAGCATGATATTCAAAGTATTCATCTGAACTTTCTACAATTAGTACATAGGGAGTTCTTCCATGGCTGTACTCCTCAGTAGAAAATACTTCCGTGCCTTTTGGTAATTGACTCGCATAGAAATCTTGAAAGAACAATTCACGGGTAGTTTGCTTTTTTATATCCCCAATTTTATACAAATTTGGCCGTTCATATGCAGACTCGGTTACTGGATTGTTGTTTTTCGTATAGATTAGGCTCCCGACTTTAATAATATCCGCTTCTTTATCCTCCTTTAAAATATCCTTTGCGGTTGGATTGCCCGTTGAGGTAGCAGTACAGCCCATCAAGAGAAACAGCATGGATACAACCATCAGAAAGACCGAGAAATACTTCATCATGATCACTTCCAGTCAATAATTATTGTGTAGAATACTTTGGTATTCAATACTAATTTCATCGAAGTACGAATTTTCTATCTTAATTTCCCAGGAAATGATAAGGAATAATTATTTTTATATATTTTTTTGTTTTAGACGTGATTAGGAGGATAATCTTTTAAAAAGTGTTGGAATAATCATCTAGTATAAATCAAATCCCTTGGCAGATAATATGGTAATGCTTGAAAATGCGAGGGGAGGATACCATGAAACGTATTGGGATTTTGGCTATCATTGCTAGCGCTCTAACAATCATTCTTTTCACATTCAATGTCTTCGCTACGGACAAAGGACGACCATATTACGAAGAGAAGGGGTACGTATTGTGGGATATCAAAACAGAAGATAAAATTGTCGCAATTACATTTGATGATGGACCTCATCCTAAATATACCGAAGAAATTTTAGATATTTTGGAAAAACATCAAGCTAAAGCTACTTTTTTCGCGCTTGGTCAACATGCAGAAAAGCATCCAGATATCATACTTCGAGAATCCAATGATGGCCACGAGGTGGCGAATCATACGTTTTCACACTCCCGCTTTAAAACAAGTAAACACCTAAAACAGGAATTGATTGATACTAACGAGGTGATTTACGGCATCACAGGGACCTATCCAAAACTTTTCAGGCCGGTTGAAGGAAACTATAATGATCGCCTGATCAATATTGCTGTTGAGCAGAACTTTAAAGTAATCATGTGGTCCTGGCATCAAGATACTGAGGATTGGAAGAATCCAGGAGTTCAAAAAATAGTTGAAAAAGTGTTGACTGGAACAAAACCAGGAGATGTGATCTTGTTCCATGACGGTGGAGGAAATCGATCTCAAACAGTTCAGTCTCTTGAAAAGATTATACCGGAACTTAAAAAACAAGGGTATGAATTTGTTACAGTCAGTGACCTGATGAACAAAACCTATGCGGAAACTAAAAAAGAATGAATGCTTGAAAACACGGGAGCGACCGTCTTGTCGAAGGCAGCGTTCCTTTTTCGTCGTTATTTTTGCGTAATTGTACCTTCAATTTTGTAGATACTAATATCTACATCGGGATAAATCTTCTTTAAATGTTTAAAAATACATTATAACTACTTACACAAGCACAAACCTCCTTTCTTCATCATCACAAGAAATAATATCCATTTATTCTATAGATTTGTCCTCATACTCTCTTTCTCATTCCTGTATACTTATAATCAGAAAGATAATGAAGGACTGAGGGTAATTGAATGAAGAGGATAAAGAGAAATTGGAAAAAAGTTTTGCTACTAGTGGTCATTATGTTTTTCAGTATCCAAGTCATTGGTGGGATATTTTTTTATGATCTAGCTATTAAGAGAGGACCGAAAGATTTCTTGCAAAATAATGCAGACTTAGAGGTCGCTGATGAAACAATGGATCTGTATGTAAATGGCGGTTGGGTTGACTGGGTTCACGAACAGAACTTTGAAGAACTAACGTTAGAATCACGAGATGGATTAAAATTGTCAGGCTACTTTTTACCTTCTACTATACCAACGGATAAACTTGTCATTTTGACGCATGGCTATTTAGGGAACGCGAAGCAAATGGGGCTGTTCGGTATTTTTTATTATCAGGAATTAGGTTATAACATCTTCATGCCAGATGCGCGAGGTCATGGAAAGAGTGAAGGGAATTATTATGGATTTGGATGGCCGGATCGCTTGGATTTAATTGACTGGACGGACTTACTGGTTGATAAATTAGGGACGGACACAGACGTCATCTATCATGGGTTATCAATGGGGGCAGCAACTGTCCTGATGGCGAGTGGGGAAGCAGAGTTACCGACACAAGTGAAAGCAATCGTGGCAGATAGCCCATATGGATCGGTCTACCAACTATTCGCCTATCAAATGAAGCGTATGTTCCATCTGCCCGCCTTTCCTTTACTCGATAGCACAAGTCTCGTCACAAAGGCACGTGCCGGATACTTATTTAGAGAAGCCAGTGCATTGAAAGAAGTGCAACGTACAGATGTCTCGATTCTCTACATCCATGGGAAGGCAGACACTTTTGTTCCAGTTAAAAATGCGATTGAATTGTACGAGAAAACCTCAAGTAGCACCGAGCTCTTCTTAGTAGACGAGGCGAACCATGGAGAATCCTACGCAAAAGCACCTGAAGCATACAAGGAAAAAGTACAACAGTTTCTTCAACATACGGTGAAATAAAAAGAGTGTCTGCTCATCGAGGAATCCAGTTTCCTTGTGCAGACACTCTTTTTTAGGGACATTTAGATAGTAAGAAAAATATATTGAGTATCCACTCACTTTTAGTTGTGAAAGTCTCTATCTATCAATATAATGAAAGAAAGTGAGTAACCACTCAATTTATAATGATGGGAGGATTTTAAATGGAACACACAGTGAGTATTCAAGGCGTGAGTAAAAGTTACGGCAAACATGTTGTACTGGAAGATATTGATTTTTCGAGTGAAGCCGGTCAAATTTACGGGCTAATCGGGCCTTCTGGTGCAGGTAAAACGACGATCGTCAAAATGATTGTTGGTATGGACGTTCCTGAAAAGGGGACTGTGTTTCTGTTAAATAAAAAAATGCCAAACTTGGATATTCTTCAACAGATCGGGTATATGGCTCAATCAGATGCTTTGTACTCAGCACTAACAGGTAAGGAAAACCTTCAATTTTTTGCCTCACTCTATAAACTTAACAAAGCGGAACGAGCTGAGCGTATTGAGTATACTTCTAAATTAGTCAACTTGACATCCGAACTTAATAAGAAAGTATCCAACTATTCAGGCGGCATGAAACGTCGTTTGTCCCTGGCAATTGCCTTAATTCAAAATCCAAAAGTTCTCATTTTGGATGAACCAACGGTAGGTATCGACCCACAACTAAGAGTTAGCATTTGGAACGAATTACTTAGATTGAAAAATGAAGAAGACAAAACGATTATTGTAACGACTCACGTAATGGATGAGGCCGAAAAATGCGATCACATTTCAATGGTGCGAGAGGGATCAATCATTGCGAATGGCACACCAAGTCAACTAAAAGAACAGTATTCGGTGGAAACGCTAGACGGTGTATTCTTACATGCAGGGGGTGAAATGAAATGAGAATCATAGCACTCATAAAACGAATTCTATTGCAGATCGTCCGAGACAAACGAACACTCGCACTACTTTTCATCGCTCCATTATTAGTATTAACACTTATGAACTTAGTCTTTAATGGAGAAACCGTAGATCCAGTATTAGGGATTGAAAATTCAAGCGAGCAAACGATTGACATGTTAAAAGATGCAGACATCAATGTGAAAGAATATAATAACGTTTCCGATGTAGAAAACGCAATTCATAAAAATAATCTTGATGGATTTTTACAAATACATGATGAAGATCAAAGATTAACCTTACTGAATGATGATCCAGGTGTCTCAAAAAGCTTGGAGATGAAAGTGAAGTCAGTCCTCAACAAAGAAGTCCAGTTGCAAATGATGAGTGGAAAAAACGCCTTGAAGGAGAAACCGAATTCACAAGACTCTGTAGAAACCAGCTATGTATATGGAAGTAGCGACACAGAGTTTTTTGACACATTCAGTCCTATATTAGTCGGATTTTTTGTCTTCTTTTTCGTCTTCTTAATTTCCGGCATCGGGCTACTAAATGAAAGAACGACAGGTACTCTAGAGCGATTACTCGCCACTCCCATTAAAAGAGGAGAAATTATTGCAGCGTATCTCATTGGATATGGGCTGTTAGCGTTATTGCAAACGATTTTAGTCGTTGTTTACTCAATCAATGTATTAGATTTGACGATCGTAGGTTCCGTTTGGAATGTGATTCTAATAAATGTGGTCGTAGCGCTTGTCGCATTGTCACTTGGGATGTTACTTTCCACCTTTGCTAGCTCAGAATTTCAAATGGTGCAATTCATTCCACTCGTCATAGTGCCGCAAATCTTTTTTTCTGGAATCTTTTCTATTGATGGGATGGCAGGGTGGTTACAATTCATAGCAAAACTCATGCCGTTCTATTATGCAGCGGATGCGTTAAAAGGGGTTATGTATAAGGGATTCAACTTTTCTGACATTAGCGGAGACCTCTACATTTTGTTAGCATTCGCAGCGGTATTCATTGTGCTGAATTTGTTTGCACTTAAAAGATATCGTAAACTGTAAGCAGAAGATGTATTTAGAATGATAAAAGCTGGTGACCTAATATGATAGATAAAAACTTGTTAAACGCATTGGCTGGAACGATGCAACCGTCTGGTAAGAAAACCGTTAAACAGGAAAGAATTATAGAATCGGCTATTATACTCTTTGCGGAAAAAGGATACTCCAATACCTCCACAGCGGAAATTGCCAAAATGGCAGAGGTGGCAGAGGGGACTATATTCAAACACTATGGAACAAAGGAAAATTTGTTATTATCCTTGTTGGTTCCATTTCTCAGAGATTTTCTACCTGTTATGGCGGATGAATTAATGGATGATCTTATGACTCAGGAGACTTCCTTTCAAGGCTTCTTGAAAAATTTACTCAAAAACCGAAGTGAGTTTTTTTTAGAAAACAGAGAAGTTTTTCAAATCTTTATTAAGGAATTAATCTATAAAGAAAATTTGAAGAATGAACTGCTTCCTTATATTATAGAGAATGGATCATCGCGTTTGACTAAAGTTATCGAGAATTTTCAAAAACGAGGAGAACTCGTTAATAAACCGGCAGAATTTATCTTAAAAACATTAGGTACAGTGATTTCAGGATTCTTCATTTCTCGCTTTGTCTTGTTAAACAGACAGTCAATTAGTGACGAGGAAATTGATGAAATTATTTTTTTAATCGTTAACGGGATTGGACAATAATCTAGATATGTTTTGGAAGAACCAGGATTGAATGTACTTTTGAAGGAGGTGCTTAAAGTTGGACAATGTACGACGATTGTCTGATACGAGCCGCACTCATGCAAAGCCAGTTGTTAGAAAGGCGATACTTTGTATGGGGCGGTTAAGTTAAATATATCGCTAGTGCTTTTCTGATCAATTGGCTTTGCTCCCTTATTCGAATTTAAAATAAGGAGCGAGTGAAATTGACGTATGTGAACGCACACAATGTTTTACCTGAAGAATTGATTGTAGAGATCCAAAAGTATGTGCAAGGTGAAACTCTATATATTCCAAAACAAGAAGATAAATTCAAAAAGTGGGGAGAAACTAGTGGCAACAGAAAGAGATTAGATCGGCGTAACGCTTCAATTCGTGAAAATTTTGTGCAAGGTGCAACTATTGAAGAATTAGCGGATCACAATCATCTTGCGGTTGATACCATCAAAAAGATTGTCTACTCTCATTAATTGTATAAGTCTGAACCCCTATGCGAAATAGTTTTGCAAAGGGGTTTATATGTCTAAAATGACTCTAACTAGTTCTCTCCCTAGTAGTTGGACTTGTTTTCAATTACAATAAATCTATTGAAGTAGCAGCTAGTAGTGAGGAGCGATGGGTAATGACTGATAGATTTATTAAAAATGAACAATTTAACTATATTTGTAAGCAAGTGACATTCATAAGAGATAGCGTAAGGCAACATATACCTCCTGGTGTACTAGCTTCAGTTTATGATCTATCGAATGAAAAAATAATGAATTGCATCCCGAACATGACTCCAGAACAAAGAGATATTTTGGATTTTTCCAATTTAAAAACAGTAGAAGAATACGACCAGGCGATCGTGAATTTAGATCCATATCGCCTATCATTCCCTACAATAACCGAGCAACAATTGAAAAAGCTTTTTCCGAAAACTAAAAAGCTAAAACTACCGGATTTAACGACCATAGATTTAAAACAGATTACGTATTTAAGTTGGAATGATAGTAGATCCAATCGCAAGTACATATTGTACGAGCTGGATGGCAAACTAGTAGGGATCGAATGTTCGTTTTCACCTAATTCGTCAAATAATACGTGTTCGATTTGCCATGGTCAGGGAGCTGTCACTTTTTTTACTACGATTACAAAAGAGAAAAAGCAAAATAATCCAGATTACTTCAGAACGATTGGCAATCTGATTTGTGTAGACAGTCATGAATGTAATGGGAAAATTACGGATGTCACTTATTTGGAGAATTTGTTACGAGATTCTTTACGAAAGTGAGTAGTGTCACTGTGGGGTGATGTGATATTATTGCCGGATTCAGTCTTCATGCAATCACCTTTCTATTCATGTAGTAAATTCTAAAGAAAAAACAGGAATCCATTAGACAACTACAAGGTATAATGAATGTGAATAGTCAAATTACACGGATTTCTTTCTGGATTTCAGGATATTTTTATCTGATGTAGTCATTAATCGGAGGGGTTTATGGAGTACTCACTGAAATGAGGAATTATATGGCGACTATCGGTATTGCATTGCTTGTACTGTATGGTTTAATTCTTTTCAGAAATGGGATTCAATTTCATGATGTCATGTTTAAATACACAGTCCTCTTCTTAATTAGCTCTATTTTGATTTTAATTCTGTGTAAATTATGGAGAAATTTGTCTAGCGTCATAAAATTAGTATTTACGACGTTGCTTGTCTTGCAAGTTGTTTTCATTAGTTATGAAGCCTATGTTAGCGAACCTAAGTATCTGTCAAATGAACAAAATACGTTACTATTACTATTAGCGGGATCCCCTGATTATCAACAACTAAATTTGACGTCTGTGGATTTGAAAACTGTTCAAGTTATCGGAGACCCGAAACAAGGAAGTTTTGACCACCCTTTCGATTATATTGTAGAAATTACTACATCGAAAGATAAAAAAGTATATCAATTTATGTGCAAAGGAAGCGGACCAACCTGTGATGAGTTGGGATTTAGAGAGCAAGTACTCAGAAAAAGATGAATAAAATCAATATAAAAGGAAGAAGAGGACCCGTCAAGATTGGGGTTCTCTTCTTCTAATTCATGATTGAAATTAAGGTTTTTTCAGAATCTCCTCATGGGGTTGAATCGGTACTTTTGTTTGTTTTCCTTGAGAGACTAACAAAAGTGTATCAAGTTGACTAGAGATCTCTTTTTGGACTGCAATCACAAAACTTCTCGGACTCAGGTCAGCAGTACACGCGTCAGCCAACGGAGAAAAATTTATTGATAACTCTTTTGTTACAGGTTCTGCATCCATGGAGTCAATTTCATATGGACAGCTGCTGGATTCGAACATCCCTATAAAAAATAGATCATTTTCCATTAAATCAACTTCAGGAATTTCTCCGTCGAGTTGAAACTGCTGCCACATTGCTTCATAATCCTCCTGATTAGTGACAAGAACAGCAAAATGGTTTTTGGGATCGTGCGCTTCAGCGATACTTTCAAATCCACTCGGCAACGTCTTTTCAGAAGCAACCAAATTAGCGCTTTCTGGTGATTGCTTTTCTTTTTCCTTTGAAGAACATCCTGCAACAATTAGAGCTACGCACACCATAATAAGAATTAGTGACTTTTTCATGCAATACCTCCTTCCGAGTATAGACGGACAATCATATGGAAACGTTACATGAAAGTTGAAATAAGGTGTTCAGAATGACTTCGCTAATGTCGATCCCTCTATGATAGCAATTTGTATTTGTCTTAAGCTTAGAGAATTTCCTTGATATCCTCGGATGCCCAAACCCGTTCAATAACTATTTGATCACCATCAATTTCGAGTAGAAAAATGTCAGGATTACTGAGATTCTTCCAATTCTCAAATCCAAAATCTCCGCCATAATGCATCAACGCAAGTGATAAAAGATTGCCATGTGTCGCAACGATTGAAGTCTCCACATCACTCTGAATTATCTCTTCAAGTACTTCAATAATTCGTTTCATCGCCTCTAAGCTAGATTCGCCACCTGCGTATCGTAATTCCATATCCTCGAAGCTAGCTTCCAATTTCTCGAACCAATCCTCTAGATTTTCGTTACTTAACACGCGTTCAGTCAATCGTTCATCTGTTTCAAGTGGGACTCCAGTTTTCATTTTAAAAGGGGATATGGATTGAATTGCACGCTTGTAGGGACTAGAAATAATTCGATCAACTTGAATAGTCGAGAAGAAATCTGCTAACACTTCAGCTTGTTGCATCCCTTGTTTAGTCAATTGTGCATCGTGAGCTTGTCCTACCGCTTCACAATGTCTCGTCAAATATAACTTTTTCAACATTAAACCCACCAATCTTATTTACTCTCATAGGTCCATCGTCTTTTCAAGCTCAATGTAACCACTTCTTTTTCATCTTTATAATCACCTAGGTAGAACGGTTGAATAGTAATATTGTCATAAGACCCGAATGATGATTGATGAAAAAAACAGTATCTAGAGCTGCATATTTTGAAGAGAAGTCCGCCTCTTTTGTTCCCCGACTAAGAAAAAAGAATATGGTTGTCCAATGGCATCCCAACCTCTAGTGTCCTACCAAATATGACTCCTTCCTTATAGGAAAAACTGATAGTTGTTCATATAAAGTCGCTTCTAGTTTACATTAAAGTATTACTTCTACTAAAGAATCCAATACCCTTGTTGTAATATACAAATCTGTATCAAAGCGAAATTTTACTTAAAACAGCGAGATATGTCCAAATGGAAACAGAAAAATATCCTTGTCTATTGTTAAGGTAGACAAGGATGCTCTAGCTAGAGGTTAGGCAAAGAAAGTAATGAGCAAGATTAGTACTATAGGTCCGATGAGGACGAAATATCCAATTGGATTACCAAAGTTAATGCTCCAACCTACTCCGAACCGTTTTTCCACGAAGATAGAAGGGTCTTGTTTATTGACATAAAAGACACCAAGTTTCCAATAGTCATCCATATCATCTTCTGAAACACTAGTAGTGTCTTCTTCCGCAATAGATACTGCAATACGTGAACCACCTTGGCCAACTCTAAATGCATAGATAGCTGAGGCAACCAACATAAGAACTAGAAAAGCAAGAGGTAAAGCCATCATTACCGTGTCGTTTTGTAATGTACCATGTATTGTTGTTAGTTGCAGGAACCCGAAAAGTATTGTCAATAGTATCGTTGTTAACAATAAAAACCAACTTGAATATTTACGGAATGCCAGTTGTTGTAGTTGAGAAGATTTTTTTCTGCTGGAATTCAATTTAACTCCAGACATTTTCGTTGCCACGTTGATGCCAAGCATCATCACTTGTAGAACCAAAAGCATAAGCAATAAGGCAATAGAAGAGAAAGGTGTTTTTTGACTGAACGCATCGGGTTGACCATTAGGGCCCCAATGAGTTGGAATCTGATCAGGCAACAGACTATATTGGCTAGCTGTGTAAACGATAAGCCCAACCGTTACAAACATAGGTAGTACGTACATAAAATTTGGCAGCATGGAATCTTTTGCGTGACTTTGCAAATCGGCAATACGAATTTGTTTTAAACCATAACCCCAGTTATTGATTTGTTTTAATTTCGTAGTTTTTGCGTGGAAATAGAGATACAAAGCCATGCTTAATAAAAGAAGACCAGATTGAATCGCTAATCCGGTTAAAACGAGTTGGTTCTCAGATGCGGATGTGTTGGTTGACCAAAGCAGTAAAGCTGCCAGTGAGATGGCACCTGATAAAAAAATGATAGTAGAATATTTGCGTCTAAACGAAGCAAGTGATGAATCCATAGCATACTCTTCGGGAATTGTAACTCCAAAGACAATCGTACGTTTTAACAAAAATGGAATAGCGGATTGTAGGACAATCAAGAAAGCAAGTGTGACTAGAAAAATCGCTAAGGACATGTGGTTATTCCCCCTTCAAAGTTATAAGAATAGATGTAGTCTGCTCTTGGATCACCTCAGGACTCATCCCGAGCACAATAGCTTCAGCGATAATAGGCTTAAGTTGCTCGATGATCCTGCGACTGTTTTCATTCGTGATTCCTTCTTGAACTATTGGATTAATGATAGCTCCGGATTTAGGCACAATACGAATGATCCCTTTATGTTCAAGTTCGTGATATGACTTGTTGACAGTGTGCATATTCACACTGAGATCTGAAGCTAGAGCTCTCACTGAAGGCAAAGTATCGCCTCCTTTTAATTGACCTCGTGCTATCAATTCAATGATCTGATTGGCTAATTGAGTATAAATCGGAATATCGGATGTTGGTTCGATTTGGATGAACACCTGGTCACCTCCTAACTGATCTACTATCAGTATAACAGAACTGTTCTAATATATGTATAACAAACGATGATTAACAATAAAAAAATTGTGATTTGAACTGACCCGTGTTAATATCCAAAGTAACACTTAAAGGTGTTACTTATTTTCAGGAGGAATGAAGAGATGAATACAAAAGATAAACTACCAGAAATCCGTAAAACCATTATTCTTAACGCGCAAATTGAAAAAGTATGGAAAGCCGTTTCTACATCGGAAGGGCTGGCTGCATGGTGGATGCCCAATACATTTGAGCCCGCGTTAGGAAAGGATTTTGTTCTTCATGCAGGACCTTATGGTGATTCACCTTGTACTGTTACGGAGCTTGAACCACCACATCGTTTAGGGTTTGACTGGGATAAAGGATGGCATCTAACGTTTGAATTGAAAGAATTAGAAGGACAACAAACAGAATTTACTCTTATCCATTCGGGATGGAATGCAGAACAGGCACCTGTACGAGATACCATGAATGGCGGTTGGGAAAAGATTGTAAAAGTGAAATTACCTGCATATATAGAAGTTTAATATGTCTGAGCAAAGGAAGCACGATGTGTTCCAAGCGATTTCCGATTCTACCAGACGAACCCTATTGAAATTACTTGCTGGGAAGGAAATGTCGATTGTAGAAATAGCCAATCATTTTCCTATTAGTCGTACTGCAGTAAATAAGCACCTTCATATTCTTTCGAATGCTGGAATTGTAAAAAGTCGAAAAGTGGGACGGGAAACCCGCTATATACTTGAAGCGAACCCCCTTGTTGAAATACAGGATTTTCTAGCATTATTCGAACCATACTGGGAGGATAAGCTGTCTGCTCTTAAAAGACTTGTTGAGGAAGATATCGATTAAGATAAGATAAAAAAACTGCTCAAAGGAAAAGTTAACTATCGTAATAGAAAGTCAAATAGATTTGACGAGACACCAATTAGTGTCCTATAATTATTAGGACACTAATTGGTGTCGTTTTGTTTTCCATGAAGTATAACTATTGTAGTAAAAGGGATAATTAGAAAAGGAGGAGGGTGATTTTGAGAGGGAAAAATCCAACAGGGGACGTTTATGGTGCAGTTGCTGATCCAACTAGACGAAAATTGATTCGCCTACTTGCAGATGTGGAAGAATTGCCTCTCCATGAGATTACGACGCATTTTCAAATGGGACGCACAGCAGTTTCAAAACATTTGGCAATTCTAAAAGAAGCGGATCTAGTATGCGCACGAAAAGTTGGCAGGGAAACGAGGTACCGTCTGAACGCTGAACCATTGAAAGAAATTCAAGATTGGCTCTCTTTCTACGAAGGATTCTGGAAAGACCGATTTGTAAAACTAAACAAGTTATTGGAGGAAGATTTATGAAGCCTGATGTATCTTTAGATTTTCAATATAAAAGTTCGATCGAGAAAGTTTGGAATGCGCTAACAAATTCCGAAAAGCTTGCACATTGGATATGGGATAATGACTTTAAACCAATTGTAGGACACAAATTTAAGTTTCGTTCAGAACCAAACGAATGGTGGAATGGGATTGTAGATAGTGAAGTATTAGTAGTAGATGAGCCCCATACGCTTTCTTACACGTGGGTCAGTGCTGGAGAAGCGACTACTGTCACTTGGACGTTAAAAGAGAGTGTAGATGGAGGAACTAATCTGCATTTCGAACAAACAGGATTTAGTGAAGAAACAAAAGCACGCCAAGGTGCTATCGAGGGAGCTCAATATTCCTGGACAAAAATGGGCGAAGAGCTCGGAAAATTATTGGCAAGACTGTAGAGGAATTTCTGGTATCCAACTCTGCAGATTGGATTGGTCTAATAACTTTTTGAAGTGTGATAATCGTATGAAGCGTGGTTGACAACTAGGATAAGAGTGTTATAAGTAACCATCCCAACTACTAAGACGAGTAGTCGCGGTGGTTATTTTTTTGTTTGCTCAACAGGTGTTATTCTTTAGATAAAAACATGCCTAATTGAAATAACTTAAACTAAGTGAAATAACAATTTGAAGGATTATATATTTTTAGCATCTTTAATTTCTTTAATTACATTTATTCACGATCTTCCCATTAGCATCTAATAATTACTTGATCACCACCAAGCTAGAGTAGATAAATGTCAGGATTACTTAGTTTCTTCCAATCGGAAAATCCAAAAGCCTGGTCATAATACTTTATCGCTAGGGAAAATAAATTACCATGAGTCACTTTGATAGATGTTTTCACTTCACACCTTTTAATCTCTTCAAACAGCTCAATAATTCGGTTCGATGCTTCCGAGCTGGATTCACCACCATCGAACCGGTGTTCCATATCCTCGTAACTTGCTTTCAATATGTCTAACCAATCCTCATGATTTTCGTTGCTTAACACTCGTTCTTTCAAACGTTCATCAGTTGCAATTGGAATTACAGCCTTTTGTGCAAAAGGGAAGATCGATTGAATTGCGCGCTCGAAAGGACTAGAAATGATTTGATGGACCTTTAGAGTTGAGAAGAACTTCAGCTAACTGCTCAGCTTGTTGCGTGCCCTGTACAGTCAAAGGTGCTCCAGGGGCTTGTCCTGACCCTTCACAATGCCTCACTATATATAAACTTGCTCAACATTTATCACTCTTCTCGAAATTACTCTTATAGATCCATAGTCTTTTCAAGCTCAAGGGAAATTTCTTCTTTTTTATCAATAATACGATCAACTTAGCATCAGTTCGCTACTATTTTTGTAGTTGTGGATGTGAATTATAAATTAAGCGCCTGAATGAAGCCCTCAAGTTTTTCGGGGCACCTAGAATTGGTTGTCCAAAGGCATATCTTCCTCTATTGATTTGAAAAGACACTTCAAAATCGAATCGATGAAAAATTTGAATCAATACTTGTACTCGGGTAAGCAATACTTCTCCTAAATTTAGCAGTTCCCTTTATAAAATGTTCAAAATCAAAAAAGATGCTAGTGCATGAAACATTTCTTTTGACCATTCGGCTTTTGATAGATTAGGTTTTTTCGAGCAGCATGAGGTATATATGTATTCACAGATTGTGCAAAGTCTATAAGCTAGCTTCTTTATAAAGGATTTGATGAAGCGGATTTAGTGGTATCAATCCGGGAGATTCGGATTTTCCTTAAGACGCATTAGGCGGAAAAAGCGTCGTTAACTAAATTAGGTCATGTCGTTGTAGGGGATAATTTAACCGTTGACGAAAATGGTCGTGTAAGTGCATTGCCCGGTGGCAGTATGGAATTAATACAGGAGTATAGCGGATCGGGAATCGCCGAGGTGATTTTCTCTAATATTCCACAGGGATACAAGGATTAAAAAGTACTTGTTTATAATGCAGAGCGTTCGGAGATTTCGGGAACGACATTAATTGCATTATTAAATAACGACAACACGTTATCTTACACACTAAAAGTACCGGATCAAAGTATGGGCATAGCGGATAAAAGAATAGTACTAGGCGTCCCATATAACGCGGGCGCAGGAAAGGTCATTAGTTCTTTGTTAGAAGTTTTTCAGTATGCCAGTAATAACCAAAAAATCATTTCAGTTATCGGTTCGCATGATTCGTCTAATACTAGTTTAGTGGTCGGTAAGTATAATAAATCCACTCCAATCACATCTATAAAAATAAAGTTTGAGGATAGTAGCCTTTTTAAACCCGGTTTAAAAATACTTCTTTATGGGGTGAGGTAATGAGAGCTCTTGTAAACTGTAAGTCTAATGAAGTGACCGAATCGGAATTTACAGAAGAAGAAAAAACGATTATGCAACAAGAAAATGCTGAACGTGATTTTTTAGAGTCCATCACGCCTGGTGCAGATGAAGCGGATAAAGCAAAAACGGAATTAATTGTGGTTGATTTACTAATAGAATTAGGAGTGTTGTAGATGAATATCATACAAAAGAAATTGGTAGAATCGTACGCAGTATTAGTTATGGCTGATCGCATGAAGATTGAAGATGTTCCCGAAATTAAGTTGATCGGCGGAATTGATTATGGAATCCGTTCGGAAGTTGAAATCGAAATCGCTAATCGGACTATTGCGGCTATGGGCTAAGACGCATTCAGAGCAGAACGTCTAAGACCCGTTCGGACGATAACGTGTCGTATGAACACCTTATATTAGGTGTTTTTTTTAATTACTCGAAATTGGTTTATTATGGTACTATGGAATAAATAGATTTTGTTCCGCAATCGGGCTAGATAAAAGATTAATTGTTGTATTCAAGTTCAGGCTTTAATACTAAATTTAAGAAGGAGGAGAAGAAAATTATTGGTTTAATAGTATTACTATTTCTCTTATTACTAATCTCTTTAAATATTGGATCCTTCTTATTGTTGAAAAGAGGAAATCTTAGTTTAGTTATTATTTTAGGAATTATTATGATGATGGTTTTCGATGTTCTTGGTATTAAAGGTGGAGAATTATTTCTTCGTTTCGGAGGAGGAGAAGGCGGTGGTTATCTTGCAGCAATGTGTGCTGCGTTTACTTTCGTTAATGGATTTCTACTTGTAACGACCGTAATTATCATGTTTATTATCAGAGTAATAAGAAATAAAAAAAGAATTTCCTCGTAAAACAATCGGGCGCGATTGTTGAACAAGAGATCGTCTATTGACGCTCTTTTTTATGTCATATTCGGACCATGACGTGTCGTAGCAACACCTAATACGAGGTGTTTATTTTATTACACCTAATTGGGTTATTATGGTATTATTGAATAAATAGATTTTGTTCCGCAATCGGGACACTTTGTTGATGGAAATGTATTTATTGCTAGCTGCTATTATCACTTCAACAGTATGTTTATTAATAGGTGTAGTTACTTTTACAGTTGCTTTAGTAAAAAGAAGCAAAAAAGAAATGTAAATTTAAAAAGAATACCTTCCCACTTTGATTTTAAATCTTTACTAAAACTTTTTATTAAAGCAATCGGGTGCGTTTGTTGAACAACAATAGATCGTGACAGACGGTCTTGTTTATGTCGCATTCGGAACATAACATGTCGTAACAACACCTTATATGAGGTGTTTATTAATTACTCACAATTGGGTGATTATGCTACTATGGAATAAATACTGTTATTCAACTAAAGACGCAGTATAGTTTAAGAAGAGAAGCTAAACGTGGATTTGATAATACGAGGTATTCGGAAGAGAAATAATAGAATGAACTGCCATAACCTTTGAGGTTGTGATAGTTTTTTTTCGAGAAATGCATTCCATACTTCGATACTTGCTGAAGTAATCTACATTTATAATAACCATAGATAGGTCATTATAGTATGTAGGGAGAGAAGAAATGAATACTTTCAAATTTACATCGTTGATACTTTTAACAACATTTTTAATGGGTTCATCTTTTGCTGTCGTTAAAATGGGTTTACCATACGCATCCCCATTGCTGCTAGCAGCATTACGCTTCATACTTGCGGGAATCATAATGGTAGTCATCGTTATCGTTTTAAAGAGGCCACATCCAACATCTAAAGAGAATTGGATAAGAATGCTGATCATTGGAGCTTTCCAAACAGCCGGTGTTATGGGCTGTATTTTCTTGAGTTTGCGAACGATTACAGCTAGTGAATCCTCGATTCTAACATTCATGAATCCATTACTTGTAGTTGTATTCGGTACCATTTTTTTGAAAATACGTTATACAAGTTATCAATGGATCGGTGTTCTTTTAGGGTTGGTAGGGGTAATTATAACAATGGGGGCACAAATTGAATTTAAGATTGGTATTCTTTTCGGCATTTTTTCCGCCGTGTTTTGGGCACTGGCCACATTATTAGCTAAAAAGTGGGGGGCAATTTTCGATACATGGGTCCTATCCGCTTATCAGATGCTATTTGGTGGATTACTACTATTAATTGGAAGTTTCACACTTGAAAGTCCTTTTTTCATTTTGAATGGTGAATCCTTGTCCATTTTATTATGGCTAAGTATAATGTCTTCTATTGTTCAATTTGCTGTGTGGTTTTATCTCTTACAAAAAGGAGATTCAGGGAAGACGAGCGCCTTCTTATTTTTAGCTCCATTCTTTGGTGTCTTGTCTGGTTGGCTACTTTTAGGAGAGCCTTTATATCCGTCACTTATAGTTGGTGGCTTGTTAATAATAATGGGTATCTATCTAGTGAATCGGAATTTCCAGCAAAGAAAAGTATTGAAGAAAGTTTAATTAATAAATAATCTGTCTAAGCTCGAATAGATCCTCTTCCTACTAGTGGACAGAAAAAGAAAACGAACTTAATCTGTCCACTAAGGAGAGGGATATAACCCATTAACTAAATATTAATATTGAAAAATTGTTTAAATCCTTCTTTTCCACTATCAGTAACTTTTACAGCACGAATAGATGGAATATGCACGATCCAATTCATTTCAAAAAAGTGTGTCAGCAGTCCATTTCCTAAAGCACCGCCGAGATGATAGTGACGTTCACTCCAGTCTAAACAAACGTGAGAAAATGAGCGTCGTTTTTTCTTTAATTCAGTTAAATCTATGCCGAAATCAGTAAAGAATTGTTCTCCTTTAGGTGTAACAATAAATACTCTGTCTTCTTTTTCTAAGTAATTGGAGTTCAACATAGAGTCGGTTAAAGTGACTCCTAATTTTCCAGCTAAATGGTCATAACAAGTTCTAGCTTCCTGTAGTAATTTTACTTGATTAGACTGTTTTAAAGAACGTACTTCAGGAGGTGGAGAAATTGAGAGAAATGTTTCTATAAGGTGTGCAACTTCTTTATTGGCTAACTGATAATAGCGGTGCCGTCCGTGTTTTTCAACATTAATAAGGTTGCCTTCTACTAATTTAGATAGGTGAAAGCTAGCAGTTTGAGGTGTTATTTCAGACATGAATGCTAGTTCACTAGCAGTATGAAAACGACCATCCATTAAACTTGTAAGCATTGTAGACCGCGAGGTTTCTCCAAGGAGGGATGCAACTACAGCTACATTAGGATTAATACTCATTTTTATCGACCTTTCTGCATTTTATATTTCGATTATAGTCGAAGTATAGATTACAAGCAAAATTAAGATTATTAAAGAATAATCTTATTAAACTAACGGGTGCCTGAGTTTAACAAGACAGGTCAACTTTTGGTTGGCTTTTTTGTTACATATTCGGACTATAACGTGTCGTAAAAACACCTTATATGAGGTGTTTTTTTATGACTCCCAATTGGGTGATTATGGTATGTTTTAATGAATGCTGATATTCACCTATCGTGCAAAATTCCTAAACAATGATTTGCACTTACCTGAATTATTGGCTAGATTAGGGCTCCAAATTTTCATGCCAAAGTTAGAGCCATGTATAAAAATCAAAGGGAGTGATATATATCGAAAGTTTTATAGATCTTTTGCCCAGACATAAGTACGATACAGATCGCGTGGAAATGATTAAAAAAATGGATAGAGATAAAATATTGCCATTATTGCCTGGTTTACTCGAATGGATTCAAGATATAAATTGGCCAGTGGCACCAAGTGTATTGAAAATACTTTTAACTTTTCCAGAGGAAATTGTCCCACATGTGCAAGATGTGTTTTCTTCCAATGATGATAACTGGAAGTGGTTTATTATGCACTTTTTAGTAATTGAATTGCCAGTAGAGTCAAAAGTTCAGTTTAAAGAATATTTAACAAGGGTGTCCGAAACGCCTACACAGAATGAACTCTATGAAGAACTTGATGAAATTGCCAAGGAGATTTTAGAAACACTATAAAGTAAGTTATTATCCATTCATCGGGTGCGTTATTTGAACAAGAAGAGATTTTCTATTTCCGGTCTTTTTTATGTCGCACCCGGACGATAACGTGTCGTAAAAACACCTTATATGAGGTGTTTTTTTATGACTCCCAATTGGGTGAATATGGTATGATGAGATAAATACTGTAATTCAAGGATTATACCAGTTACAGGAAACATTAAGGGGGAATATACTTTGCAATTAGGACTTAAAAGTGATGAAGTCAGGTTAGAAAGCTATACACCCGAATGGAAAGATGAATTTATTTAAGTCAAAAATGAATTATTGAAGTACACAAATCTTGAGGAATATCGCATTGAGCATATTGGGAGTACGGCGATCAAAGGTATGTCTGCAAAACCATTAATAGATATTATAGTTGGGGTTGACGATCTTCAAGAGGTAGAAAAGCCGTTATTCAAGAGCTTTAGTGAAGCAGGATTCTTAAGATTGAAAGTCGAGAGGCCAGGAGAAATTGTGCTAGCAAAGTTTACCGATGACACTTACAAAGAAAAGACGCATTTTATCCACTTAGTCGAATTTCAGAAAGAACTCTGGAACAATCTTATCTTTTTTAGAGACCATCTAAATTCAAATGAAGATGCAAGGAAGCAATATTTAGAAATAAAACTAGAGTACTTAAAAGATTCTTCAACAGGAATAAATGAATATACAGATTTCAAAGAGGAATTTGTTAAAAAAATCTTTGCAAAAAGAACTAAGTAATCTGTATTTCCGCTATCGATAGCGTTAGTTGAACAACAAGAAATCGTCTATTGACGGTCTTTTTTATGTCATATCCGGACCATAACGTGTCGTAACAACACCTTATATGAAGTGTTTTTTTAATGACTCCCAATTGGGTTATTATGGTAAGGTGGGAAAAATAGATTTTGTTCCGTAAACGGGTCAGATTCAATATGGACGGAGGTAGAAAATGAGGTTTATCAATAGCAAATGGTTTGAAAAAATATTTTTTACCGCTAGTGGTCTTTTATTGATTTGGCTCATTTTAGGCTTTGTAGTTGTTGGTGGATTTATTCTCTTGTTATTCATTAGCGAAATTAAAGCCCTGTAATTTCTATATTCAATAAGCGTGCACGTTGGTTGAACAACAAGAGATCGTCTACTGACGGTCTTTTTTATGTCGCATTCGGACGATAACGTGTCGTATTAACACCTTGAATTAGGTGTTTTTTTATTACTCAGAATTTGGTGATTATGGTACGATGAAATAAATAGATTTTGTTCCGCAAACAGGCTATTTGTGAGGAAGTGAGGTATCTAGGTGGATAGACAAATTAAAGTATTGTATCGAGAAATTCAACGACCACAACAAATTTGGTTATGGGTGCTGATTTTATTGGAAGCTGCCTATATGTGGTACTGGTTCATTCAGCAAATTGTTTTTGACGTGCCAATAGGTAATAATCCTGCCTCAGATGTGGTTATAATTATTCTTTGGGTGCTTTTTGGAGTTACTCTCCCAGTGTTAATGCTTGGAGTATTGAAGTTAATTATTGAAGTTCGTAGTGATGGAATTTACGTGCGTTTATTTCCTTTCCAAATTCATTATAAGCAGTTCCTATTTAAAGAAATTAGTAACTATGAAACACTTACTTATAGCCCTCTCAAACGTTTTGGAGGTTGGGGAATTCGTTTTAATTCCAAGGGTGAAACGGCTTATAACTTGAATGGGAAAAAGGGAGTAGAATTAAGGTTGAAGTATAACAAAGTGGTAATCGGTACTCAAAAACCAGATGAATTCAAACAGGCAATAGATTCAGTACACAAAGCAGAATAAAGATTTTTCATTTCGTCAATCGGGGGCGTTTGTAGAAAACATTAGGTCATTTAATGACAGTCTTTTATGACGCATCCGGACCATAACGTGTCGTAACAACACCTTATATGAGGTGTTTTTTAATTCCTCGAAATTGGGGGAATATGGTACGATGGAATAAATAGATTTTGTTCTGCAAGCGGGCCAAAGAGTTGAAGAAGAACTTAGCTTTTGTGCTAAGAGGGTAGTAGAGTGAAGAGGAAGAAGTTGACTTGACTTATGGGGGAAGTTTATGAAAAAGATAATTATATCGTTTGTTCTTGTAATATTAGTTGTTGTTATTCTGGTGAATTTAGATACAGTGTACCTAAAGTTACAAGAAAACAAAGTAAGTAATGCAGATTATTATGTCAGTGAAATAAATGCCGAAAGAGATAGAAAAGGACAAAATCTGTTAGAAATAATTGATCTCAACTTCTATACTAAATACTCCGGAAACAATATTTATTTAACGCAAGTCTTTGTTGAAGATAAACTTGAAATGATTTTTTTAACTAGAGCGTCTAAAAATGGTTTCCTTGACTGGGAATATCACACACTCCCATTTACCACCACAGAAAACATTATTGAAGAATCGTTGGACGATTGGGTCTTAAACTAAAGGGGGCGTTTGTAGAACAAGAAAGGATCTTCTAGTGAAGGTTTTTTTAGGTCATACCCGGACCGTAATGCGTCGTAGCAACACCTTTTATAGGGTGTTTTTTTAGTGCCTTTTAATTGGGTGATTATGGTACGATGAAAATAGATTTTGTTCTTTAACTAACTTGGCATGATAGTGGAAGAAGAAATGTGAATATTATAGTATAAACTGAGAAGAAGCAAATAACTTTGTAGATGGAAGGTGTAACATATGCTTGGTTTACCAAAGGGGGAGGTGTTTTTAGTTCCTTGGACAGCAGAGTGGGAAACTGAATTCTTAATAGAAAAAGAAAGAATACAGAATAAACTTGGTAGAAAAATAGTGGGTGTCTATCATATAGGTAGCACATCAGTTAAACAATTAAGTGCAAAACCAATCTTAGATATTGCTGTGGAAGTTGAAGAATTTAGCAAAGGAGAGGACTGTGTTTCTCCTCTAGACGAAATAGGTTATTCGTATAGAGGGACAAATATTTTACCTGATAGACATTATTTTAGCAAAGGTGAACCTAGAACTCATCAAATCCATATGTTTCAAAGTGGAAATGAATATTTACTTGAACAACTTAAATTTAGAGAATATTTGAGAAAGAATAATCAGGCAAGAAATGAGTACGAACAACTTAAACTAAAGTTGTCGTCATCAAATAAAAATAATAAACATAAGTATACAGAGGAAAAAGCGGATTTTATTAAATCAATTTTAGAAAGAATCAAATGAGTTTCTTATTGCACTTAGGGTGCTTTAGTTTAATAAGGATTACTGAGGTCAACATACTATTTGTTGGCTTTTTTAAGTCGCATTCGGACCATAAAGTGTCGTAACAACACCTTATAATTAGGTGTTTTTTTAATGAGTCCAAATTGGTTGATTATGGAACAATAGTATAAATACTTTTACTCCACTATCGAGCTATTTGGTTTAATTAGCAATGTAAATTTAATAATTTTAATAAAGCTGGGGATCATACACCTAAAGAATATTTGAGGTGATTAAAAATGATCAAAACTCTGTCGCTATTGTTGATTTCATTTTGTTTGTTGACGATATATGCAGTCGCAAACGATAAGCCTAGTCGTTACGAAGAAGTTTATGCTGAAATAGGTTACAAAACTGTGGAAGGTGCGTTGGATGATTTTGAACAGCATTTCAAACAAAAGCTTAAGCTTCCGCTTAGAGTACCTCCAATAAGCTTTACTCATTATTTCGGTAGGTTAAATAATTTAGAAGGCGATATTAATGACACTTTTGAAGTAATATTTATTAATGATCAGTTCTCTGAAAATCATTTCAAAATTGATGTTCGTCCTGCTAAACATAAAATTCAGTTTAGTGACAATTATGTTCTCAGAACCTTTAAACTGAATAACGGCAGTGATGCAAAGTATATGGAAAAACCAATTCCTGGTTTTAATTTGCTAGCGTTTGAAAGAGATAATTGGCAATATGTGTTCAGTATCGATAAAAAAGTTTCTGATAGCATAACTCCTGAAATTTTAGTTCAGATAGCAAATTCTATTGATTTCTAAAGAATCATTGTTCAAGCATTGCGGACATTAGTTGAAGTGCAAGAGATCGTCTACGGACTCTTTTTTTTATGACGTATCCGGACCATAACACGTCGTAGCAACACCTTACTATGAAGTGTTTTTTAATGCTTTTCAAATGGGTTATTATGGTGCTATGGATTGAATGCTGTTATTCAACAAACGAGGCAGGTTAGTTCAATAAGGAATTACTGTAAATTTTGTGGAGATATAAATTTATCTAAAATAAATCGTGGTCATATAAATGAAAAAAGACTTTAAAAATGAGCACCGAATGTTAGAAAGTTTCAGTTATGAATTCCTTGTAGCTTGTCCCAATTGTAATAGTAAATCAAAGGTTATTCCATTGGGTGAACACTACCCTTATAGCACAGGAATTACAAAAAGGTTTATTTGTTTAAACTGTGGAATGACCAATGAAATTATTCCAAAAAACAACAGCTTTAATCAATCTATAATATCATATAGTAGTAATTGGAATGAGGGATTTAAAAACATTGGAGGGGCATTTGACTGGTATTTTGGCTATCCTTTATATTTACAAATCCTGTGTTGTGGTCAGACTTCATGGGCATATAACCTCGAACATTTAGAGTATCTTAAAAACTATGTTCAAGCTGAACTAAGAGAATGTCGTCCTTATTATCTTAGTGTAGAAAGTAGGCTACCTTTGTGGATGAAATCTGCCAAAAATCGTAATGCGGTTTTTAATGCTATTTCAAAATTAGAAAAAAAAGCAAATCAGAACTAAAAAAGTGACTTCAAATTAGTAAGTACCTTGTGAAGTGATTCTTTGAACTGTACCCATATAATACGGATTACTGAAGTCAACATACTAATTGTTGGCTTTTGTGTCGGACCAGGACCATAAAGTGTCGTAACAACACCTTATATGAGGTGTTTTTTTATTACTCAGAATTGGTTTATTATGGTATTGTGGAATAATTAGATTTCGTTCCGCAATCGGGCTAGAAAGACAATGTATAAACGGGGTGAATAGTTTGGATATCGGAATAATACTGTTGGGTATTGTAACTTTCTTTATAGGTTTTCTAACACCTATTAATGAATTTTATACATTACCAATTGCTCTAATTCTTATTGTGTTTGGCATTGTACGTTTGATAAATAGAAAAAAATGATTTTTTTCTTTGTACCTACAAGTGCTAATGTTTATCGAATGGCTTGTAGATGATGATTCAACAAATGGGCGCGTTTGTTGAAAAACAAGAGATCGTGACAGACGGTCTTTTTTATGACGCATTCGGACCATAACACGTCGTGGCAAACATATAAGTGAAGTATCGATAAGTTATTAATTATGGTACTATCCAAACAAGTGGTTTCTATGTTCATAGAGCCACAAATAGCTACTTAAATGATTAAAGTAACAGGAGATGTTTTATCGATGAAACAAAATAAATATGATGATTCAAATTTCTTTTTCGCATATGAACAAATGCCTCGGTCTATTAAAGGACTTAAAGGTGCTGGAGAATGGCATATACTAAAAGAATTAATACCGAATTTAAAAAATAAAAATGTTCTTGATTTAGGTTGCGGTTTTGGTTGGCATTGTCGATATGCTCGTGAGCAGCAAGCAAGTTCAGTTGTGGGTGTAGATATTTCCGAAAATATGATTAAAAGAGCCCGTGAACTGACGAGTGATTCCTTAATATCATACGTCAAATCTTCTATAGAAGACTATGCTTATTCAGAATCCAAATTTGATGTAGTAATAAGTTCGCTTGCTTTTCACTACATTGAGTCATTTAAGTCAATATGTGCAAATGTTTATGATTCTCTTAGTTCTGGGGGAAGCTTTGTTTTTTCTGTTGAGCACCCAATTTTCACTTCTCGAAATGAACAAGATTGGTACTATGACGAATATGGGAATCGCCTGCATTGGCCAGTTGATAATTATCAAAAAGAAGGAGTGCGTGAAGCACTATTTCTAAATGAGAATGTCATAAAATATCATCGTACAATCTCAACATATATGAACGACTTGATTGACGCAGGTTTTATTATTAGTACAGTTAAAGAATCATTCCCTTCTGATGAAATGTTAAAAAATGATCCCCAAATGGAAAATGAAAATCGGAGACCGATGTTTTTAATGATTTTAGCAAGCAAATAACGAAGAACGATTTTCCTTTAGAGGGTGCGTTTGTTGAACAACATGAGATCATCATATTAAAGACGCCTCTAGGACCATTATGTGTAGCACCAAGCACCTTTATGAGGTGTTTTTTAATGACTCCGAATTGGATAATATTTGTATTATTATAACGAATGGTTATTCAACTAACGCTGCAGGTTAATGCGAGAGGGAGATTAAAAAAAGTTCAACAATTATGTTGAACTTTTAATGCTTGTTATATATTTTCAAATTGGAGATATTCTAAAATATTTCCAAAGGGGTCTTTGAAACTAATATATTTTCCTGGAGGACAATTAGTTGGTTCATCTACTATAAAATCCACTTTTTTCTCTTTTAAGAATTTAACGGTTTCATAAATATCTTCAGTTCGTAAACCTAATACAATTCCTGTAATTTTATTATCTTGATTAGAGGTTGTATTATTGTTCTCCTCTAAAATAATCGGTAACTCTCCATGTACAAGTGATGCAATGTTAGGTCCATACTGTTTGTTTAATTCAAAACCTAAAGTATTGGTATAAAAGTCAATTGCTTTGTTTAAATTTGGCACGTAAATACTTATAACACAAACCTGATTCACCATTTTATCCCACCTATTTTCAGTATTACAGTAAGTATTCTACACACATTAGTGAGAATCCTTTATTAAATCACTCGAGTGTCTTCTTCAACGAACGGGTGCTTTAGTTGAAGAAGTGTAAACAAAGTCAAGAGGGTGGCTTTTTCTGTCGTAGTCGGACCATAACGTGTCGTAACAACACCTTCTACGAGGGGTTTTTTCATTACTCTGAATTGGATGATTATGGTAATGTGGTGATAGATATTGTTCCGCAATTGGACCAAATTGATGAGTAAGAGAAGATGATTTGTAATGACAATTGAATCTTTACAGAAACGAATTGCGTAAATAAAACAAAGGGAGGGGGAATGTCATGTCAAATAAAAATGTAAAAGCGTTCAAAGTGTCATTCATTAGTTTTATGTTGCTACTTACTGGGGTATTGTTCGCTGCCTGTTCAAATACCCAGGCAGTGGATCCAAATGTGGGTATTGTCGAAAAAGTCCTTAAGCTTCAGTTCAACGGTCCAGACGAAAAGATGATGGAGTTGCTTCAGAATCCTGATTACACAAAGGTCGTAGATGGAAAGCAAGTCAATGAGAAGTTCGATAAGTACATCACAGAAGTATATGGAGATTTTTTTACAGAAGACTATCTAGTCACATTTCTTCAAACAGGAGGGCTAATGTATCCGACTGCGGCAGAATTTTCTGGTTACGAATTAAATTTGAAAGACACAGTCGTTAAACAACCTGAAAAGGATTCCAACAGATATACCTTCACTGCAACTGTCGGTTATTTAAAAGATGGTGAAAAAGAAAAAACAGCAGATGTATCAGGAGTTGTTCTGTTCTCTACTAAGCAAAAGGGGAAAATCGGCAAGTTGGGATATGGTGAAGACAACGGACTTTCTAAAGAATTACTCTCTTCAGACAAATAATAAGCTTCTTCAACAATCGGTAGCGATTCTTGAAGAAGCATAAACAAAGTCAACAGTGATCTGTTGGCTTTTTCTGACGCAGTCGTACCCTAATGCGAAATATAAAAATAGTTGCAAAAATATTTATTCCGATATAACTCATTTTAAATTATCATGTAGAAGGGAGGGATGGATTTGAGTCAAATACTATATTTACTTCGTCATGGAGAAACAGTTTTTAATACAAGAGGTCGGTACCAAGGGGAATTAGATTCCCCTTTAACCGAAAGTGGTATAGCACAAGTTAAACAAAATGCAAAATTATTAAAGGTTATTATTGGAGATTCAAATGATTGGAGAATTATTTCTAGCCCATTAGGAAGGGCCTTACAAAGTTCTAAAATCATCTGTGAAACAATTGGCTATGATTATAATAAAATAGAAAAGGATAATCGCCTAAGTGAGGTTGCCGTAGGGTCATGGGCTGGATTAACTTCTGAAGAAATCGAGTTATCTTGGCCGAACCTATTTAATAACAGAGATTTATATGGTTGGTATTTTAATTCCCCAGATGGAGAAAGTTATGAGACGGTTGTGAAGAGATTAACTGATTGGCTTGAAAGTGTAAAAAATGAACCTAAAGTGATCGCTGTTTCTCATGGTTTAACCGGAAGGATATTGCGCGGAATCTACTCGGATATGGAAAAAGAAGATGCTCTGAAATTAGAGGTATCTCAAGATGTATTCTTTGAGTTATCAAATAAAGAAGTCCGGAAAATAGGGTCCGAATTCGACGACTTTTATTGAATCCATTTTTTGTCCGTATAAGGACGATAATGTGTAATAGAAAGATTATATTACGAAAGTTTCTCTAAAGGGTGGATTATGTTACCATCATAATAAAGTTCATCAACTAACAAGAAGTGCTGTTAAAAAGTCCTGTTTGAACATGGTTTTTTTAACAGGATATATAAAAGAACTAGGAGCTGTAATTATGAATTTTATTATCAGACAAGAACAGGAAAGCGATTATGAATCAACTGAGAAGGTCGTAGAAACTGCATTTGCTTCCGCAGTTCAAAGTGATCAAAATGAGCATAAGTTGGTATCGAGAATTAGACAATTAGGTTCATTCGTACCAGAGTTATCCTTGGTAGCTGTCAACGAAGAAAACAATGTGATAATAGGACATATACTTTTATCTAAAGTGTTAATTGGTAATGACGACAATCAAAAAACGGAATCTCTTGCACTCGCACCTGTTTCTGTTTCACCTGATTTCCAAAACAAAGGAATTGGTAAGTCTTTAATACAGAAAGCATTAGAAGAGGCGAAGAAGCTTAAATTCCAGTCAGTAGTAGTGCTAGGTCATCCAGAATATTATCCGAAATTCGGTTTTCGAAAGTCATCCATATGGAAAATTAAAGCGCCATTTGAAGTGCCTGAAGAAGCGTTAATGGCTATTGAATTACAGGAAGGCTCTCTTAATCATTCTTCTGGTATAATTGAGTATCCAAGTGTCTTTTTTGAGTAAGTGTTCTACAATACGATGTGAAAGTTAAACAACAAGAGATCGTCTATTGTCGGTCTTTTTAATGTCGCAATCGAACAAATATGTGTAGAAGGAAGCACCTTTATGAGGTGTTTTTTTAATGCATCCAAATTGGGCGATTATGGTACTATGATAATAAATAATTATTCAACTAACTGGGGAGCTTAGTTCAATAAAAAATTCAAGTTAAGTGTAGTCTGGTAGAAAAAGGAGACATTCATATTAATGATTAAAGGTATATTTGAAACTCATATCAATGTCAGTAACTATCGAGAATCAGCATTGTTTTATGAAAAACTTCTAAACATTATACCATTGTATGAAGATTCTAACAGGAAATCAAAATTTTATTGGGTTGGAAGACCTGGAGATTCTATGCTTGGAATTAGAGAGAATTATCCAAGTCCTTTAATCCAAAGACAACACTTTGCATTTAAAGTCGATTTAGAAGATATCTCCTCTGCAAGAGAATATTTATCTGATCTAGGAATAGAAACAACTAACTTTTTGGGTGAGCGTTCTGAAAATCTATTGGTTTTTCCTTTTATGCCTGCTGTATCTATATACTTTAAAGACCCTGATTGTCATTCAATTGAATTTCTTGCGATGTTAGATGACCCACCGAAACCCGAACTAGATATAATCACTTTGCAAGAGTGTGAAGAATTACACGGAAGAGGCTAAACGATTATTCCTTCTTTAATCAACGGGTGCTTTAGTTTTAACAAGGTAAGTCACTTTTAGTTGGCTTTTTTTGTTACACATTCGGAATAAAATGTGTAGCAGGAAGCACCTTGTATAAAGGTGGTTTTTTAATGCCTTCCAAATGGTTCTTCAACTAACGGAGCAGGATAGTTGAAGAACCAGTTGAATAGAATTTCAAATTTTTTTTAGAACCCCTATAAATATTATCTTAAATCAAGGAGGCGTCGATCCAAAAGTATGATGGACGTCTTATTTGTCTGGTTAGAATTGTAGTTCAATTAGAATCTACGAAAAAGATACTTTTAAAAATTAAAGTAATCTACAATCATTTGTACGATTAAAAGAACTGTTACTAATCTAAGAAGTGGTTTTACATGTTCCGTTTTTAATTTACGAGCTAATCTTACTCCGAACTGTGCACCAACAATGGATCCAAGCATTAATGCTATGGTAAGTGGCCAGAAAATTTTACCCGTTGATATGTAAGTGATGGAAGAACCAAAGCAACTTGCAAAAACCCCAACTCTTGCTAAGCCAATTGCTCGGATATAGGCAATTTTTTGGCTTGCATATAAATACATCGCAAGTGTACTGCTTCCTGGCCCAAACATTCCGTCATACATTCCTATACCAATTAGTGCAGTTCCTGATTTTTTACTTGCATGAAACTGTTCAATTCCATCAAAATTACCTGTATTCATGAAGGAAGTTACAAATGCAAAGCTTAATAAAATGATTGCAATAAGCGTTAGGGTACTTCCGCTTAAAAAGGAAGCAATGAGTCCACCTAAAATACCTCCTCCAAGACAAAACATTAGGACTAATAATGCTTCTTTTGTGGAAACTTCTTTTCTCTTTAATATGACAAGAAAGCTTGAGAGTGAGCTGACAGTATTGGAAACCTTGTTTGCACCGATTGCTGAATGCACGGGTAACCCCATAAGTAACATAGTGGGTAAGCTAATCAGTCCTCCTCCTCCGACCAATGTACCGACTACATTACCTATAATTCCAATAATAAAAAAAATGACAAATTCCATTGAACAACCTACTTTCAAAATTGCATCATAGATTCAGTTTACCACGTATAATCTTTGGTACGAACTCTAAATGAAACAACTTCAAAAAATCGATGATTGGAACGATGAGGTAGAAGAATTTGAATTAATGATAAGGAAATGATATGGAACATAATTTTCGATATTGTGTTTTAATTCAACTAAAGGTTACCGGTTTTTAATAACAATCTTCAACAATAGGGCGCGATTGTTGAAGAAGCATAATGAAAATCAACAGTGATCTGTTGGCTTTCTCTGACGCAATCGAACCTTAATGTGTAGCACCAAGCACCTTTATGAGGTGTTTTTTTATGTCTCTAAATTGGATGATTATGGTACTAAGATAAAAAATGCTTCTTTAACTAACGGGGCAGATTAGTGTTATTAAATGACAAAGTCAGTTCTTAAATTCAAAACTAAAAAATACATTGCAATAATAAAGAAAGAGAAAGAAGGAACTAGGAATTTCTAAGGAAGGTTGTGATGAACATTAAGATAACGAATTTTTATTATCTGATTGCAGGAGTCCTTGCGATACTGTTTGCCTTTACGCACGCATGGAACGGGCAGTCCGCTGTGCTACCCACGCTCAACATTGAAACGATAACCGTGGGAGCCCAGACAATATTCACGTATGTGTGGCACATCATCACGGTGGAGAATCTGGTCTTTGGCATTGCTTTCATCTTCATGTCATTCCAAACTGATCAATCAAAAATCCGTTTTTCAGCATGGTTGATTGTAGCGATTTTGATAGTCCGATTGATGACTATTCTTGGTGTGACGGCATTCTTTGACGCTTCAGGGTTTAAGGATGCGATTTTAGATTCGATTGCCATCGTAATCTATGTCGCCCTTATCATACAGGGCACAAGAATGAAGAAAAAGCAGTTAACATAAAGTTGTACTGTTTTATCCTCTTGGCTTTTTCTGACGCAGTCGGACCATAACGTGTAGCATCAACACCTTATTATGAGGTGTTTTTTAACGCCTTCTGATAGGGTGATTATGGTACTATTGTATAAATGCTGTTACTCAACTAACAGGTGATTTAGATGAACAAGAAATCTGCAATTGGCGACAATGTAAAATGGGGATTTACACGGAGGTTAGAATATATGAATGTATATATTGAAAAGTTACTAGTTTCAGATGCCGAAGATTTGTATAAATTTGAACTTGAAAACAGATCAAATTTCGAAAAAATGGTACCTTCTCGTGGAGATGACTACTATATCCCTGAGATTTTTAAAAAAAGACACGAAGCATTACTTGAAGAACAAGTACAAGGAGATTCATATTTCTATTTAATTAAAGATAAAGATAGTTCAATCCTAGGAAGAATAAATTTAGTGGATATTGATGCATCTCATAAAATTGGTCATCTCGGTTATAGGGTAGGGAAAGCACATACTGGAAAAGGAATTGCTAGTAACGCATTGAAATTATTAATAGAAACAGTAATTGACAAAGACATAAAACAAATTAAAGCGAAAACGACAACAAACAATAAAGCGTCTCAAAAAGTTTTAGAGAAAAATGGATTTGAGAGAATAGCTACTGATGACGAAGAATTCGAAATGCATGGCCAGAAGATAAGTTTTGTTTATTATATTTTGACTATTGGAGGTTCGTCTTATTGAACTAACGGTTGCTTTAGTTGAAAAAGAAAAAATGATGTAGACAGTATCTGTTGGCTTTTTTTATGTCGCATTCGGACTATAACGTGTCGTAACAACACCTTATACGGGGTGTTTTTTTTAATGACTCCCAATTTGGTGTTTATGATGTGATGAAGAAAGATTTTGTTCCACAATCGGGCAAGTTTGATGTGATTAGACATATATATCTGCATTTGAAATAGAATAGGTGGTTGAAAATGGTCAATATACTTGTTTTATTAATGGGCATACTCATGTCTATTTATAGTAAAAAAGTTGTTTATTTATGAGGGATGCTTATATTTATAGCTGCAGGGTCTATGTTTGAGTTATCAAAATACCTATTAGTATCTATAGGTGTAGAACTTCCCTATCGTTTATTCATAGAAGTACCAATAACGGGTATCGCTATATACATTGCTTGGAAAATTAATAAAAAAATAATTCCGATTGAAAATAAAGAATAGAACTAATCAATTCTAAAGGAAATAAATCCGATGAAAAATCAATTTTAGGATTTCCTTTTAGCATTTCCAAGGTGTCTTTTTTGTATGGACATGGAGTTCACATGATTATAAGAAAAGTAATAAATGACGTGAGGAAAGTTCTTTTACAAGCAATCGGGGTTCCTTAATCTAACAGCATTGTGCAAGAATCGGGCACGATTTTTGAAGAAGTGTAATCAAAGTCAACAGTGATCTGTTGGCTACTTCTGACGCACCCGGACCAAAATACGTAGTAATAACACCTAATATGAAGAGTATTTTATGACCATTAATTGGGGGGGATGGTACGACGGAATAAGATATTGTTCTTTAACTTACATATAAACTTGTAAAAAGGGCTGCTTGATTTTTATTATAAAAACTGTCAACAACTCGTGGGAAATCAATTATACTTGAATGAAATAGTAAAGAGTAGGTGTACAATGGACACGAATCAACGAAAAACAAGGTTAGAGTTTCTCTTACAAAAACAAAAAGAGAAGGAAAGAAATGATGATGTACAGATGCAATTAGGTTGGATGTTGGAGCCTTTCTCAACTAAGGAAGGTATTGGGCTGTTAGATGATGAAGAAAGGGAAAAAATGAAAACTGAATTTATAAAGAGCATTCCGGTAATCGAATGGGTAAGTCTAGATTTAGATAAAATGAACAACAAGTTCGTGATACATAATGTTAGTAGCGATAAAGTGACATTGTTTTTAAATGATAAAGAACTGTACACGGAGAATTCAGTTTATCTTTTCTTACAAGATGACCTTCCTCCTTTTAGTACATTACCTTGGGTTAAAATGCGATTATCCAAGGTTCTTGAAAATATTGCTCATCTAGCAGCAGAAGATTCTTATAAACAGTATATATTTTGTCCAACACCTACATTTGTAATTGAATTCGTTGAATCTGACGTAATAACCATTGCTTGGTAACCGAGCGTTTCCCGATGGATACGCATTTTCACAAACAGGTGCGTATTAGACCATCAATTGACGTTCATATTAAAGATGTACCCGGACCATAACGTGTAGCATCAACACCTTGTATTAAGGTGTTTTTTTATTACTAGCTATTGGTTGATTATGGTACGATGGAATAAATACTGATATTCAACTATTGGACCATATTGTGGAATAAGAAAATTTGTCATTATTTTAATGTATAGTAGACTATGTAACTACAGTTTATTCCTAATTTACTTGGAATGAATTTTTTTGTTTCTTAAACGAAGAGGAGAGTCAAAATGGAAGTAGTATATTTTGCAGGTGGATGTTTATGGGGAGTACAAGCTTTTATAAAAACTTTACCTGGAGTTAAGTTTACCGAAGCAGGAAGAGCTAATGGAACAAGTCATACACTTGAGGGAGATTATGATGGGTACGCCGAATGTGTAAAAACAGGATTTGATCCGACAGTTGTAACGATCAAGGAATTAATGGGTTATTTATTTGAAATCATTGATCCATACAGTTTGAATAAACAAGGACAGGACGTTGGCGAGAAATACAGAACAGGAGTATATAGTGTAAAGCCTAAACACTTAAAAGAAGCGAAGGTGTTTCTTAGTGAGAGACATGATTATGACTTTATAGTTGTTGAAGTATTACCTCTCACAAACTATGTGAGAAGTGCAGAAGAACATCAAGATAGATTAGATAGATGTCCAAATGATTATTGTCATATTCCACAAGAAATATTAAATAGATATAAGTAAGGGAGACTATTAAAAGATTATTATGGGATCTATAGTTTTCAGAAATGCTTTACCATAAAATAAAGGGAACAGATCTGTTTAAACGTTTTCAGCAAACGGGCGCGTATGTTGAACAACATTAGATCATCTATTGACGTTCTTATTAAAGACGCATCCAGACCAATACATGTCGTAACACCACCTCATATGAGGTGTTTTATTATGACTCCAAATTTGGTGATTATGATAAGATGAAGAAAGATTTTGTTCCACAATCGGGCATGTTTGATGTGATTAGAGATATCTGCATGTGTAATAGTATAGGTGGTTGAAAATGATCAATATACTTGTTTTATTATTAATGGGTACACTCATGTCTATTTATAGTAAAAAAATTGTTTATTTCTTGGGGATGCTAATATATATAGCTGCATTGTCAGTGTTTTATTTATCAAAATACTTGCTCGTGTCTAGAGGTGTTGAACTTCCCTATCGTTTATTCATAGAATTTCCAATAACAGGTGTCGCTATATACATTGCATGGAGAATTAATAAAAAAATAATTCCCGTTGAAAATATAAAATAGAACTAATCAATTCTAAAAGTATTAAATCCGATGAATAAACAATTTTGGGATTTCCATAGTAGCATTTTCAAGGTGTCTATTTTGTATGGGCATGGAGCCCGCATAATTATAAGAAAAGTAAAAAATGATGTGAGGAAAGTTTTTTTTAAGCAATCAAGTCTCCTTGATTTTACAGCATTTTACAAAAAACAGGGCCTTGTTGTTTCGTAAATGATTTCGCAAATGTTGATAGTTTAAATAAAATTGATAAAGGGGTATTACCGGTATGTTTGGTTTCTTATACAAAACAAAGTTAATAAAAGATGATTTAAAAGGAATAGCGAAATTAAATTATAGGGATGTTTCTGAAGATGCCTGGGATAAAGAAAACCTTACTAAAAGAAATTTAGATTTCACTGTTGAAAGCATTCGATATATTGATTTATATGCAAAAAGATTATTGGATACTGTTGCTGGTACGGAACTGTTGAATAAGCATTTTGATAATTTTACGTATCGTATAGGTGCATATATAGGCGAAGTTATTAAAAATAATATCAAGCAAGACTTTCATTGGTATGAGTTTGAGTCTGTATACCATTATTCATCTCAACTTGACGGGGTCAAAAATCCTGGAAGTTATAGTGTACTTTATTCCAAGAAGAGGGATACAGTTATATTACCTTTGGTTATGGCATCGCAATTTTTAGAAGGAAACTCTCCATATCCCAATATCTTAAATTACGTAGAAGAAATGATTAAGCAAAATTCTTGAATAAGAATTTCATCATTACAAAAGGTTTGAAGAATTAAACAATCGGGGGCGATTGGTGAAGAATCGTAAACAAAGTCAACAGTAATCTGTTGGCTTTTTCTAACGCATTCGAACCAAAACACGTCATAGTAATATATTGTTTTTTAATAGAAAGTTCAAACCATTAATATACCTCAGTATTCTAAACACTTGTACTAGCATATACTCATAGCAGGGGAAATAAGTTTTAAAGATCTACCGCTGACGGATCGCCGTGTGCGATGAAAGTCGCCTGCATGGTGAAGGCCCTATCGAAAGCCGAAAGATAGAAAGGGTATAAGACGGGAATAGCGATATCACTGGAGTAATAAATGCTGGAGAAAACAAAATGGTTGGAAGTGTTTTTGTATCGGGCGGAAATATCTTGAAATTTGAGGCGTTATTTTCAAACTTGAGTAATGATTTATATCCTGACTTGGTAATAGAGTCTCCACAAGGAACTAAATATGGTTATGCCTTAACGAACCCTTCTATTTATCCAGGAGGCGGAAGTTACAATGGTTATTCTCTTAACCCTGAAATCATGACTTTTAATAGTCCTGAAGCAGGGACATGGAAGATTTGGATTAATAACCAACCAAGTACTATCACATCTAGTTTCATTGTGAAACACATTGTTGATTAATGTGAATTTATTTCACCTCACCTATTCGGCGGGGCTTCTTTTTTGCACAGCAGGACCATACTGTGTCGTAACAATACCTTTTATTAGGTGTTTTTTATCACTTCCAATTGGGCGACTATGGTAGGATGGAATAAATAGATTTTGTTCCGTAATCGGTCCAGTTAAATGAATAAACAATGTTAAGATAACTATTAATAAAATAGAGAAGATTTTTTTTAGAGAGACAAAAGGCGTGAAAGGTGCTTTTTCTTAGTAACCTGTCAATCCAATAAAAATAATTCTAAAAACAGGAGGCAACAGGATGAACAAAATCGATACATTGAAAGAATCATATCTTCAAACCAAAAATCAGTTATCAGATCATGGCAAACGCAAGGCAAATATATTACAGGATGCCTTTCAAAATATTGATGGACAAATGAACAGTGATATGTATGGGAAGGGAAAGGTTATTGAGGAATTTCAGGAAAAAATGGCGACATTCCTAGGTAAAGAATCTGCGGTCTTTTTTCCAAGCGGAACCATGGCGCAACAAATTGCATTGCGCATTTGGTGTGATGAAAAAGGCACAAAAAAAGTTGCCTATCATCCACTCTGCCATTTAGAGATCCATGAAGAAGACGGACTGAAAGAATTGCATCAAATCAAGTCTGTTTTGCTAGCTGATAAAAACCGTGTCATCGAGTTAGATGATGTTCTAAAAATGGAAGAAGGGATTGCGTGTTTGTTACTGGAATTGCCCCAACGTGAGATTGGCGGCCAATTACCGAGCTTTGAAACCCTAGAACAAATCTCCATATATTGTCGTGAAAATGACATTAAGCTGCATCTGGATGGAGCTCGTTTTTTGGAAATACTTCCTTATTATCAAAAGACATCTGAAGAGGTTTGTGCACTTTTCGACAGCGTCTATCTTTCGATGTACAAAGGACTTGGCGGCATTGCGGGGGCGATTCTTGCGGGTGATCGTGGCTTTGTGGAGAAATCAAAAGTATGGAAAAAACGTTATGGTGGCGATTTGATTAGCCTGTATCCCTATGTCATCACGTCTGATTATTATTTTGATCAACGGTCACATAGAATGGGGCAGTATTTTGAAGAAGCGAAGGAACTTGCTGGATATTTTAATTCCTGCCACGATGTTTCAACTGTTCCTCACATTCCCGTATCCAATATGTTTCACGTCCATTTCCATCAGGCGAAAGATCAGGTAGCATCAGTTCTGACAGAGGTTCAACAGGAAACGGGTATGGGCTTCACGGGCTATTTGGTTGAAATCGATGAAGAGACTTGTTCCTTTGAGGTCAGTTTAGGTGACCTGTACGCAGAACTACCGAAAGAACTTGTAACACGAACATTCCAACTGCTGGATGAAAAGATGATGGATTTGCGTATAAAAACGACTAGTATTTAAGATATAATCCACTGCACAAAAATATCCATAATATGTACAAAATTTACGGTTATCTCGGGTCAGTATTTCACTGTCTTATGGGTATTTTGGTATTGCCGCAAACGGACTCGTTTGTAGTACAACATTAGATCATCTATTGACGTTCATATTAAAGATGCACCCGGACCATTACGTGTCGTAACAACACCTTTTATGAGGTGTTTTTTACTTACTCAAAATTGGTTGATTTTAGTACGATGAAATAAATATATTTTGTTCCGCAAACGGGCATTTTACGGCATCATTACTTAAACTAACAGGCAGGTTAGTCGAACAGTAACAAGTTCATATTCAACTAACGAGGGAAATAAAGTGTGAAAAAGGAGAAAATAAATGTCAGTTCATTCTGAATCGAGGGTAAATGACAAGATTTTCATAATAGAATCTTTTACAGGTTGTAGAGATGGTATTGAATTTAGTTGGGAAGAAGCAAGAGATTTTAAGATAGGTGAATTTGTTTATTATTTGGATGGTTTTAAAGACCCTGATTCTATATTTTCACAAGACCATCTTTCGTGGATGATACGCTTTAAAACTGGAGATGGACAAGAATATACAGCTAGTCAACTTTACTTTGTTACCAATGGGGTTTGGTTCAATTTAGAGAACTTTTTTATGAATTATTTTCGCTGGGAGTAAGGTTTGTATTATTCAACTAACGGTGCAGGTTGGTTCAATAAGAGCTTTACTGGAAACCTGAAGTAATTAGGAGGACAAATAATGAAAAAAAGAATAATAATGAAAATAGCAAAGAGGTATAGAGGAGAAATGGTGTGGGCTATTTGTTATGGTAGATTAGATAAGGTAAAGCGGATAATCCATACTGGAATAGACGTTAATAAATCGGATGAATCTGGATTTACAGCTCTCCGCTGGGCTGTTCAGGAAGGTGAGTTAGATATCGTTAAACTACTCCTCTCCGCAGGTGCAAATATTAATACAAAAGACGAAGAGGGGTTTTCACCTCTGTATCAAGCAGCTGCTGATGGAAATATACAAATCGTTGAATATCTTCTAAACAATGGTGCTAATATTGAAATTAAGTCATATAACGACACTACTCCTTTAATAATTGCAAGTTGTTACGACCACCTAGAAACCGTGAAATTACTCGTACAAAGAAGTGCGGATATAAATGCAAAAACCGATGATGGAAATACTGCCCTCTCTTATGCAAAAGAATATGGAAATGAAGATGTCGCTAATTTTCTAAATGAGCAAGGGTCGGAACTATTTTAAACTTAATTCTTCTTGTATATACCACACTTTATTGTCCAAGTAAGTGTAGCCTATACAGTATTGGAGTTTGCCTTCTATGAGTTAAATTTGCATAAAGTGAATTTATGGTTTTTTTCCTTAAATGAACGAGCGATAAAATTATATCAAAAACTCAGTTTTAACGAAGAAGGAAAGTTAAACGAACCATTTTATCGAAATGGATCATGGCATGATGTAGTTTTTATGGGGCTTTAAGAGATTATAGGTCACACTAATGATTAAATAATAATTGGGTGCGGTAGTTGTACTACAAGAGATCGTTTACTGACGGTCTTTTTTATGTCGGCTCCGAACAATAACGCGTCACGTATCGTATTAACACCTTATAATTAGGTGTTTTTTTATACTCTAAATTGGGCGATTATTGTATGGTGGAATATATACTGTTTTTCAGCTATCGGACATATACATAAGAAGTTGTTTTTAGCTAGGTTCTAAATATAGATATAATTTATTTGATGTGTTTTGTTTGATGCTAGACTTGATCAGAGAAATTAATTCATCCAGAAATACATTTAAGGTTGAAATTAATAGGCGGTTGAATGACGTTTTTGTAGAAATAGAAGCTTATTATTGGGATGATGATTGGGAAACTTGGCTAGAGCAACCCGGCAGCCTATCTATAACTTACAACACAAAAAATACATTGAAAATTACAAAAGAAGAGTTGTGATTTTATTTATTGTACTAATTTAAGGCATTTTTATGTCACAGTCAGAACATAACGTGTCGAAACAACACATTATATAACTTGTTTTTTAATTACTCAAAATAGATTGAATATGTTATGATAGAGATGAATTTTGTTCACATTCGTATCAGTTTGTTTAACAAATGTTTAAGTACGAACAAAGAATAGGAAGTGCGAAATGGGATATGATTGGGAAACATGTCCCCATGAGGTAAAGGTTTTTATTTACAACCTTGAAAAAGGAATTCAAAGGATTATTAAAGATGATTTTGTGGGTTTTTATATACACGGCTCCTTGGCAATGGGAGGTTTTAACCCGAATAGTAGCGACATCGATGTTTTGGTTGTTACAAATAAAGCAATAGGGGTCGAAATTAAGTGGTTATTAGCACAGTTTTTCCTTCATTATTCAAATTGCCCATTCCCAGTCGAAATTAGTTTTTTAAACAAGGAGCAGTTAAAGGAATGGAAGCATCCTTGTCCATTTGATTTTCATTATAGTGAGTTTTGGAGAAAAAGATATCAAGATGATTTGATAAGTACTACATTCCAATTTTCACAAAATGATAATAACACTGATACGGATTTAGCTGCCCATATTACAATAACCAATCATAGGGGTATATGTGTTTCTGGCGATTCTATTGCTAGGGTATTTCCCATTGTTCCGAAATCAGACTATATAACGTCAATAATGGGAGATTTCCAGGACTGTGTACGAAATATTGAAGATGAGCCAGTTTATTGTTGTTTAAACTTAATTAGGGTGTTTTGGTATCTAAAAGAAGGGGTTATTTCATCGAAACAAGATGCCGGTGACTGGGGACTAAAAATATTACCGCAGGACTTACGGATAACAGTTGAAAAAGCGATAAACATCTATACAGATAAGAAAAACAATAATTCTTTTGATAAGGAAGAACTCCATTTTTTTAAGAATTATATAGCAGAAAAGGTGGACTCTTTGTTACAAACAAGGGCTTGAATAGTCTGCCACTACCTGGCTAAATTGCGCAGCATTTTTGCGTTGTAAAGAACGTTGAGGAAGGAGTGTATGAGGTGAGTAAATATAAAAAACGTACTGTTTACATTTCGATTGTAACACTTGCTTTCTTTTTAACATTATCACTTATAATGCAACAATGGAGATTCTTCTTATGGAGTTTACTGCCTGTTTTTATAGTATTGATGACAACGTTTTTCACCAATTTCGACAGGAAAAGTAGTGAGAAATGAAAGGACTTATTCAATCAACGGGCGCGTTTGTAGAACAACATTAGATCATCTATTTTCGAAAGACGCACACGGACGATAACGTATCGTACCAACACCTTTTCTGAGGTGTTTTTTAATTACTCAAAATACAGTCGAATGAAGAGTATAATTATTATTCATATAGGGAGGAATGAAATTGATAAATACATTGAATACTGAAGAGTATGCAAAGATTTGTAATTGTTCATTAGAATTAGCTACTAAAAGATGCTCATATTTTGAAAATCTATATATAAAACATTTGGAAGCTGTTTGTCCTAACTGCAATGCTTCAAGTGATAATTTACAGTATGATGACGACGATAAAATAGATGAAATAAATATAGTCTATATTCGATGTATAAATTGTAAAGAAGCATTTGATAGTAATGATATAAGATTACATGATTGGCGAGCTGGAACGGGATTGCTTGATCAGGTGCTAGATGTGATCAAGTATGGTAAGTTTTCTGTAATGGGCTTTGCTTATGATGATTTGACTGAAGAAGAGTGGTTACAATTTGTGACGGATTCAACTAATAAATTATATACTGATGACTTGTAAATGAATGGATTAAAAATAACGAGTGCGTTAGTTGAACAACAAGAGATCATATATTGGCTACTGTTGGACAGGCATTAGAGAGATCAGGGGGAATGATTTTTTCCGCAGGGGCATTTGACAGCTTCTGCTCTAATGATTGCTGAACAAAATCTTTGATTTGATCATACCTCCAGACCATTGCTGAAATAGGAGATAGAGCAATGTGAACTGTTTTAGAAAGAGTCTGTAGACCCTTTCCTAACTCTTGAACGGCTGGTTGCAATAAATCTGGTATACAGGAACAGCTTCAACGATACCTTTTACTGCTTCAGCACTATCTTTAAGATTAGACATCGGTTCCAATGAATCGCTTTTTAGTGATTCTATCAAACTTTAACCAGCAGGGTCTACAAGGTCTGTAAGATCTGGTTATATAAAGTGATGTGTAATATATCTGGACTCAGTTGTGAAATAACTCTACGCTCTAATCGGATCTTTATATACTAACTAAATCTTAAGGAGATGACAAATTTGAATATAGTACAACAATGGAAGCAGGCAGATAGCGATTTTATTAGAAAAAAGGTAATCGAGCACAATATGGAGCAACTTCCCGATAAACTTAAAACTTCAAATGACAATGTTAGTTTTATTCTCAAGAACGATATAGGAGAAATCATCGGAGGAATTACTGCAAATATTTACTGGAACCATATGCACATCGAATCCTTATGGGTTGACAAAAGTGTTAGAGAGAAAGGTTTTGGGCGTGAACTTTTAAAAAGAATGGAAACCTATGCATTAGATAAAGGGTGTCGTTTCATTTTCTTAGATACATTCAGCTTCCAAGCCCCTGAATTCTATAAAAATAATGGTTATGAAGTCTTCGGCACTATCGAAGATCATCCAAAGGGTTTTAGTCAGTATTTTTTGTATAAAAAATTTGATATGTGATTGTTGCGCGAATGAGCTTGGGAGTGGTTGACTGCTTGTCTTCAATAAAAACATCATTGAAATCATAAATGATGTTTTAAATTCAGCGGTATAGATCGCATTATTCATTGTAATGTGTCATTCCATTCGTTTTAAAGAGGTATTCATATGTGAAATGGAGAATAGAAGACAAAGGTCAAACTATAAGGTGGGTAATACCAGGAATTCATTAATCATTTAGAGAACGACAATATAGATCTAAACCTAACATGTAAATAAAAAATTATTTTGAAGCGATTTGTTTGATCATCGACTTTAAGGAGGAGTTGCATGTGAAAAAATCTAGTATTATTTTCTATGAAAGAAAATTTCCAAGTGCCAACATGGTCATGATTAAAGATCAGTTTCCAACCCTTATTGATAGTGGCTTTGGAAGTGATGTGAGGGAAACGGAACAAATGATCAAAAGAAATGGTGTTTCTCCTGAAGACTTACATTTAGTCGTAAACACGCACTATCATAGTGACCATGTAGGAGGGAATTTTCATTTTCAAAAGAATTATGGTGTACAAGTTGCTGCTCATAAATGGGAAGCAGACTTAATTAATACTTGTGACACTGAAGCATGCGGGGCAGAATGGTTAGATCAGCCTGTTGAACCTTATCGGGTAGATATTAAGCTCTCAAACAACGATGAAATTAATACAGGAAGCAGAATCTTGAAAGTTGTACATACTCCGGGACATACGTTAGGACATATTTCTTTATATGAACCTGAAGAGGAAGTATTGATTTGCGGGGATCTATTTCACAAAAATGATCTTGGCTGGCTAAATATCTTTCGTGAAGGTGTTTCTTCTATACAACGTTCACTAGAAAGTCTGGATCGGTTGTCCCAACTTAGGATCCAACTTGCTTATTCTGGTCACGGACCCCTTATCGATAATCCAGTTGAAGTCATTGATGCATCAAGAAAACGGTTTGAGAAGTGGCTAAGTACGCCTGAAAAAGTTTCATGGCATGCCTGTAAAAGAATTTTTTCTTTTACGTTAATTATTAAAAACGGATTGGAAAAAGAAGAAATAGATAACTATCTACTGGAGTGTGGTTGGTTTCAAGATTTTGCACGTTACTCTTTCCAGCTTCGTCCAGAAGAGTTTATTCAACCTCTTATCGATGAAATGATTCGTTCAGGTGCTGCTAGTTGGCACAAAAATTACTTAATCGCTTCAGCGCCATACCAAGCACCACATGATCAATGGTTGAATAAGAATATAAAGCTGAAAGATTGGAGAGCTCAATCCTCTCTCTCATAAAATATTTGTTCAACGTTTGAGTAGATGATTTAAATAATCGTCAGAAAAAATGTTGCTATTAACCAGGATTCACCTGCTTGCATATGTTAAAGAACTATTATAAATCTAATGTACTTTTCATTATAATTCTCCATTTTATATAGGTGAATCCAAAAAGAAACAACTTTAGTTTTAGGGATTTGGAATGCGTTCCTGCGGTATAGCCGTCTATCTGATTTTTTCAGTTAGACGGCTATCTTTTACATGTCCTTAATAGTTTTTGCTTTAAGTGTTATTTTGCACAAGCAATCTTTGTTCCTAACTCTTATTTGTAAATGATCTAGAATGGAGAATTGCTATTACTAGTAGTAGAGCTACTAGTATTGAGACTGCTCATTTACATGAAAGAAAGTTCAGCTTCTCTACAATTCTGCTGGAAATATATGCATCTATAGAATGTGTGCTTAGAACGTGGATATGTACGATTACAGCAACTAGTATGAAGTTTAAATGTAAGTGCTGTTTTTTCCACAAAAAAGGCTTTTATATTTTGAAAATTGAATCAAAAAGGCTATTTTAAAGACTATAGATATTAAAAGCATAAAAACTTTCTATGCTAAGATTCTAGAAATGCCATCAGCATAATAGATTGAAAAGTCAAAGTTGCACAAAACTAAAGGAGATGAGCCAACATGATAACATATCCTACCCTAGAAATGAATGTGACGATAGGGGTAACTGCACCGTCATCTGGAGTGCCAAGTGAATTACATGAATTGTTAAATTCTGCAATTAAAAGTATGGAAAGAAAAGGATTTAACATAATCAGCGATGAAACTGTTTGGACCCAGTATAAGGCAAAATCAGCTCCTTCTAAAAAGCGTGCGGAAGAGTTTAATAATATGATGCTCAATGAAGATATACAACTAATTATTCCTCCATGGGGCGGGGAACTACTTATTGAGACGCTTGAGTATATTGACTTTGAGAAAATACAGAGTAAATGGGTATTGGGTTATTCCGACATTAGTACTCTACTGTTAGCAATCACATTGAAAACTGGTGTTGCTACTGCTCACGGAACAAATCTAGTGGATTTAAGAGGAGAGTATTCTGATGATACAACAGCTATGTGGCACTCTGTTTTATCCACTAAAACGGGTGAATCGATTCTCCAACATTCATCAGAAAAATATCAGAAAGAATGGCAACATGATAACCCTACCCCTTATATTTTCAACTTAACAGAACAAACTTACTGGAAATCAACTGAAGATGAAAAAGTTAACATGCAGGGGAGATTACTCGGTGGATGTATTGACACAATAAGTCATTTAGTTGGCACACCTTTTGGCGATATAAAGAATTTCAGGAAGAATTATATTGAGGGAGATTCTATCATTTGGTATTTCGAAAATTGCGATTCATCTTCCACTGACTTGCGTAGAGCCCTCTTACAAATGAAGTTCGCTGGTTGGTTTGAGAATTGTACTGGTATTATGTTTGGTAGAAGTCCTGCTAATACACCTGTTGAAAATTATACGGTTGAAGATGTCTATAATGAGCTTTCTAATGAGCTTCAAATTCCTATCTTATACGATATTGATTGCGGTCATGTCCCACCACAAATCACCCTCATAAACGGGGCATACGCACAAGTTGAATCCGATAATGGACAAGGCACTATATTGCAGACTTTTAAGTAAATTATGCAGATATTAAATAACCATTGTGGAGCTAACCAGGTTTAGACCAAGTAGTTGCAATACTTAAAAACAAAGAATTAGTCCAAATTCGGAGGCATTTATTGAATAACGTTTGTGCTTCAATCTGGCCATTTTGATGAAGAACGACTTATACCTTTATTACCAAATTAGAGTAAGTAGAACGTTGAATATAGGAGCGAAATTATGAGCGGGATAATTAAATACTATAATCAATTTGATGAGTGGGGAAGACTGGATCGAGAACCGATTGAATTCCAAGTGAACTGGCATTATATAAAAAAATATATGCCTGTAACGGGAAATGTGCTGGACAACGGTGCTGGACCGGGAAAATACTCAATGGAGCTTGCTAAAGAAGGTTATCAGGTAACACTAACTGATTTAACACCAAGGTTAGTTGAAGTTGCAGCACATAAGGCAAAAGAACTCAATTTAGATAGACAATTTAATGGTTTTTATGTAGCAGATGCAAGAGAACTAAATATGATTAAAGATGAACAGTATGATGCGGCATTAATGCTTGGACCTATGTATCATTTACAGAAAGAAATGGATCGTATTAAGGCAGTTAAAGAACTAATAAGGGTTACAAAAAAGAACGGACTTGTTTTTGTAGCCTTTATGCCAAGAATTCGCCACATACTTACATCGCTTTCATCTCCAGGAAATTGGAAACCAAATGATAATATGGATAGCATTAATCAATTTTCTCAATCAGGTTGCTTTAATCACGCAGATGAAGGACGTTTTACAGGTGCATACTATTTTAATATTGAGGACATTAATCCTTTTATGGAGGAACAAGGATTCGAAACTTTGGAATTAATAGGATCAAATGTAGGAGCAATATTAAATAATGATAGCTGGAATTACTGGAGAGATAAGGGTGAACAAGAGGTGGAAAAAATAAATACTTTAATTAAAGAAAGAGCAGCAGATCCTTATGTTCTTGGTATATCTTCTCACTTGCTGTATATAGGTAGAAAAAAATAAAAGGGTACTAATATTGATAGTGAATTGAGTTGTTGACGCTGTTCTAATAGAATTCTTACAAAACAGGTTTCAATACAAATTCAGAAAGTAAAGTTTTTCATAAACGTGGGCGATTCTGGCATAAGGATCTGCTACCAGTTAGTAAAAAAACAATATTAAATAGGATTTCACACATACAAAAGGTTAATCAAGTCGTATAGAGGGACTTGGGGGAGAATTAGTGGAGGATAATGAGAAAGGTTACTTATATTTAAATATATCTATTGGTACATTAGGACTCATAATCATAGCATTAGCGTTATTGAAATTTAAGGAAACTGTGCCTGCTGTGGAATCTGCGTTTGCATTATTAGGTTACCCCCTAGCAATGATTTACTTACATTATCTTGAAAAGAGAGCTGGTATTAGTAAAAGAGTTATATGGATTAGATCTTTCATTGCGATTTTGCTGTTACTGGTATTAGGTTTCATCTTCTTTAAGTAATGGGGGCAATTCTTGCATAAGGATTGCACCCTTTTTTCAGTAATAGGGCCAGTTTAGTTGAAGAAGAAATAATTAAATTTTTATTGAATATGAAAAGGCTCAATAGTGATCATTGAATGAAGGAAAAAAGGGAGAGTTCAATTTTAGAGCTAGTCATAGCGGTTAGTATAAGATGATTAAATATAAGGATGGCCGTAGTAAGAATATCAAAAAGAGAGTTACAAATATCAAGAAGAATCGAGGAGATAAAAAAATGAGTAAACCTGTAATTCGAACTTATAAAGATAAAAGTGATTTAAAACGAATGCAGAAACTTACACAAGCTTTATGGCCACTGGAACCTAATTACCATATAGGCGATCTAGCTTGGCAACGCCATCGACACGCTGGACGCGAGGATGATTGGGATACTGCGATTTGGGAAATGGGTGGGAATCCCGTTGCTTGGGGATGGATTCAAAAACCTGGTGAGTTAACCTGTCAAGTTGATCCCAATTTTCCTGAGGTGGCCAAGGATGTCATTGACTGGTTTGATAAAATAACTAAAACCAATGAGCAAAAAGTGACTGTCCTATAAACGGAGTCGCATCTTATTTCAGCCTTAGAAGATTCTTTATTCAACCCATTAGCAGAAAATCCAGAAATCCTCACAAAAATTTCTTTGGATAGTTGTTCATTCCCTGTTCAATTGCCAGAAAAGTTTAAAGGTCGCCATATCAAGGGTTCTGAGGATTTAACAAATCGTGTGGGAGTACATAGGGCTGCATTTCAAAAATCCAGAGTCACAGAAGAAAGTTACTTGAACCTCATGAATACCTATCCTTATGATTCTTCTCTTGATTGGGTAATAGAATCCCCAGATGGTGAGTTCGTAGCATCTTGTTTAATTTGGTTTGACGAAGATAACAAGGTGGGGTTACTGGAACCTGTTGGAACTGATCCGAGATTTAGAAGAATGGGGTTAGCCAGTTCTGTCTGTAAGCTTGCTCTCAATGCGTTGAGTGATAAGGGGGCAAAAACGGCAGTTGTTGTTTGTACTTCCCTAGATGCATGTGAGCTTTACAAGTCTATTGGTTTTGAACAATTCGCTCAAACAAAATCATTTCATCGTCTTAAAAATACTTTATAAACTTCGCTTTTCTTCTTCCATTAACGGGGGCTCTAACGGTATAAGGGTTGTGCTTCAAACGGGCCATTTTATTGTTGAGGGCTCGGAGAAATCGCATGATGCGGTAGTTAACAAGTAGAGGGGAATCACACAATGAATTTAGATAACCCAATAGCGATGGGGAATACTGCAAAGATTTATTTGTCTGAAAACAAAATAGTCAAGGTTTTTAATGACTTTTTACCGGATAATGAATCCAAAAAAGAAGCTAATAAGCAAAAATACGCCTATTCATGTGGTCTTCCTGTACCTAAGGTTTTGGATGTTGGCATTATAAATGGAAAACAAGCAATTACAATGGAATATATAAAGGGTGAATCATTAGGAGAATTATTACTCAAGGATAAAGACCAAGCTGAGAGTTACCTAAACACATCCGTAGATATGCAACTGAAAGTTCATAGCATTATTCCAGACGACTTTGAACCCATGCATGATAAATTATATCGCCAAATTGAAGCAGTAACTACGATAGATGAACGACAAAAATCGTATTTGTTGAAGAAACTGGAATCATTTACATTTGAGAGTAGACTATGTCACGGTGACTTCCATTTGTTCAATTTGCTCGTGGCAGACAACGAAGTGGTTATTATAGATTGGGTGGATGCAAGTGCAGGTGATCCCCGTGCTGATGTATACCGCACTTATCTTTTATATTCCCAATTTTCAACTGAATTAGCTGAAGTTTATTTAAGACTTTATTGTGAGAAAAGCGGATTTAGAAGACCGGAAGTTTTCCAATGGTCTCCAGTCATCGCTGGTGCGAGATTATCAGAAAATGTATCGACAGAGAATTCAGAACGACTTATGGAGATAATAAATAAACACAGACAAATCTAATAAGGCAGCATTTCGGGCAAAAATCTGCATATAGCTATAGCAATATTATTTCATCAAGATCAGGCAATTATCTTGTTGAATTACACTTAAACTGCACTTTCAGAAATAAGGGAATCGAAACTGCCACATCAAAGCATAAATTGACAGGTTAAGTTTTTTAAAAGTTGCTAAGATGACAATAAGGAGTTGAAAGCCATGGCATGGGTGGAGTCAATACAAAAAGCAATTGAATACATGGAAAAAAACATAATAGAAGACATAACGATAGACAGTATTGCTAAACAAGCCAATGTGTCACCTTTTCATTTCCAGCGAACGTTTGCTGTTTTGACAGAAATTACAGTGGGTGACTATATAAGAAGACGACGATTAACATTGGCTGGAGAGGAATTACTGATAACGGATGCTAAGATTATTGACATTGCCTATAAATATGGCTATGAAACTCCCGAGGCTTTTTCTAAGGCTTTCCGCAGACAGCACAAAGTTACTCCAACTGAAGCGCGAAAGAATAAAGGGAAGCTGCAATCCTATAACCGCCTGATAATCCAGGTAACCTTGAAAGGAGCAGAACCAATGAAATACACCGTGGTTAAGAAGAATGCTTTTCAAATTGTTGGAGTTAAGAGGGAGTTTTCTAGTGTGCCAGAGGAAGAAAACGTAGTAGGCATATCGGAACTTTGGGAAGAGGTCAATCTAGATGGCACAAGCGATTTGCTGTTTCAATTGAATGACGGGGTAGTAAAAGGAGTTTTAGGAGTTTGTGGGGAAGTCAGTGATGAGCAAAAAAAGGCTAATGTGTTTGATTATTGGGTGGCAACCTCCTACGCTGGGAAAGTTCCAGAAGGGTTGCTTAGCTTAGAAATTCCGGCTTCCAAGTGGGCGGTTTTTGAAGTGCATGGACCCATGCCTGCAGCGATGCAAAATGCCTGGAAACAAATTTTCTCCGAATGGTTCCCTTCTACTGGATATGAGCATGCCGGTATACCAGAATTTGAACTTTATACGGATGAAAATCCCAATAATCCAGATTTATACTCGGAAATCTGGATTCCAATTAAATAAGTTTACAATTTGTATACTGCCATCAGCAAATGGTGGCAGTTTAAATAAGATCCTATGTCACCCTAGCAATTTATGATTCCGATGAATGGAAAGACCGGATAGAAAAAGTTCCTAATGAGCTATTGAGAAATTACAACGATACAATTTTAAAAAGAACCCCGTGCATTAAACCTTTAGTAATTTGTTATTTCGTTTGACAACTAAGAGCATGCGTGAATTCCTATTGTTCCATCATCAGGGGAGTAGTTGTCGCATAAGGTTTGTGCTTGAAACGGTCCCGAATAACGCACAAATACATAGCAAAAAAAGAAATGAGGTGGATTAATGGAAGAGCTAAAGTGCCAATTAATAGAGATTAAAAAAAATGACTACAATTTCACTGGTTATGATCTTGATAAGTTAATTTCTGAAATGCTAACGAACATTGGAGCAATAGACAGTGAACTTCGTGATGAATTGATTTACATAACATTCGGGCAAATGATCGTGACAAATAATGTTCTTAACAAAGATCAGATAAAACTACTATTAGATATTTGTGTTGATGATCAACATCTTTTTTATAGGTTAGGAGAAAGTGAAACTGATTCTGTATTTGTAAGGTCATTCTCAGTATTGATATTACCTCTTATTTTGAATGTAGATCATCGCGACTCCTTTTTATCCGAGAGTGAAATAAAGTACGTACAAAAAAGGCTTTATACTTATGTCAGGAATGAAAAAGACGTAAGAGGATATGTAGATGGAAAGGGGTGGGCACATGCTTTGGCTCACGCTGCTGATGCATTAGCGGCGATTGCCAAACATCCCTACACTGAGGAAGATGATTTAATAGAACTATTGGAAGTTATTAATGCCAAAATTCTTTTCTCTAACTCTGTTTATACTCATAACGAGGACGAACGCATCGCACTCTCAGCTTTTAATACAATCGATAGAGGGTTATTAAGTGAACACCAAATTTTAAATTGGATTAACAATTTAAAAATCCAATTGGACACTCAAAAGAAACTCGTATCTGACCTTAACGGCTTGTATCTTAAGCTTAATGTGCGTAACTTTCTAAACAATTTATATTTTCGCCTTCGCTATAACAATGTGGGTAACACTCTCCAAAAAGAGATTGAAAAAATATTGGATTCTATTCGAGATTTTTAATGAAAAATGTAGCAAGCAAACGGAGGATATTAATGATTTAAGGTTGCCCTTCAACCGGGCCATTTTGTGAGTAGTTTTTTTGAAGTTGAAAAACTATATTCAAAATAATGCATGGAGAGGGTAGAGAACATGAGAAATATAGATATATTGGATTTTAAAGGGAGTTATTATGAAATTGGTTTAGCACATGGACGTAAGCTAAACGACTCAATGCATTATCAAAGTATGTTGTCAGGTTTTAAAGATAACTTGAACCTAGAACAAAACACGAAAGAAATTAAAAGCACGTTAAATTATTTTTGTCCAAATCTATTAGATGAATTGAACGGCCTTCAAGAAGGTATGAAGTATCCAGAAAGTGATGTTTTAAAATTGTTCGGCGGATATGACATGCCTATTCTAGAAATGGGTTGTACAAGTTTTATAACTGCCGATTATTACGTGCGTAATTATGATTTCAGTCCGTTAATCTACGACGGAAGCTTCGTTATTCAAAGACATAATGAAAACGATTGGACTTGTGGAAACTCGGAGCTGGTGGTTGGTCGGTTGGATGGGATGAACCATAATGGTTTAACTTGCGGGTTGCATTTTGTAAACAATGATCTGCACAAAAAAGGATTTATCGGAAGTACGATAGTAAGAATTGTATTAGAAATGTGCAAAACTGTAGAAGAAGCTCTTGATTTATTGAAAGAATTACCGCATGCAGCTAGCTATAATTATTCATTAGCTGACCGGTATGGGAATTTCGCTGTTTTTGAAGCATCTCCAAAGAAGACAAATATACATCGCGAAAAAGAATCACTTTCTTGTGTGAATATGTTTCAAACAGACAAGATGAAAAGCTATAATCGAGCGAACGTTTACTCTTCTTTAGAGAGGATGGAAGCATTATCTCAATTATCTAAGGCTAAAAAACCTGTTAGAGAGGTTCATAACTGGTTTAGTGATCAAGCATCTCCAGTTTTTTATACAGATTACGAACATTTCTTTGGGACTTTACATACAGTTTCTTACGTACCTAAGCTTAATAAGGTAATTCTAACCGCTCCAGGAGACGAGCCTAAAGAAATTAAATTTTAACCTTTCTGTGAGAGTTGTTTGACGAAGTACTTGTAAAAACGGACTAGTTTTTACAATTGGAGACAATGCATGCATAACGAAGCACCTGTTTAGAGAATGGAAAGGCAAGTCAAATTGGAGGGGTATTTATGGGGGGAAGTATTTTAAATTACGAAGACATATTGGAAATGTTAGATGATGAACTTCGAGAACCTAAACAATTTTGGGAGGACTTTTATGAAGATAGAACAAAAAACATTCCGTTCTTCAAAGTAAAAGGACCTGATGAGAATTTAGTTGAATATTTTAGAAAGGGACTTTCGCCTACAAGGGTATTGGAGCTTGGGGCTGGACCTGGGAGAAATTCTATTTATATGGCTAAACAAGGGATTAGTGTAAGTGCTTTAGATCTTTCAAACAAAGCGCTTGAATGGGCGAAAGAAAGAGCAGATGAGGAAGGGGTAAATCTTGATTTTCATTGCGTTTCCTTATTTGATTTTGAATTTGAGCCGAATTCATACGATTTTATTTACGATTGTGGAATGTTCCATCATTTAGCTCCACATCGTCGTTTAACGTATTTAGAGATTATTAAAAAAGCCCTACGAAAAGGCGGATACTTTGGGATTGTTTGCTTCAATACAGATGGCGCTTTAGATACACCTGATTGGGATGTCTACAAAGATAAAAGTTTAAAGGGGGGTATAGGTTATTCTGAAGAAAGATTAAAGGAGATCTTCAATAAAGACTTCGATATTTTGAATTTTAGAAAGATGAAAAAGCCTGCACAATCAGATGATTTATTCGGCGAAGAATTTTTATGGACGAGTTTAATGCAAATTAAAAGTTAAGGGTTCTTATGCAAGTAAAAAGTTGGCTTTTCAATTATTGAAACTTATACATTCGATGTGTTAACTAAGATGATTGGAAATTGATTATGTTAATAGAACTGAAGCGATTCTGATCTAAATAATCTGTGCTTATTCAGTAAAAGCACCATTTTTTTTAGTAGACAAAGCCTAATTTCTCTCTTACAACTCAGAGAAATTGGGCTTTTTTATAGTTAGATTTTTTTAACAGGCTTTATAATCATGTTTTTATATACTCTTTGAGCTAATTTACGTTTTACGTCTTAATGAGTGTTTAAATTCAATTGTTACTGTAACAATAATAGTGTATCATACATAGTATAAATCATACAGTATAAATGTAGAGGTGAGTGAATGAATACTTTACTGAATTCATTAACGACAGAGCTTAGGAGAGGAACGCTGACATTAGCCGTTTTAAGTCAATTACGAACACCCCAGTATGGATATTCACTTGTTCAGTTATTGGAGAAATCGAGCATTAGCATCGATCAAAGTACCTTATATCCATTGCTTCGTCGTTTAGAAAAACAGGAATTAGTGACGAGCAGCTGGGATACATCTGAAAGTAGGCCACGTAAGTATTACGTTTTAAGTGAATACGGTCTCGAAATCTTTTTGCAGTTAAAAAAAGAATGGATTAAAAATTCGAAAGAACTTTATGGCATATTAAAAGGGGAGGAAGAAGATGAATTTGATTGAGGTATATATACAAGAAGTCACTCGTAGGCTACCTGAAAAAAGTCGTGAGGATATTGCACTCGAGTTAAGGTCAACCATTGAGGATATGCTACCTGACGATTATAATGAAAGAGATATAAATGAAGTTCTTGAAAAATTAGGGAATCCAGCAACGTTAGCTAGTGGATATCGAGATCAACCTATGCATCTAATTGGACCACGCTACTTTGATGTATATGTCTCTTTATTAAAAATGATTTTGCCAATTGCTGCTACTATTTCTCTGATCTCGATAATTGCAGAATATTTTATAGGATACCGTGGCGAAGAAGCGGTAATTAATGTAGTTTTAGATATTACTGGTTTTGCTATATGGAAAGTCATTGAAGTAGGCATCCAAACCTTTTTCTGGTTAACACTTATTTTCGCCATTATCGAACGAACAGATAAAGGAAAAGATCAGCATCCATTGTCTACAAGTCTAAAAAAATGGACCCCTGATGATTTGAAAAGCATTCCTTATATTCCCAAGAAAAAAGTGATTACGAAGCTCGAAATATTTGGCTACTTAATGTGGACGGCGATTTGGGCCACTCTTTATTTTTATGCGAACCATCTTGTAGGTGTATATGAAAGCAGGGGAGATCAGCTTGAGTTTGTGATTCCGGCTTTAAATCAAGATGTTTTACTTCGTTATTGGCCAATCGTTCTCGTTATCATTGCACTAGAAATTGCGCTATCTCTCTACAAATTAATCATAGGGCAATGGACGAAGAAAATGGCAATCTTTACTACTGCTCTTGAGCTTATCTCAACTGTTGTATTCATTGTTATGTTAAGCAATCCTGATTTAATGAATCCTGAATTTATTACGTATGTGAGTGGTTTATTTAACACAACAGCTATGCAATTTGAAACATGGATAGTGGGAGGCTTAATAATTATTTTTATTTTATCTGCGGCATTCAATGCATACGATGGGTTTCGTAAGGCTAGAATCCGTTAATTCGTAATCGTTTATAAAAGAGTAGTGCTTGCTCAACAAGTACGCACCAATTTTAACAATCTCTAATCTTCTACAATAACAACTGACTTAAATCATATTATTTTTCCAGAATAGGGAGAAATATAGGTATTTCCTCCATATCGTAATCACACCGTTTTGTCGAAGAAAGCGGAATAGCTGTAAGCAATAAGGAAGAACTAATTAAATTACACATATGAAAAATTAAGAGCAAGGAGATATGAAATATGAAAATCAATAGAATCGATCATGTAGGTATAATGGTTAAGGATCTTACTGCCATGAAAGCATTTTTTCTTGATTTTGGTCTTGAAATGGTAGGCGAAACAGAAGTAAAAGGGGAATGGTTGGAACGGATGATACGTCTTCATGACGTTAAAGAAGAATGTGTGAAGTTGGAAATTGTAATGTTCCGACCGCTCGGCGGCGAAGCAACTATAGAACTAGTAAAATTTCACACGGTAGCAGATGAAAATGATATAACGCTTCCTGAGGAAAATTCTTTTGGAACCCAGCATATTGCTTTTTCTGTTGAAGATCTTGAAGCCCTTGTTACCAAGTTGAAAAAGAATGGTGCAGGGCTTATAGACGAGATACAAAACTTCGAAAACACATATAAATTATGCTTCGTTCGCGGACCAGAAGGAATCATTTTGGAGTTGGCTGAGGAGATACAAAAAATATAGACTTCAACTTATCAGGGGCTCGTTAGTTAGATAACATGAGATCGTCAATTGACGATCTCATGTAAGACGCATACGTAACATACTACTTTTAAGTGATCATTAAAAGTAGTACAACACCTAAAAACAGTAGAACACTTACAAAGTTTCCGCACAATCTTTTCCAACTGAGTCATCCTCTTTTCCTACATTTGAGTACGTCCTCATTAAAATTGCCTGCCTATCCACCATTCAAGTAGAAATGATACAACATGAACCTATGTGCTATATCAAGAGTTTAACTAACGTTTTTTGAGCCATAAGTCATTAGGTCACTCTAAGAGGAGAGATGATGCCTCCATTTTCTGGTGACTTAAAAACTTATTTGCTTTAGATAAGGAAGTTGCTCCCTCCAATAACTGTAGGGGCAATTAAAAAACTAGCTATTTGTATTTTTGTCGAAATGATGATAATTACTAATGTATACTGCTATTTGTTAACGTTTACGAACCTAAATACGAACATTCTTTTACAAATTTCTAAAAACCATTCGTGTTATTGGTTGACGCCAGGTTGATCGATTGTTAAGATAATTACGAACTTACTTATATCTCTCATATATCTCCGGGAATATGGCCCGAACGTTTCTACCCGATAACCGTAAATTGTCGGACTATGAGAGAAAGTGCACCCTTTACTTAGGATAGGTCTGTCCTTTTATTGTAAAAGGCTACTTATCCAGGGCAGGGAACTTTCTCTTTTTCGAGAAAGTTCCCTGCCCGTTTTTTTATTTCTACAAATCATCTAAGTATGCAAATGTGGGAGGGAAGACAGTGAACGCACAAGTTGGAGTCATTATGGGAAGTGTTTCCGATTGGAAAACGATGAAACATGCGTGTGAATCATTGGATCAAGTCGGGATTCCTTATGAAAAGCAAGTGGTTTCCGCACACCGTACACCTGAATTGTTATTTGAGTACGCAGAATCTGCACGAGAACGAGGCTTGAAGGTCATTATCGCTGGAGCTGGAGGGGCTGCTCATCTACCTGGTATGACCGCTGCCAAGACAACATTGCCTGTTATTGGCGTCCCTGTTCAAACAAAAGCGTTAAATGGAATGGACTCATTGCTTTCAATTGTCCAAATGCCTGGCGGAGTACCTGTTGCGACTGTTGCAATTGGAAAAGCTGGCGCTACCAACGCGGGGTTATTGGCTGCTCAAATTCTCGGCAGTTGTAATGCTGAAGTTGCAGATAGATTAGAAACAATCCGAAATGAAACGAAAGTAAAGGTGTTAAAAAGCAATGACCAACTTACCTAACGTAATTTTACCAGGACAAACAATTGGCATTATCGGAGGCGGCCAGCTGGGAAGAATGATGGCTTTGTCTGCGAAGGCTATGGGTTTTCGTATTGCAGTATTAGATCCGACAAAGGACTGTCCATGTGGGCAAATTGCTGATATTGAAATTAATGGTGCCTACGACGACTTGGATGCCATCCAACAACTTGCTGAAGTGAGCGATGTCATTACGTATGAATTCGAGAATGTGAGTTTTGAAGCATTAGCGTGGTTAGAAGAGCATAGTTACTTGCCACAAGGAGCAAAACTTTTAAAATCTACACAGAATCGAATCTCAGAAAAAGACGCAATCACGAAAGCAGGAGCTCAGGTTGCACCATACGGCATCGTGAAAAATGTAACGGACATTCATGAGAACATTAAAACGCTGGGATATCCATGCGTGATGAAAACAACTCGTGGAGGATACGATGGAAAAGGACAGCTTGTAATTCAATCAGAGTCTGATATTGCACAAGCTTCGGATCTTCTGAAAAACTGTACATGTGTCATTGAAAAATGGATTCCATTTACAAAAGAAATCTCTGTAATCGTCACTCGAAAAACAACTGGTGAAATGAAATGTTTCCCTGTTGCAGAAAATATCCATCATGAGAACATTTTGCACAAAAGTATTGTTCCTGCACGAATTAGTGGGGATACCTCGCGCAAAGCGACAGAGCTTGCGGAGCAATTAGCGGAGCGGCTAAATCTTGTCGGTACGTTAGGTGTTGAAATGTTTGTAACCGAGCATGAAGAGATTCTCATAAATGAATTGGCACCGCGCCCTCATAATTCAGGTCATTACACGATGGAAGCATGTCAAACATCGCAATTTGAACAACATATTCGGGCAGTGTGCAATTGGTCTTTAGGGAAAACGGATTTAATGAGCCCTGTTGTGATGGTCAATATTCTCGGCGAGCATATGGAGGACCTTCTAAGGGTGATTCCTGAAGCAAAGGATTGGAAAGTTCATCTATACGGCAAAAAAGATGCGATACCGAAACGCAAAATGGGTCATGTAAATGTGTTACGAAACTCAGTGGTTCAAGCACATGCTGAGATTGAACAAAGTAGAATTTGGAATCACTAAATGAGTCAAGACGTTTAGAATCTATCTTAAAAAGTACATTATTCTTTAATGCGGAGGTTCTTCAGATGGAAAAGCGAGAATTGCTATATGAAGGCAAGGCCAAAAGAATTTATGCAACAGATGATCAGAACGTTGTATGGGCAGCATACAAGGATTTTGCAACAGCCCTCAATGGTGAGAAAAAAGAAGAAATCGCAGGTAAAGGTGTATTGACGAACGGCATTACTAGCCTGCTGTTTTTAAAGCTTCATGAGGCTGGAATTCCAAGTCATTTTATTAAAAAGATTTCCGAAACTGAGCAACTCGTCAAGAAGGTCACGATCATTCCTCTTGAAGTGGTAACCCGTAATATAGTTGCTGGTAGCCTGTCCAAACGTCTTGGGGTAAAAGAAGGTCAACCGTTAAAACAACCAATTGTTGAATTTTATTACAAAGATGATGCGCTTGGAGATCCTTTGTTAACCGAAGCACATATTCAAGAATTAGGCCACGCAACTGAAGAGGAAGTTCAACTTTTGAAACAAAAAGCCTTGGAAGTGAATACAATTTTATCAAGCCTTTTTGCTGAAATAGGAGTTCGTTTAATAGACTTCAAGTTAGAGTTTGGAAAACTTGCTGATGGTGAGATTCTTTTAGCAGATGAAATTTCTCCGGATACGTGCCGATTGTGGGACGCTGAAACAGAAGAAAAGCTCGATAAGGATGTATTCCGTCGTGATCTAGGAAATTTAGTTGATGGTTATCAAACAATCTATTCGAAACTGGGAGGGCGTCAATATGTATAAAGTAAAGGTATTTATCACGTTAAGAGAAAATGTTTTGGATCCCCAAGGTACAGCTGTGGAATCTGCTTTACACAGTATGGCGTTTGAGGCCGTTCGTGATGTCCGGATTGGTAAATACATGGAGTTGACGATAGAAAAGACCGATCAAAATATCGACGATGCAATTAAAGAAATGTGTGAACGCCTTTTAGCCAATACAGTAATTGAAGATTATCGCTATGAAATCGAGGAGGTTGTCGCGCTGTGAAATTTGCTGTGATCGTATTTCCGGGCTCCAACTGTGATATCGATATGTTTCATGCCATTCAGGACGAATTAGGTGAAGAAGTAGAATACGTACCACATACAGCGGATAGCTTAGAGGGCTTCGATGGGATTCTTTTACCTGGCGGTTTCTCCTATGGAGATTATCTCCGCACAGGCGCAATTGCTCGCTTCTCAAAGATAATGGCGGAAGTGGTAAAGGCATCGTCTGTAGGCGTTCCAATACTAGGCGTATGTAATGGTTTTCAAATTTTATTGGAAGCTGGATTATTACCTGGAGCGATGCGGAAAAACCGTGATCTAGCATTCATTTGTAAACAAACACAGCTAAAAGTAGAAAATAATACGACGATGTTTACGACTAGCTACGAAAAGGGAGAAACGATTACTCTGCCAATTGCTCACGGTGAAGGCAATTACTATTGCGACGAAGAGACGTTGTCACAGTTAAAGGAAAACAATCAAATTGCATTTACGTATCATGTGGATAATCCAAATGGCAGCTTAGAGAATATCGCGGGAATCGTAAATGAAAACGGAAACGTATTAGGAATGATGCCTCATCCGGAACGTGCCGTCGATCGTTTACTTGGAAGTGAAGACGGATTAAAGCTATTTCAATCAATCGTAAGAAATTGGAGGGAAAGTTATGTCGTTAATGCTTGAGCCAAGTCCGGAAATGATTAAATCACAACGAGAATATGCAGCTATGGGTCTTACAGATGAAGAGTTTGCAATGGTTGAAAACATGCTTGGCCGCACACCGAACTATACCGAAACAGGTTTGTATTCTGTCATGTGGTCAGAGCACTGTTCCTATAAAAATTCCAAGCCAATTTTAAAAAGGTTCCCTACCTCTGGGGATAACGTGCTTCAAGGACCTGGTGAAGGTGCAGGAATTGTTGACATTGGAGATGGGCAAGCGGTCGTTTTCAAAATCGAGAGCCACAATCACCCATCTGCAATCGAGCCTTATCAAGGTGCAGCAACTGGAGTCGGCGGGATTATTCGTGATGTGTTTTCAATGGGTGCTCGTCCAATCGCCGTATTAAATTCACTGCGTTTCGGTGAATTGGAAAATGCACGAGTAAAGTATTTGTTCAAAGAAGTGGTTGCGGGAATTGGCGGATACGGGAATTGTATTGGTGTTCCAACAGTTGGGGGCGAAATTCAATTCGATCCTTCCTACGAGGGGAATCCACTGGTCAATGCCATGTGCGTCGGTTTGATCAATCATGACGATATTCAAAAAGGACAAGCCCACGGAGCCGGCAATAGCGTCATGCATGTCGGAGCGAAAACGGGTCGTGATGGCATTCACGGAGCAACTTTTGCATCGGAGGAATTGACGGATTCGTCTGAAGGAAATCGTCCGGCAGTTCAAGTTGGAGATCCTTTCTTGGAGAAACTGCTAATGGAAGCTTGCCTTGAGCTGATTCAGCATGATGCACTTGTTGGGATCCAGGATATGGGGGCAGCAGGTCTTGCAAGCTCATCAGCAGAGATGGCTTGTAAAGCAGGCATGGGAATCGAGATGAATCTTGACCTTGTCCCACAGCGCGAACCCGGAATGACTGCCTATGAAATGATGCTATCAGAATCTCAAGAGAGAATGCTCATAGTTGTTAAAAAGGGAAGCGAACAAGAAATTGCAAATTTATTTGCGAAGTATGATCTTGAAGCCGTAGCTGTCGGATCTGTTACCAAAGATAAAATGCTGAAACTTACTCATAAAGGAGAAGTTGTTGCGAACGTTCCAGTGGATGCTTTGGTAGAAGAAGCGCCCGTTTACTACAAACCATCTAATGAACCGCAATATTTCCGTGACTTTCAAGCAATGACAAACGTAGCTCCTGTTATTGATGACTATAAAGAAACGTTGGTTGGTTTACTTTCAAAGCCCACGATTGCAAGTAAAGAGTGGGTTTATAATCAGTTCGACACAATGGTAAGGACGAATACAGTTGTCCCTCCAGGTTCCGACGCGGCTGTTGTACGGATTCGCGAAACGAACAAGGCGCTAGCGATGACAACAGATTGTAATGCTCGTTACCTTCACTTGGATCCAGAAGTTGGAGGAAAAATTGCCGTAGCTGAAGCTGCACGTAATATCGTGTGTTCTGGAGCAGAACCATTAGCGGTTACGGATAACCTGAACTTTGGTAATCCTGAAAAACCAGAGATTTTCTGGCAAATCGAGAAGGCGGCAGATGGAATTAGTGAAGCTTGCAAAATCTTGAGTACACCTGTTATTGGTGGCAATGTATCCCTTTATAACGAGACAAATGGTGAGTCGATTTATCCAACACCTGTTATCGGAATGGTAGGTCTTATCAAAGATCTAGCTCATATTACAACGCAGAAATTTAAAAATTCAGGCGACCTGATATATGTCATCGGGGATGCGAAAACAGAATTCGGAGGCAGTGAGCTGCAAAAAATGACAGAAGGAAAAATCTTTGGTAAATCTCCTTCTATCAACTTGGAACTAGAAAAGCTACGCCAGCAACAGCTGTTAAGAGCTATTCAAAATGGATGTGTCGCTTCGGCTCACGATCTTTCAGAAGGCGGTCTTGCAGTTGCTTTGTCAGAATCACTCTTCGGAACAGATCTAGGTGCCCGAATCATTGTTCATATGGAAGCAGTAACGGAATTATTCAGTGAAACACAATCTAGATTTGTTGTCTCTGTTGCTCCTGAACACCGTGTTGCTTTTGAAAGCATTGTTCAAGATGCAAGATGTATTGGGACGGTCACGAATAATAATCACTTGACCATTTCTCATGAGCAAGACGGACTGTTAATTGATACAACTGTTCAATCATTAGAGAAAGCTTGGAAAGGTGCGATTCCATGCTTGCTGAACTAAAGGGATTAAATGAGGAGTGTGGCTTGTTTGGCATCTGGGGACACCCGGATGCTGCGCAAGTAACCTATTACGGATTGCATAGTTTGCAGCATCGTGGCCAAGAAGGAACAGGGATGGTTTTGGCTAAAGATAAAAAGTTGACTAGTGTAAAAGGTGAAGGATTAGTAACGGAAGTACTCACTGCAGAGAAAATGCAATCCTTGTCAGGAAATGCAGCAATTGGCCATGTCCGCTATACAACGGCGGGTGGCGGCGGTTTTGAAAACGTCCAGCCTCTGTTATTTAACTTTCAAAATGAATCCATGGCGATGGCTCACAATGGAAATATCGTGAATGCGGATCAGTTGAAATCAGAATTGGAAGCACAAGGCAGTATTTTTCATAGCACATCTGACACTGAAGTACTCGCACATTTGATACGTAAAGTCGGTTCTTCAGAGTTGAAAAACCGTATTACAAATGGGCTTAACTCATTAAAAGGCGCATATGCGTACCTAATTATGACGGATACTGAAATGTTTGTCGCTATGGACCCGAACGGACTTAGACCTTTATCCCTTGGGTTGCTGGGTGACGCTTATGTTGTCGCATCCGAAACGTGTGCGCTGGATATAGTAGGAGCGGATTTTCTCCGAGATATTGAACCAGGAGAACTGCTGATCATCAATGATGAGGGAATCACGAGTGAACGGTTCGCTGTTTGCAAACAACGTTCCATGTGTACGATGGAGTATATTTACTTTTCTCGTCCTGACAGTAACATTGATGGCATTAATGTTCATACCGCTCGCAAAAACCTTGGCAAGCAACTCGCTGTTGAAAAATTGATTGAAGCAGATGTTGTTACAGGTGTCCCTGATTCGGGAAATTCAGCAGCGATTGGATATGCGGAAGCTAGTGGGATTCCTTATGAAATGGGCTTACTGAAAAATCGCTATGTCGGCCGTACTTTCATACAACCTTCTCAATCGTTAAGAGAACAAGGTGTGAAAATGAAACTATCACCTGTTCGTGGGGTTGTGGAAGGGAAACGAGTCGTCATGGTTGACGATTCCATTGTCCGGGGCACGACAAGCAAAAGGATTGTACAAATGTTGAAAGATGCTGGTGCGAAAGAAGTGCATGTTCTAATCAGCTCCCCGCCTATTAAAAATCCATGTTTTTACGGAATTGACACGTCCGATAAAGATGAATTGATTGCCGCTAAAAAATCAGTTGAAGAAATTCGTGAACTTATTGGAGCAGACTCTCTTACATTTTTAAGTGTTGAGGGCACAGTCGAAGCGATAGGAAGACCGTTTGAAGGTGAGAACCGAGGACAGTGTCTCGCTTGCTTTAACGGAAAGTATCCTACGGAAATCTATTCCGATCAAGAAATAGATTCCATAAAATGCTGAGTGAAGGAGACCTCAATCCATGTCAAATGCATACAAATCGGCGGGAGTAGATATTGAAGCAGGATACGAAGCTGTCTCTCGCATGAAAAAACATGTACAGAAAACGATGCGGCCGCAAGTACTAAACGGACTTGGTGGTTTCGGTGGGATGTTTGATTTATCCCAGCTAAACTTACGTGAACCGGTACTTGTCTCAGGTACAGATGGAGTAGGAACGAAGCTTTTGCTTGCGATGATGATGGATCAACATGAAAGTATCGGCATCGACTGTGTAGCTATGTGCGTGAACGATATTATCGTACAAGGTGCAGAACCTCTGTATTTTTTAGACTACATTGCTTGTGGAAAAGCAGATCCTGAAAAGATTGAAAGTATCGTAAAAGGTGTCTCCGATGGTTGTGTCCAAGCAGGTTGTGCATTAATCGGGGGCGAGACGGCTGAAATGCCGGGACTGTATAGCGAGGAAGAGTATGACTTAGCAGGTTTTACAGTAGGTGCTTGTGAAAAACAAGATTTGATAACTGGTGAAAACATTCAAGCAGGCGACTGCATTATCGGATTAGCTTCAAACGGCATTCACAGTAACGGATATTCACTCGTCCGCAAAATTTTGTTAGAAGATGCGGATATGGATCTATTTGAATTCATTCCCGAACTTGGGTGTGAGCTTGGAGCAGAACTGTTAAAGCCTACAAGGATATACGTAAAGTCTATTTTGGCTGCAATGAAAGAGTATGAAATTAAAGGAATGGCCCATATCACGGGTGGTGGATTCATTGAAAACTTCCCTCGAATGATGCCAGGAGATTTAGGTGTGGAAATCCAGTCTGGTGCTTGGAAAATCCATCCTATATTTAGTCTTATAGAAGAGACTGGGAGTATCCCACGAGAGGATATGTACAATATCTTTAATATGGGGATAGGAATGGCGCTTGTTGTGAATGAAGCATCAGCTGATGAACTCGTTGTTTTTTTTGAAAAGCATGGCGAACAAGCCTACCGAATTGGGAAAGTTGTCAATCAATCCGGTGTCTCGTTTAAAGGTGAATCATGAAGAAAATTGCCGTATTTGCATCAGGAAGCGGCAGTAACTTCCAAGCTATAGTGGATGCAGTAAACGCAGGCACACTCGATGCAGAAATTCGTTTGCTAGTGTGTGATCAACCATCTGCGATTGTTTTGCAAAGAACTCAAGAAGCTAAAATCGACAGTTTTTGCATATCCCCTAAAGATTTCACTGATAAAACAGCGTTTGAAAAGGAAATTGTCCAGCAGCTAAAATCACGGGACGTTGAATTCATCGTATTAGCAGGATATATGCGTCTAATCGGATCTACGATTCTGCAAGAATATGCCGAATCGATAGTTAATATTCATCCTTCCTTATTGCCGGCTTTTCCAGGAAAAGATGCGATTGGACAAGCAATGGATGCTGGGGTACAGATAAGTGGTTTGACTATTCATTATGTCGATGCAGGGATGGATACGGGTCCTATTATTGTCCAAAAAGAAATTAAGATTCATGAAAACGATACAAGAGATGACGTACAAAAACGAATTCAACAGGCAGAGCATATCTGCTACCCAAAAGTACTTCAGGAGCTGTTCACCAAAGAAACAACAAATTCTGTTCCTCGATTTGTTGGGAAAGTATTTTAATCAGTAAGGGATAGATGACATACTCGCGCATATATAGGGAGGAAAAGTCGAATGAAGCGTGCATTAATTAGTGTTTCAGATAAAACAGGAATTGTTGAATTTGCGAAAGGTCTGAAAGAGGCAGGATTTGAGATCGTGTCTACTGGAGGGACAAAAAAAACGCTCGCTGAAAATGGAATAGAAGTGATTGGGATTGAGGAAATAACGAAATTCCCTGAAATTATGGATGGCAGAGTGAAAACATTGCATCCTAACGTCCATGGCGGATTATTAGCAAGAAGAAATGATGACTCACATCTTGCTCAATTAGCAGAGCATCATATTCAGCCAATCGATTTAGTTTGTGTCAATTTATATCCGTTCCAGCATACAATCGCAAAACCTGACGTTACTCCCGAAGAAGCGATTGAAAACATCGATATTGGCGGTCCGACAATGCTTCGTTCTGCTGCGAAAAACCACGAATTCGCGACAGTGGTTGTAGATCCGTCAGATTATGACATCGTGCTCGCTCAGCTTTCAGAAAATGGCGAAGTCTCTGGGCAGAAGAAACGCCAGCTTGCAGCAAAAGTATTCCGTCATACAGCTGCCTATGATGCAGTAATCTCCGAGTATATGACTCAGCTTGCAGAAGAAGAGAACCCTGAAAGTGTAACGCTTACGTATAATTTAAAACAATCTCTTCGTTACGGTGAAAATCCGCATCAAAACGCTTCATTTTATCAAAAACCATTAGGCTCTACATTTTCTGTAGCCTATGGCACGCAATTACATGGTAAGGAGTTATCTTACAACAATATCAATGATGCAGACGCAGCGTTACTCATTGTCCGTGACTTTGAACAGCCAGCGGCAGTTGCAGTAAAGCATATGAATCCATGTGGAGTAGGTGTCGGTGAAACACTTGCTGAAGCATTCAGAAAAGCTTACGAAGCAGACTCGACTTCGATTTTCGGAGGAATCATTGCGTTGAATCGTGAAGTAGATTTAGAAACTTCAATGATGCTAAAAGATATCTTTCTAGAAATCATCATTGCCCCTTCATTTACGAAGGATGCATTAGAAGTTTTAACAGCAAAAAAGAATATTCGATTGTTGACTGTCGATTTTAAAGGAGAACGTAAAAACGAGCAAAAAACGACGTCGATCCAAGGTGGATTACTTGTTCAGGATTTAGACACGTTCGGGTTCGATCAGGCAACGATTTCCATCCCGACAAAGCGTGAACCTTCTGAAGAAGAGTGGGCTGCACTTAAGTTAGGTTGGAAAGTTGTGAAACATGTGAAATCCAATGCAATTGTCGTTAGCGGAGAACAGATGACATTTGGAATTGGCGCAGGGCAGATGAACCGCGTCGGTGCAGCAAATATCGCGCTCGCGCAAGCAGGTGACAAGGCAACTGGTGCTGCACTCGCATCCGATGCATTTTTCCCGATGGATGACACAGTAGAAGCTGCAGCCAAAGCCGGGATTACTGCGATTATCCAGCCAGGCGGATCTGTCCGTGATGAGGATTCCATTAAAAAAGCGGATGAATACGGTATTGCAATGGTCTTTACAGGCGTTCGCCATTTTAAACACTAAGTTTGAATGCTAAAACAACGTACATATTTTCATTAAACCTAGAGGTGATTCCATGAACGTATTAGTGATTGGCAGAGGCGGTCGCGAGCATGCGCTGGCGAAGAAATTATCGTTGAGTAACCATGTCCAAACTGTATTTGTTGCTCCAGGTAATCCTGGAATGGAAGATGTGGCGCAACTTGTACCGATTCCTGAAGAGAATCATTTCGAACTAATTGCATTCGCTAAAGAACAAAACGTTTCATTGACGATCGTAGGACCCGAAACACCATTGGTTAATGGCATTGTGGACAATTTCAAAAGGGCAGGACTGCGCATATTCGGTCCTGACAGACGGGCTGCCATTATTGAAGGAAGTAAAACCTTCGCGAAAGAACTAATGAAGATGTATAGAATTCCTACCGCTACCTATGAAACTTTTACAGATTTTGATTCAGCTATGAATTATTTAGAAAAAGTCGGAGTTCCAATTGTGATAAAAGCAGATGGACTTGCTGCTGGAAAGGGTGTAGTCGTTGCCCATACGAAAGAAGAAGCAGTAAAAGCACTTCAAGAAATGCTCTTGCAATCGAAGTTCGGTACAGCTTCAGCAACCGTTATCATGGAGGAATTTTTGGAAGGTGAAGAGTTCTCATTAATGGCTTTTGTGAATGGAAAGAATGTCTATCCGATGGTGATTTCTCAAGACCATAAGCGGGCATTCGATGGAGACACTGGTCCAAATACAGGTGGAATGGGTGCATATTCTCCAGTGCCACAAATTCCTAAACAAGTTATTTCTGATGCCATCGAACTAATCTTAGAACCTGCTGCGTATGCGATGGTAGCAGAAGATCGTTCTTTTACTGGTGTTCTCTATGCAGGAGTGATTTTGACTAAGAAAGGACCGAAAGTAATTGAATTCAACGCTCGCTTCGGGGATCCAGAAACACAAGTCGTTTTGCCCAGATTGAAAAACGATTTGGCTGAAACGATGCTCGCTGTTCTCGAACGTCAGCCTTACGAACTTGAATGGGACGAAGCATCTGTAGTTGGAGTAGTGGTTGCAGCCGAAGGATATCCAGGAGAATACGTCACAGGAACTCCGTTAGTCGGTTTGGATACGATAGTTGAGGATGTAGATATTTACCACGCAGGTACTTCGAAGAATGAAAACGGGGACTATGTAACAAATGGTGGTCGTGTTTTGCTTGCGACTGCGACAGGAAAGGATCTTCTTGCTGCGCGAGCTTTGGTTTATAAGGAGTTAGAAAAGATTAATAGGGATGGCGTATTTTGGAGAAGTGATATTGGACATCGTGCTATTCAGTATGATTTTACGTGAGAATTTTAATAAGTGATTGTGATCTTAGAAATAATGCGAGTAAGAGGGAAAGAGCGTTTCAAATCTCATCCCTCAGTAATCATCATGAAAACCCACACCTATTTTACTAGATGTGGGTTTTTGTAATCGCTTCTACGAGAGGAAAATTGTTACATAAACAAGTAGCTCTTCACTTTAGGGTTTTTGACATTTCTTTAAAAAATTCAGATAATTCAATGGAGGTTTGGTATAATATAGTAGATAGGTTAAATTCGTAAATTCAACAATAGGGTCATATAACATATTATTTGTTTTGTTCAAGATTCAGCTTTATTACTAAGTTAGATTTGAGAAGGAGGGGAAGACGATTACCAATTTAATAGTAGTACTATTTTTCTTGTTAATACTCTCTTTAAATATTGCAATCTTTGTATTGTTAAAAAAGGAAGGTTCAGTCCTATCCTTATTTTAGGAATCATTATGATGATAATTGCCCCTGTAATTGGTTCTAAAAGTGGAGAATTATTGCTTCATTTTTATGACTGGGATTCAGGGGGAACTGGAGAGGGAGAGGGCGCGGGCTTTGGTGGTGCAATTTTAGGTGTAATTACTTTCGTTAATGGTGCTCTTATAATATTGACCACAATTATCATGTTTATTATAAGAGTAATCAGAAAGCAAAGAACTATTTCCTCGTAAAGCAATCAGGTGCATTTCTGGAATAAAGATTATGCCGTTAAAGGGCCATTATGAAGTATACAAACTGTTGCTTTCCGCTCCAGACGGCCCGCTTTCCGAGGGGCGTGGCTTGAGCCTCTTCGGTCGCAAGGCGAGTACAAAGATGTGCCCCTTCTCGCTGCGCTTCACTCGCAAAAGCCGTTCTTCGTTAATCCATACGGTGTCGGCCATCTTCCACTCCAAGCAAGGGCGAGCACTATAAATAAAGCGACCATTTATCAAACGGGCCATTTAGTTATATTAGAAAGGAGTAAATTAATGAAAAGGTGGTTACTAACGACCCTTTATGTAGCAGTCATTATAGCTATTGTTTGGGTACTATCTGAGAAACCAAATTCATACTCAGAACCTCAAGAAGCACTATTTGAAATTGATAATGATTTGTTCTTAATACCTGGATACAAGTTAAATGACAAAGCACTTTTCTTTTTTATTAAAAACGAGGAAAACTTTGGTGCTGTTTATGTTCAAAAAAGAATGTTTGGATGGAAAGCAGATATGCTGACTTGGAGTCCAATGGCCAGTAAGAGAAATTATGATAGTGATAGTCTGAATGGATTCCAAGGGCAGGGTGAGAATTTGATCTATGGTTTCATCAAGCAAGGCGATGACCGAATTGTTCAAGTCAATGAAGAACAAGCCACTATACTCAATTTGGCGATGTTGCCACAAGACGAGATAGAAAGGTTCCGATTAGAAGGTTTGTATATCTGGTATTTTGAAAGCGAAGAACCATTAACTGGTGGGGAAATTAAATTAATGGATAAGAATACTAATCAAGAATTAGATAACGCTGATTTTTAAAATTAACATGATGGATTACACAACAAATGGGGGCTTTAATTGCGGAGCGTTATGTCAGAAACGGGCCATTTGATTGTTAAATGTGTTTTATCAATTTTAAAAAGATGTCCATTTTAATTGCTGTGGAAGAATAAAATTCAATAACTGAGGTGCTAATTAATATGAGCCTACAAGTAGAACCTACACATGAACAAATAGATTTTTGGATTGAAAATTATGTCCCCAAAAAAGATTTCTTTTTTGTAGAGGAAAACAACTTAAGTACTTTAAAAGGCTATTTGAATGAAGTAATGGTTATACCAAGAGCGGAGTTTTTCGATCACTCTTCTTATAATCAAATCCAGTTTGTGAATAGCTATATGTACTGGACTTTATCAAATAGAATTGACTATATTATCGTTGCGAAGGGTAGTTGGATCACAGGGTTACCACTTCATTTGAGAAAGCACATACTTGAAGTTCAACTTGAAATGGGAACAGGTTTAACTATCCCTGCTTCATTATTCCAATCTACAGGTACTATTCCAGCTGAATATATAGTAAAAAGAAATAATAATATAAATCAATATTTCAATGGTAATAATACAGCCGGAGAAAAGGAATTCATTGTTTTCCGATCCAGTATGTGGAATGAACTACCTCGAATGGTACAGGCAAACATCGTAAAAGCATATGCTATGAAAGTTGACGAGTGGACATGCAATAATATTCCAGAAAAAACGCCAACACATCTTAAAGCGTATGCGAATACTTTTTCAACTGTGGCTGGTAGTAATTGTCTAGCCTCAACATTATTTGCAATCACGGGAGAAGCTTGGATTCTCGATGAATGGGTGCATCCGGAAACATTTTTAAAGGGATTATTTATTAACAATTATTTTATGGTAGATGATGACATTCAAGAAGGAGATGTGGTGACGTGGATAAATTCGAATAATATTATCCAACACTCTTCCTATCACATTGAAAATGATGTTTATTTTAATAAAAGCGGGCAAACTTTCTTTGAGCCATTAAAAATTATTAAGTTTGAACAAATAAATCGAACCTGGGAAGATTACGAAATAAATGTTTACCGGAAAAAAATTTGACATTTGTCTTGCGACTGTATTAAAGAATCGGGTTTTTTTCTGTAACACGACTATATCGAAACCGGCTACTTTGCAGAAGAAGAAGTTCGAAAAAAATATACAGGGAATGTATTTACATTGGAAATTTTATTTGGGTTTTTAATATTTGTTAGTATTTTCGCAGTATATGATGCAATAAGAAAAGTTAATAATAATATAATGGATCAAACGGAAGAAATTAAGAAGTTACGTGAAGAATTAAAAAAGTGAAAGTGAAAGTTGTGATTTGTATAGCTTCACAAATCAAGATTTATTAGACATTTAATAATCAATCACAATTTTAGTATTCTATTTATTCTAGAAATGGGGCCGATTGCTGTACATGTAATCGCGCCAATATCGCAAACAGACCACTTTGTTGCATGGCTTAAGATGAAATGGAGGTTTATCGTACTTAAGATTATAAACTTTACCCTAGCAATAGTTGTAATCATTTTATCGGGTTATAGCCATGGAAATATTAAATTACCACGAGATTGATTATAAAAAATGGGGTGCTGAGTAATTGGAAACTGTATTTCTTCTTAGTTACGGATGTGATCTGGATCATAGTAATATTGAGTTTCTAGTTAAGAAACGCTTAATGCCTTACGCAATAACAAAGGAAACCAATAAGAACAAATGAAATTCAAAACATATAATGATTCGTATGATGTTTGATGTGTACGATATAAATTGGAGCAAGCATGTAGACAATAAATACTATTTGGAAGAATTTATAGTCAGTGAAGCACATCTTGTAGCATTTGAATATTCCCTTTCAAAATTAAAAGGCAATCAAATTCGATGCCGTCCATATAGCCGTGGACATTATGACCTTATCATCAATGGAAAGGATTATTCAACACGAGTCTATCAAAAGCTTTCAGGCAATAATGAGTTGTTCTTTATTGATGAGGAGGCAGTTCATAATATATGTATAAGAAAACAAAACCATAAGCTTCCAAGAAAACTCCAATGGCTAATGTTACCTAAAGATATTGAAACAGCTGAAAGAGAATTCGCCATTAATGATTGGATACATACAGTTCTTAATTTTATAGGTGAACCAGGAATGACAGGGAAGTAGTTGTGCCGAGTCTTGTGACAATCGGTAAACAATCAGGGCGATTCTGAAAAGGGGGCATTTCTGGATTAAGAATTTGCTTTTTCAGTAATATGTCCAAATTGCTGGATTTCGCAAGTTACCTTTCTTTGTACAATAAGTCAAGTTACACGATAAAGTATTGACTAAGGGAGTGTTCATTATCGGGATATCCATAATAATTTTAATGGTTGTTGGTATTATTGCATTTTTAACGTTTGTCATTCCTGCGTTTATAGCTGTTAGCAATGGTAAAAATAGAAAACCGCCTAGAAAAACCTCTTATGTAGTAGTGGGATTATTGATTTTTCATTGGATATTTTTCTTAGTGAATGGTTATGCAATATTTCCACGGAGAATTGCGGATGCTCTGTTTACGCCCCTATGGCTAGCATTATGCCTTGCAGGAGCAATCACAGCGATCATAGAGTTCAAAAATAATAAAATTGTTGCAATTCCAATTTTAGGATTAGTCATTATCAGTTTAATATTTAGTATTGTAAGCTATGGAATATCCAAGATGTAAAAGATATTGAAATCAACAAATGGCGGAAATTCCATGACAATGGTTTGCACACTATTTCTATCTTAAGAATAGCTATCAGCACCTCAAGTGATTCAGGACTGTTTGTTCAGCTTGAATCTTAATATTGAATGAGAAAGAGGAGCCCACGGAGGCTTTTCTTTCTTTTGTGTAGGATGGTTCATCTAGTCAAAAAAATGATAAACTAGATAGAGTAGTGCAAAAAGTGAAGTCAATTGGTAATTGTGTATCCAAATGTGCTTCGGAAGGTGAAAACTATGAAGTCAAAACCAATTTATGTAGAAATTCCAATAGATGTTCCGTTACAACGGGTGTGGGAAGCTTCGCAAGATCCAGATTTACATGTGCAGTGGGATTTGCGCTTTTCTTCCATTCACTATTTACCTAAGGAAGACGATCAGCCGCAACGGTTTACATATACACGAACTGTTGGTCCCTTTATAACAGTAGAAGGGTGGGGGGAAAGTAGTGGTTCTGCTTATTTGAACGATGGTTCACGCAGTTCTTCCTTACACTTCGGAACGGATCAAAAAATCTCTCCGATACGTGAAGGTCGCGGCTATTGGAAGTATGAGCCGATGGAGGAAGGTACCAAGTTTTTGACGCAGTATGATTATAAAACAAGCTTCGGGAAGGCTGGAGAACTGATTGATCGGTTGTTTCGACCCTTAATGGGATATGCAACTGCACTGAGTTTTGATGTGCTTAAACGATGGATCGAACGCGGGGAAGCCCCGATAACTCAATATTGCCGTTTTTTTACAATGCAACTTCTCACACTATATTTCGCCTTTCTATGGATGTATCAAGGTCTCGTACCTAAACTCCTTGCGATGCATCCACAGGAAAAGGCAATGGTTGCAAGCGGTCTGTCGCTTTCGGATGCTACAGCAACGAATGTCGTCTGGGCGATTGGTTTGGCTGAAGTTCTATTTGGAGTTATTTGGTTGCTCTATCGCAAGAAACGACATCTCTTAATCTTGCAAATGGTCGCCTTTCCTTTGTTGACTATTGCAGCCTTTGTTTACGCTCCGGAAACTGCCATTCATCCATTCAATCCCATCACGTTTAATCTATCGCTACTCGTGCTAACAGGAATCGGCTTGCTTGTGAACCGGGATCTTCCAACTGCTACATCTTGTAAAAGAAAGAGGTGAAGTGTGAAATGTCTATTTATCTAAAAGTGTTGGGGGACGATTTTTTTCGTCTTCATCCGATGCTTCAAAAAAGATATGCCTTTGAAAAGCCGGTCTTTCAAGCGGCAGGAACGATGAATCGCATATCGGGTGGGCCGAAATGGCTTTTTCCGCTCTTCCTATTGGGGACGAGACGAAAATTTGTTTTTCCGGAAAGTGGAACGGATATTTCGTTTACGATTGTCAATTCATGCTTTACTAATTCGGCAGGCGACGAACAAATTCACTGGGAACGAAAGTTTAGTTTTCCAAAAAAGATGCGTTATTTCAATGCCTTAATGAGTTTGGATGAACAACGAATGGTTGTGAAAGATTACCTCGGGGAACCTACGATCTTTTATTCGGATTTGGGGTTTACCGTCGTGGATGGTCACGCATTGAAAATCGAATCATTGAATCAACGATTGATACTCGGGAAGATAGAGATTCCATTGCCGAAATTTCTGCAAGGATTAGCGACAGTTGTAGAGTCGTACGATGAGCTGCATGGTGTGTTTCGAATTCATGTCGATGTCAAGAACCCCTTACTAGGTAAGATATTGTCATATGAAGGAGAGTTTACAGCGGATGCGTAAGTTTGTCATGATTCATATACTGTTGTTTATGGTCGCAATCGTTTTCAGTGATGCGCCGTGGCCATACGGCTTGTTGGTGGTTGCACAACTTGTGTACATTCCAGTTCTATTACGAATGGTCTGTACGGAACGCGATTGGTTTTGGAAGTATTATCCGTATTTCGCCATTCCTGCTTATACCGCGGTGTTGCTTGGACAAGTAGTCTCTACCAGATGGGATGGATGGATTGCTACACTGTACTTATTGTTTACGGTATACATAGCTCTTTACGGAATCACCCGGTTTCTTCGTCGAGGATTTACGAATGTCGAGGAGTTTGCGATCGATCTTGGCCTCGTATACTTAGCCATGGGTGGTGGTTGGTATGTTGCTTTTGTTGCGGGAATCGATTTGGGGTTTAGTCCGTTGCTTACGTGGTTGACTGCCATTCATTTTCATTATTCCGCTTTTATATTACCGATTTTCATAGGATGGATAGGGCGTTTGCATCGATCGGTATTGTATCGGTGGGCGGTGGCAGCATTGCTTGCAGCACCGATTATTGTAGCGGTCGGGATTACGTTTTCTCGATGGATTGAAATGTTCTCAGTCCTGTTTTATATCTGTGGCTTTTGCGCGATTATCTGGATCGTTTGGCAACTTTCTTTCGCTTCTAGTTTGCAGAAGTGGCTGTTGCGCCTAGCGTTTAGCGCACTTGCGGTCACTATTACGTTTTCCATGCTGCATGTACTGAGTAATGGTTTCGGTCTATTTTCCGTTACGATTGATTTCATGCTTCGTTTTCATGGGGTGTTGAATTGCGTCATATTTGCATTAGTCGGCGCAATTGGGTGGTCGTTGGATGTGCCACCATCCAGTTTTGTACCGCTCACATTTCCGAGGAGCGGGATTCGCGGAAGACAAGTTGCGGAAAAAATCGGCCAAGTCGGTGGGCATCGCGGACTATCTGATGAATTATCTGTTTACGGAGTGTCGTCTGGTTCGGTCTCTCCTTTAATTATTCGTTTTTACGAGCACACGCTAGAATTCAGGCTTTACGCATCGACCCACTGGCATCGCTGGTTTAAGCCGTTTGCGTTTCTTTATTCGTTCATCAGTAAACGCACGCAGCAAATTAATTTACCGTTACATTCTGAAGTGGTCGAGATGACAGGGGATATCTTTACGCTGGATGAAGGACTCGATGAACGGGAACAAGTGCGCGTTTGGGAACGAAAAGTCGGTGAACAGACGATTTTCACTGCACTCTATTCGCAGCATAAAACAAATGAACGTATGTACATGAATATTGCGCTGCCCTTACCTTATTCGACAATGACGGGGATTTTGGAGTTGCAGGCAGTTGATGGAGGATTGCAGCTTACAAGTAAACGGACAGATCCAGCTTCAGATACGGGAGTATATTTGTCTTTCAACAATAGAGATTTATTCACATTACCTCTGCAAGAAACATTTTTCATTCAGGAAACAGAGGACGGTAATTTAAAAGCTACACATGAAATGTGGATATTTTCAATTCCTTTTTTAACGATTGATTATTCGATTGTTTACGAAGGGGTGGAGGAGCAAAGAACATAAGTAAAAGGTACGTGTTGAAAGCAATTATTAACCAATAGATATCTTAAAGCCGATAAATAAAGACCAAATGGTTGAGTGAAATGGAAATTAAAAGTTTTGCTGCATTTTATGGGTCAATTCACAGAAGAGCGCTTATCTAGCAGAAATATTAGCGCTCACTTTTCATAAACGGGAACGATTTCGTCTATATCATAATCGGTCAAAATTGATGGTTAAAAATAGCGTCCTATCTAAGTAATATCCGAGATAGAAAGAGGGAATATATTAGGTGATTACCATAGGTTTAATTAGACATGGGATAACGGATTGGAATGATCTTGGTAAGGCACAAGGTACATCAGATATATCTTTAAACAAATTAGGTAGAAAGCAAGCTGGAGCTGTTGGAGACAGGATTTTAGAAGAAGGTAATTGGGATATGATTATATCCAGTGACTTATCAAGGGCAATTGAAACTGCAGAAATCATTGGAAGTAAAATAAACTTAGCAATTACCTGTTTTGACGAGAGGATTAGAGAAATAGATTGCGGAGAAATTGAAGGAACTACAGAAGAAGACCGAGTAGAAATATGGGGGAGCAACTGGCGCAAATTAAATTTAGGAATGGAAAGCTTTGAAGACGTAGGTAAAAGAGGAATTGAATTTATGGAAGAACTAGTCACTACATACGATGGCAAGCGAGTATTGATAGTGAGTCACGGAGCCTTAATCGGTTTGACCCTACAACGTATACTCCCTACAGTGTTCCAATCAACTCATATGGATAATACCTCGCTAACAGTATTGAATAACACAAATGGAAAATGGGATTGTAAGCTATACAATTGTACGAAGCATTTGATATAAGTGTAATTGCTGCGGTCGGGGTCAGTCATTGCAGAAGGATTGCGCCTAAAACGGACCGGATAGTTTAATCTCAATTTTATAGAAAGTGAAGTAAATGACAACTGAAATTAGATCAATACAACGAACAGATTTTACAAAATTAGTTGAACTGTGATAGAAATAGGATTGCTTTTCAAATGGAGCAATTTAATGTGGAGTATGTAAAGAACTGCAATCAGTTTCACACAATATTTATAAAAGAGGGACTCCTCGCTTAAAAGTATACTCATAGTCCTTGAAATTCATATATGTAAATGTTAGTTTAAGTATAATGAACGTTCTATATATTAATGAGGAGGATGAAAATGAGTCGCTCACTTAAAAAAGAGGCAATACTCAATACAGCAGAAGCCTTATTCTATGATCATGGATTTCACGCTGTTGGATTGAAGCAAATTATAAATGAATCGAATGTAGCAACAATGACACTTTACAACCATTTTTCGTCAAAAGAACATCTCATAGAAGAGATCCTTAAGAACCGTGAATCACAATATTGGTCATATCTGAACTCATCTGTTGAAGAAGAATCCCATGACCCTTTTTTAGAAATCGTAGAGGCGCACGTCAAATGGCTAAATGATAAAGGGAAGAAAGGCTGTATGTTTCTTCGGGCAATCGAGGAATTTAACGGAACAAACAATGAGATTGAAAGCATTGCAAGAAATCATAAAAACAAGGTATTAGGACATTTACGGGACCTTGGTCAGAAAAAAGGATACTCGAATTATGAAGATATTGCTTTTCAAATAGCTGTATTATTAGAAGGCGCAACTTCGATGGCCGAAATCGTTGGGGCACAGCAAGCAGGAAACCAAGCGCTTTGTATGGTGGAAACACTTTTACAAGCCTGGAGAAGTTAAGTTGCTTCTTTTCTATTTAATAGAAAGAACGTTCTATTTAAATGGGTAGTTATGATATGTAAAGTCTATAGGTGATTGAGTCATATTCTGCTTAAAATGAAACGAGGGATTGATTTGAAAAAACGAATAGTACTTCCAGGTCTCGCTATGATCGCAGTCACATATGGTTTAGGAAGATTCGCCTACGGATTATTATTACCGGAGATTTCATCCACTCTGGATATGAACCCCCAAATTTCAGGTATCACTGGATCCGGTTCCTATTTTGCATATTGCATTGCTATCGTCCTTTCCGTCCTTTTGATTCCTAAATTAGGGCCACTTCCCTCCATTGTGGCAGCAGGCATTTCAGCATTTGCAGGGATGCTTTTAATAGCACTATCAACAAATCAAATCATGTTAGCTGCGGGTGTCCTCATCGCGGGTGCTAGTACAGGTTTTGGATCACCAGCATATGGTGAAGTTGTAACAAAAAAGATAGGAAAGCCGTTTCAGGATCAGGCAAACACTTGGATTAACGCCGGTACAGGTTTTGGCGTAATGGTATCAGGTCCTATCGTGCTCCTTCTCTCAGGGCATTGGCAAACGGTATATTTTTTGTTTGCTTTTACCGCATTGGCGGTTTTAATTTGGAATTTTGTAAACATCCCCAGAGTTCAAAAGGACGAAGAGGAAAATCAAATCAAGTTTTCTTTTCATAAAGCAGATTTTAAAAAGTCTTTCTTTCTTATCGTTGCCTCCATTATCTTGGGGATTTCGACAGCAATTTATTGGACATTTTCAAAAGACTTTATAACGAATGAGGGAAATCTATCTTCATTAATGACATCGATTTTTTGGATCTTGATCGGCTTGTCGGGAATTGCCGGAGGCGTTGCAGGAAATGTTATTGAAAAACTTGGGCTTGTGAAGGCATACCGATTCACGGTAATGGTCATCTTTTTTTCTCTCGTTATTCTTGCCCTCTTTCATACTGAGGTTATTCCCGTCTATATTTCCGCCCTGTTCTTTGGTAGTTCCTATATCTTTTTAACAGGGGTGCTATTGGTTTGGGGGATAAGATTGTTTCCGCAGCAATCTTCATTGGGAATTGGGCTACCCTTTTTAGCCCTGGCATTTGGTCAAATCATCGGATCGGCCACAGCTGGTTTATTTATACAATGGACGAATTATATGTCAGCATTTATCACCTTTGGCTTGATCGGGTTATCGGTTATATTTATTCGCCCTACAGGCACCGTTGAAAACTAGGATGAAAAGAAAATTTCTTATTCTTGAGACTATCTTGGTTGCAGATTTTCGCGTTTGATTTAATAGGTGAAGGGTTTATCGCTCAGATCCTAAATGGCTTCCCTGTAGTTTTCAAATGAAGGATTACCGTTTCGTTTATCGAAATGTAGAAGGAGGGAGGTAATGCTCATGACAAATGAAGACGTAAACAAACTATCGGATATGCTGTTACAAAGTCTTTATGACTATCACTTTGCTTATAACGGAGAACCCTACACTCTACCAAAGGCAATGCTAAATGCCGACGTAAATAGCAAATTGGCTATTGAATATCTTATCGAAAGGGAATATGCCGCAGACAACGGGAGAGAATCGGATAATCTAGTTTTATCCATAACAACAAAAGGCTTGGAATATATTAAAAATAAGCACGTCCATTGAGCTAGAAAAAATTTGTGTAAGATAAGAACAATATTAAAATAGATACTATTAATAAAGGTGTGCATGAAACTTTCGTGTTTGTTTGAACATTCACGTTTGTTTTACGCACACCTTTCTTTACGTTGCATTAACTTAAGCATGTTGACTGAAATTTTTCATTCAGTTACTGTAACACAAAACAGACATGGAATTATTCATATCTAAAGACGAAATTCTTTATCAATTAAGCTTAATAATATCTGTACCCAGGTTGGTAATTCTGGTAATACTGCTGATTATTATGCTGAGTCATATTATTTGTTCCTCTGTTGCAATCCGAGTATGGACCGATATATGTTGAAGGTTTTACTGGTTCTATAGCTTTTCTCCATTGATTTTCATCGAGACAATAGGTATGAGCCATGATATTTGCAGGAGTGAATTTTAAGATGTCTGAACCTAAGATCACCTCGGGAGTTGGTGCATCAAAAATTGCCAAAAGATGAGTGTTATCTGTAGTGGCCACTTCGTAATGCCACCACCCTTGCGGAACATTTGCGACTTTTCCAGGGGTAATAGGGAAATTGAGTAATTCTTTCGTAAATGGATTTAGTATCGAAACAGTTGCTGCACCTGAAATACAGTAGACTAGCTCAGCTGCATTTTGATGATAGTGAGGTTCCACCACATTATTAGTGCTTAGGAAAATATCAAGCAGCGAGACATTCTCTAGTGTATTTAACTGTTGAATACCTAAAACATTAATAAAGTTTCTGCCGTCTTTTCTGAACAAAGGACTTTCATTTACATCAAAAGTGAACTGCGTGGTTGGTGAAGTGTAATCAATATTTGAATTCATAAGCACATCCTTTTCTGATGATGTCAAATATGCATAGTTAGCACATATACAGGATATGTATGGTCTTGTTTTAGTGTGATAAGCCCAATATTTTTCTTGGGCTATAATATAGTCTTCAAATAAAATGCAGCTGCAGTGTTTGTAGTAAGTAAGATTTATTTGTAGAAATAAACATTAACGTGACGCTCCTTACAAATAAGAGAAGCACCAAAGAGATAATGCGACGTGAGGTATGCATAATTATTAGTCCATTTCTTAAAAGGAAATTAATTTTCCCTCTCCATTTCTTCTATTTTTCTAGTTAATTGATCGATTTGTTTTTGCATAGATTCAAATTGATTTGATTGGTTTTTTGTGTCTTGACTACTCGAGTTTTCTAATTGCTGAAGTTCAATTCCCGCTCCTATTGCCTGAAGACCATCTCCTAATGTGGAGAGTAATGATCCAATAAAACCAATTTTAGCAGCATAAATTTCAGGAGAGATACCATTTTCACCTTGCGGAGAATTATCAAAATTATTCATTGTTACACATCCTTTTTTTAATAATGGCTTTTAACTATAGTATGAAACAATTGCCACAACGTTGTAGTCAATTTAAGGATATTACACATTCCGAAGAAAATACGTCACAAACTAAAAAAACCACTCATAATTTAAATGAGTGGAAAAAGAGTGTGTCTAAAAATCAGAGTCAATTACAAGGTTAGTCTTTCGGATTAAGGATAGCCAACATCTGATGATCTTCCCAAGACCCATTAATTTTAACGTTTTTCAAAGCTATTCCTTCTTTATGGAAACCAGCTTTTTCTAAAACTCGAATGGAACCTAAGTTATCCGGCATTACTCCTGCTTCGATTCGATGTAAGTTTAGAATTTCGAAAGCATAATCAACAACCAACTTGGTAGCTTCGGTAGTATAACCTTTACCATTATGTTTTTGGTCTAAGGAATAGCCTAAAAGCGCACTTTCACGTGGTCCACGGAAAACTTGAAACAAGCCGATAGTGCCTATAAGAGTATCCTCGCTAATTTTAAAGATCCCGAATCGATATTCTAATTCTTTTTTTGTGTTTTGTTCCCATTTTTCAATTAATTCTTTCTGTGTTTCTAAAGTCCAATAATTTTCCGGATGAGTTATGGAATAGTTTTCAAAAAAAGCTCGATTTCTTTTTTCTAAACTTAGTAATTCAACAGCATCTGAGAGGATAAGCGGTCGTATATATACATTTGATATTTTGGTCATCTAATCTTCCTTTCTGTATGTATAGCACTTAAAAATTATATCATACAGTCGTAATGTGTCGATTCGCATGCCAAACAAAAAGTGACTCGAATAAAGAGGAAATTGACAGTTTTAACAGTACTAAAAAACAGTAGCAATCATAGCAGAATGTATTAGGCAGCTAGGGGATGGGGCAGTTGAGTAAAAGCAAAAAAGAAGGCTGATTCTAATCAATCAGCCATCTCTTTACAGTCACCTTTGCCTTTAGGCGAGTTAGGAGTATTTACAGGAATAAGACGAACTATACATTTTGGAATAAAGTGACTGATGGCGTGGCGATCCTATAGAAAAAACTGTGGATAGAGCACTCCAGTTACGATTGGTAGCCCTGTTTGAGCAACAAATGGTGTTTGCAAGAAGTGTTATTGGAAATAAGGACCTACTCAAGAGCTTTCATTTCTCTCCGAACATTCCCGTTCTTTTCACACGGATTCATCTATCACTTTTATACTTCAGGCTGTAAGATACTAGATATGACTTAAAAACATTAAAATTAGCAAGGATAGTATTGCAATTTCATAAAGATAATAGATTATTGGGATTTTCATGATAAAGTTGATTTATATACATAGATTTATACTCATATGGAGATGTGTGCGATGGGCGCATCTTAATGTTGCATAGTATCTCTTTTCAAGGCGAACCAGTGACATAGCCGATTTGAAGAACACCTCAATGCTTCAGCGGATTCTATATAATACAATAATTTCAGTATCGCATGAGTTCTTCGTTATTCGGAACCGTCTGCCATTCGCTTCGTTTTTTGCGTTTTTGTACGAACATGAGGTTAAAAATATGTATATAAAAATTATCTAAAAGGGGAATGCTTTCATGACAAACTTTAATGCAGTATCAGCAAAAAATACGGAGAATGCACCAAATGGTAACGGATTATCTTCACAAACTGTTGCTTTTTCTCATTACAATAATCTTTCGGCTCAATTACCTATCGAACCCAAAACAGGTAACTTGGTAGCTGGTGGTATAAAAGAGCAGGCTGAACAGTGTTTCAATAATATCAAGGCAATAGTAAACAGCATCGATCATGTTATGAGCGATATTGTTAGAATCACTGTATTCGTTAAGGATATTCAAGATGTTGACGCTGTAGACGAAGTGTATAAAACATTCTTCCCAACTTATGTTCCATCACGGACGACAGTTGCAGTCGCAGCTTTGCCTATGGATGCTTTGGTACAAGTTGAGGCTCTTGTTTCACACGGTGAAGGTACAATTCCAAACGCACCACAAGCAGGAGATCTCATTAAGCTTACAAATAACACATCAAATGCACCAACAAGTCCTCTATCTACACAAACCGTGTCTTTCTCTCATTACAATAATCTTTCGGCTCAACTGCCTATCGATCCGAAAACTGGTAGATTGGTAGCTGGCGGTGCGAGAGAGCAGGCTGGACAGTGCTTGAAGAATATTAAGGCCATTTTAGAAAGTATCGATGTTCCTTTTGACGATATCGTCAAGGTCAATGTGTTCCTTAAAGACCTATCGGATACGGAAGCTGTAAACGAAGTGTATAAAACATTCTTCCCAGACTCAGCAATTGCTCGAGCTGTAGCGTATGTACCTGCACGCACAACAGTTGAAGCTGCAGCATTACCTATGGGGGCTTTGGTGCAAATTGAAGTAGTAGTTTCCCACGGTGACGGTACACCTCCGCAAGCTATTGAAGACAGACACGGTATCGTAATCTGGGCAAACAACACAGAGAATGCACCAAAGAGTTCTCTTTCTACACAAACTGTAGCATTCTCTCACTACAACCACCTCTCAGCTCAATTGCCTTTGGATCCAAAAACTGGTGAATTGGTAGCTGGTGGTGTAAAAGAACAGGCTGAACAGTGTTTGAAAAATATTAAGGCAATTGTAGAAAGTATCGATCACGTTTTGGAAGATGTAGTTAAAGTAAATATCTTCGTTAAAAATATTGCAGACATGGATGCAGTGGACGAAGCTTACAAAACATTCTTCCCAGGTGGAGTTCCTGCACGAAGAACAGTTGGCGTCTCTGCTTTACCTAATGATGCTTTAATCCAAATCGATGCAGTTGTGAGTAACGCTGAAGGAACACCTCCAAAAGCATAACAAACATTCGTTCGCGAATACAGGAAGATTGAAATTCACTTGTTAATGCCGCTGATGAATGAGAAAAAAGCAGGCCCTATTTAAAAAAACATCGAGATTTTAGCCGATTATGGCTTAGATCTCGATGTTTATTTAGTTTCGAGGCATAACTAGATCAACAAATACTCATCAACTTCCAAGTGAAAGGAGCCTACGCAAGAAACTTTCCTGTTTGTTTCATGCACAGATACCTCTTACTTCATCGACAAATTAAAAGCACCTCATATTTGCAATGAGATGACTGATGTTTATAGAATTATTTTGATTGAATTATCTGGTCATTCACAAAAGCTTTTAAGAAAAATAATTCATCATCATTGGGATCCCTTTTATTCTCTAGCTTGAAACACTTTGTTGCACTTTCAAGACATGGTGATTTTACAGCACGACTTGCAGTTGTTAACTCTTTCCAATATATATTCATTTCATCTACATCGCAGATAGATTCATGACCAAGTAGGAACATTTCAGCATCATATTTCTGAATGTCATTAATCATAGGTAATAACAATGACTGCTTGAAATGATATAAAGAATTTGTGGTAGTGCCATATGGACTATCACCTAAAAAAATCACTTTTTCATCGGGAATATAAATGATTGTAGAATCATTTGTATGTGTGCTTTTGATTGTTTCAATTATGCAAACTTTATTTCCCAAATCGAGAGTTAACCTATTTTCAAAGATTACATCCGGGGAGTTCAACTTGAAATCATCCCTGTTAGGTATATCGGTTTTTATAATCTCCTTGCACATAGAACTCATTTGATTAGTATTAACATACTTTTCGAGTGAACTGTCATCATACGAATAGTCTTGCCATTCTTTTATTATTTTGTTTGTTTGACTATTAACTATAACAGTTGCATCAAATTCGTTCATACCTAGGAAATGATCCCAATGTGCATGAGTAATAACCACATATTTAACCGGAGGTACATTTAGTTTCTCGATTTCTAGTAAAAATTCTTTAGCATGCTGAGTTGAGTTACCACAATCTATTATTAGACTATATTGGTTGCCACATACCAATCCTAATGTTGGTCGTTCTCTATCATTTTGATTAGGTAAATAATATATAGTCTCACTTAATTGTTTTAACATGTTATATCTCCTCACTCATTTTATTAATAGTGATTTTGTGAAAGAGAAAATCTACATGCTTATTCTAAGAACAATAAAATAATATAAGATTTTCTCATTTTAGTTTTTTACCATTGGACTTGTACCTCCTTATTTGCTCTAAGGAAAATTATAACATGCAACTAATGCTACAGGGAGTTATTTCTTGAAAAGTTAGAATATTTATCGTTTGTGAATCAACTATTTATTACTGTATAAATGTGACAAATGAGGTGACGAAACAATATTTCGTGAGAAACTGTTTAATTGCGGAGAACATTACTGAGTTACTGAAGCATTCCGAACATAAGACGTATCAGACAGAAAATGTGCAACTAAAAACTTGCTGTTACAATAATATTAATGGCGAGTATGATAAAAAATTGTAAAGGTTGTGGACAGTATGGAAGATATTATTGAAAGAAAGATTAAGTATAACACTGAAATAGTAGACTATAAATGTAAGTTATTAGAATTGAAAGGTCGAAACCTAAAGCTTTTTCATGTTATTGAAACTCCTTTTACTATGATTGCGGGAAATGTTGGATTAACTATTCCAAAAGGAAGCTATACTGTAGCTTACTTCTGGGAAGATAGACCCTATAATTTGTATTTTTGGAGAAATAGTGATGGTGAGTATTTGGGCGCTTATTTTAATATTGTAAAAAACACAATAATTAGTTCAGATATGGTTTCTTTTGAGGATTTAATTTTGGATATTTTAGTCTTTCCAGATGGTGAATATTACATTTTAGACGAAGATGAATTACCTGTTTCTATTGATATTTTTGAAGAAGGTTACGTTAAATCTTCATTGAATATGCTAACCTCTACTTTGTTTGTAATTCTCGAAGAGATCAAATCAGAAGCTGTTAGTAAATATAATCACAAGTCACTTTCGGCTTATTTATTTTAAATATTTTTTATGTCGCAGTACGAACATAATGAAACAAACTGTGAAGGAGCGAATCAACAACGAAAAAGTAATTCATTGGGATTCTGTATTTAAGTAAAAGAACTTGCGAGTTTTCATTGCTGAATGTCACTAATAGAAAAAACCGCCTATTAAAGACGGTTAGATTAATGGCATTACTATAAGATTTATGTTGATCACCAAATGTTTCTAACTTAAGCCAAAATGTTCAGTATATCTGATGGTTTTTCAAACTTATATTTTGCTGGTATGCTTTCATGATTTTTACATCCCCATAAAGCCAATCCAAAATCGACACCAGCATCTCTAGCACATTCAAAATCGTAAATAGTGTCTCCTATGTAAATTGAAGATGAGGATTCAGCTTTTGAAATCTTTAAAAACTCAATAATTGGTTCTGGATTGGGTTTATGTTTCTTTGTATCGTCTGCACAAACGATATGTGAAAGATATTTCATTAGACCAAAGGGTTCAAAATCATCTTTTAGTTCTTGTTTCGTTTTTGATGTGACAATACCTTGGTTTAGACCCTTTTTCTTTAATGTATCTAAAAGATAGTTGATTTCATTGTAAACATGAATTGATTGATAGAAGTCTTTCATAAAGAAATTCCATCTATCATTAGCCTTATCAATATTATCTATTCCTAGTTTAGGTAAAGAATCAGAACCTGGAATCCCTAATACAAAGGACAATTCTGACCGTTCAATATCCTTGTTGTAATCTGTTTTTAGAAGCTTTTGAAGTGATCCCAAAACCGCATCTTCTGTATTAATTAGTGTTCCGTCAACATCAAAAATAATGGTCTTATACATGGTGCCGCAACCTCCTTTAAATTACTGTGACTTACAGCGTAATAGTATCATTTAAGATTGACTGTTTTCAAATTATTATGTAAAAACCATTTGGTTGAAATGCTGCAAAGTACGAACAAAATATGACAGAAGGGATGTTAGAAAATCTATGAAGCAGAGCAAACAATATCGGGTAGAAATTGTGAACAGTCTAATTAGCTTCATTTCCAATCACGGACGGAGATTTTTTTATACAAATAGTAATTTGCGTGAAGAAAATATAGATAGCGTTGCATACATGAAGTTGAAAAATGGACGCATTTACTTTGTAGATAACTATACCCAGGATGAGATTGCTGTTATTAATGGTTCTCGTGGTTGGAATAGTTTTAGCGACGGAGGAACTCTTAGAGCATTAGTTCTTGATTTCGCAGACTTTATTCGAACTGGTAAAGATAGCAACGGGAATCATGGATATGGTGAATTACATTGTCCTCACTGGGGACACAGTGAGGAAATTCAAGACGAGATTATCAAGTATGCAAAGGAAATTGGCTACTTGGTTTAAGTCGCATTCCGAACAAAATGAGTAATTAAAAGACGTCTAGTAAAATAGAACGTCTTAAATTTAAAAAATTATTGTGGTAAAGGGCTTAAATGCTCGTGAATTAAAAGCCATTCATCAGATTCCTTTACGAAGATATTAGTTGCTCTACCATAACCTTGTGCATATTTTTCATTGATATAGCCTTCAAAGAAGTATGTATAAGTACAGGTTGCTGAGTTACTTCCTTTGAATAACCAATGCACTTCTTGGGCTTCATAATTTTCGTCTTTAACTACTGACCAAGCGTTTTCAAAATAAGACTTTATTTCTTCATGATTCGTACTGTTTCGATCTGAGAAGAAATAAACAGCATTAGGATGGAGTATTTTATTAACTTCATCAAAATTATGTGTGTTTGTTGCCTTTATGTAACTGTGTAATATCTCCAGTTTAAACACTCCTATTGTTTTTTTAACCCTTATTCTATCACAGAGTATTTTAGGAGATAGGTATTTATTATTTCAGATTCGGATTATGTAAGCTTTGCAAAGAAGGAGAGAGAATGACAGTTTTAACAACGCCAGAAGCAGTAGCAATCATTGCGGGAGGTATCTTGCTAGCAATATTCAGCTTTGGGATGGGGCGGTTAAGTAAACGTAAAAAAGACAGCTAATCCTACTCGATCAGCCGTCTCCTTACAGTCACCTTTATGGCGTTTATGTTATGTTCTATAAAGATCGGTGGAATTAAAATGATTTATGTAAAACTGCTATGATACGGGCTGGGATTGACAATTATTATAAGTATCTTTTCTGCAATTGGATTAATTTTTCAAGTTGACGACAAAGGAATGATTATCTTTCAAATCTTAGCGTTTTTGATTGCCGCAGTTATTTTAACTTTATACATGATGAAGAAAGATCCAACATTGAAACAGCTTGGTTTTGAAAAAAGAAAATTAATAAAATTTTCTTTATATATATCAGGATAATAGTTTTGATACAGCCACTTGTATAAGGGATCGACTTTTCGCTTCCCTTTTCGACAATATTTCTTGTCCTAATTCAATTGGTTCTGGTTGGCTATACAGAAGCAAACATCTATTGTTCGAGAAAACTCTCTTGAAAGAAATCTTTTAGCTGTCATCTTACTTGTACTTACATATTGCACTCATATATTTCTACTATTTAAGTACTGATCAAGTAGAATAATGCGGTGATAACATCATCCGCCGGGACAGCCGTGTGATTCATTTGACGGGAAAAACAGTAAATGTTAAAATTAACCTGTAATCAGGTTTACCTCTTTTTCCATAATAGTCTTTAGTCTTCCAGTGGCTAAAGAAAAATCGTGCAAAGCCCTGACCTTAATTGGTAAGGGCTTTTTAATATTAATAAGCAATAGTTCTGGTAATAATTGCTTATATAAGACATTAATTGTAGATATATATCGATATATTGTAGACTACATGGCGATATATTGGTATTATTAGTTAGATTCGTCAGAATTTCTTTAAAAACTTTTAGCCTGTCCTTTATTGGATGGGGCTTTTTTAGTCGGGTGGTAGTGACGATAACGACACTCTTTTTACTTTTTCAAAGCATGGGGTGGCTGGAGTGCGGATGAATGGTTATCAATCATTTAGAACCTGGCTGAGTTAGAGGTGTTGATTCCACATAACGTAGCAGAAAAATTGAAGGTAATTGAAGGATAAAAAGAAGAATCTATTTCGGATGAAATTCGAGATGAATTAGCAGAATCTAAAGTGGATGAACAGATATAAGAAAAAAAGGGGGAAAAATATTATGGTTAAAATTTTTTAATGGAGAAATCATCGCCCACACGATTGGAGGAACACAGGATACAGCATTTTAGCTGGATACCCTGTCTCGACTGCCCGAATTACCTGAAGGGTGCATTCTTCATAGTGACCAAGGCTCAGTTTACACGTCATACGAGTATCAGAGAGCAGTAAATGTAGGTTTGCTGAGGAAATGGCGAAAGGAAGATGATTACGTTCAACGACCTGATCTGACTGAGTGGGACCTAGAATCAATCCAGGAGTAGTTAGACAGAGCGTTGAAAATGAAATGTCAAACAGCTGTTGATACTTGGCATGATTGAAACCAACGATTTACATAACAGGCGTATCATGCTACAGGATCCTTTTGAATTGAAGCGTATTGAATTTGAGGATATAGTGATTGCGCAAATAAGGCATTGAATGATTGCGAAATATTTAGAAAACAAGAAGGATTACCCACTTCCTTTGTCGTAGATAATTGGCAAAGGAGATTGAAACGTAAAAAGATATTCGGTTTATGTTCTTCTAAAGAACGGCAATGACGTACAGTTTGAAACAGTCGATAATCCATTAGAAATCGAACCCGTACATATTAATGGTTCCGAAATGGTTATGACGAAAGAACAGTACGGCATCAATTTGCTTCATGCAAGGAAAATGGAAGTAGTCGAATTCGGTAAAGGTAAAATTGTCGAAATGATAGCTAAGTAATAGAGAGGGCAACAACTTTCTTTTTTTAACCTAACCTTCAAGCCTCATAGACATTTACCAATTTATTGGCTAGTATTGTAGTGAACCTAGAGAGAAGGAGAGAGGTAAATGAAAAGAGTATTTCCACTTTTATTGGTCTTCCTGTTGGTCTTTGTCGGTGTGACAAGCGAAGCCAGCGCAGCGACCTTTAAGGATACGCCGAAGTCTTACCGTTTCTTTAATGAGATCAACTATCTATCCACTGAGGGTGTCATCTCCGGATATCCGGATGGCAGGTTCCAACCTGAAAAACCTGTCACACGAGCAGCAGCAGCTATCATGATTGGCCGTGCCATAAATCTGGATGGGACGCAGCGGAAAACAAAGTTCCCTGATGTTAGTCCGAAGAGTGCAGCAGCTGGTTATATCCAGTCGGCGGTAGATGCAGGTATTATCAGCGGGTATCCGACTGGTGAATTTCGTCCAGACAGTGCAGTCAGCCGTGCGGAGTTGGCGATTTTTTTGACTCGTGCTTTCAAGTTTGAAAAATCATCAACAGAAACATTCAAGGACGTGTTACCGCACATGGCATCTTACCAATACGTCCAAAAGTTAGTAGGAGAAAATATCACTTCTGGATTTGCTGACGGCACTTACAGACCAGATACAGCAGTCACTCGTGGCCAGTTCAGCGCATTCATGGCTCGGACTCTGGACGATAAATTTAAGCCAAAGACCGACATCCTGGAATTATCATGGCAAGGTAATATTGAAAAAATAGAAGACGTAACTGTACTTCAAGAAGAGACAAAATCATCAAAGGAAAAAGCTGTTAGATAAGAACAAATAAGAGAGGGGGGCAGATGCCTTCTTCCTCATTGTTTATAATCCGTACAATTATAGATATTGATTTACTCTTTTTTAAATAAATTCTGATAATTCATCTTGGTTTTAGTATAATCTAGAAGATAAATTGAATTCTTAAGCTCAGCAATCGGGACATTTTAATATATTTGATGGTAACTATGAAAATAAATTTAACACCCCCAAACACTTTAGGTTATTTACTGTTAGGGAGTGATTAAATGAGAGAACTATTTATTATCTTTTCATTATTATTTATCCTTTCTGGTTGTGGCGAATATTCTCCTTCTATGTGGGATGTAGTCAATACCCACGGAACCATAGAAAACCTTGGACTTCTTGAAAATTTCACGCAAGACGTTTCTCATAATAAGGAAAGTGAAGTCCGAGTAGTAAATTACACTCATGAAGGCGATCCAATTATTCATGATTTAAACTATTCCAACGATAAGATAACCTCGACAATCGATAGAAGAGCTGATGAATTTGGGGATCAGGTAGTATAAGAAGATGTATGTGAAAGCATAAAGAAAATAGACGAAAATAATCAAACGAGTTATAAATTAGAAGGATATAAAAGCAATAAAAAAGGAATACATGTAAGTCTAATTATTATTGATTAAGTGCGTATATAACAAACCAAATAACGGTCAAGATATTCAGTTATCGGGGGCGATTATTGTATACGAAATCTGCATCCTATTCAGTAATAAGGCCAGATAAAAACGAAGTAAAGGAGGAATTAAATTGAAAAAAAACTATGCCTTTCACTCTTTAATCATTGTGATTTTTACTGTCGTGTTGCTTTACAGCCTCATGAATAAAATGTTTATTCCAGTTTTAATTACAGCAATAATCGGGATACCTTTAATAATTTTAAATCACAAAAAAATTCATCCTCACAAAAAATCTGGAAATGCTGGAATGAGCAGAAACTAGTTAAAAAAACTTTTAATACTTTTCATAATCGGGGGGCGATTGTGGCATAACTTGTACGAATAACTATTAAACAGTTTTCCAATGGTGTAACGAGAATAAATCAAACACATTAAAAAGAGGGGGCGGCTACCTCCTTTTTTTGTGTTCAAATACGAGTTAGAAATAAATCCAACCCCAATTACAAATTTTCACGATTACAGAAAAACAAAAAAACCTCATAAACGTTGAGTTTACAAGGATTTCAATACGTCCCAGGCAGGAATCGAACCTGCGACCCACAGCTTAGGAGGCTGTTGCTCTATCCCCTGAGCTACTGAGACATTTGGGATTTAACTATATCAGTATACGGCATATCTTCCATATCGGCAACCAATCTACTGGCTTCCACTAGTAAATCAAATTATTTTAATAGTTAAGCATTAAAGCGTATACTGACATAGGATGGTACGAACATAATTATTGGAGGCGGTTTAGTTGAATCGATTAGAAAACAAAGTAGCAGTGGTAACCGGTGCTGGATCTGGACTCGGTCGTGAAATCGCAGAACTATATGCACGTGAAGGTGCAAAGATAGTCATCGCAGACATGAATATGCAAGGTGCAGAAGAAACCGTTCAAACGATTAAAGCAGCTGGCGGGGAAGCGCTTGCGGTGAAAACGAATGTTACTGCAGAAGAAGATGTTCAGCGTATGATCGATACAGCTGTCGAGACTTTCGGTACAATTGATATCCTTGTTAATAACGCAGGAATTATGGACAACATGTATTCCGCTGCAACGATCACAGATGACGTATGGGACAAAGTATTAGCAATCAATACAACAGGTGTCATGCGTGCTACACGCAAAGCACTTTCAATCTTCGAAGAAAAGAAAGCTGGCGTAATCGTTAATATGGCATCCATTTCGGCACTTACAGGTGGACGAGGTGGACTTGCATATACAGCGTCTAAACATGCAGTTGCAGGGATGACAAAAAACGTTGCATCTCATTATGGACATTTGAACATTCGCTGTAACGCGATTGCTCCTGCGACAGTTCCTACAAATATTACGAACAACTTAGTGCAACCCGATAAGCATGGTATGGAGCAAGCAATGAAAGGCGTTAGCCAATTGAGTCGTCCTGGGACGAAAGAAGAGATCGCAAACATCGCCTTGTTCTTAGCCTCTGATGAATCCTCTTATGTAAATGGTGTTATCATGCAAGCAGATAATGGCTGGTCTGCATACTAAGTTTTGAATACTGTTAAAAATCGACTTCCTACTATTGGAGGTCGTTTTTTGATTGTTCCCTCAAATTCCGCACAAGAACATCGTCAAAATAAGTCTTATTTTATTTCGTGAGAATAGGGTAATACTCATGAAACACTATCGTTTACAAATGAAATTTCTGAGCGTATACTAATATAGTTAGATAGGGTAACTAACTATATTAACCTTGAAGTGAGGCGAGGCAATGCATTTGGAACATCAATTTTTCAGAAGTTATGTCAAACTGTATCGTCCTTTGGTGAACCAACTCAATAAAATGCTGTTGCATTATGACTTGTACAACGCACAATGGACCATTCTCAGTTTACTGTCGAGAGAAGGGGAAATGACTTCTGCAGAAATTGCGGAAGAACAGATGATTGAAAAGCCGTCTGTTACAAAAGTAGTAAAGCGACTTCATGAAATTGGTTATCTGGATGTAACTCCAGGGCAAGATAAGCGTGAAAAGTTGTTAAAGCTCTCGAGTGAAGGTGAGCGGATTACACGGGAGATTCAATCGGAACTGCTTCCGTTTTACGAACATATTTTAGCAGGTATTCCTGAAGAAGATATAAGGGCTGCTAAACAGCTGCTCGATCAGGCGTACGAAAATCTTATCAACTAATAGAGAGGGTCATTATATGGAAGACAAGCAAAACTTATGGACAAAAGACTTTATTTTCATCTCAATCATTAACTTCTTTATAATGATTGTTATGTATATGCTTATCGTAACAATTGCACCATTTGCAGTTGACGAATATGGAGCATCCGCTAGTATGGCAGGACTAGTTTCCGGGATTTTCATCATCGGAACATTATCGGCCCGGCTTGCAACAGGTCGTGTTATTGAAAGCATAGGTAGCCGTCGCATCTTACTGATTGGTATGATTATATCAGTCATAGCCATTGCACTATATTTTACTGCACACTCGTTACCGATTCTTTTACTCGTACGTTTCATCCACGGAATTGGGCTCGGCATCGCCTCTACCGCAACCGGGACAATGGTAGCGCAAATTATACCGCCGTCACGTCGAGGTGAGGGTATTGGATACTTTAGTTTGAGTACCGTACTTGCGACAGCAATCGGACCATTCTTCGGTATTTACTTAAGTCAACATGCCGACTTTACATGGATTTTCGCGTTCAGTTTAGTACTTAGTATTATTGGTCTCGGAATGTTTTTCTTTGTCGATAAACGTCCAGAAGAAGCACCACAAGAGATAAGCGAACCAAAGAATGCACCAAAAGGACTTGCAAATTACATCGAAAAATCTGCGATACCGATTGCAGTAATTACATTGTTAGCAGGAATCGCATATTCTGGTGTTTTGTCGTTCTTGTCATTTTACGCAAAAGAAGCAAACCTTGTCGATACCGCAAGCTTCTTCTTCCTAGTGTATGCCATCGCAATCTTGGTTTCCCGTCCGTTCTCCGGAAAATTGCTTGACCGTAAAGGCGGGACATTTGTTGTAGTTCCTGCATTGATTTTGTTTGCAGGCGGTTTATTACTACTGAGTCAAACACATACTGGAATCATCCTGCTAATTGCAGGTGCTATCATTGGGTTAGGATTCGGGAACTTCCAATCATGTGCTCAGGCGATTGCACTTATAGGTGTTCCTATTAAACGAATCGGAATTGCAACGTCTACTTTCTATATCTTCCTAGACTTTGGTTTCGGATTGGGTCCTTACTTCTTAGGTGGTGTAGCCACTGCATTTGGCTACCGCGATTTATATATGATCCTTTCAGGATTAATCGTCGTTGCGCTTATCCTATACTTGTTGATTGGCCGTAAAAAGCGACCTGTCATTCAATAACTTTAAAAAACGGTTCTCCAATAGATGGGGAACCGTTTTTTTAAGAATGTACACGTTCAAATCCAAGAAAACGAGTACCTTGAAAAGTTAATTTTCCAATATCACCTTCGGCTAACATGCCATACTGATTACCTCTCATTTGAAACTCCTGTCGGTCGCCACTTTCATATTCAAACGTCACATAGTAGTAAGTACTCGCTCCTGTGTCACCAGTTCCACCGGACGTTTTCGTTCGTTTCGTTTTCACATGTGCAGCAACAGTGAGTTGAGGGGAATTGTTGTTTTTCCCCCATTCCGCTGCTCCTTTTATGAAGGTAAAAAGAATTATTCCTACTATAATACAGAAGAAAATTGCGAAGAAAATAGGAACTCCGCCAAAAAACGAATCGTTAAAAGGATCCATAGTCAAACCACCTTCCTGTTTTTTCTAGTATATACGAATTTCAGTGGAAACGGTTTCAAAAAAAGAATCAGTTTTTTCATAGCTAATGCTTTGCATTCTTTGAATTGTGTGCTATTCTATTATTACTTTAACAGACTAAAGCGATGAAGTGGAGGAAAACAATATGAAAATGAAAAAAATGAAGGTTGTGTTAGCCGGATTTGGTATCATTGCACTTTTAGCTGGATGCGGGAATTCTAAAGAAGCAACAAACGGTGAAAAAGAATTAGTCATCGGGGTTGATGATAAATTCGCACCAATGGGATTTCGAGATGAAGCGAATGAGCTTACTGGTTTTGACATCGACTATGCGAAAGCTGCAGCTGAACACATGGGCATGAAAGCGAAGTTTCAGCCAATCGACTGGAAGGCGAAAGAAACAGAATTGGTTAGTGGACGCATCGACCTTATCTGGAACGGGTATACGATTACAGACGATCGTAAGAAGAAAGTGCTCTTTACAAAACCATATTTAAGCAACGCTCAGGTAGTTGCAGTGCTTAAAGATTCAAACATTCAATCACTTAGTGATCTCGAAGGTAAAACAGTTGGTCTTCAAGCGTTGTCTTCAGCAGCTGATGCATTAGAAGCAAATCCAATCGCAGATAAAGTTAAGAACAAGACGGAATTCGCGGATAACGTTTTAGCACTTTCTGATTTGAAGAGTAAACGAGTAGAAGCAGTCATTATCGATGAGGTCGTAATCGACTACTACATGTCCAAAGAAGAAGGTAAATTTAAAGTACTCGACGAAACGCTTGCTCCTGAAGAATACGGTGTCGGAGTGAAAAAGGGTAACGAGGATTTATTGAAAAAACTGCAAGATGCATTAGATACGATGAATGAAGATGGAACAGCTGCACAAATTTCCGAAACGTGGTTTGGTGAAAACAAAGTACTAAAGTAAGTCACGGTTTCTAGTTAGGTTGGAGGGGTTACAATGTCACCAGATTATTTGTTATCGATTTTAAAGCCAATGCTCGAAGGGGCACGGGCAACGATTCTATTGTTTGTAATCGCAATCGTTGCTTCGATCCCACTCGGATTCTTACTAACACTCGCGGTTAACAGCAAGTTTAAACCGTTGTCGTGGTTAGCGAACACGTATATCTATCTCATGCGAGGAACGCCGCTCTTGTTGCAATTATTGTTCTTCGTGTTCGGGTTGCCACTTATCCCGGTCATCGGGGAATACTTAGTTATGGATCGCTTCGCTGCGGCTGCGCTCGCTTTCGTACTGAATTATGCAGCATATTTCGCAGAAATCTTCCGTGGTGGTCTACTATCTATTGATAAAGGACAGTATGAAGCAGCACAAGTACTCGGGTTGAACAAGTGGCAGACGACGACACGGATTGTCATTCCTCAAATGATTCGCATTGCGCTTCCAGCTCTTGCGAATGAATCGGTGACACTCGTGAAAGATACGGCGTTGTTGTATGCTGTTGCTGTTCCGGAACTACTCCACTTTGCGCAGACGGCAGTCAACCGCGACTTTACGATTGTTCCATTTGTCATGGCAGGCGTGATCTATCTACTAATTACAGCGGTTTTGACACTCGTGTTCAAGTGGTTGGAACGACGATTCCATTATGTATGAGGAAGGTGAAAAGCAATGGCATTAATTGAAGTAGTCGATATGAAAAAATCATTTGGAGATATAGAGGTCTTGAAACAGATCACATTCCAGGTAGAGAAAAACGAGGTTGTAGCGGTCATTGGACCATCCGGCTCAGGGAAAAGTACGATGCTTAGAAGTCTAGCTCACCTTGAAGAGATTGAAGGGGGAACCATTCGAATCGACGGGGAAGCGCTCGTAAATGAAGGGGTCTATGCGAGCACTCCTGAAATCAGAAAGATTGGTAGACGGATCGGTATGGTGTTTCAACACTTCAACTTGTTTCCACACTTAACTGTAAAACAGAACTTGGCGCTTGCTCCTAAACTTGTTAAGGGAGAGCCAAAAGAGAAACTTGCTGGACGGATTACAGAACTTCTAACTAAAGTCGGTCTTGCAGATAAAGTCGATGCGTATCCTGCTAATTTGTCAGGTGGGCAAAAGCAACGTGTTGCAATTGCACGGGCGCTTATGATGGAACCTGAGATTCTTTTGTTCGATGAACCTACATCTGCACTCGATCCAGAATTGACGGGGGAAGTGCTCGAAGTTATGAAAAAATTAGCGGAAGAGAATATGACGATGATTGTCGTGACACACGAAATGTCGTTTGCGAAAGATGTCGCAACGAAAGCATTATTCATGGCAGATGGGCAGATTGTCGAAGAAGGCGTGCCGACCGCGATGTTAACAAATCCGACACATGATCGAACAAAAGCATTCTTAGCACGCACTTTAGGCTGAAGTGAAGTGGCTCGGCCTTTCCACGTATGGTAAACTGGAAAGGTACGACAATTTACTAGCAATGGAGTGGTAACGTTGAAAAACGCGTCTTCTACAATTGAAACGCCTATAAAAAAGCGGAATTATAAGCCGTTCATCATCATTGTATCGGTCATTCTAATCGGTGCAATTGGGATTCTTTCAGGAATACCTGGAGTTGAAAATTTTGACGCATTTGATATTACAATTCTTCCGATGCTCAATGCGATCTTCAATACCTTTACATTCCTGTTTCTAGTAGGGGCTTTGATCGCCATTAAAAAACGCAATATCACGGTACATAAGCGATTCATATACGCAGCATTCGTGACGACATTCTTCTTCCTGATCACCTATGTAATGTATCACTTCTTGGCGGAATCGACACCATTCGGCGGCAGCGGATTCATGAAAGGATTCTACTTTTTCATTCTAATTACTCACATCCTATTAGCAGCAGCAATCGTACCACTTGCTTTAACGAGCGTAGCACGTGCATGGAACGGAGAAATCGAACGTCACCGAAAAATCGTCCGTTTCACAATGCCCATCTGGCTCTACGTCAGCTTCACCGGCGTACTAGTCTATCTCTTAATCTCTCCTTACTATTAAGTACTGTTGCAGATGAATATGCTATCGTTAACAATCTCCGTTGATTGAAACGGAAGACGGCGACTCCTGCGGAATCAGCGAAGAACGAAGACCCCGCAGTGAGCGAAGTGATCGAGGAGGCTGAGTTCGAGCCCGCGGAAAGCGTCCGTCTGAAGTGGAAGTCAACACTGTCTTCAATTTATACTAATTGAAAAAGCACAGACACCCCGTCAAAAATGGGATGTCTGTGCTTTTTTGTCTTACAACTCCTGATACGGCTTCATAAACCGTCCGCTATCTTTTACTTCCGCGTGATACAACGCCTTCAACGCAAAAGCCCGCTCCAATTCGTGTTCCTTCATAATCTGAGTCAACCGTGTAGATAGCTCAGGCTCCTTTTTCACAAGCTGCGCCATCTTTTGCTGATTATATTGCATATTCCATTCCGCCTCCGTTCTTTCCATGCCATTGCTACAGTATAGCACGCATCGCACCGTTTTTCGATGTCCACACAAAAACCCCCTTTTCAGAAAATCGAAAAGGGGGGAGAGAATCGCTTCCTTATAAAAGGGTACGGTTGTATTCATCTAGATCATGATCCGCTCTACGTGGATAATCCCCATCTACAAGAACGAGAATTTTACCCTCATCGAAATGATTATTGTATTGGTATGCTTCTTCTTCAGGAATCCCCATACCGATGAGTGCACCAGCTAATCCACCAACACCCGCACCTGCAGCAGCACCCGTAATTCCTGCAACAATTGGTCCTGCAGCGATAATAGGTCCGATACCAGGAATCGCAAGCGCACCGATACCCGCTAGTACACCTCCAAGCCCACCTAAGACACCACCCGTGGCCGCTCCTGTTGCCGCGCCATCCGTTGCGTGTGTTCCAGTTTCTTCAACTACAGTGTTAACGTGTTCGCGCTCTTTACTGATAACTGAAATTTCATCTGAAGAATAGCCTTGTCGTTTTAAGTCTTCAATTGCAAGAATCGCATCATTTTCACTTTCATAGTAGCCTACTACTTGTCGTTTTACCATGTTGAACCGCCTCCTGGAATTTTAATACTAGATTTCGTTGCTAGTCTGAGAATACCCGTGCCATTTTTTCTGAAACCTTTTGGTCCTTCTCATAACAATTTCTTAACTACACATTTAGATGTAGTGATTTCCAATTTTATTTTTTACAGAATAATAGGTTTTAGTTCTGACGAGTAGGGAATAAATCTAAGAAAGATTTTTTAGGGGGAACTTACACATGGATCAGACAGATGCGCATCAAAAGCGCAGAAAGTTAACGAAAACGCTTAAACCATCATGGGTCTTCGCGATTGCGCTAGGATCATCAGTTGGGTGGGGAGCCTTTATCCTTCCAGGTGATTGGATAGGTGAATCTGGACCACTAGGCGCCATGATCGGTTTGCTAATCGGAGCGCTAGTGATGATGGTCATCGCATCAAGCTACGGGGTTATGATTAAGAAATTCCCAGTGTCCGGAGGCGGATTCACATATGCCTTTATCGCAGCGGGTAAAATTTGGGCATTTATATGCGGCTGGTTTTTATCACTTGGATACATATCAATCGTTGCATTAAACGCTTCCGCATTTTCACTACTTCTTAAGTTCTTAGCACCCGGTTTTATGAAGCAATTCTATCTATATAGTGTTGCTGGCTGGGATGTCTATTTACCGGAAGTCATTATATCTTCACTAATCATCTTGTTGTTTGCTTTCGTTAATACAACAGGGACAAACATCTCAGGACGAATTCAGTTTTACTTTAGCATTCTATTAGTTGCTGGGGTTGTGGTGCTCGGTGCCTTTACATTTGGCATAACCGAAGCCCCAATTGAAAATATGAAACCGCTTTTCAGCGGCAACCAGTCGATTCTGACATCGATTCTTGTCATATTGGCGATTGCGCCTTGGGCATATGTTGGATTCGACAATGTTCCTCAAGCGGCAGAAGAGTTTAATTTTTCACCACGAAAAGCGACGATGCTCATTGTAGCTTCATTATTTGCATCATTCCTTATTTATGCTGTAATGATTGGACTTACGGCTTGGACATTCCCTACAGGTTCATCAATAGGTGATGGTAGCCTTTGGTTGACAGGTGAAGTTGTGAATTCCGCACTCGGATTTGGTGGACTCATAGTTATGGCAGTTGCCATCATGATGGGAATCTTTACTGGTTTAAACGGATTCTATATGTCATCTAGTCGACTTCTTTTCTCCATGGCTCGGGCGCGAGCATTACCTGACATGTTTAGAACGATTTCGAAGAAGAACCAGACGCCTATTTGGGGCATTTGGTTTGTAACGCTCATTACTCTTCCAACTCCTTGGTTCGGGCGCCAAGCGCTTACTTGGATTGTGGACATGTCTTCTACAGGAGTATCTGTAGCGTACTTATTTACGTGCATCGCGGCATATAAAGTACTTGCTTGGGGAGCTGAAGAAGCCAATCGTGAAATCGCTCCTATTAAAAAAGGACTCGCGTTATTCGGAATTGTAGCTAGTATCGCGTTCTTACTATTATTGCTCATTCCATTTTCTCCAGCTGCACTGACAACCCCATCTTATATTTTACTAGTCTGTTGGGCAGTACTTGGAGGTATTTTCTATAGTGTCATCCAAAAGCGCTATAATAGTCTAACTCAGGAAGAAACGGAATATTATATGCTCGGGAAGACGATAGAATCTGAAATAGATACCACTGTTGAAGTGAAAACGGAACGACCAAAGTCTAAAAGTACGGATACAACGGGAACAGGTCTACCTACGTAATTCGATATATAAGTGTTGAATGACAGCATGCCCCTAAAAGTACCATGGGGCATGCTGTTATTTTCAGTTTATTATAGGCATTTCGTAGTCTGATGCTTGCCACAACTAGGAGTAATCGATTACAATTAGTTATAAATTGGGTGATTCGAAATGTGGAATAGGACGGAGGGTTTGAATTGACTTGCAAAACGGCATGTATAGTTACCGACTTACAAATAGAAGTGAAGGTTGATGACCTAACACAACACAAAATGCTAAAAGAACACATGGAACGCCTGCATGTTCTGGGTGCTTTTGACGGAGAGAATAGCTCTGTATTTACTGTTAATGAAGCTGGTCTCCGAGATTTAACTGACTTTGCTCGGGATTTTTTAGATGTGAAAAAGTTATACTTTCGGATATCTGGAGAGGCACCGTGGAGATCCCTCTTGGAAGTGGATGAAGTGTTCACCTCTCAGTGGATTGATGACCTCATTCAACAAGAACGCGTGATTTCCTTTTATCAGCCTATTGTGGACGCAGAATGCTCTGTTTTCGGCTACGAGCTATTAGCTCGGTTCCATTCGCCTGAAGGTCGGATGATTTATCCAGATGAAGCATTTGCTGCGGCTAGAGCTCGTGGAAGACTTTATGCACTCGATCGGTTATGTCGGATTACTGCAGTTCGTCATGCAGCACCTCTTATTAATCTAAAAGCATTCATTAACTTTGTACCTACGTCCATTTATTCACCTGAGTTTTGTTTGCAATCGACCGTTGCAGTAGCAGAACAGTTCAATATCGACCCATTTCAACTTGTCTTTGAAGTTGTCGAAACAGACAAAGTAGATGATGTTGAGCACTTGAAAAAAATATTAAGATATTATCGTGACAAAGGGTTCAATTATGCACTTGATGATGTAGGGGAAGGCTATAGTACAGTGGAGTTATTATCCGATTTAAAACCTCATTATATGAAGCTGGATCGATCATTTGTAGACGGTGTCTCATTGGACGTAAAAAAACAAGAGAATGCAGAGATGTTTTTGACGAAAGCTAAAGAGAGCGGTTCTGTTCCACTTGCTGAAGGAATCGAACGGGAAGAAGATTTCGAGTGGTTAAAGGAGAAAGGCTACCAGCTGTTTCAAGGTTACTTTTTTGGAAAACCAGCCCTATCACCGCTATAATAGGAATAATTCAAGGACCGCTATAGTGAGCGGTCCTTTTTTAGGAGGGTTTTTTTGAAAACAATTGTCTGGTTCAGAAATGATTTGCGCTTGCATGATCATCCTGCTTTAAAAGAAGCGTCAGAATGTGGTCAAGTGCTCCCCGTATTCGTTCTACCGGACCATACGTCCCCGACGGCTGCTGATTGGTGGGTGTATGAATCCCTTAAGCAACTTGAGCAACAGCTCTTAGAGTTGGGGAATGCATTGACAATTTTAAAAGGCCCCGCCTCAAGAGTCCTATCAAGACTCGCAAAAGAAACACAAGCAGATGCTCTATTCTTCAATGGTCAAGTAGATCCTGTTTCCCGAAGAGAAGAGGTCAACTTGCTTCAATTGGAATCGTTATCGGAGGTGGACATTCAACGTTTCCCACCGAATATGTTGCTGGATCCTACCATTTTAATAACAGGAGCTGGTCAACCGTATAAAGTATTTGGTGCGTTTTGGAAATCTTTGCAACAACAGACGATTCCTTGGCCGATTGCAGCTCCCACTACATTGACGAGTTGGTTCCAGGGGTATCCAGGGACTATCCCTTTGGAACAATCAGGTTTACGGTCTTCGATTGACTGGGATGCCTCACTTCAAGAAGAATGGAAACCAGGTGAAACCGCTTCTTTTGAACAATGGGACAACTTTCGTGACAAGAGACTTAAGTATTATGACGCTAAGCGTGATTTCCCAGCATTGAACGGCACCTCCAGACTGTCCGGGTTTTTAGCTTCCGGTAATATAAGCATCCGAGCTCTTTGGCACTCCGTGAGAAATGCGCAGGAAGAGGGGATTGCCCCACAACCAGAAGCGTTTCTCAGACAGCTTGCTTGGAGAGAGTTCTCGCACTACCAACTGTTTCATTTTCCAGACATTACAGAGAGATCGTTACGTTCAGAGTTTCTCCATTTTCCTTGGCTTGAAGATTCAGCAGGACTGACCGCATGGAAGGAGGGGAAGACTGGCTACCCGCTCGTTGATGCAGGAATGCGGGAATTATTGGAGACAGGTACCATTCATAACCGTGTGAGAATGGTTGTCGCATCCTTCCTCATCAAACACTTACTCATTGATTGGCGTATTGGGGCGAAGTGGTTCAGTGAAACACTCGTCGACTTTGACGTCGCTAACAACACATTAGGTTGGCAGTGGGTAGCAGGCTCTGGATTTGATGCAGCTCCGTATTTTAGAATATTTAATCCGACGATGCAAAGTAAGAAATTCGATAAACAGGGAGCTTATATTAGAAGGTGGGTTCCTGAATTAGCTGCGCTTCCAGATGTATTTCTCCATGAACCGCATATTGCCCCTGAAGATGTCTTGGTTGAAGCAGGGATTGTTCTCGGTGAGACTTATCCGTTCCCAATTGTTGACCATTCTGCCGCTCGATCACGTGCTCTTGATGCATATGCGCTCATAAAAGGAAGGAAAGAGGGGCAAGCATGAAACGCACTCTTTGGGCAGCTGGCTACGGTCTAATTGGAGGACTCATCCTAACATTTCTGTTTAAATGGATAGAGTCTGCAACAGGTGAAAAAGTATACACATTCTTGCTCAATGTCGATTACATACCTGTTGTAGGAGATATCGCGTTCCAGGAATGGATAGAAGTGCTCTTTCACCTTGTAGTCTCGGTTTCGGTTGCACTTGGGTTTTATTTGATGTACAGGTTGCGTCCATCGTGGGAAAAAAGAGCAATTACGATTTGTACGGTGGGTAGTGTCATCATTGGGATATCTTTATTTCCAACAACAGCATTATCCGATAGAACACCAGAGATTACGGATGGGTTATCGCTTCTATACTGGTTACTGGGTCATGCAATCTTTGGGGCAGTGTTAGGCACTCTCTTCAGATTTGAAACCTAGACATGTGTATATACAAAAAGCACTTCAGCTGTCATAGCGACAGGACTGAAGTGCTTTTTGAGTTAATGGAATATCCCAGCTTCTTTCGATTTTTTCAATAGCTTGTTCGTTCCTTTATTAATGCGCGCCTTGAGCAGTGCACCGAACAGGATGAATGCAATCGAACTGCAAGCAAGGAATGACAAGTCTTTAGCGACTCGTTCCCAAACGATGCCGCCAACTGCCTCACGCATAACGTCAATTGCATACGTAAATGGTAGGAATGGGTTGATCATTCCAAAAAAGTCGGGTAGCAGTACAACCGGATACGTTCCCCCAGAGCCTGCAATTTGCAAAACGAGCATGACAATCGCCATGGCTTTACCGACATCACCAAACACAGAAACGAGCGTGTAGACAATTGACATGAAGACCAGGCTAATAATCACTCCGAATACGACAAACCAAAACGGTTCACGGATATGAACATCGAGCAACAACAGGTCTCCCGCAACTACAATGAACATTTGCAATAAGCCGATCAAACCGAATGTCAGGAGACGTCCGAAATAGACTTGTCGTGTTGTAAACTCCTCTCCGTGCACATCAGTAGATAGTAAAGAAATGAGAAGAAGACAACCGACCCAGAGGGAGAGCACTGTATAGAATGGCGTCATACCAGTCCCATAGTTCTCAATCGAGTATAACCGATTTTCCTTCAATTGGATTGGTTCTTCAAAAAACGTTTTTTCAGCATTCGGATCATTTTGGAGCAATTGAATGATTTGGTTAATATCCGTTTCTCCTTGAATGCTGCGGATTTTCTCCGCTAACTGATTCACTTTTTCAGAAACGTACGGATACTCAGTTACAGCTTTTTCGATTGTTTCTTTTCCTTCAGCCAATTCCCGATCTGAGTTGCCAAGAATCGTTTGCACTTTTGGAAGGGTGGATTGAATTTCGGTTAGAAGTCCTTTAGCCTTTCCGAGCGTGTCTTTTGCTGTAGCGACTTCTTTTTTAACTGTCGGTTCAATCGTATTCACATATTCTTTCATGAATGCATCCAATTCAACGGATGTATTTCCGGCAATTTTTTGTAAATCATCGACTGCCTGGTCCAATTCCTCAGCTTTACCTGTAACGACACTGTTCACTGTACGAGCATTCGTTTGTGCTTCTTGTAACAACTTTTTCAGATTGTCTGTTTTTGTAATCGCATCATCCAGTTTGCCAGACAGGTCGGGGGATGATAAGGAGGGAGCCGTTTGTTGTTCACTATCAGGTTTTTCATCCGGTGTCGGTAACTGTTCTACTAATTCCTGCAAACGAACAAGATCTTGCTTGACACCGTCGACCCGTTCAATACTTGCTGACATCCGCTCGTCCAATGATTTTTTCGCATTATCGAGTTCAGTAAAATCCATTTGAACGCCTTGTAACTGTTTCAAAAAATCGTTTGCTTCGTTAGAAATATCACTTACTTTTTTCAAATCGGCTTTAATTTTTGGAGACATTTCATTTAACTTCTGTTCAGCTTCGTTTAAATAGCCAACGGTTCGATTGATTTGGCCAAGCCCATCGTCTGTGATTTGTTTCGCTTCCGGCAACTTGCCTTGTGCTTCGTGGATGATGGCTTGTGCATCTGTAGCATCACCTAATCCTCGATTGAGAAGGTCATAGATTTCTGGCAAGCTTTTTTCAGCTTCAAACACATAGTTTTCGAATTTTTGAACGTCCGGTAAGTCTTGTTCTAATTGAAGGCCAAGTTTGTTTAGCATGTCAAAGATGACACCGTTCACAGTGGAAACGAATTGACTACTAACTTGGTCGACAATCACCGTTGCACCTTTTTCAGTGATTTTTGGTGCGATGGAGTTTAATTTCTCATTCACAAAGTAGTCGATTTCGGCTTTTTGAGGATTGCCGGATACAACTGACGCAAGTTGTTCTGACAAGTTCTTCGGTAACACCATGACAGCAAAATAATCGCCGTACTCGACTCCATCCATCGCTTCTTTTCGAGATACAAAGTGCCACTCCATGGATGGATTTTTCTTGAGTGTCGAAACGATTTCTTTCCCCGTGTCAATGTGTTTTTCTTGCACATCCGCTCCTTTATCTTCATTAACAACAGCGATGGGCAATTTATCGGTTCTGCCATATGGATCTGAAGAGGCATAAATATTGAGCCATGCGTACAAAGAAGGCAGGAATATTAAGCCGCCAATCAGCACTGCGGCGACCCAGTTTGTTGAGATGTTGCGCACATCCCGCTTAAAAATCGTGAAGATATTGCGCATTTTTTTGCCTCCTATTCCTTCTGATAATGGTATCCATACTACCAGATTTATGTCGAAGTTAGTATGAATCTGCTGGGTTCATGCCCTCTCTTCTATACTACCCAAAAACCCCTTGTCCTGAACGTCAGGCAAAGGGGTTTGCTCAATTATTCAATCAAACCATCTTTCATCGTAACAATACGGTCTGCATACGGTAACATATCTTCATCGTGAGTGACCATAAGGGTAGTGATTTTCAACGTTTTCGTTAGATTCCGGATGATTTCCATTACCTCTTTGGAACGTTTAGAGTCGAGACTCGCTGTTGGTTCATCCGCAAATAGCATTTTCGGTTGGTGGATGATTGCTCGTGCAATTGCGACACGTTGTTTTTCGCCACCAGAGAGGGAAGAAGGGTAGGCATCTTTCCTGTGTGACATGCCGACAAGATCCAGCACTTTCGACACTTCTTGCTTCTGTTGCTTCTTGTTTAACTTCGTTTCAGCGACATCTAGCATGAGCAGTAATTGGTCTTCAACCGTCAAAAAGGGAACAAGGTGCGATGACTGGAACACAAATCCGAATTCACTTGAACGGATTTTACGAATTTCTTCTTGACTCATCTGAGTCATGTCTTTACCTTCAAAAAGCACTTGCCCACCAGTTGCTTTTTGCAGTCCAGCGGCAATCGTCAAAATCGTCGATTTACCAGATCCTGATGGACCAACGAGTGCTGTGATTTCGCCTTCGTTCAAGTCAAGATCGACACCTTTTAAGATTTTCTCACTGACATCACCACTTTTGAATGTTTTTTCGACATCGTCAATTGTGAAAATCGCCATCTTACATCTCTCCTTGTTGGATTGCCTGCAACGGCTCCACTTTTTTGATTTGGAATCCTGAAATAGTTGCTCCGATGAATCCGATGACTAAGAATACACCAGACAGTAATAATGAAGTCTCAATTGGTAAGCTGAACGGCATACCTGCGGGAGCTACCATACTGAATACTTGGCTGAGCCCAACGGATAATACGAGCGAAACAGCTGTAATAAGTAACATTTGGTACCACATCATGCTAAACAGTGAAATGGTCTTCACACCAATCGCTTTCAATATGCCATACAATCCGATTTTCTGGACGTTCATCATATAGAAGAAAATCGCAAACAGCATACCGCTGATCACAACGAGGAACCAAATGATCATGTTGAGGGACATTTGTTCTGCGCCATAGCTCGGAATCGTATTCAAGAATTCTTTGTTATTGAATGATTCAAGTCCCTTGATGGAATCAGGACTGTCCGATCCTGGGATGAATACCGTCTGCATTTCCATCACACGGTAAATTTCTTGATAGTTTTTCATGCTGATGAACGCAACAGGTGCGTGGCTATACGTTTGCTTTTCTGCGAATCCAACGACTTTGAACTCTCCGCTGAATTGGTTATTTGTCAGAATGTCACCGACTTTAATCCCATCGTCTTTCAAGGAAGCATCCAGTACAACTTCATTGTCTTTGACATTCGGGAATAGTTCGCTGTCAGTGGAAGTCACAAACGCTACACTATGCTGTTTGTCATCTGTATCGTTGACAAAGCCCATTTGAATGGACATTGCAGTGGCGCCTTTATAGTCTGCGAGCAATTTGTCTTGCTGATCGATATCGATTTTAGAAAGGTTGTATGTTTGTTTTGCATCTTCATTTAAGTAGAACTGCCCGTTGGGGACATTTTTAATAAGAGCAGCGTTGTCTTCAGACAATCCGTTCGCAAGCCCAGAGATAATGAAGGTCAAGAAACTAACCAAAAAGATAATCGAACCGAGTATCAGGAACTTCATTTTACTTTTTTTAACTTCTTTCCACGCCATTTGCATGGTGAACACCTCCGTTATTGATTACCTTCAGTGTACTCCCGCAATATGAACGCTACATAAACTCATCATTACAATTGAATCGCTGCGAAACTTTTTCCCTACCAGTATTGAGATTCATCATCTGGTAGGGAGTATGTGCTAAATATTTTCCAATTATTAAGTGTTGCTAGATAGAAATATGGTATAATTATCCGGAATAAAAGAGTTAACATTCGGATAACAGTTTTTAGATTCTCTATACATACACCAAAATATCTGAATGAGCTTTTAAATAGGAAGGAGGAATTCTTATGGAAAATATGATTTCTGTACTCCCAATCCTTTCACTACTTTTTTGGCTTGTACCATTTGTGTTCATCATTTGGTTTCTAATTACTTTCATTAAATTACAGAAAGAAAAAAATCAAATCTTGCGTACAATTGCAGATAAGATGAACAATTTATAAGGAGAGGAGTACACAAAATGAAGCGATTAAAACAAGGGGATACAATCGGAATCTTCTCCCCATCATCACCTGCTACTGTGAATGCAGAACCACGCTATAAACGGGCAAAAGCGTTTTTGGAGTCGAAAGGATTCATCGTGAGAGAGGGGAATTTAACAGGGAAAGACGAAGGATACCGTTCTGGCACACCAAAAGAGCGAGCAGAGGAACTAAACGAGTTGCTTAGAGATCCAGATGTCACCATGATCATGTCCACAATTGGTGGCACCAATTCAAATAGTATGTTGCCCTATATTGACTATGAAGCGTTTAAACAAAACCCCAAACTTGTAGTTGGATATTCGGATACCACAGCGATACTACTCGCGCTTTATGCAAAAACAGGTATCCCTACATTTTATGGACCCGCATTGGTTCCGTCATTCGGGGAATTTGAGCCACTAGTCAATGTTACGTATCGCTATTTCGAGCAGTATTTTATGCAAGAAAGTGTCATTCCTTATGAAGTACCAATGCCTGACTATTGGTCCGACGAACCGGTCAACTGGTTGGAGAAGACGACTGAGAAAAAGTTGTATCCAAATGAATGGGTGACGGGGAACGGAGGAGCTGCAGAAGGACGGCTGATTGGAGGGAATTTGAATACGATGTACGGCTTTATCGGGTCGTCGTATTTCCCTGAGTTTAAGCACGGGGATATTTTACTAATTGAAGACTGTATGAAAACGGCATCTGTGGTGGAAAAAAACCTTGCTATGCTAAAAGTACATGGTGTCTTTGAAAAAGTTGCGGGCATCATTTTGGGGAAACACGAATTATATGATGATTTAGGGACCGGCAAACAACCTATGGATTTATTGTTAGAACAGCTAGATGGACTGCCAATTCCGATTCTAGCTGAATTTGACACGTGCCACACACATCCCATGCATCCATTAACCATTGGGAAAAAGGTCAAGCTAGATGCAGATGCAAAAACTGTATCTTGTACTGAACGTTGGCTTGACGTTTAAGTAAGCGAATATCAAGGCCGCTTAAACAGAATATTAGAGGAGGAACAGTTATGCAAAACTCTAATTTGTCCAGGAGTTTTATGAACTTCGCAAATATGGAATGTAGGGGCTCAAGTCAACTGTATGAATTTCTATCTTTAAAAATAGCAGAAGACTCTAATTTACTCGATTTGTGCCTGGAAGTACCAAAAGGTCAGCCGGTACCTAACCTATTATTCGGGGCTGTTCATTATCTTCTATTAAAAGGATCTGTACATCCATTAAAAGACTACTATAGTAGTGTTACAAACCAGCCAAAGAAAATAGACAGTGAGACCTTCGTCAATTTCAAAGATTTCTGTGAGAGATATCGTGATGAAATCACTCCATTACTAGAGAACAGGTTAGTTCAAACAAATGAAGTAAGAAGATGTGGTTACCTGTATCCCGTTTTTTCGTGGATTTACAACAAAGTTGAAAAACCATTATCTCTTATTGAAATTGGAACCAGTGCGGGTCTTCAACTTTTATGGGATCACTATAGCTATTCATACGGAACTGGGGAAATGTATGGTAATAAAGATGCTGGGGTTCATATTACTTCAGAAGTTAAAGGGGATCACTTTCCAATGTTGCTTTCAGAAAGCCCTCCTATTGCCTCTAAAATTGGACTAGATCTCAATATAAGCAACCTATCTGATCCAGATGATTATTTGTGGTTAAAGTCACTCATTTGGCCAGAGCATCAGGAACGACTGGAGTTATTTGATAGGGCTGCTGATTGTTTGAAAGAAAACCCAGTAAAACTAGTTGAAGGAGATGGAGTATTTTTACTTTCAGATGTAGTAGATACACTTCCTAAAGAATCCACGATCTGTATCTTCCATACTCATGTTGCAAACCAAATCCCAACAGAAACTAAACACGAACTATTAGAGAAGGTAGCAAAGATTGGGAGTAAGAGAGACGTCTTTCATATATACAACAATATGTGGGATCGACAACTCCACCTCGATTACTACGAGAATGGTGTGGAATATAAAAACACGATCGGTGACACAGATGGACACGGAAGATGGTTTGAATGGAATTTGTAACTTAGCTGATAATTTTTTTCATAAAAAGAAATACCACTGGAGTGGGGAGGCTGCTTGAATGACTGGATTTTTAGTTGGAAAGAGACTTACCTTGAGAGAAATGGAAGATAGAGATTGGATGGATGTACATAGATATGCCTCTCAACCCAGTGTCTGCCAATATCAACCGTGGGGACCGAATACCGAAGAAGAGTCACAGCTATTTGTTCAACAAGTGATGGCAGATGCTGCAGTGAATCCAAGAAGTAGGTTTGTGTTTGCGGTCACCGAAAACGACGTGCTAATTGGTGCAGGCGAGTTGAATATACGGAGTTTTACCAATAGAGAAGGGGAAATCGGCTATATTATACATCCGGATTATTGGGGAGAGGGATACGCTACAGAAGTAGCAACTCTTTTAATAAACTTTGGATTTGAGAACTTAAGTCTACATCGTATCTTCGCTACATGTGATCCAAGAAATGTTGGCTCTTCAACGGTTTTAGGGAAGGTCGGAATGACTCATGAAGGAAGAATACGAGAAAATCTGCTATTGGAAGAGGGTTGGCGAGACTCCTTTCTCTATAGTGTTTTAGATAGTGAATGGAGAAAAAAAAGGGGGGGAATTCGATGCAGAAAAAGGCTAAAGTTCTTGTACTTGGAACTTTTCATATGTTTGAACATGATGACCTAAATTCCGAAAAAAGACAAACTGAAATCGAGGAATTAGTTTCTAAATTAGCAATTTTTAAACCAACGAAGATTGCAGTTGAAATGGTAGCAGAAGAGAACGTGGAGTTAAACGAAAAATATATCCATTACAAGTCAGGCTCGAACAACTTAGAAATGAATGAAATCGATCAAGTAGGTTTTCGTTTAGGTTTAAAGCTTGGCCATGAACAGATATACGCAATCGATTGGATGGGCGAGTATGACATGCATTATGGAGAAGTCGAGAGTTGGGGGAGAGAAAACCAACCTGAACTTTTAAATGAAATATACAAGGAACTTCACGTGCCAGAATTAACAGAAAATAAAAGTATAATAGATTACTATAGAGAGCTAAATGATCCAGTTCTCATTAATATGTTCCATAAGATATATGTAAACATAGCACGTATCGGTGACTTCAATAACTATGTCGGTATGAACTGGTTAGGCTGGTGGTATAAGAGGAATTTAATTATGTTCGCTAATCTGACTCGTCTAATTGAGTCTGAGGAGGAGCGTATTCTATTGATTGTAGGCAGCTCCCATTCATCGATCATCACCAAGTTCCTTGAAGAAAGTGAAGTTTGCGAAGTTGTTCAACCTTTAAGTATATTAGACTGAATAATGGTGAGCTATATCTGAAAACATAGGTTTTATCCGAGCATTCAGTTTAATAATGGGATTAAAGATTTGGGGGATTTGATGAAAAGGTGGTTGGGTTCAGCAGGGATATGCTTTAACGAAAGAAATGAACTACTAATGGTGAAAGCTCACGGATCAGGAGAATGGTCGGTTCCTTCTGGCGGTATTGAAGAAGGCGAAAGTCCAGAGGAATGTTGCATAAGGGAAGTTAAAGAAGAAACAGGATATGATGTGAGGATTATCGAACAATTGCTAGTTAAAGAAACGTCGATTAAAGGTATTGAAGTGAAAACATATTATTTTAGAATAGATACGTTTGGCACGAGCACTGGTATTCAGGATCCTGATGGTATCATAGGAGCTACTGCTTGGAAGTCATTACCTGAAGTGAAAACAATGTCTCACGCATACCCCGAGGATTTAGATTTCTTATTGGAACAATTTAACTATAAATAACAAAATGTTCGCGCTTTTAACTAAGAAATCATTCTTATGAATGGTGCCGAAATTCCGAAATGCACGTGCATAAAAAGTTTAATCATAAAAAGAATGGAGTATCGATATGAGGACGTCATTAGAACTACTTCGCATACTTATAATTCTTATATTTTTTGGTGGTTTGGGATGGGCTATATTAAAGAATATTTATACCATGTATGAAGTACCTACTGAAGACATGTGGGTTGGTTCAATAGCAATTTTTATAATCATTTTTGTATTATATAGAAACAAGTTACAGTTTTCAGGATGGTATAAAGGAAAAAGTAAAGAAAAACTCCCAAAAAACGTGTCATTGTTGCTAATTCTTCTGTCATTTTTATTATTGATAACTCCGATAGTAGTTAGTTCTTTTTAAAGTTAAATAAAGTAATGATACTGGATGATCTCCATCATATCAATAATAATATTGATTTTTCATAATCCAAAGACTACATTGCTTGAATTTGTTATCTACGTCTGTGTTACATTCATTTGATCAATCATACAAATCTTACTCCATTTACGGAAATGAATAACCTAAATAATCGACCTATTTTTTTACACCAGGAGGTATTTAATGATAAAGGGTCTTTATGAAGCGCATTTACCAGTTAGTAACTTACAACAGTCCATTGATTTTTATACAGATTTAGGGCTTATCCTATATAAAAGATATGAAAAGGTAGCATTTTTTTGGATAGAAGAAGGAAAAAGTTGGATTGGTTTATGGGAAGGTACTGAATCAACAATTCCTTATCATGTTTCACTAAGACATCTAGCATTTCTTGTAGACTTAGAAGATATTAAGAATGCAACGCTTTGGTTAAAAGAAAGAGGAATCAAAGTGAAGGACGAATTTAATATAGGAACAAAGGAACCTGTTGTTGTTCCGAATCAAGCTCATGCAATGATTTATTTTAATGACCCTGATGGGAATAGTTTGGAGCTTATCACAAGACTACCAAAAGAAATAGATCAATCTGAAAAAATGTATTTGAGTCAATGGGAGAAGCTATATTCTTAATTTATTCAATATGAAGTTTATCTTCGGAGGGATTGAGTGAACATTAGAAGAGCTTCTTTATCCGATGCAGAGGCTATAGCGAATGTCCACGTTGATAGTTGGAAATCCACTTACAAAAGCATTATTCCGTACGAGTTTTTGCAGACATTATCATATGACCAACGAACAGACTTGTGGATTCGCAACATTTCTAAAGAGGAAAACTACATCTTTGTAGCAGAAAATAATCAAAGAGAGATCATAGGATTTGTAGATTGCGGTAAAAGGGAAGGTAATCATGTTGAGAATTCGGGTGACCTAACCTCTATTTATCTTCTTGAAGAATATCAAAGAAAGGGCGTAGGTAAACAATTATTGAAACGTCTCTTCCTTCAATTTGAAGAGTTAGGTTTCGATAGAATTTTTGTAGAAGTATTAGAAGAGAATAAAACACGCTTTTTCTATGAGTATTATGGTGCTAATCTCTTTAAATCTAAAAGAACCACAATAGCAGGTACTGATTTAACACTTCTGATTTACGAATGGAATGATCTTAATGATGTATTATCTAAACTGTGACTTACACCAAAATGGGGACTTACTTGCAAAACGAAAAAAAATATTGGAGGAAAAATTATGGATATAAAACAAGTCACATTACAGGCTACCAAAATAGAAGAAATGAAATACTTTTATACGGTTACACTTGGATTAGATTTAGTTGAAGATAACGAAGACAAGTTTTGTGTCGCAGTCGGTTCAAGTAAATTGGAGTTTACAAGTACCAATGAAAAAGTAAATCCATATTACCACTTCGCCTTTAATATACCGAGAAATAAATTCAATGAAGCAAAGTCATGGGTTGAAGAAAAAGTAAGTTTAAATCGAGAAGATGGAGTAGACGAAGCAGACTTCCCACATTTATCAGCTCGCTCGCTCTATTTTAATGATCCCTCTGGTAATATTGTAGAATTCATATCCAGACATTCCACATCTGACAATGGAGACGAACCATTTTCCCATAAGAGTATTCTAAATATCAGTGAAATTAGTCTCACTGTTCTTGATGCGATAAAAGTTGGACGACAATTAATGGAGTTGGGTATCAAAGAACGTGACAATGAACCATTAAGTGCTACTTCTCTTAACTTCATGGGTGACACTAAAGCTGGAGTTTTTGTGTTGCTAGTTCAACCTGGCCGAAAGTGGATATTTTCAGATAAAGATTCTACTGTTTTCCCTCTTGAAATCACACTAGCAAATGATGTGAAAATTATATTAAACGATGAAAATGAAGTAGTAGTAACTAGTGCACTTGTCCAATAAAAGTGTTTGATAAAGAATCGTTATCAATTATTTTTGACTCCGATAAGTAAGAACTGATCGATTACTTAAAGATCTTTTTCACTATTGTTGTGTCATCTTGGAGGAAAGTAAATTGCGCGTTGTTAAATATATCTTCTTTACATTAATAGGCTTAATTATCACAGCTATCTTGTTGGTTGGCGTGTTTCTATTATCAAGTAAACTATGGGGAACTATTGTTTTAATTCTGGGATTAATCGGCTTGTTTACAGCTTTTATTTTTGCACTAGTCAACTTTATTAAATCACAGTCTAAGCTTTATAATTGGAACGGATTAATAAAACTTTCCTTAAAATCTTTATATTTGATTATCACCGGGACACTCTTGGTTGTACTATGGATTTTTAACTTCGCAATAATTGATGAATACGGGGAGTTTACTCCGCTTGATAAAATGAATGTTGTCCTGGGTAAGACCGATATTAACGAAAAAGCAATCCAACAACTCATAAAAGACTATCCTGAATTAAAGAGCCAAAATATTACGTTCAAATACCCACCGAATTCGGAGGACCAAGTCCATGAGATGATCAGCAAAATGGGTGATATTGAACAACTAGAACTGGAAATATTCGGATATCAAATACCTAAAACTAAGAATATAGAAGTTATTATTTTGCCTAACTATGAGGAGTACATACAAGCAAGAACATCTGCAGGGGAAAGGGAGGGCGGTTCGTATACTAGAATGGATAATAGAGCCATCATATATGAGCAGCCAAAAGATGTGAATGGTGAGGAACCTTCATTGTCTGGAATTCTTAGTCATGAGTATGGTCACTATTTGATGGACATGTTTTTAGTCGACAAGGGAATAAAATTTGACGATGTCCCTACTTGGTATCATGAAGGCGTAAGCGAATACATAGGGAATCAGGTAGGTGAGGAATTAAAATCTGCTGGAAACATTAGCCCTGATTTAACGGTTGTCAACTTACAAAGTTCTCAAGATTGGAAGAATGCTACTAAGCAATCTGAATCTGATGTCTATTACTTTGCAGGAAAAGCAATTGAATATGTACTAGGAAGCGTTGACGATTCCATTATTTTGTCAGACATTGTATTAAATATAAAAGAATTCGGAACGTTTGATGAGTCCTTCAAACAACTCACCGGGATAGATCCAAAGACACTTAATATTGAAAGTATTAATTCATGGGAGAAAGATTTAGATGTAGCTTATAAGCTTTGGCATGAGGATGATTTCAAGAAAGCTGAAGAAAACTATAAAAAAATTCTTAAGAAGCATCCACGAGAACCGTTAGCATGGCACCAATACGCATTATTGCTTGTAAAACAAAAAAGATGGGAAGAAGCTCTCATCGCTAGAAGAAAAATCATTAGTATAGAACCCGAAAATCCGTATAGTTACATGGATCTCTCCTATTTATTAACCGTTATTGACTCTCAAGAGGCAGTAAACTCTGCAGAAAAAGCTTTGGAGATAGTTAAGAAAGATAATATTGAGGACTGGGGTTTCTCTCAAAAATGGTTAGATGATGTTTCTCACTATCATGAACTGAAGAATGAAAAGAAATATACAGAAGCTTATCAATTCATTTCACAAAGTGAGCAATTGTCTAATTTTCCTGAAATAATAGGAGCGCTAAGCCAGATTAAGAACTAGCTGTTCCTATCTTATTGCCATCTACATGATGGATTTTGGAAGGGGATGAGGTGGCATGAAAAAATATGTTCTTCTAATACTTTTCGCTATTATTTTATTACTTGCGGCTTGTTCCAAAGGGGAAAAAGATAACGTACAAGGGGACTCAGGGGTTATTGGCTACGGGGCAGCCATGGGATATCAATACATTGTCGTAAAGGAACATGATACATTTTCTTGGGAAATTAGTTATAAAGGAAATAACTTACTCATTGAAGAAAATGAAGATAATATAAAGAATCTAGAGAACTTTATGTTTAGTGTTAACGAGAGCGAGTTAGAGTTAGGTACATTAATAATATCGTTCTCTTACTTTGTACTTGTTGTTATAACCGCCCTGATTATTTACAAGAAAAAGAGTGAAATGCTAAAAGGTAACGGCGCGTTAATAATTATTCTAGCAGGTACACTTGGACTATATTTTACTCTTGTGACAGCCATTGAGTTAAGTAGTTTCTTACATGAAGTGAAATACTATTATATGATACTGGCCACTTAAATTAGATTTTTCATTTTTTTATGTCCCTGTATTAAAAAAAAAGACCTTTCCACCAGTTCAAACGTCTTACAATAAAGGAAGTATTAGTGAAAGAAGTATAGATACGTCAGTCAGGGAAGAGGTTAAAATTCAGCCAGAAGAAATTAGAGAGGAAGTGCTCAAGCGGTATGTGGAAGAAAACTTTTGTTGAAACTGAGCGAGGGGAATTTGAAGTTTTTGTTTCAGGGAGTGGAGAACCTTTATGCGTAACTCATTTATATAGTGCCTTTGACGAAAGAGGTAACACTTTTGCAAATCCATTCACCTTACATTATGAAGTGTATTTAATAAACCTCCGGGACTGTGGTAATTCTGTTAAAGGGAAAAAGAGAAGTCAATACAGTATGGAAGAGTCTGTGAAAGACCTGGAATCTATACGTATAGCATTAGGCTATGAAAAATGGGGAATTGCTGGACACTCAACAGGCGGAATGCTCGCTCTAAAATATGCAGTTTTAGCTCCGAACTCTTTAACGAAAACCATTGCTGGTGGAGCAGCCGCAAGTAAGGATTATTGTGCAGATGCAGATTCTATATATTGTCGTAAGAATCCCAAGTTCTCTCGGATAACAGAAATTATGAATCAATTAAATGATCCATCCACAACGCCGGAAATTCGCAAACAATTAGGGAATGAGTGGGCTGAGATGTCTTTTCATTCAAGAGAAAAACTAATGTCATCCTTGAAAATCCCTAACAGTGGAAAAACAGTTGGACCGCGTCTAGATTATTTTAAAGATGTCGAGGTATCCACATATGATTTGAGGGGGGCATTGGGAAAGGTAAAGGTGCCAAGCTATATATATGCAGGTAGATTCGACGCGCAGTGTCCGTATAAATACGGCGTAGAAATTGCTGAACTAATCCCCAATGCCAAATTGACAACCTTCGAGCATAGTAATCATAATCCTTTTGTAGAAGAGGAAGCCAAGTTTAATAAGTTTGTAAAGTCAACTTTATAGAGCACTCTCTTATAAAAAGAAAAGGAGAAGTTGCTTAATAACCATCGCGCTTAATTACACAGATTTTCCGTAATTGATTATTTCCATCCTATATTTTTTTAAAATTCACAATGCTATTTATATCAAAAACATGTTAAGGGGGCGTTCATTATGGCAAATGTGAACACTTTTTTAGTTAAGAACTCAAAGGGGATAACGTCTAAATAACAACAGTGACTTAGCGTTCCCTCTAAAACCGAAAGGGGAAAATGTATGCAAGCAGGTAATGTGAAAATTGAAGAATTGAACGAAGATAACTGGTATGACTGTTGTGAATTAGAATTGTCAGAGAACCAAGTTGGGTATATGGAAGCAAACGCTGTTTCAATTGCCCAATCAAAGTTTGAACCCTCTTTAAAACCCTTTGCAATTTATCTAGAAGAAAGAGTAGTTGGTTTTCTAATGTTTAATACTCTGCAAGAGGAACTTGATGGTTATTGGATATTTAGAATAATGGTTGATAAGTCATTCCAGGGGCAAGGCATAGGAAAAGCTGCAACTCAGTTAATGATTTCAGAGATGAGCAAGCTACCAAATGCAGACAAAATCGTTGTGGCTTACCATCCGGATAATAAAGCGGCCCACCATTTATATGCCAGTTTAGGATTTATAGATAATGGCGATCGTTTCGGCAAGGAAATGGCTGTGATCAAACATATAAATGAGTTAAGTTAAATTAGGGATCACCTACTATGGGTTCTCCTTTATTAAGCATAACGGTGGTATTCATGTTTATTAAATCTTTATCCGTACCATAAATTCAATCAAAAACTTGTTTCAGAATTGAGAGCGTTAGAAAAATGTTAGGAGGAATTCTCTTGCAAGAAAGTACCAAAAAAGAAGTATACTCTTGGATAAAATCAATTGTATTTGCTGCATTTATTGTGATTGTGTGCCGTCTATTTATCTTTACACCCGTGACCGTTCAAGGTGTATCTATGGAACCCACTTTCGAAGACAAAAATAGAATTGTTGTAAGTAAAACAAGCAAATTGGATCGATTTGATACGATTGTTTTCAAAGCTCCAGATGCAGATAAACAATATATAAAGAGAATAATCGGTCTCCCAGGGGATCGCATAGAAATGCAAGATGATGTGCTATACGTTAACGGAAAGCCGTATGACGAAACTTATGTGAAAAGAAATAATGGGATTGAACTGCGTAGAATTACTGGCGATTTCACCTTGCAAGAACTTACTGGAAAGACAACTGTTCCTAAAGGTTATCTTTTTGTTTTGGGTGATAATCGATTGAAAAGTAGCGATAGTAGAGAATACGGTTTGATTTCGACTGACTCAGTTATTGGAGAAGTGAAATTCAGGTTTTATCCACTACAAAACACTGGTGTTCCTAAATAGTAGAACTATGAACTAGGTTGTAGGGTACAATTCGACATAGTTATGTACTCGAATTTCAAACAACCTTGCTAAAAAGAAGGTAATTCTGTTGGAGATTATTACTCAAAAACTCATATATATAGCGTTGTTTATTTTTATCATTCATTCTATTGAAACGCTTGCCTATGCCGTGAGACTATCAGGAGCACGAGTACGGATGATTGCTTCGGCCTTATCTCTTTTTAATATAATGGTGATGTTTTCAAGATTGGCAAATATGATGCAACAGCCTTTTACAGGAAGTCTAATAGACACTGCGCCAAGTCATGATGCTCAGGAATTCGTCGAGACACAATTTCGTTTTCTCATAGGAGCTTCTACAGTTGGTACTGTGTTTGGAATGCTTTTACTCCCTACCTTTGTAGCTCTATTTTCAAGGGCAATCATTCATTTATCTGAAGAAAAGGGTTCTGTTCCATCGCTATTTAAAAGACTATTTTCCTTGCAGTACATTAAACGCGGCATTACACATTTCAGTTTACCAAAATTCTCATATTTGAAAGATACGAAAATCAAAGATATCCCAGTGAGGTTATTCTTAATAAATATGATAATAACTGCCATATACACTATTGGTGTGCTATCTGCTTTATATGCAGCATTACTCACCCCAGAACGTGCATCAACAGCAATTATGGCATCCGGTTTAATAAATGGTATGGCAACAATTCTGTTAGTTATTTTCGTTGATCCTAAAGTCTCCGTGGTTGCTGATGATGTAGTGAATCAGCGAGGGAATTATCAAACACTTAAAAACATTTCGTTGATGATGGTTACTTCGAGGCTTTTGGGAACTTTGTTGGCACAATTATTCTTTATACCGGGAGCTAAGTATATTGCCTGGTTTACACAATTTATAGTTTAGATTTTTTATCCAAGTGGCTGAGTTGCTGAATAATCGCTTCCATTAGTCCAATGATGGAAGTTCTTCATATAGAGAGGTTACAGGTCCAATTTGTATTAATAACACAAATAATTATTTTGGAGGAACTTTGAAATGTTTATCGTAAATGTCGAAGGTGCTATTAGGAAAAATGATAAGTGGCTCATAATTGAAAGAAGCAAGAAAGAAGAACATGCAGGCGGCCAGCTTTCACTCGTTGGAGGTAAGGTGGAGCTTGAAGGAAATTCATCAGATATTTTAGAGAGAACAGTGAAAAGAGAAATATTTGAAGAAGTCGGTGTGAATGTAAAAGACAGACTACATTATGTACATAGTACATCATTTGTAACCGATAAAGGAGAACATGTCGTGGATATTGTTTTTCTTTGTGAGTATGAATCCGGGGAAGCATTTTGTAAAAGTCCGGATGAGGTGGAACAGGTATTTTGGCTAACTACAGAAGAAATATTAAATCATGCTCATTCACAAATATATTTAAAGCAAAGCATTCAACGTGCTGAGGCGTTAATTCAGATTCTGATATAAAGTTGCGATGAAAGTTATAGCAAATGAGATAGCGAAAGAAAGCCTTTATAATATGTGTACTGTTTTAAAGTAGAGGTGAGAGGTACTTTTAACTGTTATGACTAACAACGGCGCAGTCAAAGAGATTCCTGATTGGATCAAAACGAATAGACAATGCATTGAAAACCAAGAAATTGTTGCACGTATGAAAGTCAATCATGACCAGATAAATAGAATTCGAAATAATAAACCGAACTATCGATTAGTATTAAATAGCAAGTTAGAGAAATTAGAAACTATGGATTTCCTCATCCGCAATTATAATTATTCCTGCATAGCAGAACTGCGCTACGAATAAGGTTAAGAATTATTAGAAAACTATTTGCGTTGTTGAGCCTCTTTGGATAGAATTGTCTAAAGAGGTTCTTTTTTGTTAACTGAACGGTATCACTTAAATGAGCATCCATTTCTGAAAAAGTAGTTGTGTCGATTGCTCAATATTCAGAGGTTATTAGACTAGAAAACACACTTAATTTTTTTTGGGAGGATGGAATGAATAATAAAAAAAGCATACTACACCCTATAAAAATCAGGAATTTACATGAAGACGATTATAAAGCTGTCTTGAAATGGAGTAGAGACGACACTTTTTGTGAAGCAAATGGATGGGAGTTAAATAGAAATGAACAAGAATTATATAAATGGTGGCTTCACTGTGTAAATCTCGAGTCAAAAGATTCTGTTCGTCTGGGAATCCTACTAGAAGATAAATTAGTTGGATATGTGGATTTGGCTCATATTAAAAATAATACTGCTGAAATAGGCATTGCAATTGGAGAAAGAATTGTATGGGGGAAAGGAATCGGGACTAGTTCCATTCTCTGTATGATGAAATATGCTTCTAAAAAATTCGGGATTACCACTTTTGATGCCGAAACACACGAAGGAAATATTCGCTCAAGAAAAATGCTGAAAAAGGTAGGATTCATAGAAATAAGTAGAATTGGTCATGAAGATTACTTAGGAATCGATGACCAATTAATTCAATATCGATTTTATAAATAGGCACACTACCATTAATGCTAGCTGTTCAATGAGTTGATATCGTTCTCATTGTCAAATCAACTAAGAAAGCATGATAATGTCATCTTTCTGTATCTAATCAAGATGGAGAATGGTGAAAAATTTAATTTTTTTTGAAATGTTTTTAGTACCACTCTGTGTATTAGGAGCAATTTATGTAAGGGTTTTTTCTCATTTAAACAAATCGTTTATTAACTCATTACGATTTTCATGTGCCATTCTTGATACTTTTAGTTTCATCGATTATCAACTTTAAACAAAAGAAAACTACTTATACCTATTGAATTGATTAGAAGTATTTAAAGAGGGAGGGGCATCATAGTGAAACCTCACGTCCTTGTTGTAGGAGGATCTGGAATGCTTAAAGAGGTATGCTTGTGGCTTGTCGATCAAGGTTACAATGTTTCAGTTATTGGGAGAACCAAAAAACGATTGGACGACGTAGTAAATGAGGCTAGTGATTCTTCAAGTGTTTTCCCAATAAGTGTCGATTATCGAAATGAAGAACTATTTCTTAAAGAAATTATGGAAATACAACATAAACGTGGACCTATCACTTTAGCCGTTAGCTGGATTCATTCAGATGCTCGAAACACGCTACATTTATTGACGGAGCAAATTTCAAATCTTTCAAATAATCCTTGGCGGCTATTTCACGTCAAGGGAAGTAGCGCCCATTTATCTCAAGGTCATATACTTGTGCCTGAACACTGTCTTTATCGTCAGATAGTGCTTGGCTTTATACTGAGCGATTCCTACTCTCGTTGGCTTACAAATAAAGAAATTGCTGCAGGTATTATTAAAGCAATTCAATGGGATCAAGAAGAGAGCATAGTTGGAACTCTAGAACCATGGGAGAAGCGACCTTGATTATAACTAGCGCCAGTTCGCACAACAACATAAGAAGCACAAGAGTTCATGACATTATCGCAAAACAAAGAAAAAATCATATCTATAATTGTGAGGGAATCTATGATGATCAGACGTTTAGTTCCACAAGATGCAGAAAGTTATCTAACTCTAAGATTAAAAGCTTTACAAAACAGCCCTGAGGCATTCGGTTCTACTTACGAAGAGGAAAAAGATTATACTGTTGACAAGTATAAAATTAGATTCCAGTCAGAAGATTCCTTTACATTTGGTGCTTTCGAAGATGGTGAACTTGTCGGGATTATCACTTTGGTTACAGAACAGCGGATCAAACTACGACATAGAGCGACGATTGTAGCTATGTACGTTTCTCCAGAAGACCGTGGTTCGGGAATTGGAAAAGCTTTGCTGAAAGAAGCCATTAGAATGTCAAAAGAATTGCAAGGTATTGAGCAGGTTTATTTAACAGTAGTTACGACAAACAAGGCTGCCAAAACTTTGTATTCTTCGCTGGGATTTGAAGTTTTTGGTACAGAAAAACGAGCATTAAAGCTAAATCAGACTTATTTTAATGAAGATCTAATGGTATTGTTTCTTAAAATGGATTGGTGAACGAACATAAGGTCCTTATCAGTGTTACTATGTCTAATTATCTTTTTCCACTTGATAGATTAAAGTTGATACTTCAAGAGATATTTTTCCAAGAACTTACGTATTGGATAACACATAATAAAGGAACGGAGCTGAAGGTGGGGGTTTATGTTTAAACTATTTTTATTTTTTATCATAGTTATTGCATTATACGCTATTTCGATCTGGCAGTATATAAATCCCACAAAAGCTATTCATTTATGGTTTGGAAAAGCTTACATAACAAAACCTAAAGTAGATGAAGTATATGTCAGGCGTTCTCTAATATTAAGAGGTCTTTTCTTCACTTTGATTTTTATTATTATTGCTGTCAGTTATATTTAATAGGTTTAATTACATAACACTGGTATGAGTAATTTCTCTCTAAAACCAATTCCGCGCGTTAATTAGCGTATTCTTCGATCGATTTAACTAAAAAGTTAGAGCTAATAGCCGCTTGATCTCAGTTAATCAATTCGTATGCAAACTTAACTTGGTTTTATATCCCAAGAGTTCTGTGAGATAGATGGTTTACTAGAAGAGATACTATTTAAAAATTTATAAACCGCTTTGCATTTCGTTGTTTTTTAACGGGGGAGATCATTTGAAAGTTCGATTGTCAGAGTATGATAGAAACTGGATTAAAATGTACAAAGAGGAAGTTGAAATTATCAAATGTATTTTTGGTGATGAAATAGTTAAATTCGAGCATTTTGGAAGTACCTCTGTTCCAAATATGAAGGCAAAGCCTGTTGTTGATATGATGTGTCTCGTTAAAGATGTCAAAAAAATCGACCTATTCAATGCGCAAATGGAGCGGTTAGGCTATGATGTTGCTGGTGAATGGGGGATACCAGGCAGACGTTTATTTCGAAAGGGTGGAAATGACAGAACGCATCATATTCATGTTTATCAGTATAATCATCCTCAAATTAGACGTCATCTGGTGTTCCGTGATTACTTAAGGGCTCACCCAGACGAAGTTGAACGATATACATGTTTCAAAGAAAAGTTGGCTGATCAATATGAGGATACAGCCTTATACAGTAAAGCAAAGAAACCTTTCATAAATGAATTGGAACAGTGGGCATTGAATTGGTTTGAAAGCGAAGGACTATAAATTTCATCTTATTCCTTGTACAAGTAACAAGACAGGTTAATCGATCATATAAACCATTTGTACTGGTCAGATTTAGGCGGTGCTCTCTAAACAATGTAATGATGACACGATGAAATCAAATGAAATCCACAACATTATTTTATGAGGGATGGTATATATGACGTTTCCGTTTGACTGTATAACTGATTTTATATTTGTAGAGTCTGAAATTTCTCATGCAGATGTGATTTTAATACCAGGATCTAATCATCCACCCTTAATGGATGAAGCTGCAATATTATATAAAAATGGTTTTGCCCCATACATACTCCCGTCCGGGGGTTATAAGACTCAAATAGGAACTACAGAATGGGAGTATTTAACAAACATAGGTTCATCAAAGGGGATACCAGAAGAAGTATTTCTAAAAGAAGATAACGCGCAGCACACTCTAGAAAATGCCCGATTTTCATTGGAGGTTCTAAAGAATAATGGGGTTAGATTTGATAAGGCTATTATTGTTTGTAAAGCGGGTCATTCCCGAAGAGCATTATTGAGCTATCAAGTTACTTTTCCTATTTCTACTGAATTTATGGTATTCCCTGTAGTGGATCGACATGAAATAACTAAAGATAATTGGTATTTATCCGAAGTTGGGAGAAAACGCGTTATGTCTGAGGTCCATAAAATAGGGAAATACTTTGGAGATTTTATATGATAAGGGGATGAGTGCATGACACCACCAAAACATATTGTTTCAGCAGCCACAATTGTGTTAAATAACAAGAATGAGCTTTTGTTAATAAAAGGCCCCCGTAGAGGATGGGAGATGCCCGGTGGTCAAGTTGAAGAGGGGGAATCTCTAAAAGAAGCTGCCATTAGGGAAACGAAAGAGGAATCTGGTATTGATATTGAGATTATCAAGTTTTGCGGAATCTTTCAGAACGTCGAACGATCCATTTGTAACACACTATTTCTAGGTAGGGTTATCGGAGGTAAGCCTACTACGAGTCCGGAGAGTTTGGAAGTAGGATTTTTCCCAATTAAGATAGCATTGGAAATGGTGACAATTACGAACTTTAGACAGAGGATTGAATATTGTTTAGACGAAAATACACATCCTTTTTTTGTGGATTTTTAAAATTTATTAGAATGAAAAGTACCTGCGCGAGAAACAAACATGATCGTTTTAACATCCATGAAAGTTTGAACACAGGTACTTTTATAAATCGCTCACTGGAACCGAATTTAATGAGTAATTGCTGGATTGGGTGAGGTCTTTTTTTGTGAAAATCCACCAAGGAGTAGCTTTCCGTACGGTAGAAATTTTTGTATGAGGATCGAAAAAACGATTGGAACGACCAAACCGAATGCGGTGAAACCAACAATGCCATATGTGAAGTAATCGTTTAGCAAAATATCTGTAAAGATGTGCAAGTACATAATCGTTAAGGAGTGCTTCTCGATTTTTTGCAACCATTTTACGGACAGCTGTGCTGCAATGAGCTGGAATACGCCAACCAATACGAGCGTAAATGAAACTGGAATGATTAAATCTAAAAAGAAATGTTCATAACGTAAAAACTTCATACTTAAATGGTAGTCAATTACATGATTCATATCGAGTGAAATGGCTGTTACACTACTTATTATTCCGACGATTAACCATCTTATTGAAACGTTCGTCCAAATACTCTTCATATAATAACCTAACGCAAAATAGACTACTGCCATAAGTACGACATCGATGTTCCAAATCATTGGGACTGTTTGAGACGCAGTGTCAGGTTTCCCGCCAATGACGCTCATTGCAAAAAAGCTTTCATAATGAGCGATACTATAAGAGATTACCAAAATAATGATTTGTTTTGTTCGGCTAAAGTATTTAGTCATCCATAAGAAGAACAAATACGTAAAGAAAAGCGTAGTGACAAACCAGAAAACACCGTACGCACCACGGGCAAAGCGTCCGCCGACAACAAGCGCCCAAAAATCATTCACATACCATGACAAATCTATATTGCCCGAACTAAGCTCAATCCCGTAACGAATCAGCGTAATGCTTCCTAGAAAGAACAAATAAGGAACTATCAATTGCATAAACCGTTTATGAACCATGTGTTTCACTAAGCCCTTTTCAATAACAGGTTTAAAAAATAAACCACTTAAAATGAAGAAAGCTGGCATGTGAAACCAATAGATATATTTAACGAGTGGGAAATCAAGCTGTCCGGGATAATGACCAATGACGACGAGGATCATTAAAAATCCTTTTGCCCCATCCACCCAGGATAAACGTTTCTTACTCATAATTAGGCACCTCAAGAAAATTGACGTATCTCCAATGTACCCCCTTTCTGCAATTTGGAGGGGAATGTTACAGAAATGACTCACGGATGTTAGTAAGTTGGAAATACATAGGAGTATTTTCTTCATTTATTACGGATAACTGACTAAATCGAATAGTTAGTACCAGTAAGTGCATGAGAATTATATATCCTTCGATTTTTCTAGTGAGAGTGGTAAAGCATACTAAAAAACATAGATACATGAGTGGGAGGATTGAAATGAGAGAAGGAATCATACGGCCACTGGTTATTAGTGTTTTCCAACAAGAGGATACCATCCTTGTTGCAGAAGGTTATGATCCAGTGAAAAAGGATCACTTTTACCGGCCAATCGGTGGAGGAATCGAATTCGGTGAAAGCAGTGAGGAAGCACTCATCCGGGAAATGAAAGAAGAACTCGATACTGGTATTACGGCTCTTGCATACTTGGGAACGCTAGAAAACATATTCAGCTTCAACGGAATGATAGGGCACGAGATTGTAAGGGTCTATGATGCATCTTTCACCGAAAACTTTTTTAACAAAGCGAGTATATTTGAAGGCATTGAAGATAACGGAGAACTATTTAAGGTGATGCGTCTGCCTATACAGGCGTTTCGATCAGGGGAGCTTCGTCTTGTTCCAGAAAACTTATTGGACCTGCTTGAAATGAACGACATATCCCATGAGTGATTCGATCAGAACTTGATACAGCTTAAAGCTAGAAGTATCAAGTTACTCTACCTGATGTGAAGTAACAGCAATACAATATTTCAGAATGAAAGACTACTCTTATTTAAGATGAATTACAAAAGGAATATAAAATCGTCGTTGAAGAGCAGTTTGATGATTCATTCTTGTAACGAGACCAAATATAGTTACATAACCCTTCAGTTAAATCATATTTTGCACACCATTAAACTTAAGAAAGGGGAAACTCATAGTGAAAAGGGAATTCCCAATCATTGAAACGGATAGATTAATTTTAAGAGAGGTAAAAAAAGAGGATTCAAATGATATGTTCGTGTATTTATCTGACAAAGATGTTGTAAAACATATGGGTTTAGACCCTTTTCAAACAGAAAAAGAGGTACTAGAAGAAATTGAGTGGTACCAAAAGATTTATAAAGAGAGTACTGGAATTAGGTGGGGAATAACTCACAAGGACAATGGTAGGGTTATTGGAAGTTGTGGTTTTCTTAATAGGCAATCCAAGCATTCTCGAGCTGAAATCGGTTATGAATTAAGCAAAGAATATTGGGGAAAAGGTATTGCCAGTGAAGCATTGGAAGCGGTAGTTAAATATGGATTTCAACACTTACAATTAGAACGAATAGAAGCATTAATAGAACCTGCTAATTTAGCATCACTGAAATTATTGGATAAAAAGGGCTTTGAAAAGGAAGGATTATTAAGACATTATGAATTTACTTGTGGCAAATTTGATGATTTATATATGTATTCAATTTTAAAAGGTGACGTACTCATTACTTGAAGAATATTGATTATTATTGCATTAGCAGGGGATCCTCTCTTGCACAATAGCTATTAGTGCATAATTAGGAGGTGAATGAAAATATCTATTCACGATGGTGTGTTAATCGGATACACAGTGAACTTCTTAGAACATGAGTTGCGAATGGATATCGAAACGGTGGCAGATGATATTGACACTGTTACATTCGATTCTTATTTAGCTCATTATTTCGACCATGTAATGGCTGGAAGTATTTTGTTTGGGATTGAAGAAGTAGATTTGAAAACATTCTTTGCAGAAAACAGAGAAGAATTTGAGTCCCATAAACAATATGCTTGGCCGATTTGGTACGATGATGTGAATGAGCTCGAACAGTACTTACAAGTTAATAATTATAAATGTTACATTATTTTTGCTTCACTAGGATTGTCAGGTTATGTGTTTGCTAAAACATTCGAGATCAAAAAGAAATGAAAGTTTATGCAGACCACTTAAAGTTTGTGAAGTATTCTTCTTATACTAATTGACTGAGGGTTTTGAACTAATGTTCCCTACTTCTCTGTTATCCAGAATTGAAAAAGGGTTGAGGATGACGGGTGAGTGAATTCAACATAAATATGTATACCATGAACACCTAACATATGGATTTTAAAAAGGTTTTAGATTAGTTATCATTAGAAACGAATTCAGTCATCACAAGATAATAATTGTTTTTAGGTATCCGAACACGATTGTGAAGAATCGTTAACGGGCGCAGGTATTGAAGATGTAATGTGCCTGTATCGGTCCAAAGATCGCTTTAGAAAAGCGCATTGAAATATTTAATTGGAGGTACAAACCAATGTTCTGGGGAAGTATTTTACTATGGATTTTTGGCTTATTACTTTTGTACATTGTAGTCTTTACAGCAGTAAAAGATGGGATTGATAAGTCAGAGGTGGGTCAGTTCATAAAAACAAATTATGGGGTTAAAGATAAAATTGTTACGGTAAGTGATGATGAAATTGAAAAGGAATTAGAAGACGAATTCAAGATTTAGGAACAGTGGTTACCATGATCACGTTCAAATGTACTCTGATGATAATTCTTGGCCCACTAGTCAAAACTCAACAGATAAAGCAGAAGAGAATATTCTGGAGCTTCTAGAATCAAGCGCTTTATCGCATCGATAATCTAATAATATATCAGACCTGCAAGTCTATTAACTGTAGGAGGTTTTATGTATTGATTAAAGGTTTATACGAAGCACATTTACCCGTAAGTGATGTAAATAGGGCTATCCATTTTTACGAAGGGCTAGGACTAGTGCTTGATCATAAAATAGAAGACAGATTGGCTTTTTTATGGATTGAAAAGGATAAAAGCTGGTTGGGCTTATGGAATACAGATAAAGTGGAAGTTGAATATCATCCCTCAATTAGACATATAGCTTTCGAGGTCTCATTGGAAAGCCTCAAAGACTCAGTAAATTGGCTAACAAAAAAGGGCTGCACACCTAGGAAAGCCTTTGGATTTGAACCCACCGAACCTTTTGTCATGCCTAATGATGGATTTGGTCACGCTAAAATTCATTTTAATGATCCTGATGGAAACAGCTTAGAATTCATTTGTAAAATCGACAATCCTAAAAACATTACAAAAACCATGTATCTAAGCGAGTGGGAAAAACTGAGTAATTAATTTTCTTAGCGTTTTAATTTCTTGTTCGAAATTATGGTTTCTCACTAAATAAGAATTGGTAGAGGATTTACTGCGTAATAAATCTTTAGTAAAGGAAGTACGAGAGAGTGGATTTATGATACAACTCTTGATTATTTATCTTTTAGTTGTACCGATTTGTATTTTACTCCATGAGATAGGACATGGAATCGGAGCAGTCTTATCGTCAAATTCTCATGCACATATCTATTTGGGACCGAGATGTGAACATAATAAAGAGAATTTCAGATTAGGCAGGCTTCACTCTCACATCTCTTGGTCATTTATCGGTTTCGCTTATTGGGATACTGTTTTTACTTAACGACAGAGAGCAATTGCACTAGCAGGAGGACCTTTCATGTCGTTATTTCTCGCAATTGCATTTGGATTTCTGACAATTCCTCTGTCCAAAGTCATTTGCATCCATTATTTTGGTGGACAACTATTTTTAACTTTCTCCAGTTTGTAGTAACGATTATTCCTGTGACATACCCTCGTTGGATGGGAGGATATAGCGGTTACAAATCTGATGGTTTACAGCTGTTATGTATACTGAAAGGTCAAAATTGACAATCTGTATATGAAAGTAATCGAACACGTTTCTTAAAAACTGCATGTCCTCAATATAGTTAAAGTAAAGAGGTGAACGGCATGGGTGACCGATTTGAGCTGAGTTTTAAAAATAAGGAAGTCAGAGTATGGTTGATTATTATGGTTCCGACTGTGATAGCTAAAGTATTACTTATTCTATATTCCGAAACTCCAACCGGCTATATTACAGGCTTGCTCCCACTAATCTCTTGGACAATCTTTCTTATTTGGCGTTATTTTTATAAGAAGAAACAAAAGAAAATACGATCGGTTAGTTAATGACTTTGTCCTAACCGGGTTGGTTTCTACAAGACTAATTGGGAACGATAATCTAATACAGTGTACATGATTTATGAAAAACACATTCAGGTAACTAGTAAAGGTGGCTGTAATGATTGATTTCTTTGAAAGAAAGTTAAGACTTCAGAATTTAGAAGTCTGGGACGTCCAATGTGGGGAAAGCTTTTATAGGATGTTTATTTTTGATGAGAATCGTTTGCCTGAATTAGCAGATTTGGACATACCCAGCAATGCTATAGCAGATGATTTAAGGGAAAATTTAATAACTGTCAGTGTCTATTCTAATACTCTTGTAAAAGATGAACATATCGTTTATTTAGACCAGTTTGCAAAGCAATTAACGGATCATGTCGCATTAGCTCATTGTCATGTTGTCACGAAATTTTATACAGGAGAGATAGACGATATGTCCAAATGGTTTTTGAAAGAAAAAATAAATTTGAACTATGAGGAATTACCTTTAACGCAACTGTGGCACTTAAATCAAGACAATTAGGCACACGGTCTAGTTTGTGTTAGAACGCAGTAGTAACCAATTACTATCCCAATTTCAACTGAATGAATGAGGTGAATTTCTTGTGATCATCATGATAAATGGCGCATTTGGCGTGGGAAAAACAACAATAGCTAGTGAACTAGTAAAAAGCATAGAAAACAGTATGATATTTGATCCTGAGGAGATTGGCTTTATGTTAAGAAATATTCTCCCCCAGCAAACAATCCAACTTGAAGCGAAGACTGGTGATTTCCAAGATCTAGAACTTTGGAAAGAATTAACGGTTCAAGTAGCTCATGATTTAATCGCTAAATACAAAAAGAACTTGATAGTTCCAATGACGATTCGCAAACCAGAGTACTTTCATTACATAAAAGACGGATTTAGTAAGCTCGATACACAAACATACCATTTTTGTTTAACTGCTAGTAAAGATACAATCTACGGTCGACTTCGTCATCGCGGAGAAGAAGAAGGGAATTGGTGCTTTCAACAAACAGACAAATGCTTAACTGCTTTTAATGAAGACAACTTTGAGGAGTATATAGATACTGATCATGTCGCAATCCCTTCAGTTATCGCTGAGATTAAAAATAGGATTCAAGCTTTCGCTTAATGAGGTAGGAAAAATGAAAACACTTAAAAGGTTAGTCTCTTTTACTGCTATTTTTAATTTGACATTCATTACAATCTTAATCTTGCAGTACCGGTATCGATTCAATCACACATCAGATTTTAATGAATTGATTATGTATGCCTCAATTCCCTCTATTATTATCTCAATAATTCCTTTAGTTTGCTTTTTCTTCTGTAGGCTGATTTTTTTGAGATTGATTCAAAGTAAAATACATCATAGCGCATTCCTCCACTCAGCCCTGGTTATTCTTACTACTGCTACGATGACCTATTTTTTGACTGAGATAGTCTTTCATGACTTTGTTGCGTCACTACTATGTGTAGTTAGTACAGTGGTAACTTTGATTCTACTATTCTATATGGACTCACGGAGTAATAAGAAAGTTTTGACAGGAGAACAATAGAATGCGGGTGGTTCCTATGATTTTTTAATTCATTAGTTATTTCGATTATTCTTTGGGCTGTCGGCTTTTATATTTCGTCATCACTGCTGCAGTTACAAATGGCAAAAACCAATCTGTAATAGGAGATTCTTAAAAAAACAAAGAGGAGCGGACATCGAAAAAAAGTCATTCCTTGATAGTGATTTGGATAATGATAGATAAAGGGCTTCTTTCATTGTGGAAAGGCCTTTTGCGAGGAGAGTCATGTATGAGCAGCATACCCATTTTAAAACGATTCGGATTTAACATAGAAATGGAACAAAAGAGTATTTATCCATTTTCTCAAGTTTTTAAAATAGATAACTACATCATAAAAAGAACTCAGTTTCCTATAGAAAGAGCTCTCAATCTTGTAAATTATACTTCTCACCTTGAGAGCAATAATATAAACATCGTAACTCCCGTCGAAATGAGTTGCAATAATCCACAGCAAATCAACGACGAGTGTTTTGTTTGTTATCCTTTTATTGAGGGAGTTGTCTATGAAGGATCAGAAGAACAGATCATACAAGCTGGCGAACTGTTAGGTCGGATTCATTCTTTTTCGACTTTAGAGAATAGGTTTCAACTAGAAGAATATGATGTTTTTGACTTTACTTATCAAGAAGTGGAGGAGTCTATAAAGGAAATAGAGAAATTCGTTGAGTTATATGATGTAAACATTGACACTCATAAGTTAAAAATACATCTAGATCAAGCGGTTAAAAATCAGGATACTATAAAAAATTGTGAATTAAACTGGATCGACACTCCGCACGATTTTAAAGCAAATAACTTAATCTACAAAGACAACAAACCTGTTTTGATTGATCCGGATAATGCTAAATGGATACCTCGTGCTTTTGACTTGGCACTGGCCTTACTACTGTTTCACAATGAACTAGTTTCAGCGCCAAATAGAGTATTTACTTCGGATGAATGGAACCTTTTTTTATCAGGTTATCTCAAATATCAAACGCCATCCAAAGTAGAGAGTGCACAGTGGGAGGCTATCGTATTACACGTTTTTCTAGATGAAGTGATGTGGTTAATGGCTGAAGTCGAAGAGGACTGGAAACGCGCTGAACAAAAGGAACTTTTAGTCAGTCTGTCAAATGTGCTGGCTACTTTAGATGATTATCCACTTTGAAAAAACGGTACATATAGAAGTTAACATCGCTTTTAGAATGGGGGCATCCTATAACCAATGATTAAGGCAATTTTATTTGACCTAGATAACACGTTGTTAGATAGAGATGCATCTGTAAAGCTGTTTATCGCCAATCAGTACGAAAGACTGCATCGTTTACTAGGTGACGTTCAGAAAGAAGAGTATGTCTCAAGATTTTTAGCGTTGGATAACCATGGTTATGTATGGAAGGACAAAGTGTACCAGCAATTGACCCATGAGTTCAAGATTGAGCAAATCACATGGGAAAATCTGCTGCAAGACTATGAACAGAAATTTAAGTATATATGCGTTCCTTTTCCAGGGCTTTTTCAAATGTTAGAGGAGTTAAAGCGGCAGAATCTTCTTCTTGGCATTATTACAAATGGATATGGTCAGTTCCAGATGGAAAACATCCAGAGTTTGGGGATAGCAGATTATTTCGATGTGATAGTAATATCAGAGTGGGAAGGGATGAAAAAACCGGATCCTAGAATTTTTGTAAAAGCTTTAGAGAAGCTGAATGTTTCTGCTGGTGAGAGCGTCTTTGTAGGAGATCATCCCGGAAATGATGTGGTTGCAGCGATGGCTATTGGCATGAGAGGTGTCTGGAAGAAAACTTCTCATTTTGACAGCGGGGACTGTGACTATGTTATTGATAATTTAATGGAACTTTTCGTGTTCCTGAATCAGTTAAAGGAGTAGCCTTATATGAAAATGGGATTAATAGCAGACATTCATGGAAATGCTCCCGCATTAAGAGCTGTGCTTCAAGATTTGGATAAGAGACAGGATATTGATCAGATCCTTTGTTTGGGGGATATGATTGGAATTGGGCCCGATACAAACGAAGTTTTAGAAATCTTGTTTTCCAGAACCGATATAGCTATGATCACTGGGAATCACGATGAAGCAGTTCTAGCACTTTTAAAAGATGAACAACATCCACTCAGTCACTCTCATGCTAGGGAGCATCATCAATGGATTGCTGACACTATGGATAATAGGTTTATTTCAAATTTGGAACGATTACCTCGAACGATTCATCAAAATCTCAATGGTCATAGTGTCTTGTTTACACATTATCACATTGAGAATACTAAACTGTTTGATCACATTAGCTTAGACCCTTTCAGCAACATTGTCGAACCAAGTCTTGAAAACTTAACCGAATTATTTAAAGACTCAGAAGCAGAGTTAATTTGTTTTGGTCACCATCATCCACTTCACTTTTTCGAAAGTGAATCCACAATTTATCTAAATCCAGGCTCTTTAGGATGCAATTCCAAACCTATAGCCCCATACGCTATCGTAGACGCTTCACAGGATAAAATTAAAGTAAGCTTTGAAGAAGTAATCTATGATAACACTAGCTTTTTGTCATCTTATGACCTTCTCCAAGTTCCAAATCGTGAATTCATTATCAATGCTTTTCATGGGAATCAACGAGTTAAATTTTAGTAAATGGAGAGATCAGATGGATCACGTCAATTCATACTGCAAGTTCTTAGTTAAGAGGCAAGCACGCTGAATCTGTAGAGGAACTCTTCATTCATATTGAAGTCCCAACTGCCCCACCAAGTAGCTGAAGTATAAAAAAATGGATAAATAGTCAAGATAAGTTCGTTGAAGTTTAGTGTTAATTTAAATCCAACATTCGCAGAGCAGTCTCTTAAATGGAGTTCTCTTAGAAGAATGACAAGAAAGGATAGGGAACCAATTTGAATATAAAAATTGCGAATTTCGCCAAAATAACTCCGATGGATGCAACTGAATTGAAAGTTCACCTAATAGAAGTTCAGGAAGGGAATAGAATTTGGGACGATGAAAATAAAGTATTACTCGTTAGATCTATGATTGAACATATCGGATCCACTGATAGTGAACTGAGAGATAATCTGATATACAACTTATTTTGCCAACTTATTTTAGAGAAAAATCAGTTGGACCATAAGTTGTTGTATGACATATTGGAATGGTGTGTAAGCAAAACACTATTTGTCGGGATAGGAGAGAATGGTACCGATTCCGTATTTACGAGATCATTTACCTTGCTTTTAATAGCACTTATTCTTTATCGAGATAACGCAGACAATTTCCTTGGCGATTCCATGATTTTCAAAACAAAGGATGCTTTGATCGAATACATGATATTAGAGAAAGATCTACGAGGATACGTACCTGAGAAAGGCTGGGCTCATAGTATTGCGCACGCAGCTGATGCGATTGATGAACTTGTAAAAAATCCGAATTTGGCAAGGAGTTCCTATCACGAATTGGTTGAAGTTCTATGGAAAACCATGTTCGTTTCCACTAGTGTATATATCCACGATGAAGATGAACGGATTATAGTTCCTTTGTTGGCAATGGTAAGCAATGGGTTGAATCCGGATATACTACAATCCTTTATACAAGGCATTCCTGCAGCACTTCGATTACAGAAGGAACAATTGAGTGAGGAAAACTATTGGTTTTTATATGCAAATAGCAAAACGTTTTTAAAAAGCTTATATAGAGAAATGAACTCTCACTCTGATCTTCATTTATTCGTACAGAGTATTGATGACTGTTTGAGAAAGATGTAGATGAAGCTTTACTTTTAGTTATGTGCTCTAGAATATCAAGTCAAATATCAATGAAGACCATTGGTATTTCGCTACAAAGAAAAATTGAAGGTAGATTGCTGTTTCTCAGGGATGTGTGCGGTCTACTTTTCTGTACATTCATACATGAAACGTTTTAGCCAGCATACACATGAAAACAATATATGTACTTAAGGGGTGAATTTATTTTAAGGGATGGGCGTATAATTGCCCCTAAAACTACGTGGGCCCTAAAATCAGGAGGGAAATGATGATTATTAGAGACTATGAACCTAATGATGAAATGGGTTGGGTAAGATGCCGAGTACTTGCGTTTTTAGAGACGGCATATTTTGATAATGTATTAAAACAAAAAGAACGCTATGATAACCCTGCAATTGAACTAATCGCAGAGATGGATGGCCAAATTGTTGGACTTATTGATGTTGAATACGAAAAAGAGGAACGTACAGTTTGCTCGAGAGGAGAAGGGCTGGGAGGGATGATTTGGCATATCGCAGTCCATCCTGATTTTTCTCGACAAGGAATCGGACAACAATTACTAAACTCTGCTGTGAATAGAGCTAAAGCAATTGGATTAAATCGTTTTGAGGCTTGGACACGAGACGATCTGTGGGTTTGGAACTGGTATGAGAAACAGAAATTCACTAATGTTTATTCTTATTATCATATCTATTTTGAAGGTGACGAGATGACTCAAAGAATTCAGAGTGAAATTCCAAAACTACACTTGGTGAATGCTTTTGCACATTATGTAGGTGAGGACATAAGTCAATTTAAAATTGAAAATAAACGTATTCACCAGTGTGTTTGTTTTGAAAAGGTCTTTTAATCCTGTTTTAACCATATTAGATGATTTTCGTTTCACAAATGGGGGCTTAAACAACATAGCTTTTGCAAGAATAGGGCAATTTAAGAGGTGATGGAGAGAGTTGATTCTTTGAAGTTTTCTTGAATTCGGGATAGGTAATACGTGGTTGGTTAGGACTGAATCAGAGTTACCAGATGGTACCGAATATGAGGAAAAAGGAATAGGTGATCCAATAAAATATCATTCTCTCTACTTGAGAATCTGGCTTGGTAAAACGGTTTTAATTATCGATTCGAAAGAGGGATTTAAACGGAGTAAAAAAACACGAAACACGATTAAATTAATTTTCGGTATATCTGGTACTTATTTTACAAACTAAGCAAATGGAGGAATTTATCTCAGAATAATTTGCGCTCTTATTAATATTGACGGAATATTTATTTCTTTATATTAAGGGGGATTTGATTAATGCTGATAATGGTTATTGGAGTGTTATTGGTTCCATTTTTCATATTTACGTTGGCGATGAATTTTAAGTTTTTAAAAGGTGAGGGCTCTAAGAGTGACTTAGCACAAAAGATAGTAGCTAAATCTTCTAAAATCGCACTTCCAATTTTTCCGGTTGGTTGGGTGATACTTGAGCTTTATCATCGCATCATTGCAAATATATCTTATGAGTCATATAGAGATAGTATGGTGGTATTAATGCTGCTTTTATTTACTGTGTACGGGTTTGCAATCCGTTATTATAAAAAGAAATATGAATTTGAAAGCCAAAGCTTCCTCAGAGAATAGTGTTCCATAACTGGGGGCAATACAGGAATAAGATCCGTGCTCAATTTGGAGTTTTTTTGTAAAATATTCTGATTTTAATTCTGAATTATAGAAACATGAGTGCTTGTAGAAATGAGGTGGATTAAATGCGGTTACCAATGTATAACCTGCTACACAATCTGTCGTGTCTCACTTCGGGAAAGAAATGACCTTGTTACTAGGAGGAAATATAAAAGATTACTCACAGGCACAATTTGAAGCATGGCACAAAGTGAAAGTTTTCTTCAATAAGTATCTATCCACTAGCTCAGATTGATAAACTTAGGAAAAGATTACTCACAGGAATTCTTTCTGCTATCGTATATGCGTGGGCTTTCTATACTCTGATCTCTCAGCGTGAATCTAATATGTATTACTTTGGGTTTTTGAAACATTTGTTCTTGTTATTTTTTTGCCGGACCTATTTATATTCTTGTAGGAGTTCCACTTTCTATTCATATTGATAAATTACTTGAGCAAAAAAATACTTGGTTGGGGTAATTTTTTATTCGCTCGATGGTTCACTTATATGCTTCCTACTCGTTAGTTTTGATAGCCAAAATATAAATACAATTGACATTCTGATTTCTTTTTTATATGGGGTAGTAGCAGCGAAGCCGACACCGCCTGCAATAAGGAAATGTCAAAGGTTATATTACGTTGTTTAAGTTAAATACTTCCAATACACATACCCCCATCCTGCAGGATGGGGGTAAATTAAAGTTGTTAAATGAGGAATCTTTTGCAATACGGTTATTGAAAAATCTAAGTTGTATACAACAATCGCGCCCGATTGTAGAAGACCATTGCTTAACACTTATTCAACATAAGCACCCTTTAAGTATATTATTTCGCCAACTTTTTTGTAGTAAAAAACGATCTTTACCTGAAGAGTCGTACTCCTTCTCTAAAATATTAATCTATTTGTTGTTAGAAAACGCCTTAGCAATCACTTCTGTGGCCTTTGCGATGAGTTCATCATTAAAGCTGGCATCCTCTTCATCGCGACTTGACATGATTGCAATCATAATCGGTTCCCGATTTGGTGGCCACACAATCGCTATATCGTTTCGAGTTCCATAACCACCGGCTCCACTCTTATCTCCAACTTCCCAACCTTCTGGTACACCAGCTCGAATGAGGGAATCACCTGTCGTACTTCCTTTTAGCCAATTCGTGAAAATTTCTTGCTTATCAGCAGAAAGGTACTCACTGACTCCAAACACCTCAAGGTTAGTTGCAAGTGCTTTAGGGGTACTTGTATCCCTTGAATCTCCAGGAATAGCTTCGTTCAAATCAGGTTCAATACGGTCAGCCATTGTGATAGTATCGCCACTTTCTCGTAACGCCTTTTCAAATCCATCTGGTCCGCCTAGTTCTTTGAACAGAAGATTTCCTGCTGTATTATCACTGTACTGCATTGCTGCTTCAGCTATCTTTCCTAGAGTCATCCCTTTGTTCACAAAGCCTTCTGTAATCGGGGAATAGGGAACAATGTCTTCACTGGTAAATGTCCTTATTTCCTCAAGCTCTGATATCGGATTTTGTTTCAATAAAACACCCGCGGCTAGCGCTTTGGAGGTAGATGTGTACGCAAATCGTTCGTCCTCACGAAATTCCACGATTTCTTTTGTTCCTGTGTCAATGGCATAGACCCCAAGCCTCGCGTCATATTCCTTCTCAAGTTCTTCAAATTTCTCTTTTGTGGTTTCTTTTGCCGTTATATTTTCTGAGGATTGGTTAGTTCCCTCCATATTTTCTGTTTCTGACTGTTGTACAACCTGTTTTTTCTCATCTGAGCAGCCTACAACCATAAGCACCAAGCCTATCACTGCTAGTATTTGATAAAAACGTCTTTTGTTCATGATGTAAAACCTCCTAATTATTTGATTAGACTCCTATGTACAAAATGAAAAAACAACCTTATTCAAGGAGTTTTAACAGATTACATTTGTAGTCTGATTACATCTGTAGTATAGTATTACATACGTAATCAAATAAAGTCAATTCTTTATTTCCTAACCATCAAGCTACTATAAATATGCTATATACCTGATTTTTTAAATTTAAAAATCAAGAGAGTTGGTGTTGAAGGACATGTTTTTAACTCATTTTATAATAGGTCTATTGGTGTCTTCATTTTCCGTTACCGTTATTCTACTCATACGAAAATGGTTTGGAAAACAACTAACCGCAAAATCGCACTATCATTTGTGGATGTTTCTTTTTATAGCTTTAACACTTCCATTCATACCTACTGATTTATTTAATTTTAGTTCTCTCTTTAGCGGTGCGGATGCATATCAGACTAATGCACTCAGTTCTAATGTGGAGAAAACTGGAACTGATATGATGCAGGGTCTACACCTGATACAAGACTTTTCTGTATCGGTCAATCGGCCGGACCTGTCCTTACTTAATATGGGAGTGATGGGATTATGGATGTTAGGGATGCTTTTATTTACCTTTACTATGGTTCGTGGATGGCTCACACTTAGAAGGATAAAGAATTATTCTTCTGCATTTTCCAATCAAGAAGTTCTCGTGCTTTTCGAAGAATGCAAGAAAAGACTAAAGATTAAAAAATCTATAAAGGTTGTTATTTCGAGAAGAGTCCAATCTCCAATGATATTTGGACTTTTTCAAACATATATCGTCATACCTTTTAAGCATGAAAACTGGCTTAGCTTGAAAGATTACGAGTATATCTTTCTTCATGAACTGAATCACTATAAAAACAAGGATCTGCTGACAAATTACATGATATTGTTCTATCAAACCATTTATTGGTTTAATCCCCTTGTCTGGCTTGCTTTTAGAGAAATGAGATTAGATCGGGAAATCGCATGTGATACATCTGTTTTACAGTTGCTAGATGATCATTCATTTATTGAATATGGAAATACAATCATTAATTTTTTGGATCTTTCAAAACAGTCAAGTGAGCTACAGTTAGTGACACAATTAAACGGTTCGAAGCTTCAAATCAAAAAACGAATTGAACAAATATCTGCTTATAAGCATTCTGCAAAAAAACCAATAAGAAAAAGCGTCTATATTTATGTGTTGGCGAGTATCATTTTGACAATCCAATTACCATTCGTTTCAGTATTTGCGACGGAAAATGACCGATACTATTTTAATAATGACGGAGCAGTTTATGAGGATTTAGATCGATTTTTTAAAGGGTATGAAGGAAGTTTTGTTTTATATAATCAAAACGCACAGCAATATCACATTTATAATGAAGAGAAAAGTACATTGCGGGTATCACCTGATTCGACATACAAAATCTATAGTGCCTTATTTGCTCTAGAATCAAATGTGATATCACCCGAAGAATCCACCCTTTCATGGGATGGTACGGAGCAGCCCTATAACGCTTGGAATATGGATCAAGATGTCTCATCTGCTTTACAAAAATCTGTAAGCTGGTATTTCCAAGAATTAGATCGTAGAACAGGATTTGAAACAATAAAATCCAATTTACAAGAGATAAACTATGGAAATTCTGATGTATCTGGGGGATTGGGTGAATTCTGGCACGAATCCTCATTAAAAATTTCTCCAGTCGAGCAAGTCCAACTGCTGCAAGCCTTTTATAACAATCAATTGGGATATAAGGAAATGCATATCCAAGCTGTGAAGGAAGCACTATTCTTAGAAAAGAATGAAGAGGCTCACCTATCAGGAAAAACAGGTACAGGAGCAGTGAATGGAAAAAACATCAATGGTTGGTTTATCGGGTATGTAGAGACGAAGAACAATACTTATTTCTTTGCTACCAATATACAAAATCAAGATGATTCATCTGGAAGCAAGGCGGCAGAAATTACATTATCAATTTTAAAAGATTTAGGAATCTATAATGAAAATGGAGAGAAGAAATATGGAGAAAAACATTCCTAGTATATCAGAATCAGAATGGGAAATCATGAACGTGCTTTGGGATAAAGCCCCTCAAACAGCGAATGACATCATACTATCCTTACAGGAGAGTACCGATTGGAAGCCGAAAACCATACGTACTCTTCTCGATCGATTGGTTCAAAAAGATGTAGTCGGTGTCAATAAAGATCTAAGAATTTACACCTTTTACCCGCTCTATACACAAGAAAAGTGTCAGCGTGCCGAGACCGAATCATTTATCAAGCGTATCTATGGAGGTACCCTGAAATCCATGCTTGTCCAATTCATTCAGGAAGATACCCTATCTGAAGATGATATCAATGAACTACGCTTTATTTTAAATAAGAAACCTAAAAAACAATAATATTAAAAAAGTTGATTTGGAATTACGAAGCAAGAAAAAACACAGTTTAATTAAAGAGCGTGATTCTGTTATAAGGATCACGACTTTTAAAGAGAAGATATATTTTCCGCAAAAGAGTGAAGAAAAAATAGTGAAATTTGGAGGCGACAATGAGCAAATGGAAAACAACAAGGACTGAGTATTTTCACAAAAGTCCATTCGGAAATATAAGAAAAGACAGTTGTGAACTTCCTAATGGTATTGTAATTAATGATTATTATGTAAATGAATATTCCGATTGGGTAAATGCAGTGGTGGTAACTAAAGAACACAAAATTGTTTTAGTGGAACAATACCGACATGCTGGAGGAGACTTTTTCATAGAAGTTCCTGCCGGAAAAAAAGAAGATAATGAAACGGAAGCGGAAGGTTTAGTCAGAGAAGTAAGGGAGGAGACAGGTTACATTTCTCTTAGAGAACCTATATTTTTAGGAGAATTTATGGTTAATCCGGCTACACAAAATAATAAGGTAAAGACTATCCTAATACTTGAAGCATTTAAAGCATATGAACAAGATTTGGATGATACCGAAGAAATAAAGATCACATTATTTGACTTTAATGAATTTGGAAATCATATACTGACAAACAAAATTAAAACACAATTATTTACTGCATCAGCTTATTTTATGGCTAAAAACTTTATTCTCGAAAATTCATTAGGAAAATCATGATGCCCCAAATCAGTTGTTTAATAAAAGTGGCACGATTGCTGGGTAGCTAAAAGGTGTCAATTTATCGTAGTGGAAGGTGGCGACTAATAGAGGATCAACGTGTGCCTTGAGACCCTGGATGGTGAAGCAGCCGAAATTTACCGGCTTGTATCGTTAGCAGGTGTGATTGTTTAAATATAAGCTCATAAGCCTAATTCTTCGCTTAAGATACAAAGGGGATAGGCTTTTTTACCTTTCAATATCCTCTCTTTTCTGACATTTCACACTCTTTATATTTTCATTGGTAAACTCATTGGCAACGGGTAGTAAATCCTGCGTGAAACGCTCGAAACAGAGGGGAAATGCGGTAAATTCTTATGGTGGTATTCAACTAATTCGCTATATTGTATTAACAAAACGACTTATTAAATTGTATTTTTTAAAAATTGCATCTATTTTCGACTGTCAACGCTCTAATATATAGGACGGTGAAAAGATAATGGATAGAGAGAAAAGAATTATACGTGCAATTGGAGGAGATAGGGAGGCGTTATTACATCTAATCCAGCAAGACAAACAGAAGCTTTACCGAACCGGTTATAGCTATGTGAAAAACAAACCTGATGCATTAGATGTCTTCCAACAGACTGTACTTTTAGCCATTGAGTCCATACATCAACTGAAACAGCCTAAGTATTTTTCGACATGGCTAATGAGAATTTGCATCAATGCATCCCTCGATGTACTACATAAGAAAAAGAAAATTGTATTGATGGATGACTTAAAAAATCAAACTTCAAGTAAACACAAAACGGGTTATGAAGAAAGAATGGATTTACTAAATGCGATTTATCAGTTAGATGAGAAATACAAAACTGTACTGATTTTAAAATTTTATGAGGACTTAACATTTGAGCAAATAGCCGAGTTACTTGAAGAACCACTTGGTACAGTAAAATCGAATGGTAAGAGGGGTTTGTCAAAACTCAAAACATTGTTAAAAGGAGTGTACGCAGATGATCGAGCAAAACCATTTTAAAGAAGCGCTGAATGAAATCCCGGTGCCCTCAGATGAGTTAGACTTGATTTTAGCTGATGCATTTGAAATTAAGAAAAAGAGAAAATTCCCATTCAAGAAAACCGTTGCTTATACAGCAGCTGTTGCGATTCTCTCTCTCTGTACGATTTCTTCAGCTTACGTCTCTCCTGCGTTTGCCAAGTTCGTGACGAAAATTCCTGTTGTCGGGGAAGCGTTTGATTATTTCATTTCACAAGAAGATTATTATGAAGCGTACGACCAAATCAGTACGGATGTCGGATTGCTTTCAACAAGTAACGGAATTGACCTCATTATTGAAAAAGCGTTTTACGATGGAAATGTAGTTTCACTTTCTTATGTAATTAAATCAGACTTAGACTTAGACTTAGGTAAATTTCCTACGTTTGAAAATGTGCCAACAATAGACAAGAAGATAAATAACGTGAGCTATGAAGGCGATTATATAAAGGGGATTGGCTATGTTGGAATGATGACTATGAAAAGTTTTGATGTTGTAGGAGACACAGTGAATGTGTTATGGGAACCGACAGCTATCGTTATAGACGAAAAAACAATTGAAGGCAATTGGAGTTTTGCCTTTTCTCTCAACGCTTTAGAAGGCACACATATCCCCATCAATAAACACGTTAGTACAGAAGGAGTAACGGTAGAATTAATCGATGCAGTGAAAACGGATGTCAATTTAACAATAAATTACTTACAAGACGTGAATCCTTCCGTTCATGACGATTGGATGGCAGTTGAAGCAGAGTTAGGTGCAATTGATAACTTAGGAAATGAATATCAAGTTCCCTATAATGGTGGAGTTGGAACTAAGGGAGGGGATTCGGGCGAAGACCTCACCTGGAATGCTACAGTTCACGGTCTGAATCCGGATGCAACTTCGATAACTTTCTATCCATTTGCACATTTGAGTAACAGTCAAACAGATTCTAAACGAATAGATTTCCAGCCAATTACTGTGGAATTGAAATAACCTCCATCTGCAATCTTGCATAGGGACACGCTGCCTAGATAATAGAGATAGGGAAAAATCCGGACTTTCAAATGGAGTTTCGGATTTTTTCTTTTCGTGTTTATAAAAATACAGCTGCCTAGTTGAGCAATCAAGTATCCACAAAGTTGCTACACCTTAAAGCTTATTCATGGAAGCTTGCACTTTTTTATTTCTAATTAACGATATGGAAATAGTTGGATCTGTGCTATAATTAGCGAAAAATAGAAAATTTGAAAATTGGTTATAATTATCCGCATTTCACATTATCTAAGCGCTTGATATAAAACTGCTTTCAAGTCTCAATGGATATCCATCGATAACAAGCGGTTAGCTGGAACTTTTGGGTAAGGTTTTAAGATGTGCAACAATTCCTGTTATAGAGGCAGTTCAATAACTATAGGATTCAATTGCGTAGGATTTTTTCATGCTGTTTCATCAGAGAAAGGCTGCTTTTGAAGCTTGGCCATCTCCTATTGAAAGTTTAGCGGGTGTTTTCAAGTCTATATGGGCTATTTTTTTAGGAATAGCTTTCTGGCAAAACGGAGAAGAGTTAATGTCAGGTCTAATGCTTTTCTTTGGTATACTGCTTTTTTATTACTTATTTATCATGCTAGATGCTAGTTTAGTAAAACGAGTAAGATTGCTCATGAAAGTGAAACCGATACCCTATATTACTAATCTTGAGACTTTAATTTTCTTCCTAATTTTAATGAGTTATATTACCTTTATATGAGGAGGATGAGGATGGAGAACTGCATATTCTGTGAAATCATCCATAAAAAAGTGGAAGCATATATCATTTATGAAAATGAACATGTGTGTTGCTTCTTAGATAAATCCCCAATAAATATAGGTCATATTTTGATAGTTCCTAAAACACATTCTCCAGAATTCCGTGATGTTGATGAGAAGAGTTTGAACGAAGTTATTAATACTGCTCAAAAAATGGCAAGAGTACTGGAAAATCTATTCCCCACAGATGGCATAACTGTTTTACAAGAAAACGGAATATTCAAAGATGTAGAGCACTATCATATGCATGTAATCCCAAGATATAAAGACGATGGGTTTTATTTGGTGGAACCCGAAAATGCAGAGAAACCAACAGACTTTATGGAGTTGAAGATAAAAATGCAAGCGTATCTTCATAAAGAAGTAATTTAAACTAGTCGTCTTTACACTTAAACTGAACATCTGACAGGAAATGGATTGGTAAAAGGAGAGAAATCAATGGTACAAGCACTTATTTTTGATATGGATGGCACTCTATTTCAAACGGACAAAATTTTAGAATTATCACTTGAGGATACGTTTAATCACTTACGGCGGCAAAATAAATGGGAGTCAAAAACCCCTATTGATAAATATCGTGAAATTATGGGAGTACCTTTACCAAAAGTATGGGAAACATTGTTGCCTAATCATTCTCTCGCAGAGAGAGAACAAACGGATGCTTATTTTCTAGAAAGATTAATTGAAAACATAAGAAGTGGGAACGGTGCTTTATATCCCAATGTAAGAGAGATTTTCGGTTTTTTAAAAGAGAATAACTGTTCGATTTACATAGCGAGTAATGGTCTAACTGAATATTTAAATGCAATTGTGACTTATTATAAATTGGATGATTGGGTTACTGAAACATTTAGTATTCAACAAATACAAACGTTGGATAAAGGAGATTTAGTAAAAACAATTGTAACAAAATATGATATACAGAAAGCTGCAGTAGTAGGAGACCGCCTATCTGATATTCAGGCAGCTAGAGATAACGGATTAATGGCAATCGGATGTAATTTTGATTTTGCAAAAGAAGATGAACTTGCTATGGCCGATTTGGTAATCGATGATTTAGTTGAGCTGAAAACAATAGTACCCTTATAGATACCGTGGAACGCGTATTGGAAATACAATTTTTCAACTCTTGAAAGACAGGTACAGACATATGAATACGAAACTGTTCATTTTACTATTAGTTGTGCTAGGTATTAATACGTTGAGATATGCTTCTTACCTTTTCGAAAGATCCACCAGCACCTATTATGTAGTACTCTTCATTATTAATTTACTTTGTTTGATGATCGTTGCATTTTCAAAAACTAAAAGTGGAAAAGTGAATAATTGATTGTGAAATTGACTTAGCAAACTGAAGGGGAGGATACGATGCTGCTTTACTGGCTATTAGGGGTAGCTCTTGTGTTTTTCATCATTACATACGGTGTTCGATATGGCATTGATACATCGAAACAAGTGAAAGCGATCAAAATGGAGCTTAGAGAAATCAAAAAACAATTAAAAGAAGTGAACAAAGATACAAAATAACAGTCTTTTATAACTGACCTAAGCTAGTTTTGGTTATCTTCAAAGAAATGCACCCTGAGTATTTGTTTATTTCGTTTGTCAAGAAAGAGCACAATTGCTTTCGTAATTTTCCATCGACGGTCCAGATCATCTTTCAAAGGAGAAAAATATGAAGGGGAAAATCACAGTACTATCATTTTTCTTCTTAATCTTGCTGTTTCTTTTATTTCGTTTTACTTTCTATGATCCTATTCTTGAAAGTACTACCCAAAACATTGAGGTGGTTAAAAAAGATAAAAATACTGATGAACAATGGATAATACTTTCTAATGACAAGCAAATTTACATTGAGGATTTAAGTATATGGGCTTTAATACAAGTTGATCAAAATTACACTATGAGTTATCATTTATCGAAAAAATCAAGTAGGTATAATTTAAAAACAATCGTTCCTGGAGATTATAATGGTCAATTTTAAATGGGATTGTTAAATGCTGTTGTAGAATTCCACCAAATAAAAATTATTGGATGCAGGCACAGTTGCTGTAGGAAGCACTGTGCCTGCATCCTTCTCGTTTTCATTGCGGTATGAATGGGCGCTGGATAATGTCCTGTGTTAAGACCGCTTCCTCTTCAGTAATACAACAGCCAATATAGAGAAAAAAACAGCTATGCCTATTAAATAGAGAACGCTGAACGTTGGTGAAGTAAGGGAGCCATTTATTTCATAAAACACGCCCATATCCTTCAAGAATTCGTGCTTGGCTGACTCCGGTGCTTGTGCAAATGTTTCTTGCAGTGGTTGCTCCATCAGAATTTGACGGAATAACGCAGCGGAATGCGAGGTGGGGAATAGTTTAATTATGATTTGCAAGTATGCTGGTAGATTTCCAATGGGAATATAAATACCTGCAAGAAAACCAAGCAGTGTTCCTATGACAGTACTGGCAGCAGCAAAAGCTTTGACGGTTTTGAAAAAAGAAACGAGCAGTAAAATCATAGAGCTGCTTGAAATCACGGACAAACCGATCACCCCGACAACTTTAAACAATTGGATATAGGTTAGCATTTCGTCACCCGAGAAAAAGAAAATAGCATTTGCAGTCAGTAGGACGAGCAGACACATGATGAAACCGACGAAGATTGAACTCATCACATAGCCGCCAAAAAGAGATGATCTTTTAATTGGAGAAGCATAGAAGTCCAGATCGGCCTCCGTCGAACGATCTTCTACCATGGTCCCAAAAGCGCCCAGCGTCGTAGTGACTGAAGTAACTGCTAAAATTCCAGCAAAGATCCATGACAGAAGGAGCCATTTTTTAGCAAGGAAATCAGGAAGGCTGTCTGAGATTAAATTCCCTAGAAATGTTCCGTATAGGACGACCAGGATGATGACAGCAAGTAGAGAAAAGAATAGCGCACTCTTATCTCGGAAATACAGAAGTATATTACGCTTCGTAACAGCCATCATGATGTATATCATCCTTTCCGTTATGGATTTGGATGAACACATCATCCAGACTGGATTTTTGTACTTCAAATGAATCGATTAGTTCTTCGTATTTCGCCAGTAATACAATGGCATCGGTTGTTTTCTCGAGCTGGATCAGGAAGGTGGAGTGTTCTTCGGTGAAGGCTAGCTTATCTGTCTGAAATTGACTGCGTAATTGTGCGGGATTCTTTGCTATGATCATTAAACGGTTGGCAGAATATTGGGACTTTAGATAATGCGGCGTCCCCTTGGCAATAATTTCTCCTTCTTTCATGACAACCACAAAATTGGAATTGGCAGCTTCTTCAATATAGTGTGTCGTTAGAAAAACCGTCATATTGGTCTTGCGCTGCAATTCCAGAATGGTATTCCAAATCTGTTTCCGGTTTTGCGGATCAAGACCTGTCGTAGGTTCATCCAACAGCAAGATTTTAGGTTGATGCAGCAAGCCTCTGGCAATATCCACTCTTCGCTTCTGTCCACCTGATAATTTACCGTAGCGACGCTGCATGATAGAAGATATATCGACAGTATCAGCAACGCGATCGATTGCCGCTAGCCTTTCCTCCTTCGTCATCTTATACAGCCGTGCGCGGTAATCCAAATTCTCCTTAACCGTCAGAAGGGGATCCAATATGCTTTGCTGAAATACAACACCTATTTCATTACGTATTGCGTCATCATCTTTTCCTACCGTTAAGCCGTTTACCTTCACTACTCCTGCATCTTGTTTTAATAGAGTCAGCAGAATAGAAATTGTTGTAGACTTACCAGCTCCGTTTGTACCGAGAAATGAAAACAGGCTTCCTTCCTCCACATAGAAGCTGACATCTTTCACTGCCTCCATAGCACCGAACGACTTGAATAAGTGGTGCACCTCAATAATTTTAGACATTTGACCCTCTCCGTCTCTGCTCGGCAATCGCTTGATTGATTGCCTTTTCAGCCATCTTGTTATTTAAATAGACCATCAGAATGACAAATGTGTATGCACATATCCCACACAATGCGACCGTTCCAATATAAAAAGCACGGAACGGATACACCCCGAAAAATGCACCTGCAAGGATTAACACTATAAGAACACAGATCAGCTCAATTAAATGAACGAGCAGCGGTTGCTCAACGGGCAGTTTATGAGAAAGAAATATTAGCAAGGTAATAAGACAGGATATGATAAACAAGTAGATCGTGATTTCTTCTGTCAGCGGCGGAAAGATGTTGAGCGCCCTAAACAAATAATAGAAGATAGAGCTGAAAGTGAAGGCGAAACAAGCTGCACCTATATAGATAATTAAGCGATTCATTCAAGTCACCTCATCCTAAAAAATGTTTTCGAAATGATTTTACATAATGCCGATTCACAATGACTTTTTCACCGTTCGATAAATGCGCTTCGAATCGACCGTTCATTAGAGCTTTTACACTCTCAATCTTGGACGTATTCACAATGAAATTTTTACTGATCCTCATGAACCTCGTATCTTTCAGCTGTTCTTCGAACTCATATAGTTTCTTGTCGCTTTCATAGACGTCTTCATCGGTATAGAGGAAAGCAGTGTCATTCACGGATTCAATGTACAGCAAATGATCGGTTACTAAAGGATAGGTAATGCCATCCTTCTTTCCCTGAACGGAAAACATCATTTGATTAATCTGATGAATCAAAGGAGACAAAGTTTCGTCTACTTCAGGGCAATTAATGATAATTTCAATGTCTGTAAAATCTTCGGATTCATTTATTTTTAGTCGAATCGGACTCACCTCGAAGTTCTAATCTTTGATGAATCGTACCATTTCACCAGATGGAGAACAATACAATTTCGGTGTGTTGCATGTAACGCAGGGTAACTTGCATATGAACATAAAAGTAATCCTGGAAAACAAAAAAAGACCGCCAATTCAAACTGAATTAGCGATCTTTTTATTCTGGGTTCATTTTAAAATGTCAGGCTTTTCAAGTCGTCGCGCGTTTCTTTTCCGAACTATCTACCACGACTGCACCTACGATGTCTCCAACAACGTTTGAAGCAGATCCACCCATTCCTATGATAGCGTCTACGCCTGCGATGAGGGCGACGATTTCAAGTGGCAGGTCGAACATCGTCAATACCGCTGCCAGCGTCACTAGTCCTGCAGCAGGAACACCAGAGGTTCCAATCGAGAGCAATGTCCCCACAATGACGATCAGGAAGAAGCTAGATACAGAAAGGTTGAGATTTGTTATGTTCGCAGCAAAAACGATTGATACACCCATTCTAAGGGCACCACCATCTGAATTGAACACCGCTCCGAGAGGGAGTGCAAAGTTTGCTGTACGCTCAGATACTCCTGCTTTTCGTGCTGATTTGATGGCAATCGGCAGCGACGCGATACTGCTGGATGTGAAGAAGGCCGTGGTATACGCTTCTTTCGTCGACTTAAAGAAATCCATTACGGAATTTCCAGACAAGCGAAGGAATCCTGTATAGACGAATACCCATAGCAGAATAATTCCGAGGTAAAAGACTCCTGTGAATGTAAGAAGAGACTTGAACGTGTCCCAGCCTTGACTACCGAATGCAGTTGCACTAATAGCGAATACTCCAATCGGTGCATACTGCAAGACGCCCGTAAGGAGTTTTGAAAACATTTCTTTCAGTGCAATAATTACTTTGTCCAACAATTGACCATGTTTTTGCATTTCTTTATCCGCCGAAAACTTCATTGCCGAGATGGCAAGACCAATAATGACTGCTATAAAAATAATTCCCATTACATTACCGCCAGAAAAGGCCTCAAATATATTGGACGGAACCATTTGCAATAAGACATCCGAGAAGTTTGGTGCTGCTGGTGTCTCCACTTTTGTATCAGGAAGTGTTAAATACTGACCCGGTTGGAACAACAGGGCGAGTCCAACACCGATTCCTACTGCAGCCGCAGTGGTGACCGTGTAGTAGAGAATGAGCTTCCAGCCTATGCGACCAAGTTGTTTCATGTTCATCTGATTGACAGCAAGGACAACCGTTAAAAAAACCACAGGGATGGCGACTAGGCTAAGTAAATTGATTAGTAATGTCCCCAGTGGTTGAAATAAAGACATTTTTTGTCCGAATACGAGACCGCTCACAATTCCTGCGATAAATCCGATGGACATTTTTAAAACAAATGAGCTGTCGCGATAACCACGCCATATTTTCGATAACATCAGTTTTCTCCTATTCATATATATTGATTGCGCTAGCGAAGTGTACATTAAGTTGGAAGTTTTGGTCAATATCTATGCTTAAGTTTTTGTCGAATATTGAAAACACCGCTTCCTTAAGAGGAAACGGCATTTCGAGCAGGCAATCGTTTTTTGATCGCAAACATTGTCACTACTGTTACTACTAACACCAGCTGACCTGCAATCGTTTCCCATGTCGGATAGAATCCAATCGCAGACATGACAGGAAGTCCATCCACAATGGAAGTAGGGAAGACGTCCGTCAACTGGAGCGTATGGATGCTCACGCCGATAATTTTGAAGGCGAGTGCATAGATGAAAACCGTCGCAACCGCAAACAACCGATGAATTGGAATGCGGCTTCCGGCTTTCAGTAGCACGACAGCAACAGCAACCAATATGATTAATGCTACCGCGATGCCGAGTAGAAACTCGGACAATTTCATGTTCGGCGCAATTCCTACATAGAACACGACGGTTTCTGCACCTTCACGGAATACTGTCAAGAAACTGAGCAATCCAATCGCCCAAGCGCTTTTACTGGAAACGGCTGTCCCCATTTGACGCGCGATGTAGTCATTCCATGCGCTTATAGACGATTTGCGGTGAAGCCATGCGCCCATTCCAATCATCATGGCAGCTGCAGCGAGTCCAATTACACCTTCCATGATTTCACGGCTGCTTCCAATCGTCACGGAGTTAAGGATGGTTGTCATCAGGACTGCTGCAACGATACTTGCGACAATTCCTACGGATGAACCTATATAGATCCATTTAGCAAGCTGAGGTTGTCCGGCTTTCTTCAGGAATGCAACCAGGCCGATAATGATAAGCAGAGCCTCTAATCCTTCTCGCAGTAAAATAAGTGCTGAATCCCAAAATGTATACGACGTGCTTTCTTTGACGAGTTCAATCTGCTGTTGCAGACTGGCGATGTCACCTGATATTTTTTTACTATCTGCATTTTCACTCGTAAGTTTTCCTGCAAGCAATGGTACTTGACTTTCAATCTTCGTGTAAAGCGCCGCATCTTTTGTACGGATTTGACCTTCTACGTTTGGCCAGCTTGTGATGAATTCACGGAGTTTTGAAACCGCTGTATCCGCATCATCTTCAGCAAGTGCCGCACGACTGTCTGCCAAAAGGGAAGTCAGCGTGTCCAACGAGTCATCGGTAACAGGAGCGGAACCTTGAGCCGTTTCACCTGCTGCAAATGATGTAATTGCCTGTTCAAGAGCAGTGTATGTCTGCTCGAGATCCGTTTGACTTGGAGAATCTTCTGCAAGTGAAATTCGCAAGAACGCCATTTGAGTTTCAATCGTTCCGTAAGCCGCGATACTTTGTTCGCGGACTGGACGTTCGTTACGTGTCCAAGTAGCTAGAAACTTCTTTTCAGAAGCTCGTATTGCTTCCGTATCGCCTGAATGAATGGCGTCTCCTAGTTTTTCAAGATCTGGAGTAACTGCCTTTTCAAACGCAAGACGTTCCGCTTGTTCATCTACTGGATTTTCAGCTTTCTCCAATGCATGTAATGCTTTTGACAGTGCTGTTAATGCTTCAAGACGCTGTGCAGGTCCTTTTGACTGTTCTGCTTCTCTCAGCGCACTCTCGACTTGCTTACTTTCTTTTGCAGAGTGTTCTTGTTGTTGCCATGTAGTGTTGAATTCTTCCAATGCTGTATCCGCAGCTAGCTTATCGTCTTGCTTTGACGCCATGATGGCATCGCCAATTGCAATATACAAGTCACTATAAGAAGGTGACTCCGCCTGGACAAGTGATGCCGGTAAAAGAGACAAAAGCAGGACTGCGATGAGCAGTACCTGCTTACAAAATTTTGAATAACGATTCACCGATATAGCTTCCTTTCTGGACACCAGGGAAGCAGGCAAACAAAGCACTGCCACGGTGTGTGATGTATTCATTCAATTTATCAACACGGCCGAAACTTTTTTGGATGGCGATAAATTGCTCCGGATCTTTTTGATAGGAGATGAACAGCAAACCTGCATCGTATGCACCGGTTGCATCCATTGTCCCTGAAGAGTAGGAGAAAGAACGTCTATGAATTTGTGTTTTCGCTTCTTTTGCAAGCCGTACGTGTGAATCGACAGGAATCACAGGTGCACCTGACGCATCTTTCTGCTCAAGCGGCACTTCATCGTGTTCGCCTTTTAATCCGATAGGAGCACCTGTTTCGCGGTGACGACCGAATGTTGCTTCTTGCTCCCCGAGTGCCGTCCTGTCCCACGTTTCTAAGTGCATCTGAATACGGCGGACTGCCATATAGCTGCCTCCAGCAAGCCAACCTTGAGATTTGCCCGGTTGTACCCAGACGACGTCATTCATCGCTTGTTTACTCGCAACATCGGGTCCTGCTGTGCCGTCTTTAAAGGCAAATAAGTTACGCGGTGTTTCGCGTTTCTTGTTTTTTTCAGGGAATGAGTTGAATCCTGCTTGTGACCATTTCAAACGTACTTTTCCGGAAGCGGCGCGAATCAGGTTACGCACTGCATGAAACGCAACTTGGGGATCTTCTGCACATGCCTGAATGCATATATCGCCTCCCGTGTAAGTGGGATCGAGCTGATCTTTTGGGAAATGGGGGAGATCTTTGAGTTCTGTAGGACGTTTCGATGAAAGTCCTAGCTCTTTTTTATCAAACAGGGAAGGCCCGACCCCGAAGGTCAACGTGAGACCAGATGCATCGAGTCCACCTGCTTCGCCTGTATCTTTCGCTGGAATGAAACCGTTAGTTGAGAGTTCACCAATAGGTTCGCCGTTCATTAAACGAACGGCCATCGGCGTCCACTGCTGGAATAACTTTTTTAGTTCTGTCTGAGAGTTGACGAGGACTTCGAGTGACGCAAAATAGACGTGAGTTTGCACAGGCGTAATGATGCCAGGTTGATGCGAACCGTAAAAGTTCACTTTGTTTTTGGTTGTCGGGTTGTCATCCACTGTTGTCATTCCAAACACATTGAGAAGACCCCCGAGTCCAGATACGCCTATTGCTGCACCAGCAGCTCCTGCGCCCGTTAGCTTTAACATTTGACGTCGGGAGATTTTCTTCTCAAACAACTTTTCTTCTGCCATTAGATTCTCACTCCATTACGATGCCCATCATGCTCAATGGTTCACCGAGTTGATTGACCGCATCTGCTAATTGCTTCGTGTCTTCTTTCGTCAATTCTTCGTAAGAAACATAACCGCCGTTTCCATCTTCGTGTTTTGCAAGAAGTCCATTCAATGTTGAGAATTTATTCGTTAAGTCTGTCGCAAGTTGCGCATCCTTTTGTTTGATGACCGCTTCGAAAATATGGAAGATTTCTTCTGCACCTTCAACATTTGCTTTGAAATCGTATAGATCGGTGTGAGAAAAGATTTCCTCTTCCCCTGTAATTTTTGATGTCGAGACTTCGTTTAACAAGTCGACTGCTCCTGTAATCATTAGGTCCGCACCGACTTCAACCGTTTCCACCCGAGCACGCAATTCTTTTGCATCTTTCAACAACTGATCGGCAACTTCTTCGTAGCCTTCTGTTGTATTGTCCACCCATAGACCGTATTCAATCTTATGGTAACCAGACCATTGTTCTTCACCTTGACCTTCTTCTTCCAAGTCTGCAAGACGTGCGTCAATACGAGGATCGAGGTCACCAAAACTTTCTGCAATCGGCTCGGAACGTTCAAAGTACATACGGGCAAGGGGATAGATCGCTTTTGCGTCCTCAAGTCTACCTTCTTTTACGGCACTGACAAACTTGTCTGTTTCCACAACAAACTGGTCCATTTGCTCCAAAGCAAATTGTTTATATGCATCCGTTTCTTGTTGAAGATCAGTCGGAGCTACAGTTTCTGCTGATTCTTTCTCAGTTGTTGCTTTATCGGAACCGCATCCGGAGAGGATGAGGCCAGTTGCGAGTAGTGAAGTGAGCAGGGCATGTGATTTCATAAGATAGTTTCCTACTTTCAGTCTTTTTCTCAATGATAATCATTATCAGCGTGTTGAGTCAACTGTTTTTTGCATGAAGGGGTGGCAATTTCATGTCAGTTTCCCATTGATCAAAAATAAATTATGACGGGTTACGGAGCGGAATCTCAATGTCTCACTGAAACTGTAAGATAATGGCTGTTGTATAACGAGTTTGTTCGTCATACAATAAGGGAACAGGTGTTCTTAGGGGGAGACATTATGAATCAATTGCCTGAACGTAAAATTATTTGTATCGACATGCGTAGCTTTTACGCGAGTTGTGCAGCCGCCATTGAAGGACTGGATGTAATGGAAACGCCAATCGCGATTATTGGGAACAAAGAGCGAAAAGGAGGCGTTGTGTTGGCAGCATCCCCTCCACTCAAAAAACGATTTGGCATTAAGACAGGGATGCGTCTTTTTGAGATCCCAGACGATCCCTCCATACAACTGATTGAACCCAAGATGGAGTTTTATATAAAGGTTTCGATGGAAATCACTCATTTGTTGAACCAATATGTCCCAAAAGAAGCGATTCACGTGTATAGCATTGATGAAAGTTTTGTTAACTTGGATGGAACGGAGAAACTTTGGGGACCCGCAAGAGAAACCGTGGCCCGCATTCAGGATGATTTACTTCGCCAATTCCAACTGCAATCCGCATGTGGGATGGGGCCAAACATGTTGCTGTCTAAACTTGCACTGGATTTGGAAGCAAAGAAAACCGGGTTTGCTCACTGGGGTTATGAGGATGTGCCAACGAAATTATGGCCTATCGCGCCGCTTAGTGAGATGTGGGGGATTGGAAGAAGAACTGAACACACGCTAAATGAAATGGGAATTTACTCCGTTGGCGATCTCGCGCACTCGTCTCTAGTCCAGCTGGAAGAGAAGTTCGGTGTTATGGGGAATCAGCTTTACCATCATGCACACGGGATCGATCTGTCTGATCTCGGTGCGCCTCTGATTGAGGGGCAAGTCAGCTACGGTAAAGGGCAAATTCTTTTCCGGGATTATTTTCGCCGTGAGGATGTGCTTGCCGTGGTGCTAGAAATGTGTGAAGACGTTGCGATGCGTGCTCGCACTGCGAGGCGCGCCGGTCGGACGGTCCACTTATCCGTTGGCTACTCTAAAAATGCGTTAGGTGGCGGGTTTAGCCGTTCCAAATCCCTTATAGAAGAGACGAACGATACGATGAAGATTTACAAGCTCTGTACAGAGCTGTTCGATACATTTCACGATGGACGCCCCGTCCGCCAACTGTCGTTGAGCTTATCCAATCTAGTTGAGGAACATTCAATGCAACTGAGCTTGTTTGACCAGCATAAATGGAAGAAACGAAAGCTTGGTGAGACGGTGGATGAACTCCGAAGTAAATACGGATCAGCTGCCGTTTTACGTGCTGTATCGTATACCGATGCAGGGACAGCACGCCACCGAGCAGGACTGATTGGTGGACATGTGAAATAACGGATAGGTAATGGACGAAAGGAGAGAGTACGATGTTACGAGACCGTGGAAAAATTAAATGGACGGCGCTGATGCTACCGGAACACGTCGAGCGGTTGCGCGCATGGCAAGCAGAAGATACACAACCAGTTAGAAGTGAACCTGACGAGCAGCAACTGGAGGAGTGGAATTACATCATCGCTGCCGCCATGGAAACTCATCGAGCCATCACCATCACGCATTGGCAAACCGGTAAACCCGAGTGCGATGACTTTTACGTTCATTGTCTAGAACCAGAGAGAAAGCAGCTACGCGTTGTGACGATTGATGGGGTGGCACGCATTCTTTCGCTTCTCGACATTGAAACTATTTCTGAAATCGGATAATTCGAAACAAACACTATCCGAAACGTGTAAGAATCTGCTAAACTATTCAAAGTCCTATTATATATAGATTGGCAGGGGAATTCATTGAACGTACTCATTCAGCTGGGCTGGTTTTTCAAACAGCGCAAAAAACAGTATGCAATTGGTATTGCATCACTTGTACTTGTTTCTATTTTGCAGCTACTGCCGCCAAAAATCATCGGCTATATTGTCGATGATATTACGAAAGGAACGTTAACTGCCAACCAGCTGACGCAATGGCTCGTCATCCTTGCGGTTGCAGGAATTGTCATGTACGTTTTCCGCTACTTATGGCGCGTCATGATTTTCGGTTCGTCGATTGTACTTGCAAGGACGATCCGAAAGCAATTATTCGATCATTTTTTAAAGATGTCGCCCGCTTTTTATCAAAAACGTCGAGTGGGTAATTTAATGGCGCATGCCACCAATGATGTGAGCGCGGTTCAGCAAACTGCAGGCATGGGCGTGTTAACCCTATTCGATTCGATTTTAACAGGCGGGTCCGTTATCTTGACGATGGCATTGACGATTAACTGGAAATTGACGCTTATTGCACTTATTCCGATTCCACTCATGATCGTGTTAACAAGTTTTTATGGCAAATTACTACGTCGTCATTTCCGGACTGCTCAAGAAGCATTCTCCAGCATGAACGATAAGACACAAGAGAGCATCTCCGGTGTGAAAGTTATTAAAACGTTTGGACAGCAAAAAGAGGACATCGAAGATTTCAGACAATTATCCGATGAAGTAGTCGAGAAAAACATGCGGGTTGCACGTGTAGACGCTTTGTTTGACCCGACAATTGGTGCAATTTTTGCAGTTTCTACTATTATTTCGTTTATCTTCGGTGCTCGTTTTATCCTCGCTGGAGAAATGAGTGTAGGGGATATGGTTGCGTTCAGCACCTATCTCGGATTGTTAACATGGCCAATGCTTGCATTTGGATTTCTATTCAATATTGTGGAGCGAGGCAATGCTTCGTATACACGAATCCGTGAATTGCTGTCTGTCGATCCTGAAGTGGTCGATGTGAAAGGGGCACTTGATGAACGACCAAGAGGGGATCTTTCTGTCGACATTGATACCTTTACGTTCCCCGGAGATCCGAAGCCCGCACTTTCAGATGTCCACTTCACGTTGAGACAAGGAGAGACACTCGGAATTGTCGGGAAAACCGGGTCCGGAAAAACAGCAATTTTGAAACTGTTGCTACGGGAGTTTGACGACTATGAAGGTGTCATTTCATATGGCAAACATTCCATACAGCAGTACAAGCAGCAGCGGCTTCGTGAATCGATTGGGTATGTCCCGCAAGATCATTTCCTATTTTCGACGACACTGTCGGAAAATATCGCCTTTACGAATCCGACGGTTCCGACAGAAGAAATTCACAATGCCGCGCGACTTGCACATATCCATAATGACATAGAAGGTTTTGCAGAAGGATATCAAACGATTGTCGGGGAGCGGGGAGTGTCGTTATCCGGGGGACAAAAACAACGGATCTCGATTGCCCGTGCCTTACTCATGCAGCCAGAGCTACTCATTTTAGACGATTCTCTTTCGGCAGTGGATGCGAAGACTGAAGAAGCCATTCTTCGTTCACTGAAAGAAACGCGTAGTGGGGAAACGACGATCATTACATCACATCGGTTAAGCGCCATTCAACATGCACATCAAATTATTGTCATGGATGAAGGAGCAATTGCAGAATCCGGTACTCACGCAGAATTGATGGCATTAAACGGTAGATACAAAGAAATGTACGACTTGCAACAACTTGAAGCGTCTGTAGAACAAGGGGGTGAAGCGTAATGGCAGAAGTGAAACAGACAAAATTGTCTGCTCGAGGTCAATGGGAAGTATTCGTCCGACTTCTCAGGTACTTGAAGCCCCACAAAATATCGATTGCGATTGCGCTGCTTCTCCTTGCACTCGCGATTACAGGAAGCATCGTGAGTCCGCTGCTGATCCAATCATTCATCGACAACCATCTCGTGCCTTTAAATTTCAAGCGTTCGAGTGTCATCCAGCTACTCATTGCCTATATCATCATTCAATTGATGGTTGTTGTGATTTCCTATTTCCAGTCGCTTCGCTTTCAAAAAATCGCACTTAAGATTATTCAGCAGTTACGGGTCGATGCCTTTACTAAAGTGCAAGGACTCGGAATGCGCTATTTTGATAAGACACCGGCGGGTGCAATTGTTTCGCGTGTGACGAACGATACGGAAGCGATTAAGGAAATGTTCGTGAGTGTTGTCGTCACGTTCTTACAAGCGATTTTCGGAGTCATTGGCGTCTACATTGCACTGTTTTCACTAGATGCGAAACTGGCGCTGTATTCTATGGTGTTGTTACCATTATTCATTATTCTAATATCAGTCTATCGTCACTACAGTGCTGATTTTTATCAAGATATCCGAGAACGGCTTAGTCAATTAAACGGCAAGATATCCGAGTCACTCTCAGGAATGGGAATGATCCAAGCATTCCGCCAAGAAAAACGGCTAGCAGATGAATTCGAATCGATCAATGATGGGCACTATCGGGCCGGAATCCGGAATATCAAATTCGACAGTATTTTACTAGGACCGTTCATTGACTTGCTATATGCAGCAGCAGTCGTCTGTACGCTTGCATACTTCGGGTTCACGTCACTTTCAACGGCAGTCGACGTAGGGGTAATTTATGCATTTACAACATTGCTTAGCCGCCTGTTCCAACCCGTACAGCAAGTGATGAACCGGATGTCCATTTTCCAACAAGCGCTCGTTTCTGCATCGCGCGTTTTCACACTCATTGACGAACCGGACATGGAACCTGTTCAACAAGTGAAAAAGGATACAAAGATTACAAAAGGAACTATTAGCTTTGAAGGCATCACATTTAGCTATGATGGTAAAACGGATGTATTAAAAGACATTTCGTTTACCGCGAATGCCGGAGAGACCGTCGCACTCGTCGGACATACAGGCAGTGGGAAAAGTTCAATCATCAACTTACTTATGCGCTTCTATGAGTACGAGCAGGGTTCTATCACCATTGACGGGCGTTCCTTAAAGTCCTATCCAATGGAGGAATTGCGTAACAAAGTCGGGCTCGTCCTTCAAGATCCATTCATGTTTTACGGGGATGTGGAGAGTAACATCCGCCTTCATAATGAAGCGATGACGTCTGAAGAAGTCCGGGCAGCATCGGAGTTCATACAGGCGAATAAGTTCATTGAACAATTAGAAGGGGGATATACGCACAAAGTGATGGAACGCGGAGCTACATTGTCAAGTGGACAGAGACAGCTCATTGCATTTGCACGCACAATGGCAGTGGACCCGAAAGTTCTTGTGCTCGATGAAGCGACCGCCAATATTGATACTGAAACTGAAATCGCAATCCAAGCTAGTCTTCAAAAAATGAGAAAAGGGCGGACGACGATTGCCATTGCACACCGACTTAGTACGATTCAAGATGCAGAACTGATTTTAGTATTGCATAAGGGGGAGATTGCTGAACGAGGAACCCATCAGCAACTTCTCAGCATGAAGGGACTCTATTATAAGATGTATCAGTTACAGAATGGTCAGACGGCCTAATATCCTAGCTCAAAAGACGATACCATGAACAGCTTCTATGCAAAATTAAAGCAATTAGATATAGGGAGTACCTTCCGTCTTTTTCGATGTCTTAGTCGACAACCAGTAAATAAGACTCAAGGTACTTCCTTTTTGCAGTTTCATCGTACAACCATAATTTTTAAAAAATCTATTCGAGGCTACTTCCTTGACCAATCATCACTTGAGTAGTAAATTGATGATATAGGAGGTTCCTAATACATGAAAAAAAATACTCGTGGTTCACTTATTTGGTTAAGGTTGGTGCGATTCACACATCAAAGCAATTTGCTATCAAATGAATTTTTGAAGCAGTTTGATTTAACAACTGCTCAATTTGATGTGATGATTCAAATTTCAACTTATGGACCCTTAACACAAAGAGAACTTGCAGAAAAAGTAACGGTAACGCAAGGTGGAATTTCTCGCATGCTAGCACGCCTTGAAAAAGAACAATTAATCCACCGTAAACAGGAATGGAAGACGAAAACCATTTCTTTGACGTCCAAAGGGCAAGAGAAACTAGACCTTGCATTTGAGGCACAGCTCGCATTTCAATCTTCTTTCTTTGAGGACTGCTTAACAGAGAAAGAACAGAAAACACTACTCAATCTTATATCTCGTGTTCAAAAAAACGGGGAACAAAAAATTCAAAAGAACCAATGAATTTTTTTATTCCATCACTTGACTAGTTAACTGAAGGAGGAAGGAAGAGAATGTATACCATTCCAGGACATCACCATTTGTCGATGATTACAAAAAGTGCTACACAAAACAATATGTTTTTCAGGAAAATCTTAGGACTACGTCGGGTTAAAATGACCGTCAATCAAGATGACCCGTCCATGTATCATCTGTTTTATGGGGACAAGACAGGTAGCCCAGGAACTGAATTATCTTTTTTTGAAATGCCGTTTGCGGGTCGCACTTACCGGGGCACAAATGCGATTACACAAATCGGATTGCTCGTCCCTTCTGAAGAAAGTTTAAACTATTGGAAACAGCGATTTGAAAAGTATGATGTTCGCCATGGTGAACTAACAACGTATGCTCATCGTCCTGCTTTGCACTTTGAAGATTCGGAAGGATTACGCATGGTTCTGCTTGCTTCTACCAATGAAAAGTTAGTGCACTGGAAAGCATGGGAAGAATCAGAGGTACCTATAGAACATCAGATTCAAGGAATGGGTTCAGTAGAAATAACAGTCCGTCGTTTGGACAAACTCGCAAGTACCTTAACTGATGTATTTGGCTATACAGAGGTATCACGAACGGAGGATGTAGCCATCTTTCAATCAGTAAGCGGAGAAGTTTTTGGAGAAATCGTAGTGAAACTTTTAGATGGTCCTACTGAAAAACCGGGCAGAGGAAGTATTCATCATTTAGCCATCCGTGTAAAAGACCAAAAGGAATTAGCCTTTTGGGAAGAAAAAGTACGTTCACGAGGATTCCATTCTTCTGGGATTATCGATCGTTTTTATTTTCAAAGCTTGTATTTCCGAGAGTCGAATGGAATTCTATTCGAAATTGCGACAGATGGTCCTGGATTTACAATCGATTCTGATATTGCAACGCTCGGTTTAAAATTGGATTTACCACCATTTTTAGAAAGTCAACGGGACGAAATTGAAGCAAATTTAAAACCATTGGAGGATAAATAAATGAAGAAATATAGAATAGATGCATCAAAAGGAATGGAATTCGGATTATATTCATTGGGTGATCATATCCTCAATCCCTTGACAGGTAGCCGCATCTCAGCTCAGCAACGGATACAGGAACTTGTCGAGGTAAGTCAATTAGCAGAACAGGCAGGTATTGACGTGTTCGGTGTAGGGGAAAGTCATCAGAAGTACTTTGCATCACAGGCTCATACGGTGATTTTAGGAGCGATTGCACAAGCTACTCAGAAAATAAAAATCACCAGTTCTGCTACTGTGCTCAGTGTCTTAGATCCTGTACGAGTATACGAAGATTTTTCTACAATCGACTTACTGTCTGACGGTCGTGCTGAAATTGTTGCAGGACGCGGTTCGCGAGTGGGTGCCTATCAATTATTAGGGGTTGACTTGCAAGATTACGAGGAAATATTTGAAGAAAAGTTAGAACTTCTTAAACAGATTAATGAACAAGAACGCATCACTTGGCAAGGAAATTACCGGGCACCTCTACAAAACGCAGAAATTCTTCCACAACCTAAAGACGGATCCCTTCCAATTTGGCGGGCCGTCGGAGGACCACCTGCAAGTGCCATTAAAGCAGGGCATATGGGGATTCCAATGATGCTCACTACATTAGGTGGCCCTGCAATGAATTTCAAACATTCTGTAGATGTATACAGACAGGCAGCAGAAAATAATGGATTTGATGCACAGAGCTTACCAATTGGAACAACAAGCTTATTCTATGTAGCAGATACGAACAACGAAGCCTTACAAGGTATGTATCCACACCTTAATAGTGGATTCCAGGCAATTCGAGGATCCGGTTATCCAAAACAACAATTTGCTCAGTCAATAGATTATCGTGATGCACTGATGGTTGGAAGTAAAGAACTAATTATCGAAAAGTTGCTATACCAACACGAACTTTACGGAATGCAACGATTTATGGCACAACTTGACTTTGGTGGTGTACCATTCGACAAAATCATGAAAAATATCGAAATGATCGGAAATGACATTATCCCAGCAATTAAGAAACACACTAGAGAAAAAGGAGAATGACGTCATGAAAATAGTAATAATTTCCGGATCGATTGTAGGCACAAAAACAAAAACAGCCATGCTGAAAACTGAAGAAATTTTCCTACAGAAATACCCGGAACACGATGTACAACTATTGGATTTAGCTGACTACCAAATAGAATATAGTGATGGTCGTAACTATATTGATTACGAAGGAGACACCAAATACGTAACTGAAACAATCATGAATGCGGATGCACTGATTATTGGTACGCCAGTATTTCAAGCGTCTATTCCTGCGACACTTAAAAATATTTTTGATTTACTTCCTATTCATGCATTCCGTGACAAGGTGGCTAGTGTTGTCGTCACTGCAGGTACAGCAAAACATTATTTAATGGTTGAGCAACAACTAAAACCAATTTTGTCTTATATGAAAGCACAAATTGTGCCAACCTATGTTTTTATTGAAGAACAAGATTTCTTGCGTAAAGAAATTAGTAACGATGATATTATTTTTCGTTTAAATCGCTTGGCAGAAGATACAGTAACAACCTTTGATGCATTTGAAGCAATTCGAATAAAAAAAGACGAAGCCTATGGTTTTTAGTTTTTAATATACGAGGTGAAGACGAGATGGAATTTCAAGAATTACTCAAGGTGCGTCGTTCAGCTAACAACTTTTTACCAAATGTCACCATCACTGAGGAAGATCTAATGCCTATTTTCAGCGATGTTAAGCTTGCTCCATCCGCTTTTAACTTACAACATACAGAATATATAGTCGTTACAGACAACGAACTAAAAGAAAAAGTACGAGAAGCCGCTTTTGGGCAATACAAGGTACACAGTTCATCTGCCGTTATAATTGCCATCGCGGATCGTTACGCTTACAAGTGCACAGAAAGCCTCCATCAAGGAATGGTCGACCTTGGAATGATGACCGAGTTTGAGTTAAGAAACACAATCGAAGATAATTTTACATTTTATGAAGGGCGAGGAGAACAGTTTATGAAAGAAGAAGCCATTCGAAATGCGTCTCTTTCCTCTATGCTCTTCATGCTCTCAGCAAAAAATCATGGTTGGGACACTTGCCCGATGATTGGGTACAATGATGAACAACTGCGAAAACTATTAGAAATTCCTGACACGCATGAAATTGTGTTAATGATGACCATCGGAAAAGAAAAGGAACAGTCGAGAAGATTGCGCGGCTATCGAAAACCTGTTGGTGAATTTGTGAAATTCATGTAAAGATAAACGTTAGCTTTGAAGCTTGCAGTAAAACAGCGAGTCTAACCGAGTAGTTAGACGGATTATTATACACTGAACGATGGCATTAAAAATAATACACAAATAATATCAAGTGATAAAAGAATTTACGAATATGCGAAAAATGCAATGCAAACCGAATGACTGGTTTGCATTGCATTTTTCATATAGAAACTGGCTAGTATAGAAATTGATAGTTTCCTCGACTGGTAACCAGCAACATTTACTTATGACTTCAGTATTAACTACTATCACTAATAGGAAGTTCAAGAATCGTTTTTTACTTCTGAAAGTGTTGCAAGCTTGTGAATTCCTCATAGCCAAAACATAGAAACAAAATTATGCTCTGAGAGACACACTGATTGGAATGTGTCATAAACTGTTCACAGACAAAATGTACGTATTCGTAGACGCATTCTGATACGATGGATAGGAAAAAGAAAAAACTTAAAGGGGGAAAGTTCCTTGGCAACAGATGTGAACGTATTCCTTGCATTCGGCGCGGGATTTTTAAGTTTTGTCTCCCCGTGTGTTTTGCCGCTTTACCCAGCATTCATTTCCTATATTACGGGAATGTCGATTGAAGACTTGCGCTCAGATAAGAAACGAATGAGCCGCAACGGAATGTTACACACGCTATTTTTCCTTCTTGGATTTTCCATTGTCTTTATATTCCTTGGATTCGGATCTTCTTTTATCGGTCGTTTCTTTATCGAGTACATGGATCTTCTTCGGCAAATCGGCGCCATTTTCATCGTATTATTCGGTTTAATGGTAGTTGGGATATTCACACCCAAGTTTTTAATGCAAGAACACAAGCTGCAATTTAAAAATCGTCCATCCGGTTACCTAGGTTCTGCACTCATCGGGCTTGCATTTTCAGCAGGATGGCAACCATGTATGGGGCCGATCATTGGAGCCATTATTGGTCTTGCCGCTTCTAACCCTGGTTCGAGTATGCTGTACATGATGACCTACGTCCTTGGATTCGCGATTCCGTTTTTCGTTCTTTCATTCTTCGTGACACGTCTTGGATGGATCCGGAAACACAATCGTACGATTATGCGGATTGGTGGAGCCTTCATGATCGTCTTCGGTATCGTGTTATTCTTTGACGGCATGACGTACTTAATCAGCTTACTCAGTCCAATCTTTGGAGATTTCCAAGGTTTTTGACCATCAAGGAGGATTGAACAATGAACGAAGTTATGTCTTTTCAAGCATGGCGAGAACTTTTAACACAACAAGAAGCGATGCTATTATTCGTGAAAACGGATCATTGTTCTGTATGTGATGGGCTGTATCCACAAGTGGAAGTGCTTACTGAACAGTATCCATTTCCGTTCTATTATGTAAATGTCGCAAAAGTGCCAGAAATGGCAGGGCAGCTTTCTCTGTTTACAGCACCTGTGGTATTGTTATTTAGGCAAGGAAAAGAAATGACTCGGTTTGCTCGTTTTGTTCCGATGGAGCAACTTCGCAACCGGTTGGAGGAACTGAAGGAGGCGCGCGGATGAGTCAACTCCAAGAACTGATAGATACGGTTTTTAATAACATCCCGTCCGTCTATTTAATCGTCGGCTCGACAGTTGTATTTTTCTTCATGGGGATTTTGGCGTTCTTTGTTCGGTCTAAAGCAGCTGAACGCCCGATTTCTCCGATTCGTATTGTGTTACCACCGTTATTCATGTCTTCTGGGATGCTCATGTTTTTGTTCACACAGTTCCAAGTACCGTGGAGTCAGGTAATCGAAGCAGCGGGAGTAGGGCTACTCTTTTCAACGATCTTGATCGCAACGACAAACTTCGAACACAAAAATGGTCAATTGTTCGTCAAGCGGTCAAAAGCATTCATCGTCATTTTGGCGAGTTTACTCGTCTTCCGTCTGGTCGCTAAACTGATCCTCAGTAGCTCAATCGACGTGGGGGAACTTGCCGGCATGTTCTTCATCTTAGCATTTTCGATGATTGTCCCATGGCGCATCGGCATGCTCATCAAATACAATAACCTGAAAAAAAGAGAGAGACTCACGGTCAAATGACCAGGTCTCTCTCTTTTGGTGTTAAAAAAGATGCTCATATGGTGTCATGTCGACATCCATAGTCGTGAGCTTCTTGCGTAAAAATTTGTGGTCGCGTTTTGGAGTCGCTACGATATACCCTCGGATGATGTGATCAAATTCAATCGTCTTAGCACACTCATCCAATGCGATTTGTCCAATACGACCGGCAATCTTCTGCTTCGCTACCGGACGGAATAGTTCGGGAACTGGCTGAACGAGCTCATTCAATAACCCCTTCGCTTCCTTATTCCATAGGTGAAGCGAACGATCCACGTAGTACTCTTCCCAGTCCAATGTCGACTTGCCATCTTCCTTCGGGAACACTTTAAGGAACTTGCGGAACATGAAAAATCCACCTATCGCAAACAAACCGATTAAAACAATACACCAAAATACAATAAACCAGATAAACCAGCCTGGCATAATACGTTCACCTCTTTAAGACTCTCTATGCTATCAATTGTAACCGTAAACTTAAAAACTTTCACGAACATTGTATCCTTTTCTGCAAGTTTCGTCTATCTAGACTGTGAAAGGAGGGGAACGCACATGGCAGCAGCACTCGAATTTCAAACAGCAGTCGGTAAGATTTTCTACAATGCAGGCTCAACACCCGATGGACGTCTCATCCGCAAGTCAAAGACCTACCGTTTCGTCGAACAAAATGCAACACCGGCTAACTTACAGCTAGCACTAGCTTCACTTGGCCAACTGTCAGCTATGACCGTCATGTCTTATGAAAAAATCGTCACATCCGAAATCACAAACTAACTAACCGAAAAGGAGGAATTCACAAATGGCACTCACACTTCAACTCGTTTTCACGAAGTCAGATGGAAAGGATTTTGTCTTAACGGTCGATGAACCGCGACCAGGGATCACACCGACAGAAGTCCAAACCGCAATGGAGCAAATTATTGCTTCCGGTGTCTTTAAAAAAGACGGAGAGGTTCTCACGGCTGTGAAAAGCGCTCGAATTATCGATCGCTCAACGAACGATCTAATCAGCAGCAAATAATAAGACAAGAGTTGGTAAGCCGATCCCTCGTCAACTGACAGGGATCGGCTTTTAAAAACTTTACGACAGAACATTCTGGTGTTCACAGTACAAGGATGTACATCTAAAGGAGGCGAATGTGATGGAACAATTGTTGGAACAAACGATGGGGTTCATCCAAGAGGTGGGCTTTCCAGTTTTTGTTTCCTTCTATCTGCTCCACCGTCTAGAAGTGAAACTCGAAGCGATCCATGGGGCTCTTGTCACTCTAAAAGTGAAGTAAGCTTCACATAACCGACAAACAAACGCCAAACAACCTGAGAATCCGCGGTTGTTTGGCGTTTGTCTGTTCGATATGATAAGGTAAATGCATAGAGTTTGGGGGAAGAGTTATGAAGAAAAAAGTACTAGTTTTTGGCGTATTCATGATGGCACTTGTATTAAGTGCTTGTTCGGGTGGGTTTAAAGCAGATCATAATTATAGCATCGAACCCTTCGACTTTACGAACCAAAACAACGAGTCTGTCGCATTGGATGACTTAAAAGGTGAGATTTGGTTAGCACAGTTTGTCTTCACGACCTGCACGAGTGTCTGTCCACCTATGATGTCCAATATGTCGGAGCTCCAGGAGAAATTAATCGAGAAAGATATAAAAGACTACAAAATTGTTTCTTTCAGCGTAGATCCTGAAGTAGACACACCAGAAAAATTAGGTAAATACTTAGAAGGTTTCAGTGTTCCAGATCCATCAAAGTGGGAGATGCTCACTGGATACACAATGGCAGACATCAACGATCTCGCAGTAAAATCATTTAAAATGCCAGTCATCGACGATCCGAACACTGACCAAGTCGTTCACGGTTCCAGATTCGGACTGGTCAATAAGGAAGGCAAGGTCGTCAAATTGTATCCTGGATACGAGGACGTTCCATTCGATACCATTGTGTCGGATATGAAAGCCCTAAGCAAAGAAGACTAATCGGCAGAGAGAGGAGAGGGACGAGTGAAGAAAAAGAAAAAGAAACGCAGCTTATCAGCGAAAGGCAAGATTGTCATGATTGCGTTGCTCATTCCCGTTTCAGTCGTCCTGTTCACCTTGACTGCGATTATCTGGACAAGTCTCCGGCACCCTGAAGTCATAAAAAAATCCGCCAGCACGTTGATGGATTTGTCAGATCGACATGGTGGGTTGACCATTCCAGATGAGTATATCCCCATTTATAAAGCAGCAGCAGAAGAGTATGACGTTCCGTGGACACTACTTGCTGCACATCACCGGGTCGAAACGCGTTTTTCCACTATGAAAACAATGGTTTCCCCGACAGGTGCAGAAGGGCATATGCAATTCATGCCGTGTACGTTTGTGGGATGGAGCTATCCTGGTTGTAAAGACTTAGGAAAAGGAAATATCCCAGAAGAGGATAAAACCAACCCTGATATTATTGCAAAATATGGAGGTTATGGGGTAGATGGAAATGGTGATGGAATTGCCGACCCTTACAACTTGGAAGATGCTATCTTTAGCGCCGCTAACTACCTAGCACAAAGTGGAGCGGCAGACGGACATATCGAGAAAGCGATTTTCCACTACAATCATAGCGATAAATATGTAGAAGACGTACTTTGGTTTTTTGATGAATACGAAGCGCAACAAACTCAAAAATAAAAGGACTCCGCAAATTGCGGAGTCCTTTTTGTTATGCTGCTTTTCGCATGGCTTTCATAATCAGACTTACGATGAAGACTAGGATGACTGCACCGATAATCGCTGGAACGAGATAGAAATCTGAGACTTTTGGTCCCCAAGAACCAAGTAGCATTCCGCCAACCCATGCCCCTACGATACCTGCAATTATATTACCAATAATTCCGCCTGGGATATCTTTCCCTAAAATAAGGCCGGCAAGCCAACCTATAATTCCGCCGATGATTAAGAACCAAATGAAACTCATTTGAAATCCTCTCCTTTTTGTTAATATAGTATGTCTGTTCTAGTAAGTATAATAACCGTAAATGACCTACTTGAAACATATTAGCGAAAAATGTTCATACTCATTGATTGGATTTTGCAAAAATTTATCGAATAATGGTGGCACCCAGCGTGTTTTCAAAATGACGCAATGCCCAGTCATGTCCAGCTGTGTCAAAACTTGCAACACCTTGTTCATGAATTACCGTGGTAAATCCTTTGTTATATGCATCTACAGAAGTATGCAAAATACAAATATCGGTACAGACGCCGACTAGGTGGATTTCTTGAATGCCACGAGCCCGCAACCAAATTTCAAGTTCTGTTCCTGCGAATGCACTGTAACGGGTTTTATCCATCCAGTGGATCGAATTTCGGTTATCTTCGTAGAGTTGTTTTAATGATCCAAACGGTTCTCTCCCAGCAGTTCCTCGTATGTTATGTGGAGGGAATAGACGTGATTCCGGGTGATACGAATCATTTTCGTCATGAACGTCCACTGCAAAGACAACAGATTCACCTTGGTTGATAAACTTCTTAGTCAGTTGCTCGATATACTCTTCTAGTGCAATTCCGGGTGCTCCACACGTCAACGCTCCATCTTCTGCTACGAAATCTTCAGTGTAGTCAATAACCAGTAATGCTTTCTTCACATCTAGCACATCCTCTACATATTCTGATTCCATTATGCACATTCCGGAAAAAATATGCATCTTTTCGTATGTCGAGATATCTATCGTGTTTCCTTATGGATTACTATAAATTTAATGTAATTTACTTATAGACTTTGCTGATATATGATGGAGTAGAGAAAAGATGCTTATTTATAGAGCCTTTTCAGTACGTAAAGGAGGAATTTAGCAATGACAAAGAGCAATTTTCATAACAGCCGCTCCTCGTTTGATCTGAACGGTAAAAAGTATAACTACTACCGCATAGGAGCGATTGAAGACGCGGGTATTGCAAAGGTCTCAAGATTGCCTTACTCGATCAAAGTACTGTTAGAATCTGTCCTGCGCCAACACGACGGATATGTCATCCAAGACAATCATGTAAACAACCTGGCAAAATGGGGCAAGGATGCTGATGCGGATGCAGAAGTACCATTCAAACCATCACGCGTTATCTTGCAAGACTTCACTGGTGTACCAGTTGTTGTCGATTTGGCATCACTTCGTTCTGCAATGGCAGAAATGGGTGGAGATCCAGATAAGATCAACCCCGAAATTCCTGTAGACCTCGTTATTGACCACTCGGTTCAAGTTGACAGCTACGGAACAACAGATGCATTGCAGAAAAACATGGAACTCGAATTTGAACGTAATGCTGAGCGTTACCAGTTCTTGAGCTGGGCACAAAAAGCATACGACAACTATCGTGCGGTTCCACCAGCAACTGGTATCGTTCACCAAGTTAACCTTGAGTACTTGGCGAGCGTGGTCCATGAGATTGAAAACGAAGATGGATCATTCGAAACGTATCCAGATACGTTAGTCGGAACAGACTCACACACAACGATGATCAACGGAATCGGCGTACTCGGATGGGGCGTTGGCGGAATTGAAGCTGAAGCAGGTATGCTTGGACAGCCTTCTTACTTCCCAATTCCACAAGTTATCGGGGTGAAGTTGACGGGTGAACTTCCAAACGGAACAACTGCAACAGACCTCGCACTAAAAGTGACGCAAACATTGCGTGCACATGGTGTAGTTGGTAAGTTCGTTGAGTTCTTCGGACCGGGTGTTCCACAATTGCCACTTGCTGACCGCGCGACAATCGCAAACATGGCTCCAGAATATGGCGCAACATGTGGTTTCTTCCCAGTTGACGAAGAGTCACTCAACTATATGAAACTAACTGGCCGTGACGCAGAACATATCGATGTCGTGAAAAAGTACTTGCAAGAAAACGACATGTTCTTCACTACGGACAAAGAAGATCCAATCTACACAGAAGTCATCGAAATCGATTTGACTGAAGTAGAAGCGAACCTTGCTGGACCTAAACGTCCACAAGACATGATTCCTCTTTCTGACATGAAGCGTGAATTCAACGATGCGGTTGTAGCACCTGAAGGCAACCAAGGATTCGGACTAACGCCGAAAGAAATGAAGAAGAGTGGCACAATCGAGTTCGCAAATGGTACGAAAATGGAGATGAAAACGGGAGATCTAGCGATTGCAGCGATCACTTCATGTACGAATACATCGAATCCATACGTAATGCTCGGTGCAGGACTTGTCGCTCAAAAAGCGGTTGAACTTGGCTTAACACCACCTGCATACGTGAAAACTTCACTCGCACCAGGTTCGAAAGTTGTTACAGGTTACCTACAAGACTCTGGTCTTGATAAGTACCTCGACCAAATCGGATTCAACACAGTTGGATACGGATGTACAACATGTATCGGTAACTCTGGTCCATTGCTTCCAGAAATCGAGAAGACGATTGGCGAAAACGACTTGCTCGTTTCATCCGTTCTCTCGGGTAACCGTAACTTTGAAGGACGAATCCATCCTTACGTGAAAGCAAACTACTTAGCTTCACCGCCATTAGTTGTTGCGTATGCACTTGCTGGAACAGTGGATATCGACTTCAAAAAAGATCCAATCGGTAAATCTAAAGACGGTAAAGATGTATTCTTCAAAGACATCTGGCCTTCAACAGAAGAAGTAAAAGCAATGATCGAAAAAACGGTCACTCCTGAACTCTTCCGTAAAGAATATGCACGCGTATTCTCTGAAAACGAAGCGTGGAATGCAATCGAAACAACTGACGATGCATTGTATGATTTCGATGAGAACTCAACATATATTCAAAACCCACCATTCTTCGAGGGTCTTTCAAAAGAGCCAGAAGATATCAGTGCGTTGAATGACTTGCGCGTTGTTGGTAAATTTGGCGACTCGATTACGACGGACCACATTTCACCAGCTGGAGCAATCGGTAAAGATACACCTGCAGGCCTCTACCTACGTGCAAACGGCGTAGAGCCACGTTTCTTCAACTCATATGGTTCACGTCGTGGTAACCATGAAGTAATGATGCGTGGTACGTTTGCAAATATCCGCATCCGTAACCAAATCGCAAAAGGTACAGAAGGTGGCTACACAACTTACTGGCCAAACAAAGAAATCATGCCAATCTATGACGCTTGCATGAAGTACCAACAAGACGGTACAGGACTTGCAGTCATTGCTGGTAAAGACTACGGAATGGGTTCTTCACGTGACTGGGCAGCGAAAGGGACATCTCTTCTCGGTATTAAGACAGTCATCGCAGAAAGCTACGAGCGGATTCACCGTTCAAACCTTGTGATGATGGGTGTGCTTCCACTTCAGTTCGTTAACGGACAAAGTGCAGCATCTCTTGGATTAACAGGAGAAGAAGCAATCAGCGTCAACATCGCAGAAGGCGTTAAGCCACGCGACATCTTGAAAGTGACTGCTACTGCTGCAGATGGCACTGTAACGGAATTCGATGCGCTCGCGCGTTTCGATTCAGAAGTCGAAATCGACTACTACCGTCACGGCGGCATTCTTCAAATGGTACTTCGCGACAAGATGAAAGGTTAATCCTAATCGACATCTCCCCCTTACTGATTCAGTTCAGTAAGGGGGTTTTTTGAATCTTGATGCCTGATTTTTTTGTCGGACTTTTGTATACTTGGCTATGTAGAAGAGGTGACGTTAAATGTTTGTCAGTGAAAAGGAAATTGAAATTCGATATGCAGAGACCGACCAAATGGGTGTCGTCTATCATGCAAATTATTTAGTTTGGATGGAAATCGGACGAACTCAGCTCATCGAGGATCTCGGGTTCACGTATGCTGGATTCGAAGAAGACGGATATGTATCGCCCGTCACAGATCTATCCATCAAGTACAAGGCAGCGATGCGGTATGGCGGGACAGCCACTGTCCGTACATGGATTGAATCCCATGGGAAGTTGCGCACCACATATGGCTACGAGATCTTGCATGCAGATGGCACGGTGGCGGCGACCGCGACCTCGGAACACGTAGTTGTACGAAAAGACACGTTCCGACCTGTTTCGCTACGGAAAATAGATCCCGTGTGGGACGCAAAGTATGTCGAAATCGCAAAAAGAGTCGATTGATTGAAGAAAAAGGCTTCCTGGAATGCTCAGGAAGCCTTTTTGTATGGGGATGTGGGGGGAGGGAAGCGGAAAGTGATCATAACGATGCGATTCCGCTCATAAACCCCGGAATGTGATCATAACTCTGGGATTCTGCTCATAAATCTCAGAATGTGATCATAACCCCGGAATTCCGCTCATAAATCCCGGAATGTGATCATAACTCCGCCATTCCGCTCATAAACCCAGGAAAGTGATCATAACCCAGGAATTCTGCTCATAAACCCCGGAATGTGATCATAACTCTGGGATTCTGCTCATAAATCTCAGAATGTGATCATAACCCAGGAATTCCGCTCATAAATCCCGAAAAGTGATCATAACTCCACGATCCCGCTCATAAATCCCGGAAAGTGATCATAACTCCACGATTCTGCTCATAAATCTCAAATTGTGATCATACCACCCATAAATCAAATCACTCCCAATCACAACCACAAAAAAACACCTCACAGTCCTAATTGAGGTGTTAAAAAAGTAACAAATGCCGTAGATAAGCCATCAAGAACATATGTACGAGCTATTAAAATATGTTATACTTAATGATGTACTAGAATAGCACGAGCTCATAGGCGGTTCGCAGATCTGCAATCCCAATTTCCTGAAAGAAACGTATCAGGAACGGGAGGAGGTGATGCGTATGACACCTTTTGAAGCACTGAGTCTCATGATCGGCTTTGGAAGTCTGATCGTGGCCATTCTTGCTTTGTCATATACTTTTTCAAGAAAAAAGTAAACCGCCCATGAGCCTCCAAGCAATGGAGCGGTTTACTTCGCACTATGCGATTCGCCTTTGAAGCGAACGCTATTCTATTACAAGGCCGAGAAGATCATCACATCTTCTTGGTCTTTTTACAATATCCATTTTTCAAGACTATTATACCAAAAGAAGAATTGTCTGTCTAGTTAGGCGAAACAACGAGTCATTCATTTCACTTACTCCGACTTCACATAGTCGTACTGCAATTCTCCAAGATCTTCATTCACACCAACCTGGAGATCATGCCCGTCAAAGTACCACAGATCACGAGTTTCGATATAGTAGCGGACATCATTCAAAATAGTTTCTACAGCCACTTCATCCGGTTGTTCACGGATAACACCTAATGAAAATCCTTCATGCAGCGGGCTACTACCGCCGTACCTTGCGAAAAATCGTATGGAATCCCCAGCTTCAACGTCCATTTCTTCATCAAACCATTGAGTTGCTTCGTTTGAAATGCGTATATTCATATTTGAAAACCCGCCTTCCTAGGATGCCTTAAATTATATTACAACCAATTCACTTTTGGCTCGGTTCCTGCTTTGATCCGTGCGATATTTGCCCTGTGGCGGTAGAAGATGAACACGCCCATTAAGACAATCACTAGCTCCAAATAGATATCGCCTGTAATGAAATAATAAATAATCCCGTAAATTGCACCCATCACTGCGACAATCATCGACGTGAGCGAGACCATCTTCGTAATTTTCAACGCAAGCAAGAAAGTGAGTATGGCCAATACAAATATCGGCCAACTGTAACCAAGTAATACACCGCCTGAAGTTGCAACGGCTTTACCGCCTTTAAACTTCGCAAAAACAGGGTACATATGACCAATCACAGCTACGACACCCACGATTAACGAGTGAACGTGTGTATCGGCAAAATAGGGTAGAGATACTAGCAATACAGCAGCTGTTCCCTTTAAAATATCAAACACAGTAACAGCGATTCCGGCTTTTTTGCCAAGAACACGAAATGTATTAGTCGCTCCCATATTTCCGCTGCCGTGTTCTCGGATATCTGTTTTATAAAACAGTTTTCCAATCCATAGCGCAGATGGGATAGAGCCGATTAAATATGCGAGTACCAGTAATAAAATGATTTCCATGACATGCCCCTTCGTGAAAAATTATGTATCTCTTTCATTTTAGCAGAACCGGTACTGAACGACAATTGCGGATAAATCTGATGAGGCCAGTCATTGCAATAAAAGGCTTTCTTCTATACAATTATTTAAGCAAAGCGCTGACGTGTCTCATTGACATGATAAAAATAGCGACGTATCATTAGATAAATAAGAACATTTGTTTGATGGAGGTTTCATCTTGACGAAACAAAAAGAATTGAATGTGTATAATGATGATTCAATCCAAGTGCTTGAAGGCTTGGAAGCAGTACGCAAACGACCGGGTATGTATATCGGTTCGACGGATGCAAGAGGATTGCATCACCTCGTATTTGAAATCGTAGATAATGCGGTGGATGAAGCACTAAGTGGATTCGGATCTGAAATAAACGTCACGATCCACTCTGATAACAGCATTAGCGTACGAGATTATGGACGAGGCATGCCAACAGGAACCCATAAAACAGGGAAACCTACAACAGAAATCATATTGACTGTCTTACACGCTGGCGGTAAGTTCGGCCAAGGTGGCTATAAAACGAGTGGCGGGCTTCACGGTGTTGGTGCTTCTGTCGTAAATGCGCTTTCTGAATGGCTGGATGTCATTATTCACCGAGATGGGCAGATTTTCAAACAACGCTTCGAACACGGTGGAAAACCCGCGACAGGTCTTGAAGTCATCGGGAAAACGAAGGAAACCGGTACGATGATTCACTTCAAACCAGATCCGACGATTTTTTCAACGACTAAATATCAATATGATATTCTCGCAGAACGGTTGCGAGAGTCCGCATTCCTGTTAAAAGGTTTGAAGATTGTCTTAACAGAAGAAAGTACGGAAAAAACCGAGACGTTTCATTATGAAACAGGCATTAAAGCCTTCGTTTCGTACTTGAATGAAGAAAAAGACACGCTTCACGAAGTCGCTTATCTTGAAGGCGAGACCGATGGCCTTGAAGTGGAGTTTGCGTTCCAATTTAACGATGGCTATTCAGAGACCATCCTTTCGTTTGTTAACAACGTCCGGACAAAAGATGGCGGCACGCACGAAACCGGAGCGAAAACGGCCATGACCCGTGTATTCAATGAATATGCGAGGAAAACGGGTTTATTGAAAGAAAAAGACAAAAATTTGGATGGCTCTGATATCCGAGAAGGAATCGCAGCCATCGTTTCTGTGCGGATTCCTGAAGAAATCTTGCAGTTTGAAGGCCAAACAAAGGGCAAGCTCGGAACTAGTGAAGCACGAACTGTCACCGATGCTGTCATCTCACAGCATTTGCTGTATTTCTTAGAAGAAAACGCGGAATTGAGCGCGAACCTAATCCGCAAAGCCGTACGTGCACATCAGGCGCGTGAGGCCGCTCGTAAAGCGCGGGAAGACGCGCGTTCAGGTAAGAAGCGGAAGAAAGGCGACACACTCCTTTCCGGCAAGCTGACGCCTGCACAATCTAGAAATGCGAAAAAGAACGAACTGTACCTTGTCGAGGGTGATTCTGCTGGCGGTTCTGCTAAGCAAGGGCGCGACCGGACATTCCAAGCGATCTTGCCATTACGTGGTAAGGTCATCAACACGGAAAAAGCGAAGCTCGAAGATATTATGAAAAACGAAGAGATCAATACGATTATCCATGCTATCGGTGCGGGTGTTGGTGCAGACTTCACGATTGAAGACGCTGCTTACGACAAAGTCATCATCATGACCGATGCAGATACTGATGGTGCGCACATCCAAGTGCTCTTATTGACATTCTTTTACCGCTACATGAAACCGCTAATTGAGGCGGGTAAAGTATTCATTGCCTTACCGCCGCTTTATAAAGTGTCTAAAGGAATCGGTAAAAAAGAGAAAGTTGAGTATGCGTGGACAGAACGCGAACTAGGCGCTGCAACGAACAAGATCGGCAAAGGCTATATGCTTCAGCGTTATAAGGGTCTAGGAGAGATGAACGCAGGACAGTTATGGGATACGACCATGAATCCTGATACACGGACACTCATCCGAGTTACGATTGAAGATGGAGCCCAGTCAGAGCGAAGAGTCACGACGTTAATGGGCGACAAAGTCGAACCACGCCGTCGTTGGATCGAGAGCAATGTAGACTTCAGCTTGGAAGAAGGAAGCACTATATTGGAAAACGAATTCCTGCATGTTGAGGAGGAAGTGGAATGACAGCAACAGAACGCTTTCAGGACCTCCCATTAGAGGAAGTCATCGGTGACCGTTTTGGTCGATACAGTAAATATATTATTCAAGATCGCGCATTACCGGATGCAAGGGACGGGTTAAAGCCTGTCCAACGACGTATTTTGTATGCGATGTATAACGAAGGCAATACAAGCGAAAAGGCGTTCCGTAAATCTGCAAAAACAGTTGGTAACGTAATCGGTAACTACCATCCACATGGCGATACCTCCGTTTATGAAGCAATGGTAAGGATGAGTCAGGACTGGAAACTACGACATTTGATGGTTGAAATGCACGGAAATAACGGTTCAGTCGACGGCGATTCTGCAGCTGCAATGCGTTATACAGAAGCGCGACTGTCTTCGATCGCGGGGGAAATGCTGCGAGACCTCAACAAAGAGACCGTAGATTTCATCCCAAACTTTGACGATACAGAACCGGAACCAACCGTTCTCCCAGCTCGTTTCCCGAACTTGCTCGTCAATGGGTCAACAGGAATTTCTGCTGGATATGCAACAGACATCCCACCTCATGCGCTCCATGAAGCGATTGATGCGGTACTCATGAGGATGGATCATCCTGAAGCTACAGTGGATGAACTGATGACAGTCCTAAAGGGGCCTGATTTCCCTACTGGCGGGATCATCCAGGGTACAGATGGTATTAAAGCGGCATACGAAACGGGAAGAGGACGTGTAATTGTCCGCTCTAAATCAGAAATTGAGCAGTTAAAAGCTGGGAAATCTCAAATCGTAATAAGTGAAATACCATATGACGTCAACAAAGCAAATCTTGTGAAAAAGATGGACGAGCTACGTGTTGATCGGAAATTAGACGGTATTGCAGAAGTGCGTGACGAATCAGATCGTACAGGATTGCGAATCGTAGTCGAGTTGAAAAAAGATATCGATGGCGAGCCAATTTTACGTTATTTATTGAAAAATACGGACTTACAGGTTGCGTATAATTTTAATATGGTCGCTATTTCAGATAGACGTCCTAAACTGATGTCACTTCCGATGTTATTGGATGCGTATATTGAGCATCAGAAAGAAGTGGTCACTCGACGGTCTCAGTTCGATGTGAGAAAAGCTCAAGATCGTCTACATATCGTAGAAGGTCTGATGAAAGCTCTATCTATTTTGGATGAAGTCATTCAGACAATCCGTAGTTCCAATGATAAGCGCGATGCGAAAAACAACTTGATCAGCAAATTTGAATTCTCGGAGATCCAAGCAGAAGCGATTGTTTCATTACAGTTATATCGCCTGACGAATACGGATATCACTGAGTTGAAACAAGAGCAAGATGCTTTGCGTAAACTTATCGAGGAGCTCAACGCGATTCTCACAAGCCCAGCTAAGCTATCACGCGTTATTCAAAAAGAATTACATGCTGTGCGTAAGCAATTTGCGGAACCACGTAATTCTATAATTGAAGAGAAGATTGAGGAATTGAAAGTCGATCTTGATATTCTGATTCCAAGTGAGGAAGTCGTCGTATCGGTCACAAAAGAAGGCTATGTGAAGCGCACAGGGTTGCGTTCCTATGGGGCATCTAATGGGACTGGGATGACGATGAAGGAATCCGACTATCCTGTTCTCGAGCGTACGATGAATACGCAACATCACTTGTTGCTGTTTACCTCACTCGGGAATTACATTTATCAGCCGGTTCATGAACTTCCTGATATTAAGTGGCGTGATCTTGGACAGCACATTTCAAGTATTGTGTCCTTGGAGCCGAGCGAGTCGATTGTGGCGGCGATCGGATTAGAACAATTCGATGACGTTCACTCTATATTGACAGTCACAGCTAACGGTTTTGTGAAGCTATCCCAACTTGCGGACTTCCAAGTACAACGTTATGGACGTGCCTATAAAGGGATGAATGTTAAAAAAGGTGACCGATTACTTGATGCACGACTCGTCAAAGGTAGTGAAGATGCCGTCCTAGTAACACATCAGGCATACATTTTACGATTCCCACTCAGTGATGTCGCTACGACTGGCGTCCGAACTGCAGGTGTGAAAGGTATTAACTTAAAAACGGAAGACTATATTGTTTCCATGCAAGTCATTACAGACAGTTCAGCATCAATTGTAGTCGCAACACAGCGGGGTACCGTGAAACGCACAGCATTAAAAGAAATTGAAGTTGGTTCACGTGCTCAACGTGGATTAATGATTTTAAAGGAACTGAAAAAGAATCCATATCGAGTAATCGGTGCTAAGATCACAGGATCCACCGAAAAACTCATTCTTACAACAGTCAAAGATGTCAAAACCGAAATCGATCCAAGCAGCCTGAGATTGTCAGATCGCCAATCAAATGGAAGCGCCGTATCGGATGAGTCGAAAAACGGTCTAGCGAGTCGGTTGTACTACGAACCAACCGCAAAAACTGATAAACCCACATCCAAATAACAATTTTTTGATGAAAAGCACACGAGACTCTTAAAATTCTCGTGTGCTTTTTGAGTTTCTAGCGTATAATAATTCGGAAAGCGAATTATCGAGAGAGAAAGTAGGAGGGTGTATGTGGAAAAATCGCAATGTTTGGATCATTCTTTCCGGTGAATTGATAGCTGGTATTGGTCTTTGGACCGGCATCATCGGAAATTTGGAGTTTATGCAAGAAAAAATCCCTTCAGACTTCGTGAAGGCCATGATTCTATCAGTCGGACTTTTGGCGGGAATATTGGTAGGTCCCTTAGCAGGTAAAATCATTGATCAGCAAGCTAAAAAGCGCATATTAGTTCTAGCAGGCGCTGGACGTCTCATTAGTGTCGTCTTCATGCTTATCGCAATTGCAACAGGCTCTGTGTGGTGGATGATTGCATTTGTTGTCAGCATTCAACTCGCAGCAACGTTTTACTTTCCGGCGTTACAAGCGGCCATTCCGCTCGTTGTGAAGGACGATGACCTGCTGACTATGAATGGGATGCACATGAACGTAGCGACCATTGCACGGGTCTCAGGGACTGCATTAGCAGGGGTTATCTTAGTCTACTGGTCGTTATCGTCACTATATTGGATTTCAATCGTTGCTTATGTCTTATTACTCATCTTCACATTCATGCTGCGCATTGATGAAGGGGAGGGGACAGAGGCTGTTGTTAAAACGGAAGGCGCTAAAGGCGGGTTCATGGAAGTCTTTCCAGTGCTAAAAGCGTATCCTGCAGTCGGTATGACGCTAGTGATGACATTGATTCCGTTATTATTTTTAGGCTCATTTAATTTAATTGTCATTAATATTAGTGAAATTCAAGATTCAGCATCCATAAAAGGACTGATTTACACGTGTGAAGGAATCGCATTCATGATCGGTTCATTTGCAGTAAAACGAATTGCATTGAAATGGCGAACTACGGTGATCTTATTTTTCTTTGCAAGTATGGTGGCCATTGCAGAATTTCTGTTATTCTTTGCGCAAAGCCAGTTAGCAACGTTAGCAGCATTTACAGTCCTTGGATTCAGTCTAGGATGTTTTTTCCCAACAGCTATGGTGATTTTCCAGAAACAGATGCCAAAAGCGTACCACGGGAGATTTTTCTCATTCCGGAATATGTTAGAGCGAGTCGTATTCCAAGTCGTTTTACTGGCGACCGGGGCGTTCCTGGACATTGTAGGGTTACAAGTGATGGTCATCGTATTTGGAGTGATCAGCATCAGTTTGACGACAGTATTTTTCTTGCAAATGAAACAACGTAAGATTCAGTTGGAAGAGCCAGTAGCTGCGGATGCAATCATTCCAGTGAAAAGCGTTTAAGTGCACGTAAACTAAATAGAAACTACAATAAAACGCGACTTTAGCAAAAAGAGTCGCGTTTTATAAATTCCTTAGAAATAACTCAATTTCGCTGCTTTATCTCACTATCCTAAGTATACTTATTAGTGATACGTAGCTTCCTATAATATATATTATGACGGGGGCGTTAAAAGAAAGCAACTATTATTCAATCCGATATCTATGTTGCCCTGCTTTTGCCCGCTCCACATCTATAAACTGCACGCCATACTCAATCACGTCATTTATATACAACTGATGATCTTTGGCTAACGCTCGCACGCTTTCTAGTAGCTGCTTATCATACGTCGTTTTATACTGGATCCGGTCTTTAGGTCGCGTTTCTTTATTGAATGTTATTGAATCTTGCTGCAATACGACTTTCAAGCCATCTTCAAGTAAATAATTCACAAACGTTCCGTGCTGATCTGCTAGTTGTTTTAGTTGCTCCAAGATTTCTTGGCTAATCGATGTTCTGAATTTCACACGCGTCTCATCTGACGTTTGTCTCAGCATTCCATTTTCATTGACCCACATACGTACAACAACTCCTTAAACATTAGTAAAACCGGCAGATTGTTTGATATCCACCGGCTGTTCGCATCTTTGTTCGCATACCCGTAAAATCGGCACTTTTCGCATTAAAATTCTTTTTTGAACACAATGCTCACTTTGCTGTAGTCCATTTTTTCTTCATAAAAATGATGAGCACTAGTGCGTTGTAACCCTGAGGATAATGCAATTGATTCGTAATTGTGTTTTTTACCCCATTGCTCTACGTGTGTAAGCAACTTATCACCATAGCCCTTAGATCGAGCTGATTTGTCCGTCACTAAGTCACAGACCCATAGCGAGCGCCCGTAATAGAGTGTAATCATCGGTTTAAAGCCAATAACTGCTTTTAACTCGCCATTATCCCGTAATCCGATCATCTGATAACGTTCTTTTGCTTCAGACTCATATACGAGTTCCAGGTACTCTTCCAGATCTAAATGGGTACGGAGCTGATTCATAATCGGAAAAGCTTCAATCAGTTCTTCTTCACTTGTCAATGAAACAATTGCAATTTCATCCATAGGAATCGCCTCCGGAACCCCGTCACTTAGTGCGCTGGGGTTTCTTTCATTGTTCCACGACTCTCATTGACAAGCAAGCCCTTTTTCAAATGGAGCACCCGATCTCCTAATTTTTCAGCCTCTGATCGGCTATGAGTCACTATAAGAAATGGAATTTTCCATAATTCATGTAACCGGAGTAACTCATCTTGACACTCTTCACGCGTTTCTTCATCCAAAGCGGATAATGGTTCATCCAATAGAAGCAAATCCGGCTCTGTAGCAAGCGCACGAGCAAGAGCAACCCGCTGTTTCTCCCCGCCAGAAATCTGATGAGGATACTTGTCCAACAAATGGCTGATGCCAAGTACCGTCAGTAATTGTTCGACGATAAAACCAGTCGTCGCAGTTGTCTGCTTGTGCAGACCGTAGTGAATATTGCGCTCGACTGTCATATGCGGAAACAGCGCATAATCCTGAAATAAGTACCCAATATTACGGGATCGCGCGGGTAACGAATTCTTCTTCCCATTAAAAAAACTCTTTCCATTGAGCGTGATTATTCCGCTGTCGGGTTCAGTCAACCCAGCAATCGCCTGTAAAATAGACGTCTTCCCCGCTCCTGAAGACCCCGCCAAAACAATAATTTCGTTTTGCGCTTGAAAACTGATATCCAGCTCAAAATGATCTAATCGTTTCCTGATTGATACTTCTAACATTGAATCACCTGCCTACCGTTTTTCAGAAGCAAATCGTCTCAAGTTGCGTTTGCTCCACCAGTTTAACCATAGAATTGTACTGAATCCGAGCGCTGTAATAATGACAACCCAAAACGTCGCTTTCTCCATCTTTCCCGCTTCCACTGCAAAATAGATCGCCATAGGAATCGTATCCGTCTTACCAGGTATGTATCCAGCAAGCATCAGAGTCGCACCGAATTCTCCAAGTCCTCTTGCGAAAGAAAGAACGAGTCCCGCCAACAATCCCGGCCACGCAAGCGGAAACGTGATTGTTCTAAAAACCCGCCACTCAGAAGCGCCCATCGTCCTCGCCGCATCCCCTAACTTATTGTCTAAACTATCAAAAGCTGCTACTGCACTTTGGTACATGAGAGGAAAACTGACGACGACAGAAGCAATGACTGCAGCCGTCCAAGTGAATACGATTTGGATATCGAACGCCTCGAGTAACCAGCTACCTATCCACCCTTTTTTTCCAAATAATATTAGCAGACCGAAACCTACAACAGTCGGTGGTAAGACGAGCGGTAAAAGAAATAGTGATTCAAATATCGATTTCCCGAAAAATTGCCGTTTCGCGAATAGGTGTGCAAGAAACACGCCGAGCACGAACACGATAGCCGTGGAAATGACCGCCACCTTTACAGAAAGTAATAAAGGACTTAAATCCACATTGTCTACCTCCTTTTCTTACTTAAATCCGTACTTAGCTAGTGTTTCTTGACCTTGATCCCCTAGTAATGCATCGAAAAACTGTTGGGCTTCGTCTGCGTGCTTAGAATCTTTCAAAACAGCACCAGGATAGACAATCGGCTCATGCCAGCTAGGGTCTGATTCAGCAATCACTTTCACTTTATCAGAAATAAACGCATCACTCGAATAGACCACACCGTAATCCGCATTCCCGAGTTCAACTTGCGTGAGCACTTGTCGCACGTCTGACGCAAGCACAAGCTTGTCCTGCATCGGCTCCCAAAGCTTCAAATGTTCAAATACTTCTTTGGTATAACGGCCAACTGGAACGCTTTCTGGTTCACCAATGACGAAATGATCGATGGTTGCAGGGTCAATCTCTTCAAAACTTGTAAGAGCTGAATCTGTATCTTCATTTGCTATCAAAACTAACACATTTTTCGTGAAATCTGTCCGTGTTGATGCATCTAGTAACCCTTCATCCTCAAGAGTATCCATATCTTTTTTACTTGCAGATAAAAACACATCTGCTGGAGCTCCATTTTCAATCGAGGTGGCAAGCTTTCCAGATCCGCCATACATGAACGTCAACTCTACATTTTCATGCTCTTTTTCATAGGTTTTCTTAAAGTCATCCAATGCGTCCGTTAAACTGGCTGCTGCAGAAATATGTAGTTCCACTTTATCCGTTTTACTAGTTCCATTACCTTCAGACGCTGGTTTGCCATTTGAACAACCTACCAGTAATAGTAGCAAAGTTGCCATAATGATCCCAATACGTATTTTATTCAAACCAATCTCCCCTTCCTTATTTATCATCAATTATAACTACATATAACTAGTTATAACATAAGGAAACTCTCTTTATCTATTTATAATTAAATAATTCTAACTATTATCCGTTATATCTTATTATATCTATTGCAATAATTCTAAAAATAAGAGAAGATAGAAGATAGAAATGGGGGTATGTAGGTTGAATTCACACGATAAAGTTTCGTATACGACCGAAGATCTCGCTGACTTGCTTCAAGTCTCGAAGTTAACCGTGTATGACCTCATTAAAAAAGGGGAAATCGTTGCCTACCGAGTTGGTAGACAAATGCGGATTGACGCTTCTGACTTTGAAGCTTATAAAGACCGTATGAAAGGTGGAACCGATCGCCCTGTTGTGCAATCAGCTCCACCACAAGTATCTGAATCAGAATCTGTTGTACCAACGATCTTAAGGAATCAGTCTATCCCCCATCTCCCACAACCACGTACTTTGCAACACGTAATCATCAGCGGACAGGATGTAACACTGGACCTTTTGGCAAACGCAATCACCGCTACATCTAGTAACTATCGAACTCTTCGTTCCCACACTGGCAGTTTGAACAGTTTGCTCGCACTCGTTCAGGGAGAAGCAGATCTCGTCAGTACCCATCTTTTTGATGGGGATACAGGTTCCTATAACATACCGTACATTCGAAGGATATTAATTGGGCGTGAATATACTGTTGTTAACTTGCTCTCCCGTTCGGCAGGTTTTTACGTACAGCCAGGAAACCCGAAGAATATTAGGAGTTGGCGTGATTTAAACCGTAACGATATTCAAATCGTCAATCGTGAACTAGGATCTGGAATTCGAGTATTAACGGATGAACGACTACGACTGGAGGGCATTTTACCAAAGACGATATCAGGTTATGAGAATATCGAAATGAACCACTTAGCGGTAGCTAGTAAAGTTGCAGCAGGAGAAGCGGATATTGGTGTTGGGATTGAAAAGAATGCACATTTAGTGAATGTCGATTATATCCCCATGACAGAAGAACAATATGACCTAGTCATGATCAAGCGTGAAGACAACAAAGCATTGCGCGAAACAGTTTTGAACATCTTGCAGTCCGAGTCTTTCAAGAAAGAACTCTCTACTATTCACGGATATGAATTTTCTCAAATGGGACGAATTTTATACGACACCCCCTAACACTCTTTTCTAATTAGAAAGAGTGTTTTTTTCTCAACTTTACATAATATAATTATAGTTAAGTTAAACCTAAAAAAAACAGCCTTGCAGTTAAGCACGACTGTTCTAACAGTTAATCTTTTTTATCATAATTTGGGCGTTCATAATGCATACGGACATCGACCTCATATTTGTTATAACGAACTTTCAATAGTTGGAACAAATGTGTTACAAAGACTTTGAGTAGCGCATAACCAGGTATCCCTAATATGACACCCGCCACACCAAATAACGAACCTCCCGTCAACAAGACGAAAATGATGGTAATTGGATGGATGTGAAGGGTTTTACCCATGATTTGTGGTGAAATGAACTTCCCTTCAACCAACTGAACGACAGTCCAAACAATCGCAAGTTTCACGAGCATGAATGGTGAAGTAACAATCGCAATGATGATTGCCGGTGTAATGGCAATAACGGGACCAAGATACGGTACCACACTCGTGAACATAGCAAGGACACCGAGCAATAGAGCATATTTCATATCGATGATTAAGAAACCGATAGTCACCATTGTACCGATACACATCGCAACTAGAATTTGTCCTTGGATATACGCGCTAATCTGATGGTCTGCATCACTTAAAATCGACTGGGCATCATCACGCATTCTTGGTGGTAACAACTTCATTACGTATTTCGGTAGATTATCCCCATCCTTCAAGAGATAAAACAAGATGAATGGAACAGTAACGATGGAAAGAACGATTCCAGTCAACGTAGAGATAAATGTTGTCAAACCGGATGCAATTCCACCAAGAGCATCAGCAACCATCTGACCGATATTTTCAAGACCCGAATCCAGCAACTCTTTCGCATTAATGTCTAACTGGTTGTAATATGGCGCAAATAAGGAATTACTGAAAAAGGAATCGAGTGTGAGAATGAGTTGATTGAAATAAGTCGGAAACTCATCGACCAATTTCCAAAATTGTAATTTCAAAAAAGGAAAAACAAGAAATACGAGCAATGTAATGAGTCCAACAGCTGTCAGGAAAATAATGAGGATGCCCCAAACTTTAGGGATTTTTATATTTTCTAACCATTTTAAAAGAGGACGCAGCAAATAATATAAAATCATCGCTAAAATGATTGGTAATACTACTGTTGAAAACAGTACCTGTATCGGATAAAAAATAAATGACACTTTATCGAATATCATTACGTTCAATCCGACAAGCAATAGTACAATTAATATGAAGAGTGTGGTCTTCCCCCCCAAGAACCGAATTATTCGGTTTTTAGGAGGAATTCCATATTCATCATCCTGCTCATGATCCTCACGTACTTCCCTCTTACCAGCCAAATCCCCCACTCCTTCAAAAGATGGTTTTCTATCAATTTGCGATGAATGAACGAATCGCCTCTCGGTTTTGCTCCAAATTCACTTCAATGACCGATCCTGCATGTGAGTAATCAGCAAAGGAATAGGAGCCTTTTACTGGAACAGTAAGAGTTTCGATATCAGCTCCGCCCTTTACTAACAAGGTTGTTAGGCGGGAAAGTTCTTCTTTAGACGTCAAATCCGTTTCAACAGTTTGAGAAATCACACCTGCAATTTTCGGTGCGCGGACTAGCATTCCTGGTGTCATTGCCTGCTTTTTAACAGCCGACAAAACTTCTTGTTGGCGGTGAACCCGTCCAAAGTCGCCTTCAGCATCTGCACGGAATCGTGCATACCCCAACAACTCTTTTCCATTTAACTGTTGGACGCCAGGCATCAGTGTGACACCGATCTTCTCAGACATTTCTTTCTTTACATCCATTTCTACTCCATTTGGAAATGCAGTATCTGCGATGGTTTCGAAGTTATCAAAGTCAACAATGGCATAATGGTGTATAGGAATGTTGAACATACCCGTAATTGTATCCTTTGCACTTTGCACACCACCTAAATAATATGCTGTGTTAAGCTTGTACGATTTGTATCCAGGAATATCCGCATAAATATCACGCATAAACGACACAAGTTTCATTGTTTTTTCTTGCTTGTCCCAAGAAAGGACCATCATGGTATCTGTACGGGATCTTCCGCTACCGTCATCATCGACGCCGAGTAGCAAATAGTTTTCTATAGATGACGTTGAAGGATCGAGCAAATCACCTTCAAAACTTCCAGGCTCTATAGCGTTTTTAGAAGCAATCCTTTTGCCCGCGATATATTGATATGATGAAAAAAGTCCTATTACGACAAACCCGACTAAAAATAGAGTGACGAGTACTCTGCCTTTTCGCAATCTCCGTCGTCTCCGTCTTTTTGGGACTGGACCTTCATAGTGTTCTGACATTATTGTATTCCCCCAATAGTGAAGTCACAAAACAGGACGTTCTCTTGAATCGTTGGTTGCATAGTGTAACTCTATTATATCACGCGTGAACACTGGACACTAAAAGAGTGAACGACTAAGATGTAAGAATGGACTCAATTGAAAGAAGGTAGACAAGATGGAACAACTTGAAAAAGCAATTTTTGCTGGCGGCTGTTTTTGGTGTATGGTCAAGCCATTTACTGAATGGGACGGAATTCATAGGGTCGTCTCCGGTTATATGGGCGGATCAGTCGAAAATCCGACATACGAGCAAGTGAAAGAAGGCAATACAGGACATTTGGAAGTAGTTGAGATCACTTTCGATCCTGCCGTTTATCCATTTGAGGACTTATTGGAACTGTATTGGCCACAAATCGACCCCACAGATGCGGAAGGTCAATTCCAAGATCGAGGTCACTCGTATACTACTGCAATTTTTTATACGTCTGAACAGCAACGTCTAGCTGCAGAGCACTCTAAAAACGAACTGGCGGCAAGCGGCCGATTCACAAAACCGATCGTAACGGTTATCCGTCCCGCCGAAACGTTTTATGTGGCTGAAGACTACCACCAAGACTTTTATAAAAAAGAAAAAGAAGCATACGAAGCGGACCGTGCTCAATCAGGTCGTGACGAATTCATTCAAGCTAACTGGGAAGACCGCAAGTAATGTGGTCTTCTTTTTTTATCCCCCAAAATCCATTTCAGTAGGTCTCCTTTTCACTCTTCCTAAAACCAAACACAAACACCAAGACATCTTACAGTCTATCAATAGATGTCGAAGACCGATGTCACTTCCTTGAAAACGCTTGTCACACTATGTATAATTATAAGTTATTATTCAAGTGCGATAATAAAAACTATTAAAAAAGGACGTGCCTTGATGAGTAAGATGACAAAAGATGACATTCGAAAATACGCCAAAGACGAGAATGTGAATTTCATCCGACTCCAAATTACTGACATTCTCGGAATGATCAAGAGCGTAGAAATACCTGTAACACAGCTAGAGAAAGCCTTAGATAACAAGATGATGTTTGATGGCTCTTCAATTGAAGGATTCACAAGAGTTGAAGAATCAGATATGTATTTGATACCTGATTTAGATACATGGATGGTATTTCCTTGGCCATCTGGTACCGGTAAAGTGGCCCGCCTTGTTTGTGATGTAGCACAAGCTGACGGAACTCCATTCCCTGGTGATCCACGTGGGAATTTAAAACGCATTCTTAAAGAGATGGAAGACATGGGATTCACCGACTTCAACTTAGGACCGGAACCTGAATTTTTCTTATTTAAGCTGGATCGTCATGGCGATCCGACGATGCACTTGAATGACCAAGGTGACTATTTTGACTTCGCTCCTCTCGATCTCGGTGAAAATTGCAGGCGGGATATCGTCTTGCAACTGGAAGAGCTTGGTTTCGAAGTGGAGGCTTCTCACCACGAGTCAGCCCCTGGTCAACACGAAATCGATTTCAAATATGCCGATGCCTTAAAAGCTTGTGATAATATCCAGACGTTTAAACTCGTAGTAAAAACAATTGCACGGGAACACGGTTTCCACGCAACCTTCATGCCAAAGCCTATTTTTGGAGTCAATGGTTCTGGTATGCATTGCAATATTTCTCTATTCAAAGACGGTGAGAATGCATTTTACGACGAGCAAGGAGACCTGAAACTAAGCGAAACTGCATATCAGTTCATGGCGGGAGTTCTTAAACACATCAAAGGCTTTACATCGATTACCAATCCGACCGTCAATTCATACAAAAGACTAGTTCCCGGTTTCGAAGCTCCATGCTACGTTGCATGGTCCGCACAAAACAGGAGTCCTGCAATCCGGATTCCGGCTTCCCGAGGATTAAGTACACGAATCGAAGTGCGATCAGTCGATTCAGTTGCGAATCCCTACTTGGCATTAGCCGCAATTTTAAAAGCCGGCTTAAGCGGTATTGAACAGAGTCTCACTCCAGCTGATCCATGTGACTATAACATTTATGATATGAGTGCACGTGAACTCGGCGAGTTAGGGATCGAAACCTTGCCTACAGATCTGGATCATGCACTGATTGCTCTAGACAAAGACCCTGTGATTCAAGAAGCGCTGGGCAATCATATCTATACGAACTTCAGAGAAGTGAAGCAGAAAGAATGGGATAGCTATCGGATCACTGTCCATCCATGGGAAATTGAACAGTACCGAAGAATGTATTGATGATAGATTGTATCCAATGATATATAGAAACCCGCACACTCTAACGCAATCGAGTGTGCGGGTTTCTATTTCTGAAAAGATTACAATTACAATAAAAAGAAGCCAATTCCCATAATGATATAGGCTGCGAATAGAATGAGTCCTTCAAACCAATTCGATTCACCATCATTGGATAAACTAATGACAAGAAGCGCAGCGGTCACCATCGAAACCAATTCTGGAATCGTAAAGACTAGCGGCATTTGTTCAGGCATCAAAATGGAAATGAGGACAAGTGCTGGTGCGACAAACATTGCCACTTGTAATGTTGAACCAACTGCGATTTCTACAGACACATTCATACGATTTTTCATCGCCATTGTAATCGCAGACACGTGTTCAGCTGCATTTCCGACAATCGCTACGATAATGACCCCGATAAATAATTCCGTCCATCCAAACTGATTGCCAAGAGTTTCAAACGTATGAACAAGTTGCTCTGAAACGAATGCAACAGCGATTGTACTTAAAAGCAATACCAACATGGACTTACCTTTACTCCACTCCGGTATTTCTTCCTCTTCACCTTCCTCATCCCCTGAAGCAAATACACCTCGATGAGTAACCAATTTGAAAAACAGGCCGGACAAATAGATGGCTATTAAGATTACAGAGACTCCGATACTTAGTTGAAACGTCGTTGTGGGATTCATGGTCATCGAGAAGACTTCTGGAATGACGAACGCAACAATGACTGCAAAAATCAGTAAACCGGAGTTATAACGGGAATCATGAAGACTGAAATTCTGCTTTTTGTACTTCAGACCTCCTGCAAAAAAGGATAGACCAAGTACGAGAAGTAAGTTCCCGAGAACAGACCCCGTCAGTGAAGCTAAAACAATTCCGATCATACCGGCTTTCAACGTGAAAATGGAAATAATCAATTCTACCGCATTACCGAATGTCGCATTCAATAACCCTCCAATTCGAGGTCCACTTACTATCGCAAGACTTTCTGTAGCACGGCCAATGAAACCGGATAGTCCGATGATCGTAATACAGCTCAACGCAAACATTATGAGGTCAGACCAATTTAAAAACGCCCCTAGTGCGACAACGGGAACCCCAACAAAAACTACGATTGAAAAAATACGATTCATGACATTCCCTCCTTCAAATTCAACATTCAATATTCAACCTATCATTTAATTCCCTTCTGATTCATACAACAAACACATCTGTTTTCGACTTCAAACGAAAAATTTCAATTTACTTGAAAAAAATTCTTGTAAATGGATGCAATGTTGCGTATTATAAAAAATTATTATGAACCTATGATAATGAAAAACTTTAAAAAAGGAAGTGGCCTGATGAAGAATACAACAAAAGACGACATTCGAAAATATGTGGTAGAAGATAATGTGAATTTTGTTCGTCTACAATTCACAGATATTCTCGGAATGATTAAGAACGTTGAAATTCCCATCAGCCAGCTTGAAAAAGCGCTCGATAATAAAATGATGTTTGACGGTTCATCAATCGAAGGTTTTGTGAGAATTGAAGAATCCGATATGTACTTAATTCCAGATTTAAATACGTGGATGGTATTCCCTTGGCCATCTGGAACTGGAAAAGTAGCCCGTCTCATTTGTGATGTCTCTCTTGCAAACGGCGAACCGTTCCCTGGTGACCCTAGAGGAAACTTAAAACGAATTCTGGCTGAAATGGAAGAGATGGGGTTCTCTGACTTCAACTTAGGGCCTGAACCTGAATTCTTCCTATTTAAATTAGACAGTAACGGTGAACCAACTATGGAATTGAATGACCATGGAGATTATTTCGACTTTGCTCCCCTAGATCTCGGTGAAAATTGCAGACGCGATATTGTACTTGAGTTGGAAGCACTCGGATTTGAAGTGGAAGCGTCTCATCACGAAGCAGCTCCTGGTCAGCACGAAATCGATTTTAAGTATGCAGATGCATTAACAGCTTGTGACAATATCCAGACATTCAAACTTGTTGTGAAAACAATCGCTCGTAAACACGGGCTACACGCAACGTTCATGCCAAAACCAATCTTTGGTGTCAATGGTTCAGGCATGCACTGCAACATTTCTCTATTTAATAATGGGGCAAACGCATTTTTCGATGAAAGCGGCGAAAGAAAGTTGAGTAAAACAGCGTATCAGTTCATGGCGGGTGTACTTGACCATGTTGAAGGATTTACAGCAATTACAAATCCAACAGTCAACTCCTACAAACGACTTGTTCCTGGTTATGAAGCACCTTGCTACATCGCATGGTCTGCTCAAAACAGGAGCCCACTTATTCGAATTCCAGCGTCAAGGGGCTTAAGTACTCGAATCGAAGTACGTTCCGTCGATTCCGTTGCAAATCCTTATTTAGCTTTGGCAGCGATTCTTAAATCAGGACTGGATGGGATTAGACGTGAACTCGATCCTGGTAAACCATGTGATCGTAATATTTATGAGATGAATGCTTCAGAACGACAAAAAGAAGGGATCGCAACCCTTCCTACCGACCTAGATCATGCACTTTTAGCGCTTGGTGAGGATACTGTTATTCAAGAAGCGCTAGGTAGTCACATTTATGCGAATTTCAAGGAAGCTAAACAGCGTGAATGGGATAGCTACCGTATCACCGTTCATCCATGGGAACTCGAGCGTTATATGAAGATTTATTAATCCTTTCTAACCTAAAAAAAGCCGGACACTCTAATTTTCTAGAGTGTCCGGCTTTTAATATTATGATTCTTTTGGAACGTAATTCTTTTTCATTTCTTCGAATTCCTTGTCGGAACAAAGGACGAAGTGTTCAGGTGCGATTTCCCGGAACTCTACATGCTCATCAGAACCATAGTTATGATCTTTCGGATTATATGGAGTTCGTACACGTGAACGCTCGTAGATTGGATCTGGAAGAGGGATTGCTGAAAGTAATGACTTCGTATATGCGTGCATCGGGTTACGATACAATTCATCCGCAGATGCCATCTCAACAAGTTTTCCGAAGTACATGACACCAATACGGTCAGAAATGTACTTTACCATAGACAAATCGTGTGCAATGAACAAATACGTCAGTCCGCGTTCTTCTTGTAACTCTTTAAGTAGATTGACGACCTGTGCTTGGATAGATACGTCCAAAGCGGAAATCGGCTCATCGGCGATGATGAATTCAGGATCCACTGCAAGTGCTCGTGCAATCCCAATACGCTGACGTTGTCCACCTGAGAACTCGTGAGGATAACGCTCTGCGTGTTCTCGGTTCAGCCCAACAGTTTCGAGCAAAGAAATTACTTTTTCTCTTCGCTCTTTTTTAGATTTAGCAAGACCATGAACATCGATACCTTCAGCGATAATGTCCATTACCTTCATACGTGGATTCAGTGAAGCATATGGGTCTTGGAAGATCATCTGCATCTTACGGTTAAAATCCTTATTTGCAGCTTTTGTTTTCTTATCTTGAACGTTCACTCCGTTAAAGAGTACTTCACCATCAGTTGCATCGTAAAGTCGGATAATCGTGCGCCCAGTCGTAGACTTACCACAACCAGATTCTCCAACCAATCCAAACGTTTCACCACGGTTGATAGCAAAGCTGATATCGTCAATTGCACGGACTTCGGACGGCTTACCTTCATTGAAATATTGTTTTAAATTCTTGACTTCGAGTAATACATCAGACATTACGCACGCCCTCCTGTTGCTTCATAGTATCTGCTACCTGGAAAAGTACGCATACGCTCAATGATTCCAGCAGGTGGCTCTACTTGCGGAGCTTGTGGATGCAACAACCAAGTTGCAGCATAATGCGTATCGCTCACTTGGAAAAATGGAGGTGGCTGTTCCATATCAATCTTCAGTGCATATTCACTACGAAGAGCAAATGCATCCCCTTTAGGAGGATTCAGCAAATCAGGTGGTGTCCCTGGAATTGCATATAGCTTTTCTTCATTGAGATCCATAGAAGGCATTGAACTTAATAGCCCCCATGTATATGGATGTTGTGGATTATAGAAAATTTCATCGACCGTACCGATTTCAACAATTTTTCCACCGTACATAACAGCCACACGGTCTGCTACGTTTGCAACTACACCCAAATCGTGTGTTATGAAAATGATGGATGTATCAATTTTCTTTTGGATATCTTTCATTAGTTCCAAGATTTGAGCTTGAATCGTTACGTCCAATGCAGTTGTTGGCTCATCAGCAATCAATATTTGTGGATTACACGCAAGCGCAATTGCAATTACGATACGCTGACGTTGGCCGCCTGAAAACTGGTGAGGATACATTTTGTATCGGTTTTCTGCATTTGGAATGCCAACCATATTCAGCAATTCAATCGCAACTTTACGCGCTTTGTCTTTGCTAACTTTTTGGTGCTTCAAAATCGGTTCCATTATTTGTTTACCAATAGTCATCGTTGGATTCAAAGATGTCATCGGATCCTGGAAGATCATCGAGATATCTTTACCGCGGATTTTTTGCATTTCCCGCTCAGATAACTTTGTTAAATCTTTTCCATCAAATAGGATTTCACCATTTTTGAATTCCGAGCTTGACTCAGGCAACAACCGCATGATGGATTTCGTAGTTACGGATTTACCTGACCCTGATTCCCCTACAATCGCAAGCGTCTCTCCTTTGTTCAAGTCGAAATTCACTCCGCGAATCGCTTTCACTTCACCAGCAAACGTATGGAAGGAAAGCTCTAAATCTTTAACTTGTAATATTTTACTCATTTCGCTTTCCTCCTATCAGTCTTTCATTTTCGGATCGAGTGCATCACGTAAGCCATCGCCGATTAAGTTAAATGCGATCATCAGGATACTAATTACAATTGAAGGGAATAACAATACATAAGGTTGGAATTCCATTACTTTATATCCATCATTGATAAGCGTACCAAGTGAAGCAGCTGGCGGTTGCAAACCAAGTCCGATAAAGCTTAGAAACGCTTCGAAGAAAATGGCATTTGGAATCGTAAACATCGTATTGATCACGATGATGCCCAAGACGTTTGGCATTAAGTGTTTCCCAATAATTTTCGAGTCATTCGTTCCAAGTGTGCGCGCTGCTAAAACGAATTCTTGGTTTTTATATTTTAAAATTTGTGCGCGTACGATACGGGACATCCCAATCCACCCTGTAATTGAGATGGCGATAATGATTGCCCCTATACCAGGGTCCATGATCATAATCATGAGGATAACAACAACAAGGGTAGGTATTCCAATCAGAATCTCTACGACACGCTGCATGATATCATCTGTTCGTCCACCGAAATAACCAGAAATACCGCCATATATAACACCGATAACTAAGTCAATCATAGCTGCAATGAATGCAATTAGTAGTGAGATTTGAGTCCCTTCCCAGAGGCGTGTAAATAAGTCACGACCTAAACCGTCTGTTCCGAACCAATAGTACTCATCAACTTTTTTCATAGCATACAAATCTACTTTTTCACCGCTTAAGTTCCCAACCCCATCCATAATTCCAAGTTTTTCAATACCCGGCATTTTAGGAGGCAGGTTGGCGTGTCTTAAGTTTTGAGTAGCTCCGTCATGACCGTTCAAATGAGGTCCAATTAGTGCCATGATAACCACCAAAACAAGTACAACCATACTAATGATAGCTGCTTTGTTTTTACGAAGACGTAACCAAGCATCTTGCCAGAAACTTAAGCTTGGTTTCTCTATACGTTCAGCTTTCGTGCTATCGATTTCGATCCGTTCGAATTTGTCTTGAGGCAGCTGTTCGATATCTTTTTTCATTATGCTTTCCCTCCAGCCACGCGGATACGAGGGTCAATGACACCATATAAAATATCCACAATAAAGATGACAACAATTAGGAATGCTGAGAAGAATAATGTCGTACCCATAATTGTTGCAAAGTCATTCACCATAATAGAAGAAACAAACTGCTCACCGATTCCAGGGATTGCAAATATTTGCTCTACTACAAGTGAACCTGTTACTAGACCAGCTGCTACCGGACCTAAAACAGTAATCAAAGGAATCAATGCATTTCGGAATGCATGCTTAAATGCAATTTCAAAACCATTTGCCCCTTTGGCTTTTGCAAGTGTAATGTAGTCTGATCCCATAACTTCAATCATTTCTGTTCGGATGAAACGTGCAGATAATGCCAAAGGTCCCATCGCCAATGCGAGAGATGGAAGGATACTAGATTTCCAACCGTCATTCCACAGTCCGACCGGTAGAAGGTGCCATTGTGACGCAATGTAATACTGAAGAAGTGTTGCAAATACGAATGAAGGAATCGAAATTCCTAATATGGCAAAAAAGGTACTTCCATAATCCCAGAAAGTATTTTGTTTCAGTGCTGCAATCATACCGAGCAATATCCCAACTATCGTTCCGAAGACCATTGCTTGGATTCCCAGTATAAAGGATGGTTTCATACGTGAAGCAAGTAGATCATTTACGCTTTTTCCTTTGAACGCAAATGATGTTCCTAAGTCACCTTTTGCCAAGTTCTTCATATAGATTGCATACTGAACAGGTTTCGGTTTATCAATTCCATATTTCTTTTCAACAATTGCTTTTTGCGTATCATTCAATTTGCTGTATGACTGAATGGGTGAACCCGGTAACGTTTGCATTAAGAAAAATGTAGCAGTCGCAATGAGAAACATTGTGATGAACATATAAATTATTCGTTTTCCAATATATTTAACCATAGTGCACCTCCAGATCTATGTACCACTACTCTATGTGAAACCAATTGACGGTTTGTTTTCAAAATGAAAGCACTTACAAAACATTCGCAATACTCGATATTATTAAAAAGAGAGCATATGGTGAATACTCACCATATACTCCCGTTATTCAGCTATCTAACGTTTACTCTTTACCTGAAATATAAGCCCACTTGTAGCTGTAGTCAGCACCGAATGGGTGACTTACTAAACCTTTGAAGTGTGGTTTTTCAAGGAAAATCAATCCACGTTGATAAATCGGAGCAATTGCTGCATCATCTTCTAAAAGAATTTTCTCAGCTTTTGCAAATGCTTCATAACGTTCTTGTGGCTTCAATGCAAGTTCTGCTTTAGAATCAGCAATCAACTTGTCATACTCAGGGTTAGAGTAAGACATTAAGTTGTTTGTACCATCTGTAACGAACAAGTCAAGGAATGAGATAGGGTCTTGGAAGTCTGGTCCCCAACCAGAAATTTGAATATCATAATCTTGCGAATCGTCCAACTCAAGACGAACTGCAAATGGAACTTCTTTAAGTTTGATAGTCAAACCTTCTAGATTTGTTTCGAGCTGAGACTTGAAGTACTCGTCCATTTTCTTAGAAAGATCAGTATCTCCACCTAGGATTTCAAGTTCAAGTGAATCTACTCCAAGCTCTTTCAATCCTTTTTCCCAGAATTCCTTAGCTTCTTCTACGTTGTAAGTCAAGTGATCGCCACTGAGATCGCGGAAATCTTTTTGATTTTCGTCAAAAGCAAAGTCTTTTGGTACTAGGAAGTTTGCAGGGAGTGAACCGTTAGCTAAAACGACATCTGCAAGGTCATCTTTTTGGAATGATTTTGCGATTGCTTTACGGATATTAACGTTAGCAAGTGGTGTTTCTTCTTTTTTAAGTTTCTTCTGGTTGAACTTCATATAGAATACAGAAGTTTCCGGTTGAAGGACAGCTTCTGGATCTGTTGAATATTGCATTGCCAAGTCGCCAGATACTCCAGCACGGTCAAGCTTTCCATCTTTGTAAAGTTTAACAGCAGTTGCTGAGTCTTGAACAACGTTTACATTGATTTGTGTAAGTTTTACGTTTTCAGCATCCCAATACTCATCGTTCTTTTTATAAGACCAGCTACCGCCAGTACCGTCCCAATCAGTTAGTGTGAATGGTCCGTTATAAAGAAGGTTATCAGAGTTTGTTGCGTATGCATCGCCTTTAGATGTAACAAATTCTTCTTTTTGTGGGTAGAAAGTTCCGAAAGACATCAATGAAAGGAAATATGGAACTGGACGCTCAAGCGTTACTTCCAAAGTCTTTTCATCTTTCGCTACGATTCCAAGTTCTTTCTTATCCATTTTACCTTCACTGATTGCTGTAGCGTTCTTAACAGTACCAGACATCATGAATGGTCCGTAAGGTGATCCAGTTGCTGGATCGATTGCACGCTGCCAAGCAAATACGAAATCGTCAGCAGTTACTGGTGTTCCATCTGACCATTTTGCATCGCGAAGTTTGAACGTATAAGTAAGTCCATCTTCACTTTCAGTTGCTTCTTCAGAAGCCATTGCTGGAATAGCCTTGTTCTCCTGGTCTAAACGGTAAAGACCTTCGTTTACGTTATTCAATACGTTGAATCCTACTGCATCTTCAACGATTGCAGAGTCAACAGAAGGGATTGCAGCAGATTCAGCTAAGTTCAAAATCTGCTCAGCGTCTGGCTCACCGTCTTCTTTTTTAGGTGTTTCAGTTGCACTTTCATCTTTACCACCATCTTTTGAAGCGTCTTCTTCTTTTTCTTCCGCACCGCCACAAGCAGCAAGGAAGATACTTAGTACTAATGTCATTGCCATTAGTAACAACCATTTTGTGTTCTTCAAGGTATAGCCCCCCTTTTTTATAATTGTCTGAAGAATTAACACTATTTCATTATACAATTAAATTCTCTGAAGTCAAAGTGTTTTTGAAAGAAATTTTACTAGACACAACCAATCGATGAATGTGAATTGCCTATAAATTGTGCCGGTAAGCGGTTTCTCCTATGTTTTCTCTTTGTAAAAGTTGTAATAGTATTGTATTATACATAGTGATTACGTACAAGATTCAGAAAAAGAGGTTAGAAATTTGAAAAAAATCACGCTGTTGTTTTTATTCGGTCAATTTGTTATTTTCATTCTATCTTTTCTTTCAAAAGAAGGGATGTCGTTGTTGGCATACATCAATTCCTCATTCTATGTTGGGGGGCTATTGCTGTTTGTAGGAGGAATTATCTACATCTTCCGAACAGGATCATTTGATTTTTTTAATAGTAGTATGAGGAAAGTATTTTCTTTCAAGCAAAGAAATGAAGACTTGGAGTCCTTGCGCTCTCCTTCAGAAGTGTTTTCCAAGAGCCCAAGAGTCCTTTTCCTAACTGGAATCCCGATTTTTATTATGATGTTGATCGCAATGGCTTTCTACTATAGTTGAACTTGCATGTCCTGGAGTGTTTATGCACAATGGAATAGTGGTACAACTAGGTATGTGGGTTAAGTAGCAGACGACAGTCAGAATGGAGTGGGTTGTGGAATGGAAATTCTTTTGTATGTAAGTGCAGCGATTGCCGCACTATCACTTCTTCTCATCGCAATATTCGTTATCATTACATTAAAAAGCGCTAAAGCGACGATGAATGAAGTATCAGAAACACTAACAACAATGCAAGGCAAGTTAAACGGGATTACCAATCAAGCAAACGAACTACTTGCGAATACGAACCGCATAACAGAAGATGTAGAACGTAAACTGCAATCATTGAACAGCGTTTCAAAGACAGCTGAAAAATTGGACGATTCAACGGTACATATGAATAAGTCATTTCAATCACTGTCTGAACAGATCAGTAATCCTGATCCAAAGTACAAAGATCTGATGCAGAAAGCGAATACCATTACAGGAATCGCTGCCAGTATCTATTTCCGAGCTAAGCGAGAAAAAGCAAAACAAACAAACGCTTCTGATTTCCCAAAACAGAACAAACGTAAAAAAGAGAGACTGGACTTACTCCCCTCTCCCCAAAAGAGATTGCCTGAACCGAAACAGAAAAACTAACTTAGAGGTGATGTAGATGGATTGGATGGGTATCGGTGTATTGGTCATCGGAATCGCCTTTGCAGTTTTAGTCGTGATTCTGATCAAGCCTCTCAAGAACCTTGGAGACGTTATGGAGAACTTGAAACAGACAACTGAAAAGTTGCCCAATGTAATGGATGATGTGACGGGACAAGCTCAGATCGTATTGAATACGAGTAACGAAACAATTGGTAACGTGAACCAGCAAGTAAATGAAATTACTCCTCTTTTCAAGATTGTTGGAGATACTGGAGAGGCTGCTCGTTCTCTTACACAAAGTGCGTTAAGTAAATCGAAAACGTTGAAAGAGAATACCGGAGATGCAGCAAACTTAACTCGACGTAAAAGGTATCAAGGGTTGTATGGTTTCCTATCATTTCTGTTCTATCTTCAACAAAACAAAAAAGAGATGAAGACAGAAGTGGAACTTCTTAAAAAATAAGTTGAAGCCGGTGCAGAGATGCACCGGCTTTTTATTTCTGCTTTGATATGAGTTTGGGATGCTCGCCTTTATCAAATTTCTCCAAACAAAAACGCCGGCAACTGCCAGCGTTTCCCCAAACTCTTATAAATCCTCTTTCACATACTTACCAGATTTTGCAGCAGCTGCTGCTTCTGCTTTCATCCGATGTATGTCATTTGCACGTTGCTCCCCATCACCGAGTAAAGTTCCTGGTCGTGGATAGCTTGACGATTTTTTAATCGCTACGCTCTTACGTACTGCAAAATAACCTAGAGCTACTGTTCCATAAAGGCCACCAATCGATTTGTTACGAGTGCTCTCGTCCAAACCGTCCACTTTACGCTTACCAGCATCTGTCACGTTATGAAGTGAAGCAGTTAAATTGCGAGTCGTATTTCCAACATCACCAACTACTTCAAACATCGGAGTCAAGTTGCCCAATTTCTCATTCACATCAGACAAAGTATCATTTGAATGACGTATCAGCTGTCCTGTTTCACCCAATATTCCTTCCAGTTGGTCTGGCACTTGTTCGAGCGTTTTGTTCACTCCCCCGAGTGTGCCTGCAACACCATTCAACACTCGCGCTATGTAAATCGCAAGAATGAGAAAGGCGACTCCTATTAGAAGTACTCCAATTCCGGTTAAACTCATCTTCATCCCTCCATCATTTCGTTACATTTTCAGCTTTCTTCCATGTAGAGAAAAGGCTTGAACCAAACTCTGCTAACTGAATAAGCCCAACAAAAGGCTTAGTACCCGGTAAATCCGGTTGCTTAGCATAGGTCTTAACCATCCCATGTACACTTTGTGAAGCTGTGTACGCAGTATCTCCAAGGTTTTTCGCAGTTTCTGCAACGCTGTTTAAAGCATCTAATTTCATTTGTACATCAGTTGCCGAAGTTCTCGCCTCGACAATTGTCAGCTCTAATTCTTTAATGGAGACCTCGGCTTGGTCTGCCATTCGGTTCGCAGTACTCCCGACAGTCGTCAGCAGTCCGGAAATTCGTGATAGTACAATACATAAATAAATTGCGAAGATCGCGAACGATACGGCGAGTAAAAACACGCCAATATGGACAAATGTCATTCAGCAATCCCTCCTTCCTACTTGTGTATACCACAAAATGTGTTGTAGTATGCATCATAATGTCTTGAATCCACTTAAATTCGCGCTTTTTGTTCACATTCATATTTTAGCTTACAATAAAGAGAAAGGAGTTGAAAGTTTAGTGTATATTCATGGACAAAATGTTCTTGGAATCCAAGTCGATTCTGAAACGAGATGTGCGCATTATCATAAAGAAATCGATCGTATCGCCATTAAATTTTATTGCTGCAATCAGTATTTCCCCTGTTATGAATGTCATGCACAATGTGGATGTGGTCAACCAAAGCCGTGGCCCAAAAATACTTTTTACGAAATAGCCGTTTTGTGTGGCGGCTGCGGACATGAACTAACCATCGAACAGTATTTACACTGCCAATCCAACTGTCCTAACTGTCATCTCAACTTCAATCCAGGGTGCAATCTACATGCGCATTTGTACTTTGAAACAGAAAAAGACTCCTAACAACGGACAGATTTATTTACCCTTTTTTTTCGTATAGTCTGTTCGTAACGTGCGTTTCAAAACTTTTCCACTTGGATTCTTTGGTAGCTCATTTACGAATTCTACATACTTCGGTATTTTAAATGATGACAATCGTTTTTTGCAGAACTCAATGACGTCGTCTTCCTGAATTTTTGTACCTGCTTTTGGAACGATTATTGCAGTAACTGCTTCAATCCAATAAGAATCTGGAATACTAATGACCGCCACTTCAGACACGCCTTCCATTTCATAAATGACTTCCTCGACTTCCCTACTGGAAACGTTGACTCCACCCGTATTGATCATATCTTTTTTCCGGTCCACGATAGTTAAATAGCCTTCTTCATCCATGATTCCCAAATCACCAGTATGAAACCAACCTCCACGAAAAGCTTCAGCTGTTTTTTCTGCATCATGCAAATAACCTTTCATCGCATGAGGGGATCTGTGGACGATTTCACCAAGTTGTCCCCGTGGAACTTCCTCATCCTGATCATTTACAATCCTTGTTTGCACATTCAAACTCGGCAATCCTGCTGATCCGAGTTTTCTTAGTTGGTCTTCAGGCTGCAGTGCAGTCGCGAGAGGCGCGACTTCCGTTTGACCATAAAAATTCCAAAGTGATGCACCTGGTAAACGTTCTTTTAATTCTTTTAGGATTTCCATCGGCATAATGGCAGCGCCATAGTAACACTTCTTCAGAGAAGACAAATCCCTTCTATCGAAATCCGCATGACGAAGAAGAGCAATCCACACAGTAGGAGGACAGAACAACAACGAAGCGCGTTCCTCTTCGATTGTTTGTAAGATTGTCTCGGGTGATGGAAATTCCAAAATAACTCCAGTTGAACCCAAGTAAACACTCGGTCCAAGGAAGACGTGCAATTGCGCACTGTGGTACAGGGGTAGCGCATGTATGACGATATCTTCTGCGCTCATTTTTCCGTCGATAATGCTACTAACATATTCACTAATTAAACTTTTATGGCTGAGCATCACACCTTTAGGACGCGACTCAGTACCACTTGTATACAACACTTGTGCAACATCATCATCTTCGATTTGAATCTCCGGGAGAGCGGAGGATTGTTCCTTGCGAATGCTGTTGATAGAAACCCATTCGTCAGGTGCGTATTCATCTGACTGTCCAATGATTACTTTTTTCTCAACTTCGTGACGTACCAATGATTGGTCCATAATTGCTGTGAATTCATTTGAAGCAAACACTGCATGAATTCGGGCATGTTCAACAATGTAACTAATCTCGTCTTTGGTTAGCATATAATTGATGGGTACCATTATCGATCCGATGCGAGCCAAAGCAAAGTTTAGGACTACAAAATCTAAACTGTTTCTAGACATAACAGTGACAAAGTCACCTTTCTTTATGCCATTCGACAATAGTCCATGTGCTGTTCGATTCACTAATGAATCCAACTCTTTATAAGTGAGGCGTTGGCTTTTAAAAGCAAGTGCAAGCTTTGTAGGAAATCGTTCACTCGTTCGAAGTAGTAAATCACCTAATGTATTTCTTCGCACTGACTGCACATGATCGATAAGACTTTCAACATTGAATTGACTAGTCATCAACATCCTCCTCAATTTGAGATTCAATTTTAATAATAATTCAGATAACTAACTAAAACAAGAGGAGCAGATGCTTTTAATAGCAATCTGCTCCTCTTTAAACAATTTGGATTCCCTCTGCTTCCAGCAAAGTTTGAAGTTCACTATATTTGTTTCGACTCAATGGAATTTGCTGTCCATTCGTAAGCTCAATTGTATAAGAACGAGCTGTGGAATCCGACTGAACCGAAATAATATGATGTAACGGTACTATGAAAGACTGGTGTGCTCGATAAAAACCATATTGCTCGAACATCGTTTCGATTTCTTTCATGGAATCTCCAGATATAAACGAATCATGCGAAGTGACAATTGATATCTTTCGTCCACCTTTTTCGATATATAAAATATCCCCTACATTTACAATACGAATTCCACCTGAAACTTTCATACCGATCTTATGATTCGGGATACCGAATTTCTGTGGTTCTTGAAAAGACTTTTGAACAGCAGCCATTGTTTTCTCTAACCTAAAAAAGTTGATGGGTTTGATAAGAAAATCGAGGGGTCGGTAGTCATAGCCATCGAGCGCAAATCCCGCATGACCCGTGACAAAAATAATTTCAATGTGAGGATATACCGACTGAATATGTCCAGCTAATTCCAAACCAGTTATATCCCCAATTTCAATGTCTAAAAATAATAAGTCCACTTTCTCGGATCGTAAAAATTCCAATGCTGATTTCCCGCTATTTACAGTATTAATCAGTGAAATGAAAGGAAAAGATTTGAGATCAGCAGTTAGTAAATCAATCGCTTGCTGGTCATCATCCACAATCACTGTTCGGATTTGCATACTATCCCCCCTGAATCGCTTTAATAATTTTCTGTGTCTTCGGGTATTCTTACGTGAATGGTCAACCATTCTTCATTCAATTCAGGGTAAATCACCCCAAAGTTCGCAGTCACGATTTTTTCAACGCTTGCAAGTCCAATTCCTTCGTGTGAACTTTTTGTTGAAAATCCGGATTGGAACATGTTCATGATACGTTGGTTGTCAGCTGTTGTTCGATTACTAATACGAATCACGTAATGCCTTTTTTCTTTTGTGATTTCAACATGTAGTTTACGCTCTATAACTGGTAGTAATTCAAGTTCTTCCATTGCATTTTGAATGAGATTCCCAAGAATTTTATTGACATCATACACTGAAACCGGAATTCCACGTAAATCATCAAATATCGAATAGTGGATTTTTATTCCTTTTTGCTTAGCCAGTTCACCTTGCGTGTTTAGCAGTGCGCTCATTGCAGGGTGTTCTAGAGGAAGCAATTCATTGACATCCTGAACTTGCTGAACGACTTGACCAATATACGTGGTCGCTTCATCATACTCTCTCTTTTTTAATAGCCCGTATATCGACGTTAAGTGAAAGTTAAAATCATGGCGTTGAGAGCGAATTACCGTAAAGAATGAAAGCATATCTTGCTGGTATTGTTGGTCTAGGTAGAATTTTTCTTGTGCCAGCTTTTGCCGAAGTGAAGTTTTTAAATAAACCAATATAATTGCTAGAAGTAACAGCGACCAGCTTGTGATGAAAAGTCGGTAAGCCGGAGTGAAAAATTGACGGTCATTATACGTATATTGGAAAAAGATCCCCAATACAATAAGCAAAATTGCACTAATTAATAAAGTGGTCCGATGCATATATTTGGGTTTATCATTTGATTCAGTTTTTCTAAACACCTCAGTTGGAAGCAAAATCGGCTTCAAACGCACAACCCATAAAATAATTAGTAAATTATTCATGAATATAAACAGTTCTATCATGAACAGGATGAAGGAATCCGATTCTAATTTAGCCTGTGTAATTGCTAGTTCAAAAAGATTTCGTTGAATCACACAGACAACTGCTATCTGATAAGTCCATCCAAGTAGAATCGTAAAACACGCTTGGAGGATCGGCATGCGCACGAACCATACGAAAGAAGGTAGTAAAAGGATCGAGACGATGCCCGGGTCAAGGTCCGACCCTGTAAAAAATTGAAGCGCTTCGAAAACAATAACTACGGCGATTACAGAGAGGATTACTTTCACTATCGATTTGAACGGGTGAATGCCTACTGCTGATTGCGCTAGAAAGAGCCCTGTAAAAATTGTAATGGTTAAAAAAATTCCCGAAAGAATACCCATGTATTCATCACCTTGTCAACTAATGTTGTTCGAATTATACCATAATTCAAGGAATCGGCGAAATCATGCAAGTAAAAAAACTCTTCTCCCTTTACGGAAGAAAAGTTTCGGTTATTCTGGCATGATGGTGCAAACTGTCAAGCGCTCTTCGTCGATCCATGAAAAGAGGAATGATTTCCAATCGTTGAGTGTCAGCTGCTGGATGGCCGGGATTGTTTCAAAGTAGGACAACCCTCGATTGCGATTCCAGATCATGCCTTGTGCATTGTTTTCTATAGAGTTCATCCGTCTTAATGTCTTTCCAATTGTCCGTTTTTTCAACCGTTCGAACTGCTGATCTTCTAGTTCGAATATTGATAAGGAATGCAACTGCTTCTTAATTTTTGCAGCAAGCTGTTCAGGGTGATCCGAGTTACTGCCGATCATCGAGAAACCAAAAGTCTTATCGATCACAGACGTGTATAGAAAAGATGAATCTATTAACTCCTCCCCTACTAATTCCTGATAAAATTGACCGCTGCGGCTATAAAAATAGTCCAGCGTCATATTCGTCAAAAGTTTGCGTAGCCCAAGTTCTTCAGCCTCGATTTCACCGCCATAATCCTTAATCCCAACCATCAATCTTGGAACACTTACATTCATACGAAGAATAAGCTCTGATGCAAGCGCTTCGTTTCGCTCTTCAGCATACACTCGAGTAAATGGTCCTATTTTAGGGAATTGTTTCTGTTCCTGATTGGCGCGGATTGCAGACATCATTTCCTCACTATCAAAGTTGCCTGCAACAGCTAATGTCATATTCGTTGGATGATAGAATGTCTCATACGCAGTTAATAGTTGTTCTTTGGTCATGTTATTAATCGAATCGAGCGTTCCAAGGACCTCATTGCGAACAGGATGTTTCTCAAACAAGGCTTCCTGTACAGCTAAGTAGATGCGCTGATCAGGCATGTCTGCATACATTTGAAATTCTTGACTAATAATCCCTTTTTCTTTGTTCACCGTCTCATCTGTCAGATAAGGATCTTGAACAAAATTCAAAAGCAATTCTACATTTTCGACCTCGTTCCCAACTGTTGTGAAATAATAAGAGGTCTCGGAGTCATTAGTATACGCATTAGCATCAGTACCAAGTTTACCAAAGTCCGCGTAAACGTCATGGTCACCCTTATCAAAAAGCTTATGCTCTAAATAATGGGCAGTCCCCGCCGGAATTTTTACAGACTCTGTTTCATTAAACGGAATAAATTCTAAATCTGCAGCCCCGAAATCTGTTGTAAAAATACCAAACGTTTTGCTGACCGTCCTTTTAGGGATCAGGATAACATTCAGTCCGTTCGGTAATTGTTCTGTATAGACCAATTCATCAATTGTTGCAAAATCCAACTTCTCCATTAATATCCCTCCTCACTTGTTAAAATGAACGTTGTGTCACGTTCTAGTTTACTAGTCGCTTTTTGAATATCTTGCCGAGTTATTGATTGGAACTTTTCGATCATATCTTGAGGTGTTTTCGATGTCCCCGTTAGTATCTTTTGGTATTCTGTTGCAATAATTCCACCGATACTGTCCAATGCCTGTTGATAACTACCCACTATCATTGCTTTCGTATCTTCAAGAACGTCCTCCGGGAAGGTCCCTGCCTGCAAGATCGCCACTTGCTCGTCGATAATTTCTACAGTTTTTTCATAATCTTTTGGAGCAATTCCACAGAAAATTATTAGTTTGTCACTATATAGATCTAAATCCGCTCCCACATAATAGGCTAAACTATGCTGTTCCCGAACTGTCTTAAATAGCAATGAGCTTGCATGTCCTCCGAGAATCATGCTTCCAACCATTAGCGCCTCAAAATCAGTATCTGTAAAGAGGGTTTGAGTACGATACCCGATGTGTAATTTAGCTTGTTGGATCTCATCTATTTCACGAATGATTTTTGAAGATTCAACTGACTTTACTTCACTTGGTAACGCAGCTCCTTCTTCCAAACGCAAATCACTTCCGGCAGGCACTCCAGTCAACACCGTCTCAATTAATTCTTTAGTTATTTCTGGATTTACATCCCCTGCTACGAAAACGTCAATTCTCGCAGTCGACAAAAGTGTTTTGTAAGAGGACAGAAGTCGTTGTTCTGTAATTGTATCGATATCTTCCAAATAGCCGTTCGGGTGTACAGCATACCTTTCACCAAGAGCCATCTCATCCATCAAACGCTCATCCGCATAAGAGGTTTTGTCATCTTTACTCGCTTCAAGATTTTTTCTTAACTTTTCTTTTTCTTGACCAACGGTAGTTTTATCAAAACCGTTTTGACTGGTCTTCGGATTGAACAAGAATTCGTTGATAAATCCGATCACATTCTCAGCGAGGTTATTTTCGTTTTCAATAAATCGTTCGTTGGCGAATTCCATTTGAACCGTTAGAATGTGACTGTTCCCTGTAACACTTTGATAGAGTTGAAGCGATGCCCCATATAAATCATCCAGCTCGTTCTGCATCGCGCCAGCCGTTGGATACAGCTTACTACCTGCTCGTAAAACTCCAGGTAATAGAGTTCTCTCGGTAATTGTCGCACGATCTAATAAGGTTTGGAATTTCAGTTCAACAGTAATTGTTTTAAAGTTTTTGCTTTCAAGTACATGCACGTGTAAATTATTCTTAATAGCATCTGCCGATTTAGGTATGCTCATTATCGTTCCTCCATTTCTATCGTTGCTAATAAAAGAGCCGACATAGCATAATTGCAGGGGCTATGCCGGCGAAAAACCTTATTATTTTTGACTGAAGTCGTTTACCATCACATCATATATTTTGTCACGATCGGGATGTCCATCAGCGATAAAGTAAAGAAAATCATCTTTTACTTCCATTGGGATTTGTCCCTCTTGACCTTCGAATTCCATTGTCACTTCGCCTTTTTCTTTTGCTGATTTCAAGTTTTCACTGTCCGGATCCATCATGTAAACTTGGAAAGGAAGCATATCTTCCCCATTTATAACAACGTTCATAACCTGTGTAGCCCCAGCGATATCAGCATATCCAGTTGTTTTCTCGCCAACTTCTACTCCTGCATCTTTGAGCAAGTCTAGAATTCGATCGAAATTTGGATCTGTTGGTTCTACGTCCTCTGCGCTTGCTTCTGCTCCAGAATCCGTCGTATCAGAGTCCGTCGCCTCTGTATCAGGTTTTGCTGATTCGTCCTTAGTCGCATCTCCTCCACAAGCTGCTAATGCTCCCGCCACTATCATCATCATTAAGACTAGAAAAGCTTTTTTTATCGCTTCCATGTAAAGCACCCCTTTAGTTTTTTCTGCAAATCATTTAAGTAAATGATAGCAGCTCGTTTTTCTCATTTTGAATCTCGATCAAATCCCCATATAATTCGTTCGTTCTTTTCAATTCCTCATGTGTGCCTGATGCTTCGACGTGTCCATTGTTAACAACAATGATGTGATCCATCTGTTTCATCGTCCGTAAATTATGGCTAATCAGTGCAGTTGTTCTGCCATGCATTAGTAAACGAAGAGCGCGATTGATCTCGTGTTCACTTTGGGCATCCAAACTTGCCATGGCTTCATCCAAAAGTAAATACTCTGGATCCATTACAAATGCTCGGGCGATCGCAATTCGCTGACGTTGACCGCCTGAAAGTTTTGTCCCGAACTCACCGACGTCTTTATCCAACCCTTCAGGAAATTCACGGATGAACTCTTCTGCGGAAGCGTGTCGTGCAGCAAGCCACACAATGTCATCACTTACATCTTCATGAATCCCGTATAAAATATTTTCCCGAATCGTACCTGAAAGTAACGGTGCATTTTGAGATACATAGGCAATACCAGATCGCCATTCATCTAAGTGAACCTTTTCAGCTGGTGTGGTCCCAATTAGTACTCGACCAACATTTGGTTCATACAACCTTTCGAGCATTGCAAAAATAGTAGATTTACCTCCACCACTTGGCCCAACAATGGCTGTTAGTTTCCCTTTAGGGATCGTCAAGTTAACATTGTTCAATGCGAGGCGCTGGTCATAACTGAACGAAACATTCTCTAACGTTAAATCCGCATTTGGCTGGGTCGCCTTTTCTCTAAACGTATACGTCCGCTCTAACTTTTCTTCACCTGCTTCTTGAATTTTGGCGATTTCTGCTGACGCTCCTTTTGCCTGTTTCAGCGTCTGCCAGAAAAGTCCATACCGTAATACGTTGTTGTGGATGAACTGTACATACAAGTAGAACGAAATGACTTGGCTTACTTTCATATCCCCTTTAGAAACCAAATACCCGCCATAGACAAGAACCGTACCAACTACAATCGCCTGAACACTTTGCATGAGCGGTTCTGCAAAGAGGTCAACAAATGCACGTTTTTTATCTGCTGTATATTGGTTTTCAATAACTCGGCTCGATTTTTCAAACTCAAAATCCTCTTTGCTGAATGTTTTGATAAGCCTAATTTTAGGAAGTCGCTCTGCAAAAAACGCAGTCATATTGGACAATTGATTTTGAACTCCATGCTGTGTTCTTTGTGTGAAATGCCCTACAACAATCGATACAATGACGATATAAGGTATTACAGGTAAGAGAGCCAATGTCAATTTGACATTCATCCCATACATGATGACAAATGAACCGACCAAGCTATAAGTCGTATTGAAAAGACTCGTAAAATCAGAAATCGAGCTGTCAATATAGGATGGATCAAGAGTTACCCTACTGATCATATTTAAAGATTTGTTGTCTCTGTACTCTTTCATAGGCAAACGAATCAGTTTTGGCCATATGACTCGCTGGATATTCCTTTTGGTAATCGGGCTCGTCATGTAAACAAAGAAAGATGAGATTGTCAAAAGTGCTACGCTACCAATATTCATGTATACGTATTTCATAACAATCTCTTTATCAAAAATGTTTCCTTCCATAATTTGCTGGATGACAAGTGGCATACTGAGCAATATCGTTGTCGTCGCAAGGGAAGACACTATTTGGAAAAAGTATAGATGCCAAGGCAGTTTTGATGTCTTTATAAGATGGAAGAATTCCCCCCAAGAGCTTCTGCGTTTCTGATCATTCATTGCTGATTCCCCCGTTCCTTCTACAAGCAGTCATCAGCCCTCAGTAGTGTTATTCAAAAACTCGACAAACTGTCTATATAGTTCGCTTTCTTTCAGAACTTCATCATGAGTTCCTGTTGTTTCCACTTTCCCCTCATTCAATAGAATGATTTGGTCTGCATTGCGGATGATTGACAAATCGTGGGCAACAACAATCGCTGTTCTACCTTCCATCAAGACGCTCATAGCTGCCTGAACCGCTTTTTCAGATTGAACATCAAGACTTGCCATTGCCTCATCAAGTAGCAAGAAGTCAGAGTTCCTTAAGAACGCCCTTGCGATTGCGATGCGCTGACGTTGACCACCAGAGAGACTAGACCCACCTTCACCTACAGACGCATCAAACTTATCCGGCTGTTCGTTAATGAAGGTTAAGATATTGGCATTTTCTGCAGCATTGACGAGTTCTGACTCAGATACTTCACGTTCAAGTCCGTATATGATGTTTTCCCGGATCGTCCCAGCAAAGAGCGGACTATCTTGTGCTACATAGCTGAATAGATTACGCCAACTATCTAAATGGAATTTCTCAATCGGGGTTCCACCGAAACTAATCTGTCCCCCATTTGGATGGTACAACTGTTGAAGGAGCGCCAAGATTGTTGACTTTCCTCCACCACTCGGACCAACAATGGCAGTTACCTTTCCGTAAGGGACCGTAAATGAGACTTCATCAAGAACAAGTTTGTCTCCATATGCAAACGTCACTTTCTCGAATTCAAGATCGAGTTGGTTGCTGTGTACTTCCTGTTCACGGTGGTATTGTTCCAGATCATTTTCAACCAGATGGGCAATCCGTGATGTCGCTCCTTGACTTTGTTTAATTTGCGTATACATCAAGCCGAACGTTTCTAACATTCCGAAATACATCCCTACGTACATAAAGAAGGCAATCCAGATCTGAATTGTGATAGTCCCTTGAGTAACCAAGTAAATCCCAAACACAATCACGAACAATTCCATCACTAGGTTCAGGATGCTTGTAAGTGGTGTATTCACCCAGGCAATCAACGAACGCTTCATGTTTGCTTTATAGTAAAGTTGGATGTTATCTTTTCCGCGTTCCGTTTCTTTTCGCTCATTCGCGAATGATTTGATCAACGGGATACTCACAAGTAATTCCGAAAGAAATTGTGTCAATCCGGCAAGACGATTTTGTGTGTATTTGTGTGTCCGATAGTTCCATTTTCCGTAATATATGATGGATAATACATAAACCGGCGTGTATAACACCAAACCGGCACTTAGGCGCCAATCGTAGCCATAAAGAACTTTGGCGATGTAAATTGTTCCATACACCATACCCACCAGTGCTGGGAGTAATCCGGATATGACTGCACTGATTTGAGAAGTATCATTCACTGTACGACTTACCATCTCACTAGGTTTAACATCGTCATACAATTTGATTGGTGACCGCATCAGGCGATTCCAGATCAGCTTCCGATACCGGATATCAATCTTATACGAAGTAATTTTTGCGATGTAACGGATAATCCCTGAAAATACTACACGTACAACAATAACTACGACTACACCTGTAATCACCGTGGAAGTAATAACCCCCGAAGCAACTTGCGAAGTATAGGCTGGTAGTAGAAGACCTAAGGTAATATCCGCTATATTGAGAAACGTGAGAAATCCTAACCAGAACCATGGTAGCTTGGTTTTAAACAGGAGACGGACATAGGATTTCCACATGCCACTCTCCTGTTGACGTCGGATATCTCGCTTTACACTTTTTTGCGTTGCCGTCACCAAGATGGTTCACGCCCTTTCGCTTGGAAGTACATTTTCCGTTACAGTACTTGTTGGACTCTACGTTCAATTTCCTCAGGATCGTAAATTCCTAGAATACTATCAACAGACTTTCCGTCTTTTACGATGACAATTGTCGGGAAGCCCATGACGTCATATGTTTTGATATGCTCGTTTGCTTCATTCATCAAATCATCAAAGTCGACATTGTGCTGAATAATTTTTACTTGCTCACCAAACTTTTCATCAATGTCCTTCAGAATTGGTACAAGCAATTCACAAGGTCCACATCCGTCTGTTGTAAAGTCGATTACAACTGGCACCTCACTGTTCAATACTTCATTATTAAAATCCTCTTTGTTTACTTGGCGTAATTCACCCATGTGTAACTCCTCCTTTTAGTAACCATTGGCAGGTCAATCTTTTAAACTTTCTGAATACTAAAGTTATTTTACGTCTAGAATGTTCGTTATTCAATACCTCCTGCGTACCTTGGCAGATTGCGTGCTCATTCTGTCCGAAATCATGTCGATATGGTCAAAAAAAGTAGCCTTACCGGAACAACTCCGTAAGGCTACACCTGATTATCCTATTACTTCTTAGTTTGTTGTTTTGCAGGTGAAGGGTCATTTGCAGAGACAAGTGGAATCGCACGTAAAAATACTGCAACAATCACGCCCACAACCATGATACAAGCGGCCACAAAGAAAGTTGTCGTAATGGCTTCACTGAATATCCCTTTAACCGTGCCAACCAACTGTTCAGCAATCGGCTGAACATCCGCTGGTAGACTTGCTTTTAGTTTTTCAAGTCTTGGTACATCCAATAATATCTCTGGATTCATGAGCTGACCGACTTTTCCAGCTTCTTCCCGAGGCAAATTGGATATTGCTCCACCGCCTTCACCTGTGAACTCTGACGTCAACTTTTTTGACATAACTGAACTCATGATAGCTCCGAAAATTCCGATTCCGATAGTGTTTCCAAGGGAACGGAATAACTGTGAGGAGGCTGAGGCAACACCAAGTTGTCGCAAGCTAACTGCATTTTGTACAGTGAGTGAAAATACAGGCATGCTAAGTCCAAGACCAATCCCAACAACACATAAATACAAGATTATCAATGCTACAGGAGTACTAATAGAAATGAAACTCATCAAAAAGATGCCAATGGCTCCAATAGATAATCCTAAGATGGCCAGCCCTTTATATTTCCCCGTTTTCGTCATGAAAGCTCCGGCGAACGTCGTTGCAAACACCATTGTAATCGACATTGGCATCATAATGTATCCTGATCCACTTGGAGAAATTCCTTTTACACCTTGAATGAAGAACGGTGTATAAATCATAATTCCCATCATACCCGCGCCCAATAAAAACCCAGCGCTGTTGGACATGGTAACAATGTCGTTTTTAAATAGCGAAAGTGGTAAGACGGGTGTCTTCACTTTGCTTTCAGTAATAAAAAACGCTATCAACGCAAGAATGGTCAATGCAAAGAGTCCGATGATTTGCCAAGAAGACCATGGGTATTTGCCTACTCCTTCACCTGCGAAGCTGAATGCGAGTAAGAGAGAAACGATCGTTACTGTTAAAAATAGAGATCCGAAGTAATCGATGGACTCGCCTTCTCTTCTCGGAACTTTCGGGAACAATTTTGCAATCAACACAAATGCTACGAGACCAAGGGGCAAGAAAATCCAGAAGACCCAATGCCAATCGAGGTGATCGACAATGTATCCCCCCATCAAAGGTCCAAGAACACTGGAAACCCCAAAGATTCCACTCATTGCCCCCGTCCATTTCGCTCGTTCTCTTGGTAAATATAAATCACCAACTGCAGTAAATGCGGTAGACATAATAACACCTGCACCGATTCCTGTAATCCCTCTGAAAATGATCAGTTGGAAAATCGACGACGAAAATCCTGACAGGAATGCACCGACCATGAAAATTCCGATACCCGCTAGTAGAAACGGTTTCCTACCGTAAATATCAGACAATTTCCCAACAAGAATCGTCGCTACCGCCATAGTCAACAAGTAAATCGTGATGACCCAAGTGTAATAATCCATGCCGCCAAGTCGTGAAATGATTCGTGGCATGGCGACACCGATTATCGTTTGGTTAATGGCCGAGAAAAACATAGCCGTCATAATTGCAATCATGATAGTCACTTTTTGCTTCGCTGTTAAGTGGTTCATTTTTCATTTCCTTTCATAATCGATATATTTTCAGCTGCCTGTTCAAAAATCTCGATAATCATTGGCAGTTGGTTTTCATTTAGATGACTAAATGCTTCAGTCATCTTCGTTCTACCAACCTCGCGCAACTGCTGCAGCATTTCTCTTCCTTCGTCAGTGATTCCCAAATAGATAATTCGGCGATCTTTTTCATCGCGTACTCGAGTCACATATCCATGATCGATGAGTTTGTCTGAAGCAGCGGTCACAGCTCCAGCTGTCAAACCAAGAATTTGTGCGAGCTCCGACATTTTCAAAGGACCTTTACGCGATAGTGTAAATACTAAGTGCGACTGAGATCCTGGTAAATGTGATTCAAAAACTTGCTTCCACATCTTCCCCATTTCTCGAGTCACATTCCAGAATAATTCCTCAAACCTTATAAAATCCTTAGAATTTCCCACTGCCCCAAAATCCTCCTTCTTATAAAACTACTTCACTTACTAAATGCTTTAACAGTTGAAGTATTTATTAGTATAAGTTCCCATCAGATCTGCGTCAAGCATTAAAGAGGCTTTCAATGGAAATGACCGTGAGTAAGCGGTATGATATAAACACTAGAGTCTACTACATCGTATTATGGAAAGAAGGATTTTGACATGAATGAAACTGCCCTACAAAAAGATGCGATGCGCGTTTTAAAAGCAACGAGCCGTACATTCTACATACCGATTAAATTATTGAACCCGACACTTCGTAAAACGGTCGGCTCTGCTTATCTATGCCTCCGTGCGATTGATGAAATCGAAGATCATGAAGAACTGGATTCTGCGAAAAAGACTGCTTTGCTACGAGCAACAGCAGAACTTCTTCGAGACGGATTCAACGAGGCAGACTATGCTGAACTCTTAAAATCTGTACAAGGCAAGTTACCTGAAGTAACACTACGTTTAGCCGATTGGCTTGCTGTATGTCCGCCGGAGTTGTACGAAAATGTCCGCAATGTCACTGCAATTATGGCCGACGGCATGGCAAAATGGGTAGAAAAAGACTTCCAAATTGAAACTAAGGAAGACTTGGATGAGTATACGTACTACGTGGCAGGACTTGTCGGTGTCATGCTCTCAGATATTTGGGAACAATACGATGGAACAATCACCGATCGAGAGTTAGCAATCGGATATGGTCGAGGCTTGCAAGCAGTCAATATGCTACGTAACCAAGACGAAGACGCAGAAAGAGGAGTCCGTTTCTTACCTGAAGGATGGACACGTGATGATTTGTTTGACTACGCCAGAGTAAATCTGGACATGGCGGATGCTTATATGAAGCAGATCGAAACGAAAAACATCACGTTGTTCTGCAAAATCCCCCTAGCACTCGCGAAAAAGACATTGTCTGCGCTCGAAAAAGGCGAAGAGAAGATGAAACGCGACGAAGTAAATGCAACTGTAGATGAAATTTTAAAAGAGACCACCTAAAAAAGAGCAGCTGCGGCTGCTCTTTTTCGTTTGGCGATCGCTAGCGTCGGTGTGCTGATTATAAATCGTGGATTTTGATCATAAGTTCTGGTTTGTGATCATAAATCGTGGATTCTGCTCATAAACTCCGGTTTGTGATCATAACCCACACATTCCGCTCATAAACTTTGGTTTGTGATCATAAACCCCACATTCCGCTCATAAACTCCGGTTTGTGATAATAAACCACACATTCTGCTCATAAACTTTGGTTTGCGATCATAAATCGTGGATTCTGCTCATAAACTCTGATTTGTGATCATAAACCTCACATTCTGCTCATAAACTCTGGTTTGTGATCATAAATCTCACATTCCGCTCATAAACTTTGATTTGTGCTCATAAATCTCGCTTTCCGCTCATAAACTTTGATTTGTGATCATAAATTTCACATTCTGCTCATAAACTCCGGTTTGTGATCATAAACCCCAATTTCCGCTCATAAACTCTAGTTTGTGATCATAAACCCCATAGTTCCATTAATAAGTCCACCTCTTATCTCTCAAAATTACTATTAATTCCATAAAATAACACAATTATTTTGAAACACAAATAAAACGAACTGCTAAGGCAGCTCGTCTAATTTTGCTTGTTCACATTTCTGGAGAAAATCTTGTATTTGTCTTCGTGATTGAAGATGGAACACCTTTTTTCCGTCTTCTGTGTATCGATGCATCCTACTCTGCATATCTAGTTTTCGCCGTCTATACGTAGTCACGATATACTTAAGGAATTCCCAGTCCAATTTTTCAGGACACTCTTTGCCTAGTTCCGGCCTCGTTTGATGATGATATTTAATCCGCCGTTTTAGCACGCGAAACAAGCACAGGTAAAGAGGTAGTTCCAAATAAACGACCGTGTCAGCATAGTTCTCTCGCACTGACAGTGTTTTAGAATAGTTTCCTTCTATAATCCAGTTAGAACCCACTGTTGCATCCACTTGACGCCGTTGAAAAACCTCATCACTAACCTCTTTCCAACCAGGTTCAAAATATAAACTATCCAAATAAGTAACTGGATAATTAAGCTTTTCTCCTAAGGTACGAGCAAATGTCGATTTCCCCGTTCCCGCAGAAACTCCCATCACTAGAATTCGATTCATAACAACCTCCCTCATTCAAACTCCAACTTGCTTTCGCTTTGCAAATTCAAAATCTCCATCATGTACCGTCATCTTTTTTTGATCAATCCACGCGATCTTCGTAAATAGCTTTTGTAGAAAATAACGATCGTGACTCACTGCAATCATTGTGCCTTCAAAATTCTCAAGCGTATCTTCCAGGACTTCCCGACTCTCAATATCCAGATGGTTCGTCGGTTCATCTAAAATAAGCAAGTTAATATTTTGTTGCATGAGCTGTGCGAGGCGAAGTCGCATCTTCTCTCCTCCACTTAAATCTTTCACTTTCTTAAAAACGTCATGACCATAAAACAGAAACTGCGCGAGAACGTGTCGAGCATCGGGTTCCGTCATCGCTATTTCTTCACGAAAGGCATCTATCAAACGCAATTCATCGTTTAGAGTTTCAAATTGCTGAGCTAAGTATCCGATTGTGACATTGCTGCCTATATGAATTCGCCCTTCAGAAGGAACTAACTGGTTCAATATCATTTTCAATAGCGTGGACTTCCCGGTTCCGTTATTTCCAACTATCGCTAAACGATTTTGCCAATATACAGACATTGAAATCCCATCAAAAATCGGTGGCTGTTCTAAGGAAAAACGATGAGTTAACTGTTCGATCCGCACGACTTCTTTTCCGCTACGGTCACTTGCTTCTAAACGCAGTCGCATCGCTTTCTCCGTTTTCGGCTTTTTTACAACTTCAATTCTTGCAAGCATTTTCTCCATGGACTTCGCCTTGCGGAATAGGTCGGGATTTGGGGGCGAAGCTTCATTTGCCCATTGACGAAGTCTACGGATTGCTTCCTTGATTTTCTTGATTTTCTTTTGCTGCTCTTTATACTCAGAAAACTGTTGTTCCAATTTAGCTTCCCGATTCACTAGGAATGCGTCATAATTCCCATGACTCACCCAACATTGTCCGTCTTCTAACTCAATGACTTTACCGACGACACGGTTCATGAATTGGCGGTCATGGGAAACGAGTACGACTGTTCCTGGGAATTGTTGAATGTGTTGCTCCAGCCATTCAATCGCAGATAGATCCAAATGATTTGTCGGTTCATCCAGAAGAAGGATATCTGGGTTTTTCAGCAAGATTTGACCTAACATCACTTTTGTTTTCTCTCCACCGCTTAACGCATCAAACTTCTGCTGGAAGAAATGAGTAATCCCTAATCCATTCGAGATGCTAGATAACTTGGATTCCATTTCATAGCCGCCAAGTTCCATAAACGTCTCTTGTAGTTCTCCGTATTGACTAAGAATTCGTTCTGAAACGTCAGTAGCCATTTGTAATTCCAGTTCTTTCATGCGACGTTCGATTGCTAACAGATCACAAAACGCCTCTAACAAAACATCTTTAACAAGATGATCTGGATAGGATGGAATCTGATGCAAATACCCGATTTTGCTGTCCTTTGCTTGAATAATACGACCCTCGTCAGGTGATTCAACACGCGCAAGCAAGCTTAAAAGTGTCGTTTTTCCACAACCGTTTCGTCCAACAAGTGCAACATGCTCTCCGGACTTCACTTCCATGGTTAGTTGTTCCAATATAACTGTACCGCCAAAAGATTTTGTTAGGTTTTCCGCTTTAATATGCATAGTGAGTGCCTCCAGGAGCGCACTGAATTCGGGCAAACAAAAAAGACCGCCCGTTAACAAGCAGTCTTTTCGTGAAAAGAATGAAGTTAATCAGTTGCGCTATAATTTTTTGGTTTTGTAAAAATGGACATACGTATCCCGTTATCCAAAAAATCGAAAGTAATGACACGTGCAAAATACATAGCAGTATCTACTTGTACACCTGTCAGCGCGACTGTCTTGTTCATTCTTTCCACCTCCGTTCAGAATAGTTGATATTATTTTAACACAATATTGATAGACTTGCAAGAAAACTTTGATTACACGTTGATAACTAGAAGTGCTTTCAATATTGATTACCTATCTTTTAAATGCTGTACGTTCTACTCCCTCAAATTCATTTATAAATTAGGAAAATCCAATTGCCAAGAAACGCCAAAACGATCATTCACCCATCCAAATTGTTGACTGAATCCATAATTGTCTAGTGGCATAAGTGGTTGTCCATCCTTCACAAGATTTTCGTACAAATGGCGTATTTCCTCTTCAGTATCACATTTGATGTATATCGAAAAAGAAGGGGTAAAGGTAAACTGATGGGCAACATTACTGTCTATGCACATGAATTCTTGTCCCTTCAATGAGAACGTCGCTTTCATGACGCTGCCTTCATCGCCAGACTGGCCATTTCCATATCGAGAGATGTTGATGATTTCGGATTCCGCTATAAGTGACGTATAAAAAGTCATGGCCACCTCTGCGTTACCATGTTGAAACATTAGGAAAGGTGTTACTTTTCCCATCTGTCACCACTCCTTTTAATATATTTTAACCTTATTTTACACGGCCATTATTCACCTTTTCCATCACCGCAAAGTAATTCCCTTCTGGATCTGCAAAGTTAAAAACGCGTCCATATGGTAGGCTCACTATTTCCCCAACAGTCACTTGCTTGTTGACGAATTTCTTATATAGTTCGTCTAGCTTGTCCGTCACAAACATTATGGAAGGTGTTCCTAGATTCAATTCAGGTTGCATCTTCGATATAAGCTCTTTATCGTGAAGTATGATACTTGTTTCTGAATCATCCGTTGGTGCAATTTCAAACCAACGCATCCCTGCGCCGTTGTCTTCCTCTGAAATGACACTGAAACCTAAATCCTCTACCCAAAACTTTTTTACTGCATCTTGATCAGAAACATACACCATAACTTGACCAATTTTTTGAATCATAATTCCGCCTCCTTCAGATGTTTGTCGCTTCCATTATGTCAATGACTTCAATAACTAGTGGAATTCTTAATTCATTCGTTGCCAACTCTTGATAGTCCTTTATTTTAGTGGAGGTGCCAATGGATTACCTCACATTCCCTTGGCACCTTTGCAAACTCTAAATACGTGTATGATGAGGTTCTAATAGAGTTATAGGATTAAAATGCACGATTTACGAGTCCAAACTTAGTTCCATCAGACAACTCACTTCTGAAAATCCTAAGTTCTCGTAAAGGTACTTTGCATTATTTCCTTTGAACAAATTTAACTGAACCGAATCATAGTTAGCTTCTTTGAACTTTTTAATTGCTTCCTCACAAAGTTTTCGACCTACCCCCTGTTTCCGGAACGCAGGAAGTACATAAAGCTCGGATATGAACCCTTTCGATTCATGAATATGGGCATCACGGATTTCCCCTATTCCAATCCAACCTTGAACCGTTCCCTCTTCCACAAAAACCAGATAATCGAAGTCATCATAAAAAAATGGAGCTAGAGGGGAGAGTTCACCTTCCTGATTCTTATCTAAGTAACCAGCCGTAGATTCTGACATGACAACTTTCCAATGAGCTAAAATCTCTAACAGTTCCTTTTCATGAGCCAATCGAATCTCCATTATTCCCCTCCCACCTTTTACTTAATGCATTTAAAAATTCGTACACCTAATTGATCCTTATAGTTTTCCGTCAGTACCAAGTGTCTGCTTAAAATATCGTGAAATGTTTCATCTATCGTTTCTGACAGTGAAAAATCAGTAGAAGTTTCAGTATCTTCATTATCGTTTTTCAGTTCAGGAACTTCGATTGACTGAATTGTTAAACCTGCCGTAAGAAAAGCCATCATCCATTCATTCACAGACCAAATTTGATCCATCCCGTAAAAATCTGTGATTTCTTTCCTCTCCTCAACGCTCAACGCTTGTTCTAGAACCATTTCGATTGCGATAAGCCTTCCTTTGTTTTTTAAGACTCTTGTCATCTCAGGAATACAAATTGTAGGGTTTGTAAAAGAAATTACCGACTCAGAGAGGATCACGTCAATTGAACCATCTTCATAGGACAAACTTTGTACATCTGCAACTTCGACACTTATGTCTTTCTGCAAATTCACTAAACGTTCCGTAGCTTTTTCGACCATCAATGGATTTAAATCTACTGCTAGAACCTGACAATTAAATTCGTTTGCAAGATATGCAGCTGTTTGCCCCGTCCCGCATCCTGCGTCCAACACAACCATGTTTTCATCGAACATTTCATTAGCTAACATTTTTTTAGTGAGTTGAAGACCTCCTGGATGAGCTCCTCCTATCCCAAATGCCGCTAGACAATCTAAGTATGTTTTCTCCAAAACACCTTCACTTCCTCTCCTGCTATAGATATGCAAATACGTGAAAGAAGAACAATGATTATAATCCATACCCCCTGTTTCTAGAGTCCTCCAGTGAACAAATGCATACAATAGGTTAAAGAGGAGTGCTGCGATGCCTGTTATGAGAACAAATGAGTGGCTGATAGACTTTTATCATGATCCTGTAGCGTTATGTAAAAAGATGACACCATTATTCCCTGGAGTTTCTGCTTCAGAAATTCTTGATTATTTTCGTATGCACGGGATGTATCAGAAACTCGATAAAAGTGGTACTGCACTGGTCGATACCATGAAAGTCAATAACGTATGGACGATTGTGGAAAGAGAGCATCAAGCACTTCGAAAAAAATGGAAAGGTCCTGATGTTCCCATTGTCATTTTGCCTTCGAATACTGCTAATAAGAAGTTAATGCGTACAACGAATGGAAAAGCGGGAATAGCATTTTCAGATAAACTCTTCTTATTTGTACCTGAAACAATATCAGAACTTGAATTAAAAGCCCTTTTCATCCACGAATACAATCATGTCTGTCGGCTATGTCACACGAAAAAACCAGAGAAATCATTCACATTACTGGATTCTATTATTCTAGAAGGACTGGCAGAGCATGCTGTACGTGAACGACTAGGTAGGGCATATACTGCATCATGGACTGAACTTCATTCTAAAATTAAGGTCGAAAAGATTTGGAAAAAAACCATTTTACCTAAAATTAAACTAAAGAAATCCCACCCTTTACACAACCAACTCCTATTCGGATGGAATGGTGTTCCTAAAATGGCGGGGTATTGCGTTGGCTATTATTTAGTAGAAGACTATTTAACTTCAAACCAATTGTGTACAGTCGATCTATTAAGAATAAACGCAGAAGTCATTGCAAACCTCCATCCATCGAAATAACTTTTTGCAAGAAAAACTAGGAAGGCAGCAACACCTAATGCTAAGTACCGCCTTCCTAGTCAAGCATCAATAAATCACCAAAAAAAGAATGGTACTAACGCTAGCGTTGCAATTGCACCTAACGCGATTCCTAATCCAAAACCTCTTCCACGATATCCATAACCGCCATATCCATATCCGAATCCGCCCAAATTCCTACCGCCATTCATTGGTTGCAAATAGACTTGTCGATTATCGACATGTTGGATTATCCCGCGATGTTCCTTACCATCTTTAGTACGGATCACAACTGCTTTCCCTCTATGACGGTTACACATCTGATACATGTTTTCCTTTGCCATTTTTCACCCTCCTATCTAAGTCACCCTCTAGCAGTATATGACCGCACATGACCCTTCGAAAGGGACAACACCCAAATAGTACTGAATTGTGTGAAAGTCCCGGTCACTGATTTGCTACTGGCATACTCTATCAACATAGGCAACGTGGAGGTGGTATGAGCGGATCTGATAACCATTTACTCGAACTGCTTATGACTACTCTTTTAGAGCTGAACCTTCGAGGAGGTGAAAACTATGGGATATGGATGTGATCCTTGCGGCTATGGCGGATACGGCGGTTACGGTCCTCAAGGTGGAAATTACGGAAGTCGAGGTAAAGGAAGCGGTTTTGCGCTACTAGTAGTACTATTCATTCTACTCATCATTATCGGTGCTTCTTTTGCTTCTCATAATGACCATCATCACAAAAACGATTGCTAATAGAATAACTGGCTGAGCCTCATTGGTAGATGTGACAATGGGGCTCAGCTTGTTCAACTATTTTCAGAAATATTTGATAAGATTTCTCATGTTTCTCTATCTGAGGCAAAAAATTATTATTAACGAATCCTTCATTTAGGAGATAACCTACATAATGCCCCGTGTACTCAGTAAAATTGTACTAGGGAGAAAAAGCTCAATGATTTCTCTTAACAGTACCTTGCAATGAACACTACTGAATGGTATCCTATTAGTAACGGTACTTCATTTAAATTGGTACTGTTCATTAAACAGTAGTGAAAGGTGGGAAACATTTGTGAACATCCAGTTTAAGAAAGGTGTCTTGAACCTTTGCGTGCTAGTCCTTCTTGACAAACAGGATCGCTATGGCTATGAATTGGTTCAAAAGATTTCAGATCAAATCGCGATCTCAGAAGGATCCGTCTACCCCCTCTTACGTCGTTTAACTAAAGAAGGGTATTTCACGACATACCTAAAAGAATCCACGGAAGGTCCGCCACGTAAATACTACACACTGACGGATACAGGACGTGAATATCTGAACGAACAACTAGAAGAATGGAAGCATTTTTCTCAAGGTGTAAACACACTTATTAAGGAGGGTATCAAAAATGACTGAAAAACAATACATTACGGAACTTGAAGGATTGTTGAGCCGGCTTCCTTTAGAGGAGCGCCAGGACATCGTACAGGACATTCGGGAATACTTCGTTGACGGTCGCGAAGACGGTAAATCGGATGATGAAATCACAGGGTCTTTAGGATCTCCTATCTCAATTGCCAATGAACTACTCGCATCTTATCCTGAGCCAAGTAAAGTAATTCAGACAGATGCTACTAGTGAAGTCATCCGCATCCAAGATGATAGTTTCAAGGACATATCCATTGACGTTCAACACGGCGTACTCCTCCTGTCCCCTTCTGAAGATCTGGTCACAACAGTAGAACTGACAGGGAGCAACGAAAAGTTAAAATTGTCCGCTGAAGTGAATGGGAATGCTCTTGTTGTTAAACTGAAAAGTCTTCGACCCAGATTTATGATGTTCAGCTTTTCAATGAAAAGTGTAGTTTTGAAAGTTTCAATACCTAAGAAACTGTATGATGCCATTTCTTTGAAAACAGACAATGGCAGAATCTGCGCTGAAAAGTTGCTAAGTCAATCACTTCGAGTTAATTCAGACAATGGGCGTATTCAATTGCGAGAGGTTGCAACTCGATTACTCGAGTCAAAAACGGATAACGGTCGTATTGAAGTCACGAATACACAGTCGGACCGCATCATCGCAAAAACTGATAATGGTCGGATCGAAATGCGTCATGTTGAAGCAGATACTATCGGGGTAGAAACAGATAACGGACGTATTGAACTGAGTCATGTAAATGGAAATATCGTCGGTGAAACCGACAATGGTCGTATTACACTGCTCACAAATAGTCTGGATCGTAACATTGATATGCAAACAGATAACGGTAGTATACTGATTCAATCTGAAGTTAAGCCGACAAATGTAATCATTCAAACGAAAACCGCTCATGGTCGAGTAGACGTGTTCGGTGAAAACAACTCACGTACAGAATTTGGAGCAGGTGAGCATAAAATCCACCTAAAATCAGATAATGGACGAATTACCGTCCAATAAGTTAATTTACTAGGAGTAACATAGAACAAAAAAACAGAGATAACATGTCTCTGTTTTTTTGCTTCGAAATAATAAGTCATTAATCTTAAGTATAGCTGCATAACTCAAATAATGTTCCCTCTGTAGAGGCTGGATTTATATAAATGAGCCGTCTTCCTCGTACGTTCGTGCGTAAAGTGTCCTCAAGAAAACGGATGCCTTTTTCTTTTGCATCCAGAATTGCTTTGTCTAAATCGTCAACACGATACGCAATATGATGAACACCTTTCCCCTTTTGCCTAATAAACCTCGCAATCGGTGAGTCTCGATTTGTCGGTTCAAGCAGTTCAATGGTTTGTCCGTTGGTTTGCACAACCGCAACATGCACTTCAACCCCTGGCACATCACTCGTGTACTGATCTATCAAAGATCCCTGCAGTACATCTAAATAAAAAGGAAGCGCTTCTTCAATACTTCTGACAGCAATTCCGATATGATCGAGTTCATAATCCATTGTCTTTCTCCTTCTGAGTACATCCAGTTTTAGGAATCAGTAATATTCGTTCTCCCCACTATACGTTTGACAAATTCCTCTTTATACAATGTATAGTCATTCATATCCCCGTTACCTGTCAACAAATAACTCAGCTTCAGCGCTTCGTATTCCTTCGCTAACGATTCCGAATTATTTAGCTGATCCCTAAATGATAGAAAATCATTCCACTTCTGACCGTCGTATTCTACGAGATGAATAATATGCGTTTTCGTATCCAATTTTCCATTATCCAAGAACTTCGCGAGAACGACTTCATTTTCTAAAACGACTTGGAGACGATAAAACTGAATGGACTTCAAACTCTTTAACAATTCAACAGATACGTGATGGATGTCATCCACCCCGAGCGCGATATCGATCATTGGCTTTGCTTTGATCCCGTTAATTGAAGTGCTTCCGATATGTTCAATCCGGTTGAAAGCCATTCCAGTTGCCTCGTGGATTTGTTGCTGTGTCTTTAGAAATTCCTGTTTCCACCCAACTTGGGGTTCCACAAGCTGGATTTCACCTCGAACTAATCCTAAAATGATAGCAATTACCTCCTCAATATACACTAAATCATTGAATCATTATTGCTTTAAACTCATCCCTTGTTCTTTCAGTGCCGCCTTTAGTTTAGGAATTGAAGCTGGCCCTACTCCGTGCAACTTTAAGAGTTTTTTCTCAGAAAACGAAGCGAGAATCTCAAGTGAATGAATCCCGTTAATCTCTAATGCACGTCTTGCAGGTGCTGATAGTTGTGAGAGAAAGCCGCTTTCAGGTTTTCGTTCCTTTTCACACTTTGGACAAGTTGGACAATCACTTTTCTTGTAATACCGATGCCCTTTGTCACAAGTTCTCAAGTCTCCTGGAGATTTGTTCACGCGAAGTCCCCTTTCTATTCAACCCTGTTTCTGTAACTCTTTTCGCTTCATGATAATCTTAAGTATACTTGCTTAAGTTGCTACTCTATGAAGTACCATTATTTCTAAATCGTTCACCTGTATTCGTAAAGATAATCATGAAAATTATTATGCCGAGGAATAACGCCAGACCAAGATACAGTAGCCAAGGAATATTAAGAATGTCACTCATGATCCAAAACACCATACTAAAAGATAAAGCAAACATCATCTTCCCCATAAACTTACATAATCCAATTGTATCGTAAGTTGCTTTCTCATCCTCTGTCATCGTGTTATACCCAGCAATAAGGTCCGCCCCTTTTCCTTTGATAAAGAGCGTCCCCAATCCTGAAAATAACAAGATTAATAATATGGATACAACCACCTAACCCCACCTTTTCCAGCTATCTACAACCTATAACAACACAAAATTATCAATCATCTTTAAATAATTTTATAAACTTCGCGTCAACAGAATACGATCCCTACACTGGATGCCATTCTCAAAAATCGCTTCCGGATAATGAACAACAAAATGATCTGGTTCTACACCAACTATTCGGAATCCACACTTTTGATAAAGCGCTAACTGCCCAATGCTTGAATTACCTGTCGCGACATGAAGAGTAGTATATCCATGGCTTCCAGCCACTTGAATAGCATCCAACACTAATTTCTTACCGATTCCTCTCCCTTGCAAATCTTCTGCTACCGCCACATTCATTAGCTCAACATGTCCAGAACTCGTTTGCAACAATACATAGGCACCAATAATCCGTTGATTGCTCTCTGCTACAAAACAATCACCTTTTTCCACATATTCTTCAATCATTTTTATTGATGGATCTGCCAACAATAATAAGTCCATTGGCGGTTTTTCATCTGAATTCAGTTTTCGAATCTGCATTATTTATCACCTTCAATCTTATAGTGACTTATTTTTTAATAAAGAATAAATATAAGTATCATGAGCAACACCGTCTTGATACATATAACTTTTTAAAGTCCCTTCTCTCTCAAAGCCCAGTTTCATCAACAATTTGTTTGATGCATCATTTTCTAGAAATACAACTGCCCCTATTCGAGTCAGTTCCATGACATTAAAGCCATATGAAAGAATCTCAGCTACCGCTTCTTGAGCATATCCATATCCCCAGTTATCAGGGTGGAGGTCGTATCCTATTTCTGCTCGTTTATGTCTTGGTGACCAAAGATGAAATCCAATCGTACCTATAAGTTCATTCGTCTTTTTACATTCAATCCCCCAGCGTATTCCTCTTTTTTCACAATAATTTTTACTAAAAAGCTCGATTAAGTTTTCGGCGTCTTCTATTTTCTGAAAGGAATCTTGTCCATAATAACGAGTTACCTCATCAGAAGAAAAATACGAGAAGATACGATTTGCATCCTCATTCTTAATTTCTCTCAATCGAATTCTTTCGGTTTCTAGTATAGGAAACACTCTAATCTCCTCCTTGAATAATGCATCAGCGTAAACGAAAATAATATTTTCCAACTCTCCCAAATACCCTTTTGAATTCGAAAAATACATACATTAATCGAACTTCCAGCCACGCAACCTATTGCCACGTTAACCCTATCTTTTCCGAAAACCAATCTGTAAATAGAAAGGTAAAATGACTCTTGAACACATCCGTCCCACAATTCCAGCTATATATATATCAATTTTATGTAAGGTACTGTCCATTCATTTATTCGATAACGATAAGTCCATCACCATCATAATCAAATGTAATAAATGCCTTTGCGAATTTAGTATTGACTTGCAAGATCCTCTCATCAATATGATAGAATGTACCATTCAAACATGGTTCGACTGTGAGAAAAACAAAGTCATTCATCTCTGCAAGCAGCCGGAACAAATGAAACAGATCATCTTCTACTAGTAAATCTTGCCGTCTCACGAGAAAATATGAATAAATTAAGCGCTTTCTCTTAATAACAGAAGTTGGTTGAATTGACTTCATTGCCTCCAGCAAATATTTGTGGAAGTCCTCTGTACATTCAACTCCAATACCGAAAAATGAGCCTTCCATCTTCTCTACAAGGTTTTTTAACTGATTATCTTCTTCCACATCGATATAGGTAACATCATTATAGTTCTCCAAAAAATAATTTGATAATTTATCAATTTTGTCCTCATGTAACCTGATTAGATTATTTTCCTTCATAGCGTCTCTCCTACATGTTATTACCTTTCCAAATGAATCATCTCAGGGATTGAACCCTCTTCCACACCATACCCAGACTGAGAAATCTCATTTCCATTTTCGATATAATATTCGTATATCACACCAGGTTCTGTATCGAAATATACACTAATCACATACGGGTTCAAATGTGCAAATCCCGCTTCCCGGTGAGGAACTTTTTTCATCTCCCAAGTCTCCTTGGGATACTTCTCTTTTAAATACATTTCAAGATACTCAACTTTCTTATCTTGTTGAAAGTCGATCCAATAGGGACGGGCAAGGAAAAACACACTAACTATTACAAGATACATTGCCGCAACTCCAAAAAAACGTTTTCTCCATTTTCCTTTTAAAATAACAGCAATCATAAAAATAGTGAGTAAGCCACCACTTGAGATGAGTAATTCAATAATGGAAATGGGGTGCATCCTCTTTCCTCCTGTGCTATTTAGATAGGACAAGCCGAAGAGATGGAGTGTCACAATACAAATGAATAACTTCTTAAAACTTCAGTCATAAATTCCAGAATTCCAGTCAGCATGTTGCATATCTTGACTTTTACATGTTTTAAGAAGTCAACTGTGATAAGAAAAAAAGTGCTTATCAACGGAATACATCTATGTTTTTTTACTTGCAGTGGATATGGACATGTCGAATCGGGCTCCTTATCAATATTTAAATTCCAGAATAGACTGCTTCCTTCATTTGTAGTTGAAGCAATTTGTCTAACTCCCAGATATTCTTCCTACCACATCCCCACATTCAACCATGTACCCATCGTACTCCATTCACCTCAGACATATAAATAGACGTTTGAATTTTGGAATCTTTAACGATGTCGGAGCTACTTTTCTCCTGTAACCTATCATTCACGTCTACCACTCCGCACTTATTAATTTACCTTTTCACAATGACATCACTCCATATTTTATCCCAGCTTTTTTGACTTACTCTCTCAAGATAGACAGAATTGAGGTCACTCGTTTCATCAAAATTAGGAGTAGGTCTAACATATTTGCAGAACAAATCGTTTAATCCATATGGAGCCATAACTTCTAGCTCATTATTTAATAACCGAATCGCAACTGCTGTTGGTGTTTCAGGGAAGTTTGCGACTCCGTCAAAAGACGAATAATAGGGAGGTAAACCATTTTTCTCGTGCATCCTCGCTTGGTTCTTAACAGACCATGGCAGTGCTGACAAAACCGCTTTTAGTTTTGCTTCTAATCGCTTCTCTATGACAATACTAGTATCTTCTTCATCAAAGTAAATCACATCAATATCATTAACAGGCGTTGAAATATCATCTAACACATCCCAGATTTTGTTTCGGAGATATCCTGCGCAAACCCAGGCATCTGGTAGATGTAATTCCTCTACCGCTTGCAATACGGATAGGAACACTTCGTCATTTGAGATGATTTTCTTAAGTTCTTGATCATAATTCATAGATTTAGCTCCTTACACTTCGAAGCAAAGTTGACTGATTCCATCTTTAACTAATGAAAAACGTAAAGAGCACAACTAAAACAAAAACAGCTGGTATTCCCATTAGATTACGTTTATCTTTAACTGACAATTGATGTGTATGATGCTGATCTACAGGCTTGAAAAGAAAAACAAATAGTCCTGCAATTGCAATGACCACAAATCCTATTCCTATGATGCCAAAGCCCATTCCTTCGAATCCGCCAAGCAATAGAATACTAGCGACAATAATAACAATCCCAGAAAATGCTGTCACTACTGATGCAATATAACGCTTTTCACTTCGTTTTGTAAGAATATAGATGAAAGAAAATAGCAAAAATCCAAGAATGAGACCAATCCCGATTGGAACAAAAATCATATAATCTACTCCCTTAACTCAATTTAATAGTAATGACCATTCTAAACCTCAGTTATTTATTTTGTGAAAGTGGTTTTTTATGGAACTCCACACACCGCAATGTATCCTATGAATTAGTTCATCTTCTCTCTAATTTTGTCTTGTATCATGATGACATTTGTTTTCAAAATACTCTCTGGATAGACAGGATCGATACAATCATTCCAAAATTCTAAATGCTTCTTGTCGACTAAACTATCCGAAAACACGACATCCCCGGGTTGCATGCCCTGATAGGAAACCCAATACAAATACATAACGCCTTCTATCGTTTCTTCAAAAATGGATTCAACATACATTTTTTCTGTAGGAAGTGTTTTCTTCACCTCTTCTAAATGCGTCGTCAAGAATTCCATCCATTCCCGTGCTTTTTCTTCTTTACCCACGATGACTCGAAAGCGTTCTAATTCCACATGAAGTTTACTCATATTCTATTCCTCTTTTCTTTGTATGTTTCTATACTAGTCAGGACCAGATTAAGGAAGCACTCCTAACAGATTCGCGACTATTATAGAGAGTAAAAAACCAGAGAATAGCATCATTTCAATGAGTGTCGCAATATATTGATTTTTACTTTTTGCGTACTTTTTTCCATATATGCAGTAACCGACTCATTCACAATATTCATAAACAATATATAAGAGAGGAGGAGTGTAAACCAAGTATCTATTGGTGCGTTATTTGACAGATAGAGATAGCTCATTACAACTAACCCTGCCAACGAAACTCCTCTTAGAATCCATTCGATTTTGAAATGTTTGTCACTTACGTATTGGTTGAACAAAATACTTTTCTTTTCAGTTTTCAGCAATTTTCTCGTAACATATTCAGTCAATATCTGAACTAAGGTAAAACCTATCATTAAAGTCAATAGCATATAACTTGAATAATCCACATCTATCTAGCCCCTTCTTAAATTACCGATTGTCTTTTCAGACTGTTATTAGGGGAATTATGTCCTTCATTTGGTGGATTTGTTAATGATCATTCATCTGACCTTACAGGCAATAAAGTCATACACTCTTAAAACTTTACATCCCCTGTAAAACTCTTGCGTTTTTTCTGGATGAATAAAAGGAAACACCAACAAACCAATGTTCCACTAACAAATGACAACACGATTATGTAAGGAGAAAAAGTCACTCCAAATGCAACTTCACTTTTTAAGATATCAATCTTCTTCCAAGCCGTTTCAATATCTGGTCGATAGATAAGTGTCTTGATAAAACCAGATGACAGCATTCCTACTAAATAGATGACATGTATAACGAGAGAGATAACGATTGCTTGAATGATAATTTTCACAAACTCACCTCCAGGGAATTCCAGATTTATATAAGTAACCACAAGTTGTATCTCTCAAGAATTCTATAATTCAGGTGCTAGTCATTCATAAACGATGATAAAAATCCGGTCGTACTTAAGAGGATATTCAACATCCAATAATGAACTTGTTTTTTATCGAGGAGTCCTCCATCACTTTGTCATCCAAAGTCGCTTCACGGCTACCAACTGCTTATTTTCAAAAACCATTTTATAAGCATCTGGCATCTCGAGGTTTTTCCAAAAACTGAAGTCATACTGTTCGTCAAAATAATTCATAATTAGTACCATGAGATTGCCATGAGTCCCGATTACGATGTTTTTACCTTCATTCAGATCGAGTACCTTTAGAGTTGCCTCGATTCCTCGTAGCTGTGCAATCTCATTGGACTCTCCCCCATTCCAGGAAAAGGTAGGATGCTGCCACACTTTACTAATTGCAAAATCAAAATCTTCAACAGGATGATCAGACAATTTTCGTTCCACAAAACCATTGTCTATAATAACTTTTTGATCAATAAGCTTGGCAATTACCTCAACTGTTTGAACAGCCCTTTTGTATGGACTAGAAATGACAACATCAATGGATTCGTTCTTAAGCACATCGCTCATTTTGGCTGCATCAGAAAAACCTTTACTAGACAGTGGCCGACCTAATTCATCGGGGGTATAGGTTGAATGAGCATGTCGTATAAAAATAATTGTAGTTCGCAAAACCGTTCTCTCCTTTGAATAGCTACATGAACTTTTCTATCAAATTCCAATTTAAACACATATACGTATAATCCTTTATCCAGTTTCATTTAAAAACAAATCACATAAACAGTCATGGTATAATTCTAACAACTTGAAAATTCAGCCAAAATTATCCTAATTTCAATTCTATCAGATTATTTGGATAGCACAATTGGATATTTGGTAATTTTGAGAACAACTCTTGTGAAGGGGAGGATGAAATGGTTTATACAAATCGTGCAGGACTGGGAATCAGAGTGGCAGCTAGTTTTCTAGACTTTGTGATACTGGCAACAGTTATAGCTTCCCTTATTTATTTCATCACAGGCTCATTTTCTTTAAGTTTTGCAAACGGAATTGTCTGGCAGTCAATCTATACTCTCTATTTGATGGTTATCCCTATTATCTGGAGTGGATATGTAATTGGAAAACGCCTGTGCCACATCCAAGTGAAACGAGTGGACGAAGCTAATGTCACGTTATCCAATATGTTCAAGAGAGAAATCGTCGGTTATTATTTGATTGGCACGCTCACATTTGGTATTTCGATACTTGTCAGTGCTGGAATGATAATGTTTCGCGAAGACAAGAGAGGGATCCACGATTTTGTAGGCGGCACTTATGTTGCAAGGCACTGAAAGTCCGCATACTAGTCAAATTTTGAGCATAGAAAAAGAACTTCCCGGAATACCTCAGGAAGTTCTTTTGTTAACTTTTCTGGACTATGGTCATTTAGCAAGTTTTACATAAAATTTAATGCCTGACACAACCTTAGTCAAACCATCCAAAAAATTTTGTATAAAGGAGTGTAGGGACCACTATAATAAGTAGGCTCAATTGAACAAGGGTTGGGATATACTCATTTTTGTGCTCAGCGTACTTTTTCTGCATATAGGCTCTTACTAACTCCAACACGATTGCATTGAGCAATGAATAAGAAACAAAAATGATAAAGACAGTTGTGGTCGTCTTTTCACCTGATGACATGATGATAGCCATCACTAGATAACCGAAAACTAAAATAAATCTCAGTGTCCAATCCATTTTTTGGTGTTTATCATTCACATAGTTATTCTTAAAGAAATTTACTTTTTCTAGTTTTAAATAGCGACGTAATAGGCTGTCTAGCAAATAAAACATACCCATACATAGAACAACAGCTATTATCAGTTTAACTACAAAACTATCCATTTATGTTCATCCTTTAATTTTCAACTTACGATTCATTCTTAAAACCAACCTTCTAAATTCACATTTTCTATTTTCAGCGCATGTTTACCTGCTTGGTTTGCCTCATTCGCTGAAGCGTCAAAAGAAGCCCTGTCAATCCAGCAGTGAGTGCGGGTGCTAAGCTGAACAAGAAGAATTTCCAATTTTCCGTAGTTATTGAAAGGATAAGAAAAAATATAGGCACCCCAATTAAACTAAACAGTGAAACGATTAGAGCTAACTTTAAGTTTTCCTTCACCACTACTCCTCCCTCGGAATTATCACTTAATCCCAATTTACCATATTTAAGTCAGTGAATGAAATACATTTCATCTAAACATTCCCAGTAGTTTTATTCTTAGCTGAAATCTTTTATAAAACTCACTATTGATATCAATGAAATATCCGTATTTTCAACACTATATTTAAATCATCAACATATTATTCTCATCGAACTCCCAATCAGCTCCATAGGCAACTTCCCAATAATAGCCATCTGGGTCCACAAAGTACCCTCCATAACCGCCCCATGAAAGAGTTTGGGGTTGTTTAACAACTCGCGCTCCTACGTCCTTTACCTTTTTAAATATGTCATCTACTTCAGCTGCAGATTTTCCATTATAGGCTAGCGTAAACCCTGGAAATCCTCCAGTAGAAAGGGCAGGTGGATTCTCCACGTTAATATCTTTTGCTAATTCTTCCAATGGAAACAGCTCGAGTCTAGATCCTTCATTTTTAAAGAAAACAATGACCGGCTTTTCTTCTTCGCCCACCACAGATGCTTCAAACCCAATCTTCTTATAAAAATCCAAAGATTTTCGAATGTCTCTTACCCCTAATGCTATAAGATTTATACGATTCATTTAACATCCATCTCCTTTAGGAAAAGTTCTTCACCAACTATAGAATTCGGTAGAAGGTTCCAATCTCCTTTTTCAGTCCATGAATTGCCTGCATCCCTATCCGCCAATCAATTCCTTAGCTATCACAAAATTTTGGCTAGCCCATTATGCCACATCGACATTGCAAAAATCGGGCATGAACTAAAGATGACGGATTCTATTTTTAAAAATTGCTCAGAACTTTTATAAAAGAGTCAATAACCCTTGAATCTCAACAATTCCTCTAAATACAACACTGCCTTTACAACTTTACAACAACTTCCGTTCCGTCCTTATCTATTACTTCAACGATAGTTAATCCACGATACTTTTTGATTTCTCTCAATAATGCTTTAACCTCTTTTCGATCAATTGATAGGGGAATAAACGACTTTGCATGTTCATCTACATTCTTTTGGATAAAATTACTGTTTACAAATTTCCAAAGTAAAGGCGAAGATGCAACCCAACCACCCGCATGTAAAAAGAGATACGGCAAAGGAATAGTGAATTTAACGTTCCCTTTATTTTTCACTTTGACTTTAAACATGGAATCACTCAATAACAATGGAGACTTTGTCGCCATTTTGACTTTCGACATCGACAATTTGACCTGACAATTCTTCTTCAATCGCTTTTAAAATCATGTCCACATCAAGAACATCGATATCTTTTACGTACTTTGCGGATTCAGGTATTGCAGAAGCAATGTTAAGTCCTGTTTTTAACGCAACTTTGATGAGTCGCAATGGTAGGTTTACAGTCACCTTATCGCCTTCTTCTGATGTGACGCGAACTTTCAACATTTTATCCAAGTAGTTTGATCCTTTAACCGTATCTGTTGTCGAATCTTTTTCCTTTAATGCTTGAATGAGTTCACTCGCATCCTCGGTATTAAGCTTTCCCTCTTGAACCATATTTAGTACCTTTGCAATTTCTTCATTCATCATCCATTACCTCCCTTTAATTTTTCTTTATTGTCTTTAATGCTTCATCAAGAGAGATTTCACCTTTATCAAGCATATCGATTACGTTCTTATCATCTAGATCGCTTTTCTTGTCAGCAAACCCAAGAGCAGAAACAACTTCGTTTAACTTTCCTCTTACAGTTGGATAAGAAACTCCTAATTCTTTTTCCACTTCTTTTATATTCCCGCGGCTTTTAAGGAAAACTTCGATAAAATATAGCTGTTCTTGACTAAGTGTTGCAAACTTGGATAATTCAAATTCGTTTTCAATTGTTGTATGGCAATGCGTACACTGTAACTTTGTAATCTTTAACACTTCGTTGCAAACAGGGCAATTCGTGATAATTTGGTAACCCATATATTCATCCCCTAACTTTATTAACATGATATCACACATATTCAACTTATAGAACAATCTTTATTGATTTATTTAACAACCAAATTAATATTATTAATTAACAGTAGAAATGTTTGCCCCTACTTATACACTCCCTTTTTCACATCCCTATCTACGTAATCCAATAATTCTATTGTTTACACAGTGTACCAATTTTCATATATAACAAAAAAGCTTCCACTCCCTAAATAGAAGAGACGGAAACTCCTTGATAGCAACTAGATAGCCAATAAAATCTACTCACTCATCCGTGATAACAGCCAAAAACGTAAACGTACAATTTGTTCATTAACAGCGTCCTATAATCTAATAATTAAAATTATTTCCCACCATATTTCCCAGTTCTAATTGCCTTTCTATATCTTCCATCGCCTTCTTTAATAGCTATCGCTTCATCAGTATGAATACCCTTTATTGAGTAGTACTCAGTTCCCTTTTTGTACTTATTTGAAAAGTTCCCAGAGTAAGATCCTTCCATATTCGAATCCTTAGTAACATGACCAATCTCTTTCTTTATTTCACTAACATACTCTTCAGTTGTCTCATACATATAGCTATCCCAAACAACAAAAGTTGTATTCCAGTCTGCACTTGAAGAAGAACATCCTATAATAAACAGCATAGAGAAAATAAATATAGTAAAAAAAGATTGTTTTATATTCATATTTCTCCCCCAGTCTATTTTGAAATTAAAACATTTATCATTGGGTGAATGTCCCTTATTATTATCAATTGCAATTCCTGATCATGGAATTGCACCCTAATAAGAAGTAGCTGTTTAACAATAAAACTCCATATGTGGTTTATCCTTCTTATAATAATCTATTCTATCCTGCAAAGTGCCAGTATGAAATTCAAATTTATGCCCGTCAGGATCAGTGAAATAAATAGATTTTTTGTCCCTTTCATCTCTGGAACGCCCCGTTAAAATATTCACCTCTAATTTCTCTAACTTGTTATATAGGCTATCAAACTCTTTCTTTTCAACTGAAAAAGCAACATGTGTGTATGATTGACTTATTTCATTTCGTGGAATGTTCACTTCCAAATTCAGAGCAAGCCACATTCCATTCAAATCAAAATAAGCAGTATTTCTCCCTTTAACAAGTAATTTAGCACCGAATATATCTTGATAGAACTTTATGGAGTTATCTAAATCAGAGACGGAAAATAAAAAATGGTTTAACCCCTTAACAAACAACAATATCACCTCAAAATGGTTAAAGTAATTACTCGAAACAAGAGCCTAATGAAGCATTGCGCTCCTTCCAAAATCGCACCCAGTTGTTTAACTGTATGACTATGTTACACATCATTTTCTAAAGTCGATTGTATAGATTCATTTTTCACCTGCAAAATGTACTCCTTTAAGACGTGCTTCTTTCCACCATTCATTTCATACCAGTCTTTAACACGCTCAACGTGAGCCATGTCGCTTCTCACCTTATCTTCAATTTCTAAATAATCCTCGTAACTGTCATACTCCCATATAGCAAAAATCTCGACAGTGTCGTTGTCATGGTTCTTCATCCAACGACCTAATAAACGTGAACCGTATTTCTGTTGGGTAGGTAAGTTAGTTTTGTTAAAATGCGCATTAAAATTTTCGACAAAATCATTTTTTACAATGTAGAATTTTCTTCTATAAAACACAAAATCACTCCCCTAATTTAGAAATTATTATAATACTGTTTTCACCAATAAACATTTCTACAATAAAATAGCTAGATTGAAGTGAAGCAGTTACGCAAAAACCGTACCAAAGTTTAGGAATAAAATAAAAACTACTTAGTTATGGTTGTTGAAACCCTACTGTCCCTATAAGAAATACGATAAGATAAAAGACCGTCGCTAAGATGTTAGTAAATAATAAGACCCCTCTAACTCCTCCTTTAATCCCAAACCACCCAAAAATGATTCCTAGAATACCAAAAACAAATGGAAAAAATAAGCTTATATTTATAAAAATCGTAAAAAGGCGATCACTCCACAATGGTGTCAGTATCAATATCAAAATCCCCCCTGATAATACAGAAAATATTTTCGCAGAGGTTTGAGAATCACTCTTTACTATGAAGTAATAAATAAAAATAGCATATAACAACAAAAGAACCCAAATCACATTTTCTTCTCCTAACTTTGTTTAATCTATTTTTGGACACCCATGATTCTAAGCTTTTAGATGATCTTTTCTAAATTGTAGTGACCTGTTTCAACCTCATATTTAATCAATTATTAAATTGATGAATTGGACCGATTAAATCGCAACTAGTATACAGGACCGTATCTTTTTTGAAATAGTAAAACTACCCGACATATTGAAGGACTAATTGATACAATGCTATGCACAGTCCTAATATACTCGCCTTCACTTTAGATGGATGGTACCTTTTACTACCATTCAAATATACTAAAACAACTATAAACCCCAGAGGAATCCACAGCTCAAAAACACCATTTATTGTACTTTGAGAATAGATCGGGGCAATGAAAGTGCTAACTAGAAAATACAAGAAAACCGTAAAACGTCGTGTTTCTAACTGCTTACTCCACCTTACTAAAAGGGTAATAACTACAATTCCGATAATTGTAATATGTAAGGATGGTAGAACAATAGAAAAACCGTTTGCTAACTCGAATTCCATTAATTCTAATCCCTCCTCTGTACCATTACAATAAAACAGACTATATATTCAGTTTATTTTACCAGTAAAAGTCATTGAAAACCACTAAAGTTTCCATCTTAGCAATTTTATTTTGCCGATTCAAGCACAGCTGTTATCTAACCACTGCGCTCCATAACAGAAAATTTCTCTTCCTTTTGATCAATCAATAATAGTTCACGCACAACCACTCTATAATAAATAAACCTCACACATTCATCGAATGTGTGAGGTTGCTTAGTTTCGGTATTTAATATGGATCTGCTTCATTGCCTTTTTCTACTGCATCCTCAACCGCCTCTTTTGACTCAGGAGTTCCTTGTCCAAATTTTGTCTTCCCTGAATCCCGACCCGGAATCTCGGCTCCAGCCATTGTTTCTTTCATTTCTCTTACCTTATTTTCTATTCCTTCTTGGACGAGACGGCCATATTCTTCATCTGCTTCGGTGAAGTGTTTAATCATAGCTTCTTGAATACGGGAATCACATACCGAGAGTGCCGCTGAAAGATTGTTTATCAATTCTTCCCGCTCCCAATCATCGAACTGACGGAATGTTGCACCTGCTTGGCCATAATTATTGGGACGATCAATCGGTGCACTCATAGCAGCTGCATTATACATAGGTCGATGTGGAGGTCGGGCTTCCTCTTGGGCTTCCTCATATCCTCCAAGCATGGATGGTTCATAATTGATATGTGGATTTTCACCTGACTCACGGGAATCCCGAATATCCATCTGCCCCCGTTGCTGATTGGTGCGGACAGCCGCTTTAGGTGCATTGACAGGAAGCTGCAAATAATTGGTGCCTACTCTATGACGCTGCGTATCCGAATAGGAGAACGTGCGACCTTGTAGCATTTTGTCATCCGAGAAGTCCATACCATCCACGAGCACTCCTGTACCGAATGCAGCTTGCTCAATGTCCATATGGAAATCCTCCGGGTTGCGATCCAGTACCATACGCCCGACCGCCAACCAATGAAACTGCTCTTCCGGCCAGAGCTTCGTATCGTCAAGTGGATCGAAATCCAGCTCCGGATGGTATCCGTCTTCCATGATCTGCACAAATAATTCCCATTCCGGATAGTCTCCACGCTCTATCGCTTCATACAAATCCTGTGTAGCATGTCCTACATTCTTCCCTTGAATGGCATCTGCATCATCCTGTGTTAGATTACGGATGCCTTGTTTCGGTTCCCAATGATATTTTACCAGCACCGCTTCCCCTTTTTCGTTCACCCACTTATACGTATTTACACCAGAGCCCTGCATGTGACGATAAGTCGCCGGGATGCCCCACGGCGAGAACAGGAACGTGATCATATGGATAGATTCCGGGGAACGGGACACGAAGTCAAACATCCGTTGCGGATGAGGGACATTAGAAACAGGGTCAGCTTTGAATGCATGAATCATATCTGGAAACTTCATGGCATCACGTATAAAAAAGATTTTTAAATTATTGCCGACCAAATCCCAGTTTCCATCTTCGGTATACATCTTCACGGCAAACCCCCTCGGATCCCGTGCAGTTTCAGGAGAGTCCTTTGCCCCTGCGACAGTAGAAAACCGAACCAAAAGTGGTGTTCGTTTCCCTTCACCTGAAAACACTTTGGCACGGGTATACTTTTCCACTGGCTCAACTCCCGCCTTGCCATAAGTTTCAAAATATCCAAATGCACCAGAGCCCCTTGCATGAACGACACGTTCAGGAATTTCTTCACGATCAAAGTGAGAGATTTTTTCTATGAAATGATAATTCTCAAGTGTTGCAGGACCACGGTCTCCAATGGTCCGGATGTTCTGATTATCTTTCACAGGATGCCCTTGGCGCGTAGTAAGCGTCTCCCGCTTCAACTCTTTTTGATACTTCTTGGTTTTATCCTTTTTCAACAAAATTCCTCCTCAACCTATGCTTTCAGAAAAGTGATGAATGAACTTTTTACTAATTTAGTTCCAGTTCACTTATTGAGACAGCTTAACCATAAAAAGTTCAGAAGAAACCCATTTTTTGAATGTGGCTCTGTTAGTCCAAATACAAAATGTATCTCGTACAATCTCATCACGAAGTTCCTTCATCTCTGGAATTAATTCCAAGCGTGCGTGCATGTTGCTCATTTCCTTTTTGGTACGCAGATGAATCGATATATCGGCCAGGTCTTGTTACAAGAATTTTATATGTGGAAGGAAATTACGATTCAGATAATGAAGATCATGCGATTAGGGTCATTTGATTACAAAATATTATGCTATTATTAATATATCGAGAGAGTAACGAGATGTTGAAATGGGATGATTTATGTAGGGATAGATATCGGTGTTCAATCGAACACATTATCGCTGACTCATCAAATCCCCAGTTATTATTGGTGCAGAATTATATTGAACGAGGCGACTACACGACGAAAACTCTCTATAAGTAAATAACTAGCCAATATTATTTTTAGCTTTCTTGTCCGGAAATACTTCTTTGCCATGGGTATTTTATTATTTGGAAACGGATGAAACAAAGGCAGGTCCGCAATATGTGTTTAAAATTAGTTAAAAATGCAAAGTACTAAACAGCACCTATTCCAGCAATCTAGTAAAAGTACTACATCTAAACTAAATCATGGATAAGGAGGACAAAATGAAAAAACCTACTATACTTCTTGTAACGAAAACCAGTAAAGTAAGTAAAACATTTGAAGAAAATCTCAGAATGTTTTTTAGTTCAAAATTGATTAAAAAAACAAATTCACACCGTTAAAAAGTAAACACTCCTTTTTAGTAGTTAGGAACTGAAAGCCTTTTTCATCAACAAACATCACCTTAACCATCTATTATCATATCTTTAACTATTTATTCAAAAAAAGCCGTGATGTAAATCCACAGCTTGTTTTCTTATTCTCCAGTTTTAGCATAGTGTTCAATTCTTGCACCAATTTCATCGCGTACACGTTGGAAGAATGCCCACTTTTCTTCATCTGTTCCTTCTGCTTTAGCAGGATCATCAAACCCCCAATGATCACGTTTGACATGAAGAGGTGTCATCGGACACTTATCTGCAGCATCCCCACAAAGCGTAACGACATAATCTGCACTATTTAATATTTCCAGATCAATAATATCTGAAGTTTGTTTCGAAATATCAATGCCAACCTCATTCATAGCTTTAACAGCATTCGGATGTACTCCGTGCGATTCAATTCCTGCACTAAGAACTTGCCATTCATTACCAAGATATTTTTTACCCCATCCTTCAGCCATTTGGCTACGGCATGAGTTACCTGTACATAAGAAATAGAGTGTTTTTTTGGACATATGGATTATCTCCTTTTTGTGTTTTATTGTATAATTGACAGCCATAAATATAATCCGATGAGTGTCATCAGGAGTGTAGGGACTGTTAAGAGTATACCGATTTTAAAATATCTTCCCCAAGATATTTTCACACCTTTTTGAGATAGGACATGTAACCACAATAAAGTGGCTAAGGAACCGATTGGGGTGATTTTTGGACCTAAATCCGATCCAATGACATTTGAATATATAAGAGCCTCACGAATAGGGCCTGTTGTAGTCGTTTCTGATATAGCTAACGCGTTAATCATAACGGTTGGCATGTTATTCATAACTGACGATAAAATTGCTGCGATAAAGCCCATCGAAATCGTTGCGACGAACAGTCCTTGATTGGCTGCCATTTGAATGACATCTGCCAAGACGCTCGTCAGCCCGACATTACGTAATCCGTAGACGACCACATACATCCCAATTGAAAAGAAGACGATTGCCCAAGGAGCTCCTTTAAGCACTTGCTTAGTTTGAACAGCGGGACTTCTTTGTGCCATGAGCATAAAGAATATGACCGTTAGCCCAGCAATGATAGAGACAGGCAATCCTGTAAAGCCACTAGAGAAATATCCTACGAGCAATACGCTTAAGATTACCCAAGCTAGTCGAAACAACCTCATATCTTTGATAGCGGCCTTCGGTTCTTTTAAATCTGCAACTTCGTAATCTTTTGGAATGCTTTTACGGAAGAATAACAACAGCACTAAAATACTCGCAACTAATGAAAATAGATTCGGGACAATCATTCTGGATGCATATTCGACAAAGCCGATATCGAAAAAGTCTGCGGAAACAATATTGACTAAGTTACTCACAACTAACGGCAGTGAAGTTGTATCCGCAATAAAACCACTGGCAATAATGAATGGGAAAATCATCTTTTCATTAAAATTTAAATTTCGTACCATGGCAAGCACAATTGGCGTTAGTATGAGGGCAGCCCCGTCGTTTGCGAACAATGCAGCGACTACAGCTCCTAGAATGCTGACGTAAACAAACATTCGAATTCCGCTGCCCTTAGCTAATCTCGCCATATGGAGTGCAGACCACTCAAAGAAACCAATTTCATCTAAGATTAGTGAGATGATGATAATCGCGATGAAAGCGAGCGTCGCATTCCAGACAATTCCTGTAACATCTATTATATCTTGAAAATTAACTACGCCCCCTAACAAAGCTATTGCTGCACCAATACAGGCAGACCACCCAATCGATAAGTTTCTAGGTTGCCAAATAACAAAAATAAGTGTGATTATGAAAATCAATGATGCCATAATAAGTGAAGTCAACGCTCGTTCTCCTCCCTACTCACAACAAATGCGCAATCCTTGCGCTTCCAATTCAGTTACTAATTCGTCTTGTTCGGGAAGATGCTCTAGGATACCTTGTATAAACGGATAATCTTTATGCTCTTCGTTGATGGAGTAGAAAATCCATTTTCCTCTTCGCGTTTCTTTCACCAGATCGATATCCCTCAATTTACGTAAGTGCTGGCTGATCGCCGGTTGACTCATTTTGAAAATCTCAACAAACTCACAAACACAGCAATCATGCGACTGAAGCAATTTCATCATCGTCAAACGTGTTTGATCTCCGAGCAATTTCAACAGTTGTGATGCTCTTTTCATATCGGTTGTCACAGTTTTATTCATAGATAATCCCTCCTTTTATTCACCATCATATAATTATATTCTTATGTGTGCAAGTGTGTAAGTCGTTTTGAAAAAAATAAAATAACGAACAGAAGAGGCCACCTAAAAAGGAGACCTCTTATCCCAAAACATTCGATTGTATCTTTACTGTTATGTGCCAATCTTCACTAACACGGTTACTAGCTTCAATTTCCACTCATAGAATTTACGGTATTTATATAACTTGCATAACTAACTGGTCCAAATGATGATAGGTTACCTTTAAAAAATGTTTCTAACATAAATTCCTTTGCTTTTTCTAGGTTATAGTTTCTTGAATTCATAACCAACGATAAATATGCGCGAAAATATTCTTCCGACAAGTTACCTCCATGGTTTACCGTCATCGATAGTTCACTCCTTTAACAGCAGCCGGTTGTGGGGGTGCAGCTTGATACTTCTCTAGTATTTTGCAAATTTATACTACAAACCCCTGTTTCAGGTAAATCAAGTTCAACTCTCTCAGAGGCTTCTATGTCTCCTGCAAGATAAGCTGCTATTGAACGTACTTGTTCATATCCTGTTGCCATTAAGAATGTAGGAGCACGGCCGTAACTCTTCATACCTACAATGTAAAGTCCTTGTTCTGGCTGGCGTAGAATTGCTTCACCATGGGGACGAACTGTACCACAGCTGTGTTCGTTTGGATCGATGAGTGGAGCTAGGGCTGCGATACTTTCTGTTGCTGGGTCAATGGACAATCGAAGTTCTCGTTCAATTGAAAAGTCCGGACGATTTCCTGCATTGACAATCAACTCGTCAATCCCTTTTATGATTGTCATTTCTCCTTCATAACGTCCTACTAACTCCATTTGTTCATTCATTGATTTGACTTGCATCGTGTAGAACGGCGTATATACTTGCACTTTACCTGAATCGACCAATGAATGTATTTTCGAACCAAGCGCCCCGCGTGCTTCAAGCGCATCTTTTTCTTCGCCACCGTAAGCATCTTCAACATTTTTTTTACGTAGAATCCATATTAATTTAGTTTCCGGAAATTCTCTTTGTAAATCGGCCAATTCTAACAAAGTATTAATGGCAGAGTGCCCACCACCAATCACTGCAACTGTTTTATCTGCATATCGTTTAACACTTTTTGTAACATCTGGAATACCGTATTCAATTTGGTTTTCGAACAGTTTTTCAGAATTTAACCAAACACCATTTGAAGTAGAGGGATTTGGGTTCCCCCATGTACCCGTTGCATCAATAATTGCACGTGCTTCCACTATTTCTATATCATGATTTTTTTCTAAATAAATTTCAAAAGGTTGCTTGTCTCGATTTAATGATTTCATTTTATCGTTTTGTTTACGTGAGATTGAAACAACTTTTGAGTTGTATCGAATGGCTTCTTTTAAGACAGGTAAATTGCTTAAAGGTACTAAATATTGGTCCATCAACTCTTTTCCTGTCGGTAAAACATCATCCTGCGGTACTTTCCAATCGGTTTCTTCAAGTAGTTGACGTGCTGCTTTATCAATATCGTATTGCCAAGGGCTGAATAAATGAACGTGTTGCCACTTAAGAATATTGTGTCCTACATTCTCACCTGATTCAAAGACGATGTAAGGAACTTTTTGTATTGTTAAATGTGCTGCCGCCGCAAGTCCGACTGGACCAGCTCCAATAATGGCTACAGGTAATTCTAAGTTGAATTGCTTTTGTTCCGGTTTTTCTACCGTCACTTCTGGAGATGAACAGCAAGTGGATTCATTTATTGTTTCTGGTGTACAACAAGAAGTCGTTGTAAGTTCCTCACTGCAGCATGATGTCTCTTTTGTAGTAAATAATTTAATTTCTTTCATTAATAATACCCTCTTTTCTAATAGTTGAATTGCTTGCTCAAAATGTTTAGCTGTTAGTTCTCCATAAAAATGAGCTAAACCTTTAAAAAATGATCTCTCATATAGAAAGCAGCTTCTTCTAAGGGAGAATTTCTCGCTTACATTATGAGTTCTAAATAACTTGTGAAGTAAGCGACAGATAATGTACTTCCAGGTTTTCCGTCATTTTTATCTTCTAGTCCGGTGTGAATGATCTCAAATCCCAAATCTTTCTTACAAACATCAACTTATTTTGATGTGATGTTCAAAAATATTGACTCAGGATAAAAAATACAACAAAGATCCGAAGATAAAATCTTCTTTATTTCATTAGGATTGGCTGAATAATAATTCCATTTCCCCTCTTTCTCAACAGAAATAAAATTCACATCTAATAAAATTTTAAGATGATAAGATAGTTTAGACTGTGGCAATTCTAGTAGTTCACTCAAATCACAAACACAGGTTTTTCCTTCTGTAGCCAAAATACGCAATATATACAGTCTCTTGTGATCCGACAGTGCTTTAAATTTCTTTTCATAGTCGAGTAAAGTTGAATCACAAACATCCGACTGTTTAATCATGACTTTCCACCTCTCAAATCAATTATTTTTGATGTATTTTATATTATGCGGAATCGTGAAAAGTGTCAACAAAAAAACCTAGCCTATGCAAAAATTATGTTATGAATGATAGACTGTATAACCACTCCAATACCTTGAAGATTTCCTAATTCTCTACCTCAATCACTTTTTTCTTAATGATTTTAATTGGGTTAATTATTTACAAGGGGCTAATACAGTTTTCTCAAACCCCCATACCTTGGCTTTATAACTATATTAAGTCTTTAACCTTATTAACAATATATTTCGCATCCTTACCAACACCTCGTAACGTTGCAGAAGAAAACGAACGCTGTCCTGGTAAACCCACATAAAACAATCCTTTATGCGAAGTGCACACCCCTTCTTTTTGTACCGGCACACGTTTTTCGTCAAGGGCTTCCGGAAGAGCATGGAGGTAATTCACATTTGGAATGTAACCCGTTGCAAAATAATTGTATCCACTTTTTCTTCTTCACCAGAACTCCAAATAACTCCATCTTTGTTCAAGGATACAAACATATCTCTTCTATCAGGATTATTATTTTTAATTGCCTGTTTATATAGATTCCTATCTAAAACTGAACTATCCATAGAGAGTTTCTTGCCATATGGAAAATAATCTAAACCTATTAGGTGAAACCAATAATGTATATCTTTCTTCAAAATAGTTTGCGGGATAAATTTTATTTGATTACGTGTCGCGAGTGTAACTTTAGATGTTTCTCGTAATTCATAAGCTATTTGAACTGCAGAGTTTCCGGCACCAACGACAATAACTCTTTTATTTACGTATCGTTCCGGATTATTGTATTGGCTCGAATGTATCATTTCACCGGCAAAAGATTCGATACCCATTATTTCAGGAAGATTGGGAGAGTCAAACGAACCTGTTGCTGAAATTATTGTTTTTGCCTTGAACAAATCCCCTTCTTCAGTCTTAACCAAAAATAATTCTTGTTCTTTTAGGACTTCCGTTATTGTTTTTCCTGTAGCAATGTTTAATTCGAACTTTTGTGCATATGTATTTAAATACGACATAACCTCTGTCTTCGTCGGATAATGATTAATTTCACCTTGAAAACTCAAACCAGGCAGCGAAGAATACTTCACAGGTGAAAACAGCTTAAGACTGTCATAATAAAGTGGCCACGAACCTGCAGTTTGGTTGCTTTTTTCTAAAACAATATATTTCAAACCTTTCTTCTTTAAATAATATGCAGTTGCTAATCCTGATTGCCCCGCACCGATAACTATCGAATCAAATATACTTGTCAATACAAAAACCCCTTTTTAATATCGCGTTTCAACGATATGTATTATAGAAAATAGAACATATAGAATACTTCCATATGTTCAGTTACAACATTTCATTAGTATTAGGTTTATTTCTTGTAAAATCCTTAGGATATTATTTTTGTTAGTCGAGTAAATTACTTCTTTTCCCTCTCTCTTTGAATTTAAGAGACCCGCCCTTTTCAACATGGATAGCTGTTCAGAAGCTGTTGATTGCCCAATTCCTATTAATTCAGATACTTGATTTACAGTAACTTCATTCTGATCTAGGAACAGTAGCATAATTGCTTGTCTTTTTTCATTTGCCAGTCCTTTAAAAAACATTTGCACTTCTTCACTAATCAAGTTTTTACTATACCTCCAACCTTACGTATCGCAAATGCACGATATGTTTTACGTTTTATATTCTATTTCAAATTCAAATATTTGTCAAACGCCTTAGATATGAAACGCTTTGAGTACTTTATGTAAATTCTAAAGAGATTTACGTATTATTTCCTTTATTACTTGAATTTAATAATTCTTTTAAAAAAACAATCGTCTTCAGGAGAAATGAATCCCATGAAGACGATTTATTGGTACGTAACTTTATAGTGAAATAACCAAGAATAATACCGGTAGACATTTTCTAACTTTAATTTGAGATGGAAATTCTTACATAATGTCCCCATAAGTGGGATTATTCTTCACGATTTTTTATCGGCAGTACACCTGCATCTGTTTCAATTGTAAAAGCCGATTTTCTAATAATCCATTCATTCTTAATGCATAAACTGTTCCCATTATCGCATGACCACATGAGTTCAAAAGACTATCTCTCCACATTGTAGAAGTTATTAATACCTGAAAAATTTGTATTATAAAGCGCTCCTAGAATTTATAACTAGAGATATTATCGTTGAATTTAAAAGCCTGTATCTTAGATCAAAAAGTAATCAGAGATACAGGATTCCGGTTATTATTATCCTTATTTCATCAAATTATCCAATTCTACGGAAGCTCTTATGCATCACTCACGCCCAATTGATGACGAGATTATAAATATCATTTATCGGTAATCATTGTGATTTGGACTAAACAAATTTTCGCTTGCATTTCTAACCATTGAAAAATTATCAACGTTGTAATGTCCATGAAGGGCTTCATTATGATGGGCAATTATTTGCTCAGCAGTAAGAGATTGGGAATCCGTTGTTGAATGGCCATCTCCTACTAAAGTGACATCGAAGCCACTTACCGTTGCCATTCTAACTGCCGTATCTATACAATGCTCGGTCTTGCAGCCCATAATAACAAGATGCTCAATCATGTTATCTTGTAAAAAACCCAATAACGGAGTTCCATAAAACGAATTTGTTGCCTCTTTATCAAATATCTTAAACTCTTTGGGTATATGAATATCAGAATGAATCTCGAATCCCTTACCACTGCCTTGTGCAACATCTTTATCTCTTATGAAAACAACAAAACTATCTGATTCTACTGCTTTTTTTACCACTAAATTGATATTTTCCAACAATGAAGCCTTATTAAAGACACTCTTTTCTTCTTCATTCCCATCAATTAGTTCTTGTTGTGCATCAATCACTAGTAAAGCTTGTTTCAATAAAAAAACTCCCTTTCATCAAAAATTTAATTTCCATCATTTTCTTGTAGACTATTTCTGTTATAGAGTAGGAGAAGATTCTAAACTCTAGTGGCTCCCCTGATTGTGGAATGCTAATACAACAAGTATAACTCCTTCTTAATAAGAAAAGTTACCCTTTCTTTAATGTCATTTTATTTTAGTTGTTCCAACGTGAAATTCCTAATCCTAAACACATGCTCGCACAAAATTTCTATATCTTCATTGTTATGGCTCGTTAGAATAATTGTTTTTCCTTGGGCATTTAAATCTTTTAACATCTTTCTAATATTTTCTACACTATCAATGTCTAACCCATTAAATGGCTCATCAAGCAATAATATTTCCTGATTTTCCATTATTGCCTGCGCAATTGCTAATTTTTGTTTCATTCCAAGGGAGTAATTTTTTACTTTTTGTTTTATTGTATGCGGTATACCTACCTTATCTAACGTTTCCTTGATTTTTTCATCTGATATTTTATTTTGGATGTCTGCTAAGTATCTCAGGTTTTCAAATCCCGTTTTATCGCCTAAATAACCTGGCCTTTCAATAATAATGCCTAAGTTTTCTGGAAACCTTTTGCTTTTACCAAGCTCATGTCCATCAACAATAACATTTCCTTGATCAGGAAAAACGAACCCGCATATCATTTTAAATAAAACAGATTTCCCCGAACCGTTATGTCCTACTATCCCATATATTTTCCCTTCTTCAAATGATACTGTGGTATTTTCAAACAAGGACAATCCTTTATATGATTTACTTACATTTTTCAATTCAATCAACGCCATCATATTCACCTATCCTTCTAAAATGTATAGTCTTTCTTGTTAAGTAGATATATTAAAACAATTGCTTCGATCACAATATATGCAATTAGCTTGAAAGTGATAAAAAATATTTCCGTGTTTTCCAATAGATATCCCATGCTATTTAATCCAATCGGAACCAAATTATTTAACCTAAAGCCAGGCAACATAAAAATGGTAAGTATGAGTAAAGAGATAAAGCTTTTCAAAACATCTTTCGTAAATATAGAGACGATGATAACAAAAAGCACATAAAATAAAAGTTGCAAAAATCCATTCATCATAAAATGATAAATTATTTGAATCCAGTTTTGCTTTAAGTCAAACGTATATCCCTTAATTCCAGCTATTAAAAGGGTAACAGCCATTAAGGAAAATAATAGGACAATAATAGACTTTATTATTTTAGGAAACCAACTTAAAAACCATCGATTCATTGATCGATACCTAATGATTGTGAAATAGCTCATTTCGGACAGGCATCTTTGTAATGACAGCTGGACAAAGTAGATGAAACCTATATAAACGACAACGTAATACGCAAACGCAAGCAACGAATAGATTTCGTTTGTAGTACCAGTAAAGGTTACGATTAACAAGTTCCAAATTGGCAAATCTTCGTTTACATATTTTTTAATATTGAAACATATTCCCAATAAACACAGCAGCATATAGGCAATAAGAGGAGAATTTGCAGTGAAAAATTGTTTCATACTGCTTCGGTTTCTGTCTATGTTATTTACGATAATTAGAGTAATCGTCAACATCATAATCATGATGATAAATGACGGAGCGATACTATTAAAACTCTTCACTCCATGAAATGAGAGCAAATAATTTGGTGCCTTTAAAAGAGCTAGCGAATCCGGAATGATTTTGAAACCAGCTATCCCGAAAACAAACAATAAAATATTCAAACCATGTAATACAGATTGTTTCTTATCTATTGCATAAAGAACACACATGATTAATTGTACGGTTATCAAAGTGATCAGAAATAATCCGATTTGTATGGACAGGGCCACAAATGGAGTCGAAAAATGTGATTGCAGAGTATAAAGAATTACATTGCCGGATTCATTTATCCTCCCGATGTCACTCCAGGCCATAGAAAATGGCGTATTAATCGCAGTAATAATTATTGCCCCTAAAAACAAACCAATAAAATAGAGATCCAATAAAATTAACTGCTTTGCTTTTGTGACAATCCAATTTTTATATGACCCCAGCCGTATTAGCTTTGTGTAGTCAAACGTTCGATTAATGTAAATCGATGATAGGAACACCATTAAAGGGAATACATAATAAACCATTAAATAAGGGTCATTCAAAGGATTTAAGGCAAAATCCCATACGTTAGCAGTTATTTGATGTTTTTTTTCCATGAATCGAATAAAATGTCTGTTGCTAAAAGAAAATAAGATGATCGGTAAAGCAGCAATAATCCATTTCCATGAAACAACATTGTCTTTTGTCATTTTCATATTACTCAATCCAAACTTTTTTCTTCAATTTAATGAAAATGAGCAAGCCTACTATTGCTGCAATCAGCGTAATAAATGGAATAAAAACTACCCAAATCGGTTGAGAAGTAATCAAAAACGGAAAGACAGAATAGACAGGTGAAAATGATTCAAATCCTAACACACCAGCTACGAAATTCATAATAAACCACCATAAAAACGGAACCGATAATGCCACAAATCTATTCTTAATAAGAATTGATAACAAATAAGCTACCGTTACATAAAGAGCACCATTGATTGCGACCCACAAGGAATAGAACACCCCGTAAAGAAATACGGACTTTTCATTCAAAAACTCGAAGGTTCCCACCGAGACAGGTTCATAATAATTTGTTTCATACTGAATCACATGAAGGAATGGATCTAAATATTCAATAAACATAAAAGGTGTAAATATCATCAAAAATGCCACAATTAATGTCACAAGGCCATTCACAAGTCCTTTTGCAAAAAGATAATCCGTAAGATTAACCCTTGGTTTAACATAGAGAAGAAAGTTGTCATTCTTCTCATTGGCATACGATCCTGAAAATAAAGGAACTAGTAATATCGGAAATAACAACGCAATAGCAGAACTGCTAAAAAGTTGTGAATGAACCTCTAGTGGTCTAAAAAATTGATACGAGCCATTTATCATCGGAATCACCACGATAAGAGGTAAAAAGATTAGTGCCATACTTAAAAGAAAAAATCGCAACGATAGTGCTTTTTTAAATTCACTTGAGATAAGATGTTTCAAATTTTCCACCCTCATTTCTTAATCGTTTATGATTAGAGTATAAATGGGCCTCCTTAAACTCAAATTTACCCAGCCTTAAATCCTCCTTAATTCTAATGGTAAACAAATAGAAAAAAGATAACATAGTATTCATGCTATCTTCAATCATGTTTATAAAGTTATTCTGATTGTCGTACCAATGTTTAATTGGCTTTTCACCGTTATTTCACCTTGATGGGCTTCTATTACCTCTTTTGCTATAGACATTCCAAGACCTGAACCTTTATGATCTTTCGTGTTCGTTCCCCTATAGTATCGGTTAAATAGTTTTTCTACATCTTCTTCACGAATTCCCCTACCGTTGTCTGTAATTTCAATGGTGATTTTCTCTTGTTTGTATAAATTAACAATCACATCTACATCTTCGTTGTTATGAATTAAAGCATTGAATAACAGATTCTCAATAGCTCTCTTCATCAAGTTCTGATCAAAATAATATTCAACGGCTTCGTCTGGTGCATTAAAAATTATTTGCCTCCCCGAATGATTCGGATCGTTTAATATGCCAACGACGATGCTTCTTAAAAATTTGGTTAGATTATTTTTTGTTTTATGCATCGTCAATACGTTATGCTTTAATTTTTCATTTAATCGAAGTTCTTCTATCATTTCCTCCATATAGATAGCCTTTTCTGACATGATGTTTGAATACCGAATAATTTCCTCTTTGGAAACATCGTAATCTGAATCAGATAGAACTTCCGAATATCCTTTAATGGTAGAGAGCGGAGTTTTTAAATCATGAGAGATATTTGAAATCCATTCTTCCCTCATTATTTCATTTTTCTGTCTTTCTTGTTCACTCAACTTTAAATTTTCAGCAAGTACATTTAGACTTCCAAAAACTCTACTATAAATACCTACTTCTTTATATTGAATCCCATATATCTTCAGGGATAGAAGTTCAACCCCCTCAATAATTTGAACAATTGGATTCGTTAGCTTTTTACCAAAAATGGAACCGGTAATGACAAATACAATGATAGATATAAATAAAACTAGCAACGTAAATTTAATTAGTAAAGCGAATAAATTGTATTCATAATCGAAAGTATGCTTACTTATTTCAGTACTGGGAAATCCAATAATGTAGCTTAGGTTGCTATTACTAGAAGGTGATGCAACGAAAATTGTATAGCCTTTTATTGTATCTGAATACATGTGTGAATGAACAATCTGTGCCGGTGAATAGTGCATAGGAGCGTCATCAGGTTTGTATAATTCAAAAACCTCATACCCATCGTTATCTAGAATTTGTATAAAAGCATTTCTATCTTTTAAGAGTTGTTGTCCTTTTTTACTGATCGAAATTTCATTACCTTTTGAGTCAATATGCAAACCGAAGGATAATGTGAAATTAGGTGAATCTGTCATCACTTTATTTTTAGAGAAGATAATAAAGTAAATGGAAGTTAATGTTAATAGCAGAATCAGCAAAGAAGATACAACAATAACTGTTAGAAAGCTAATTGTGATTTTTCTTCTCATTTTAATCCCCTTTTACAAACTTATATCCTAAACCTTTAAAAGTGATAATATACTTTGGCGAAGAAGGATTGTCCTCAATTTTCTTTCTCAAATTTCTAATATGAACCATTAACGTATTGTCATAGCCTTCATAATTACTGCCCCATATTCTTTCCAAAATTAAGTCTTTACTTAGAATTCTGTTTGAATTTTTCACTAAATACAACAATAGTTGATACTCTTTCGCTGTTAAATCTATCCGTTGTCCTGATTTCTTAACCTCTGCCTTGTCTTCATCTATTTCAAGATCAGCATAAATAAAAATCTCTTTTAACTCCTCAATTGAGTTACTACGATTTACATGTTGTATTTGTTCAAGTCTCCTAAATTGAGCCTTAATTCTATAGGCAACTTCTTTTGGACTAAAGGGTTTAGTTACATAATCATCACCACCAACCCCTAAACCTATGAGCTTATCCACGTCGTCTGATTTTGCCGAAAGAAAAATAATAGGACAAAAAGAAAATTCTCTGATCCTTCGACAAACTTCAAGACCGTCTATGTCAGGAAGCATGACATCCAACACAATGATATCGGGATTTATCTCCTTGCATAGCTTAATTCCTGCATTTCCGTTATTTGCTTTATAAATATTTCTGAGACCTTCTTTTGTTAAAACCATTTCCAAAAGGTCTAGAATATCTTGTTCGTCATCAACCAATAATATTTTCTTCTGATTTAGAACAGCATCCTTTACATTGAGCATTATTTCACCTTTTTCATTATTTCTGATTTCTTTTTAAGGGAATGATTATTTGTCTCATTCCTAATTCTAGTTTTTTACTTCATTGAAAATACTTTTTATATGATAGCCTATCATCAATCTGCACTTTTTTTTACACACCTAATACAAGAACCCAGCTATTTTCACATAATTGAGAGCTGGGATCGTAAATATGTATATTACATTTTATATGCATTACAGAATAAATAGTCTGTTTTCAATACAGCAAAATGACACGTTTGATGAGCAGTTGCTTTCCAACAACTGTCTCCTTTTTTAGTATATCTTCACAAACTTTTTTCAAGAATTATTTTCAGATCATCGCTGGTATCTGTATATGTCCCAATTATATCAAACCCATTCCTAATGTTTAAAATGAGCATATTTCGCCAATTGTTTTTTGTCTTAGTTTGAACACTCTTATAACCTTTTCCTTTTAAGTACAGATGTTGTTGATACATGAGCTTAGAAGCAATCCCCTTATTTCTGTGATTTTCATTCACGCCGCCAAGCCAGCTGTAAAAGCAGAGACAGTTGAGCTCGTAACCAATTTTATACCCTACAACTTCTCCTCTCTCTAATCCTATTGTAAATAATATTTTCGGTTTACTTTTAGCTTTGCTAACTAGTGAATGAGAGTCTTTAAAAATATCTTCATGCAACATTAAAATCTGTTCCAGCAACTCGGAATCAGGGAAACCCTCAATGTTCACAAAATCCAAATACATTCCTCCTTCCTTTAGGCTGCTAAAATCTGATCCGATTCTAGATTAGCTCCTATACGTTAATCACTCCCTAATCAGGAATAAGCATTCCCTTTTTTAGGGGAATGTGCATAACTGCCCAAATTGAGCCTTAGGGATAAATACAAAACAGCACCGCAGGAAATGCTCTCTCATACGGTGCTGTTCAAAACGAGCTGACGTGACAGCCTGTTAATTTTATTTAACCATCAAGGATATGGTTTTCATTTCATAGATTTTTTGGAGAACATGGACATGCTTCGTCTTCTCGTCGTCAACATCTGTGTGGAGATACCCCTCGACAAGCCTGTACCCGAATACGAGAAGGATTATCTCGTAGACACAATGATCCGCAATTCGGGATACATCCGCATACTCCGAAAAGCCTTTGTAATACGCAGGGATGCATCGCTGGTAGTGTTCGACCATGTTATCAATATCCGGTTCATCTGCGATCAGGCTTGCAAGATCCTCGCCTAGGTAACCCCATCCGCTGGTATCCCAATCGATAAGCGCGAAATTTCCGTCGGCATAGATAAGATTGGTTATCCAGAAGTCCCGGTGACATAGCACAAGGGGCAATTTTTCAATGCGGGCGAATATCTCGTCTGCTTGCTCATCGATGTCGATGAGCATTTGCCGCACGTGCATGGGCAATTCGCAGCCTTCCGAACGTATATAATCGTAGACGACCGGCCATGACCGGTAATGCAAATACGTTTTCTTCATGAGATTTGGATTACTCAAATTGGTCAGGCTCTGCAGCACGGCGGGTTGTTCCGCATACAGTCTGCCCTGAAACCGCCCTAACTCCAGCGCAGCCTCTTCATACATGTCACCTGTCAAGTCTAAACCGGTTACACCATCGATATATTCCAGCCACAGATGGTATTCATTAACTTCCGGATTGAACTCGGCGTGATAACATATTGGCCAACGAAGGGCTTGCGAGAAAGTCGCTCCCAAGTCAGACGTATAGAGATCAAATTCTCGACGCCATGAACCTGGATCGCCGTAACGGTCCCATTTGTTTTGGATTTTGAGAACTAAACGGTAAGGTAATTTTTCACCATCCTCGGTTTTGGCGAACCCCTTTACCAGGTAAACATCTCCCACAGTTCCGCCCTGTAACGGCATAGTTTGGTAGTCAGTAGAGATGATTTGCGTCTTGAATCGTTGGTTTAAAACATAAATCAGTTTCTCAAGTTTAATAGTCATTTATTCCTTCATTTTCTTCTTTGTCGATGTGGTAGTGGATACTAACCTTGATATAATCGTTATCTTGCTGCGGACCATAGACACATCCGCTTAACCCGATTTTCTAATGCTGAATATTTTTGAACAAATTCCCATTTATGATTTTATATAATTTTAACAGATAAGCGTTACCAATAATATAGTTTTTGGTGAATTATTAGTAAATTAAATTTTTCTTTAAATTTCATAAGTAAATTTCTTCACTATAAATATTGTCTTCTTTGAAGAGAGTGTTCAATTATATGACCCTATTGAAACACATAACTAATGCCAGAATTGCCACCGATTACTGAATTATATAGTCTTGGACTTTTTTTCTGAATTCAAAAAAACACTGCTAATGTCAGCAGGATTAGTGGAGTAAGACCTACGTATTTCAAAGCAATATTTATCCCTAAAAATAGTATGAAATAGGTAAAAAAGTAATCGCGCTGATTAACAAATAAAACCAAGAACGCCGTGAAGTCCCGAATACCATTGTCATAATTGATACCAAAAATGAAGCGTACTTGAGTAAAAGCATGCTAAATCCTCCCTCGTATTGTTCTTCAAAATGGATCTATTACTGAAAAAGGCACAACTCTTCTTCACGAATTATGACACCCATTTGTACAAAGAGTTATTAATTCGAAAATGTTTCCCCTTTTTTCAAGTTCAAAGTATGATTGTTAATCGTGACGATATGGTTGTTTGTCCATTTCACATCAACTCTGTCCATAGGGTCTTGGTAATAAATCCTTTTTATAAACCAAAGGGGACCATTTACAACTCCCGATACACTAATCGAGGTAGCTGCTCCACCGTTTAATGTGTAAAAGTCGATGATGATTTGAGAGTCAGGTGATTGTGCTGTTTCAAGGGGTTCTCTCGCAATTGTATTTACGGCTACCCCTAACAGAAAGATTGCCGAAAGAGGGAATACAATCAGCACTGTCAGCCAACTTCTCCATCTCGCCCACCTACTACTTTTGTCTTTAAATCCAATAATAGCCGTAACGAAAGTAATAACGGTTAGTAACCATAAAGTCAAAGCAGGTGGTGCCACTTGCCAAGTTCCATTAAATGACGCATATAAAGCTTGTAATGCAAGCAATAACACAAAGAAACATAAAATGAATGACCATAAATTATATTTCCTTTCCAACAAATCACATCCCGATTCGGATTTTGGGTGTTTCAAAAAATCTTCAACTAAAAATGTTGTATCACTGAAAAAGGTACAATTTTTCAAGAATCGCCCCCATTGTGAAAGTATTGCCCATTCAAGATATCAAAGCATTTATTTAAATCGCGAATCAATTGTAATATTAAAGCTTAGATACTAGTTAAAACTAAGATGTTGAAAACTCAATCCACTTTACTTATGTACTCAATCTTTTCAAGTATTTTTCGGGTGGTATAATTTAAATTAGGTAAAGAATCTAAGGCGAAGTAAGTTAATTCTAAACTTTCATCATCCTTTTTCAATTCTCCCATAACATTTTCAGCTTTGAATATAACTGTAGCATTAAATATCTCGTCACCATGAGGAAATTTATAATAAAACTCTCTACCAGAAGCCAACCCTAATACTTCCAAACACTCTGTAACAAGACCTGTTTCTTCATATAGTTCTTTTATAGCTGTCTCTTCAAAACTATCTCCTAACTCCATCCCACCTCCAGGTATTCCCCAATCTAAGGTGTCGGATCGTAATTGTAACAATATTTTATCCTCTTCATCCATGACAATTATTGCTGAACCAGGGGCAATAATCGGTTTTGTTCCAACAATAGTTCTGAGTGATTGAATGTAATTCATCAATTTCTCCTTTCTAGCCATTATGTAACTCGGACGCATTTCCTGTTCTAGAATAGCCCCCGTTAGCGGGAGATCAAGCCGACTTAGCAGTGTTTAATTTAGTGAAAATAATTCTTCCTAAACCCATACTCATGGTCATGATAGTTACGGCGAAAATTAGTCCTGTTCTCCAGCTTTCAGTGGCATTAATAATCATATAAAATATTACACCTACAATTAGCATCCCTAATAAAAATAAAGGCACTCTTAACTTAGGATTGTATTGTTGGACTAAGACCATATCACTTGAAAGGAAAATGTTACTAATAATTAAATAAGTAGCAGCCTCCACTAAGTGAAATAAAGCAAAAGAAAACAAGAAGAAAAACCCTAAACCGTTTGGGAAACCCAACCATAATAGCAGAATAAAAATTGGAAGGCCAAAGACTATATTTGTTGTTATTCCAGAAATTCCTACGTGAAAAATTTGTTTTAAATTTAACTTTTCTACTTTTTCTTGATGAACTGGGTTCGGTGTTGAAAAAAACAAATACGGTGGTACATAAACATCAAAAGGATTATCTTTGCAGTTATATTTTGCAAACATAACTGCATGACCGACCTCATGTAACCAAATTGCTAAATATAATGCTATATAACCAAATACAAAGTATAGCAAAAACACTTTCATCCCCCCCAAAAATGTACCTCGTACTTCTCACAAAATGCCCTATTCATGAACAACCTTTTACGGATAACACCCCCGTTTGAAGACTACAAAAACAATATTCTTGAAAATAGGAATAGGTAGTATATAACCGGAACAAGCGTTATTACAATCCCTACAATCCTCATACGCTTCTTAAATTGTAATGAAAAGCCTATAACCCATAAAACAAATAGCAACATAAAGTACCATCTGTAAGTTGGTGTCTCAGTCTCCGCAATTCCTGGACCACTCATCCACAGCGATAATAATAATACAAATACCCCTGAAATAGCATTCCATAAATGCCTTCCTATTGTTTTCCCCATTTCCCCACTCCTTGCTTTGTTTACTATCATCTTAATCACCCAACTGACCCTATTACTTAAATGGATGCGATTCTTCTTCAAGAAATGCCCCCGATTCCGGAACAAACAAATTAAAATTTCAAACTCAATTTACGCTTGCAGTTGATTTAAAATCAGTTTCAACACATCGTCTTGTGACATATCATTGGTCAATATCATTTCTCCATCCACATTAAGATAATCATTTGAATTCCACCAGGCACGTAAAGAATCCTCTCCGAATTCCATCTTTTTTCCTCTAGAGTTATGACGTGCGACTGTTTCCTCAAAAGATAAATCAAAGTAATATGTATATGCCTTATGGTCATAGAACTGGATCAAGTAATTCATCATTTCGCCATAACGTTTTTTATATAAAATCCCTTCAACGATAATAAATTCACATTTGTCTTTACCGTATGCCGCGATTTGACGAATCAAATCAATTGAAAGATTCCCTTCTCTGTCTTGAACTCTCAACATTTCACGCCGAACAACATCTTGAGAAACCAATAATGTTCCACGCCCCAAATAATTTTGAAGCCTTTTCGCAGTCGTTGTTTTTCCACTCCCAGAGTTTCCTCGTATGATAATTAGCTTAGATTCCATAGTTCCCCCCACATTCAAAACTTATGAAAGTTAATATTTAATATTTATTATGCAATAAAATGGTCCGATTGCTGAAAAGGGACAGATTCTTTATCCTAGAATCGCCCCTGTTAACTGAAGATAACTTCAACTTAATTTTGGTTCATACTTTTAGCCATTTTCTCAAACAAATCTGCTGGTATGGTAATATGCGTTGTTTCGCTATGGCTCGATTAAAATGCATCACTTTGCGACCCATTTATAGGGCAGATTTTGTCAACAACTGCTCCCATTACTTCAATAACTTTATTTATGAGAAAAATTTATATAGAATCGATTCTCCGTTTTTCAGTCTCTATATAGTCATAAACAGTCACTATTTCTTTGTCATAGTCGCTTTCAATTTCAAAATACTTAAAACCTGTTTGTAAGCATTGTGCTTTAAATTCCTTATGTTCTTTATTCAGATCTTTTATCGTTCTTTCTTCTGGATAATTACGGAGTTCAACAGCGTTCCTGTATTTTACAATTCTTTCAAAGTTTTTTTGAATATAATTCGTCGAAAAACCTAGAAACACTGAAATAATTTTCTTTGAATAATTGATGTCAATTTCCTTTAGATAATGAGGTGAAATATAGCTTCCTTCAATAATTATATGTTGTTCATTCTCGACATTTGCCATAATAATCCCTTTTAATATTGGCCACAAATTATCTCCAATGACTTCAGTATTATCTAGCGGTGTGAATCCACAATTCTTATATCCCCTATAGATGCCCATCTTTAAATGATCTATTGAGAGATAAGGAATATGGTACCTTTCTAACAATTTTTGAGCCATCAAGGTTTTACCAGTACTACTTACAGCACTTATTAAAATAATCATATATTGCTCCAATCTGAAACAATCGAAATAATTTAACAATCGATTACTGCACTAAAGTGGTCGTAATGTTGCTTTGCCGATATACAAGAATTGCCCTATTTGCTTCACATTAAAGTAATAAGTTTTGGCTTTCCCATTCCTTAAAGGTAATAAATGCACAATACTCTAAGCCTATCCACAATCCCTGTAAAATTATTACATTTTCTTCAAATAAGCGGTTCACGTCATGGAATTACATTCCATGTGTGACCATTAGTTGACCAAGCCAGATAAGTTTTATAAAGTTCTAAATATGGCTAATTAAGTTTTCAATGCTATCTATAATTGTAATTCGAGGGTCATGACAATCATTGCCACAAGCGATACCAAAACCTCTCATTTCCATATTAATTGCTAGTTCAATATCAACAGTTGAATCTCCAATCACGAAAGATTCTGATAAACTAATGTTAGGATAGTCTTTTAGAGATTGTCGTATCATTCCAGTTCCCGGTTTAATACAGCAACAGCCTTCTGCTTTTGCATGAGGACAAAAATAAATGTCATGAATTTCAATATCATTCCATTTAAGCTCCATAAGCATTTGATCAGTGATATCAAGATATTGTTCCAATGTAATATAACCTTCATTTATAACATACTGATTGGTTACAATAATAATTTTATAACCTTTATTTATTACTTCTTTTAGTGTCTGAATTGCTCCATCCATAAATTCTGGACGCTTAACTTCCGTCCACTCATGGTCAGGATAATCATTAATGATTGTTCCATCTCTATCAAAAAATGCAACCTTCATAATATACACCCCACAGCATTTTCATTTATTTAAAGACAAAAGATCATCCAGGCGCTTGTTTTAAATTGACCAGATTGTAACCCAAATCATACTAAATAAACGCCCCTATTCTGTAACAATAGCTTTTCGTAAGTTAGTAATATAGTTAGGATTGGCGGACCATTTATTCATTAATTCCATTTGTTTCTTTTTTAAATCGTCATAAGGTTCTTCGATAGATTCAATTTCACTGAACTTCATATCAAAGATTTCCGCATCTTTAAATTTTTTAAAACTCCCAAATCCCATGTCGTCATTTAATAACCACACAACTTTTGTTATTTTCGCAAAAAGGATTCCACCAGTGCACATTGGACATGGTTCTAGTGTAGTGTACATTGTAAATTTTTCACGGTTAACTTTAGCCTTAAATATAGATTTTCCAGCATTACGGATAGCAACAATTTCAGCGTGGGCAGTAGCATCTTGGTGAGAGTGTACTTTATTACGCCCGCTTGCAATTATGTTTTTATCTTCGTCAACTATAATTGCCCCAACTGGGTATGTATTCTCATACAATGATTTTTCTGCTTCTTCTAGAGCCAACTTTAAAAAATACCTATCTATATTTTTGTCCATATTCTACCACCTGAATTTTTTTTAGTTTTTTATCTGTAAAATCATTAGTTCACTGAAGTTCCTGTTCACTATTATAAGAAGAATCATCAACCAAATCAGGCTCATTTCAGGTACGTGCAAGTTGCGCAACTTACCTCGAATCTGTAATTACGTTAAACCCGTTGATTTGCTGTCCAGTAGGACGATTTACGGTGGGCGTCTACTCCAATGATCTAAGGTGTTCTACTTTAACAATCAAATGCCGCCAGTTGCAGAACAGTTTTTTAGAGCCCCTTAATAACTTAGTATTTCTCATCTAACCATTGTTTTAGGTTGTCAAGCATTTCTTCTGTAAAAGAGTGGTTAACATTTTCATATACATTAAAGACCACATCACATGACATTCCAGAACCTTTCAAAAACTTAAAATAGTCCTTCTGTCCATCAATTGATATAACTCTATCCAATTCACCATGCATTAATAATATAGAAGAGTTACTTATATTTTTCCCTATTGGATTATAAATATTTATTTTTTCTATTTCTTCATCGGACAATTCTGGACGTTGATCATTTGCCCTAAAAATTTTTTCGGATAAAAGAAACGAACCAGAACCATTAATATTTATTAGTCCAGCAAAATTATTACCTTTAGCATATATTCCATTTGCGATAAACCCACCCATAGAAATACCCATAAGAATCACATCTTTTTCTGAAACACCTAATTCTTGAAATAATAATGTAGCATCATCAATACTTCTGAAAATGGTCTTCCAGAAGTATTCTTGAGTAACTTCTTTCAGAAAATGATTTTCTAATTTATGTCTACTATCATGAAAGATGATTTCAGGAACAATGACTTTAAAACCGATTGAAGAAAAATACTGAGCAAGTTCATCATAATTATTAACACTTGAACCCCATCCATGAAAGACAATAATCGTTTTGTCTCTACTTGATTGTCCCTGATTATATACATAATTCACAAAATTCTTAGATACAATTTTCTTCATCTTTCTATCCTTCCACATTCATACATATTTTTAGTTCTTTCATTTTCAAAGTTAATTTAAGATATATAAATTAAATACTATTTCAACTAAAGCCACCGTTAGTTTAATAAGCACTATATGAATTAGATAGATTTTTATTTTCCAATTAAACTTCCTGATTGCAATACTCATCATAAATTAACTTCATAGCATCAATAATTATTTCATCTGCTAATTTCTCTTTATATCGATTTGGTAACTCCTTTGCACCCAAAACAAATAATAATGGATTTTTAGAAAACTCACCCATTATCCCAATATAAACTACTACATTATCTAATCCACCAGTCATATGATTTAAGAAATGGCTTGGTATACCTTCTATATCACCTCGTTGCCTAACTAAGCCATTAATAACTGGAATCCATAAATCAGGATTAGTTTTGTATCCTTGATATATTAATTGTAAGAGTTCTAATATCTCACTCAATTCTCCGTGGTTATCCACGTCCCTTGGATTCTGAGTAATATTTATATTTTTAAAATATGATTTTATTTTATTGTTAATCATTTCCCATCCACCACAAAATTGAACAATTCTATCTGCAACAAAACTATCGTGACAGGCTATCATCACTTCCACCGCATCTTGGAGTGCCAAGTTGTCTCTACTTTGAAAGTGAGGATACACCTCTTTACTATCCTCTTCTGGATTTAAAATTATATCTTCAACAATGTCAGTCCATTTATAGTGTCTTTCTTCAACCAGTTTTGTTATACCAAATGCAATTGCAACTTTTGCCGCGGAAGCCAGAGGCACTAATAAACCCTTATTTAATGATGAAAGTATATCCTGTTTTACATTAGAATAAATAATAATTCCAACTTCTCCTGACTCTAATTCCTTTAGTTTTTCAAGAACTTTCTCCATTTCCGAACCCCACTTTACATTATTTCTATTTACTTATTCTCTCTGTAAACTTGTCTTTGTTCAACTAAAACTGGCTCGATTGGTGAAGGGACGCTTTATATTAAAAACTCGCCGTTGCTTGGAGTGGAAGACGGCCGACTCCGTAGGGATCAGAGTGCGCCTTGAGACCCCGCAGGGAGCGTTTTTTTGCGACCGAGGAGGCTCAGGCCACGCCCTTGGAAAGCGTGCCGTCTGGAGCGGAAAGCAACAGTTTGTATACTTCATAATGTCCCTTTAACGGTATAATCCCTATTCCAGAATCCCCCCGATTGGTGAAGAAACCCTATTTTTGTAAAGACATTAATGATGAAATATCTAACTCTTCGCTTTGTATTACAATTGCCGTTAAGCCAGTATCGGTTTTGGTTTCGTGCCATTCATCCTTCTCCCAAAAAATCGCTTCACCACTTTGCACTCTCACAAATTCATTTGATTCTCCTCTAACAAAACCTTCTCCATTTACAATTAAAAGAAGCTGCGGTACTACAGCTTGATGGAAACCAATTACTCCGTTCTTATCTAAGTGCATACATCCGATATTTGCTTTCTGAGTAAGGGCAATACGTGTCAATATAAAATCCGAACTGAATTGTGTAACCTTTTTGCCTGTTTCTTTTTTATATTGATAAATTTCCATAGAATCACCCCGACTGTTCAATAATATTTCTTCGTGCTTGAATAGCATACTTTTTCATTATTAAACTTTTAATATCCCTAGAAAAAAACAAGACATTCTAAACATAACGGCTGGTTTCAGGCAACGATGATTCTTCTACAACTGTACCCGATAATAGAAATAGATTTTTGAAAGGATTACTCATTTTCTATAAACTCTCTCTCTATCTCTACAACTTCTTTATTCTGATCCAAGGATAAGAAATCGTCAGCCTATTTGAATTCACAAATATATTACTTTTCTGCTATAAATGCATACCTGTCTTCCACCGGCCAATGGTCAGATCCGATCGATTTTGACCTTTTGTTTACGTGATCCAAAAGAAGAGCATGATAACGATGTAGAACAAGACGGTAAAGAATATGTCCCCTAGGTTCCATATGCTGTTTATAGCTTCCGGTTACATTACCTCTTGCTGCTGTTAGTGTTGCTTCAACCCTTGAACTGCTTCAATTCGTCAGTCCACAGTGAACGATTCTTCCTGTCCATCCCACCTGATGGTAATAAGAATCTTGTCATCTTTCTCGATAGTGGTCTCACCGGTTTCTTGCCCTTTTAGCGAAAATGTCTTATCTTCGGGAAATTCAGGAAAACGCAACTCTGTGCTCGCGCCTATTAAATCTGTTGCATAGCCATATTCCAAAATGTTCACACCTTCCAATTCCTTAGCCTTCCCTTTGAATATCACCCTCAACTCATAGTCCTTATAGGAAAGGGACTCTGTACTTCTCTTTTTGAAAGGTTGAGTCATCACGAACGTCCCCTGCCAATAATCACTTTCCCCCTTCAGGTTAACAACACTCTGATCGTTGCAAGCACTGAGGACTCCAATCAAAACGAACAGCAAAGTGATGCATGATATCCATCTTTTCACAAAGTCATCCCTGTGTTTTCAGTATGGTTAGGACCTGCAAATCCCTCAAGTTCAGAACAAGTGTCTACTATTACTTAGACTGATGTTTTTTTAACATCTTTTGTAAGTAAGCAACTGAATTTCCTTTTGGGATGCTAAGGGTTTCCCAGCTTTCATCTTTTAATTGCTTGCCAATGTAAACAATCTGACCAACGTGATAAGAATAATGAGCCATCTGCCTTTCGATCGCTTCTAGCACAGTGTGCTGCTCACCACGAATTGTTATATTTTTTAATAAGTCTTGGTTTTTTAACCCATTCATTGTACCAAGAAGTGTAATCCAGCCTTTTTCCCAAACAGTTACCATCTCTTGTCTTGAGGAAATGTCATCTTCAAATTCCTGATCACGTTTTCTAGAAGGCTTTTCTCCATCCGTTGTTAAAAAGTCTGTCCATCTGGAAATCATATTTCCACTTAAATGTTTTACAATAATTGCAATGCTATTTGAAGACTCATTTAAACTCCAGTGTATATCTTCCTCTGATAATTGACTTATTGTTTTATCGCCTAAATCTTTAACACTTTCAAATCTTTCTTTCACAATCTTCAAGTACTCATTTCCAAAATCCATAAAAGCACTCCCTTCCGCCCTGCATTCCGGCCCCTTTTCTTGAATAACGTATTTGCAGTATTAAGACTTTTCATATGGGTTTTCAAGGATAAAGTTTTTAGCCATCAAATAGGCTGTCACCGTGAATAACTGCGTTTTAATTTTGTTTGATAGTATTTGATTTTCAAAATTATCGAAGTCACATAACCTAACTGTTAGTTCTTCGGTATCATCCACATCTTGCCCATACGCTTTATAGGCGCCAAGAATTAGATAGGTCTTCACTTTATTGTTCTGTATTGCTGGATTCACCATAAATTCACCTAAGAAAATAGGTTTTCTAAAAGAAGTGTAACCTGTTTCTTCTTTCACCTCTCTTATTAAGCCTTCCTCATGCGTTTCATAACTTTATTTTTTCCCAGCAGGTACTTCTAAGAAGAAATCTTCGCCTGCATGGCAATATTGTTCAACCAGTACAATTTGGTTTTCTTTAGTAATTACAATTGCATTTACCCAATCAGAATACTCATTCACATAATAATTATTAATCACTATACCGTTTGGAAGTCCACAACTATCTATTCTAATATTTCCGGATGGACTTTCATGTATATACTCAGATTTCAATGTTTTCCACTTATTCACAGTTCCCCTCAAAAACTCATTTCATTTTTCAATATGTATCATTCTTAATTTGTATAGAAAAAACCTCTTTAGACAATTCTATCCAAAGAGGTTAATTTAAGCAATTGTTGTGTAACAAAAAAGTTCTTTACTGAACGCACCTCAAAAACCAATGAATACGTCGATATATATATTTATTAATAAGATGAAAAGTTCTTTACTTATTTTAACAATTGTCATAATTCAGAGGTTTTCACGACATAAAATTTCTTTACTGCATTTCCATTTATCGCTACTTCGGGTCTCTACTTCGATTTAACCAATTCCAATTAGTTCAATCGAATAATTTCTTTTTAACTTCTTCTGCTGGCAATCTGCCCCGTTAGTTTAAGTGCAATCATTCACAAACTACAATTCATTCAACAAATAAAAAGTGCCTCTATAAAAGTCTTCTCTCTGTACAGAATCGCTTTTTAATCTTTACTCCCCATACTCTTTAAAGTAACTTGTTACAATTTTAAAGAACTCTTGTGCGATCGGTGTTAGGTTTTCCGAAGACTTCATGATCAAACCAATATTTCGGACTAGCTGCGGGTACAAAGGCAATATACGAATCTTCTCTGTATTTTCAGGAATTGCAAGGTTTGGCATAATAGTAACACCTAGTTTTCCCTTTACCATAGAGATTACCGTTTCATTATCTTTACTATTATAAGAAACATGTAAGGGAAGATGCGCTTTACGAAATTCATCTTCTATAAGCGCTTCACATCCAGAGCGTAACATGATAAAAGATTCCTCAACGAAATTTTCCATCGTGACAACATTCTTTTCTACAAAAGGATGCTCATCATATATGACTGCAGACAAAGGGTCTTCCAATAGATGTATACATTCTACACCTTTAACTGGTAATGCTGTAAAGCCAAGGTCCACAGTTCCCTCTTCAACCCACTTTACAATATCTTCATACCCACCTTCATATAATACGATTTCGATATTCGGAAAGCGTTCTTTACATATAGAAAACAAAGCAGGTATAAATGAGGCTGTAAAACTAGGAAAACTCCCGATAGAAATCTTTCCTAATTCCAGTCCTTTTATGGAGGCAACTTTCTGCTCCATATGAGCCATATGAGCTACAATACTTCGTATATGTGGAATGATATACTCACCTGCAGTTGTCAGTGATGTACCGCCCCTTCCACGTTTTAATAGTGTCACACCAAGTTCCGATTCAAGCGTAGTAATGTTGTGGCTCACACCTGATTGGGTCAACCCAATTTCCTGACCAGCCTTTGTAAAATTCCCGCTCTCCACTACTTTCAGTAGCACTTCAAGTTGGAAGAAATTCAAATCGCTTCACATCCTTTTCTATATTATACATGAGAAATTCAAATACTTTAAATAAGAAACATTCATTTTACTTATATTACTTTTTAAAATACAATATTCATTGTAAAGCAAATCAAATAAAAACACAGAAATGGGAGCAAATATGTTATGACAAAACAGCAATATGAAAAGATTCTATCACCGTACGCACTTTCAAATGGGGTAAGCCTTACTAATCGAGTAGTCGTGGCTCCGATGACGACCTATTCCGGAAATATAGATGGAAGCGTATCTTACGAAGAACTTGCTTACTATAAGAGAAGATCAAATGGCCCTGGTATGTTCATTACAGCAGCTGCAACAATATCACCCCTTGCCACTAGCTTTCCCCGGCAAATGAAAGCTTATGGGGAGCAGAATATTTCAGGTCTCACCAATTTGGCGGCTACAATTCAAGAAAAAGGAGCAAAAGCAATCCTCCAACTCCATCACGGAGGAAGCGAGAGCCTTATTGGGGAAATTGGCGATAAGCAAATGGTAAGCCCTAGCGGCGTTGTTGCAAGTATCTATAAGGACAAAGAAGATGCATACATTCCGCGTACACTGACACATGAAGAAATACTATCCACTATTCAAGATTTCGGACAGGCAACGATGATGGCCATTTGTGCAGGTTTTGATGGCGTAGAAATTCATGGGGCTAACGGATACCTTATCCAACAATTTTTCTCTGGATATTCAAATCACCGAACAGATATGTGGGGTGGAACTCTGGAAAAACGGATGTGTTTTCCACTTGCTGTGATAGAAGAAGTAAAACGGGTACGGGATCAATATGCGGACAACAACTTTATAATTGGGTATCGATTCTCACCAGAAGAACCAGAAGTAGGAGGGATAATAATGGAGGAGAGCATCGCATTAGTAGATCGGCTAGCTAATTTAGATCTTTCCTATTTACATCTCTCTGTTAAAAACGTTTGGTCAATGCCTCGCAGTGGTTCGGATCAAACGAAGACAAGATCAGAGATTTTTCGAAATGTAATCGCTGACAGAACAACTTTCATGTCACTTGGTTCTATCCATACACCGGATGATGCATTGGCCGTATTAGAGAAAGGCATACCCCTATTTGCGTTAGGCAGAGAGATTCTAATGGAGCCCGATTGGGTTAAAAAATTAAAAGAAGGTAGAGAAGAAGAGATTCGAACTAATTTGCCACGTGATAGTCAACAGACACTCTCTATTCCGGATGCAATGTGGAATAATATTCTCAAACGCGATGGTATGCCTGAAAAGAGATAAACACATGGGTATATATTCAAGTAAGGAGAATGGATATGAATAAAATTGCTGTATTTCAATTAATTGTAGCCATGTCCATCTTTGGGTCCGTTGTTTTTTTCTCAAATCTCACTGGGCTTCCGGCAATTGAACTCGTATGGATTCGTTGTATATTTGCCGCTGTCTTCCTATGGATTGCTTGGATTTTAACAGGGAGTTTTAAAAGAGAGCGATGGGATAGGAAAGAATTATTTTTTATTGTTTGTTGTGGAATCGCGAATGTATTGAACTGGGTGTTTCTTTTCAAAGCATTTGAAATGACGTCTATTACAATCGCAATTACCCTATATCATTTGGCTCCTATCATGGTTCTTGCCGTAGGAACCCTTTTCTTTAAGGAGCAAATGACAAAATTCACCTATCTTGCTATCTTGATTTGCTTTATTGGGACAATGTGCATTGTAGGGACGAATGGATTCCATATAACTTCTGCAAGCTGGAAGGGAATAATATACAGCATTATTGCGGCATGTTTCTATTCGGCAACGATGATTCTAGGAAAGAGCATTACAAAAACAACTGTATATGCAACCACTTTTCTTCAAATGGTGATAGGATTAATCGTATTACTGCCTTTTATTCATTTTTTCAGTTACCAAGCAATAGGAACTTCCCAATGGAGCTACGTCATCACAACGGGAATTGTTCATACTGGAATCGTGTATATTTTATTTTTCAGTAGTATCCGACAGTTGCCTACGTCTGTTTTCTCTTTTATGATTTTTATAGACCCTGCAGTCGCTATCTTACTAGATATTGCTGTGACGGGTACACATTTAAAATGGTTACAATTACTCGGCATTCTTTGTATCTTTGTTGGGTTATTCTACTCCCTTAAAGCGAATAATAATAAAACAGATACTGGACGGAAGATTTATATGACTTCTAATCTGAAACGGCAAGACTGAACTGTAGTAGTGAGCTTTTGTTACTAAAGACGGTGTCGTTACTTTTATCATCAATTCTTCCCTGTTGAACAAGCTGAAAATTCCTTATTGAACTAACCTGCTCCTTTAGTCATCAGGAAAAAGTGCTTTACTCCTTATTGAACTAAAGCACCCGATAGTTTAAATCTATTTTTTCAAAAATCATCAATCACTTTTGCTATCTTTTGAAGTGCTGATAAAGGGCGCTTTCGAAGTAACGATCAAAGCCCAATTTCTCATTTTAAAGCTGAGAAATTGGGCTTTTTTTATATTTACTTATAGTGCAAGATAACGATGCAAAATAACTCCTGAAGTGACAACATCGTTTAAAAGGTGTCAAATTCTAGCATATTTTCACTCTGTTAGATTCGTGAGTTTTATAAATACGCTATAATACATCTACTTTGGATGTTACATACACAATAGTAGACATAACACCCGTTCGAACAAAAAAACTCTAGATAAGTGATCTAGAGTTTTTTGTTCGAACTATTTATTTTGGAAATAATACACAAAGAAGCCTTCCTGATATTGACACAGTTGGTTTCTTTATTTAATGCAATTGTAGTGTATTCACCATTTTGGCTAACACGTTTCACCAAACGTTCATTCATCGCTCCGGATACATTGATTCAATTCGTTTCGGAAAACTTTTTGTTCTCCTTGTATAGCTTGTAACATTTATTCCATTGTTTTCTAATATTTTATTTGTATAACATCCCTTTTTGCATTAACTGCCTGTCTTTCGGTAGTCTTGCAACTGCTTCTGCACTGCAGCTTGCATCTACAAATACAAAGCTCGCCTCATCCCCAACCATTGGCCACACTTGTACACCTTCACCATTTAAAGGAATTACACCTTGGGTAATTAAACTTAAACTTTCGCGAAGCGATCGTTCGTCCGATTTCCCAGTATAGTCGCAGAAATTATGCACTTTTTCCAACACATCTCCAGGAACATAAGGGCTCCAAGAATCATAAAAACCGTCACAGCCCAAAGCAACTTTAACGCCTTCCGCTCTCATTATATCAATTGGAATGAGCTGAGAGTTTATAGAAATCGGGATGGTAGACATAATTTCCACGTTATGTTCTCTCATTTTTTTGGAAAATCGCTTTTGCATAGGAGGCGTCAATTTACTTAAACCGAATGCATGACTAAAAGCAGTAGATCTCATATAGTCTTGTTCTTTCACCATGTCCAGCCATTTATCCATTGTATAGAAGCCTACTTGTCCTCTATCATGCAAATGCATGTCGACATCTACGTCATACTCTTTCGCGATATCCATCGTAAGCTGCAATGATTTTTCGATGTCTTTATCAATACCAGCCGGGTCAAGTCCCCCTAAGATGGTTGCTCCAGATGCCAATGCTTGTCTTAATAAATCAGGAACTTCTTCATGAGCTAGCAAGCCGTGTTGAGGAAACGCGACAATTTCATATGTTAAATAGTCTTCATAAGCTTTCAGTGCTTTTTTAACGCCTTCTAAATTTTTCAATTTAATGAAGGGGTCAATATTCACATGTGTTCGAATATGATTCACACCATTACTTAAATGCATTTCAATCATGGCAGATGCTCTTTGTTCCGCTGTTTCAGCAAGTTCCTCTAACTCTACAGCTTCAAGAGCCAATCGTTCGGATAAATTCTTTACGGGGCGACAAGCTCTCCATCCTAATGACAGATACGTTTTATCCAAATGATTATGCATTTCTTTGAATGCAGGAAGTGCTAATTTCCCTTCCATATCAATGGCATCTTCAACCGGGATATTTTCAGTTGCTAGGAGTATCGTCTGAATTCCTTCTTTCGCAACTTGAATATGAAACAAATCGGTTACGGTTTGAATGCTGCCATCTTCATACGTAGTTTCACCAATTTCAAGTCGAACGTTTCGTAGCCATGTACTCATCGGAATTCCCCCTTCAGGTCTACCTCTTCTTCATGAATGACATTCCCTTTTGAAATCACTGTCGAAATCGGGCATTGTCTAGCAATCAGATGTGCGGAGCTAATTGCATCCACGAGTAGTGCATTGGCCGTATCCCCAACTTTTGGCCACTGTTGCTCACCTTCCTCACTTAATGGTGTTAATCCGCCTGTTGCATACTTCAAAGACTGCCCAATATGCCATTCATCGATGTAGCCAAAGCGTTGGATAAATTGATTTAACTTTTGAATTGTATCCCCGCTTCCAAAAGGTGACCAATGATCAATCAGGCTATCATGTCCAAAAGAAACTTTTACGCCCCGATCATACATATACTTCACTGGGATTGTAATCGGACCTGCACCGATTGGAACCGTGGTTGTCACTCCAACATTATTTGCAGCTACTCGATCTATAAGCTTGTCTAATGCTTGTTGGGGCAAGTCTGCTAATGCGAATGCATGACTGAGTGTGACTTCCTTCGTAAAAGATCTTCGTTCGATTTCATTCAGAATTTGTTGGATTTCAAATTCCCCTAATGTGTTTTGTTCATGTAAATGGAGGTCAATGGCTACATTATATTGTTTGGCTAATTCAAAAGTTATGTTTAACACTTCTCGGCTATTGCGATCTATTAAAGCAGGATCTACCCCACCGATATGAGTGGCTCCCATCTGTAATGCTTTTTCAAGGATTGTTATAAATTCTGGACCGTTACGTAATAAACCATGTTGTGGGAAAGCAACGATTTCATACGTAATTTGATCCTCATAACTTTCTAATACACGCTTCGCTATTTCCATATGCTTCGTCTCAATTTGCGGGTCAACATTCACATGCGTACGTATATGGGTATGTCCGTGTTTAATATAGTGCCGCACAATAGCGTGGGCTCTCTCTTCAGCTACATTCAATTGTTTAGGCAATATAGTGGCTTCTTCTTTTAAACGGCTAAAAATCCCTTCTGTAGCTGGAGTTGGCGCTTTCCATTCTCCGCCGAAGTATGTTTTATCGATATGTGTATGCATTTCTTTGAACGATGGAACGAGTAGTTGCTCTTTAGCATCTACTACTGCTGCATCGCTTGCTTCGATCGTTGGTGCTATTTCAACAAACTTGCCATTTTCAATCAAGATATCAACTAATTTCGTCTCTGTAGCCGTGACGAACGATTGATCATACAAATACCCTGTTTCCAAACGCACATTCTTTAATAACAATGCCAAAACAATCTCTCCCTTTTATAGTTTTCTTTTAAATAGGACTCACGCAAAAGCTTTTACACTTTAGCGTCACTTAACTGACGAACACTCGTTTAATAAATAGAGAACAAATCAGACCAATCACAGCGATGATGACAGCAAAGATGTATGCATGTTGAACTCCATAGATCAAACCCTCTGCTTTAACAGCAGCATCATGCGGGTTATGAACGTGAGCTAAAAAAGCGTTTTGGCTTTTATTCAGTATGCCGACGGCGATTGCTGTGCCAATGGCACCTGAAGTTTGAATGGTCGTATTCACGATTGCCGTTCCATCAGGATAATTACTTCGTTCTAACTGATTTAATCCGTTCGTTTGTGAAGGCGTCGTAATCATAGACATTCCTACCATTAACAAAGTATAGAAGATAATAATCGTGAATCCTTCGGTAGCAGTAGATATTTGTGAAAAAACGACTACCGAAATGAGATCTAATACAAAGCCCGGAATGACTACCCATCTCGGTCCAAATTTATCAAATAAATGTCCTGTAACGAGCGCCAAGATCCCATTAAGAATCCCTCCAGGCAGCAACAACAAGCCTGCTTCAGAGGACGACAAACCTAAACCGCCTTGAATATACATCGGCAATAGTAAATTACTTGAGAAAATGATGAAATTACTCAAAATTGTTAATACTATCCCAATTATAAACATCGGATGTTTGAAAACACGAACGTTAAGAATGGGCTCTTCGAGCTTTAATTGACGCCGTCCAAACAATAGTAAGGAAATTCCTCCGATTAAAAGAGAGAGCATAACCGGTAAACCGTACCATCCGATTTGTTCATCTCCAGCTAGGCTGAATCCCATAACAAGCCCACTAAATCCTAATGTGGATAAAACAATAGAGATATAATCAATGGCTGGTTTCTTTTCAATAGATAGGTCAATTAAGTACACAAGACCTAAGCATAAGGAAAACAATAAAAAAGGAATCGGTATCCAAAACACCCAATGCCAACTCAGATATTCCATTATGAATCCGGCAATCGCTGGACCGGTTGCTGGCGCAAACATCATAACTAAACTAACGGTACCCATCGCGACCCCACGCCTGTGTGGTGGAAAAATAACCAAAATGGTGTTGAATAAAATTGGTGTGACTAATCCTGTTCCACATGCTTGGATGATTCGACCAAGTATCAGCACCGTAAAGTTGGAAGAATTGGCTGCAAGCACTAAACCAGTAATGGAAAACAATAAAGCGGTAACAAATATTTTTTTCGTTTTAAAACGTCTAATTAGCAAACCTGAAATAGGAATAAGAATACCTAATACAAGCAAATAACTAGTCGTCAGCCACTGCACAGTAGCTGGAGAAACATCAAATTCTTTCATTAAATTATGTAAAGCAATATTAAGGGCCGTTTCACTAAACATGCCCATAAATCCACAAATTAGTAATGCCGTCATTAATGGCACTACTTTCACTCGACTTTGTTTGTCAAACATTATGTGCCATCTACAACTCCTTTAAGCTTTGAACACTACTGGTTACCCCTTCACATAGCAATAAAGAAGCTCACAGAATGACTATCGCAACAACGTAGCAAGCATTCTGTGAGCACCCTAGTCCCATTTTGTATGAAGAATAAACGTGTAATTTACTCACTTTTAATATGATTTGAGGGAGCTTGAAACTATTTCCCCTTTGAATATTGTAGCTACTCGTTTAGCTCTTCGTGCAACAGCTTCTGCTGAACAAGAAGCTTCGACTAAAACAATATTAGCGTCATTGCCAACTTTCGGCCAAACTTGATCACCTTCATAATTAAGAGGCGTTTTACCACCAGTAATATAGTGTAGTGCTTGTGCCAATGAACGTTCATCCACCCAACCAGAAATTTCAGCCAAACGTCCAACGCGTTCTAAAATATCCCCATTACCAAATGGTGACCAAACGTCAAAAATATTATCACATCCAACCGCAACAGACACACCGCTTTCGCGTAAAAAGCCCATCGGTGGGAATTTACGATCAATTGGCACACTAGAAATAATCGTAATGCCCGCATCAGCAAGTAATTCAGCCATCTCTTTCGCTTCGGATAATGGAATATCTCCAAGCCCAAAAGCATGACTAATTGCTACTTTTCCTTGCAAGCCAGCTGCTTTTGTTAACTGGGCTAGTCTCTTCATTGTGAAAATCCCCAACTGATCCGGATCATGCAAATGTAAGTCGATTCCAGCATTTTCTTCTACAGCTAAATCAACCATCGCTTTTAACGATGCCTCTATATCTCCATCGACAGTAGCTGGATCAACACCACCCACAAAGCTCGCGCCATTTTGCAGTGCTTTTCTCACCAATTCCCTTGAATCTGTACGTAATAAGCCGTGTTGAGGAAAAGCAACAATTTCATGCGTTAATTTCCCTTCATACGTATGCAGCGCTTTTTGAACATCCTCTAAATTCTTTAATCCAACTTCAGGATAAATATCCACATGTGTACGCACATGAGTAATACCGGAGTCTACATATATACCAAGTAACATTTCCGCACGTTCCTGTGTAGACGTCTCCAAAGAAGGAAGAACCTCTTTTTCAATGTCAAGACGTTCAAAGATATTACGTACGGGCCTAACAGAACGCCATCGATCACCAAGCAACGTTTTGTCCAAATGACAATGCTTTTCAATAAAAGATGGAAGTGCTAGTAGTTGTTTTGCATCTTTTTTTGGCACATCATCGTTTATTTTCTCAGTGGCAGATATTATTTCCCCAATTTTCCCATCCTTAATTAAGAGATGAAAATATTCCGTATTAGTAGCTGTGACCATGCCATCATCGATTTGGTAGTTTGTCTCCAAGCGTGTATTTGTTAACCAATAAGTAGAACTCATATCATCCGATCCTTTCCATCAATTATTAAGCTTTTCCTTAGAATTTAATTCACTCCAGCGTTGATACACCTCAATACTATCTCCATCCGGCTGTTGGACCATTGGCAATCGACGTTCTTCAATTGGTTTGCTATATTCATCATAAAACGTTTCCAACTCGAAGTACTTACGATCATCTTTATAATAAGGAGCATACTCTTCACGGGTTGTAATATAAATGACTTTTCTAGGACTGCAATAATAAAGCGCACCTAAACACATGGGACACGGTGTTGTGAGAATATAAATATCACAATCGGTTAAATTTTCGGTTTGCAACTTTTTACACGCTTCCCTAATAGCGACTATTTCAGCATGGGCAGTTGGATCATTCGTTTGTGCTACTAAATTTGGACTTTCAGCAATAACTTCCCCGTCACGTACGATCACCGTTGCAAACGGACGTCCGCCCGCTTCTACATTTTCACGTGCCAAATCAATTGTTCGTTTTACAAAATCCATTTCAATTCACCTCATTATTATTTTTATCTAACCTAGGTTAAAAAATTATCTATCCATTATTCTTTTAGTTGAATCATTTGAATATCCCGTTCCTCATGTGATAAAGAAAGCTGATTGTATACATAGTCTTGGCTAGAATTACTAGGATCAGAAAAATATACGGTGTTTATTCCCGTATAATAAATGGCACTCAAACACATCGGACAAGGCTCTGTACTGGTATAGATCTCACAACCTTCAAGATTCGTTGTGTTCAATGTTTTGCAAGCTTCACGAACAGATTGAATTTCTGCATGGGTAATCGGATCGTTCGTTGCTAATACATCATTGACACCGCGTCCAATCATTTTTCCGTCTTTTACAACGATTGCTCCAAATGGTGGTCCATGGTGTTTACGTTCATTTTCACTTGCCAGTTTGATCGCTTGTTGCATCCATTCATGTTTTGTCATTTTATTCACCCCTTTTCATGCTCAAATATGACAATTACGCACCGGCTTCTTTCAAAATACGTTCAATTTCTCTAAATCCCCGTTTTTCCGCGTGTTCCAATGGGGTAACTCCATCTCGATCACTAATATTGACATCAGCGCCATGGTCAACTAATAATTGTACGATTTGTTGATAATCCCCACTGCCATCTCCTAAAATGACTGCTTCCAATAGTGCCGTCCAATGCAAGTCATTAAGGTGATTCACGTCCGTGTCAGAGTTAGTTAAAAGCTCCTCCACAATATCCACATGTCCTCGATCTGAAGCCGGTATGAGCGCAGTTCCACCAAAACGATTTGTAATTGTTGTATCTGCCCCGGCTTGAACAGCAAGTTTCACAATTTCCAGCAAACCTTCTGCTCCAGCATATAAAAGCACATTATCCTTATTGTTATTTTGAATATTTATGTCTGCTCCTTGCTCGATAAGTACTTTAACTGTATCAACATTGTTTTTCTTCGTCGCAGCCATTAAAGCGGTATCTCCTTGATTATTCGTCGCATTAATATCTGCTCCGCCTTCTAATAATTCTAAAACGGTTTTTGTGTCTCCTTCTGCTACTGCAGAAATTAACTGTTGTTCTATAGCAGTTCCCTCCTCTTTTTCTTGTATAGGTGAACTTTCCTCGGAGTTTGGAGCCGTGCTACATGCAGTAAGCATAACTACAAGAGAACTTATAAAAATCCCTTTTAGCCTCAATATAACCTGCACCTCCTTTATAAACATGTTATCATGAGGATGTTTATATGAAAAATATTAATAAAATTCGTTTTGTTAATGTTTTGCATATACCTAATCGAGAGGATGTTAATGATGGATATTAGACAACTGCGCTATTTCATTGCAATTGTAGAAGAAAGGAAGATTTCTGCTGCTGCTAAAAAACTTCATATGTCCCAACCCCCATTAAGCCAACAATTGAAAGCAATGGAGATGGAGCTCGGTTCAAAATTAATCGAGCGAAGTGGAAAATTTTTAGAAGTGACAGAGGCAGGAAATGCACTTTACAAAAACGCTTTAGCAATCACTCAATTGATGGAAGATACGAAAACAGAAGTAACGGAAGTTGGTAAAGGTGTAAATGGACGGCTCACGATTGGTGTCAACACCTTTTCCGTTAACGGAATGCCGGAAATTCTTAAAGAGTTTCATACACAATTTCCAAAGATTACGTATGAAATTCAACAAAATGAATCTACCCATCTTTGTCAATTAGTCAGGGATCGAATTGTGGAATTAGCAATTATCCGCTTGCCGCTCCCTTTGGACGACTTTTCCGTGCTTCATCTATGTAATGAGCCATTTTATTTCATTACATCTAAGGAAGCTCCAGCATTTGATGAAGACGTATCACTTGCTGAGATTCAGCAGTTTCCTCTCCTTTTTCCAAGTACAGAGGGATTAGGTGTGCATTACTTAATTCAAGAAGCGTTTTCTCGTTTCAAATTACACCCAACTATTATTGGGGGATGTTCTGATATTAGTCTTTTGATGGACCTAGTAGCAGCCAACTTTGCTGCATCTATCGTTCCAGAAACTTTACTACAACGATTTCGAGGACATCCGATAAATGCTCATCGGATAGCAAGCAAAACTGAGTTGTCTGGATCGGTTGGGCTCATATGGCTCAAAGATCATAGCTTATCCAAGGCTGCTCAAAATTTTATTAAGCTGTTTCAAGATGTATAAAAACTAGTAGAGGATTACTCGTGCCTCCAACTTTAAAAACCCAGCTATCTTCATACAAGAAGAATAACTGGGTTTCTTAATTTGTTTTATCCTATTACTTATTCATCTTCTTAGAAGGGAATATGGTAACAGACCATGAATAAATAAAGTCAGCGATAAAAACAATTCCACAAAGGAGACCAATCGTGTAGAGCGTACTTGACTGACAAGTTATCGACCTACTTTGACCTTATTAAGTCATACACTAAGTATATTACTTTACCTAGTTTTAATACTCCTTGACAAATTTCAAGTATTATTCAATCGATATCCCGAACCCCAAATCGTTTCTAAGACCACTGGATTTTTCGGATCGAATTCTATCTTTTCTCGCAGTCGCTTAATATGCACAACGACGGTTGATGTATCACCATACGAATCCAAGCCCCAAACGCGTTCAAATAAATCTTCTTTACTGAACACGTGATTTGGATGTTTCATGAGAAACTTCAATACCTCAAATTCCTTCGTCGTCAAATTAACTTCTTGGTCAAAGGAAAATACTTTATGTGATTTTGTATTCAAACGAATATCGTTAATTTCTAAGATTTCATCCGACGATGACTGTGATCCCTTTGTTAAACGCTCAAAACGATTTATATGAGATTTCACCCGAGCGACCAACTCATTCGGACTAAAGGGTTTCGTAATATAATCATCCGCACCAAATCCAAGCGCTCGGATTTTATCGATATCTTCCTTTTTAGCGGACACCATTAAAATAGGTGTATCCACTTTCTCACGCAATCTTTTACAAATTTCAAATCCCGTCATATTTGGAATCATGATGTCCAGTATGATTAAGTCATATTTCTCGGTGAGCCCTTCTTCTAAACCGACTACTCCATCGGAAACGATATGGACATTCATCTCATTTAGCTCAAGATAATCCCTTTGCAATTCCGCTATATCCTGATCATCCTCCACTAATAGAATTTCCTTCATTCTTTCCATTCTCCTTTAAAGGCAGCGTAAATGTAATGATTGTTCCTGCACCTAATTGGCTATACGCTTTTATGATTCCACCATGCTCTATAATAATTTGCCTAGCAATCGCCAAACCTAAACCACTACCGCCTTTATCACTATTTCTTGCACTTTCCACACGATAAAATCGATCAAAAATCATCTCTACATTTTCTTCAGCCATTCCTGCACCATTATCTCGCACAGTAATGATCGCTTTATCGGCATCTTGTTTGGCATTAATTGTTATCCGCTTTTCTTCCTTATTCATATGCTTAACGCTATTTTGGATCATATTATCAAGCACTCGACGAATTTGCTGTACATCGATTCGTACAAACGCTTTGTTTAACTGAACATCTTGTAAATTGAGTTGGATGTCTTTCTGCTCAAGGTCTAATTGATATTCTTCAACAAAATGGACGAGAAATTTTTTAAGATCTATATACTCAAAATGAAAAGGTAATTTTTGCAGATCTAGTTTAGAAAACTCAAATAAGTCATCGATTAAAAAGTTCATGCTTTTCGCCTTATTATAAACAATATTCAAGTATTTATCTTGTTTTGCTTTTGTACCTGCTACACCATCTTTTAATCCTTCTACATATCCAATAATAGAAGTGATCGGTGTTTTTAAGTCATGTGAGATATTAGAAAGTAATTCTTTTCTATTTTCCTCATATTTTCTATTTTCTTTACTAACTCTGTTTAACGCCTCACGCAACTTCTCAAATTCTTGTGCAAGCTCATTTACTTCCCCTTTGCTAGTTGAAATTTCAATTTTCCCTTCCAATTTACTTTCTTTCAATAGTTGTACTTTTTTATTGAGTTCACGTAAAGGGAGAATAACTGCTTTATTAAGCGATCGGTTAAACATAATAACAAGAAAAATAGCAACGCCAAGAATTAAGGTGATGATAATGATCCCCCACCTTTGCAAAAATTCCGAAAAGCTATTTTCTTGCTTTAAGATCATCACACTGCCTTTATCATTATCAGAAAAACGAAAGTCGAATTTTAGATAGCGAAAAAACTTCCTTTGTTTTCAATCGTGCCTTGCGTGTAAATATTATCAGTATCAAATTTCGGGACGTGAACGAGTAAAGATTTTACAACAAGGTCAGGAGAATGATAGAGGATATCGCCTTGTTTCCGTATAACGATATTCAAACCTTTCATTTCATAGTTATCAATACTATGTTGAATGGAAGGCTTCAATAAATCATCCGGATTTTCCTTAGCGATCTTACGAAAGGTAACCAATGCTTCTTGTTCGTCATATGTAATTTGTTTTTGCTGCGTTACGGATTTATACAGCTGAACAGGTGAGGAGGCTTGTCCATTTATTGCAAACAACAGCATCCAAAATATAGCGACCATCGAGCAAATAATAACAAATAGACTTCCGAGAAATGCGACTAAAAACTGTGTACGCATATTCATACTGCCTCCTCCCCTCCTTAGCTATATTATTTGGACAGCTTATGTTTAATTAAAATCCAAAGGATGGATCAAATTCACCTTTATAAGGCTCATGCTCCACATAGATTTCAATGTCATTCCCATCAGCATCTTTACCCATTCGTTTATACGTAAAGCGCTCATCGTTTAACTCCGTGATTTCAAGAGCAGCACCATATTTATTTTCACCGATCGAGACATGTGTACGAATTTTATTATCGTTGATGACGTCAAAGTAGCCAAAATCTCCACGACTTTCCCCACTCGTTACATCGAAAAATTCATATTTGCTTGTATCCGCATCAAATTTAGCAATACTAATGAAATTACTATTGTACTCTGTCACATCATTGCCGTCTTTATCCAACACTATAGTACCATTCCACAAAGTATCCGCTAAAATACGAACACCTGGAATATCTTTAACAATTTCTCCTGTTTCACTAGTTAACTCCGGACCAGCATTTGTAAATTCGAGGTCAGAATCATTAAATGGAACGTGTTCAACATACACTTCGAGTTCGTTCCCCTCTTTATCTACCCCCATTCTTTTGTAGGTAAAGATTTCATTAGTGATCTCCGTAATATCCACGACTGCTTGATACCCCATGCTTTCGGAAATTAAAATCCGTTTCTCCCCATCATTCGTGATGAAAAAAACACCTTCATCCCCGCGTGTTTCACCTGTTTCTTTATCGAAAAATTCATAGCGATTCGTTTCCTGATCGTATTTTGCCAATCCAATAAAATTACCGTTTTCTTCCGTTAGATCATTTCCTTCTTCATCGTATACTTTGGTTCCTTGCCAATTTATAGAAGTAAGGATATTGGATAGTTCTACGCCTTTAGACAGCTCTTCACCACTCGATACATTTTCGCCTTGACTAGTTTCTTCCTGAGTTGTTGTTTCCTGCCCTGCGTCTTCACTAGCACCATCATTTGCACTGCACCCCGTAAGAATAAGGGCACCACTCAAAATGAACATAAATAAATTTTGCTTAGTAAACATAGATTTTACATCTCCTTTAATTTTCGTCTACCCTTATAGTAAACAGGGAATATAAAATCCATATAAACAATATATAAAACCTACATGAACAAAATATTAAATTTATATAAACACCAATAGAATGTACGGCATAACAATAATAAAGGTTGCCGATCCGACCCATATATCCTGATTCGTTTCGCTATGAGTATACCAATTACTTGTACTACCGATCGATTGGTTGAGATCTCTTTTCTGCTGTTGAAGGCTGGGATAGCTGTTCAGAAGCTGGTGATTGTCCAATACCTATTAATTCAGCTACTTGATTTACAGCAACTTCATTTTGATTTAGGAACAAAAGCATAATTGCTTATTTTTTTCATTTTCCGGTCCTTTAAAAAACATTTGTACTTCTTCACTAATCAAGTTTTCACTAAACCTCCAACCTAACGCGTCGTAAATACACAATATGTTTTACATTTTATATTCTATTTCAAATTCAAATATTTGTAAAACGCTTTAGAAATGAAACACTTTGAGTACTTTATATAGATTCTAAAGAGATTTACGTATTATTTTCTTTATTACTTGAATTTTAAAATGCTTTAAAATAAAACAATCGTCTTCAGGAGAAATGATTCCCTCGAAGACGATTTATTAATACGTAACTTTATAGTGAAATATCGACAATAATATCGGTAGACATTCTATAACTTTAATTCGGATGCAAATCTTTAAAGAACGCCCCCATATGCAGGATTATTCAATTTCAATCTCAATATTCTTTACAAAAACAGCCGTACCTGAAATAGAGATGTCTAGTTGCTCTTTTTCTACTTTTACATGTACATATACTCGTCCATCTTTATTTTTTTCATGTCCTTGTTCAACAATAAGTGTTGCAGGTAAACTAATATCTTTTTTTACATACTTTTTATAATAAGCTCCCATCACTCCTGAAGCTGTTCCTGTAATTGCATCTTCAATAGTTCCCGAAGTAGGTGATGAAAAATGACGAGCGTGCATATCGTTTTCATAATCGCGCACTTCAAAGCAAATAGGGTGTACAGAAGCTTTTGGCATCTCTAATAAAACCTTAGGAAATTCTTCGGTGTTTGGTGTCATTTTTGAAAAGCTTGATAACTCTTTAATTGGGATAATTAAGGTCCAAATGCCTGTACTTCCATAAACGATAGGATATTCAGAATGTAAGTCTTCTTCACGTAATCCAATGGAAGCTGCTAAATCAGACTTTGAACCACCAAATGATTGAAACTGTGGTTTCGCATGTTGCATAGTTATCAGTAATTGATTATTTTCTTCACGAATCTGTATCGGCAGTACACCTGAATTTGTTTCAATCGTAAAAGCCGATTTTTCTAATAATCCATTCATTCTTAATGCATAAACTGTTCCCATTGTCGCATGGCCACATAAGTTCATTTCATGTCCAGGTGTAAAATAACGAATTCGAAAATCAGCAACATGCGAAGGAACAACAAAAGCTGTTTCATTAAATCCAACTGCTTCAGCAATAGCGAGCATTTGTTTTTCTGTATAATCCTCACCATTCAATACGACACCCGCAGGATTTCCTTTCTCTGGTATGGAACTAAATGCATCAATGTGCTTTATACTTACTTTTGTCAAAATACACACCTCATTCAACCATAAAATCAGTCCTTACTTTTATTGTATCGCAATTGACAAGTGCCTACACTATTCATCTGGTGTATCAGCTCATATTATTAAAACCTTATTATTACGAAACAGTAATTATCTCTTCACAATAAAGTTGTTTAATTCTAAAAGTTCAAGCAAACATAACCTCGTGCTAAAATTAGAATGAGGTTGTAGTCGCAAAACATAAACGGTAAATACCCTCTTCTCACAAACTCTTGTCCTTCCTGCCTTTCTTCCGTTTTCCTAATTTCTGTAGGCAAATTGATTCTTCCTTAAATCACTTCTTTTTCCCCCTATTTTTTGATAGAATCCTGTCTTTTCAGGAAAATAAGTTGCCACTGAAAATCAGGGTAAAGGGATTCCGAATGAAGGGTTTTTTCCTGCTTTTTCTCCGCTTTTGGACACAAAAAAACGAGGAAAATAAGAGGGAATCCTCCGATTTTCACTCGTTTTATGGAATAGTTTGTTTGGCTAAGGAAGAACTTAATTTATCAGGTACACCACTTTATATTATTTAAATTTTCTTATTCCACTGTAACACTCTTCGCCAAGTTCCGTGGTTTATCCACGTCACAGCCTCTCTGCAACGATGCATAATAGCTAAGCAACTGAAGCGGAATAACTGTAACAAGTGGCGATAATAGCTCATGGACGTGAGGCAATACAAGTCGATCTCCTGGTTCACTATCCCCTTCCATCGAAATGATGCAGGCGTGTGCGCCACGGGCTGTGACTTCTTTTACATTACCTCGTAAATTAGGGCTGACAGTTGCTTGAGTCGCAAGTGCGATAACCGGAGTCCCATCTTCAATCAATGCAATTGTTCCGTGCTTCAGTTCTCCACCTGCAAACCCTTCTGCTTGGATGTAGGAGATTTCTTTCAGCTTTAGTGCACCTTCTAAGCTCACGTAATAGTCGAGGTTACGTCCGATGAAAAAGGCGTTACGTTTTTCGATTAATAGCTCTAGAGAGATCTTTTCCATCTCTTCTTTAGCATCCGTCAACGTTTGAATCGCATTAGCTGCAATTGCTAACTCTTTTTTCAAGTCTAGCTTCCGCGAACCTCCGCCTAATGAATAAACAGTGATCGCAAGCACTGCGAGTTGAGCAGTATACGCTTTAGTTGATGCAACAGCGATTTCTGGTCCTGCGTGCAATAATAACGTATGGTCCGCTTCACGCGATAGCGTAGAGCCCGGCACATTGGTCATTGTGATTGATGGATATCCTAGTGCTTTCACTTTTACCAGCACTTGTCGACTATCTGCCGTCTCACCAGATTGTGTAATAAACAAGAACAATGGCTTTTTAGAAAGAAGTGGCATATTATAGCCGAACTCACTAGAAATGTGGACTTCGACTGGTAAACCAGCTAGTTTTTCAAAGTATTCTTTTCCTATTAAGCCCGCATGGTAGCTTGTTCCTGCTGCAATAATATAAAGACGGTCTGCATGTTGAAATGCTTGCTTGATATACGGATCAATATCCAAAGAGCCCTCTTCCGTGCTGTAGGCATCGATGATTTTACGCATCACACCTGGCTGCTCATCGATTTCCTTTAACATATAATGAGGATATGTCCCTTTTTCAATATCACTCATATCAAGTTCAGCTGTATAAGGAGCCCGCTCGATTTTATCGCCATCAAGGGTTTCAATCACAATGCCATCTTTTCCAAGCAAAACAACTTCACCGTCATGTAACTCAATGAACTGATCGGTCACTTGAAGCATTGCCATGGCGTCAGATGCGACTACATTGCACTCTTCGCATACTCCAACTAGTAATGGACTGCGATTTTTCGCAACAAAGATCGTATCCGGATCTTGTTCATCTAACATCGCAATTGCATACGAGCCATGTAACAATGACAATGATTTACGAAATGCTTCGTCTGTTGTCATTCCAGAGTTTGCAAAGTGTTCAATCAGCTGGACAATGACTTCCGTATCCGTATCAGAAACTAACTGAACATCTTGCAAGTATTCACGAGTCAGTTTTTCATAGTTTTCAATGACGCCATTATGGACAAGTGTAAAACGTCCAGATGCACTTTTATGTGGATGTGAGTTTTTCTGATCTGGTACACCATGTGTCGCCCAGCGCGTATGACCGATCCCGACGTGTGCATCGATTTCTTCCATTACTGCGTCTCTTAAATCTGCAATACGTCCTTTTTCCTTGAACATTTGCACACCTTTAGAAGTTTGGAATGCAATCCCAGCAGAGTCGTATCCTCTGTATTCGAGCTTCTCCAGCCCTTTCAATAAAATCTCTGCCGCTTGGTTCTTTCCGTTATAGCCTACAATTCCGCACATAATTGTTCCTCCGCATCAGGCAGTCCGGAGTCATAACTGTATAGGTCGTTCAGGCAGTTCTGCCCGGACTGGCCATTAAATTTATATGATACCTGCTACATCCCTTTTGTGTCACTGAGTTACCCCTGTGTTTTAGGAACTGCATGTGATCGGGTATCTGCGATCAGGAGGCATCCGCCGAATGTTCGATGAACCTCCACCTCGTCTGCCGAGAATCTGTGCGATTTCCTCGGCGCTGGCGCTTTAATTGTTTTCCAATATTTTACGTGCCTACTACTCTCCTTTTTGCACGGACTAAATTGCCGTCACTGCTAACTATAGCGAATCTAGTTTTCTTCTGTCAAATGACGAATCGTTCTGACTATTAGCAAACAAACGTAGTAAGAATATAATATACAACTCCACACATAATCGTTCCTTAAATAATAAAAAGGACAGTCATAGAACTCAGTATGAACTGAAGTTCTGTGACTGTCCTCTAGTATTTCTTAGTAAGCGAGACCGAATAGTCCTTTGATGTGAGTCAAGTAGCGGATGTTACTTGCTTCTTTCATCAATGAAGCTGGCATTCCCTTAAGGGATGTATTGTTTCCACCGATTGATGCAACTGCATCTTTACGGCCAAGGCTAGCAAGTGTTCCAGAATTTACTGGGTTGAACACTTCCATAGACTTGCCTGTAAGCATTGCGTACACGTTGTATCCAACAAGTTCGCCCATCTGCCAAGCGTTTTGTGCAGTTGGTGCGTATGGACGTGCTCCCTCTTCTGCAGGGAAAGCAACAGCACTGTCACCAACAACAAATACATCAGGATGAGATTTAGATTGAAGGAATTCGTTTACAGTTGCACGACCACGGTCGACTTCAATACCAGATTCTCCAACGAGTGGATTACCAGTAACGCCACCTGTCCAAACGAATGTATTCGCTTTAATGACACGGCCGTCTTTCAATGAAATTTCGTTACCTTCAACGTTTGTAACAGGAAGTCCAATTAAGAACTCAACGCCACGTTTTGCAAGACTTTCCGTAGCACGCTCGATCAAGTGATCAGGTAGTACTGGAAGGATTTTCGGACCCGCTTCAACAAGCATAATCTTTAAATCAGCAGGGTTTACACCGTGCTCACGTGCAATTTTAGGCATGTTGTCTACGATTTCACCAACAAGCTCAACGCCTGTCAAACCGCCGCCGCCAATCATGATTGTTGCATCTGCTTCGTCATGAGAAGTTGCATACGCTTTAATGCGGTCCACGATGTGTTTAAAGATTTTATTTGCTTCACTCGCGGATTTAAGAACCATACTATTTTCTTCAAGTCCTGGAATTCCGAAGTACGCTGTTTTACTACCAAGTGCAACAACTAGTGCATCATAAGTAAGTGTCTCTCCGCCAGCCAAGTTTACTTTTTTCGTATTCACGTCAAAGTTCTCAACTGTCGCGATTTTCAATTCTACTCCTTTACCAGCAAGTAGTTTCTCAAGAGGAAGTGCAACCGCACCTTCGCTAGTTGTTCCTCCAGCTAAACGGTGAAGCTCTGTAATAATTTGGTGAGTTGGTGTTTGGTTGACAAGTGTGATTGTTGCATCACTTTCTGACAGGAAGTTACGAGCATTTAGCGCTGTCAAAAGACCGCCATAACCTGCTCCTAAAATAACGATGTGTTTGGTCATTGTCTAGTCCCCTTCTACTAACTAATTAGTCGATATTATTTTGTATGGTTGCGTTGTCCAGAAATTTCTAGGTAAGCACTCAAGAAACGGAAAATGCGTTGTGCTTCAGGGTCTTTAATCATCTTCATAAGACCAAACAAGCCGATTGTTTCAGTATTTTTTGCAGCAAGATCTTTTGCTTCGATTACAGTCGCTGCCATATTTTTCGCAGAATCTTTTACAGGTCCTACGATTTCTTTCATGAATTCAGTTGTGTCGTTAACCAATACTTCGTCTGTTGCAACTGCTTTGGCAACATCATAGGATTTTGTCATTAAGTCAACAAGTTCCGTTAGTTGTGGAAGTTTTTCAACAAGAGTTGTCAAAGATTCTTGAACTTCTGGTTTAAGCAACTGGTCTAGAATATCTTGTTTTTGATCGGAAGGTAGCTGTGTGCCTTCTGTAGCAACGTTTGCTGCTTCTTCAGGATTGAGCGGCGTAGTCATGTGCAAATCCCCTTTTTTAGTTTAATGTATTTTGTTCTGAAGCTAGGTAAACTATGTGCTGAATACTACGTAAAATTTTTACAAATCCGCATTTCATAATCTCCTAATCAGATTACCATCAAGTCACTATACGCCTCTTTTTCATATACTTCAAGTTTTTAGTTTGGCATTTAATTAATATTTATTTACTTTGTATAGTGACGTATGTCTTGCACATCCTATACAAAAAAAGGAGGTGCTTGGAATGGGACAGCGGATTCGATGTGAAGTGAATAATTGCAAGTTTTGGTCTGAGGGAAACAAGTGTGAAGCCGATGAAATTTATGTCGTCAGCAAGAAAGGCAACCACGCAAAGTCCAGCAGTGAAACAGACTGTAAAACGTTCGTGCCTCAATTGTAAAGAGTGAACTATTTCAACTTTGAAACATTCTATTGTACAATGATGAAGAGGATTGAAATCAATCCAATACTTCATCGGAGGTTTTACTAGTTCATGAAAAAAATTGCGGCAGCATTTTTAGCACTCACGCTCATTCTTTCACCGATTGGAACAATTGTGTTTAACGATCATTCACCATCGGCAGAAGCGAAAGGCTACAAATCAGGCAAAAAAGGATTTTCACCTAACCAAAACAATTTCAACAAACCAGCAGTCGATAAGAAGGACAATACTTCCTTCACTAAAAACAATGGTTCACAAACAGCTAAGCCAAAATCCGGTGGGATGATGAAAGGCCTTATGATGGGTGGATTAGCAGGGCTCCTATTCGGTAGTCTGTTTGCTAACATGGGTATTCTTGGTTCGATTTTAGGCTTACTCGTTAATGTCTTTGCGATCATCGCAATTATCGGCGTTATCCGGATGGCTTATCTGTATTTCAAGAAAAAGAAACAAGATAAAGATGACATGCATCGGTGGCAGAACTGATGATTGAGGAACAAGACATCATTAATGCTATTTGCCTTCATCAGGCAAAAAACAAATCCGTTACACCAGAGCAAGTAGAAGTTGAACTGTTCTATGATGATGACGAAGGTTTTTATGCAGAAGCTTCTGTAAACGGGATGACCGTCAACATGAATACATTCGACATGACCCAAGCACTTAGGTTATGGATTGAAGAGCAACTTCACCAAGATCCTTACGCTGCGGGCATTAAATTCCTATTGGATGATGAGCGGGGAATTATCGCCTCTCTCATGTAACTTTTAAAAATGGACAACCTGATTTCAAGGTTGTCCATTTTTTCGTCACTTAATAACGCCGCATGCAATTCGTTCTCCTGAGTCTCCGGATGGTTGAGTTTCACCGTCATCTTCCCCAGAGTGAATCACAAGTGCTGTACCAGAATCTTTAAACAAAGAATTAGGTTCACTAGTTTCCAATGTCACATTTTTAGCAGTGAATTCATCATCTACAATCCCATCTACCCCTACTTCCAAATTCGGCAGATCACCTGCATGTGGTCCTCCTTCCATTTCAAGTCCATGATTCGTTTCTTCCGGATTATAATGGCCACCTGCAGATTCAAAGTCAGGTGCTTCACAAACACTGGTCTCATGGAAATGGAGTCCATGTTTTCCTTCAGGAAGTCCTTCCGCCTTTACATGCACATTGACACCATCGTCTGTCTCTTCCAATTCCGCAGTTCCAGTTGTTTGACCATCCGCATCTTTTAAATCCACTAGAACTGTAAACGGTTCCGATTGCGTGTCATTTCCAGGTTCAGTAATTTCATTATTCTTTTCAACATCTTGTCCTGATATCGCCTGTTCTGAATCGTTTTCAGCTCCACATGCTGCCAGGCCAATCATAAGTGCCAATGATGGCAAAATTGTGACTTTCCTCTTCAATTTAACCCCTCCTTAGTTTACCCTATAATGTTCTCTATCACTTGCATATCGTTTTTAAACATTTATACCAAGCAAAATAAAAAAGCCGATCTCCCATTACTAAATGGGAAACCGGTTCTGAATGCTCAATCAGTCTACTTTTTGATATGTTGTCACAAACGATGGGCGAGAGAAAATATTTGGTTTTTTATCGATACCCTCGTCTGTCCCACGCTTTTTGTGTGCATTCGCGTATGCTTGAGAATTTTGCCACGCTTTGAATGACGCCTCGTCTTGCCACTTTGTCAAAATGACGTACGTATCGCTCTCTAATGGACGAAGTACTCGAATTGCAGAAAACCCTTCAGTATCTTCTATCTGACGAGCGCGCCCCATAAATCGTTGTTCAAAAAGTTCTCTACCTTCTGAAGTAACAGGAATGTTATTGAAAACTGCATAGTTTCCTTTGATAATTTCACCTGAAGCGTCGAGTACCGTATAAGAATCTGCTTCAGCGAATCCTGCAGAACCTTCGTTTTCTTGGATAAGTACAGCTTCGTTTCCAAGTTCCATCAAAACAAGTTGCTCTTCTGTTAAACTTTCTTTAATTGCCTTTAACTCGGTAACATCTCCGTAAGTTACATGAATATTCATATGCTGTCCCCTATCTGATTGAATGAAAAGTTGCATTAAAAAAGAGCAAAGCCGGCAGAAATCACCTGCCGGCTACATTCAGATCATTTGTTCAATGCCATGCTTGCTTTCTGCGTGCTTTGACTGCGATGATGGCCGATGAGCCTGCTAAAATCGTAATTACCAGAAGCCCCGCGATCAGACCGTCGGTGAAAACTCCGGAGAAATTACTTGCTGCAAGAGCTGCAAAAGCAACGCCGCAAACAATTGCAGCGAAAATGATTTTTTTCATAGCACTCACCTTTCCCATGCGCAAAAACCTTTCGCAGTTGACCGCATGGCGATTATGTAGTCATTGAGATTGTTTCTCATTTTCATCATAAAACATCAGATAGGGAATCGCAACAATAATCCATGATTCAAAACGAACTTATTAAAGATATGTGTCAAAAACAAAACAAGAATCTCAATAAAACCCTGAGATTCTTGTTTTGCTTTCTGTTTGAACGTCATAACATCTTCAACAATGCTTGCTCTCCTGTCATTCCTGCCGTTATACCCCATTCTTCGGCTTCAAGAGTAACCGATTCCAGCGGTGCGGCAAGTAACTCGTCAATTGTTTTTACACCTGTTGCACGCCCCGCTATAATACGACGATCTGATAACAAGCGGTTCAACAATCCAACGTCAAGTGCGCCACACATAATATACCCGTTCTCGTTTGAAACTGTCAGCAATGTTGTTTTCGGAAGCGAAACGGAGACTGCTGTAAAACTATGACCCTCAATCTGTACTGAAGTAACGGTTACCACCCCATCCTCCCCTTTCACTCTATAAGTATGGCACCCGTCTACAAGCGGTGACTAAAAGCAGTCATTACTACAAATACTTTTTAAAAAAGGAGGGAGGTTTACAATTGGCGAAGCGCAATATAGATGGTGAAAAGAAGTCAATCCCCCCTAAATTGCCTGAACGTGAAGAATTTTCTGCTGATTATTCTTCATATGGTGAAAAACGTGAAGCACTAAAAGAACTTTATAGAAAGTCTGAGCAAGAAAAGAAAAAGTAAAAAACACCCTGCTGTGTTTCATGGCAGGGTGTTCCAACATTATGTGATCGATTGCCCTTCGCGACGGAAGAAACCAAAAATGCCTACAGTCTGAACAATATTTGCAAAAGCATTCGGATCGACTTCACTAATTATTTTTTCCAAATCGTACAGTTCATATCGTGTTATGACCAAATACATCATATTCTTTTCTTCTTTTGTATATCCACCTTTAGCAGGCAAGATTGTAATACCTCGTACCATCTGATTATGAATAGCCTCCTGGAGCTCGTCAGCTTTTCGAGTTACAATCATGGCAGTCACTTTCTCGTGACGTGTGTGGATAGCGTCAATAACTGCAGTCGAAACGTAAAGCGCAACCATAGTATATAACGCGTTTTCTGGTTCATATAAAAATCCTGCTGCTACAATGATAATCCCATTCAATAATAAGAAATAGGTTCCAATTGGCTTATCTTGTAAACGGGACAACACCATCGCAACGATATCCATTCCACCTGTAGAAGCCCCTAGTTTCAGCGAAATCCCAACGCCAACTCCGCCAATAACTCCACCGAATACAGCATTTAGGATAATATCATCTGATAATGACATTACCGGGAGAATCCCCATAAAAATCGTTGTAAAAATTACAGAAACGATACTGTAAATGGTAAAGCCTTTCCCCACTTTAAACCATCCCAATATGAAAACCGGAACGTTCAATGCTAAGAGGAGCACCCCAGTAGACACAGTCAGTCCTGCAAAGTCCGAAAGAACACTTGAGAGGAGTTGGGCAATCCCTGCAAAGCCACTTGCATAAACGTTTGCGTTAATGAGAAATAAGTTCAACGATACCGCCAATAATAACGCGCCTAAAATAACGGTAACAATTCGTTTAGCTTCAATAAAAAACATCATACATCTCCTTTCATATACATCCATAATTTTTTAATGTGAATTAGAGAAATAAAAAAAGTCCTGTCCGACGGAGAAGACAAGGACAATCCGTCACACCTTTAATGTAAAGGTGAGTCAACCATCTATTCAAATGTTATTATAACTAGCATACCCTCTCTATGCAATCACAATCCATACTTTCGACAGGTAGTTAACTATTGCAAAAAATTGAATTAAGTCGTATGCTTCATTAGTTAGAGACTAATAAATGATTTGAGAAAACATTTCTTGTAGAGATGCGTCCTACTTATCAAGCAACAAACCGCATACTTGCGGAACCAACTACAGGTGGTGGCACTATGAACCGTTCTGAACGCAGAACTCGTAAAAAAAAGAAAAAAATTTGGGTGATCCTACTCCTTTTATTTCTCCTTATCGGTGGTGTGTCCTATTTTTTGTTTGATCAGTTTAAAGCTGGACAATCCCTTGCAGGCGAAAAACCCGATAAAGATGAAGAAGATATATTTAACGCTCCTGAACCACAATATGGGGAGATCAATATTTTACTATTAGGATCAGATGCGCGTCCAAATGATGATGAAGGACGTTCTGATTCACTAATGATTGGACACTATAATCAGAAAACAAAGGAACTGAAAACAGTCTCCATCATGCGTGATATTTACGTCGATATCCCGGGACACGGTAAACATAAAATGAATGCAGCTTACTCATTGGGGGGCCCAGAGCTTGTTCGTCAAACGATCAAAGAGAATTTAGGGATAGACATCCATTATTTCGCCGAAGTCAATTTCGATGGATTCCCTAAGATGGTCGATGTTATTGCACCCGATGGAATTGAAGTCGATATCCCATATAAAATGTCTCATGGCATTAACATGACATTAGAACCTGGCGTTCAACGCCTTAATGGGGATGAATTGTTAGGATATGTACGATTCCGGCATGATAGCAAAAGTGATTTTGGACGTGTAGAGCGACAGCAAGAAGCCCTTGCTAAGTTGAAAACCGAAGCTTCAAGTCTACACAGTATACTAAGTCTTCCTAAGTTACTTGGTATGGCCGACAGCTACGTGCATACGAACTTAGATAAGAAAACTATGATTTCAATTGGAAAAGGGTTGTTGAGCAACAAAGAATCCGGCATAGAATCCATGCGTTTGCCAATTGACGGATCATTCGACGAAAAGCAACGGATCCCGGGTGTCGGTCAGGTATTAATGATTGACTTCGAAGAGAACTCACAGGCTCTTAAGGATTTTCTGTCTTCTGATTCTGATAATTCGACATCGACAAATAAAAATACCGATGTCAATACAGATAGTGAGTAAGTACTTATAAAAAGACGTTCAGCCACATACGGCTGAACGTCTTTTTTAAGGTGTCATCTTTTTAATAATCTCTGTATGTTGAGGGAACTGTTCTACCAACTCTTCTTCAGTGAACAATTTGAAATCCTCAAAATCAAATCCAGGTGATACCATACATCCCACGAGCGCATAGTCTCCACTTTCAATCATAGATGAACCAAATATTGCCCCCGCAGGAACGAGAATTTGCGGTTGTTCTCCTTTTTCTAAGTCCAATCCTAGTTTCACTGAAGAATATTCTCCATCAGTTGAAATCATATGGACGGTTAAAGCATTTCCATCGTGATAATACCAAAGTTCGTCTGACTGGAGCTGATGAAAATGAGAGATTTCCCCGTCCGCCAACATGAAGTAAATGCTTGTATAGAGTGGCCTTGTTCCTGCAGGTGTTTCTATCGTGCTTCCAGCTGCAAAAGCGCCAGCAAAGCTGCCACCTTCCGGATGGGTTTCTAATTTTAACTGTTTTGTCCAATACGCTGCATTACGTTTCATGTATGTTTTCCTCCTCTTTAGTTAAGTACCGTTCACGCCAACTTGAGCGCTCATTGGTATGCACAAGTTGTTCCAACGTTTCATCCCACTGCTCAGTGAACGTATTCCAAATTCTCGCATATAAGGCATCCTGATTTGTATTGTAAATGTGGAACTCGAAACAAGGAATTTGAATCTGTTCGATTTTTTCAACTTTCAGGACTTGTTCCACGACTCGCTGTCGTTCAGAAGTATTATCGAGCTCTACTAATGCAGAAAGCTCCAATTGCAATGAGTCAGTAGAAATATCATCTGTAGCCCATCTACTTGGATCCTCTTCATATCGGAAGGGGTGCAGATCTTCTTGAAGTGTTAGCGATTTCTCGACATCTAGGAATTCGTTATGAAGGGGGCTCACTACCAGTACCGACTCTTCTGTTTCCGTTTCATGAAGTAGCATACCAGTTGTTAATTGAGATACCCCTAGTTCTGTAATTGACCAGACACCTTTGTTCACTAAAAGTCCTGCACCTTTCATAATCGAAAGAAGGTCTTCAACAAATAATAATTCAACACCTAATAAATGAGCAAGTTCGTCTGGACGTTCTATGCTAAGTTGTTGCACAGACATCAACATCATTTTCATCAAAACATCCATTTTAGTTTTCGTTACGGTAGTGTAAGAAACAAGCACTTTGTGTGCTGTGAATGCCCAGGATTGGCCCGCTAAAACTTTGCAATCCAATGATTGTTGCAATTCTTTTTGCAGTCGTTTTTTCAATTCTTCCACTTTGGGCCCCACCTCCTGTCGTTAGCTAACGGATTCGGTAAGGGATCGGATGCCACCTTGCCTACTAATTTCGTCGTATAGATGTTGGTACATATCACGAGTCATTTTGGATTTAGGTTTGTTGATGAACATATCAGAACTCCCAACGATCATCAGCAGTTCTTTTGCCCGAGAGAGTGCGACATTGAGACGTCTGTAGTCCTTCGCAAATCCAATCTCACCGCTCGCCTCCCCATGATTCCGAACAAAACTAACAATTATGATGTCCATTTCCATCCCTTGGAATTTGTCCACAGAACCCGTTCGGAACGTTAAATGCTCTGTCTGTAGTTCCTCTTGAATAAGCTGATTGATACGTTTAACTTGCTCCCCGTAGAAGCTGATTACGCCCACTTGTTTCTTCGTATTTATTGGGATTTTGCCTTCTTCAATCGCTGTTGCCGTAGCCTGATCCAAGTCTTTTATCATTTCACGAATGGCTGATAGTTCACTTTCATTGTAGCGGCTTGTCCCACCTTTTGGCTTCGCTTCATAGAAATCAGGAGTATTAGGTTGATCAATCCAAAGTAGATGATCTTCTGGTCCAATTATATCTGTTTTAAGATGATGTGCTCGTGCCGCATCAGAATCAGGGAGGCCACAAAGGAGCTCATAGCCGTTTTCATTGTAGAACGGCGTGATCGACTTCATGATGCGTTCGTGCATTCTGTATTGAATACCTAACATCGTCTTATTTTGCTTCGGCAACGTTCTGAACAACCGTTCAAATAGAGATTCTTTCAAAAGACGCTCCATATCTTTTTTCTGTTCATCATCAGGCATTTCTTCTAAGAACTCTTCCATCGTTTCTTGTCCAACTAGTGGTGGGAGCTGATGATGATCACCTACGAGCACGATTTTTTTCCCTTTTAGCATCGGGAGTAACAATTCAGGTGGGGTTGCTTTTGAAACTTCGTCGATAATGACTAAATCGAATACCGGATATTCTTCTACAAATTCTTTACGAGCGGAAGCGACACATGTAGTGCCGATCACATTTGCGTGTTTGACATATAATTTTCTAATTTCGTCCAAATCATAAGGGCTTGCTTCTGTCAGCATCTGATGCCATGTTTTTTGGACAGATTGGATGGCTGGAACGTTCGCTAATTGCTTGTTAACCAGCTCTAATTGCAGTTCCAATTCTTTTTCGGCTTGTGCATTCTTTGTCAAAAGTGGAGCCGGGTCATTTAATAATGATTGTGTAAGTTTCCCTTCCTGCGTCTGCCTCTCAATAATTGTACCGTTTAGTCCATTCAGTTGCTCATTTTGTTCAATTTCTAGGTTTGAGAATGATTGGAGGGCAACTTGAATTGTTTCTCTTTGTTCACGGGCTTTTTCTAGGTCTTGCTTAATTACTTTCTGGGATTCCTCTGCTTCGAGAGTGTCTTTTATAGTTTTGGATATAGCTTCATGTGAAATTTCAACCTCATTAAGAACCGTAGCTATCGCTTCAGGCGACGAAGTTTCATCACTCAGATACTGAACCTCTGACAGTTGCCCGTTTAACTGGTCATAACGACCTTGCAGTTGTTTATGTTTAGCCGTAAATGTTGAAAGGTTCTCATTGAAGACTTCTGTTACTTTCTTTTTAATGTCTTCAAATAACGAAGTCGTGGATTGTGCTTCTAAAAGAAACGCAGAAATGAAATTCTTGCGATCATGCAGTAACCCCACGGCTTTTGTTAAGTTTTCCAGACAATCATAGGATTCTACTGAAAAGGATGTTGTGCTTAAAATCTTTTTCACATTCGGCTGAACTAAATAACGTCCAACACGACTAACTGTTTCTTGGATTGACTGCAGAGAATGGCGATTCCGGAATCCTTTTGGAACGCGTATACGATTATGAAATTGATGCTCTTCCAGGATTTTTGTTACGGTAGTAATTGCTTTATCAACTCGGGCAACCGTATCAGACCATGCTGTAAAACTCTCTTCCCCTCCCACTTCTTGAATTCGATCAATTTGACGAATCAGTTCAGTCATTTTGTGATCGAGTTGTGGAGGTGGAACAAACTCAACTTCGTCCAAAATATCTTTCAAATCGTTCAGCTTTCCTACTGCCGTCATTTTAGTGAGCGCTTTTTGATAAGATGCAATCCGTGCTATTGTATCGTCAATTGACGTCTGCAACTCATTTACTTGAGCAACCATTTCAGTTAACGATTGACTCGTTTTGAGTAAATCGATTCGCTCTTTTAGTTGTTTACGTTCACTTTCAAGTTCACTCAGCGTAGGGTTTCCTTTAGATACCCCAGTCGTTAACTTCTCTAATCGAATAATTTCATGCTTTGCTTCTTCTAACTTGCCCTCAGATGATTTCTTTGCTGCTTCATTTTTTTCGGTTGCAAGTTGTACTTCCTGTTTTTTAAGCTGTATTTCTTTTATTTCCTGTTGGAGTATCCGTAGTTTTTCTTTGTTGTCATTCCATTGCTGCTGTTGCTCTAGTAACTCAACTCTTCGCTCAATCAGCGTTTTGTTTTTCTGATTTAATGTTTCTTCCTCTAAACGCAGAGTCGATTCAAGCTGACTGTGTTGTTCAAGTTGGGACTCCATCGTTGCTAAAGTTTGAGTCCGCCAATGCTCTGCTACATTTTCTTCAATGAATTTGCGGCCTTCTTCTTCAATACTTTCCGTCCTACCGTACCTCAAAATCCGGATGTCTTGGTTGTTGAGTAGCCTTCCTAATGCATTATCTACAGCCAGATTCGCTTGAGAGGCAACGAGGGTGCGCAAACCTGCTTTTACCGCCTGATTACAAATTTCCGAAATGACTGTAGTCTTTCCTGTTCCAGGAGGTCCTTGGATAACATATAAGTCACTTGCATTCATCGCTCCGTTGACTGCTTCCTGTTGGAACTCATTCAGAGAGGTTTCGAACTCAAGGGGCTCCCTGCGATTCGTTATTTTTACAACAGGACGTTCTTCAAATAAGATTTTTTCCAGGTTTGCATTTGCGGCTAGTCCGTCTTGCAAATCTTTGAATCCTCTTCTTAGCCTTCTTACTTGGCTTAGTTCTGCAAAGTTACTGAAAACGATTGACTCGAAATCTTTTCCTTGAAAACCGGTTTTACGCGCACTTTGTATCGCGCTATTCTTCAGTTCTACGTCAATGCGATTTGTTTTTCTATCCGCATTGACGACATTCCCCAAGTCATAAGCCACACCTGCAAACTTTGCAGAAAATCCAGAAATGGTTCTCCAGGCTTTACCCGGCAGACCATCGATTCGGATAGACGCTTGTCGGAAATCTTCACTCAATGTAACTGATTTTACACGAGCGTGAATATCTTCAACATCCGCGTTCTTTTCCATGATTCGCAAGTAACCTTCCCAACCACCAATTCGTTTTTTCACATATTCAGAACGTTCTTCTGCAATCGGAAGCTCACGTAATAGTGTTGCAAAATCGATGGGCAACGAAATCCCAGAGCTCTTTCCTAACTTGAATTTCATTGTTGCTCGCAGTCGTCGATTCGTCGCTACAGGTTCCCTTTTGCCACGCACATGAAAGCCTGTCGCAAGAAACCCATCGTTTTTAACGATGCATTCAAGCACTGGAACACGACCATCCAGTAATTCTTTCAGTTTCACATTCTCCTCAGGGTCAAAGAAAAAGGAAAATGCTTGGCTCCCTTGCTGATTTTCCGGTCTTTTTTCAATATGTACATAGAATGATTTTTGCAAAGCAAAAAAAGAATGTTCGTCGTTGGTGATTTTTTCAATCCCATTACGAGCACTCGTTGTCATGGTCAATTCACATTTTACCGTCTCTTCAAAGGTATGTCGGTTCATGGCCTTCACTTCTTTCGGTCCGTAAAAAAAGGTCAGCCATTCGTAAATGGCTGAACCTGTTCTTATTAATCATCTAATTATCCATTATAAACGAAAACGACTGATGCTGCGAGTGCGAAAAGACATGTTACGAAGGTTCATTTTCATCTTGGATGGAGTCTTGTTTCATTCCAAAGTTGGATTTAGTTTTTTCCATCTCTTGCAAGGTGATGACTTCCCGGGTAAATGACTCCAGTGAATCGAGTTGAATATTGAGCTGTTCCAATTCACCACTGTCGTAAAAAGGGTCTTCCCAATAAATTGCATTCGTATTTGATGAAGCAAGTAAGCGGATCATTTGCATGTTAACTCCACCAGCAGTGTCTTCATCCGAAACAATTGCCTCTTCAGGTGTGTAGTCAGATTGGTTCACATACAACATCTTCAAATCGCCTTGCATTTGAGACGCCTGTTTCACAAATTCTTCTAGGGATGCTGGATGATTCATAACGCCACCTCCTTCAGGTACTAGTATGTGTATTCCCTTTTAGGTAGTGGTTGTAAACAAGATGTTTTTAACGTGTAACCCGTTCATTTCACCGTGTCAAAATGCAAATTTAGTAACAGAATCACGCATGGAATATCTGTCGTTTTAACGCTTTTATTACAACAATCTTAGAGCGATAAAGTTGTGAAGAGGATAATATGAGAATGAATTTTCATACTCTATCTTTGTTAACTTCCACGACTTTAAACGTTTGACAAACTAGTAATAACTCTGGAGTGAAAGTAAGTCCATGCTGACTTAACTCCCAGGTGAAAAACTTAACATGCTCACGATACCAATAATCATAGCTTAAATCCCCTTCACCCTCAGACCTTGCAAAATCTCTTGTTACTTCATTCATTTTCACAAAATCAATCTTGGTATACTTTATAATTGCTAATGGATTATTGTCTCCATCCAAAACAATATCGTACTGACCTTCTTTAGGAATTTCTTCGCCTTCAAGTTCGTAAATACAATGCGCGGCACATGTTCCAGTTTTCATGCCACTAACAACTAAACTCCCCAATTCATCTCCCATTTCTTTGGAACCATCTCCAAACATCCACGCTTCCGGAGCGCTCATGCTTAACATATTTTCACGAGCGTACCTATGCCAAAATTCTTCTACTTTATTAACTGACATTAATCACTTACCCCCTCATTAGTTAAATACGATGAATTTAGCATGCAACCTATTGTCTGTCAATATTTCACAAGAACAAGTTAACTAGGAGTATGTGCTTGATTATTTTTCATACGAAAGTTAAATATAGTGTTCTGATGGTAACTCTACATTTATATCATATTTTTTCATAAGCCCAATTTCGAGATGGAATTGGGGATCGAAACTTTTAATACGACTTTTAGTATGTATGACCTCGAGTTATGCTCCGTACTAGTTGAATAAACGTCATTACTATCAAAGGCAACGATGTCTATATTCTCCTTGGGGAAAAATTAGAGTCCTCATTTGCCCTTGTTAGTTGAATACGAATTGGGGCATGTAACTTTCGATTTCACTAAAAATTCAATTTGAGTTCCAGCATTAAATACAACAACAGACTAACTTATTACACACACTTTATATATTTAAGAAAGCCTACTGAATTAATCATCAGGCTTATTATTTCCCCATATATACCATGGTAATTTATAATCCATTTTCTTTCCTTGTTTACTATTTTTATCTGTTACTATCCAATTTCCAGCTTTCTTTTGTACTTTATAAATTACATTTGTACCATCGGACTTTTTGAAGAGTATATAACCTGTGTTGTCTTTCAGAAAAGTAACAGGGTCAATGACATTTTTGTTGGGTATCTTTCTCTCAGGAGCCAATATGTTGGTCACTATCTCATCTACAATAGTAAAAAGGGAATTAAATTCATTGTTTATTTCTGTTTGGTATTGCAATTGATTGTATGTGTAAGCAGTGTAAGACTCCAGATTCAAATTAAAAGACTGTTTTATATCTGAAAGTGTTGCTTTATAAAATTCATCTATATCTTTTTCTAATTTATCTCCCTTATGTTGAAAGTTAATTGTTTTAACACCAAATGGGTCTACATTGAAAGTCATTGTTACCTTTCCATAAGGAGGGTCATGTGCATGTTCAAATGTTGTGACTTGGACTTTTACATTAAAATCAAAACTTCCCTCATGATTTCTTGTAATACTCAGTATTTTTTCATCTTCAAATTGTTTGGGATAGCCATAATAATTAATAATTTCTTTATCTATGGATGGGTAAAGTGTTGTAAGCAATGTATCATATATAATTTTATAGTCAGGTTGCCCACTTTGGGAATTAAGATTTCCTGAAGTTGTTAACAAATCACCTTTATATAAGTCCTCATTCGGGGGGCCCGTAACCATTTCATGGGTTGTGATATAGATACTAAGAAGAACGAAAGATAATATTTTCAGGATTTTCCTCATAAAATACTCCTTTAATATGGATTTAATTAATGAGTATTTTCCCCTGAAATCATTTAATTATTCTTCAACTACCTGGCGCTATTGTTGTGTAGTCCCTATGCATGAAATATCCCCGATTGCGATATATACATACTTACTTATAAAGCAACGCCCCCTCAGTGAAATAAGAAGTTTTGTTCGTTTTCTGAGTCTAACCCAGTTAGTAACTTAACAAAGTAGCCAACGATTTTTTCTATTCATGTAGTTAATTCAAACTTCAATATTTTATTATAATCAACTGTAAACATAGGCTATTCACTTGTTAATATAAGCTCTCTCGAATTGACATCATAAATTTTATAATCAATTTCAAAAAGATGGTCTTTTGTAACTGTCACCTCACAATAATACGGGATTGACTCTCCATAAGCATCAAGTGCAGGAATATGGTTAAATGTAAATTTATCACCCGAATCAAGCATTTCGAAGGTCGATTCTTTAAAACGCCCTGAGGAAGTTATTTCGATGGTGCATTCCCCGCTAACAACATCATATTCCTTTAATAGTATGAATTTTAGACTTGGTAGAGTAATTACTAAAAGGAAAACACCAAATAGAAGGGCTCCAATGGTCTTGACTATATTTGCTAATGTAAAGTCCTTTTCAACATACATAAAACCAAATATAAGTACTGACAGTAGAACTGACAAAGCTCCTATTATTAGCATAGTATAAAACATTTTTCACTTCCCGATATCGACTTAAAATTATATTTACGTAATTTCATTAAAATGGTTTCATTTTAGAGAATCTAGATAGTATAGTTTCTACTGTTTACATTCTCTCTTATTGAACTAACCTGCCCGTTAGCTCAATAAGAAAAAAAGCTGCATTAGCAACTCGATGATCTTCAACTAAGCCCCTTCTGCTTAAAGGAATTTGTTTTTCAATTGATGCTCGGATTCAAGTACAATAACTTTTGTCAAGGAATTTCGGGTAATGTTTTTTATATTATCTCCGTACAAAAGGTCATCTATCATTTCACTTATTTCATACCATATATCTTGTTCTTCATCGAGGAAATGTTCACGAGCAATTTTATAAATATAATATGCATTATCAATTGCTTTACTAGGATTATCAATAATTTCTCTTAATAAATATCGGACATATTTTCTCGCACTTTCTTCGTAAGAAGGTTTAACAATGTTTAGCTCATTTATAGCCCTGTTGAAATATTCTTCTACTTCAAAAATATTCAGAGGTTTTATTAGAGACACAAGTACATTCAGAGAGGGTGTAGATTTTCCATTATGCAACATATAAAAAGCCCACCCAATATAATCAGAAGCCAGTACTTCTCTTTCGAAAATTTTATAATACAAAATTCCAGTATCCATATACATACTCCTCATGTTGCTGAACGTTTTATAGATCACACGCTGTGATCTATTTCAATTCTTTGGCCCTATTCTTGCACAACTTATATCCCGTTCCCCCCATTTGAGGAAGTTGTGAAACATGTATTATACAATGTTCTACTTAATGCTTCTATATATCTTTTTGCTGATCCCTTAACAAACATATTTGCATCTTCTTTAACAATAAGATGAAATACATTATAGATCCGATCAAATTTCACTCTTTTACGATGAAGAACAACCCCTTCTGTAATTTGAAGGACTCAGCAAACCAAAATCTTGCCTTAATGTTACCACCAACATCTCGGAAATTTTGTACGCTAAGCCAGCTTTAATGTGATTTAGTTGCAAATTATTTTTAATAGCGAGAAAATAAATCATAGTAAAATTTCGTCACATTATCCAAATAATTCAACAACCTTGAATCGAGAACTTTCAATCTTTAAATCATAAAAAGGAGAAGAAATTAATCATTTCAAACAAGAAAAGAGGAGCGATTGAGTGGAAAACATACAAATTATACATACAAGAGAACAACTGAAGACAATAAGCGATCCGTTAAGGGTCCAGCTATTAATCTTACTTATTGAGAAGGAATATACTGGGCAACAACTATCTGAAATTTTGGAAATTCCACGTTCGAAGGTTCATTATCACTTAAAGGCCCTAGAAAAGGTGAATTTTATACAACTTATACGTGAAGAAGTAAAAGGTGGCACTGTGCAAAAGTTTTATAGAGCTGTCGCATTATCTTTCCTTCCAGGTACAGAATTGTTCCCCTATGCGGATGAAATAAGTCAAGCTAATAGAATGGCGCTAATAAAAACCATAGATCGGGTCAAAGAACGAGTATTTAACGCACCTAGTACAGCATTTTTTGAAGATGATAAATATAGCACATCTATGATTCAAGCGGAGGTTAACCTAACTAAGGATCAATTTGAAAAAATATCTAATAAAATAAATGAACTGTTTGATGAGCTTATTTTAATGGAACAAGAAAATAAGTTGAATTCAAACACGAGAATGTATTATTTAGGTAGCTTTGGATTTGAAATAACTAATGGTTTTTGGGGATAATATTTTTTTATGTAAACGGTTTATTTTTTTAACTCGGTTTATTTTTTTAATCTGCAGCACAAATAATATAGCCTTAAATTGAGAAGAGGTTGAGTGAATGATTAAGTTATTTAAAAACCGTAATTTCGCAACGCTTTTTTGGGGAAGAACCATTGCTAATTTCGGTGATAGTTTATATGCTATTGCCGCAATATGGTTGGTATATGAACTAGGAGGGTCAACTTTTTATACTGGATTGGCGGGATTCTTAACTATGGCTCCTCATATGTTGCAATTTTTAATTGGACCTATTGTAGACAGGGTTTCTTTAAAAAGATTATTGGTAGCAACACAATTAATTCAATTCATTTTTGTTCTAAGTATCCCACTTTTACATTACATTGGAGTTTTAAATGTAACGTTATTACTAATAATAATGCCAATATTAACTTGTATAAATCAATTTATATTCCCTGCCCAATCCGCTGCATTACCCAGAATAGTGGAAACTGATGATTTAGTTGGTGCCAATTCACTTTTCAGTTTTGCTAATTCGGGAGTCAATATTTTAGCAAATAGTATCGGGGGCGTGCTAATTACAATTGTTGGCGCAATTAATATATACTTTTTTGATGCATTTTTGTTTTTAATCACTATATTTATCTTTTTGCTTTTTAGTTACTCAGAACCCACGGAACTCAAAGTGAACTCCGGAAGTAAAACTTTAACGAGTCACACTAAAAGATATTTCAATGACTTATTTGATGGATACAAATTTGTTCGCGGATCGATAATATCTAAATTTTTTTACGGCTCAGTAGCTGCAAATTTTTCATTCGGAATAGCCCTAGCTGTTCTTCCCGCATATTCAAGTTCTAGGGGAGGGGTTGAGCTTTACGGAATTTTTATGGGCACATATTCCGCGGGTTACTTGTGTGGAGTCCTATTATCTCCGTATTTAAAAAGATTTAACTTCGGCAAAATGGTAATAACATCATTCTTTATTAGTTCATTATTTTGGCTTTCCTCGGTTTTTGTCCCATCAAATATATTATCAATCATTATATTCGGGATTGCATTAATCCCTCTAGGTGCAGCTGAAGTAACAATGGCTGCTGCTGGACAACGAATTATGCCTCAACAATATTTAGCTAGAACATTCTCTCTTATTTCTAGTATTTCGTTTTCCGCAATGCCACTAGGCTCATTATTTGGAGGCTATATTGGTACCGTAACCAATAGTCATTTAGCGTTTGCGATAGGGAGTCTTGGTATGTTGTTTGTATCATTAGCTTGGGTACTCATACCTCAGTTACGTAAACTACCAAAAATTGATGAAATTGATCCTAAGAAGTATTTTGATAACCAAAATGGGACTGTTTAAAATACATCAAGGGGCCATTAAAATTGGATAACAAATAAGGAGATATCATGATTAATCGTTATTCAATCCTTCAATAAATTAAATTCCTTGTTTTGTATAATATACGCAGTTTGACCAATTCTAAAACTTGGAATTGCATCTAAGCAATATAGCCCTTTTTCTTCTGGAACATTAGTATTTTGATAGTGGCCATTATTAATGATTTTTTTAAGGTTGTCCGTTTGGACTGACATATTGTTTTTCTTCCGTACAAATTGTACATTGTTCAGGACTTTACCTGTGCTTTAATAAGGCACCACAAGTTTCACAAATATGATTGAGCAAAGCTTCTCGTCTCCTCTTCTTGTTTAACAATATCAACTTTTTAACAGCACCAAATTGGTAAGCATCTATCAGTTGGATAAATTGATAGAAACATCGATCTTATTCGTGTATTGCCTCCCCTTTGATTGAACAAACAAGCTTTACAGATTTTGAATTGTGTTGTGTACAAGCACGTGATTATTTTGTAATTAAAGTTTAGATTTCAGTAGTTCTTTAAACTTTTCTGGTTCATCTACTCGAATAGCAACTTGCTCATAATTTTTCTTCAGTCCCATAAGCAAAGTAGCTTCTTGCGGAAGTTTTAATTTTATTATGACGTCAGGATAAGCTTTCTCAAAATCGCGGGCTACAAAGTCTATGGTGTTTTTAGTGAGCTTTTTTTCTAATGTGGAACGGTCTTCTATGATCTCGTCAATATCCTTCCACCTTATTTCCATTCGTTTCATTAATCCCAATGAAACATACATGCAATCATTATCAATTTGCAGAGGGTTAAATCGCATAGCCTGGATATCGCCTAAAAATAAAACAATTGAATAGAAATTCACAACTAACAATAGCAATGATAAGATCAACGACTTATCATGTAGCCACCAATGCACTCCCAAAGTTTCGACTACAATTGCATGAATCATCATCACATGAAATGCAATCAGACTAGATTTCCGATGAAGCGTAAACGTATGTCCTTTATGTGCAGGCTCTTTTTTCCAAAGGCAAAAAGCATAATAAAACATCAGCATTTCTGAACAGAAAGCTTGTATAATCGGATGTTTTCTTACTCTTTGGTCTACTGCATTTGAGAAAGAAAATAAATGTGGTAAAGGACTCTTCTTAACACTTCGGATGATTTCAGGCAAATATTTAAAGAGAGTTAACAACAATAATATCTCAAGCAAAACGAACGCAGCTTCCACTACAAAGCCAATTAGTGTAAGTGTCTTAAATGGAGTTAAATATTGCATTGGGATCATAAAGCGAGCAACAATTAATCCTCCAGCCATCAATGTAAGAAGATACTTCCAACTTAATTTTTGTTGCCAAGCTAAAAATAGTATGGGAGCCACAATAGTTAGGTCGATAAGAGAACCCAGAACCACAGGATGAGTATTAGCCGGCAATATGCTGATTCCTATTGAAGTGCGATATAAAGCAAAGTTGGAAGCCAGTACAAGTAAAAACAGGATAGGCCATATCATACGTAGAGAAACTCTATTAAACACCATACCTTTCACCTCAGTCATTTTTTATTAATTTCTCCAGCCTGATTCAGGCATACTGGATCTTCAATAATTGCTCCCGATTCTAGAAGGCTGTTATTATGAATAACTTTCTTCGTTATTGCTATAAATTTCATAAGCAAAATATCCAAAGAACATACCTATTCCAGGTCCCCAAGCAATTGCAGATAGAAAGGAAAAGGGAGTAAATAAGCTAAGAAGTATGGAAACAGCCATACCACTCATCATTCCAAATGGTATTAAACTATCCAACAAAATTTGAGAACTTTTTGTTTTTTTCTTACCCAGAGTTCCTTTTTTATACTTATCTTTCATTCTTAGAATTACAAATATCGCAATCCCCCCTACGATTGCAATAGGCAGTACAATACGAGCAATTTCTAATGATAACCCCATATTATAAACCCTCCTTTTTTCGCTTTTAAGTTAATTCAATTTTGACATAGTTTATTCCGTTAAGTACCCCGATTGTAGTAATTTTAAAAACTTTGAGTTATTCAATGTTGCTCCGATTTTTTCGATAATAAAAAAATTGAATATCGGAAGTAAAACCAAGCCCAGTAGGAAAAGTACAGGAATTCATGTAACAATTAAAGCTAAAACTTTTAACTTCCCTTTTTGGCTTAAAAAGTGCAGTTAGAAATGAGATAATTATTAACGACGTGACTACAATGTCTCCAATTTCCGAGGTTCCGTTCACTTCAATTGGTGTAATAAAACCAAAAATAATAAACAAAGAAAATAATAACAATGAAATAATACTTAAATATCTTCTTAACAAAATCACTTCACCTCTTCTGTTCTTTGGCCCTATTCTTGAACAACCTTGTTCGGTTAACGCCCCTATTCTGGCGCAAGCTAACACCATATATCATAAAAAATATGCATACGCGGTATGATTATCTTTTGGGAAATTCCTCACATTTTTAATTACATTGTTGTAATCCATTTCTAAGAAATAGATTGCTTTACTCAAAACATCGTAAACAAATGGAGTGAATTCAAGGTCTTTGAATACAAACACTTCAATTTGTTCTTCATTATTTCGATAAGCTTCAAATATTCTGTGGTTCCCATTGATACAATAAGGCTTATCGTCCGTCAGAAATTTACTCTGAAGTACCATTACAGGATTCTTATGATTAGTTTTTATGTTACCTGTATCTGTATTTATATTAACGTCTTCAACAGAAGCTATAATTATTGAAGGTTCAAAAGTTATCGGCTTGATACACTTTTCTTTTATAAGTGAAGTGGCACCATCTATATCTAAAGCGTACTCAAACACTCCTGTCGGAAATTCCGCATATAAGGAGAATGTCTCCTGACCAATGGGATGGACTACTGGATACATTTCATCTTTAAGGGTCAGGTTGACAATTTCAGTCCACTTTGAAGCAACCTCCGCTCCATACTTCGATTCATTCTCCATTTCCTTTATACGTGAAATAAAATGTTGTATAGGTTTAAATTGCTGTGACTCATTCTCATAGTATTCAATTTTACTTTCAACCATAAGTACTCACTTCTCTCTTTTACTTTTTAATCTGGCCCGTTTGCGATATTGGCACAACGACAGTTAAACCCACAAGATTATTTGGCCGAACCTTCCTATTCATCCGATATACACCATTAGTTAACATAACAAAAAATATGTTAATTATTACCTAAAAGATTATAAATAGTATAACCATGTAGTGAATAATTTCCCTGAATATTGGTATGAAAAACAGCAAGATTCATATAGATGAGCAAATAAATGCAGCGTAACCTATACATGAGGTGATTACGATGTATCGAAATTTATTGAAAAATAGAAGTGTTCTCTATTATTTGGCTGGCGCTGGCGTTTCGCAGTTAGGGAATGTCCTTGCAGGGCTGGCCTTTCTGTTTATCTCCTATGAACTGACGCAATCGGCGAGTCTTACCACAGTGATTGCCATTTCACAAGCCGTTCCCTATCTACTTTTTGGGCTAATTGGTGGTGCTGTTGCGGACCGTATCAATAAAAAAAGGTTATTGGTAAGGATTGATCTTATTCGTGTTCCAATCATTCTCTTCCTGGTCGTCCTCTACCAACTGGAGAATTTAGCTTTCTGGCATTTATTGGTCGTGAGTTTCATCATTCAGAGTCTGGGTTGTTTCTATAATCCAACGTATCGGGCTGTTTTGCCTCTCGTTACACCAGTAGATGAACGCACAACAGTCAATAGCTTGCTAGACACCGTCACAAGAGGCGTCCAGGTACTCACTCCTGTTTTCAGCTTCGTTCTATTGAGCTCCGGAAACACCATCCATTTTTATTCGATTGATGCACTTTCGTACATTTTAAGTGCGTTTTTCATCTTAAGAATTCATTGGATTGAGCCGATCAACGAGGAGAATGCAGCCGACGAGAGCAATCAAGGAGTCTTTCAATCAATTGTGTCTTTCTTTCAGTGGATCAGAGGAGAAGGTACGATTAAAAACGTATTTACAGCAACATTTTTGATGGTCTTTTTCAACACCTGGGTGTGGCAGGTCGGTTTGCTTTTGATTCTTCTACAAAATTATCCGAGCCAAGGCGAAGAATTCTATAGTCTTTTATTGGGATGGTACGGAGCAGGTGTCATTCTCGTCAATGTGATGATTCCGTTCTTTTGGAGAAGGTTAACATTTATTATTTACTTATCGGGCTCAATCGTATGGGGACTCGGGATTTTTGTATTGGGTTTCGCCACAAGTCTACCTCTCTACTTTCTTGGCGTTTTGATTGCGGCAGTCGGACTGCCGATTAGCAGTCTGACGCGTGTTTATTTGATACAAACGTTGGTTCCAACCCAAAAGTTGGGCCGAGCATTTAGTTTTAATGCAGTCATTCTATATGGATCGAACGTTCTCTCCTTGTTACTGTTTGGTGCCTTAGCTACTTTCATCAAGATTGGGGCGATCTTTGTGTTCTGCGGTAGCATGATAGTCGTTTGCGCCGTCTTTTATTTAATTCGAATATCGTTGTCGGAAAAAACTCGGAGGAAATCCGTACAGGCGTTTAAATAATTGATTATAAACGCCAAGAGAAGAAAAGCCACAACTAATGGCGATATCGGTAATCGTCCGTCCAGTATGTAAAAGTAAATCTTGGCTTCTGACTAATCGATAGAGCTGAAGCCAAGAATAAGGAGAAACGCCGATCTTCTCTTTAAAAAGATGAGCAAACTGAAATTTACTGATATCCAAGAGCGCTGCCATTTCCTCTAAACTCCAAGCATGTTGATAATCATTTTTCAACGCCTCCATTACATGAAAAAATGCAGGCTGCGTTGAGCGAAACGGTTCGGTTATTAAATCAGAACTATGATTTCCAATGATTGTCTTGACCAGTAATAGACTGAGTTGAGCAAAGCTATGTTCTAAAAATACTTCAGATGATCGATTTCTTTCTGGTCCTTCCAATAGCATGTACTGCTGAACAAACTGAACCCATTGCGAAACGAGTGGATTTTTTTGGATTGTTTGAGCAAAAAATAAATCTTCTCGAATAATCGATATGGCTGCAGTTGCTTCGTTGAGGAATGTCGAATCCATTTCGATCAAAAATTTGTGATCGTCTATATCGAGCTGTCGATGTTCATCGTTCGGATTGAATACCAAAAACTCATTTTCCGTTAATGAAAGATCGTTTCTTCTGCTTTGATAATTCATAGAACCTTTTAGCGAAAACAAGAATTTATAACAAGGGTCGTTCCTCCAGAGACTCTCCGATTTCTTTTGATCAGTAGATAACAGCAAACAATTAGACGCTTTCAGTAAAATAGTCATTGTTTACACCCTTTCTACTATTCCCTCAAGGAAACTATACAAATTAAAAGCGCCTATAGAAAACTGCTCCTCGATTGCAGTATATTTAAACGCGTTCAACTGCATTAAATATATGTATTGAAAATAAACTGTTCTCCTATCTTGCCTATTTTTCTTTTCCCCGTGTCACTGAATCCAACCCTTTTATATAAATTTTGCGCTGGTATATTTTTATGATTAACAGCTAATATAATTTCATCGTATTCAGGGAGTTCTAGATTAACAAATTGTTTTATTAACTTCATTGCCTCTATAGCAAATCCTTTTCCCTGTTTAGAATTATCTATTGATAGTGCAGTTAACAATAATGCCCATGGATTATCCGTAAACTCCTTTACCCTATCAGTTGATTGTAACAAGAAAAATCCGACCGGATCGTCATTACTTAAGATTACAACTGGGTACTGATTATCAGTTAACTTCTCAAGTATCACAGTTGGAAGAGCAGTATATTGTGCCTTTTCAGTAGGTAGCTCGAATTCCTTTAATGCTTTTAAAAAATCCGGATTATATTTTTCTAATTTTACAGTCTTACTTAAAATATTCACAAAAACAGCTCCTAGTATCTATATTTTTGTGTCTCGTGTATAAGCTAATCTTTCACAATTTGGCCCGATTGAAGCACAAATCTTATACGGTTAAAGCCCCCCTTACTTGTATAAGAACCTTAACTTTTAATTTGCATTAAACTTGTCCATAAAAACTCTTCACCGAATAAATCGTCTGATTGTGCAGACTTTTTCATCTTTCTGAAATTCAAAATATCGAAGTCTTTATTGAATATCTCCTTTAATCTTTCTTCAGAATAACCTATACCGCCTTTTAAACTTTTATCTTTGTAGACATCCCAATCAGGGGTATCTAGAGCGCCATCTGTATCGAAGCAAACAATTCCAAAATACCCGCCTTTTTTAAGCGCTATTTTTATTATCTCTAAATAAGTTAAACGACGATGCGGCGCTAAATGATGGAACATTCCACAATCGTAAATAAAATCGTATGAATTCGGCTCAAATTCAAAATCAAATAAGGAAACGCAATGAAAATCAAGATTGACTCCTTCTTCATCCGCTCTTTCCTTCGCCCACTCAAGCGCTTTGTTTGAAAGATCTAATGCACTCACATTACTCCCTTGCTTAGCCATATAAATAGAATTTCTCCCAGGTCCAGCCCCTAGTTCCAGAACCCGTTTAGGCGAAAGCCCCTTACTAAAATATTCAACTAAATTCTCATCAGGACCTTTTACTTTGAAGAATGGAATATTTTTTGTTCTGTCTGCATAAAAGTCCTCCCAAAATTGTTTAGGTTCTCGAAGTTCATCATCTAACATTTCCAATAAGTCTTCGTAATTTAAAATACTTCCCCCCACAAATACCCCTCCAATTTAGCTTAACTTTGCATTCCTTAATCTTTGCCCTATTCTTGTGCTTCCCTTATGCATGAATACCCCCTAAAGGACAACAAATACTCAGATCAAAAATTGAAGCCAGTTATGTTCTGGTTCATGTATTTCTAATGCATCTCGAAGCCAATTTTTTTGATCATATTCGAGATAATCCTTTACGGTAACAAAGTCTTGATGATCTTTTTCTCTTGTGTTTTTCGCTTTATATAAAAGTACAATTTCCGGTTTCAAGTATGGAATGCCTGTTTTTGTGATACTCCATACGGAATTGATTGGACAGGAAATTCTTAAATCCCTACGGAATGTCCAATCATTGTCTTTCGTTTCATTAAGAAGAATCTCTATGTTGTCTTCATTCAAAACATTTGAAGCGTGTATTTCGTGAATCGGTAATTCTAAAAACTCATTTTCCCAGGAATGAAACTCACCTTTAACAACCTTTTTGAACTCCCATCCGTCGAGATAATCCTTTAAAGAAATTTGATCCTTTCTAAAAACAGCAAACTCTAAATCTTGATGTTCCCTTGTTTCTTGACCAACAAAAAGGTCAATTGCCCATCCACCAGCAAAAAACCAAGTTCTATCAAATTCAGCCATTAGCAAATTAATACTTTGACATTGCTCAAATGACATATTAATCCTCCAAAAAGGACAGCGAATTGCTGTCTTTTGATTTTTATAAATCCTAACAGATTGTCTATTTCTCTAATTTTCATTCGTCATGTGTTTCGCAAGAAAATGGCCAGTTTAAAGCACAAACCTTATACCGTTAACGGTAACTATTTATAAATAATTCTACCCTATTACCGTCAATACAACTGCTATTGTATTGAATGCGCCATGAATTATAATTCCTGGGATGACAGATCCTGTCTTCTCATATGTCCAAGCGAACACTACGCCCGTGATGAAATTTACTGGCATTGCATTGAAAGTTGGAAAATGAGCTACTGTAAATATTAGAGAACTAATCACAATACCCCAATTCATTCCGAGTCTTACTCTTAACCACCGGTAGACAAAACCCCGATAAAATATCTCCTCATAAATCGGAGATATTACGCCAGCAGAAATAACACCAATGAGAATGGTGAAGAAATTTATATTTTGCTGCAGGCTTTCTGTTTTACTATTATCTACGCTATTTCCTAGAAAACTCGTTAGCAACATTACAATTACGCTTAATATAATAGTTATTAATAACCAAAATGGTATTTTCCACCAAAACTTTGTAGAAAAGTTTCTTAAACCTACCTCTCTCCATGAGAGTTTTTTTGGCCGTAGTGCAACAACATATAATCCAGTCAGAAGTACAATTGCAATTGTCAGTCCTGTCAATGTTCCAGAGTATAATGTATTGTTAAACCAATTTTCATAAAATGATTGAATGGCGTATTTAATGACTACTATTACGAATATAAACTCGAGCAATAGTAGAAGCGTAAACTCCTTCTTGGTCCATATGTCCTTCTGTTTCCATGCCGAATCTTTCATAACCCGACTTCCCTTCTAAAACTAGTTTTCAGTAAACAATTTGGCCCACTCGAAGAGCAGCTCTTATTAAACTAATGCCCCCTTTTGAAGAAGAAGCCATATATATTTATGCACTGTTACTTTTAGCGAATGACGGACGACTCCGAAGGAATCAGCGTGCCGTTTGCTAGTTTTCAACATCTGCTTTTTGTGCCATCATATTCGCCGTCATAATTCTGGTTGTGCAGCAATTTCAATCTCGATCCACTATCAAATACACTAAAAGATTTCGCTTCAGCAACAACTATACCTTCGTGTAAAATGGAAAAACCCACAACCCTTTTGATAAAATTATCTACTAATTCAAACTGACTTACAAAATCTTCTGACAAAACATTAAAGGAAGGTGCATTTGCTATGTTGTTATCATCCTTCTTAATTTCGTAGCCTTCTGGTAATGAAGACATTAAGTTAACTATATGCATCCTATTTAAGTGCCCAGGGTTCTTTTCAAAACTGTATCGTTGGAACTTTTCAATGGCACCCCTATGAACTGTTTCTATACGATTTTTCCAATCGTCAGAATCCACAATTACTAGGGTGAATTCAGGGAGATTATATAGCATTTCTTCTGCTTCCTTTGTACTTGAATCACCTGCATAAAGCACAAAAATTCTTACAGATATCTGGGCAACCATTGGATTCTAAAGGTCATCCACCCAAGCAGTTCCCATATGACCTTGGAGATATCAAAGAACAATTGTGCTATCAAAACTTTTAAACAGAGGTACTAATTTTTTCCTTACTTCAGCATTTGCTTCATAGATCATTTAATTCCTTCTCTCTTAAATTTATTGTTGAATTATTATTCTACTCATCTTATATCATCATTGTTGGGAGCAATTGTTCTTACTCAATTTGACTCTATTCGTTGAATAACATGACTTACCTCACTTGCTTTGATTATAACAGAGTTACCTTACAAACTCTGTGATTTCTGATTATTAAATATCGCTATCTTGGACACTGGTAGAGTTCAAGCAAATGAAAAAAGCACCGAGCTTCACGGTGCTTTTTGTCACTCCAATCGTGTTATTTGATGTGTTTTCACTCTATTAATGAAAAGTTCGTTTGAATTGGTCACGAGATAATGAATTGGATATGCCTGATGCTTTGGCCGCGAGACTTTACGAGCGATTTATCGTAGTTTATGAGCACTTTTTTGTATTTATGACCAACTTTCAGGGGCTATTATCAGACTTTAAGATTTATGAGCATACTTGGAATTTATGAGCATTTTCCCATGATACACGAGCACATATGGAGCTCTAAGAGCATTTATTTCTCTTTAGCAGGATTTCCTCTTTGGATTAATCGATATATCAACCCATCTGCCGTAAAAAAGAAGCTGCAGAGGCAAACAGTTTCCACTGAATTCCTCTACAGCTTCAATGGTAATACACATTTATGCAACGTTGCATCAAGTGAAATCGCGTTCTATCTTATCTTCCCACTTCTTGTGGAACACTTCATTATCATTTTCCAACGCTTTCAATTCGTTCATGAGTTAGTATTGAGTTTTATCAGCAGTCATCTTTCCTCTAATATAAGCTTCTGATTATTTATAAAACCTTAATTGTGTTTAAAAAATTCAATATAAGGATTTACCTTTCCTCTTCAACTGCACCAATTGATTAGTGACAGAGTCGTTCCTACTAAAGGAACAATGGATAAATTTTAATGCTTCGCATGTTCAAACTTCAGAGTTTGATATCTTGAGATGCACTAATGACATATCCAATTGTCGATTCTAATTGATTGAGTGGGTCGAAATTACGTAAGTCTTCAAAATTGAGACCTGTAATTGCTTCAATCTTTAAAATTGGTACTTGATATGTTTTATATTCACCGTAAGCAAATTCCAAATCCTCAATAAGACTTTTTTGAGTCTGCAAATAAGCAGTTGCAGATAGGTTCCCATCTTTCTTAACAATGACAGCTATTTTCCAAAACTCTGCCGGTATCTGAACTCCTCTGTAAATAATGTCATCTATCCGAAAAACTGGTCCAGTAAATACTGTCACTTTAAGATTCAAGTTTTCGGCATTGTATAAAATATAATTCTCCAGATCCAGCCAACTTTTTTGATTCAACTTACTGTGCTGTGGGGCACAATTTGTAAAATGGAACGTATCCGCATTCCCCTTTTCCGCTGAATCTCCCCAAACAGGATCACGCCGACGGACAAGATGTCCCCTATCAAGTGAATTATTTTTATATAATTCAGGACCGCACTGGTACTCTACTTCCATTCGGGAATCAAGATACCAATTGTTATTACGGCCTATCTTCATCAATTGATTGCCGTCAATATTCACCACCGTATAATAGGCTAAACGGCGTGACTTGCTCATAACAATTGAAAAATGCGTATAATGGAGCACACTGCTTCCATCTTTTAAATGGGCAATATCCTGTTCAAGATCCAACCTGAATGCCGGAAGAGGAACTTCAAATTCTTCACCAAGAAATTGAACGTCATACCCGGCCGAACTTTCATACCATGAATCGCTTAACTCCTCAACTATGATCTCTTCAGTAGTATGATCGTGGACTTCCCAATCATTTATAATCTCATTCATTAACATTTTTTGATCATCACTAAAGTTGCCGCCTTGGCCCACAACAAACTGGATAATGCTGCTTATGCGAATGCCTTCATTGGCTATGAATTCAGCCCGGTTCTTTGGATTTGGAACGCCTGCATGGTGGAGAGAGATTACGATCCATTCGTCATTATAGACAGGTGAACCGGAGGATCCAGGCATGGTATCTGTTGAGTAGTGAATATAGTCATCAAATACATCCATAATTTGATTCTCTCTAATGGCTACAGCTTTAGGTGCCCCTGATGGATGTTGAATAATTGATACACATTCACCAACCAATCCTTTGCCCGTTTGTGAGATGAGAGGCAAGAACCCAAAATCACTGACGTTTGTACCATCAGCAGACACTTCCTCTATCGAGACTAATGTGAAATCCAGCTTCTGATCCGTAATAAATAAACGTTTGGGTGTTAAACGGAAGGTTTTCATTGGACGTTCCTTTGAGTCAAGACCAACTTCATAGTTGAATTGTGCGACACTGTACTGAGCCGTTTCGTAGTCCTCCAAAACATGATTATTTGTAAGTAATAATGATGTTGATACAAGAAAACCTGTAGCATGTCCAAGAACCCTGCCTACACTATCACGGATTTCGATTCTACAAACGGATTTGGCCGCCCTTAGACCAGCTTCAAGATAAGAAATGGGAAATAGATCATCTTGACCAATAATACGCTCAATTGCAAGTCCATCATGCGGATCAATAATCGCTTTACGAAGTGCGACTCTTTCGGAAGAATCTACTTCTAAAGGATTTTTTGTTTTCAATTCACTAGCAATTCTTTCGCGTTCACTAGAACGAGCGATGTAACGCTTTAATGCTTGTTGTCGTTGCAAATCTACAAGATTTATATTAAGACTTTGAAACTTATCCAATCCTGTAATAGACATGTTTACCCTCCCTAAATTATAAAATCAGGCAAGACAAGTTGAAGTGATAATTTACTTAGAATGTGTTTGAGCTTCCCCAGGTGAGGCACGTACACTAAATTTATACATGTATTCTTATTTTTGAATTTTACGAGCACGTATTATTAAAACTATTCTAACATTTCTGTAATTTATTCAAAAGTTACTTTTTCAGTGGATATCAAAAGATTTTTGAACTAATAATAATCCATAATATTCCTTAATTTATTCAAAACCTGTTTTCATTACTTTTTTCTATACTTATTAGTGATATAGAGGTGGGAATCAATTTTAAGTAAATGGTTTAAGAATAACAAAAAACGTCAGGACACTTTATTGTCCAAGACGTTTTTCATTTTGCTTTACTATATGAGGTAGATCTTCACTTCGTAATTTGTGAAAACTTGTACTTTATCTTTTCTTAACAAGAAAAAAGTAACCGCCCCCCCATCGGCAGACAAGTGGACAATTACTTTTTCTTTTTCGGCCAAATGCACTTTATCCAACTATTTACATAGATGGACGATAAGTAATATTGACCAGTATTGCATCTATTATTCTATCATTACATGACTGATTTTTCAAACACTTATTTATTTTAAATACGAGGTCTCGTTTTTATATATTGTAAATTGCCAGAAGGAGTGCAATATCTCTCATATATATGCACTTGTTGACCTAGATATCTTCAGTCTTAGACATTGATTTTGAGATTAATCTAGACTCAATTCTTTTGTACCAGATTACATTTTCAAGATTTGCGAAGACTTTATAGGTAAGCGATATTAATTTTAATATGTAACTTGGACTATAAGTTGGAAAATTTATTTTTTCATTTCGGTTAAACTAGTTATTACGTTCTAGATATCATACCTTTTCAATAAGTCTCCAGAATCAATTATTCAATATACCCATAAATTAATTAGACTGAATAATCAGAACGTGGTATAATTTACACGAAGATATCCCTGTATTATCCTTAGTTTATAGTGGGTTTGAAAAACACGTTTACGGAACCTTTAATGTCAACAGCACGATATAGGCGTAATTGGAATAGTTGCTGCAGAAAGTTTAATTATTATGAAGGTATTGAATATAAAGTGAAGATCGACTTTATGTCAGTCAAATAGTATAACTGAAATTAAGAGCACAATCATATTAAACGAGATTTACCTTCCCTTAACAGAGTATGAAGGCTTGTCCCCGGAATTTTCTATAAATATTACGCATATACATACTGATTGTACATATACATAATAGTAGGGGGAACTATATAACTTCCCCCTACAGCAACTGCATCTAGATTTCAGTCCATTTACGAAGAATGCAGGATCGCTTGTCGGGCACTTCCAAAGTAAGGGAGGTGAAAACCAATGACAACATACGAAATACTAAGCTTACTTCTATCACTTTCTGGTGGATGGATTGCTTTTATGTCGGTGTCGTTGTCTGCAATCTTTTTTTTATCGCGAAAGGAGTAACCGCCCCCCCATCGGCAGAAATGTGGACAATTACTTCTTTCTTCTCGGTCAAATGCTTTTTTTCCAACCATTTACATCGTAGTACAGTGCTTAAAGATTTGTCATGCTTTTGTTTCACAGTTTAATAGTGTAGGACTGAGTGCTTAACCGCCCAGTCCTCATTTATTCTATGTTTTATTTTTTATAATATGATGAATTGCCGACGGATGTGCAATATATTTTGCCAGAGGCATTGGTCTATCTAGACTTCTATTTTCTCAGTCATTGCTACAAGAATTAAATTTCGTTTAAAAGATTTATTTCAATTCAATACATTGATAGTGTTCAGTTTTAGTTTGTAGTTAACACTATTAATAGAAACAACTAAATTAGTAATTTCCCTATACCAGTGACTATACGCAAATGAGTTCCTTTTTAACAATATTTCCGATAATCCTATGAGGAGGGATAAAGTGAAGAATTTTGCTCATGTAATTCCATTCGAAGTGATTATTCAAATGACAGCGGCCAATGAAGTTCCACCTGGTGTGAAATTAATTCAAGCACCCGCAATTTGGAAGGAAACAAAAGGAAATGGCATTACGGTTGCTATACTGGATACAGGATGCGATAGTAGACACCCTGATTTACAAGATCAGATTATAGGCGGTCGGAACTTTACGGACGATGATGGAAGTAATCCCGACATTTTCCTCGATTACAATGGCCATGGCACTCATGTAGCTGGAACGATTGCCGCACAGGAGAACGATGAGGGCGTTGTTGGAGTAGCTCCTGAAGCTAGTCTGCTTATTATAAAAGTATTGAATAAAAAAGGATCAGGGCAATACGATTGGATTATCAATGGTATCAACTATGCCATTGAACAAAAAGTGGATATAATTTCCATGTCACTGGGCGGTCCAACTGATTTGCCTGAACTTCATGAAGCAATAAAAAAAGCGGTTGCAAATAATATACTCGTAGTTTGTGCAGCTGGAAATGAAGGCGATAGCGACGATTCAACCGATGAATTCGCCTTTCCAGGCCGTTATAACGAAGTCATATGTGTAGGTGCTATAAATCTTGAACGGAGCCCTTCCGATTTTTCCAACTCCCATAATGAAGTCGATCTAGTTGCTCCGGGTGAACAGATTCTTTCTACGTATTTAAACGGGAATTTTGCTACATTAAGCGGAACTTCAATGGCTGCCCCACATGTCTCTGGAGCTCTTGCCCTCATCAAAGGGTTGGTCAACAACAGTTTCAATCGAAAACTTACAGAGCCAGAACTCTATGCCCAACTAATAAAAAGGACCGTTCCACTAGGTTTCTCACAAAATATTGAAGGGAACGGGCTAGTTTACTTGACGGTGCTTGAACATTTGACTGGTATATTTGAGCGGGAAAGTAAAGCGGTGGTTTTGAGTTCACAATGATTTGAATAAATAGTAGTTCACTAGCTTTTTTCAGTCACCTATAATCACAAAACGCGGCAGGGATTCCTCCGAGGGCACTGAAAAAGTTCTCTTATGTATATCATGGCGAGAATGGAAACTTAAATCGTTTCTATTCTCGCTTTTTATGTTGAAAGCCGTGTATTTCCGTTCCAGACAGACGCGTTCCGCAGGCACGGTTTCAATCTCCTCGTCACTGCGTTTCTGCGCGCTGTTCCCGCCGGAGACGCTCCCTTCCACTCCACTAATATCTACTCCTTCCTCAAAGCGCTTTTTCAATCTCAAAAATGAACACAAATCCTGTATGCTTAGATTAAGAAAATATAGGTGGTGCGCCAAATGATTTTAAATCAAGAGACCCTTAATCTAAGCCCATACACGGCAATATACAATATCGTTGTGCCAAAAGATACCATGCTTCGGCAAATAAATGAAATGACAATGTAAAATATGGAGATTGTGCTGAATAGAACACGCGAATAATTATGATATCTTTCGTTCCCTCGCCCAAGTAGGAAGGTATCTGCCGGTCGATATTCCTGTACACAATGTCAGCTTTTGCTCCAGCGTTTTCGGCATGATTTTTTCATCAAATGTAGTTTCCACGCTGAATAAAGTCAATTCCCCTAAGAAAAGGGCACGAGTTGATGTTGAACAGCACAAATGATTGCTTGTGTACGGCTTTTCACATTCAGCTTAGTAAAGATATTATTGATATGAATTTTAGCAGACTTGTCACTTATAAAAAGGACTTCAGAGATTTCTTTATTACTGAGACCTTTGACCAATTCAACTAGAACTTCTTTCTCCTGCTTCGTCAGCATAGTTGTGTTAGTCTCCTGATGATGATACGTTACCAGCTTTTTCGCCTTGCGAGGATGAATCACAGTTTCTCCTTGTTCTAGCATTCGAATGGCTGTCACTACTTGTTCAGATGATGAATCTTTCAACAAATAGCCATCTGCACCCGCTCGAAGTGCTTCCATTAGATATTCCTCATCTTCAAACACCGTTAATACGAGAACTCGGCAGTTCGGATACTGTCTTTTCACGAGGGATGTGACCTCAATTCCATTTTTCCCAGGAAGGTTAATATCCATCAAAATGCAATCCGGTTTTAACTCCCCTACTTTCTTTAACACCTCATCCCCGGAAACAACCTCTCCAACCACTTGAATATCAGATTCAAGTGCCAATATACTCCGAATTCCATCACGAAAGACCGAATGATCATCCACTATTAATATTCCAATCATGATTATCCCCCAATAAAATATGACTCCAGAAAAACATAAATAGCCTTAGCCCTCAAGAATGCAGGTCTAAGGCTACTTAACAAACACTTTTTTATGACCGTTTACTTAAGAGGATAAATCCAGAATACAGAAATCATCTTCTTTTGTGACCTATTTCTGTATTCCTTTAGTTTATCCTTTGTACCCTCTACTTTTATTGGGTTCACTGATGTAGTTATTCATTCACCTCAAGACCGATCAGGCGTAGGAAGTATTCCAGCCCTCTCTTGCCAATTTTTTCTTTAGGTTGCTTGTTGGCAGGTGCGTCAGGTCCCTTCTCTAGGAAGTTTTTTTCAATCAAACGAACGTCCGACTCGTCTACCACACCATCTTGATTGATATCTTGCTTCACAATGGAAGTATCCTTCGTCCCGTATGCATCCACGACACTTTGGATATCGAGAATATCAACCATTTTGTCTCCATTAATATCTCCTGAAAGGTTTCTCTGACCAATTCTTAAAAATTGTCCACGTAGCTCACCATTTTCATCATGATAGCCAGGAACGAATTTCTTCATCACTTTAAGATGTCCCGGAACTTCGAAAACAGCTGTATATACTTGATCAGAAGCCGGAATATCATTAACCGTGAAAGCTCCTCTTTCCGTAATCGTCCCTGGATATTTTTTACCACTTCTGGAGAGTGCGTATACTTTCGCTCCTATTTTTGAATAATCCGATTTCTTCAAATATTCATAACCTGGTTTACCTATCAAAAATCCTTCCGGTGAGATGCTTCCTATCAACTGAGTATGTTTAGAAATCAATTTAAGATCTTCAGTGCCGTAAAAAGGAATATCAGTTGCTTCAGTTTGTCCAGATTTCTTATAAGACCCTCCCTCTACCTCAAATCCTCGAATTTCATTTTCGTAAACTTCATCATTAATTACTTTACTCGTTACATCGAGGAACGGCATATCTCCATCAAGTCCATTGAATGCCTTGCCAGTAATGGAAGCTCCTATTTTCACATTATTATGGTATAGACTCTCAGTCACAACCGGCTCATGAAGTGATACCTGCAAGCCTTTTTCCTTTGCATATTGTTTAACTGCCGAGTTCAGCTTCACATTCGAAAACTTGAAGAGTTGTTTGTCGATTGCTACACTAAATTCTCCCGAGACAAGCTCCTTCACATTATTAAGGCTGAGTGTCATCGTAAAGCTATCACCGGCTTTTATCTCTTTCTTGTTATAACTGGAAGTCGTATATTCCGTTCCTTCTTTCATGAAGTAATACTTTTGGTAACCAACTGCCGTTGCAGTATCCCACGTTCTCAACCACAGTCTCATCGGCTTTGCTGCAAAATCACTTTCCTCAATTCCTATTTTCACATCGCCATTCGCTTGGATCGGGAAGAACCCTTTCATATACCCAGAGGTACCTGTATAGTAGGCCATTGTGTTTGACGATTGATCGACGTCCAATCCTTTAGATTGTAATAGATCTACTGTCTTATCCTTAGCTGTTCCGTGCATCCACAATGCTTTTTGGCCATCTTCTACTGTAAACATTGAATCATTAACTTCGATTATACCTGACTTAATATCCATGTTGACTTCTGGTGGTGTATTATCCACAATAAGCGGATTTTGGAAAACATATGACTTGTCATCCTCATCATGAGCAACCAGTTCCAGTATATAATCGCCTGCAGGAAGCTTTATAGGAACATCACTGATTGGGTTAGACGGATCATCTGTAAATGGGAAGACCGTACCTCTGAACGCACCAGAAAGAAACACTTTTTTATCTATCGGGAAATTGGGGGTCGCTGTCCCTACGAACCCAACAGCTTTTCCTGTTTCACTGTCTTTAATAAGCACATCCATTGTTGTCATAGGACTGTTCAACATCATTGTGAGAAGGATTTGTGGGTCATTAAGTTCCCAGAAGGCTGTCGTATTTGTCACGGAATTTCTAGATGGTGTGACATAGTCAAATCCTTTTTCCGTCGCCATCACAGCAAATGGAATTTGATAGACCTCGTCTGGATTATTGGCATTAGTTATATGAATATACCCTTCATATCTTCCACTAGCAGCGCTAGTTGGTATCGTGATTTTTGGCTGAAGTTCTTGTACTTGACCGCCTCCAACTGTAATCGTTGAAGGTACATCTACTGTCACACCGTTACTTACAGCATCTTGAATTCCCTTTCGCTCACCATGATACTCTACTTCTAAAGTATAAGATTTTTCTTCCTGGCTATTGTTTTGAACAGTCACTTTTTTACTTGCTTCAACGGGTTGATCTTCTTTTTTATAATGTCTTCCGAATACAATGGAACCTGTTTCTTCATCAATTTCTACGACATTTCCATTCTCGATATTTTGTGTCTTATCCCATACTTTGATGGAGGTATCTGCATGAACGGATTGATAGGCATCGATTCGTCCTGCGCCCACTTCGTATACAGAATTATCCCCTTGTAAATCATCTGATGTATTCATGAGTGCTAATTTCACATCGAAAGGCGTGAATTCTGGGTTTTCCTGTAAAATCAATGCAGCTGCTCCTGCCACGTGTGGTGAGGCCATCGATGTCCCCGACATACGAACATAGGCATTGTCGTAATTAATACCGTCCTGTGGATCATTGATGAATTCCGGCGTCGTAGAGAATACGGCCACACCTGGAGCGACTAGATCTGGCTTGATATCATAATTTCCTTCTACTGGCCCACGTGAACTGAAATCTGCTAAATGATCGCCTTCTGTTTTTGTATTACTTAAGGTATTAAAAGTGAAAGAAACCTCACCTAGCTCCTTCAACTTTTCACCGTCTTCTTTTGACAGACGGAAAGATGGGATTAAACCAACTGAATCACCCAAGTAGCTAGAGATTTGTCCGTCTTCATTGTTGTACACAATGACAGCTTTAGCTCCAGCGCTTTTGGCATTTTTAATTTTTTCATCGAAGGTTAGTTCCCCACGTTGGATTAAGGCGATTTTCCCGTTGACGTCTTTCCCCGTAAAATCATCTGTTTTACCAAGTCCAGCAAATACAACGGGTAGGGATTTTCCTTGTAAGTCTTCTAATTGGTCAGAAAAGTCCTTCCCTAGAAGTTGTAAATCTTCTATTTTTAGAGATATGTCCTTCTTCTTTTCTTCTAATTCTTTCGAAAAATCTTTGTCAAAACGATTTGAACCTTTTAGTTTAGGTGAAGGTCCCTTGCCAACAAGCGGCGAAACCTCTTCTTTTTGAATAAGATCTTCATCGCGAGGTTGCAAATCACCATTTTCCTCAGTAAAAACACTGCCAGTAAATGTAGGAATAGTCATGGAAACATCGCTTGCCCCTACTGATATACCGAGAGCCGCTGTTCCTGGAGAACCTAGCGTTTTTTCTTTCGGTCCAGAGTTTCCTGCAGCAACGACGGTCACCACACCTGAAAGCATGGCATTGTTTACTGCGACAGAAGTGGCATATAAAGGATTGTTTGTCGCGGCACCAAGTGATAAATTAATGACGTCCATGCCATCTGTAATTGCCTGATCCATACCAGCAAGGATTCCAGCTGAATCTCCGCCACCCCATTCGCCTAATACTCGATATGCATATAAATCTACTTCTGGTGCTACACCCTTCACCGCATAATCCACACCATTTTTCTGTTGGGCTGCAATCGTCCCAGCTACATGTGTTCCGTGATTCGTGTAATACACACGACCTGGCATTTCTGGCTTGCCAGCATCAATCCAATCCTGATAGGTCGTTTCCATCGGATCTGAATCGTCATCAACAAAATCATATCCGCCTTTATAAGCATCTTTTAAGTCTGGATGGTTATAGTCAATCCCTGTATCGAGCACACCGACTTTAATGCCTTTCCCCTTAATATTCTCAGCATGCAGCTTATCTACGCCAATATACGGAATACTATCTGCCATTTTAGGATCAACAGCTTCTGTCTTTTCTGTAGGTGGGTCCACTTTTACCTCGTAATCTTTATAGACTTGGTTTACGACACCAGATTGTAGCAAATCTTCAACTGCCGAACCAGGCAACGTCATTGCCACACCGTTGATGGCCTTTTTATACTCTCTGGTAATGGTAATGTCTTCGCCTTCATATGCAGTCGAATTCGCCTCAACTTTCAATGATTGCACATGCGCTTTAAAAGTTTTATGAGATTTTTCCACTTTTTCTTTTGCAGCGGAGTGGGATAGTTTTTTTCCTTTCACAGCTTGCTTCATTACTTCAATTTGTGCTGGTGCCTGATTAAATTCCACGATAACTTTGACTAATTCTGGACTTTTCGTGTCAATATCTGGCGAAACAACAAAGGTTGCATTCGTATCTAATTGTTCTAAGGCCTTTCTTTGTTCCGCTGTTAGGCTCCTTAGAACTTCTTCTACATTATTAATTGGTTTTAGCTCTTTTGGACTTTCTGCCAATACGTTAACTGGAGCTCCTTGCGTTAATAATAGTCCAACAGCTAGCGAACCTGACATGATTTTACTGAACTTCTTCCGCATCATACCGCATCTCCTTTTTCAACATTATTTGTAATTTCCCTGACTAAAACTAGCATTCCAAACTAGTTATCCAGTTCTAATTTCATCTTCTCATAGTCCGATTTTTCTGTATATAGAATTTAGGAAGTAACCTTACTAACGCAAAGGTCTAGCCATGCTAAAACTAAAGTTCTATTGTGATGACTAGAAATATCAAAATTTCAGAAAATATTTGTTTGTTTAAACATTAGAGGATTCATATAGCGAGAAGAGATAGGATCGGATGAGACGTAAGAATAGCATGGAGGTTACTAGGAAAGAGACCATCTTTATGGATTCTCTTTCTATATTAATGGGGTGCCACTTGCTAGTAGACCTTACACGGATAGTTGCATCCTCTTTGCTAAAAGCAAACAATCGTCACAATTGACAAAGAGTTGCAAGTGCCCGAAATTACATCTTCGATCACTTGCAACTCTTTTTAAATAGTCATCAAATGTTTCTTAAAAGGTAACGTTTTTTCACTTGAAGTTTGTTGGAGAGTGTCAGGCCAATATTCGCAACAGTCTTTTCGGAAAAATTGTCGTGATACATTCACCGATAGCGGACCGGAAATGATCCATTGTAAACGAAGGTTTTCATCACTTTTTTCATTTATGAAAAGGGGACAAGGTGATTTCGAACGGCATAAATAACTGCTTGTGTACGACTTTTCACATTCAGCTTCTTGAAGATTTTATTGATATGAATTTTAACAGTTTTGTCACTGATAAATAGGACTTCAGCAATTTCATTATTACTAAGTCCCTTAACCAATTCCAGAAGGACTTCTTTTTCACGCTCAGACAGCATCGTTTCGCTTAGTTCTTGGTGATGATAGTTAACCAGCTTTTTCGTCATGCGGGGATGAATCACAGATTCTCCTTGCGCTACCATCCGAATTGCTGACACCACTTGGTCAGATGATGAATCTTTCAATAAATAGCCGTCTGCCCCCGCCCGAAGTGCTTCCATTAAGTATTCATCATGCTCGAACATCGTTAACATGAGAACTCGACAGTACGGATACTGACTTTTCACGAGTGAAGTTACCTCAATGCCATTTTTGCCCGGAAAATTGATGTCCATCAACACGCAATCCGGTTGCAACTCTTCTACTTTTTTTAACACCTCATCCCCTGAAACCGCTTCGCCTACAACTTTAATGTCGGATTCAAGATCCAATATACTCCGAATCCCGTCACGCAAGACCGTATGATCATCCACTAATAGTATTTGAATCATGATATTCCTCTCCCTTTTCTAAGTCCGGAATTAGCAATGTAATGACTGTACCATTTCCCACAGAACTATCAATCTGAAGGGTAGCCCCTAGCTGTTCTGCCTGTTCGTTCATATGTAAGATGCCATAATGGGGCTCATGCTTAGTTTTTATCATTGATTCAAACAGAGAGAAACCAATCCCGTTGTCCTTCACCTTTAAAAACACGTGTTCACGCTGATAACTTAAATGTATGTTGACTTTATCCGCCATCGCATGTTTTGTAATGTTCTGTAACCCTTCCTGTACCGTATCGAAGATGGCTTTTTCTTTTGAAGTACTGAGTCTTCGTGAACGACCTTTTTCATGATAGGTAATATCCAAATCATGCTCTTGTTTAACGGCTTGAATTTTATTTGCAATGGCTTGTTTTAGTCCTAACCTTTGGGTAGGATACGGTTTTAAAGCATAAATAGAAAATCGAGTATCACTTAGACTTTCCCTTAATTTTTTTATGCTGTTGTCTACAACTTGGTACATATTGCCTGATTGATTGGCGGACTGCTTTTGCGCTGATTCCATTTGAAATATGACCCCAGCCAATACTTGTGCGATTCCGTCGTGTATTTCATGGGCAAGTCGATTTCTCTCTTCTAGAATGATTCGTTTTTCTTGCTCGGAGATGAGAGATTGAGTTTTGAGTAAACCACCTAATTGATAGGAAAACGTAGCTAAAGACTGGATGTCTTCGGCAATAAAACTAGCCGCTCTGCTCTTACCTACAACAAACATGCCAACCAACTCATGATTCACTGTAAGTGGCAAGTAGACTAGGGAGCGTATGACATTTTCAAATATTCCATCACCCGGAGCCATTCCTGTTTTCCAATCTGAAATAACTAAGGTTTGGGATATCTGTTCGAAATCGAGTTTCGAATCAAAATCTATTGAACATTCAGAATGAACCGCCCCATCCTTTAGCAGAAGCTTCCACTTCTCTTCTTCTTTTGCCCATAGAGCATATGCCTGTATGCCTAAGAATCCTTCGAGTGATTGCTTCATCTGATTTAGGTTTCCAGCAGACAGTCCCTGGCTCAACTCGGTTGTAATGGAAAAAAGTTTATATAAACGTTCTTTTTCAATCCTTGTTTGCCTCGAGGAATAGCTGATAACGCAAATGGCCACAAGCGGGAAAAAGAAGAACAGAATAGCAACTCCACCCATTTTTTCATTATATTGTTGTTCTAATAAATAGATAGAAGCGGCGTAGAGTAAACAAAAACTTGTACTGAGCAACACTAATATATTTTTCTGATGCCACTGTTCAGGCAGATAAGGTTGAGGTAGAAGCACCATTAGAATATCGAAAAAGAGCGCATTGAAGATGCAAAAAAATATGCTGAATAATAGTATGCTTAGTAATCCCTCATACAACATTGGTAGATTCGCCCCAAAAATCAATAGGGTTTCACGTGTAAGCCATGCTCCTAAAACAAGACTAATAGCAAATTGACCAGCATTATAAAGCGTCCTTTGCATGGACAAACGTCGAAGGGAATGTGTAGTTACCATTACACACACAGCAACAATGACAGTTAGATGTATCCCAAACTCCCAAATCATCGGATACACGAGTGTAAGAGTAAGTGTAATTCCCCCCCTGCTAATACGGATAGGAAAATACTCAATAACCCCCATAAATATGGCTAATAGCACAAGGATTATGGGGGTAGAAGGCAATTCACTCATAACTATGGACATGATAACTGCAAGCAAACCAAGAAAACAAATAGTATAAATATAAAAACTGGATACGCGTTCTCTCATCGAAATCGAACCTATCTTGTCCAAAATGTGCCCTCCTTTGTCTTCAATAATCTAATATCAGCCGATTATTATCTGGCAAAATAGAAAATGTACCACTAACCAATCACTGGCTGCACACTAGTCACAATGGGATTGTTTTAGTTCATAGGCAAAGAGATATTCCGGGCGAATATCTCTAATCATGTAGCTATACTAAAACTGACAAGTATTTACATAATATTTTCATAGTATTGATTTCATCTTAAATCATTATAATTTGCTCCAATTTTTCACCTCAATTTGTCTCTATTCATTGAAGAACATGACTTACCTAACTTTCTTTTATTATAACAGAGTCAACTTGCGAATTCTGTTATTTCTGATAATAAAACATCAAACTTTTGGACGTTTTTCGAGTTTAAATCCATGAAAAAAGCACCATGGTTCACGGTGCTTTTTGTCACTTAAATTGTGGTAAAACTATCAACTGTATTCTTGTTAAAACTCGTGCTATTTGAATTGTTTTTACTATATTAATGAAAAGTCCTTTTAATTGGTCGCGAGTTTATAGTTCGGATATGCCTAATGCTGTGACCGCGGGACTTTATGAGCGATTTTTTGTAGTTTATGATCATTTCTCTATAGTTATGAGCACTTTTTGGTATTTATGATCACTTTTCAGAGGTTATGATCAGATTTTAAGATTTATGAGCACATTTTGAAATTTATGAGCGTTTCATATGATTTATGAGCACATATGGAGCTCTAAGAGTATTATTTTCTTATTCTCAAGATTCCCCTTTGAATTATTCGCTATAACAACCCATCCACACAAAAAAAGAAGCTTCAGAGGCAAACAGTTTTCACTGAATCCCTCGACAGCTTCCTTGGTAATACACTTTTACGCGAATGTTACATCAGGTGAAATCGCGTTCAATCTTTTCTTCCCACTTCTTGTGGAACACTTCCTTATCGTTTTCCCATGCTTTCAATTCGTTCATAAGGTAGTAATGCGTTTCATCCGCAGTCATCGTACTCTTTGTTTCCAAGTATGTCTGCCACTCATCTTTCCCGACACTTAACGTCCAATCGCATTCTACGCGCGCACTGAGTGGATCATTTTCTCTTATGGTATAGACATTTCGATTGGTGCTTCCGTATTCGAGTCCATTGCTATGCAATTTACGCTTGCCTTCATCTGAAAAGTCATCTAACGTCCAGACTCCAGTTGCTGCATCTTGCTTCACTTCTCGTGTGCGACCTGCTTCACGCAAAATGTCCTTCTCTAGTACTTCCGCTGTTTCCGCTTGAGCAAAAGGTTTTAACGTCTTATCCATATCTGTAGGATTTCTAAATGGCAAGACTAGTGATGTTTCTTCTCCTGTTTCAACTGTGAAGGTAACCGCTTCAGGGAACGGCCAAATGTGTGGCCAATAGTTCGGTGAAACAGCAAGTTGCCAATGGTGACCTTTTTGCAACGTATGACCGATGACATTCATCTTCACGGTTATGTCGTAAGGTTTTCCTGGTTCTAAATAACTTGCGTTCTCATCGCTATCGCGGTGTGTAAGATTTAACACCCCCCAAGTGATGCGCGTCGAAGAACCGTCAGGCGCAACATCATTTAGTCGGACAACTAGATGTCCAGCTTTTTTATCTGATGTAATTCTGCAACGGAATTCAGGTTCACCTAGAATGGGTTCGTCTTTTTCGGCTGGTTCTGCATCGAACACTACTGCCATGCCATTTTCAATTCGCTGATCTGCTGGTAGGTCCCCTGGCTGGCCAAATGGACAAAAAACACCTGCATACAATCCGTGTTGCTGAACGGACGAAACGATTACTTCTTTCCTTTCTGCTGTTTCACTCAATTTTTTTCCATTTAAGAACATCTGCTTTTCTTCAACATTAGCAGGTGGCCATTGTTCTTCTGCCACCCAGTGTCCTGGACGATATAAATACTCTGTTTGAGGTGGAACGCTATCTTGCATATAAACGCGAACCATTGGCTCATCCATGATACCTGTCCGTTCGTCTTTTAGCCATTCATCCCACCAACGGACCGCTTCTTGTAAGAATCCGATTTGTGGACCTGGTACCGCCATTTCAGGATACTCGTGTGCCCACGGACCTATTAGACCTTTTTTCGGCCCCTTTAAACCTGTTAATAATCTTGGAATCGCATTCGTATAGCCATCTGCCCAGCCGCCAACTGCAAAGACTGGAATTGTTACATCATCATAATTTTCGATGACAGAACCGTGTTTCCAATACGCGTCGTAGCGCTGGTGGCGAACCCATTCTTCTGCATATGGAGGAGTCAGTTCCATGCGCTCCAACCAATTTTGTCTCCACGACTCGCCCCGAACTTCTGGAAACTGTGGACGTGCATTGTATGCAAACATCGTACTAGCCCACCAAAGCATATCTGATGCAAGCATTGCACCCCCTTTGTAGTGGACGTCATCTGCATAGCGATCATCTGTAGAACACAAAGTGATGATTGCTTTTAGTGCTGGATGTTGACGCGCTGCGATTTGGAGTCCATTGAAGCCACCCCATGATTTACCGATCATTCCAACACTACCTGTTGACCATGGTTGGTTTGCAATCCAATCCAATATTTCCAGAGCATCATCTTGCTCTTGCTTTAAGTATTCATCATACAAAATGCCGTCTGAATCTCCAGTTCCTCGGATATCGACCCGGATGCTCGCATATCCATGCCCTGCAAAGTATGGATGACGTAGTGAATCACGCAGAGCGGTAAATTCGTTTTTACGGTACGGCAAGTACTCAAGAACTGCTGGTACTTGTGTTGTTTCTGCATCTTCTGGTAGCCAAATGTGTGCAGCTAATTGTGTGCCGTCTGAAAGTGGAATCATTACGTTCGATAATTCTCTAGTTTTTTTGGGGAATGTCGTGCGGATTGTACGATTTGTTTCTCTTACGTTAAATACCATGAGAAATGCCTCCAATTATTTGTTTAGGGTTTCATTTGGAAAATCTTCGCGCAACCATCTTACAAGTGAAACGAGAAGCAAAATATAGATAATGAAGATGGGAACTGCTACTACGACTGCTGAGGTCTGTATGACACGTAGACCTCCTACTAGCAACAACGAGATTGAAAGTACTGCAAGAATAGCGCCCCAGATCATTCGGTGCCAACGGGCAGGATCTTCACCAGGCTGTAATTCTTTCGTCGCAACGGCCGCTAAAATATAAGTCGCGGAATCCATGGATGTTGACAAGAAAACAACACCAACAATAACAAAGAACGGCAATACAAGGATGTCCAACGGTAGAGAACGAAGGATTTCAACAACAGCTGCCGGTCCACCCTGTTCAGAGAGCGTTTTCGCAACATCGGTAATTCCTTGTAGTTGCAGATTCATAGAGTATCCACCGAAGACCATGAAATAGATCCAACCTCCGATTGACCCCCACAATAACATGTGGGTGATCAGTTCACGCAACGTACGCCCTTTGGAAATCCTTGCGACGAATAATCCCATAAACATAGCGGTTGCAGAAAACCAAGCCCAATAGAACACAGTCCAACCTTGTGGGAATCCACCTTTGGATATCGGATCTGTGTGGAAACTCAAAAATGTGAAGTTTTGAAGCATCATTCCAAAACTGTTCGAAAAATACGTGAGTATAAACGAAGTAGGTCCTGCGATGAAAACAAAGAGAGCAAGGGCGACCGCTAAGTAAATATTGATATCACTTAGTCTTCGAATCCCTTTTTGCAAGCCTAAAAAGGCGCTGGCAGAGTAGATAATTGTAATGAGTATGACGATAACTGCATCCATTCCAAGAGACGGTTCAATTGATAGTATCGATCCGACAACTGCAGAGACCATCGGTACACCAAGTCCTAAAGAAGTTCCGAGCCCACCGACTAAACTCCATATAACAAGTACGTCAATAAGTTTCGCAACCCATCCATCTGCATATTTACCAAGTGCACCGCTAAGAGCTGTACTAATTTTAAGCGATGGACGCTTCTTCACGAAGTAGGAATATGCGATCACTACAGTCGGAAATGCATAAAGAGACCATGCCGAAATTCCCCAATGGAACAAGCCATATGTAAGCGACCATTCTGCTGCCTCATTTGTTCCTGGTTCTATTCCAAATGGAGGACCTGAAAAGTAGGAAATGGGTTCAATCATGGACCAATACATGATGCTAGTCCCCATTCCGGCTGTAAATAGCATAGCACCCCAACTAAAACTAGAGAACTCAGGTTTCCCCTCCCCTAATTTAATTCGTCCAAATTTACTAAACGCCAGCCATATCAAAAATACAAATAGCCCAAAAGTTAAAAATTGGAATGCCCAGTCCATTTTAAATGTAATGAACGTCATGACATCGTCCAGTACAGGTTCAGCACTTTCTCTAAAAACTACAAGCAACACAGTTGCCAGTAAAATGAATACCATTGACGTCCAAAAGACGAAAGGATCTAATTTCGCTTTTTGCATCTTTCAACCCCCTATTGTTGTTTCACAAACGCAACTTTGATAACGCTTTCAAATAACACAATCCAACTATAATTCAACAAACTTTGTGTAATCGATATGAATTGCGAAATCTTCTCACATGATTTATAATCATGATTATCTTGTGAACGTGTTTATACTATCAGAATAAATTCGCTAGTACAAGTATATTGAGCTAGACTGGTAGTATTGAACAATTACTGATATACGAGAAAAGCGAGGCGCTTTATTTGGATAAAAAAAAGCTTCAAAAGAGTAGAATGTGGAAGTACTTTGTCGAGGCCGCCACTGAAATCATTGAAGAAGAAGGTGCAAGAGCCGTTACAATCCGCAAGGTTGCAGACCGTGCTGGTTATAATAGTGCAACCATTTACAATTACTTCGACGAGTTCTCACACTTGCTGTTTTTCGCATCGATGAGATTGATGAAGGAGTATACGGTTGAAGTGACGAGACGCATGAATGAGGAATCTTGTGCCTTAGATCAATATGTAACTGCTTGGGAATGTTTTTGTGAATATTCGTTTAAACAACCAGATATCTTCCACTCTGTTTTCATCCGTGATTTAGGGGATAACACCGATCATTTGTTAGAAAAATACTATGAGTTCTATCCAGCGGACTTAGTGGATATTCCTGAAGAAATCAGAATGAGCTTACTTGAACAGAATGTTGTAAAAAGAGGAAATCCCATCTTGAAAAGAGCTGTGGAACAAGGGAGTATAGATCTAGAAAAGATTGAATCACTCAATGAAGTCACTATTTTAATTTGGCAAGGGATGCTCATTAATTTTCTTAATAATCGGATCGAAGCAACACCTGATGAAGCAGCAAGTCGGACCATGTTCTATGTAACAGAGATTATCAATCGGTTAAAGTCCGAATAAATATTAAAGCCATGCGGATCCCCGCATGGCTTTTTTTAAGATACTAACAACAAGTTGACATGGTCTGTTTTGTCTTTCTCAGTCATGACGAACTGGATTTCGTAGTTTCCTAATTCATATATATAACTAGTTTGATGGGATTCTTTCAGTGTCCGTTGTTCATCTGGTTCACCCAATTGCTCTACTAAATCTTTTGAACTGATGCCACCTAAATTTGTTTGTCTTTCAACATTCGTTCCAAGGTAACGTGCTTCAACTAATAGACCTTTTTCGTTATATCTGAGATCATAGGATGCTTGCCCCATTGACCCGGTATACCGATCAAATGTGTCTTGCCGTTCAGGCTTTCCGATGGTGTTATAGACGTCAGTTTGAGTGGTTTTGCCCACATAAAAGTTATCACTTAAATGATATACTTTCCCTTTCTTCCCATCTGAAACCAAGTCATTTAATGTGTCGATTGCCATTTTCTTTTGCTCTTTATCAATTGGATCATCGCCAGTGCTTTGGCTAGATGAATCTTTGTTCTCATTTGCTTCTGATGTTTCATCGCTGTGCTGTGAATCTTGCGTTTCATCTGACTGGGACTGTTCGTTATTGGAAGTCTGATCTTCTTCATGATTTTGACCATCAGTGGTCCCATCTGTTTCATTTTGAGCAGAATCGTCCATTTCCTGTTGGGTTGAATTGGTTGTTTCGTCCGTAGGAGATGCAGAACAGGCAGCTAGACCGCCAGACAGCAATATAGTGAGTAGCATCCAATTTTTTTTCATAATCATTCTCCCTCCTATATATGGATGTTTCTTTCTTATTTTCCCTGTTCACTTTCAAATACACGTTAAAACGAAAAAAAAGAGCTAAAATAGCTCTTTCAATCTACGTCTCCAAGTATAGGATTCAATCTGACCAATTGAATAGGTGATGCCATTCCATGTAGTTGTGTTGTGAATTCCGTTACCATCCTTAAATCCGCCTTGACCTCCAGCTCATCGAAAAGTTTCTTTTCCAACACAACGTCTCCCCCGGTACTCTGTTGTTGAACACGCGCTGCCATGTTTACAGTTCTACCAAAGTAATCTAGCACGCCATTTGCATTGACTGCTATCACAGGACCCTCATGCAAACCTATCTTGATTGAGACTGGATTATTCAACAGTTTGTTTAGGGACGACACAGAGGATTGGATGTCAAGCGCTGCTTCCAACGCATGAATGTTAGAAGAGAATGCCGCCATAATCGAATCGCCTATTGTTTTTACAATTGTTCCATCATGGGAACGAATTAGATTGCCAAGTGAGGTGAAATGTTTTTGGACATCACTATATGCGCTAGCATCCCCAACCCGTTCATATAACTGAGTTGAATCCTTCAGATCAGTAAAGAGAATGGTCAGCTTTCCTACCCCGATTTGCATGCCTGGCGCAAGAACTTCTGCGGGCAGCAAATCCCGGAACAACTGAAGGGAGGTTACTTCACGTGCTGTCAGCGCATATTCATCCCACTTCGTCTCTTCAAATGTCACAATATATTCTTCATCACTCGTGTTAACAATTGAAATGTCCGAACTTTGCATGAGAAATTGTTCAACAATACCATTCGGATGTATATGTATTTTAGAGAATTCAATATTGGGTTGATAGGTAAATGGAACTTTGAAATTATGCTTCACCACTCGAACTTGCATATTCTTAGGAGTACTAGTCCACGGTACATGCGTCGTCGTTTGAGGAGGTATCCGAAACTGCCCAATAGTATGTGGTGAATTGGTTGGTCCATTAATGCAAAACGTTGCTTTGTTCGTTTTTCGAATCGCACTGTTCACTTGAAAAGTCATTTCTACATAGTTTTCGAAATCAAGATTGAAGTCCACACCGCATAGATCACAGTGCACCGTTTTTTTCACATCTTTTAAGACAGAGGCATGATCTTTAGCGACTCGACAGTTCGGACACATCAAACTCCATTCATAGTCCAATACTCCGGCTTCACTCGCAAACAAGAATAGACGAACTGCTTGTTGTTTTGTAAATCCATGCTCAAATGCCCATCGATAGGGCTGAATAGAAGTCACAGCTTCATCTGACTCTGTTCGAATGGTTCGAATGAGCGCTTTGACAAGTGCCTGATCAAGAGATAATTCGTTCAAGTGGTGCTCTGCATCAAGTAAAACACGTTCTTCTATTTGAATGGCTTTCTGTTCTCTTGCTGTTGGCATATGCTCCTTTGTCGCCGCAGCGTCTTCGACATAAGTAAATGTATGAAGAAGTTGAGGAATAATTCCTTTTTTTAATGCCACTTTCCCTAAAAGAGAGCGATACTCAAACAATCCTTTAAGTGTCAACTTCGTTTCTTGCTCGTCCACTTTCGTAACTGACACTTTCCAAATTACGCGTTCCACTGGCCCCTTCGTATAATTGCGTTCTACTGTGTAAAATGATTCGCGCACCCACTCAAAAACGTTTTCATCCCACTCAACATCTATCAATCCATAAGCTTTTCCTTTTGCTTTTCGAATGAGCTGTTGGGTCCTAATCGTAAACGGCGTAAACTCGACTGGAAACAATCCGATGTATTGGTTTAAGCGATTGGTATCTGAAACTAGCCCCCACACTTCTTCAAGTGGCAATTTAACTAGACGAGTTTCTTCTATAGAAATAGTTTTTAACACTTTCACTTCACATCCTATCGTTAAAACTATCACGAATTGCGACAAATTCATCTAAATGGTCAAGAAATAGATCTATTAACGTGGGATCGAATTGTTTGCCTCGTTGCTCAGACATATATGACACGATTTTTTTAAGTGGCCAAGCCTTTTTATACACACGGTCACTACCTAGTGCGTCAAATACATCAGCGATTGCGGTGATCCTTCCAAATATATGAATCTGTTCTCTTTCCAATCCTCTAGGATATCCGCCGCCTTCCCATCTTTCATGATGCTCGTGTGCGATAATGGCAGCTGTTTTTAATAATTCACGCTCTGATTTCCGAAAAATATTATGTCCAACGACCGTATGCAACTTCATTTCTTCAAATTCCTCGGGCGTTAACTTTCCGGGCTTCAGTAGAATTGAATCTGGTGTTGCCACTTTTCCTATGTCATGCATGGGAGAAGCATAACGAAGAAGTAGCGATTGAGACTCAGAAACCCCTGCAAGCTGAGCTAACTTATAAGAATAGGTTGCCACACGTTTGACATGATTACCGGTTTCTTGCGAACGGCTCTCCCCTATTTCCCCCATCGTTTCAATAATTTCTTTTTGTGTTTCCAGTAACTCGTTATGTAAGATAAACGTATCAAGTGATTTCCCAGCATACGTTGAGGCAAATGATAATAACGTTTCATCCTTTTTTGTAAAGCGGGATTCTCCAAGCTTATTAATAGCTTGGAATGCACCGATTATTTTTCCTTCTTGGTTAGTGAATGGGATACACAGTATTGAACGTGTGTGATACCCTGTCTCCTGATCGACTGCTGTATTGAATCGCTCATCTAAATAAGCATCTTCAACATTAATCATCGTTCCATTTTGTATGCTTTTTCCCACAAACCCGCTCGTATCAGAAATGGTAATTCGTTCTACCCCATGTCCTGCGACCGTCCAAACAGTCTGCGAGGAAGATTCATGGAGCCAAACGGTACATCGATCTGCTTGTACTAACTTTGTACCTAAATCAGCTAGTAACAATAGCATCTTCGTGATGTCTGTTTCAGTAGACATTTTTCCCATATATTCAAAAATAGTAGATAAAAGTTGATCCGACTGTGGAAATCCAGAGGTGTCAGGAGTCGTTAATGCAAGTGAATTTTTCATTTATATATTCCCTTCTAAAAAACAGTTGTCACGTTTCTTTCTATTTGTAATAATAGTAGCATGAAATAACCGTCAACACACAACTAAAGTCATTACTTTAATATAAAAATCGGTGATGCGGAGGCAAGAACGTGACATTGTTCTCATATTTATTGATAGGTCATCTGATTGGAGATTATTTACTACAAACGAGTTGGATGGCTGCAGGGAAAGCCACTAAGTGGGCTCCACTCTTAACACATTGTTTCGTTTATACATCGGCTGTAACTGCTGTATTGTTAATAGGTACAGGAATGATTCCTCTATGGGCAGTTGCCATTATTTTCGTGAGTCATGTCATTTTGGATCGACGACGTTTTGTTGCATGGTGGACGAAGACGATTATGGGCATAAAAGATGGAGAACCTGCGTGGCTGATTATTATGGCGGACCAAATCTTTCATATTATTATACTTGCCATCATTGCACACATTTGGGGATAAAAACGACAAAAAGAAGCAGAGCCTTGTGCATCTGCTTCTTTTTTATGGAAAATAATTTCATAATTAGATTAACTGATTAACTGCTGCACAAGTTTTTTGTTACGTTCTTTAAAGACATCGTTGTGCGAGCTCACCATTCCTGCTTGGGATGCTTTTGGATCTAAATACATTTTTGCACTATTTACAGCGTTTGCAGCGTCTTGGAATGCCCCCGCGATAAGATTGACTTTACTTTCATGGAAAAGAACATCTCCAGCAGCAAAGATTCCAGGAACAGAAGTCCCGCTCATTGGTGTTCCGGCAATTCGGTGATCGTTTGTAAGTGCAAGGTTCGCTTCACTGCCTCCTATTAATGAGGTATCCACTTCATATCCATGGTTAATAACCACATCGTCAACTTCCAGAGTCAATCCGGATTCTTCTAGACAATGTTTTAATTCCACTTTTTCGATTGAATGGTGATCAGCTGATGCAATCAATTTGTCTATCCGTGTATTAAAGTGGCACACTACTTTACTCTGTAGCAATTGCTGAACTTGTGCTTCATGTCCATTCAAGTCACATTTCCGATATGTTAAAATCACCTCTTTAGCAATAGGCTCAAGCTCATTAGCCCAGTCGATTGCAGCATTTCCTCCACCGGAAATCAGAACACGTTTGCCTTTAAAGTGCTGCAGTGACTTTACTGTGTAATGTAAATTCGAGACTTCGAACCGCTCGGCTCCTTCTATTTCCACCTTTTGTGGCTTTAAAATACCTCCACCCACAGCAAGTATGACAGTTCTACTGTAGTGTTTAACACCCAAAGCGGTAGTCAAGACAAAATTTCCTTCATCATCTTTTTCAATGCCTGTTACTTTTTCATTCAAGATAACTTCGGGGGTGAATGTCATACCTTGCTCCACTAACTTCTCAATCATTTCAGCTGCTGGTGCTGGCGTAACTCCACCTATGTCCCAAATCATTTTCTCTTGGTAAACATGCAGTTTCCCGCCTAATTCCGGTTGAAATTCAATGATCTTAGTGGACATTCCACGTAATCCACTATAAAAAGCAGCATATAATCCTGCTGGCCCTCCGCCAATGATCGTCACATCTACAATTGATGTTTGAGACATACTTCATCCCCCTAAATTTATATTTGACTTCTTTAGGATCACTCTTTATAGTAGCATTATACCGATAATGAGAATCATTATCAACGATTATTGTGAATTAAAGATTGGAGTGCTCCGAATGGTACGTTTGGCAACTGAAAACTTACAGATTGCTTACGGTGAACAAATCATCGTGGACGACCTATCCGTTACGATTCCGAATAAGAAAATAACTGCGATCATCGGGGCTAACGGATGTGGAAAGTCGACTTTTTTGAAAGGGATGACCCGTCTCATTCCCCGCCATTCAGGGAAGGTATTGTTGGACGGGGGGGATATTGCCGATCATAAGACAAAGGCGCTAGCTAGAAAAATGGCAATTCTTCCTCAAACGCAAGAAGCTGCGAGTGGTCTAACGGTGTCGGAACTCGTTTCTTATGGTAGATTCCCCTATCAAACAGGACTAGGTCGGTTGACAGCAAGTGATTTCGATGTCATTAATTGGGCACTTGAGGTTACAAATACGGATTCTTTTCGTGATCGTCAAGTGGATGCGCTTTCAGGTGGTCAGCGTCAGAGGGTCTGGATTGCAATGGCGCTTGCACAAGAAACGGACATCATTTTTCTTGATGAACCGACAACGTATTTGGACTTGGCACATCAGTTAGAAGTTCTTGAACTACTACAGAAATTGAATGTCGAGCAGGAACGAACCATTATCATGGTGTTACATGATTTAAATCAGGCAGCCCGCTTCGCTGATTATTTAATAGCGATGAAAGATGGGAAGATTATTAAAGCGGGTTCTTCTGAAGAAGTGATAGAACATACGACTTTGCGTGAAGTTTTTAGGATTGACGCAGAAATCGGAATGGATCCAAGAAGTGGTAAACCGATGTGTATTACATACGATTTATTAAAAGGAGATTAATAACATGAAAAAGGCACTATTATTCTTAACACTTGCACTGGTACTTGTTCTAGGAGCTTGCTCTTCGAAAAATGAGGATGCTTCTAAAGAACCTGAGAAAGATGGACCAACGACAGATTCAGGAACGATTACCTATGAATCTGAAGATGGCCCCATAGAAGTTCCAGCAAATCCACAGCGAGTTGTCGTTTTGTCATCATTTGCAGGACATGTTATGTCACTTGACGTTCCTATTGTAGGTGTGGACTCTTGGTCAAAAGATAATCCTCGATTTGAATCGAAATTGAAAGATGCTGAAGTTGTATCTGATGAAGATTTAGAGAAAATTATTGAACTAGAACCTGATTTAATCATCGGACTATCGCCAATGAATAATTTGGATCGGTTGAAAGAAATTGCTCCAGTAGTCACGTTCACTTACAACAAAGTCGATTATTTGACTCAATATGTTGAAATCGGTAAGTTACTGAACAAAGGTGAGGAAGCTCAAGAATGGGTCACTGATTTTAAAGCGCGTGCACAAGAAACTGGCGAAGAAATCAAAGCGAAAATCGGTGAGGACAAGACCGTTTCAGTTATTGAAAACTTTGACAAGCAACTCTATGTATATGGAGATAGCTGGGGACGCGGAACAGAAATACTCTATCAAGAGATGAAGCTACCGATGCCAGAAAAAGTCAAATCAGATGCATTAAAAGAAGGTTATTTCGCTCTTTCTTCTGAAGTACTTCCTGAATATATGGGGGACTACGTTATTTTAAGTCGCAATAACGATGGCGATAATTCCTTTATGGAAACTGAGACATATAAAAATACTCCAGCTGTTAAAGATGGTCATGTATTTGAAGCTGAGTTGAGTGAGTTCTACTTCAACGATCCTCTAACACTTGAGTATCAGCTTGAGTTTTTCAAAGAAAACTTTTTAAAGTAATCGTTATTCAAGAAGGATTCTTTCACCTTGAAAGGATCCTTTTCTTTTGCGAAAGGAGTCCTGGCTAATGAATCTGCGAACTATGCCATTTTCAATTAAATTCTTTATAGCTTGCATCGGATTGGTAGCTTCTCTATTCCTGGCAATGATACTGGGCGCAGCGAATATATCCGTTTCTGATGTGTGGCTAGCAATTATCGGCGATTCAAGTAAAAATAGTTTGATTTTACGAGAGATCCGTTTTCCACGCGAACTTGCTGCTTTATTAGTCGGTTCTGCATTGGCTGTTTCTGGTGCCATCATGCAAGGGATGACCAGAAACCCTCTAGCCGATCCAGGTTTACTTGGCTTAACAGCAGGTGCCAATGCTGCACTCGCCATTGCAATCGCCGTTGCTCCTTCCCTGAATTATTATGGGATTATGACTGCTTGTTTTTTAGGTGCAGCAGCTGGGGCCCTAGTGGTATTTGGCATCGCCTCTGCAAAACGTGGTGGCTTCTCACCTTTCCGACTTGTGTTGGCAGGTGCTGCAGTCTCAACGTTCTTTTTTGCGGTGGCTGAAGGTGTCGGAATCTATTTTAAGGTGTCAAAAGACATCTCCATGTGGACTGCTGGAGGTGTGATTGGTACTACTTGGTCTCAACTTCAAATTATTACTCCGGTGATTGTTATCGGGATAGGGATTGCCCTAATTTTGTCCAAGCAACTCACTCTACTCAGTTTAAATGAAGAAGTAGCTGTCGGATTGGGTCAGCATACATTCAGAATTAAAATGATTTTGTTCATCCTAATCATACTTCTCGCTGGATCTGCCGTTGCTCTAGTCGGAAATTTGGCGTTCGTGGGACTTATGATTCCGCATATCGTTCGCGCAATTGTTGGCACTGATTATCGGTTTATACTGCCAATGTCTGCAGTTGTTGGTGGTGCATTCATGTTGCTTGCCGATACATTAGGTCGGACGATGAACGCACCATACGAAACACCCGTTGCCTCTCTCGTTGCAGTCATGGGGTTGCCGTTCTTCCTAATTATCCTTCGTAAAGGAGGGCGAGCTTTTTCATGATTCAATCTAAAGTGTTAAGAAAGCAGCGTCTCTTATTGATCATATTTAGCCTCCTTACTCTCGGAACTGCAGTTGCAGCCATTGCACTCGGGCCAGCTTCCGTAGATCCTGGTCGCATCTTCCCTGCACTTTTCGGCAATGGGACATTTAAAGAAGAATTCGTTTTGTTTTCTATTCGTCTCCCTCGTATAGCTATAACGTTCTTAGCAGGAGCAGCCTTAGCGCTTTCTGGCGCGATTCTACAAGGAATCACACGAAATGACTTGGCGGATCCCGGAATTATTGGCATTAACGCAGGGGCCGGCACTTCCATTGCAATATTCTTTCTTTTTGTCCCTGTTGAAGCAGGTTCGTTTGTGTATTTGATGCCGATTGTCGGGTTAGTTGGGGCATTTTTGACCGCATTCCTAATCTATCTCTTCGCTTACGATAAAAAAACAGGGATGCAACCGGTCCGATTGGTGTTAACAGGTGTGGGGTTCTCTCTAGCACTATCCGGTGTCATGATTGTTCTTACTTCTTCAGCGGATCGTGACAAAGTTGATTTCATTGCAAAATGGTTAGCGGGAAATATTTGGGGGTCTGATTGGCCATTTGTCATTGCACTATTGCCCTGGTTACTTATTCTCGTACCGTTCGCGTTATATAAAGCGAACCGATTGAATGTATTAGGGTTAAGTGAATCTGTTGCCATTGGAATTGGTGTGTCTGTTGAGCGAGAACGTATTATTCTTCTCGTCACCGCAGTCGCGCTTGCAGCCTCAGCTGTTTCCGTTACTGGAGGAATTGCTTTTGTCGGGCTGATGGCTCCTCATATTGCAAAGTCATTGATTGGCCCACGCAGTCAGCTCTACCTTCCAATCGCTATTCTTCTAGGCGGCTGGTTGTTATTGCTTGCAGATACGATCGGGAGAAACGTATCCAGTGTAGGAATTATTCCAGCAGGATTAGTCGTCTCCTTAATCGGCGCTCCTTACTTTATCTATTTATTATTACGGAAATAACAAAAACACGATCCTCAAGTTTAGAGGATCGTGTTTTTTTAGTTAGCGTAATTTAGTTGCGCCACCGTCAACCATAATTGTTTGTCCAGTAATGTATGATGCATCTTCACTCGCAAGGAAGACTGCAACTCGACCAATATCGCCTTCCAATTCGCCAAGACGACGCATTGGAATGTTGTTGATCATTTTGTCAAACGCTTCAGGCTGGTCTTTTTTCCACTGTTGGATACCAGGTGAATTGGCAATCGGTGAAATCAAGTTGACGTTAATGCCGAACTGCCCCCATTCGTTAGCTGCTACACGAGTAATCGCACGAATCGCTTCTTTTGCAGCCGCATACGTACCTTGCATAACATCTCCGTTAATACCAGCACCTGAAGAGAAGTTAATAATTGTCCCTTCAGACTCTTTTAAGTGTGGGTATGCTGCTTGCATCAAGTAAAACGTTGGATAGAACCCAGTGTTAAAGGAGAAATCCATATCTGCTTGAGTTGCATCTGCTAACAATACTTGACGTGATGCGTGTGCATTATTGACAAGGATATCTAGTTTTCCATACTTGTCGACAACTGTTGCGATGATATCTTTCAGCTTGTCGCGATCTGTAAGGTCCGCTTGAATGAACATGCTTTCAGGTTGGAACTCCTGAAGTTCTTTCACCATTGCTTCGCCAGTTTCAGAGTTTAAGTCAACGATTGCCACTTTTGCGCCTTCTTTAACGTATGCTTTTGCCATACCACTTCCGATACCACCGGCACCTCCAGTGATTACTGCTACTTTACCATCTAATTTCCCCATTAATACCACTCCTTTTTTCATTACTACTTTAACACTTAAATAGTGTTGAATAAACTTTCTTGCCTCAGTATTCCCCTTTTTCACTTCAATACACAGAAGTACGAATTCACGGTAATGTAAGTATCGAGCCATGGTTATCTTTGCTCAACTCTGTATAAAATAAAAGCAAGTCAACTGCATCCCTTGATAACTCTATTGTTTTTTTGTTATGCTTCTATAGAGTATAATTTGCGAAAAAATAATTGACTGAACAGGAAGGAGATGTATGTATCGATTAGGAGGAATTGAATGAAATCAGTAACTGATAGTACAAATGAATATAACGAAGAAATAGAAGAACTGGAAAGTGACTATTCACTAGACAGAGTTCCTCGAGAAGACCGTACGAAAAGTTGGTTAAGCATTACCAACATTACATTCGGAATCGCAACTGCCATTTTTTACTTCCAGATGGGAAGTGTCATGGCTCTCTCTTATGGGGCAGCAAATGCTATGATTTCTTCAGCTTACGCAATCATTGTCGCAGGGATATTAGGAACAGTTATCGCCTATTTGTCTGCGAAGTCTGGGATGAATGTAAATCTACTGTCACGCGGTGGTGGTTTCGGATATATCGGATCCTCGCTTACGTCACTGATTTACGCATCTAACTTCATTATGTATTGTGCGTTTGAAGGGTTAATTTTAGTATCTGCAGTTCACCACTTTTTCCCTACCCTCCCAAAGTGGATTCTCATCATCGTGTTCGGATCAATCGTCATCCCCTTGAATTGGTTCGGAATTGAACAGCTTGATAAATTGCAAAAGTGGTCAATGCCAGTATTTGTCGTGTTTTTAATCACTGCAATCATTATCTCGTTTTATAAACCTGCCGTGTACACTGGAGCTGTATTCTCCTATATGCCTGAAGGTGTCACACTAGGTGGTACCGCATTACTTATGTGCATTGGTATGCATAATGGTATTATGGGTCTGACAGCTCTTCTCGCTTCAGATTATGCGCGTTTTTTAAAGCCTAAGGATATCAAACTAGGCTCTTTTATGATTGGTTTTATTCCTCAAATCTTTTGTTTTGGAGTAATGGGTGGTTTAGGCATCTGGTTTGGTGTCCGTTTTATGGAACCCGATCCAGGAGTTTATATTGTCCTGTTGCTCGGTATTGGCGGAGCTTTGTTTACTATGATTACTCAATTACGCATTAACGTTACGAATATTTACAGTAGCTCATTATCGCTCTCAAACTTCTTCGAAAACATGTTTAGGTTTACTCCCGGGCGGCGTTTTTGGGTCGTTGTGTCAGGGGTTAGCGCAATACTGCTTATGCTTGCAAATATTGTCGACCATTTAAGCACCATGATGACATTCCAAGGAGTATTTTTACTCTCTTGGGCAGCGATTCTAGTAACGGATGCTCTTGTCGTCAAAAAACTAATGAAGATCGGACCTAATTACTATGTTGCGCGTCAAGAATATTTGTATCGCTGGAATCCAGTCGGTGTAGTTTCACTATTAGTTGCAAGTCTTCTCGGAACCCTTGCCGCACTTGGATATATGGGCATATTCTTAGAGTCTACAGCAGCATTTTTCGCCGCTGTTCTTGCTTCAATACTTACTGTACTTCTCGCAAAGGTTACCAAAGGAAAGTATTATTTGCTTCGTGAGCCTGACAATATCCACGAAAAGGACCGCTTAGCTTAACTCGTTGTTTAAAATGCCTGTGATGACACTATTTTTTCGCATTTAAGAAAAGGAGGATGTTTTTACATTCTCCTTTTTTTATATTCTTTTGCATTTTCAATTCTTTATTGCTATATTTAATAACTGTGAAATCACTACAATTATCTTAGGGGGAATCATGAGAAAAATTTCAAACGTTTTTTACATTACGATCGGACTGATCATTTTGGCAGTTGGCTACGGTGTGCTCGCGCCGGAAAGCTTTGCCGCACAAACCGGAAAGATTCAAAACTTCGTCGCCTCTACCTTTGGTTGGTATTACCTCATGCTGTTATCCGTACTCGTTATCATTTGTCTGTTCCTGATCTTTAGTCCATTCGGGAAAATAAGACTTGGGAAAGATACAGACAAACCCGAGTTTTCAACAGTATCCTGGATTGCCATGCTATTTTCAGCAGGTATGGGCATCGGACTCGTCTTTTATGGAGCTGCAGAGCCACTTTCACACTACGCTGTTATGTCATCCACAGGTGAGCTCAATACACCAGCTGCATTTAAAGAAGGCTTACGTCAATCCTTTTTCCACTGGGGTATCCATGTGTGGGCAATGTACGGTTTTGTCGCCTTATCTCTAGCATTCTTCCAGTTCCGTAAGGGAGAACCTGGTTTAATTTCTTCAACATTAAAGCCGATTTTTGGGAATAAGATGAATGGCCCTTGGGGTGTTCTCGTGGATGTTCTCGCTGTGTTCGCAACCGCTTTCGGTGTTGCAACTACTCTCGGCTTTGGCGCTGTACAAATTAATGCAGGATTGAATTATTTGTTTGGAGTTGAAATAGGAACCCAGTCTCAATTCATCATCATTTTAGTTGTGACTGTACTTTTCATCATGTCAGCTTGGAGTGGGCTTAGTAAAGGGATTCAATACTTATCAAATCTGAATCTTGTACTTGCAATTGCTTTGCTAATTTTAGTTGTAATACTTGGTCCTACCTTATTAATCTTTAATATGTATTCAGACTCCCTAGGGGGTTATATGGCGAACTTTGTGAAAATGAGTTTCTCTACTTCTCCATTAAATCCAGAGAACCGTGAGTGGCTGGATATGTGGACCATCTTTTACTGGGCATGGTGGATTTCTTGGGCGCCTTTCGTTAGCATGTTCATCGCACGAGTCTCCAAGGGACGTACAATTCGTGAATTCATGATTGGTGTTATGATTGCACCGACAATTCTTTGCACGTTCTGGTTTACAGCTTTTGGAACGACTGCGATTGAAACTCAGAAAGCAGGAGTTGTCAATCTTGCGGATAAAGCTACTGAACTTGTGGTCTTTGAGCTATTTAACACATTACCTTGGGGTGCATTCATCTCCATTGTTGCAATTATCCTGATTGCTTCCTTCTTCATCACTTCTGCGGATTCAGCGACATTTGTGTTAGGAATGCAGTCCAGTTACGGATCACTGACACCGCCGAATAGTATCAAACTTATATGGGGTGTTCTTCAGTCGGCAATCGCGTTAATTTTACTTTCTGTTAATGGGTTAGATGCATTGCAGAATACGATTATTATTGCCGCCCTCCCCTTCTCGTTTGTCATCTTGTTGATGATCTTCTCTCTTATAAAAGCATTAAGTACAGAATTGGATCTCATTAAAGCAAAGCGGAAATAAAATAAGACGTCCTCGATTTCATTAATCGATGGACGTCTTTTTAATATGATTTTTTTAGGCACAAGAAACCAACTATGCATCCAACGTTTCGCAGCTTATCAAATTTTTTTTAGTAAACTATCCTATTATACAAAATAGAAAATTAGTAAACTTGACGAGCGTTGTGTTTTTCGGCAGTTTTGTAAGCGTCGTACATCCCCCATATCCACACAAGTGGATACGTGATAAAACCAATTAATACAAACATTAAAAGTGAATTGACAATTTGTACTCCAATTAGAATGAGACCTTTCAGGATCTGACCATTATATATCTGTCCGACACCGGTCCAAAAAAAGCTAAGTACAGCTGCTAGTCCTGGGCTTTTCATAATACGTTATTACCTCCTTCATTAAAAAAATATCCCGATTACAGCTAATGCTGCTACAATCCAAAATCCTCCGTTAGCAATCGCATCACTTGAAATAATCGGTTTTTTTTGCAAGAAGTCGATTGCGTGTATATCCTTTTTCAGTTCACTGATTTCGTCCTCCAACGCTCTCACTTTACTAGTAAGAGTTTGTACTTCTTCAGATACTGTACTTGGATAACGTTCTGATTCTGTCTTCTTCAATGCATTTTCATCCACCGTAACACATCTCCCCTCAAATAGACACAAATACACTTATGGAAAGTATATCAAGTATAATAGTCAGTAGATAGGTTTTCAGGCATTTTTTTCTGAATTGTTCATTATAATCTATGCTACACTTTGAGTTAACCCCTTTACCACAATTGTATGAACGTCTACGGGAGGTCTATCCATATGAATCAGGACGAACAGAAGGATCCAGGAGAAGCATCTCGAAAAAATCATTTCCCAGCAGACGATGACGATAATGTTTCTAATGCTAACGAAGATAACAAGATCACTGAATTAGAAGGACCCGAACTTACGCAAGAAGAAATAGAAGAAGAGAAGTTTCGCCAGCTTGTTTTAGAAGCGCAACGGGAAGCACTTGCAAAAGAAGCAGACCTTCGTAACAATCCACAACCAAGAAAACGTAGAGTTCCTAGATGGATTGTATGGCTCATGGCATTGGTTTTACTATTTCAGCCTGTCGTTTTCATTTTCGATATCTATTCATTACCAGCCATCGATTTTTTAAAAACATCTGCGAAGCTATCAAAACGTGAAGATATTACAAAGTGGAAACAATCCGTTGTTGTTGTATTGACCGAAGATGGAAAAGGAACTGGTTTTTCTGTATCCCCGGACGGGTTGATTGTGACAAATAATCATGTGGTCGAAAATACAAAACAGATTACAGTCTCATTTGAAGAGCAAGGTCGCTTTTCAGCCTCTCTTGTTGCTCAAGATTCCGTAAATGATTTGGCTATTTTACAGATTAAAAATCCACCAGATGTTCCAGCGCTAAAACTGGCGGAAAGTCCAACTTACACACCGGATACCAAAGTCAGGTTCATAGGAAATCCTTTAAACTTTTTTGGAATTGCAAATGAAGGAAAACTGATAGGAGAAAGTGAGTGGGCGGGGCGTAATGGGCCAATTATTCTATTGGATGCACCAGTTTACAGAGGAAACAGTGGAAGCCCCGTTTTCCAAAATAACGAGGTCATCGGTGTTGTCTTTGCGATAACGGAGCTTGACTCTTATGGAAAAGTTGGGATGTTCATACGGTCCAACGAAGTGTTGGAGTTATTGAAGGATATTGAATAGATAAAAGTGTCCGGAAGCTAATATAGCTTCCGGACACTTTGTTAGTATTCGTTTTTACGCTTATTCGTATTTTTCGTCGCTTTGTCCGCTTTCTTAAAGTCGTCCACATATTCTACTTCTTGAGCTGAAGAAAGTTTGTTATTTTTCTCAGTCATCATCTCATGTGGCTCTTTCTTTTCCGCCATTTGTCATCCTCCTTCAAAAACTAATGTACAATTAGTTTTTCCAAGTGAAGAAGAACGATTCCTGTCAGATCATTCCTGTTTGAATTCAGGCTCAAGGCGCTCCATGAATTCCTCAAGTGCACTATATCCTTGCTGTTTTAAATACCAGTTGTTTGCAGCTGCTTCGATAAGCCCAGCGACATCCCGCCCTGGTTGTAATTGGATTTGAATATAAGGTATTGGTACACCCATGTACTCTGTAAACTTCTCGTCTAATTCCAGTTCATTGTTAAGCGAGTTGTCTTTCCACTCTGTCAATTCGATATCGAGGGCGATTCTAGTCTCTTCTTGAAAAGCAGCACGTCCATATAAACGGACAACGTTCATTAAACCGATACTTCTAAGTGCCAAAAATTCCCGGTTTGTCTGGTTATGAGTACCGAGTAACGTTTGAGGACTGAGTTTTCGAAGTACGACGATGTCATCCGCTACAAGCCGGTGTCCCCTGCCAATCAGTGTATGAGCAGTCTCGCTCTTTCCTACGCCTGATTTACCACGAAGTAAAATTCCAATTCCAGCTACATTGACGACTACTCCATGAATTGCGATTTCTTCTGCCATCGAGCTAATGACAAATGCGTCCAATTTTGCACTCGCCACACCCATAGAGTCTGGAGTTCTTAAAACAGGAATCCCGTTCTCCGTACAATAGGTATGTAATCCATAAGGTTGTTCCTGATTGGAGGTGATTAAAATACAAGGTGGATCATATTCGACAAGATTCGAAATTCTGCGTTTGCATTCATCATCAGTAAGCGTATGTAAATAGTTGACCTCGTTTTTACCGAGTATTTGAATATGGCCTCTCGCGATGAACTCAAACGTATCCATGAATTCCAGTCCTGGACGACGAACTTTTGTTTTTTTAAGCGGTCTTTCCAAGTGGTCGCTTCCGGATAGAATTTCGAATGAAAATTGATGTACAATGTTTTGTACGGTTAGCTGTATCATGAAGGAACACCTTTCCTGAACGGTTTGTTTAGACTCAGTTTATCATAAACGATTTTCAAATGCAGTGATGTATTTTATTTTTCTAAAATCTAAGTTCAAGATCCTCTTTCGATATAACAAGAACTATTCAAAGAAAATAAAAAAGAATTTTTAAAAATAGGTTTATAGGTTGTTTTGCCGGGTATAGATTACTACAAGGCGAAATCCTGGAAGGCGCTAAGCGCTTACTTGGAGAAATGCACAGCCTTGGCGGAAAATTTGCTGTACTGACGAAGCATCACCGTAAGAAGAGTTACGAGTGTTTGTAAGACCAGTAAGAAGTAAGTTTTTTGTGCAAGTGCAACCTAAACAACCGTTTCTCTTCGATTTAAAGAACGATGAAGTGAAATGCGTGCAAGAAGAGTTTGCAGTACGCTTTCGATTTACCCGTCAGCTACACGCAACTAGTTAAAACAAATTTTCCGCGAATGAAGAGGCGTCCGATATATGGACGCCTCTTCTTCATTTCTCAAACTCAGGTGAGGTTTTGGATTCACTTCATCTTTTTCATGAAAAACGGTTTTCCTATACGTTCCACTAAGCCTGGAGCTATTGCATGAAGTTTGCTAGTCAGACCCATCACCCTTGGTAAATCTACTTGCCGTCTTGGCTGATGAACCGCATTTACGACAACTTTGGCTACTTCCTCTACAGTAAGCAAATGCTTACCAACTTCCCCTCTGTAGGTACCACTATCATCTGCTTTGTCTAAAAAGGCTGTATCAATTGGACCAGGATGAATAACAGATACGTCGATTCCATATTGGGCAACTTCCATACGTAACGCATTCGTGTATCCAATCAATGCATGTTTCGTCGCTGCATAGACAGCGGCTTTTGGTGTCGCCACTTTTCCTGCTTGGGAACCAATATAAATTAGATGTCCACCTCTACGTTCCATCCATGACGGTAGTATCCTTTGTGTCAGCTGTATCGGTGCTGTCACGTTCAATGAAAACATTAGCTCAACCTGACTATCTTCAGTTTCATGAGCAAGTGCAAACTTTGCAACTCCTGCCGAAAAAATAATTATGTCTGGCATCATTATCTCACGGATAAGTAGATCAGTCGCACCGTTGCTAGTTAGATCTAGTTGAATCGCTACCGCTCCTCTGGCCTCCAGTTCAGCAAGAACCTCTTCTGAACGCCCCGTAACTTGGACACGATGACCTTCAGCAAGGAGTCTCACTGCAGTTTCATATCCTACTCCACTTGTCGCCCCTGTTATTAAAATTGTTTTACGCTTGTTCATACCGATCGATTCCCTGATTATCTGTTTTTCGGACAACCCGACCTAATTCTAATAAGTAATCCATCTGACCAAGTGTCTCTGAAAGTGTGAGACCAAGTTCTCTTTTATACGCCGAAGGGAATAATTGTACCGTCAGTTCAAAGACAGACTGAGGACCATCATTCAGCATATCGTATACTTTCATCGCTCGCTCATGTTGCTTCTGCAGTCGCTTCTCAATAAGTCCATGAACACCCGTTACAGGCATTCCATGTCCGCTGTAAACCTTCTCTACAGGCAGGTCAAGCAATCGTTTTAATGAATCATTATACTGCAACATTGTTTTTGGTCGCGGATATTCAGGGCCTTTCGGAGGTTCTACGAGTGGATTGGAAGAAACTTTTTCCAGCAATAAATCACCACCGATGAGTTCGTTCCGTTCAGGATTCCAAAATGATAAATGACTTTGAGCATGCCCTAACGTCTCAAGAGTCGTCCACCCAGGATGTCCCGGTATTTCGTCCCCTTCAGTTAAAATATGATCAAGTGGACGCTCTGCCATGAAATCAGCAGCGCGTTTCATCTTCCCCACAATTCCTAACGCTTTTTCAGGAACCCCTTGCTCAATAAATCGCTCCATATAAAATTGGTCGTGAAATTTTATAAAATCTGGGTCTCTCGTTAGCCAGAGATTGTTGTACTCATGGCCGTAAAGTTCTGCGTTCGGAAATGCATCCGCCCAACCAGAATGATCTGGATGATGATGAGTAAGAATGACTTGTTCAATATCCTCCAACGTATAACCGGATTCTTTAAGCCCTGCCTTTATTGCTTCAAGAGCTTCGGGTGTCTTCGGACCCGCATCGAATAGACTCAGTGTATCGGCTTTAACTAAAAATGCATTAACATCGCCAACAGCATATGGCGTTGGTATCGTCAGTTGTTGAATCATGGTTTTGCCTCCATTATTGAATCGCTATTCAGTTCATTGTACATGCTTTTTGTACGTTCGTCATGTCTTAATAACTGAATCGTCTGTTGACTTATTTCAATAATCGCATACACTGATTGAATACACTCATCTAGGAAAAGAGGGAATTCCATGGAAAAAATCGTATTTGTCGGTGCCGGATCGATGGTGGAAGCAGTGATTGCAGGAATTTGTAAGCAAGGAACTGTCACGCCAGCTAATGTTTTTGTCATGAACCGAGCAGATGATGCACGCCTTCACTTGTTACAAAATACGTATGGCATCTCAATTGTCAGTGCGGAAAAAAATGAGCTCCGAAACGCTGATTTAGTCGTACTGGCTACTAAACCTAAAGATGTTTATACCGCAATGGAACATATTTCTCCTTTACTTAACAAACATGCAGTTGTCCTTTCTGTACTAGCTGGTGTTTCAATAGAGACGATTGAATTAGGTCTAGGTGAACACGCGATTGCTCGCTCCATGCCGAACACCTCGGCAACAATTGGGAAGTCGGCAACTGGGATCGCATTCAATAGTTCGATGAAATCCAAAGAGAAGGAAGAAATTCTTGAATTATTAAGTTCGATTGGTATCGTAGCGGAAGTTGAAGAGGATGACCTACATGCTGTTACAGCCCTTTCCGGTAGCGGGCCTGCCTATATCTACTATTTAGCAGAAGCCTTAGAGACAGCTGCTATGCGTGCTGGAATTGAACAGCCGATTGCGCGCGACCTGATTATCCAGACAATCGAAGGGGCTGCATGTATGTTAAGACAAACTCAAGAGGAGCCAGCACTTCTAAGAGAAAACGTAACAAGCCCAGGTGGTACGACAGAAGCAGGACTTCGTGCACTCACTTCAGCAGGATTCCAGGAAGCAATTTTCAGTTGCATCAAACATGCTGAAAAACGCTCTAGAGAGCTTGGTTCTACTGAGGTTAAAGAGAGTACAAGTTCTTCCTAAAGGATTTTCTAACCTTTTTTGCTATAGTAGAGTCATTCATGAAAAGGAGTGACTCGGAAATGGCTAAATTATTTGAACCGTACACGATCCGAAATCTTACATTAAAAAATAGAATCGCGATGTCTCCGATGTGTATGTATTCTTCTCATAACGAAGACGGTAAAGTTGAAGATTGGCATCGTGTCCATTATGGCCCAAGAGCTGTCGGTCAATCAGGGTTGATTATCTTGGAAGCTACAGCCGTTCAGCCACAAGGACGTATTAGTGCACAAGACCTCGGAATCTGGAATGACACCCATATTGAGGGTTTGACTGAACTGACTCGCCTCATTAAACAAAACGGTGCTGCAGCAGGAATCCAGCTTGCGCATGCCGGCAGGAAAGCGACGGTAAATGGTGATATCCAAGCGCCGAGTGCCATCGCGTTTAGCGATGAATACAAAACACCTGTCGCAATGAGCAAGGAAGCTATAGCAGAAACGGTTAACGCATTTGCACTAGCTGCAAAACGAGCATCTGATGCAGGATTCGATTTACTAGAGCTTCACGGAGCGCATGGTTATCTCATCAATGAATTCCTATCTCCCCTTTCCAATCATCGTACTGATGAATATGGTGGAAACGCAGAAAATCGATATCGCTTCTTGAGCGAAATCATTGATGCCGTCAGAAAAACATGGGAAGGTCCATTATTTGTTCGGATATCTGCCGAAGATTATACAGAAGGTGGCATGACTTCTGAGCAGTACATTGAAATGGCGAAGTGGATGAAGAACCAAGGCGTAGACTTGATTGACGTGAGTTCTGGAGCTGTTGTTCCTGCAAAAATCGATCCATTCCCCGGCTACCAAGTGCCTTATTCTGAAACGATACGAACAGGTGCTGAAATCGCAACTGCCGCAGTGGGCTTGATCACCTCGGGATTGCAAGCTGAAGAAATCTTGAGAAATGAACGTGCTGATCTCATTTTAATCGGTAGAGAACTGTTACGAGACCCGTATTGGCCGTATCAAGCTGCCCGTGAACTTCATACAGAAATTGAGGCTCCTACGCAATATAGCAGAGCCTGGAGATTTTAACCTGAAGTTTTATTGGAGTATAATTCCAAGCTGATATATAGGTGCCAATCTCTTCATAATGTAAAAGATTACTATGAAAACCGTTTCTGCTTAGATCTACCCTGTTCAGTTGAGAGTTACAAAACACAAAGTAAAGCAACAAAAAGACCGCTAATTTTCATATGAATTAGCGGTCTTTTAAATTTCAATATTTAAACGTTCGAACGGATATCGAGCATATTTCAACAATCCAATAGACACAAGAATCATACGACTTACACTAATTATTGAATGACGCACATAACGTATTAAAATCGCTGCTAATTCAGTGGTCAATATGTAGGGAATTGAAATGATTTCTTTAATTTTGGTAGCAAAAATTCCTCACTATGGCCAAACTAAAAGGTTAGTTAAATGGTACAGGATTCAAACAATATCGCGTTAATTTCTTAAAATAATATAGACTAAATAAATAATGTAGACTGCAACAAGTACCATTCCTTCACGCTTTCCAATTTTGAAACCAGTTCGTGAAAAAATCAATAATACAACAGTCAGTACAATCATAAACACAACATCAATTAGTACCTTATCGTTCACCGCTAATGGAGAAATTATAGACGAGGTACCAAGTACAAATAGTATGTTAAAAATATTACTCCCTACGATATTCCCAAGCGCAATTTCACTTTCTTTTTTCAAGGCAGCTGTAATAGATGTGACAAGTTCAGGAAGAGATGTCCCTATTGCAATAATTGTTAGTCCCACCAATGTTTCACTCATACCAAGAGAGTAGGCAATTTTGGTACCATTATCCACTACCAAATCCCCTCCAAATATAATTGCAGCCAGCCCTAATATAGTAATTATTATATTTTTACCCCAGCTGATGTTATCAGGTACAGGTTCATTCATCGCATTTTTCCGGCTTTTTAGTCCAATCTCAATCACATAATACATAAAAATGGAAAGGAACAGCAAAAAGATGAACCCATCACCGCGTGAAATCATGTTGCTGCTGAACCCCTGCAATGCAATGTCACTCATAAGAATAAGCATTGCCACACTTGCGAGTAAGGTAAATGGAATTTCTTTTCTAATCGTCTCACTTTCAACCTTCAAAGGATATAGAATAGCAGCTACTCCAACAACGAGAGTAATGTTAAAAATATTGCTGCCAACTACGTTTCCCACTGCAACATCTGCAGTTCCTTCCAGTGCTGCAATAATACTGACAGTCGCTTCTGGAGAACTTGTCCCAAAAGCTACAATTGTTAACCCGATTAAAATAGGCGGAACTTGGAGCAGTCTTGCGATATTGGAAGATCCGTCAACAAAATAGCCAGCTCCTTTTATCAACAATGTAAATCCAACAATTAATAAAAAATATGCCATTAGTTTGTTTTGCCCCTATCCTACTCACGTATTTTCACTATTACTTTCTGAATCACTTTAATTACATACCCCGTTATTACGGAATATAAAAGAGGATAACATAAAGCCACTTCTAGAAGAACTACTTATTCAAAATGAACGCCAATGTTAATATGCCGCTTCCTTTTTTACAAGAACATCCTCAAACCATATGGGATGCTTTGTTATTAAATCTTCGAGTGTTTACTCAGGTTCAAATCCACATCAAAAAGCAGTCGTCTTCCCATGCATCCATCAACTGCTAATATAATTCTCATATACTATTTAACGATAAGCAATTTGATATCTCTCAATGCACACCGCTTATTCGAAAATGAGATTATATACAACTGTCACTACTCTCTCATATGAGTGGTATCATATTTAAATAAGATCTCACTGGACTTTCTGTTTACCTTAACCAAAGTTAAACTTGTTGAAGGTATAGCTGGAGAAGACCATAAATTTTCAAGTGAATTATTTTCAAAGTGATCCATCAATAATTTAAGTGCTATAGAATGTGATACGATACAAACAGTTTCAAATGGATGTTCTTCAACTATATTGTTTATTGTTTTTACCACTCTTTCTTGCACTGTAACAAAGGGTTCAACCGTATCATTTGAAAAAAGGTGGGGGGTTTCCCAAAAAGATAACCACTCTTCAGGGGTTTTCTTCTCATTTTCATCGAATGTTTTACCTTCCCAACTGCCAAAAGAAATTTCTCTCAATGCGTCCATTTTAATAACGTTTAAGGGTCTTTCACCTTTTATTATTTCGGCAGTGGTCACTGCCCTATCACTTGTACTAGAATAAATAGCGTGCAACGGAATATCCGATAATCTTTGAGATAATTGTTTTGCTTGCTCTATCCCCTTCCCTGTTAAAGGAGAATTTTTCCACCCTTGCATAAGATTTTTTGTGTTCCAAACGGTTTCCCCATGTCTAGTTAAATATATGTGTGTGCTCATTTTTACCCCCGATTTTTGAACAATCTACTCTAATTTATCCACCAAGATTTGCTTATGTGTATTCGATAAATTCGGTAATGTGAATGTTTTGTTAATTATTGCTTGAGTAAGATGGTTTGCTTCTTTCCAAGCCAAATCATAAAGGGACTTATCAATAATTCCATCTACAAAAGCCTCATGCAGCTCATCCTCATCTTTAAGAAACATTTCTCCCGAAGGCAGTATGACGATATCCAAAAACAAATCATCCAGCCAAGGAACATCATCATCTAATCCGTTTTTCAGACATATGTCTACATACCATTGCACTACTTTCCCATTAGCATCAAACATAGTCGTAACCGAATGATTTTCGTCTAAAGGAAATTGCTGTAGCCACATATAACCATCATCAACAAAACACAACGTCTCTTCTTCATATTTTACGGATAATGGTTCCGTTACTTTTATCGTGTTTAATAAGGTTATATATCCCTTAAATTGACTTGTTTCGAGATATGCCTGTGCGTATTTTCTATTTAAAACTCTCTTCCATTCCGAACGATCTCCATATTTTCTTTTAAGCATCTTCATCCTCCAGCCATACAGTCAATTATCACTCTTGAATGTAATCCACTAGTTTTTGTATCGAAAATCGCGCTTTGAAGAAGAAGCAAGTTATATGTATATGCACTGTTGCTTGTAGCGGAAGACGGCCAATACCGAAGGGCTCAGACACGCCCCTTCGGAAAGCGTACCGCCTGTAGGGGAAAGCAACAGTCTTCACAGATAGTTTGGCTTTATTGTAACTTAACCATTCTGCTCATCTATACGCTCTGGATGATGAAGTAACAATTCTATTTTGCATAGTTCGCCTTCTCTAACTATTATAATAGAAGCTTTGCATAAAGAAATTAATTCAATTAAGCCCTAGAAATTTTCCACAACTAGAGCGTCTCGTCCAATTTCTGAATATTTGAGTGGGAAATTAAATATACATTGCCCAAAATGTCGATTTCGTCTCCCTTTACACGTACTGCGCAATCTTTATTCGACGCATAAATATTTATTTCTTCCGATAAGGGAGACAGTTCGCTTTGAACGAGCGCTATATTTCTTTCTAAATCAAAATGAGACAGGACAGAAAAATTATCAAGGCCGATTCCGTCGTAAACAGAGCTTACTTCAACCTTATCTCCAAAGTTTTTCGAGCATAACCATTTAGCGGACATGTTAATCGCACCAGCGCTTGCTCCCATCACAACGGCGCTGCTTTTTTTGATCAAATCCGACAATTCATATTCCTTCAAAAAACCATTTTGTTTAAGAATATTTCCACCCAACAAGAAAATGACTGACGCATTTTGAATTAACTTTTGAGCCTCTTCCTTCTGTATGCGATAATTAATTAAATGATATTCATCAAACATAATGCCAGCCTGGTCAAGCCACGAGCGCTCGGTAGCATCAACATCTTCATAAATAGATGGATTTGAGCTAATCATAGCAAGCGATTTTCTATCAGTTATATCCTCCTGTAACTCTATGCTAAGATTTTTCGGAAAATAATTACTAAACCAACCTAAATAATAGTGAGTTTTCATGAGTCCCCCCGTAGTATAGTGTAAATAACATTATTTTTTGCGTTACTCATACTGTTTTCTTGCCACCGAAAAACACTATGAATTTGGCTATTTCACTGAATATCAAAATATTCTTTATACCCTGAAATCATTATACCAAAGATCCCCATAAAAACTTTCAATAAAATAAAAAAGCACCGCTCAATGCGATGCTAATCATGGCTCTAATTTGATGATAATTTGCTCGTTATTTTTTGTTTTGAACCATTTAACTAACCGTCTTTTCTTCGACGGATTAGCGGTCTCTTGTTATATAAATAAGAGATGTCACTTAATCCCTAGCATCGCATTTTCTCACAAACACTGTTTTCACTTCTCATTGACTGTTTTTAATAGAGTCGACCTTGATTCTGACAAGGGGGAAATCCATTTATATCCTGTATCATATAGAAATCATACTTTTTTAAAGCAAATTGCGCTTGATATAAGTATTCAATTACATGAAGTTGACCATTTGTAACCCCACATAATACCCCTGTTGTTCCTGGCCCATTCGTCAATGAAATTCCAATAGGTTGATTGATTAAAGATCCTATTTTATAATGCCAATGTATAGTCATCGCCTCCTATAGCATCCTATTACTAATGGAGGGTTTTAGTGTTTGTCTTGCATCCGGGAATTTTTCAACTGAGAGGACCCTTTAACATTCATGATATCCGTTTTTTATCTAAGGTAGCCTCTTTTTCACAAAGCATTCAATCGTTATAATAATAGCGATGAAATTCCTCTATAAGGTGGTCATTTCTTAAAATTACTTTCAATGACTTCCCCATTGTGAAGTGAATACTGAGCAAAGTCGCTAGCTACAAAGACATTAGAAAAAATTTCTTGTCCTTCTTTCTTAAATGCGTCAATATCACTTGGGAGAAAGCGTGAACTAATATGTGTTGCAACAAGGGCTTTTGCATTAGACGTTTTCACAATTTCTGCTGCTTGTTGAATCGTGGAATGTCCAAAGTCTTTTGCTAATTGTCCCGTTTCTTCGTTAAATGTTGCTTCATGGACGACTAGATCGGCATTTTGAGAGAGCTCCACTGACGCTTCGCAGACACTGGTGTCCCCTAGAATCGTTACAATAAATCCTGGTTTCGGCTCGCCGATGACTGATGCGCTTGTGACAATCGTTCCATCCTCCAATGTAACATCGTTTCCATTTTTGAGTTGCTGAAGAAGCGGACCTTTTGGAACTCCAGCTTCGGTTGCCTTGTCAATTAGTAACTTTCCAGGCAACGGCTTTTGCACAATCCTATAGCCGAAACACGGGATGACATGGGACAACTCCCGTGTGGTTATGATGTATTCATCATCCTCAAATACAACACCTTCCTCAATTTCGTGAATCCTTAACGGGTATGTAAGATGAGTTTTCGTTAGGCGTAATGTCGTATGGATCCACTCTTCAATCCCTATAGGTCCATAGATATCAAGAGGACTATCTCCGCCTAAAAACGAGCGCGAGCCGATAAAACCAGGGATTCCAAATAAATGATCCCCATGTAAATGGGTGATGAACATTTTGGTCACTTTTCGCGGTTTCAAGGTTGTGTGAAGCATTTGATGTTGGGTCGCTTCCCCGCAGTCAAACATCCAATAGCCCCGCTCTTCAGAAGACAAATTCAAAACAATTGAAGTTGTATTACGCAATTTTGAAGGCATTCCTGCCCCGGTACCTAAAAACTGCAAATCCATTACTAATTCCTCCTCTCTATTGCTTTCCTTTATGAATTGTACCTGGACCAAATCGGTCATTCATACGTGTAACCAGTTTTTGCATGGACACTTCTTTATCATGACGCTCAAAATTATCGAAAGAAAGCTGTTCATGTAATTCTTCAAACGGAATAACACTGGATACCGTAATCCCCAGTAGTCGGATTGGTTCTCCATCCCAGTGAAGACGAAACAACTGTGCGGCTTCTTTATAGATTTCTTGCGAACGATATAATGGGTTCAAAACGGTTTTACTTCTCGATTGGTTTCGCCATGCCGCAGTACGGATTTGGATGGAAATGACAGTTCCGGCTAATTGTTTGGCTTCCAATCGGCTAGCTACTTTTGCTGCGAGTTTTTGAAAGACAGCCAGACATGGGTCTAACTCGGTTTCATCTATCGCTAATGTTGTTGAGCTCCCAACACTTTTACGTTCTTCTGAAGCTTCTGGATCTACAATTCGATCATCTACTCCATTCGCACGTTGCTTCAATTTTAGTCCTCTTTTACCAAGAGTCAATTTAACCTTCAAATCATCTGCAGTTGCTAGATCACCAATTGTTTGAATGTCCGCTTGCGCTAGCTTTTCTGCACTGCTTTTACCGATTCCATGCATCTCAAGCACGGAAAGTGGCCACAACAGATTTGAAACTTCACGTTTCCTTAAAATCGTGATCCCCATTGGTTTTTTCATGTCAGAAGCCGTTTTCGCTAAAAACTTATTCGGTGCAATTCCGATCGAGCAAGGCAAATCTAATTCGCGTAATATCCGTTCTTGCATATTTTTTGCAATTCCCATCGCGTCCTCTAGACCGCCAATCGCAGTTATATCGATGTATGCTTCATCAATCGAGACTGGTTCAACTAAATCTGTATACGTTCTTAAGATATCGAACATCGCCTGTGAGGCTTGTCTGTACTTTTCAAAGTCAGGAGGTACCAGTACAAGCTCAGGGCACACTCTTTTTGCTTCTCCGACAGTCATTGTCGTATAAACACCGAATGCGCGTGCTTCGTATGAGCACGTCACAAGAATCCCTCGTCGTGCCTTAGGGTTTCCTGCAACTGCTAGTGCAAGACCTTTCAATTCTGGATTATGAGCTTGTTCAACAGATGCAAAGAAACAATTCATATCCAAATGTAGAATGACTCGACGGTTGACGTGTTCTTTGCGATCCATGTACTCACCTCTCTAGCTTCAAGAAAAAACCGGGCAGCGTACTACCCGGTTTCAACAGTCACACGTTCTCTGATACTTGCTGTCCCACATAGTCAGTAATGGCATCCATTCCTGTCAGTGTGTCAGAAAGAATTGTCGGATCAATCATTGTAATGACCCGATTTTCCAAATTGGCTACTGAAGAGAAATAAGGCGTCTTAGAATAAGCCATTAGCCCTTTTGATGTCAATGTCTCCTCTGAAATATCAAGGATTTCTTTTGCCTCTAGCACAAGTAAGCCAAAGTATACACCTTCCGTTTGAACAACCACAACTTTAGCATTTGGATCATCTTTTGCAGAATTGCCATATAGAATTTGCTGGAAATCCAAAATTGGAACGAGCTCCCCGCGAATTTTCATTAATCCGAGTAGGTATTCGGGTAAATGCGGAATCGGGTTCACTTTTTCTAACTCTTCAATGGAAACCGTTTGTTCGACTGGAATTGCATATTCTTCATTGCCACAACGAACGACAATCGCTTTTGTGTTCTCCATACTACTGAACCTTCTTTCCGCGGTTCGTCACAGTACGCACAATTTCAAGTAACAAATCCGCTAGTTTGTTGAGCTCTTCAACAGGCATCCGTTCGTTTTTAGTATGGATTTCTTCATATCCTACAGACAATGTAACTGTTGGGAAGCCATGCCCATTAAAGATATTACCGTCACTGCCTCCACCACTCGTTTTCAATTCCGGAGTACGTCCAATAGCACGGATCGCTTCAGAAGCTACCTGAACCACTTCGTCATTCTCTTCAAAATGGAATCCTGGAGACATTAGCCGAACTTCTGTCTCAGCAGAGCCACCCATTTTTTCAGCAGTTTCGGCAAAAGCTTTTACCATATGCTCTGTCTGTGCTTGTAACTTTTCATAATTGATTGACCGTGCTTCTGAGACAATGTTGACTTCATCACAAACAATATTCGTTGCTTGTCCGCCAGAAAACATTCCAATGTTCGCTGTTGTCTCAGAGTCGATTCTTCCAAGTTTCATGGCTGCCACTGATTTAGCAGCAATCGTAATCGCGGAAACACCTTTTTCTGGTTCAACTCCTGCGTGAGCAGTACGACCATGAATGACTGTCTTCAATTTCGCATTATATGGCGCTGCAGTGACGATTCCACCAACTTTTCCATCACTGTCAACTGCATAGCCGTACTTTGCTTGCATGAGAGTTCTATCGATTTCTCGAGCTCCCACTAGACCGCTTTCTTCCCCAGCAGTAATAATGAATTGAAGATCCCCGTGCGCTTCTCCACTCTCTTTAAGTGTCCGCATCATCTCAAATAACGCCGCAAGTCCTGCTTTGTCGTCAGAACCTAGAATCGTTTCACCCGCAGAATAGATATATCCATCTTCTTTTAAGACCGGTTCAATCCCGACTCCAGGCGTAACTGTATCCATATGACAAGTGAAGTAAATTGGATCTGCTTCCGGTACAGAACCTTTCATCGTCGCGATTAGGTTCCCCGCACCGTGGCCTGTACGTTCTTTTGAGTCATCTTCATAGACATCGAAGCCCATCTGTTCCATTTTTTCTTTTAATACTCCAACAATCTGTTCTTCGTGTCGTGTTTCAGAATCTATCTTCACTAATTCAAAAAATTCATCTAGCATACGTTCGTAATTCATGGAATCTCTCCTCTTATAGCGGCATATTGCCGTGCTTCTTTTTAGGACGTTGTTCTTTTTTATTTCTCATCATGTCTAGCGCTTGCACAAGTTTAATACGCGTTTCGCGAGGGTCAATGACATCATCGACCATTCCATTTGCTGCAGCTGCATATGGATTCGAGAACTTATCACGATATTCCGCAATCTTGGCAGCACGCGTTGCTTCAGGGTCTTCACTAGCTGCAATATCTCTGGCGAAGATAATGTTCGCTGCACCTTCTGCTCCCATCACCGCAATTTCTGCATTCGGCCAAGCGAATACGAGATCCGCACCAATTGCTTTAGAATTGAGGGCAACATAAGCACCACCAAATGCTTTACGCAAAATCACTGTGATTTTTGGCACTGTCGCTTCCGAATAAGAGTACAAGATTTTTGCCCCATGACGGATAATGCCGCCATGCTCTTGTTTCACTCCTGGGAAGAATCCAGTCACATCTTCAAACGTAATCAGTGGGATATTAAAGGAGTCACACGTGCGTATGAATCTTGAGATTTTATCGGATGAATCGATATCTAAGCCACCTGCCATCACTTTCGGCTGGTTACAGACAAACCCGACGGCTTCTCCTTTGATTCTTGCAAACCCGACTACTGCATTTCGTGCAAATTCTTTCTGAACTTCCATGAACGAGTCTGAATCCGCAATTTGCTCAATCACTTTCCGAACATCATATGGCCTTATGGTTTCATACGGCACTACATCTGCTAAATCCGGACGATAATCATCTTTTTCAGAAATAGGTTGAATCGGTGTTTTTTCTTCATTGTTTTGAGGTAAGTACGTCAGTAACCGTCGAACTTCTTGAAGTACTGTCTGCTCATCGGCTCCTCGGAAGTGTGCATTTCCGCTAATTGCATTGTGCACTTTTGAACCACCCAAGTCTTCAGATGAAATCTTTTCGCCCGTAACGGTTTCAATGACTTTCGGTCCTGTGATGAACATTTGGCTTGTTTCATCAGTCATAAAAACGAAATCTGTAATCGCTGGTGAATAGACGGCTCCTCCTGCACATGGACCTAAAATAACCGAAATCTGTGGAATCACTCCTGAGTAAATGGAGTTGCGGTAGAAAATTTCACCATAACCATCCAGAGAGACAACTCCCTCTTGAATACGGGCGCCACCTGAATCATTTAGTCCAATAAAAGGTGCTCCGTTCTTTGCCGCGAGATCCATGACATTGGCAATTTTCATAGCATGCATTTCACCAAGTGCTCCACCAAAAACAGTAAAGTCTTGTGAGAATAAGTAAACCGGGCGGCCATTCACCTTTCCATAACCCGTCACAACTCCATCACCTGGACCTTCCAGTTTGTCCATTCCAAAGTCACGTGTCCGATGAGTCACAAATGGGCTTAATTCAACAAATGTTCCTTTATCGACTAGCAATTCGATGCGTTCCCGTGCGGTTAGTTTTCCTTTTTCATGTTGGCGAGCAATGCGATCATCGCCACCGCCTAATTCTATTTTGCGTTTTTTATCGTAAAGTTCGTTGATTTTTTCGTAAATATCCACCTTACTCATCCCCCAATGAGCGTTTGGCACATAGTTCATAAAGAACGCCAAACGAAGATTTTGGATGCAGGAATGCAACTTCTGCTCCACCTGCACCTATTTTAGGTTCCTCTTGAAGTAACCGGACGCCAGAAGTCTTCAATTCTTCCATTCGTTCACGAATGTTACGTACACCAAATGCAATATGATGGACACCTTCACCGCGTTTTTCCAGGAAACTTGCAATGGCTCCTTCAGTTCCGATTGGCTCGAGCAACTCAAGCTTGATATTACCAGCATCTAAAAATGCTACCGTAACATGCTGTTGCGGGACTTTTTCCACGCCCAACAACTTCAAACCAAGTGTATGTATATAATAATCCATTGAATCGTCAAGACTTTTTACCGCGATACCGATATGGTCAACCTTTTCCACGATTCCACCCCTTTTCTATTGTACCTGCTCCTAAAATATTGCGCCACAAGTTGAGAATTGTTCAGATTCTGTTAAACTAAATGTATCAAACCAATTAAGGGGTTTTTGCACATGAGCAATAAAAAAGTTCAAAAAACGATTGTCATTATTATGATCGCTGCTATGGTTGCTTCAACTGTCTTGTTCGGTCTTAGCACATTATTTTAAGAGAAGACATGAAAATGCAGGCCGGCATCAGTCACACTGATGCCGGCCTGTTTTTTATAGTTCTTCGCAATACTGCTCAAACTGATCTTGCAAGTTTGTCACAACAGACATTGGATCATGGCCTTCAATTTCATGACGTCCCACTTCAGCAACCATTTCTCCGTCTTTCATCAAGACGAATGACGGTGAAGATGGTAGATGGTAATCTCCAAAGTGCATACGTGCTTGCGCAGTCGCTTCTTTGTCTTGTCCCGCAAATACTGTTACCAAGTGATCCGGACGCTTATCGTAGTGGATAGCATGAAGTGCTGCCGGACGTGCGATACCACCTGCACAGCCACATACCGAGTTAACCATGACAAGCGTTGTACCTTCACGTTTGAACGCATTTTCAACGTCATCCGCTGTTTTCAATTGCTCATAGCCACCCGCTTCCATTTCTCCACGAGCCTGGCCAGTTATATCGTCCATATAAAAATTAAAATCCATTGACATCTAGTTGTCCCCCTTTGGTGCATGATACTACTATCATACCAGTTTACGAGTGCGATGAAAACTGTTCAGCAAATTCGCTTGCTTATGCAAATTCGACAGCGATATTAATTAGCGGCTTTGCTTATCAAAGAGTTGCTTAACGGCTCCAGTAACTGTTATCTGATCGCTCAATAGCTTTCCTTCCAGCTCTGAAACTTGCTGCTTGCGTCCTGGTTCACCGTAGAACGAATCGATCAAGTGATCATTGATCATCGAGTAGAACCAGCTTCGCGTTTGGGCTTGCCTTCTTTCTGTCCAATAATTCGACAGCTCCATCACAGCCCTGAACTCTTGAATCATTTCCCAAGTCTCCGACAACCCTGTTTCCTTAATGGAGGATACCGGTAAAGCGCGTGTTGTCCATCCGGGAGACGCAGGTTGAAGGAAATGAGCAAGCTGGCGATATTCTCTCACCGTTTTCTTTGCAAGTCGCACATTTTCTCCATCCGCTTTATGGACAATGATTCCATCAGCAAGTTCCATGATCCCTTTTTTCATCCCTTGAAGCTCGTCTCCAGCTCCTGTTAATGCAAGTAGTAGGAAAAAATCGGTCATCTCACGCACCGCAGTCTCAGACTGTCCGACTCCAACAGTTTCAACGAGAATGACATCATATCCAGCCGCTTCACATAATAACATCGTTTCTCGTGTTTTTCTGTGAACCCCGCCAAGCGTTCCAGCTGTAGGAGAGGGGCGGATGAAAGCCAGGGGATCGCGTGCTAGCAATTCCATTCGGGTTTTGTCGCCCAGAATACTTCCGCCAGTAATGGAAGAACTCGGATCGACCGCGAGAACAGCAACTTTATGTCCCGCTCTCGTCAGCATGAGTCCGAATGCCTCAATAAATGTACTTTTCCCTGCTCCAGGAACACCTGTAATGCCGATCCGGATGCTGTTTCCGGTTTTAGGCAATAATGTACGCAGCAATTCCTGGCCAGCCGGTTTGTCATGAATGGCGACACTTTCAAGAAGTGTGATCCCTTTTGCAAGACTAAGCCGAGAGCCTTCAGCAATTCCTTGAGAAAGCTCAGTAATTTCAATCGGCGCTTTGTTTCGTTTAAACTTTTTTCTTTTTACAGACTTCATGCCATCATGAGACGAATGCAGACCTTCCATAACGTTGAGCGTGGTTTCCTCCCGCACGTCCTCATCACGTGGGTTCACTCCATCACTTCCTCATAACCTAGTTGACGATAGATCTCTTCAATTACTTTTTGAGCAGCTACTGGAATGACGGTCCCTGGACCAAAAATAGCTGCTGCACCATTCTCCCGAAGGAATTCATAGTCTTGCGCAGGTATGACACCGCCGACAATGACAAGGATATCTGGTCTTCCTATCTTCGCTAACTCTGCGCGTAATGCTGGAACGAGTGTTTTGTGTCCAGCAGCAAGCGAACTTACACCAATGACATGGACATCATTTTCAGCTGCTTGCAACGCTGTTTCTTCAGGCGTCTGGAAAAGCGGACCAATGTCAACATCAAAACCAAGGTCAGCGAAAGAGGAAGCAATTACTTTTGCTCCACGGTCATGTCCATCTTGCCCCATTTTTGCGACCAGGATCCGTGGACGACGGCCTTCATTATCCAAAAACTCGTCTGTCATCGATTTCACTTCATCGATTTCTTCCGCGTTTGAGAAGTTTTGACTATAAACACCGCTCACAGATCGAATGACCGCTTTGTGTCTACCTGAGACCGCTTCTATCGCATCTGAAATCTCTCCTATTGTGGCACGCGCTCTCGCTGCATTCACAGCTAGTGCCAGCAAGTTGCCTGTTCCTTCTTTGGCACTCTTCGAGAGTTCCATAAGTGCTTGTTCAACCAACTGATCGTCCCGTTCTTCTTTCATGCGATGGATACGGTCAATTTGCTTTTGACGGACTAACGTATTATCGATATCTAAAATATCGATGGGTTCTTCCTGATCTAAGCGATATTTGTTCACACCGACAATCGTTTCTCTCTTCGAATCGATTTTTGCTTGTCGTTTTGCAGCTGCTTCTTCAATTTTCATCTTTGGAAGACCGGTTTCAATCGCTTTCGCCATTCCACCTAATTCTTCGATTTCTTCGATTAATTCCCAGGCTTTTTCAACAAGCTCATTCGTAAGCGACTCGACATAATAAGAGCCCCCCCATGGATCGATTGTTTTCGTCATCATCGTTTCTTCCTGCAAGAATAACTGTGTATTCCTCGCAATTCGCGCAGAGAAATCTGTCGGTAACGCAATTGCCTCATCTAGAGCGTTTGTGTGCAACGATTGTGTATGTCCCATTGCGGCAGCATTAGCCTCAATTAGCGTGCGTGTTACGTTATTAAAGGGATCTTGTTCGGTCAAACTCCATCCAGATGTCTGAGAGTGAGTTCTTAGGGCTAAAGACTTCGAGTTCTTTGGTTCGAACGTTTTCATCATTTTTGCCCAAATAATCCGTGCTGCCCGCATTTTGGCAATTTCCATGAAATAATTCATGCCGATTGCCCAGAAAAACGACAATCTGGGAGCAAAAGAGTCAATATCTATTCCAGCTTTCAGTCCTGTTCGGACATATTCTAAACCGTCAGCAAGTGTATAGGCCAGTTCAATATCCGCCGTCGCACCAGCTTCTTGCATGTGATAACCAGAAATCGAAATTGAGTTGAACTTCGGCATATTCTTTGATGTATAGTCAAAAATGTCAGCAATAATGCGCATCGACATTTCTGGAGGGAATATATACGTATTCCTTACCATGTATTCTTTTAAAATATCATTTTGAATTGTACCAGCAAGTTGCTCAGGAGAAACCCCTTGTTCTTCAGCTGCGACAATGTAGAATGCCATTATCGGCAAAACGGCACCGTTCATCGTCATCGATACGGACATCTGATCAAGAGGGATGCCATCGAATAAGATTTTCATATCTTCAACTGAATCGATTGCAACCCCTGCTTTTCCTACATCGCCCGTTACACGGGGATGATCGGAATCATAGCCTCGATGTGTCGCCAAATCGAATGCGACTGATAACCCTTTTTGCCCCATCGCGAGATTCCTTCGGTAAAATGCATTACTTTCTTCAGCAGTTGAAAACCCGGCATATTGACGTACGGTCCACGGACGAGCGACATACATAGTCGGATATGGACCTCTTGTATTTGGTGCTATTCCCGGAAAGTCCCCTAAGTGATCGAGTCCCTTTCTATCCTCGGAAGTATAGAACGGCTTAACTTGAATTCCTTCATTTGTTAGAAATGATTCCGTCACTTCGTTCTGACCAGATATCGATTTCTGAGTCACATGGTTAATATCCACTTTGCTAAAATCAGGCTTCTTCATGCTTCTGCGCCTCCCTTGCAACGATTGAGAATTTGAGTAAGCTTCCCAATACGATCTTGTCCGTTGTATACAAATCCATCTAGTCCGCTTGCCAGCCATCTGTCCGTTAACTCTTCACTCACACGTCCTGCAACATCCAATAGAAGACTTTGAGGCTTATTTGCAATTAGTTCTGCAGTAACCTGTTCCGTCATATCTGGAGCAGCACACACGATTGCATAGTCTGGTTTCTCCAGTTTCAGCCATTCAATGGCTGAGACGGAATCTGGAAATGCTGGACTATGTTGGGCAGTTAACCCACCTGTTGCCAGAAACCCTGTTGCAAAATCAGCTCGAGGTTTATACGATTTCAAGCTACCGAATACGAGTAGTCGAATATCAATCGGCTGTTCAGCAGCCTTCTTACGCAACTCCTCAAAAGGATAAGCCGGACGTGATGCCTCGACTCTAAAAGCATTGTCTGCTAAAACATGATTCTCAGGATCAGCATAGACACTTGTTCCAATCAATGAAGTGACTCCAGTCGCAGCATCTGCTTTTCGTTCATCGGCAAGCTTTTGCAACTGACCGGATTGTAGGTAAGCTTCTCTTCCGCCACTTTGCTCAATCTCCAAGAACCGCTCCCACGCTTTTTGAACTAATTCATCCGTCAGTTGTTCGATGAAGTACGAACCACCACCAGGGTCAATAACTTTGTCTGCATGCGTTTCTTCTCGAATAATAAGTTGTACATTTCGAGCGTATCGGAGTGACTGTGCCGTATTCCCTGTCAATTCGTTATAAGGATAAACCGTTAGCCAGTCGGCTCCACCTAAAACTGCGGAAAATGCGCTATTTCCTGCTCTCAGCAAGTTTACATAGGGATCTATTTTAGAAAATGATCTCAGTGAAGTTACCCCGATTATGGGCACAGGATTTAATTCGTATTCACCGTATGCGTTGCTGAACAATTGCCATAAAGTACGGAACGCTCGAAATTTTGAGATTTCCATAAAGAAATGAGTATCTGCAGGGAATCTAAAAAAGACATTCTTACTAAATTGATCAAATGAAGCCGCTTTTGTTGCGAGTTCCGAAGCTTCCGATAATGCAATTGCAAGCTCAGTGACACTATCTGCCCCATTCATATGAAGAGGTTCCAGGTCGATGCCGAGAGTTCTGATTTGTTCATATCCTAAAGGCAAGTCAAATTCAGTAGTCAACAATAAACCTGTCACTTTTTCGCGTTCATCTGAAGGAATCAGATCAAATACTTCAAGCAAACGATCTTGAGATCCAATATGAAAGAATGCAATTGGATACTTTTTCATCAATGCGGCAAGTGCATGTAAAGAATCATCGTTCCATTCAATCGGTGTTCTTCCATCGATAAAGATCGCTTCATTTCCCTTTTCAAGACTTTCAGACATCGAAGCAATCCACTCTGATCCTATACTTCCAGCTGTCGGTTGCGCACTTATCCATTTTTGTTGACTTGGACGTATATTTTTTATTGGTTGGGGGCGTGTTGCATAAAGTGGATTTAGTGTTATTCCTTCTACTGTTTTTGTTTTGAGTGAGTCTACTGTCTTTCCTTTCAATGACCGCTCTGCTACCTTTTCCCATTCGTTCCAATCTGGAAGCTCAAATCGCTGTTGCATCATGTTATGTATGTCAGAGTTGCTCATTTAAAATCCCTCCCTGTATTACTGTTATCTCATAGTGTACCTGAAATGGATCCTGCTTGAAAAGACAACCCCCACGTCCATTCTTTATATGGCCGAGGGGGTTGTTGTGTCTAGGTTAGTAGACAGATGTTGTTTCAGATGAAACGTTCTCTAGTATTTCTTTTACGCGAGCTAAGAAATGCCCTGCTACTAGACCGTCTAATACACGGTGGTCCAATGACAGACAGAGGTTGACCATATCCCGAACTCCAATCATTCCGTTGTCCATGACAACAGGACGTTTCACGATAGATTCCACTTGGAGAATTGCTGCTTGCGGATGGTTTATGATCCCCATTGACTGAACAGAACCGAATGATCCTGTGTTATTGACAGTAAACGTACCACCTTGCATTTCAGAAGATTTCAGTTTACCAGAACGAACTTTTCCAGCAAGCTCTGTTATCTCACGGCCAATGCCTTTAATTGTTTTCTCATCTGCTTGCTGAATCACTGGGACATACAATGCTTCGTCAGTTGCTACAGCAATCGAAATGTTGATGTCTTTTTTCTGCACGATTTTGTCGCCCGCCCACATTGAATTCATCATTGGGAATTCTTTCAATGCTTGAGAAACTGCTTTGACGAAAAATGCGAAGTACGTCAAGTTGAAGCCTTCTTTTTGCTTGAATTCCTTTTTGAGCGAATCGCGGTATTTCACCATTTCCGTAACGTCGACTTCAATCATCGTCCACGCATGTGGTGCTTCGTGTTTAGACTTTAGCATGTTATTTGCGATTGCACGGCGTACTCCAGTAACCGGAATTTCAATATCTCCTGGAACAACAGGTACATTAGTTGCTCCCTGTGAAGGTGCACTTGGGGCTGAAGCTGGTGCAGATGGCTGAACTTCAGTTTGTGCCGGAACTTCAGTTGTTACTGATTTAGGTTGTGGCTTTTCACCACTATCAATAATTGCTTGAATGTCTTTACGAGTAATCCGACCATCGCGACCTGAACCATCGACATCAGCAAGATTAATATCATGATCTTGTGAAAGACGAAGAACAGCTGGTGAATAACGACCTGCAGCAGCGCCCTTTTCTTTCTTCACAGGACTGTTTGGTTTTTGTGAACCTTCTGCGGGCATTTCGTTCGCTGGCTCTTTTTGAGCTGGTGCTGCTTCTGGCTGAGCAGACTCGCTGCTTCCGCCTTCAGTTTCCATCGTACAAACGATTTCACCTACAGCGACTGTTTGGCCCTCTTGAACCAAGATTTCTTTAATCGTTCCTGTGAATGATGAAGGTACCTCAGCTGTTACTTTATCTGTATTCACTTCTGCAAGTGAGTCATACTTCTCTACATGATCACCTGGCTTCACAAGCCATTTCTCAATCGTACCTTCTGTTACACTCTCACCGAGTTGAGGCATTTTAATGGATTCAATTGCCACTGGATTTCCCTCCGTTCATTATTAAAATTCAGCTAACTCCCGTGCTGCTTTTTCTACTTTATCCGGATTCACCATAAAGAATTTCTCCATTGTTGGAGCGTACGGCATTGCAGGAATATCAGGTCCAGCGAGACGTTGGATCGGAGCGTCTAAGTCGAATAAGCAGTTTTCTGAAATAATGGCTGCCACTTCGCTCATAATGCTGCCTTCTTTGTTATCTTCTGTAACAAGAAGAACTTTTCCTGTCTTTTTAGCCGCTTCGATGATTGCTTCTTTATCCAACGGGTAAATCGTTCTCAAATCGAGAATGTGTGCTGAAATCCCGTCTTCTGCAAGACGCTCTGCAGCTTGTAGAGCAAAGTGGACACATAGACCATATGTGATAATCGTAATGTCTTCCCCTTCGCGTTTTACATCTGCTTTTCCGATTTCTATTGTATATTCTTCTTCAGGTACTTCGCCTTTAATAAGTCTATACGCACGCTTATGTTCAAAGAACAGCACTGGATCATCATCACGAATTGCTGCTTTTAGAAGACCTTTCGCATCGTATGGAGTGGATGGGATAACAATTTTAAGTCCAGGAGTTCCTGCAAACATCGATTCCACAGATTGTGAATGATAAAGAGCACCGTGAACGCCACCACCAAATGGTGCACGTACAACAAGTGGACAAGACCAGTCATTATTTGAACGGTAGCGGATTTTTGCCGCTTCCGAAACAATCTGATTGACCGCAGGCATTATGAAGTCAGCAAACTGCATTTCAGCAATTGGACGCATGCCGTACATCGCAGCACCAATTGCAACACCAGCAATCGCTGATTCGGCAAGAGGAGTATCGAGTGCACGGTATTCACCGTATTTATCGTACAAACCTGTTGTTGCTTTGAAAACGCCACCTTTACGACCTACGTCTTCTCCCATTACGAAAACGTTTTCGTCACGTTCCATTTCTTCTGCCATAGCACTTGTAATTGCATCGATATATGAAATGACCGCCATCAGTCGTTCCCTCCTTGTTCAGCATATACGTGTCGAAGTGCATACTCTGCATCTGCATAAGGAGCTGCTTCTGCATAATCTGTCGCTTCGTTCACTTGCTTCATGATCCGCTCTTCGATTTCGCTATTCAGCTCATCTGTAAGCACTCCAGCTTCTTTCAAATAATTAGCAAACTTAGGGATTGGATCGAGTTTACGCTCTGTTTCCAACTCTTCAGCATCACGATACAAACGATGATCATCATCAGATGAGTGAGCCGTCAAGCGATAACATACTGCTTCGACGAGACTTGGTCCATCTCCACGACGTGCTCTGTCTGCCGCTTCTTTCACGACTTTATAGACTTCAAGTGGATCTGTTCCATCTACTGTTGTCCCCGGCATACCGTAACCAGCTGCACGATCTGCTACATGTTCACATGCAAGTTGCTTCTCAACTGGAACTGAAATTGCATATTTATTGTTTTCTACCATGACAACAGTAGGCAATTTGTGTACGCCTGCAAAGTTCATACCTTCGTGGAAATCTCCTTGGTTAGAAGACCCTTCACCAAGTGTTGTGAATGTAATGAAGTCTTCGCCTTTAATCTTCGCTGCAAGTGCAACCCCTACTGCGTGTGGAAGTTGTGTCGTAACAGGTGAAGAACCTGTCAATATACGATTCTTGCGTTGTCCGAAGTGACCTGGCATCTGTCTTCCACCTGAGTTCGGATCCTCTGCTTTCGCAAATGCTGAAAGCATCAAATCTTTCGGCGTCATACCGAAGTGTAAAACGACTCCCATGTCGCGATAGTATGGAGCAGTCCAGTCTTTATCTTTATCGAGTGCATATGCAGCTCCTACTTGTGCAGCTTCTTGTCCTTGACAAGAAATAACAAATGGAACTTTACCTGCACGATTCAGAAGCCACATACGCTCATCTATTTTTCGAGCCATTAACATTGTTTCATAGATTTGTAATACATCATCATTCGTGAGCCCAAGCTCTTCGTGGCGGTTTGTTGCCATGATTATTTCCCCCTTTTTACATGTGGATTGCTTTACCATCTACAGCTAATGCGGCTTCACCAATCACTTCTGAGAGTGACGGATGAGGATGAATCGTTTCTGCAACTTCCCAAGGCGTTGCGTCTAATACCATAGCTAAGCCTGCTTCAGAGATCATGTCGGTAACGCCTGCACCAATCATGTGTACACCGAGAATATCATCAGTTTTTTCATCCGCAACAATTTTCACAAAGCCGTCTGCTTTTCCATTTACCAGTGCTTTGCCTACTGCTTGGAATGGGAATTTACCGATTTTCACAGTGAATCCGCGATCTTTCGCCTGTTTTTCGGTAATACCTACGCTTGCTGCTTCAGGGCTTGAATAGATACAACGTGAGATTTTTTCATAATCCATAGGCTCTGGAGTGTGATTCGCGATGTGTTCTATCGCTGCAATTCCTTCGTGAGAGGCAACGTGTGCAAGTTGTAGTCCACCGATACAATCCCCAATCGCATAGATATGACTTTCCTTTGTTTGGAACGTCGGTTTTGTTTTAATGTATCCTTTTTCAACTTCAATATCTGTATTCTCAATTCCGATTCCTTCAGTATTGGCTTGACGGCCAACTGAGACTAGAACTTTTTCTGCAGTGAAACTTTGAGTAGAATCACCAATTTCTGCTGAAATGGTTACATTCTCTGAAGTCTTTTCAACTGTTTCAGGAAGCACTTTTGCACCTGTAACGAATTTGATGCCTTTTTTCTCAAGAAGTTTTTTCATCTCTTTTGAAATGTCTTCGTCTTCAGTAGGAAGAATTCGATCTGCGTACTCAACTACCGTAATGTCAACTCCAAAATCGTTAAGCATCGAAGCCCACTCGATTCCAATGACACCGCCACCGATGATTAGCATTGAAGATGGCAATGACTCAAGAGCCAATGCGCCGTCTGAAGAAAGGATTTGCTGTTCGTCCAACTCTAGACCTGGCAATGTTCTAGGACGTGATCCGGTTGCAAGGACTAGGTTTTTCAGAATGAGCATTTCGTTTTCTTCACCGTTATTCATCTCAACAGAAATGGTTCCTGGCATCGGGGAGAAGATAGAGGGTCCAAGCATTCTGCCTGTTCCTTCATAGACATCGATCTTACCCTTTTTCATAAGACCTTGAACACCTTTATAGAGTTGGTCGACGATAGACTTCTTTCTTTCTTGAACAGCTGAGAAATTAAGTGTAACGCCTTCTGTTTCAACACCAAAACTTTGAGCTTTTTCTTTCGTCAGCTGGTAAACTTCTGCACTTTTCAATAATGCTTTACTAGGAATACATCCTTTATGTAAGCATGTACCGCCTAATTTTCCTTTTTCAACGAGCGCTGTTTTCAGACCAAGCTGTGCAGAACGAATGGCAGCTACATATCCGCCTGTTCCGCCACCAAGAATTACTACATCATATTCTTGAGCCAATGTGTTCAGCCTCCATTTCTATGTTTGTCTGTCGTGATGGATACACTTTTGCTTTCTCTTCACCGGTAAGAACACGGATTGCCCCTTCCGCAAGGGCTTGCAATTCGTCTTCCCCCGGGTAGACAACAACATTTGCTATCCAGTCAACATATCCTTGTATTTCTGCTGTAAAGTCTTTACCGTAAGCGAGTCCGCCAGTCAAAATAATTGCATCCACTTTACCTTGAAGTACAGCCGCTGCGCTACCGATTTCCTTAGCGACTTGGTAAGCCATTGCACTGTAAATTTCTTTTGCATGTCCATCTCCAGCTGCAATTCTTTTTTCCACTTCAACCGCATTATTCGTACCAAGGTAACCTGTCAGACCACCTTTACCGACGAGCATTTCCATAATTTCCTGACGATAGTACTTTCCAGAAAAACAGATATCCACTAAATCTCCAGCAGGAACTGTACCTGCACGTTCGGGACTGAAAGGACCGTCTCCGTGGAGTCCATTATTTACGTCAATGACTTCTCCATGGTGATGGGCACCAACGGTAATCCCGCCTCCCATATGAGTCACGATGAGTCTTAGATCCTCATATTTTTTACCAGTATGCAACGCGTATCTTCGAGCTACTGCTTTTTGGTTTAACGCATGGAAAATAGAGTGTCGTTCGAGTAATTTAAATCCAGAAACTCTAGCGATGGGTTGTAGTTCATCCACTACAACTGGATCGACAATAAAGGCAGGTATATTACATTCCATTGCAATCTCATTTGCAAGGATTCCTCCCAGGTTGGACGCATGCTGACCTGAATAACCTTCTCGCAGATCTTCAAGCATAGATTCGTTCACTGTATACGTACCTCCAGCAATCGGACGCAGTAAGCCACCGCGTCCACACACTGCTGATAAAGAGGATGGTTCAATCTCATGTTGTTTGAGCTCTTCTACAATCATCGTCTTACGAAATTCGTACTGCGCGGTGATAGAAGCAAACTGGGCAAGTTGTTCAGTGGAATGACGCAATGTCTCTTCCATGACGAGCCGATCATTATCAAACACGCCAATTTTTGTAGAGGTAGAGCCAGGATTGATCGTCAAAATTCTTTCAACTGTAAGGTGCACAAGTATCCTCTCCTTTCACAGCACAGCTCAAAAGTTGCTTATCGACGATTTGAGAGTACGCTTTTTTCTTTTTGCAAAAACTGGTTACGTGCCTTTGCAACGCGTTCAATACGTTCTTCAGCCAAACGGTCTGCAGCAACATATGAAGGAATGTTGTCACGCTTAGAAATCGCAAAGATTTTTTCGATTGTATCGTAGATCGTGTTGACCTTTTTCAATGCACGTTCACGGTTATAACCGTCCAATTCGTCTGCTACGTTGATAACTCCACCTGAGTTGATGACGTAGTCTGGTGCATATACAAGTCCCATTTCGTGGATTTTGTCACCGTGTTCTGGATTTTTCAATTGGTTGTTTGCAGATCCTGCAATGACTTTTGCCTTCAATTGTGGAATTGTATCATCATTAATGACAGCTCCAAGTGCACATGGTGAGAAGATGTCTGCATCTACGCCATAAATTTCGTTGATGCCCACTGCTGTTGCTCCGAAGTTGTCGACTGCACGTTGCACCGCTTCTTCATTAATATCCGTAACAATCAGTTTTGCTCCTTCTTCATGAAGGTATTCGCACATTGTGTAGGCAACGTTTCCAACACCTTGTACTGCGATTGTCTTACCTTTTAGGGAATCATCGCCGAATGCTTCTTTAGCTGCTGCTTTCATTCCTACATATACACCAAGTGCTGTTACTGGTGATGGGTTACCTGAAGAACCGAATTCAGCAGAAACACCTGTTACGTAATCTGTTTCAAGGTGGATAAGATCCATGTCTGCTTCCGTTGTACCTACATCTTCAGCTGTTATGTAACGGCCGTTTAGTCCTTCGATGAAGCGACCGAACGCACGGAACAATTCATCGTTCTTGTCTGTTTTAGGGTTCCCCATGATTACTGCTTTACCACCACCGAGGTTTAGGCCAGCAGCTGCATTTTTGTAAGTCATTCCGCGTGCAAGGCGAAGAGCATCTTCAATTGCTTCTTCCTCACTGTTATATGTCCACATACGAGTTCCGCCTAGTGCAGGTCCAAGTGTCGTATCGTGAATTGCGATGAATGCTTTTAGTCCAGTTGTTTTGTCTTGGCAGATCACCAATTGCTCATAGTCGTAAGTTTCCATGTATTTGATAATTTCCATTTGTAATTCCTCCAATTATTCAATCAGTTTTTACTTACTAATAATGCAAGTGCTAGTGAATGAAGTTTCGTTTCAGCATTGTCCGCACGTGACGTGACAACGATTGGAGCGGACGCCCCTTGGATGATTCCGCCTACTTTCGCACGAGCAAAGTAGGTTAACGATTTGTAGAGAATGTTACCAGCTTCCAAGTTGGGTGCAACTAAAATATCCGCTTTCCCTGCTGCTGGACCAGATAGCCCCTTATGTTGAGCGGCTTCTGGTGAAATCGCATTATCCAATGCCATAGGGCCTTCAACAATACAATTTTTCAACTGTCCTCGCTGATTCATCATCGTCAAGGAAGCTGCATCCAGTGTTGCTTGCATCGCCGGGTTTACAGACTCAACCGCAGCAAGCGGCACAACAACTGGTACTTCTATACCGCAAGATCTAGCAACAGATACCGCATTTTGGATAATTTGTGCTTTCACCTGTAGATCTGGTGTAATGCTCATCGCAGAATCGGTAACGAAGTAAAGCTTGTTGAAGCCTGGAATTTCAAATGCAGCTACGTGAGAAAGCACGTTCCCAGTTCGCAAACCCGCTTCCTTTCGTAGTGCAACCTTCATCAATGCTGCAGTTGGGAGATTCCCTTTCATAAGTACTTGGGCTTTCCCTGCAGATACCGCATCGACTGCTAATTGAGCTGCATGCTGCATTCCTTCACTATCAATCATTTCGATATCAGGATGATTGGCGAGCTGAGGATACTTCGATTGAATGATTTCAAGTAATTGCTTTTTATCGGCATAGAGTTTGAAAGTTGCTAGACCTCGCGAAACTGCAAGTTCAACAGACTTCAGTACATCCGCATCTGCCGCACAAGCAACAGCGGTACACGGTCTGTCCGATAATGCAGCTGCTTGTTGTACAATTTCTGAAAGTTTTTCCATCCCGTCACCTCACTTTCGTTAAATCAATTTGTATTTTTCTAATTTGTAGTACAACGATCGAAGTGAAATACCAAGTCGATCAGCTGTCAAAACTTTTTGACCGTTATTTTCCTTCAACGAGGTCTCCAGCAATACCTTTTCATGATCTTCCATCAGCGAAGCAAGCGTCCGCTTTTCTGGAATTCCAGAATCTGTTTGCTGTTCACTACGTGAAGACAATGCTCGTACAATGTCCGCTTCATCGAGCTTTGTAGAACCTGATTCTGTTAATATCATCGCTCTACTTAACACGTTTTCCAGTTCACGGACATTTCCTGGCCACTCATAAGACTGAAGTCGTTGCATCGCCTTAAGCGTCACATGCTGAATGGTCATCCCGAATTCCTGATTCAGCATCGCGAGGAGAACATCTGTCAAAAGCTCAATATCATTTGTCCTAGTTCGCAACGGAGGAATCCGGATAGACATGCGGGTGAGTTGATAGTACAAGTCTTCGCAAAGAACTCCCTCGTGAACAGCGCGTTCGAGGTTGGCTGCAGAAGACGTAATAATTCGCACTGACAGTTGAATAGGTTGCCCCGCTGCCGTTATACGGCCAGAACCTATGTATTCTAAGAGTTTTTTCTGTACATCTGGTTTCAATTCAGTAATTTCGTCCAAAAACAGCGTTCCTGAACTTTTGTCATGCTGAATTTCTGTGTGCATCAGTGCGGCATCAATTGCTTCTACATCTAATGACGCACATGAGACCCTGATGAACTCTCCATCATTTCTTCTGCTTCCTGTATGAATGGCATGAGCAAAAAGTTCTTTTCCGCTCCCAGGTTCCCCTCGAAGCATCACTGGGATTTCCGATCCTGCGGCAATTTTTGCTTGACTTACTGCAATCAGCAGGTCCTCATTGGTTCCTATAATATCATCAAACGTATACGTCGATTCTAACTCACGGATCATCGCTTTTGCATGGTCAAGTTGTTTCATAAGACTGCGTATTTCAGTAATATCGTGAATGACACCGACACTGCCCTTCACTTCCTGGTCAACAATTATCGGTGCAACATTTACAATCACATCTCGATTATTTTCACCGATTTGCATATTAACACCACGTGAGGGTGCTTTTGTCTCAAGGACTCTCATGTGAATACTTTCGCCTGAACTAATGTCGACAGTTGCCGGTTGCCCAATTACTTCTCTCTCTGTTAAACCCGTTAAACGTGTGTAAGCTGGATTGACTAAGATTCCTAAGCCATCTGAATCGACAACGGATATTGCATCATCACTTGAATGGATAATGGCCTCAAGCATTGTTTTAACACGCTTCAAGTCTGTAATTTCTTCTGCGGTGCGGATTACTCCTGTTACATCTTTAAAAACAGCAAACGCTCCTGTTATCGTTCCGTCTGGCATTACGATAGGATATCTGGAACTCAAAATATCCAATCCGTTGGTCAGTTGAAGTTCAACATTGAAGTCAGGTTGACCCGTTTGGAGAATGTCCGGCAAACCTGAATCTGGGATTATCGATAAAATCGGTTTTCCGATTACATCTTCGGCCGAAAAATCAAGCATTTTGGAAGCGCTATCATTAAATAGGTTTATGTTACCCATTTTGTCAATTCCTATCATGCCTTCACCAACTGAGTTGAAAATGGATTTGTATACCATCATATCTGATTGTAATAACTTCAATTCTGAATGGTGATTAGCCAAAATCTTCACTATAAGTTGACTAATAAATTTCGGTATCACTGTAATTTGTGGATATTTTTGATTGTAATTGAATGGGGAATCCCCTGAAAAGTCTAGAATTAGCTGCACATTTCCCGAAAGAAAACTTTCCGGATCAGGTCCATGAGGGATTCCGTTCTGACTCGCAAACTTATTGCTATCACCGTTCTCTGTACGGTCAACAATACCGATGATTTGGTAAGTTTCGATTTGCTCAATATGTTGTAAAACACAGATGCTTTCTTGGTCAGCATCAATTATTAAAATGTTTTGCAAAGATGTTCAATCCCCCTCTCACCTTTGTGCAATCTTTTGCATTTCCAATTTTATCATACATTATCCTTCGCGTCTTGACAATCTTTCGACAGCAGGTAAAATTAATAAGGATTGGAGGGGTTCGTATGGCTCGTTTGGCTGCGTTCATAGTGCTCGTAATACCAGGTATTGCCGCCGCTCTTGGCATAAAGTTAATGCGTGATGCATTGTTCGGTATCTTATTTAGTCCGTTCCCATACATATGGATGCAATTTATTGCAGGGTTCGTTTTACTCGCAGTAAGCATCGGATTTTTCGCTGGATTTTTGTTTCGAAGAGATCAGCGAACAGGTAGAATACAAAAAAAGAAGAAATAAAAATAGGAGACTTGGCTTAATTGCCAGGTCTCCTATTTTTAATACGTACTTATTCATCGTGTTTATTGCCAGTCAAAAACAACTGCTGTACATGGACTTTTCACTTCTACTCTAGAAAACATCACCAGGACAAATAGCAACAGTAATTACTTGGTAAAACGTTCCGGATAGTCTGTAATCCATCCATATATAAAGTCTGGAGGACTATTAACAAAGGGTTCGCTTCCGTCCACTCCATATACCCTTATCGTTTTTTTTGTTTGTTGCCATTGACTAAGGTAAGGTTCTTTCATCATTCTTTTGTGAAAGTGAAATGCATCTGCTGCAGGATAGTCTGATAGTTGGTGATCTGTCAGCATTGATTTTTTAAGTAATAATCCTGCTTCCATATCCGGGTTTAATTGCTTCACTTTCTCAACCAAATTATAATCGAATGAGGATATGTAAACTTCATCAAGTACTGAGATTTGGTCTAGTAAAGAGGAAAGACATTCTGGATGATCCGAAACAGTCTCTTTGAGTTCAATATTTAGCCCAATAGACTCCAACGCTGCAAATGAAATCACTGAGGAAAGAGTAGGAATCGAACTGCCTTTTACTCCTCTCAAAAACCGCTTTCCAATACGAATTTGTTGAATTTCAGCTGCATCCATTTCCGAAATCGTCTTACGAATACCTGACAAACGATAGAGATCAGAATCATGGATGACGAAAAAGACGCCATCTTTTGACAATTGGACATCTAATTCAATACCATCTGCTCCTTCTTCGACAGCTCCATAAAATGCCTTCATAGTATTTTCAAAGTATTTTCCTGAGGCACCTCGATGTGCATAAATTTCTCGACGTTTCTCTACCTTGTTTTCTACAGACATATAGCAGCCTCCTGGACTATATTTGACTTAGATGTTTAATACCCCATCAATCAATTCAAAAACACCTTTTGTAGGGGATTCGATAATAGAAGTCTTAGATCCAATATGAATACATACTCCAGGATTTGCTTCGTGTGTAATTTCGATTTGTGGAGGAATCGCGGATTTCATAATTTGTAAATTCGATTGGATCGCTTGATCGAGCACAAAAATCTCTTCACGGCTTGTTGTAAGGGTATCTTGTATCTTATCATATGCTTCACGTTGTGGCCCTACTAGCGTTGAAACAACTTTTTCTAATGGTTCAATATGCGACTCTAATTTAACGATTTGTTTTTGCATGTCTTTAATCGACTGGGCCATCCTTTGAATTTCAATTTGGAGTACTTCTTTATCGATTCCTTTTGCGTGCAACACAGTCGAACGTTCATGACGATTTCCAGCTGTTGCGCACTCAATACGATACTTGCCTTCGATTGCTCCACCAATGATTTTTCCTTTATGACGATCTACATAAACATAATCCGCGATTACTTCGGACCCAAGTAAATAGAGTCCGACATGTACGGTATTTGCAAAAAGACTACACTCATTAGCATGTTTAATGAAGATACTTCCTTTCGCTTCAATGAGAGTTGTACCTCCGCCAAATACACCACCTTTAATATAGACATCAGCTTGTTCAGATCTCACTTCTTTTGCATTTGTTACCCCTTCTTTTGCTCCAATTGAAATATCTCCTGTAGCATTTACACTGTACCCTGCAAGTACAGTACCAGAAATGACAACAGTTCCGTCAAAAGTTATGGAGCCAGTTTCGGGACCAACATCCCCATCAATGACGAGTTGTTGGCCGATACCAACGACCCCATTTTCAAATTGCAAAACTCCGCCATGGATAGCTCGAAGTACTTTTTTTCCATTTTCATCTACTTCTTCGACAGACTTCCTGTCGTAGTAGAGCTTGTTGTCCAGTCCTTTCTTGCTCACCATCTCATTTCCAAAGACGTCCATTCCTGCTGTTCCTTCTTGAGCCGGGGTTTTTTCCCCAAGCCAGTCCCCTTTTTTAATGGGAGTCACAAAATTCATCTCGTAATAATCCGCAGAGCCATCTGCGCGTATAACTGGTCGTCTTTCTGGAACCTCTATGTATGTAATACGTGCATCATCCCCTTTTACAGGAGATTTCCCTTCAGCTACAACAATGGTCTGTCTCGCCTTAACTTCATTCCAATTTACATTATATTGACCTAGCTGAATACCTTTGCTCTTTAAAGCCTCAGCTACTAGCGAGGGAAGCTCATTTCTTTTTTCCTCAATTTCATCTGCGGTCAAATAAATCTCAGCTTCTGCTTTCATTTTGTCGGAAGAAACAATAATTTCTATTACAGGAGCGTAACTAGCGATTTCACCCTCGTTCCCTTCAATAGAAAGTGCTCGACGCAGTTCTGGAAAGGATGTAATTTTTAATCTGGGCAATTTTTGTGTGATCTTATCAAAAGATTTAATGGGAAAACCGCTCTTTTTAGTACGCATAGATATCGTGTTTTCATTTCGTGTCAGTTCGATGAAATCGTTTTCGTATAACACTTTGTTCACCTCTCCCTTCATCCATTATAAATCTTTAACCATTATAAGAAATAGGCGTTTCGTCTATACTTAGTCCTTTCGCGTTTCAAGGAACAATAAAGTTTTGCATCTTTTCACACAGTTTCCATCGGCTTGTCTATTAGAAAAAAAGTAAATTGGGATGCTTTCCATCTTCTAAATTCAGAATAGGTAAAATTACTTCGTATTGATTCAATAGACTGACTAGGAATAATGGGCACACGAAAAGGCAGGTTCACGTTCTCCTGCCTTTGTACTTTTCTTAGATTTGTTTGCTAATACCTACATGTAACAGTAAGGGTAGTCAGCTCGCCATATGTTCCAAACGGATTTTGTCAGCAATCATGGCGATGAATTCGGAATTTGTAGGTTTACTCTTTAAATGATGTACCGTATAACCAAACGTTTTTGAGATAACTTCATAATTCCCACGATTCCATGCAACTTCAATCGCATGACGAATAGCTCGCTCAACCCTAGAAGGAGTCGTTTTATACTTTTCCGCAATTTCAGGGTACAAAATTTTCGTCACAGCCCCGAGTAGATCGTTATCATTGTAAACCATTTGGATTGCTTCTCGAAGGTATGAATAGCCTTTAATATGAGCTGGAACTCCAATTTCCTTAATGGTTGTCGTAATAGCTGTATCCAGTACTTTTTGGGAAACGCCCTCTTCGGCTTTGACAGCTTGTTGTGCTGGTTGTTGCTCACGGGAAGGTTTCTGGACACTTGCGGCTTGGAAAATCTGGTTAACGAGCTGCTCAAATTCAAACGGCTTTAACATGAAGTAGGATGCCCCTAATCCAGCGGCTTGTGTCATAACGTCTTCTTGTCCAAAGGCAGTCAACATTATAATTTTTAAATCGGCAGTCTCATCGTTAGTACGTATTTGCTCCAGTACCGCAATACCATCCAAATATGGCATAATGATGTCCAGCAGTAACACGTCGGGGACGGATTGTTGTAAATTTTGTAAACACTGCTTTCCATTTTGAGCTGTCCATAACACATCTATTTCAGGATGCTTCTCAAAATAAGCAGTCATTGTTTTCACAAGCTCTTTGTTATCATCAGCTATTGCAATTTTAATTTTTCCCATTCTCAATTCCCCCTTGATTGACACGCAGCAAGTCTGTTGCTGCAATTCCCTGTCGATTCCTTGCTTGATAAAATTTTCGACAAAGGTTCTGCATTTCCTTTATTGAAATATAAAATGAATCCATTGGCGTACGGTTTCTCTTTATTTCGACAGAATTCTTTAATTTTTAACACTTTTATTTAACATAAATTTAACATAAAACGGCCAACTCTAAAAAAGAGTTGGCCGTTTTATGTTTACTTCGCACCTACTTCTGTCATTTTTCCGAGGAATAGACCGGCTCCTTTTTCAGGCTCATCTACGAACATATGGGTGACTGCGCCGACAAATTTTCCTTTTTGGATGACAGGACTACCGCTCATCCCTTGTAAAATGCCCCCTGTTTTTTCTAGGAGACGCTTATCTGTCAGTTTAAATTGAAATGAATCGTTTGACAGCTTCGAGATTTCAATTTCAAACGATTCGACTTCAGTCCCTTGAATCGTCGTCAATATTTCAGCCTTTCCAACAGTTAACTCTGTTGGTTGCATAACTTCCAATGGTTCCGTCAAGACTTCCTTATAAGAAGTATTCCAATCGCCAAAGATTCCATAAACACTATTGGTTAAAATTGAACCGAGCGTTTTTTCCTGATTGATGATTGAAGAAATCTTATAACCGGGATTTCCTGGGGAACTTTTCTTGATTTGTTCGATTTCCGACAAGTAAATGGAGCCACTATCGAAATTAGGTGCACTGTTCAGAGAACTGTCGATGATTTGGTGTCCGAGCGCTCCATACGTTCCATCGTTGAGATCGACATATGTTAGTGTCCCGGTTCCTTCTGTTGTGTCCTTTAAAAATGGGAGTGCTCGCTTGAATGACAATCCGTCTGCTTCTACTGTAACGTCACTTTCATCACGTTTGAGAATCAGTTTTAAAACTGATTCATCCTCAATTACTCCAACTTTTTCATTGAGATTCTTCAGGGATTTAATAGACGTCCCGTCGATGCTCATTAGCTGATCCCCAGCTTTTAGCGAGTTATTCTTTTTACTTAGCGGCACATCGCTTGTCACAAAGACACCAGCTAGCTCCAGTTGAATTCCAATTGAATTCCCCATTGGAATTAAAGAGCTGCTTGTCGCAAGCGCAACGATAGAACTACAGGACATACCTATAATCATCACAACAGACGCCATGAAAAATTTCAGCTGTCTACTCCATTCCATAAGTCACCTCCTTCAATTTTAGATTACCTATAGAGTGTGCGTTATGAAGGTTGTTATGAAAGGGTAAAACATGCAAAGGTGGAATTGAAAAAGAATATCGGTATCAACACCCGACATTCCTTTGATTTTTACAATATGCTTTTACGTGCTTCAGCAAGCTGCAATAACTCGTCAGCATGACGCAACGTTAATGGCGTCACTTCAGCACCTGATAACATTCGCGACAATTCCCTTGTGCGATCTTCATCCAATACATCTTGAATTGAGGTCCGTGTACGTTCATCTGTCACCTCTTTGTGGATGAGGTAATGATGATCAGCCATTGCAGCTACTTGAGGAAGATGGGAAATACATAAAACTTGTGAATTCATGGCAACCATTGCAATTTTTTCTGCAATCGCTTGTGCGACACGACCACTCACGCCCGTATCGACTTCGTCAAAGATGATCGATGTAATCCCTTGGTGTTTGGAAAAAATTGTTTTTAACGCGAGCATTACACGTGATAACTCACCACCAGAAGCGACTTTGACAAGAGGCTTCATGGGTTCACCGACATTGGTCGATATATAAAATGCGACATCATCGAACCCATTATAATCGAAAGAGCCAGCTTCTTTCCGATCGATTTTGACTTGGAATTCGGCCTTCCCCATATGTAGTTGACGAAGTTGTTCCATAATTGCTTCTTCCAGCATTGAAGAGGATTCTTTTCGAATAGCAGAAAGTTCTCCTGCTTCGATTTCCAAGTCTGCTCTTAAATGCTGCAATTTTTCTTGTTCTTTTTCAAGACGGTCATCTCGGTTAATTAGCTCATCTAATCGATCAGCAATTTTATCTCTGTATAGTAATATTTCTTCAATGGAAGTGCCATACTTACGTTTAAGAGTTGTAAACAAAGCTAATCGATTTTCGACAACTTCTAAACGATTCGGATCATATTCCATTTCATCAATCATGCCTTTAATGTCATGGGCTACATCTTGCAGTGAATAAAAACTTTCTCCAGTTGTTTCTGCAAGTGATTTTAAGTCTCCATCCACTGACGCAGCATCCTCTAAATCGCCCATTGCTGTACCTAGGTAATCCAATGCGTGCGAATCACCTTGAATGGCTTCATATGCACTGTTTAACCGGTCAAAAAGACGGTGGAAATGCTGAAGCTTCACTCGTTCGGATTCCAGCGTTTCTTCTTCACCGATTTGGAGAGAGGCTTCATCGATTTCAGTTAACTGGAACGTATACAAATCGATGCGTTGTGCAATTTGCTGTTCGTTTTCCGATGCAAGGCTTAACTTTTTGTGCAACTTTACATAGTCTTCGTATAATTCCATGTAGTTTTTCATCGCTCGTTTAAATGGCGATCCAGCAAATGAGTCCAACAAATGGATATGTCGCTTCTGGTGCATCAATTCCTGATTCTCATGCTGACCATGGATATCAATCAACTGACTTCCAATTTCACGTAGAATCGCAATCGTAACCAGCTTTCCATTCACCCGACAAGTCGTTTTACCGCTTTGGTTCAACTCCCTGCGCAAAATAATGGTGCCCTCTTCGGCTTCTATACCTACTTCACTCAGTTTCTGAAAAACCGGATGATTGGAGTCAGTAATTGCAAACATCGCTTCAAGTTCCGCCTTTTTTGTTCCATGACGGATGAATTCAACAGAACCTCGCCCGCCTGCTACAAGCTGTACGGCATCAATAATGATGGACTTTCCTGCTCCTGTTTCACCTGTCAGAACGGTAAGCCCCTCTTCAAACGAAACATCAAGCTCTTCTATAATCGCGAAATTCTTAATGGATAGTTCACTTAACAAGGGATTCTCCCCCTTTCTTACAGCATTGCAAGTAAGCGATCTCTCACCGAACCTGCACCTACTTCGTCACGGCAAATAATCATACACGTGTCGTCTCCACAAATCGTACCAAGCATTTCGATCCATTCCAAATGATCGATGAGTGAACCGACTGCATGTGCGTTACCAGGTAGCGTTTTCAATATGAGAAAATGACTTGCGCCATCGATACTTATGAAAGCATCGGTCAACATTCGGTGCAACTTATCTTCTATATTGAATTGTGGATTTGCGGGTAAACTATATTTGTAACGTCCATCAGGCAATGGTGTTTTGAATAAGTGTAATTCTTTAATATCCCGGGAAACGGTTGCTTGCGTCACATCCACACCCGAACTTTTTAATGTATCTACGAGCTGGTCTTGCGTTTCAATCGCTTGAGATGTAATAATCTCGCGGATGCGAAGATGGCGCTGCCCTTTGTTCATATCAATCACTCCCTGCACATCATTTGTGAGAAAAAAGAAAGGGATTCCATCATTGTTTCCAGATGAATCCCTTTTCCTGTTACGCTAAATCCGAATGGGCTCGCTTAACTAATTCTGCAAAGTCTTTGTCTGCAAACTTTGTTGTAGGTTGATCTTCAGCAACTAAATGGAAAAGGAATTCAATATTCCCTTCCCCTCCAGTAACTGGAGAATACGTCATATCCCGTAAACTAAACCCTTCTTGTGAAGCAAACTCCGCTACTTTCCGCAATACTTCTTTATGCACTGCGACGTCGCGTACGATTCCCTTTTTCCCAACATTTTCCTTACCAGCTTCAAACTGAGGTTTCACTAGCGCTAAAACATCACCACCAGGAATCAGTATTTGTTTCAAAGGTGGTAGTATCAGTCCTAAGGAAATGAAGGATACGTCAATTGTCGCGAAATCAGGTAATCCTTCAGTAAACATATCAGGTGTTGCATATCGGAAGTTGCATTTCTCCATTACCGTAACGCGAGCGTCTGAGCGGATCTTCCAAGCAAGCTGATTTGTCCCCACATCTAAAGCATAGCAATGTTGTGCACCATTCTGAAGAGCGCAATCCGTAAATCCGCCTGTCGAAGAACCGATGTCCAGCATTATCCGTTCATCCACCGTAACATCGAATTCCTCTAAGGCTTTTTCTAATTTCAATCCTCCACGGCTCACGTATTTCAACGTTGATCCTTTTACTTGTAACGGTAAGGAGGATTTTATTTTTTCTCCTGGCTTATCCATACGTGTTTCATTGGAATACACGATGCCTGCCATAATCGATCGCTTTGCCTGTTCTCTCGTTTCTACCAAACCACGTTGAACGAGCAAGACGTCGACCCGTTCTTTAGGATCCGTATTGTTCATTGCATTTCCTTCTTCCGTTCCAGCACGGAAATTGCATCTGCCGTCAAATCCGCAAGTGCACCAGGAGTCATCCCGATCTCAGCAAGCAATGCATCGACATCTCCATGCTCGATGAATTGGTCAGGAATTCCCATTCTGTAAATCGGGGCACTGACGCCGGTATCGTGAGCGTATTCAAGAACTGCGCTACCGAAACCTCCTGCAAGAACTGCTTCTTCCACAGTAATAATTGGTTTTCCAGCTGCAAAGAGCTCATCCAACATCTCTTCGTCTAATGGTTTAATGAAACGAGCATTGACGATGCTAACTGAAATTCCTCGCTCTGCCAATAGTTCTGCAGCTTCGTATGCCATGGGAATCGTCGTACCGAATGTTAAGATTGTTGCATCTTGTCCATCGGTTAACTTTTCCCATTTCCCAATTGGTAACACTTTTAATTCTTCATCCATAGGAATACCGAATCCATTTCCTCTTGGGTAACGCATAGCAATTGGTCCATCGTTATATTCCAACGCAGTTTTAACCATATGCTGACCTTCATTTTCATCTTTTGGCATCATAATGACCATGTTTGGTAAGTGACGTAAGAATGCGATGTCAAAAACACCTTGGTGAGTTTCTCCATCAGCGCCAACTAGTCCTGCACGATCAATACCGATGAAAACGTTTAACTTTTGACGAGCAATATCATGGACTAACTGATCATATGCACGTTGAAGGAACGTAGAGTAGATGGACAAGAACGGTTTCATCCCTTGTGTCGCCATACCTGCAGCCATTGTCGCTGCATGTTGTTCTGCGATTCCAACATCATAAAAACGGTCAGGGAATTCCGCTGAAATTGCTTCTAGTTTTGAACCGACAGGCATCGCTGGTGTAATCGTCGCAACACGTCGATCGTCCCGTGCAATTCTTGCAACCGTTGCTGCAACCAAGCCACTCCATGATGGTCCTTTAGCAGGAGATTTTACAAAGTCTCCTGTCTCTATTTTATAAGGGCCAGTTCCATGCCACGTGCCCACTTTATCATTTTCAGCTGGATGATAGCCTTTTCCTTTTTTCGTAACAACATGAAGAAGGACAGGTCCTTCCATTTTTTTAGCGTAAAGAAGATTGCGTTCCAATTCATTGAAATCATGGCCGTCAATTGGTCCTAAATACGTAAACCCAAGTTCTTCAAAGAAGACACCGGATACAACCAAATATTTAAGACTATCTTTTAGACGTTCAGCTAAAGATGCCATTCTCCCGCCAACTGCCGGGATACGTTTGATCAATTCTTCAACATCGTCTTTTACGCTGTTATATTTTCCAGCTGTACGTAACTTCCCTAGTACAGAATGGAGTGCACCTACGTTAGGGGCAATTGACATTTCGTTATCATTTAAAATAACAATCATGTTTGTCTGTTGACTACCGATATGGTTAAGGGCTTCTAACGCCATACCGCCTGTTAGGGCTCCGTCACCGATAATAGGAATAACGTAGTTGTCGTCACCTTTAATATCACGTGCTGCCGCCATCCCCATTGCTGCAGATAACGAAGTTGAACTATGCCCTGTTTCCCAGACGTCGTGTTCACTTTCTAACATTTTTGGGAAACCGCTTAACCCTTTGTATTTACGTAGCGTATCAAAATCACCAGCTCGACCGGTTAAAATTTTGTGAACATACGCTTGATGCCCAACGTCCCAAATGAACTTGTCCTGTGGACTATTAAAAAATTTGTGAAGAGCGATTGTCAACTCCACTACACCTAGATTAGGTCCAATATGACCACCTGTTACAGAACATTTGTTTATGAGAAACTTCCGAATGTCTGAAGCGAGTTCTTTCATCTCTTCATGGTTAAAGTTTTTAATATCCGATGGACTGCTGATCTTTGTAAGATCCATCTCTATCACACACCTTCATAAGTTAATACTACTGTTTCCGTTCGTTTTCCTTATTATATCAACAATCAAACAAACAGTACCATCTAGACGCCTTACTTTATGCATTTCGATTAATAATGTAGTCTGCAATTTGAGATAATAAAGAACTCCCTAAACCGATTTCCTCTAATGCACCTAGTGCTTGTTTGTGGTGATGTTCAAGTTTTGCTTGAGCACCTTCCAGCCCAAGTAATGCCGGGTATGTACTCTTATCACTTGCTGTATCCTTGTTAGCCGTCTTTCCAAGTTGCTCAGTGGAAGCAGTGACGTCTAGAATGTCATCTTTGATTTGAAAAGCTAAGCCAATATTACTTGAAAAAGTACGAAGGTTTTGCATTTTTGCTTCTGATACATTAGCTAGAAGAGCTCCTGATTCAACACAGCACGCAAGCAATGCCCCTGTTTTATGGACATGAATTTCTTCTAGCTCTGTTAAGGTAAGTTGTTTTCCTTCCCCTTGCATATCAAGAATCTGCCCACCTACCATTCCGGCTGCCCCTGATGCGATACTCACTGCTCTTAAAATGGCAAGCATTGTTGTTGAATCCGTGTGCTGCAGTGATGAAAGCTCTTCAAATGCAAGTGTTTGCAAGGCATCTGCAGCTAATACAGCTGCCGCTTCTCCAAAAACAACATGGTTTGTTGGATTTCCTCTTCTAAAATCATCGTCATCCATACATGGAAGATCATCATGGATTAAAGAATATGTGTGTATCAGTTCAATCGCACCAGCTACTCTCACTGCATCTTCAGAGGTTGATTTTAAATCTTTAAGCACTGCAAGAACTAGGAGAGGACGGATTCTTTTTCCTCCTGCATGTACAGAATATGACATCGCCTCATTCAAAACTTCAGGATAATTCTTCCCTTTAAAAAGTTCTGTGAAGTGTGTATGTAAAAGCGGTAACTGTTCATCCATAAAACTATTCAGCTGCTCACTCACTTGGTTCCTCTCCCTTCGAAGAATCCAACGGTGTAGTTTCTCCATTTTTGTCTACAATAGTAACGAGTTGCTTCTCTGCATGTTGCAGTTTTTGTTGACAAAATGTAGAAAGCTCCATCCCTTTTTTATATAATGTGATGGAATCTTCTAGTTGAACATCTCCAGTTTCAAGTTGTTGAACAATCTTTTCCAATTCCAGCATCGCTTCTTCAAATTTCATTGAATCAGTTTCCATCATGATTCCTCCTTAAGGGGTTCAATCGAGCGGACTTCAGCAATCGCAGTACCATCTTGCATGTTGATCTCTACAGAATCTCCAGGTGCTAGGGTTCCGACAGTCTTCACTAGTTCGCCTTGTTTGTATACGATTGTAAAACCTCTCTCCATCACGTTTAGTGGATTGAGGGCTTGCAACATTCGAATACAGGTCAGGAAGCGATCTTGTTTGCCACCTAAGGATAGGCGCATTGCCCGAAGGAGCCTTTCTTCAGCAATCGCCGAATCTTTTAAGCGCTGCTGTAGCTGGACGACTGGTGAAACGTATTGTAATCGAGCACTTACTTGAGTGACATGCTGAGATTTTCGATATAACAATTCACTGTGACTGCGCAAAAGACGTTCTTCAAGAGATGACTGTTTTTCAATAAATGGTCGATATAATCTTTCCGGATAAAGAAACGGATACGCATTTTTCAAACGATCCAACCTTTTTTGTTCTTGAGAAAGACGTGTCGCAAGAAAACGATAAATCACTCGCTTGCGATCTAGAATGCGTCCTGCTAATTCTTCCTTTGCGGGAACTGCAAGTTCTGCAGCCGCTGTCGGTGTGGGCGCACGATGATCTGCAACAAAATCCGCTATCGTTGTATCTGTTTCGTGACCGACTGCGCTTATGGTAGGGATTCGGCAAGAAAAAATTGCGCGAGCCACTGCCTCTTCGTTAAATGCCCATAAATCTTCTATGGAGCCACCGCCTCTTCCAACAATGAGGACGTCGATATCACCTTGGAGTTGCGCTTGTTCTATCGCTTCGACAATAGAGGGTACCGCTTGTTTACCTTGAACAGCTGCGGGAAATAATACAATCTCAGCCATAGGAAATCTACGAGCTATCGTAGAACAGATGTCTTGGAACGCAGCACCTGATTTAGCGGTAATGACGCCGACCTTCTTAGGAATCCACGGTAAGGGTTGCTTCCATCGAACGTCGAACAAGCCTTCCTTGCCTAGTTGTTCTTTTAATTGCTCAAAGGCAAGAAAAAGAGCCCCGATACCATCCGGTTCCATGGATTGTACATAAAGCTGATATTGCCCACTACTTTCATATACATTAATATCCCCTGTAATCAGTACATTCATGCCACTTTCTGGTCTGAATTTCAGACTAGAGGCATTACCACGAAACATAGCTGCTTGAATTCTACTTTTGTCATCTTTCAACGTAAAGTATATGTGTCCGCTTGGATGAATTTTCACATTAGACAATTCACCTTTTATATAGACATTCCGCAAGTGTGGATCGGCATCAAATTTCCGCTTAATGTATTTAGTTACAGCTTGTACGGTTAAGTATGGATTACCTGACAACGAATTCCCCTCCTGCGTATAAAAAGCTGTCTCTCTCTATCAAGAAACAGCACTGGTTTATTCTATGTAACGGCATTAGCCGTTTTCTTAAATATAATTACTACACGTCATTTGGGCACTTTTTAACGTGTTTTTCAATAACATGGTTACAGTCATAGGACCGACACCACCTGGGACAGGGGTTAGCGCACCTGCTTTTTCTTTGACGCTCTCAAAATCGACATCCCCACATAACTTTCCATTTTCATCCCGATTCATACCAACGTCAATCACGGTGGCACCTTCTTTGATATGCTCAGCTGTAATGTATTTTGCCTGCCCAATTGCAACTATCAATATATCAGCCTGACGTGTAAATGACTCCAAGTTTTCTGTCTTAGAATGGCAATAGGTCACGGTTGCGTCTTTTTGAAGAAGCAATTGGCCCATAGGCTTACCTACGATATTACTACGACCGACAATAACTGCATGTTTTCCAGATATTGCAGTACCTGCTTGCTCAAGTAATTCCATAATGCCTGCTGGGGTGCACGAGACATATGAAGTCTGTCCAATAATCATCTTACCTACGTTCTCCGGATGAAAACCATCCACATCTTTTTTAGGGGAAATGGAACGAATCACTTTGTTTTCATCGATATGAGGAGGTAATGGCAGCTGGACGAGAATGCCGTGAATTGTTGGATCATTATTCAACCGAGCAACAGTATCCAACAAGTCTTTCTGACTTACGGTAATAGGTAACTCAATCATCTCAGATTTCATGCCAACAGCTGTACTGGATTTCTCCTTGTTTTTCACGTATGTACGAGATGCCTGGTCTTCTCCTACGAGGACAACAGCAAGACCTGGACGACATCCTCTTTCGATGAGTCGTTCCACGTCTATTTTAATCTCTTCTCGAATTTTTGCGCCGATCGCTTTTCCATCTATGAGTACACTTGGCAAATTCGTCACATCCTTTGTTGTTCAAATTTCGACAGCACACCATTAACAAATCTGCCTGATTTTTCGTCTCCAAATGTTTTACAAAGTTCAATTGCTTCGTTCACTGCTACTTTGTGAGGAACTTCTTCGTTATACAACAGCTCGTACACAGCCAGTCGAAGTACTGTTCGTTCAATTTTCGGAAGTCTGTCTAATGACCAATTTTCTAATTTTCCAGTCAGCACTTCATCAATAGAATCTTGTTTTTCGCGTGTCCCTTTTACAAGCATCTCGTAAAAAGAATCGACTGGTTCTTCAGTAATATAGCTGATTGCTTCTTCTACAGGTAGCGTTGTTCCATCAAGCTGGAAAAGGGTCTGGACCGCTTTTTCTCTCGCTTCTCTTCGTTTCATACAATTTGTCTCCTTCGTCACTGGTTCGATTAGGCTTTATCATAGCACAAATGCTGTATGAAGATACAGTCACAATAGGCAAAAGCATCATCCGAAGATGATGCTTTTCGTCATTCTGTCACTGAATTCACTTCAGAACGGATTCCAGTTACGTGTACATTGACTTCTCCTGTTTCAATCGAAGTCATATGATACACTGCTTCCTTGATCTTTTTCTGTACGTTTGCAGCCACTTGTGGAATAAGTTGACCTTCTTCTGCTATACAAAAGACGTCGATAATGAGTTTGTTATCTACCCAGTCAGTTTTCACGCCTTTGCCGTGCATGACTTTTCCGAGTCGTTCTGCAACACCAGTTGCAAAGTTTCCTGAAGTCATCGCAATCCCTTGTACTTCAGAAGTTGCGATTCCAATAATAACTTCCAAAACTTCAGGAGCGAGCTCAATCTGGCCAAGGCTCTCGCTAGCAGAGGAGTTTGCTTCAATAAAAGAATTCGCTTTTTCAGCCATATCAGCGCGCCTCCTTCCTTAGTTTGAGTTCATGACATCATATTTTTCAAGAAACTTCGTATCAAAGTCTCCTGATTTAAACACATCGTGATTCATAAGATTATAGTGGAACGGGATCGTTGTCTTAACCCCTTCTACCACGAATTCATCTAATGCTCGTTTCATGCGGGCAACTGCTTCTTCACGAGTGTCTGCATGAACAATCAGTTTCGCTACCATCGAGTCGTAAAACGGCGGAATTTTGTATCCCGGATAAACTGCTGAATCTACACGTACTCCATTTCCACCTGGTGGAAGGTACATTTCAACCATACCTGGTGATGGCATGAAGTTTTTCTCAGGGTTTTCAGCGTTGATACGGCACTCGATTGACCAGCCATTAATCTTAATGTCTTTTTGTTTGAAAGGCAGCTTTTCACCCGCAGCAACTTTCAACTGTTGTTGAATTAGGTCAATACCCGTGATCATTTCAGTCACAGGGTGTTCTACCTGGATTCTTGTATTCATTTCCATGAAGTAGAACTTTTTGTTGATATGATCGAAGATGAATTCAACTGTACCAGCATTTTGGTAACCGACTGCTTCTGCCGCTTTCACAGCAGCTTGTCCCATTTCCTTTCGCAATTCAGGAGTAAGTGCCGGAGATGGTGCTTCCTCCACTAATTTTTGCATACGACGCTGAATGGAGCAATCCCGTTCACCAAGGTAAACTGTGTTGCCATGCTTATCTGCCAATACTTGAATTTCAACGTGGCGGAATACTTCAATGAACTTTTCAAGATACACTCCAGGGTTACCAAAAGCTGCTGCAGCTTCTTTTTGCGTAATCTTGATGCCTTTTTTGAGTTCCTCAGGATCTCGCGCTACGCGAATTCCTTTTCCTCCTCCACCAGCTGTAGCTTTGATAATTACAGGATAGCCTATTCCTTCTGCAACAGTAAGTGCTTCCTCTTCATCAGCAACTAGACCATCTGATCCTGGCACAATTGGTACTCCAGCTAGACGCATTGTTTCACGCGCGACGTCTTTTGTCCCCATACGTGAAATCGCATCAGATGTTGGACCGATAAACTCAATGCTCACTTCTTCACACATTTCAGCGAAACTAGCGTTTTCAGCAAGGAAACCATATCCTGGATGAATACCATCGCAATCGGTCATTTTGGCGACGCTTATGATATTTGAAAAGTTTAGGTAACTATCTTTTGAGAGTTTTGGTCCGATGCAAAATGCTTCATCGGCAATTTTGACATGCAATGCATCGTGATCGGCTTCAGAGTAAACAGCGACTGTCTCTAAACCAAGCTCTTTACATGCACGGATAATACGTACGGCAATTTCACCGCGATTAGCGATTAGAATTTTCTTCATCGTCCATTCCCCCTTAAATTTCTTTTACAAGGAAAAGAGGCTGTCCATACTCGACCAGCTGTCCATCTTTGACAAGAATTTCAACAATCTCACCAGACACTTCTGCTTCAATTTCGTTGAATAGCTTCATGGCTTCCACAATGCAGACAACATCTTCAGTTCCAACTTTTTGTCCCACTTGTACAAATGGAGCCGCTTCTGGAGATGATGACTTATAGAACGTACCGACCATTGGGGATACGATACTTTTTAATGACGGATCAGCAACTTTTTCTTCAGCTACAGGTTCAACAACCGGAGCTGCCACTTTCTTAGGAGCTTCAACCGTTACAGGTGCGACTTGTTGGACAGCCTGTGCTCCTGAAGTTGAATCTTGAACATCTGGTACTGGCATTTGAACTTGAACCGGTGCCATGGCTGTTGCACTTGTATTACTTTTTACGATTTTAATTTTAGCTCCATCTGCTTCATACGTGAATTTGTCGATTGAAGACTGATCGATAAGTTTAATAATTTCTCTAATTTCTTGAATCTTTAACATGAACGATTCTCCTGACTCCATAAAGTTTTGTTTTACACCCTCATTCTCTATAGTAGACGTTTTTTATGGATTTTGAAATAGTTAACCCCCATTTCCCTTCTAAAAAAACTGTAAACAGAAAAAAAGACCCGTATTTTGGGCCTTTAACAGATTATTGATTACCTGTGAAATCGACTTGTACTTTTTTAGCATCTTCCCAGCTTGCTAGAACATATTGAGTGATTTCATCTGCTAATTGTTTAGAATGTCCCTCAGTTGATAGCACAGTCACCTTTACCTCTCCGTTCTCTGTACGGACAAATGCTTCCGGATATCCAAGCGCCTTGATTTGTAATTCTAATAACGCTTCAGCGGAATCCCGTTTATTAAGCTCGGACATTTCGTCGAATGCTTCGTTTTTCTCTTCAGCTGTAGCATCAGGGGATGTCATCTTAGCATTCAGTTGTTCTGATATTTTACTACGCTCATCACGGACAGCCATCCGCATTTCTTCAAATAGATACGACGTTGCAAACACCGGCGTTTGCTTATCAGATGAGCCTTTTTTCGGGACTTCAGCCGTTTCACTCATATCATTTGAAAAAATGGAGATACCATCGAATGGCATTGGTGCTTTCTCTTTAATATAGTAAATCGAGATGACAGCAACAAGGCTCATTAGTGTTAAAAACCAAACTGTTCGTTTATTTGTTCTCATCATAGTTCCCCCTTTTGGTCATTTCCACGATAACAATTCGATGTTCTGGTACTTGAAGGACAGCAGACAATATCCTTGTGAGTTCAGATTTGAGACCAGGATTCCCGGCTCCTTCCGCCACAACAAGAACTCCCGTCGCTTCGTTTGTGTTGGAGTCCGCTGACTTTGTAAAGTAATCAGTTAGCGGTGATTGTTCTTTTGCTCCCTTAGGAGGATGAAGGTATATGGAAACCTCCCCCACTCCATCTATCTTTTTCAAAGCTGTTTCAAGTGCTGCCGCTTCTGTATTCCCCTCCTTTTCATTAGACTTCCCGGACGTCGCTCCATCTGAGTTCCAGGGTGGATTGAGTAAGATGAATACGAGAACCGTGATCGCTATGAATAGGATCACTTGCATTTTCCCAGTCGGTTTTTGCATGACATCACCATTCCATCTGTCTGTTTAGGACCGGGGGCCTGTTCATCTATGAAACAATGTATGCACAATTCCTTGTCCCTATAACCTGAGAAAGGAAAAGATATTCAATAACAGCCACATACCAGCTGCAAGTTTAGCCAAGTGGCCAAATTCTTCCCTTCTAGATTCTGGCAACATCATAGACAAAACCCCCGAGAGAACCGAAATCAGGACAACACCTATTAGAAATTTGCCATTTCGATTCCCCCCTTTTTCCGTTAAGTCATAGAAAGTTTCACGTAAACGATAAAAAATAGCACCGTATAAACAAATGCAAAAATCATTAGAAATGTAATAGCACACAACACGAATAGAGATCGTCCGATATCATCCAATACGTCAGATAACTCAGATGAAGTGAACGGTTCGATCAGCGCTGCACACCATCGATATAAAAAGGCCAAAAGCAACGTCTGCACGACAGGTAGGATGGCAATCCCCCACAATGTTACTAGTAGCCAGCCTCCCACCATAACTCCTGCCCCTGATGAATACCGGCCAAGTGTACCCATGCTGTCTGTCACAAATGATCCGACGAACGGAATGTTCTGTCGAATCAATTCCTTCAGAGGTTCACTTGCTGCTTCTGAAATCCCCCAAGAAACTGCTCCTCCAGCAGTTATGAAAATCGAGTAGGCCGCAACAATTGATGAAACAACAGCTAATAATGTTGTCCGCAGCATGTCCGAAAGCTTTGAATACGAAATAAGAGGATTCAGACGGGTAACGATATCAAACAGCAACGCAGCAGTGACCAAGGGCAACAACAATCTATCAGCGAAAAACACAGCACCATTTGCAAACAACAGCAGAGCAGGCTGAAAGTTGAGAAGGCTCAGTGCATTTCCCGAAATAGCCATGCCTGCAGTCAAAACCGGATAGCTCGTAACAAATAACATAGCTATCGACTTCATGAGTTGTTGGATCAGCAAGAGTTGCTCAAATGCCGGACGTAAAACTACAAGAATTATCACGATATAAAGTAATTGCTTTGTCCACTCCGAGAATGAGGGGAATAGATAATTTAATACTGTCGCCAATAGCGCAATGATAATTACGACAATGAAGCTATATAGCAAGCCACTAATTAGTGATTGCAGAAAATCGAGTATGGTCATCATCCCCCATTCACGGCGTAATGAGCGCAGTGAGTGTCTGTATGAGATTGACAAGCTCAGGCAGCCAGAAGGACAGGATAGCAATTTTGACTACAAATTGAGCTAAGTTCGCGAGCGACGAATATCCGGATTCAGACAAATGTTGCGTGATTGACTCAGAAATAAAAAACAAGAACGCACTAATTAACAGAAGTTGCCCATATGGCTCAGGTACGCCGTGAAAAATATCGCTCAATTTTTTAATGAACGGGATCAAAACGGTCATCATGATATAAGCAAGAACAAATAGAAACAAGGCACTATACAAGATCGGATGTAATTGCGGGACTGCAAAACGGATAACGAGTAGCAATAAGAAAACGACGAGTAATTGAAAAAGGAGTGCCATTACATTGCCAAAGAAAGCCATTGAAAGAACTCGGAAATCTCAGTAAAGAAAATCTTTAAAAAGCGAATCATTTCTACTGCGATATACAAATACGCAATGAAAAATAAGAAAAAAGAGAACTCTTTCTTTCCTGTCTGTTCGAAAAAGATGTGCAAACAACCGATAACCAGTCCGATGCCGGCAATTCGCAATAAATCATTCAGTTCCATCCGGCGATCCTCCTCCTGTTTCACTATACGCACGTGCTTCAGACAATATGAAAAACGCTTGCCCATTCGATGTGAATGGGCAAGCGTTTTAGAAGTTACTTTTATAGGTTTTCAATATATTAGAGATTATGCGCGCGACACATATTCGCCTTCTTCTGTATTGATGATGAGTTTGTCACCAATGTTAATAAAGAATGGCACTTGAACTGTAAGACCTGTTTCAAGCTTCGCTGGCTTAGATCCACCACTCGCAGTATCGCCTTTAATACCTGGTTCAGTTTCAGCAACTTCAAGTACAACTGTCGAAGGTACTTCTACGCCAAGTACTTCCTCTTTGTATTGAATGACGTGCACTTCCATGTTTTCTTTCAAGTAATTCAATTCTTCTTCAATTTGCTTTGTAGGCAGTTCGATTTGCTCGAAACTTTCGTTATCCATAAAGACGTGATCGTCACCGTTAGCATATAGATACTGCATACGTTTATTGTCAATTTGTGCTTTCGCTACTTTCTCTCCAGCACGGAAAGTCTTCTCGTTCACGTTACCCGAACGTAAATTACGTAATTTCGAACGGACAAACGCAGCGCCTTTTCCTGGCTTAACGTGTTGGAATTCCATAACGCGCCAAATATCTCCGTCTACTTCGATTGTCAATCCTGTTTTAAAATCGTTTACTGAAATCATCTTGTTTCCTCCAATAGCTCTTATAAAATTTGCAGTTCTTTTGTACAGTGAGTCAACCGTTCACAACCATTTTCAGTGATCACTAAATCGTCTTCGATCCTTACGCCTCCGATACCCGGCAAATAAATGCCTGGCTCAGCAGTAACCGTCATGTTCGGTTCCAGTACCGTTTCAGAGCGGAAGGACAGCCCAGGAGCTTCATGGACCTCAAGACCAATTCCGTGACCTGTAGAATGGCCGAACGCTTCTCCGTACCCTTTTGAAGCAATATGATCCCGTGCAATCGCATCTGCTTGGATGCCGGTCATCCCTGGTTTGATGCCTTCAACTGCCAATTTCTGCGCAGCAAGGGTAATCTCATAGATTTCCCGCATTTTTTCCGATGGTTCACCGACAGCCACTGTTCGCGTTATGTCGGAGATGTATCCATTATACAACGCACCGTAATCCAATGTCACGAGTTCTCCAGTTTCAATTTTTTTGTCGGTTGCAACACCATGAGGAAGTGCACCTCGAATACCCGAAGCGACAATTGTATCAAATGAAGAAGAAGTCGCCCCTTGTTTACGCATGAAGAACTCCAGTTCGTTCGCTACTTCGAGTTCTGTCATGCCAGCTTTGATGAAGCCACAAATATGCGTGAATGCATCGTCAGCAATTTTTGCAGCTTGCTTCAATACTTCCAATTCTTCAGGTGTCTTAATGATTCGGAGTTTTTCAACAAGACCTGCAGTTGGAATCAGCTCAGCTGTTACTTTGCTTTTATACAGCTCATACATACCAAATGTCAAATCTTCTTTTTCAAATCCTAAACGCTTCACCTTCATCTGCTCAACTTGTTGGGCAACTTCTTCAATAATCGTTTTTTCATGTTGAACAATGCGGAAATCTTTGATTTGGTCTGCTGCTTGCTCCATATATCTGAAATCAGTAATGAATACTGCGTCGTCATTAGAAATGATCGCAACACCTGCAGTCCCAGTAAAGCCTGTCATATATCGACGATTATAGCCACTCGTAACAAATAAAGCATCCAGATCTTTTTCAACTAATAACTCTCTAAGTTTTGTAAGTTTCATAATAATCATTTCCCTTCCATTTTACGAATCAATGCGCGTGCACCCAACTCATAGCCATCGGTTCCAAATCCCGAAATCTGCCCTGCACACACAGGAGCAAGCAAAGAGGTCTGCCTGAATGACTCTCGGTTATGTATATTCGAAATGTGTACTTCTACAACTGGTAAGTTTACAGATGCAATGGCATCCCGAATAGCAATACTCGTATGTGTGTAAGCGCCAGGATTAAAAACGATTCCATATGTATCCTCGTCCGCCGCCTGATGAATACGATCAATCAAAGCGCCCTCATGGTTCGATTGAAAACACGATAACCCGATATTATGGTCCATGCATAACTCGCGAATACGAACTTCAATATCCTCGAGTGTTTCATGCCCATAAACATCAGGTTCTCGTTTTCCTAATCGATTCAAATTGGGTCCATTAAGCAGCAACAAATCCATAGTCTATCAGCCCCTTGCCATTTTCCTTTCTATTTTATCACAACATTTAGACGAGGTAACCTATTTGGCTTTCTTCGGCAGTTCATTCTTCATGAAAACCGATGTGCCCACGACAAACCTAGCAATAATGGCAGCTAGACAAAGAAAAGGGATTGAAACGGATTTAAAAGCAGACCCAACAGAATCAGGTCTTGAAATCGTCCATTCCACTGCACAAACAAACAATACTGCAAGTAAAATCGACATAATTGAAGGCGGTAGTTTTGAAGCGAATTGCATCACACTATACAGTACGATGAATAGTAAAATTAGTACGATAATTAAAACCAGCCATTTCACAATCGGTGATTCTGTAGCAAGGATATTCCATTTGCGAGACCAGCCAATTGGTGACCATTTAACAAAATGGAATGCTTTTAAAAACTTCAGACTCAGAGCCGTTAGTAATGCAGCAACAAGCGCGGTCCAAAAAAGTGTAGGCATATGCATAGTTGTCCCTCCTGCTCCAAGTCTCACCGGTTCTCTCAATTTTAAACGTGATGGTGGAGCAATCGCTTATTTTCCTGTACAATGAGAACATTGATACAAAATTGAGACTTTATAAAGAAAGTGTGGGCTGTACATGGAAAAAAATCATCAATCCCCTGCATATGGCGGTCAGGCACTTATTGAGGGCGTTATGTTTGGAGGAAGACGACATACAGTAACCGCTATTCGTCGTAAAGACGGTACAATTGATTATTTTCACGTACTGAAAGAGAGTAGCCCCCTTCGTCAAAAGTTGAAAAAAATCCCTTTAATCAGAGGGATTGTGGCGCTAATCGAGTCTGCAGGACTTGGTTCAAAGCATTTAACTTTTGCAAGTGATCATTATGACGTGATGCCAGGCGAAGAAGTCGACAAATCAGATGAAGAATCCTCTAAATTGACAATGATTTTAGGGGTTGCAGCAGTAGGTGTACTCTCCTTCCTATTCGGGAAGTTTGTCTTTACGTTATTCCCTGTATTCCTTGCTGGACTTTTCCATCCGATTTTCCCAGGAAAAACAGTTCAGATTCTGTTAGAGACGATTTTCAAACTGACACTCTTATTGAGTTATGTTTCCCTTATATCCATGACGCCGCTCATTAAACGAGTCTTCAAGTATCATGGGGCGGAGCATAAAGTCATCAATGCTTATGAAAATAACCTTCCGTTAACTGTCGAGAATGTACAAGCTCAATCACGCTTGCATTATCGATGTGGCAGTAGTTTCTTGCTATTCACGGTAATTGTTGGGATGTTCATTTACTTCTTAGTGCCGACCGACCCATTCTGGTTACGAATTGTGAATCGAATTCTACTGATCCCTGTTGTTCTTGGAGTATCATTTGAAGTGCTTCAAATAACGAATGCTGTGCGAAATATTCCTGTGCTACGTTACTTAGGATACCCTGGGTTATGGCTCCAATTGTTAACAACAAAAGAGCCCGAAGATGATCAGGTAGAAGTAGCGATAGCTTCGTTTAACAAATTGCTTGAAATTGAAGTACATGGTGAGGAAGTTCTAACTAACCCCTCCCCTTTATCGCCTGAGAGTGAAATGAGTACAGTGAATCTATAACGAAAAAGGAAGGCTTCCATGATGGGAGCCTTCCTTTTTTACTTTCGATATGTCCATTCATCATTCGCGTATTTACGATTTTCAATTTCTTTAACAACCTTGAGTTGTTCAGCAGAGAGTTCGTATGGTACGAGTTCTATGTCGAGTGCTTTTTCGAAGCCTTTAGAAAAAGCTGAAGAACACTCTGTCACAGAGATATTACGATCAGTTAAGCGATCAATAGCGACTGCTTTTTGTGGGAGTCCTTTTCTTACTTGTTCTCTAATTTCTTCAGTATCAAATTTAAATAGCGAAACAAGCTTGTCTTCATCCAAACTAAGTAAAATCGCACCGTGTTGTAAAATTACGCCTTTTTGACGCGTTTGTGCACTGCCTGCTACTTTTTTCCCCTCTACAACGAGCTCGTACCAACTTGAAGTGTCAAAACACACTCCGCTTTTCGGTCGTTTTAGTTGTTCCGATACTTGGTCTGAAGGAACTGCAAAAGAGGCCTCTAGGCCGAGATTCCGAAACCCTTCAAGTAATCCTCCTGAAATGACACGATACGCTTCTGTCACGGTTTCAGGCATGTCTGGATAGTCTTCTGAAACAATGACACTGTATGTAAGTTCGTGCTCATGAAGAACCCCTCTTCCCCCTGTAGGTCTTCGCACGAAACCGAGTCCGTGTTGTCGCACAGCTTCGATATCTATTTCTTTAGACACACTTTGAAAATAACCGATGGAAAGCGTTGCAGGGTCCCATTCGTAAAAACGAAGAACCGGACCGATTTCCCCTTTACTGTGCCATTCGAGCAGTGCTTCGTCCAATGCCATATTAAATGATGGAGAACACTTACCTGACTGAATATAATTCCATCTCATTTTATCCATTTCCCCCCGCCTTTCCCTTCATAACGAACTCAATTTTATCATTGCAATTGAACATGTGCCACTTAATCTTTATAATGAAGAATGAGATAGAAAGGGGAAAGATGTTTTGGATGCTAATTGGTATGTATTAATAGGAATGTTAGTTGTGATGATTGCTTATTTCGTCATTACGGCTCTTCGCCTCCGCAAAGCGGTTACGAATTTGACTCAAGAGCAATTCATTGAAGGTTACAGGAAAGCACAGCTGATTGATGTACGCGAACCAAAAGATTTTGATGCAGGTCATATATTAGGTGCCCGCAACATTCCGTACACGCAACTGCGTCAAAGGTTTAAAGAAATCCGTGCTGACAAACCCGTCTACCTGTATGATCAAAATGGAGGTAAAAGCGCGCGAACAGCTCTTTTCTTGAAAAAGAAAGATTATACGCAGCTTTACCATTTACAAGGTGGATTCCGTACGTGGTCAGGTAAAGTAAAAAGTAAAAAATAAAAGAGTAAAAGGGTTGGAAATCGAAATGATTTCCAACCCTTTTGATTTTTGAGCGTATAAATCTGCAACTGGTCAAGAGTCGTTGATTTCCGTTCCGGGACGGACGCTTTCCAGGGGGCTTGCCCTCAGCCTCCTCGTCGCTTTGCTCCTGCGGGGTCTTCGCGCTGCGCTGATCCCCCAGGAGTCGCCGCCCTGCTCTCCAATCAACTCGATGTCGCACAGGACATTCCATATGTATGTGCATCTTCCCTCACAGGTGGGCTCCATGTCCAGCTGGCAAGTTTCTTCAGATTTTGGGCAGCGAAAGTAAGCATCGCCTTCATAGACATTTTTTTAAGTCCCCTCAGGGTTGTCCATCGCATACCATGCTTCTCTTTGGCGTCGGCAAACACTCCTTCAACCGTCTCTTTGCGTTTCCCGTATATTTCTTTGATTTCATAATGGTGTCTCAAGTCTTCTGCTACCTCTAGATAGTCTTGCCAGATATGACGCTGAATCAGCTTTTGTTGATTCTTACTTTTCGTACACTGATCGATTACTGGACAAGATGCACAAATGGAAGGTGCCGATGTATATTGGCGATACCCTTCCTTCGTTGTCGTACGGTAATTGAGCACTTGCCCTTCTGGACAAAGATAACAATCGAAATGCTCATCATAAACGTACTCATTTTTCTTGAAGAAGCCTTCCTTTGTCATAGGCCGTTTATAAGGAAGTACCGGCAATATCTGATTTTCCAGGAGAAAGTTTGCAATAGCTGGTGTCTTATAGGCGGCGACAGCCAGTGCACGCTTTACCTTATCGATAATTTTTTGGACGAGCGGTTGAAGCATATTACTATCGTGAACATTACCGGGAGTGACGATATTTGCGAGCACAAAACCTCTTTCATCCGTGGCGGCGTGAAACGAATAAGCAAACTGCTTTGTCCGCTCATCTTTTACGTAGTAGCCACTTTCCGGATCCGTTGTAGACTCCTTGATTTCTTTATGCTCGTACTTTTCAAACTTCTCTGGTGGAAATGGTTTCTTCCCGTTCTTCTCACGATCTATGTTGAGCTCTTCTTGAAGCTTTTGCTCATAGGCTCTGCTCTCTTTAAGGACGACTTTCTTTTGGAACTTCCGTTTGTTTGCACTTGCTTTCACGTGTGTCGAATCGATAAAGACATGTTCCGATCGAAGTAGCCCACGATCTGCGACTTTCTTTAGTACTCGATAAAAGATCTGTTCGAATAAATCTGTATCTGCAAAACGGCGGACGTAGTTTTTTCCGAACGTAGAGAAATGTGGAACCTCTGTGTGAAAACTGAATCCAAGAAACCAGCGATAGGCCATATCGGTTTCAATTTCTTTGTTGGTCTGACGCATCTATCGAATACCAAAGGTATATTGAATGAATGTCATTTTAATGAGTACAACTGGATCTATGCTGGGTCTTCGAAATAGTGAATATAGATCTTCAACCAATGGATAAATGAAAGAAAAATCAATTGCTGCATCTAATTTACGAACCAGATGGTCTTGTGGAACTAACTGTTCGATTGTAAGCATTTCCATCTGTTCCCGTTCATTAAATTGATTCTTCGTCATCATTTCCATCACCTCATTTGATAGTTGGGAGATCCTGTTGATTGTAGAGGAGAGCGGCGACTCCGGAGG
>NZ_AZUC01000047.1 GCF_000586555.1 Sporosarcina sp. D27
CCCTCGGAAAGCGTCCGCTCGGAGCGGAAATCAACTTTTCCTAGTCAATACTATTGTAAAAGAAAAAGACTGTAGACAAACCCCGTGATTTCTGGAGTTTGTCTACAGCCTGAAGACCGAAGCTTTCGCTTCGGTCCTTTTTTTATGCTTTCACTAATTCTTCTTCCGTTGCAGGAGTGTAACGAAGTACTGGCTTACGCGCAGCTTTCGTTTCATCCAAACGATTAATGACTGTTGTATGAGGTGCTTCTTGAACGATTCCAGGGTTTTCTTCCACTTCTTTTGCGATTTGAATCATCGCATCGATAAAGGAATCGAGCGTCTCTTTAGACTCTGTTTCAGTTGGCTCGATCATCATGCCTTCTTCGACATTGAGTGGGAAGTAGACTGTTGGTGGATGGAATCCAAAATCGAGCAGTCGCTTCGCCATATCGAGCGTCCGAACACCAAGTTTTTTCTGACGACGCCCTGATAAAACAAACTCATGCTTACAGTGCTGTGTATATGGAAGATCGAAAAATGGCTCCAAACGACGCATCATATAGTTCGCATTCAGAACTGCATTCTCCGTGACTGCTTTCAAACCATCTGGTCCCATCGAGCGGATGTACGTATAAGCACGCAAGTATATTCCGAAGTTCCCGTAAAACGGCTTTACACGACCAATGGATTGTGGAACGTCGTAGTTGAATGTGTAGACACCATCGTTCTTTTCTAATACAGGTTTTGGCAAGAAAGCAACTAGATCTTTCTTCACACCAACTGGACCAGAACCTGGACCGCCACCGCCGTGTGGCCCTGTGAACGTTTTATGCAAGTTTAAGTGAACTGCATCAAAGCCCATATCACCAGGTCGAGCCTTTGACATGACTGCATTCAAGTTGGCGCCATCGTAATATAACTTCCCACCTGCGCCGTGGACGATTTTGGCCATTTCCATAATGTGTTCTTCAAAAAGACCAAGAGTATTCGGATTTGTTAACATTAGAGCCGCAGTATCGTCTCCAACCTTCGCCTTTAAGTCTTCGATATCCACAAGACCGTTTTCATCAGAGTTAACGGTAACCGTATCAAATCCTGCAACCGTTGCAGATGCTGGATTCGTTCCGTGTGCAGAGTCTGGAACGAGCACTTTAGTACGCCCTGTATCTCCATTTGCTTCATGGAATGCACGAATCATCATCAATGCAGTCCACTCACCATGTGCTCCAGCTGCTGGTTGAAGTGTAACTTCATCCATACCTGTAATTTCACATAGATGTTCTTGCAAATCGTAGGCAATTTCCATTGCACCTTGTACAGTTGACTCATCTTGCAATGGATGAATGTTCGCAAAACCTGGAATTCGAGCAACCGCTTCGTTTATTTTCGGATTGTATTTCATCGTACATGATCCCAGCGGATAAAACCCTGTGTCAACTCCATGATTTCGGTTCGATAAAGCGGTATAGTGACGCATGATATCCAACTCAGAAACTTCTGGAAGTGCAGCATCTTCTTTACGAACTAACGAATCGGGCAGGAGCGCTGACAAATCTACTTGAGGAACATCCAAATCAGTTAGGCTGTATCCAATACGTCCTGGTTTTGAGACTTCAAAAATGAGTGGTTGGTTTTCGTTATGCATGGACGGCCTCCATTTCCTGCACAAGTGCATCAATCTCTTCTTTCGTCCGTTGCTCAGTCACTGCAAATAATGCGTGATTTCCCATTCCTTCATATGTCAAACTGAGATCATATCCGCCGATAATACCTTGCTCTAGCAATTGTTTGTTCAACTCTTTCACTGAACGCTTGCAATCTACTACGATTTCGTTAAAGTGTGAATTCCCTCCAAGAACTGTAAAACCAGCTTTTTCAAATGCTTGCTTAGCATAATGAGTTTTTGCATAGTTTTGGTAGGCAATTTCACGTGCACCAGTTTTACCTAGAGCTGTCATCGCGACAGAAGCTGCAAGTGCGTTCAACGCTTGGTTTGAACAAATATTGGAAGTGGCTTTATCGCGGCGAATATGCTGTTCACGTGCTTGCAATGTAAGTACATAGCCCCGTCGACCTTGATCATCTGTCGTTTCGCCGACAAGACGTCCTGGAACTTTACGCATAAGTTTCTTAGTTACTGCGAAATAGCCGCAATGCGGCCCACCGAACTGCTCAGGGATACCGAAGGGTTGTGCATCCCCAACTGTGATGTCTGCCCCGAGTTCGCCTGGAGGTGTTAAAATACCAAGTGCCAATGGATTGGATGATACGACAAACAAAGCACCATTGTCGTGCGCTAACTCACCGATCGCCTGTAATTCTTCAACTTGACCGAAGAAGTTTGGATATTGCACCAGAACAGCAGCCGTATCATCAGCCAACAATTTCTTTAATTCTTCGACATCTGTCACGCCATCTTTTTGCGGAATTGTGATTACTTCAATCTGCTGACCATCCGCGTATGAGCGAACTACATCTCGGGATTCCGGATGAACGGCTGCAGAAACGAGTAGTTTCTTTCTTTTCGTATGTCCTGCAGCAAGGGTTCCGGCTTCAGCAAGCGCAGTACCGCCATCATACATAGAGGAATTTGCAAGATCCATACCCGTTAACTCACAAATCATCGTCTGGAATTCAAAAATCGCTTGAAGTTCCCCTTGAGAAATTTCCGGTTGATACGGCGTATATGCTGTGTAAAATTCAGATCTAGAAATAACATGGTCGACAATGATTGGCTTGTAGTGATCATAAACGCCTGCTCCAAGGAAGGATGCATACTGTTTGGAATCCGCATTTTTCGCTGCTAATCTAGAAAGCTCTTTAAGTAATGCAGATTCGGATTTTGCTTCCTTAATGGCTAAATCCCTAGTGAAACGAACACTTTCAGGTATGTCTGCGAACAGTTCGTCGACGGAAGAAATTCCGATAACATTCAACATTTCTTCACGATCGGCTTCAGTCATTGGCATATAACGATGCATCATAAATAGTTCCCCTCTTTCCCTTTGTACGGAAATAGTATCCGTTTCACTTCATGAGCGCTTATAAAATGGTGTTTCTATAATTAGAGCTTTCAGCTTTTTATTTCTGACTTCCACTTCAAGTTCTTGTCCAAGTTCAGATACATCTTGGTTCACTAGCGCAAAGCCTATATTTTTTTTCAATGTAGGAGATTGTGTTCCAGTCGTTACTTCACCGACCAATTCGTCATTGTGATAAACGGGATATCCGGTACGCGGAATTCCTTTGTCTATCATTTCAATTCCGACAAGTTTGCGCGGAACGCCATCTTGCTTTTGTGCAGACAAAACTGATTTACCGAGGAAGTCCTCTTCCTTTTTCAATTTCACAACAAAACCAAGTCCAGCTTCCAGTGGTGATATTTCTTTCGACAATTCTTGTCCGTACAATGGTAAACCCGCTTCAAAACGAAGTGTGTCCCTTGCACCGAGACCTGCTGGAACTAATCCATCTTCTTTCCCTTCGGTCAATATTCGATCCCAGAGAATAATTGCCGCTTCAGGAGAACAGTAGATTTCAAAACCATTTTCTCCAGTGTATCCGGTACGCGATAACAACGTTTTTTCACCAGCAATATCCACATTGTCTTTAAAACGGAAGAAACGAATTTCTGCCAGTGGTTCATCTGTAAGGCGTTGTAGAATGGTTTCTGCTTTAGGTCCTTGCAATGCAAGTAACGCCCAGTTCTCCGACTGATTGTCAATTTGCACGTCTTCATTAGCCTGTTCTTTCATCCAGCTAACATCTTTTTCAATATTGGATGCATTTACAACTAAAAGATAGTCGTTTTCTCCCCGTTTATAGATTAACAAATCATCGATTGTGCCGCCATCTTCATAACACATAGCAGTATACTGCGCTTGCCCGTCTACTAATTTTGCAACATCATTCGTCACAAGCTTTTGCAAGAAAGGTAATGCGCCTTCTCCACTCACGAGAACTTCACCCATGTGGGATACATCGAAGAGTCCAGCGTTTGTTCGTACAGCTTCATGTTCTGCTTTTATGCTAGAAAACTGGACTGGTAGTTCCCAACCACCAAAATCGATAGTTTTTCCATTATACCGCACATAACTATCAAAAAGCGGTGTTCGTTTTAAAGTTCCTGACAACACAATCTCCCCCATTCATCTAAAAAAAAGAAAGAGACCCCCTTTTTTAAAAGAGAGCCCCTGTCCATCCTTCTGAACGCTCCATACTGCGGAAGCTAACTTCAGAGGTCGGCCACAATTGACCAACACTGTTCAGAGATGCGTCCAACATGAGTCTTTTTGCCTGAGAGATTCATGACGTTGTCACTTGCTCCTTCGGCGGCGCTTTGTGCGCTCTCTCCCCATGCATTCATCCGCACTATTCAATTGTTGCAAGATAGTTTAAGATTCCGAAAACTAATATCTTTCGACCCTATCTTACCAGTTTGCCGATTGAAGTGCAATTACTTTTGAGAGCCGCTTAATGGATCTTAAGGGATTTCAATTGAATCTGTCTCACTAGATAAACGTTCCATTTGGAATGCGATGTACTCTGTGACTTTACTAAGAGATCGCTGCCTTGTCTGAACTATGAAATGTGCAGATTGTTTATACGCATCGTAGCGTTTGTGGTAAAGTTGCTCGATTTCTGCACGGGATGAGCGCTGAACAATTGGCCTGTTTTTATCCGTTGCAATCCTTCGCCAGATATCTCGAAAAGGGGCGTCAAGGAAAAACACCAGTCCAGTTGCACGCATGAGCTTTCGATTTTCTTTACGCATAGCAACACCACCACCCGTTGCGATGATACACTTTTCGTCTCGAAAGGTTTGAAGAAATTCCGTTTCCATCTCACGAAATCGTTCTTCCCCAAAGGTTTCAAAAATTTGTGGGATCGTCATACCTGTTTTCTGTACGATTTCATGATCCATGTCATAAAAGGGGAGCTTTGTGAAAAAACTCAATCGCTTTCCGATTGCACTTTTTCCACACCCCATGAATCCAACTAGGTATACTTTGTTCATAAAATCATCCGCCCTGCATTTTTGTTATCGCTGCCTTCTCATAAACCGTTCCCAGCGAATCATACGTTCCATATAAACTATCATGCCACGAAACGAATGTAAAAAGAAAGAGGGAGACGAAAAATAATAATGCAAGTGCCATTAAAAGGACGACCCCATGTTCATCTTTCACTAAGACCAACCGCAACCCTCCTTTGGCGTTTGGTACCATCTTGAAGCGTTACAGAGACTACGAGTAATGGACCTTCATCAACGAAATTTACTTTTTGTACATTTGTTAGCAATGGAACATGACCCTGACTTCCAACTCTCCTTCGTATGACACCACCTACGTTGCTATACTCGGTATTAGCAGATGTATCCATCATAAAGGCGGTTAAAACCGTTCCATCAGTGTTGACGCCAATCGTTTTCACTGCCGAGAGATCTGTTTGCAAATCCACCATAAACAGCTCCCATTCAGTAGTTTGACTATCCGTTAACTGGTTATGTGTGGATTCTTTAAAGAGCAGGAACAGAATGATGAGGTGTAGGAACGCGGCCGCAATGAGCAGTTGAAACAAACTTTCAAGCAACGTATATCCTGACTCATACCGGTCTCCCTTCAAGGTATACAAATCATTTCTGTATTGTTGGCTGTTGGATAATTAACGCACAACCGATCATTTACTACTGTCCATTCATATTCGGTACCGTCTTCAGTTCGAACTCCTTCGCTAATTCCATAAGTCGTATAGAGCAAAGCCCCTTGATACATCGTTTCTTTTGCTCTCATCTCATGTTTTTTGTTTTCTAATCCTGATAGCATCCTAAACGATAAAGGCAGTAACGTACTAAAAATGACCATCATAATAGTTAAAGTTAAAATGGCTTCCGGCCAGGAATAACCCGATTCATTCATAGAGTAGCATCCTCCCCCTTTGGAACTGAAATTTAATCTTTTTCAATCCGCTTGAAGTTTCAAAAGTCATGGTCCCTGTTTTATACATATTTCCGTTTTTCTGAAAACTGATATTCCGTAATGTACTCGTGTTGTCAAATTTTAAGGTTGGTGGAAAGTTGGTTATTGTCATCACATTAGTATCAGAGTACGTCACCGAATACGTTTTCCCATCATTCGTGAAACTAAGCCACGTAGTCGTTTGATGCGCAATTGAATATGCCTGCATCTTTTGAATCGTCGCCTTAAATGCTTCTAGCCCGTCCCGTTCCGACTGCACGGTTGTCCAGCCACTGCTAACCGGCATAATAATTGCAGTTAGTACCCCTAAGATTGTGAGTACCAGGAGCAACTCCAAAAACGTCATACCTTGTTCAACCGAGTTGTTCATTCAGTTCCAGAAGCTGATTTAGGATTAATCACTTTTCCCTCAGCATTTATTGTTAGCTCGGTACCATCCGGACATTTCGCCTCTGCAGGTAAATAGTCTTTAGCAGTTAAATCATCAAGACTAGTAGGAATTTGTTTCGTATCCATTTTGTAAGCCTGCACTTGCCCTTCCACCATTTTCAAGTAGGCATCACATCCCTTTGTGTCAATGGATTTCGAGTGCTTTGTTACGTTAGGAATCGCAACTAAAATCAGCACAGAAATAATTAATAGTACAATCATCATTTCTATTAAAGTGAATGCTTTCTCATTGCGTAGAAATTTCATTGAATTTGCTCCTTTTACATGTTTTTTATCATTCCGTACACGGGCAATAAAAGTGCTAAATAAGCTGCGATTATACAAACGGCTAGAGCGACAAACAAAACTGGTTGCAACATGGCCATCATCCGATTCACCTTTCGATCGATTGTGCTCCCTAACTGCTCACTATAGAGCAACAATTCCTTAGCTAAATGGCCACTGTCAGATCCGTGTTTTGCAAAGAACGATAAGTCTCGCGTAAGTCCATCTGTAAGATTTATCGCGATATGAAATGGTTGTCCTTTTCCTGCTTCTTCATGAATTGATTGTGCAACTTGCGCTAGAATAGGATCCGTTTTTTGTTTCGTTAAAATAGTCATAGCTTCTTGAATTGAATTACCCGCTGCGAGTAAGTTTCCGGTTTCAGAAGCAAATAATCGCGTCAAAATGCTTCTATACATTTCACCAACTAACGGAAGCGCTACTACTCTTTTGATTTTTGCTGCTGGACTTAATCGTTTCAAATAGACTCTAGTAAATACTAACAAAGCCCCACCAACTGCGATTCCTCCTAATAACATATCAGGTGCCTTCGCTACAACACGGGGTAAGTACTTTTCAATACCTTGTGTTGTCACCGATCGCGAAGTTGCTAGCGTCTCGAAGTTCGGTAAAAAATAAATCTTGAATGCAATTAGCAATAACGCCATCGCAAACATGAGTACAACTGGGTAAGTCGCTGCTTGAATGAATTTCTGTTTTCTTAGTTGTGCTGCTTCTAGACGAAGGGACGCACCATTCAAGGCTTCTGCTAACCTTCCATCAGTCTCGGACAACTCCACGGACAATAATATCCTGTCTGGAAATCCGAGAACTCTGAGTACTTCTGAAACGTTGGCTCCTCCTCTAAAAATGTCATCGATTTCTTGTATCAAGCTCAAACTATTTAAACTGTGATGAGGAAGCAATAACGAAAAACATTCATGAATGGTATAGCCTTCCTGCAGTAATTCAGAAGCACGCAAAAGAAACATCGACTTGTTTTTTACAACGAATAACGAGTCCCTTTTGAGTGAAAACCAACGCTTATGGTGAATAGCTGGAGCTACTGTATTTTCTCGCAACTGCCTCTACGCTCCCTTCTTCAGAGAGATAAATCGGTTCTTTCTTACTAAGTGAGTCTTTAAGATACTCTAATTCTTCATCTTGATAAATCTCAAAAACAGCAGCCAGTTCGCCATCAGATTTACGAATGAGACGCTGAGCTGATATGCAAACAGCCGTCTGCCGTAGCTCCTCTGCTGAAATACCGAAATCCATCATCCTGTAAAAGCAGCCTAAAGGATCTTTTGCGTGGACGGTAGTTAAAACTAAGTGACCAGTTAAAGATGCTTGCACAGCAATTTTCGCTGTTTCAGCATCGCGAATTTCACCGATCATAATAACATCCGGCGAATGACGTAGAATCGCTTTAAGTCCAGCTGCATAAGACATACCCGCTCGTTCATTCACTTGAATTTGTAGTAAATGATTATGAGGATTTTCAACTGGATCTTCTAACGTAATTACGTGACGCTCTAACTCATTAACACAGTGTGCAGTTAACGAATAGATTGTCGTGGTCTTGCCGGAGCCAGTTGGACCTGTGATCATGAAAAGCCCTTGTTGCTGAGTAATAGAGTTTTTCAGCATTTCAGCCCATGATGGTTCGATACATAATTGATCAAGTGATACAATCCGGTCATGTTGTTGAATTCGTATAACTGCACTTTCATTTAAATGTATGGATGGAATTGTTGAAATACGAAATGAGTAGTTACTTTTGTTGAATTGTTTGTGGAAAGAACCGCTTTGAGGTTTTCGGCGGTCACTAATATCGAGGGAAGATAGAAATTTGTAAAAAGAAATCATACGGGTCGCTAACTGTGGGGGGAGTTTACCGATCCGTTCCAGCTTTGTACTTTTTTTGTGGAACAAGCCATAACCATCTTCAGTTGGCACAAGGTGAATATCTGTTGCATCCACATCAATTGCTTTTTGCAATAGTTGAAAGCATTTTTGTTCGATCACATTTTCTTGAGTTTCCATGTACACCCCTCTCTCTATAAACATAAGACCGCTTTATGTCTTGCCCATAGTATAATGCCCCTTATGACAAAAAGGAATAGTTTGAGCGAAAGTAACATTTTGGATACCCATAGTCGTATGTCGATTCAATTTTCATTTAATTTAAATTATTTTAAAATCACGGATCTGTCACATCGTGCCCTTTACTTTGAGTTTACTTTTGACAACACTATCCTATATAATAGAGAGGAGTTTATTGTATTGTTGTAAGGAGGGACGCACTTATGGATAATATGTTCAAGCTGTGTGGTTTCTGGACAGGGATTTTCGCAGTTATGTTTTTTGTTGGTCACATGGACCAAGTCGCACTTTTATTTGTCGCAAGTACTATTTTCTTCATGCTGCTCGGCTACATGAAACTTACGGAAAGAATGTACTTGTATATGTTTGGCGCGTACTTAATGTTATTTACAGTTGGGTTCACGTACTATGCAACATTCATTCACGTACCAGGAGCAGGACACTAAAAGTAAAAACAGCCGAAATTCGGCTGTTTTTTTAAAATCCATTTAGAAATGGATTTGAGTCCATCTCGTCTTTAGGAGTTGTTTTGGGCCCATGACCCGGGTAGACTTTATAATCTTCATCTAAAGTTAATAACTTCTGCTCAATCGCTGTCAGCAATTGATGTGTGTTCCCTCCAGGAAGGTCTGTACGACCAACTCCTTGGCGGAACAACGTGTCTCCGACAATAACGAACCGATTATCATGGAAGACGTAACTTACGCTTCCTGGTGAGTGGCCTGGAGTATGACGTACTTCGAATTCAAAGGGACCAAGTTGCATTGAGCCCTCACGTTCAATAATATGATCTGCCAGTTGACATACAACAGGTGTTAACATTGGATATTTCGCAGATCCATTTAACTCTGGATTGCGCAACCATAAATTTTCATCTTTATGGATGTATACCGGAATGTCGTATTGCTTACGTATCGGCTCAAGTGCTCCAATATGATCGAAGTGAGCATGTGTCAGTAAAATCCCTATCGGCTTCATATTTGCAGCTTCGATTGCTTCAATAATTTTCTCTGGCTCTTCTCCTGGATCGATTATTAGGCAATTACCGTCGGGATTACTAATCAGATAACAATTCGCTTGTATAGGACCGAGCGGTAAGGTTTTAATTTTCATAAGAATCGCCTCCTCTACTTTATAGTACGGAATCCTTGCAAAAATTTCAAACAATCGTCACGTTTACAACTCGACAAACTATCACCGAAACAGTACAATAGAAGGTGAGTATTGCTAACTAGGCATTCATCTGTTCTTTTTTGAAAGGAGTGTCATCATTCATGAATCTTTTAATGGTTATTTTTGGTCTTATTGCAATTTTAGCTGTAGTTGGTACCGTGCAAGGATTCAAAGAGCGTAATTTGCTCAGTATTGTATTTAACCTATTGGCAGCCGTAATTTTTGGTGGCTTTACAATTGCTACAATTGTTTTCCAAGGCTATCCACCATCCCTACATTAATGTCAATCGAAAAACATCTTTTGCTTAATTGCAAAAGATGTTTTCTTTTTTTATCTCCATATTAGACAACACACAAAACCCGATTGCGCGGTATAGCTCGCAATCGGGTTATTTTTTATTCTTCACCTTTTATTTCTGTCTGCTGTTCTGAATGATTACCTTGCCCATCTTTAAATCTTAGCAAGTCACCGTTAATGATGGTATCTGAGTACTCAAGCTCTTTGCTTGCTCGCTCTACATAAGGCGCACATAGCTCTCTATCTGTCGGTTCACCCGTTTCAGCATCATAACAAACCTCATGTGCATAAACGTATTTGTCAGTTATAAATCTGCCGTCTCTAAATATTACAAAGTCCTCATGTTCTTTCGAGAACAAGTCAGAACCGAACTGTAAATCATCTTTCGTATCAATTCCGGCCAAATTTAGTACTGTTGGACGAATGTCCATTTGACCTGCAAGTTCATGCATCACTTTCCCTTTACCATTGCCAGGAATGTGAATGAAGAATGGAACTTTTTGAAGTTCAGCATTATCATACGGCGTAATCTCTTTATTCAAATACATTCCCATTGCTTTATTATGGTTCTCAGAAATACCGTAGTGATCACCATACATCACAATAATAGAATTATCGTATAGACCATTTGCTTTAAGTTCTTCGAAAAATACTTTGATTGATTCATCCAAGTAGCGAGAAGTTTGGAAGTATTTGTTTAATGTTTTCGAATTTGATGTGTATGGAGGAATTAGCATATCCTCATCATCCAAATCGAAAGGATGGTGATTGGTTAAAGTCAGCATCCGAGTAGAAAATGGCTGTGGCATCTCTTTCATCATCTGTACAGACTGTTCAAAGTATGGAATATCTTTCATTCCCCAGTTTACAGCTTGACCTTCACCAATATCGTAGCTTTCCACATCATAGAACTTTTCTATACCAAGTGCTTTGTACATGATGTCACGGTTCCAGAAGCTCCGGTTATTCGCGTGCATAACGTTAGTAAAGTAACCATTGTCAGCTAGTTTTTCTGACATAGAATCGAATGTATTACCACTGTGTGTAAAGAACACGGCACTACCATTTCTCGGATATATCGAGTTTTCTACAATGAATTCTGCATCCGATGTTTTACCTAATCCTGTTTGGTGGTAGAAGTTATCGAAGTAGAAAGTATCTTTATCCTTTGTCAATTCGTTAAGGAATGGTGTAATCTCATGACCATCCATTTCTTCGTTAATAACAAAACTTTGTAGGGATTCAAGAGAGATTGTAATAATATTACGACCTTTTGCATCTTCGAACATTTCTACACTTGGTTCTTTGTGGTTCGCATGTACATAGTTTTCAACTTCAGAAAGCTCACTGCCATCAGCCAGGACACGCTGTGCATGCGACTTCGACTGGATGATCAAGTCATAAATGTGATAGTTGTACGTACCAATGTTTTTCACAAGTAGTTCGCGGTCAAAACTTCGTGTCAATAATTGAGGACGCTCTGCTTCAGCAAGACCTAAGTTCACCATGAACAAAGCTGCTGTTGCGATGAAATATAACCGACGACTCATTTTGAATTGATTTACAGTCTCAGTCGGCTGAGGAATAAATTTCACAGCAAGTGCCACAATAATTACATCCGTGAAAAAGAAAATATCAGTTCCGTGAATGTTTGCCATAACCGATGAAGACAAGTCTCCGAAGTTATTTGTTTGGAAAAGCGTTGGAATCGTTATGAAATCACTGAAGAAACGATAAAACACTGCGTTTGCAAACATTACAATCGATGTTAACGCACTGACAGTAATTATATAAATATTACGGCGTTTCGTTGTTTTGATGAATAGTGCTACTCCATAAACTAACAATAAAAAACTAAGCGGGTTTATAAAGAGAATGAATTGTTGAACCATGTTGTCTATACTCATATTAAAACTTGTCAAATAACCGAAGTAGGTTGTTAGCCAGGTTGCAAGAACTGCAATCACTAGCACAGAGTGTTTCGGCCAGTTAATTCTACTCATTCCATCTCGTCCTTTCTAAATCGTAAACATGTATCTCCTTATTTTAACGTTTTAGGACACACAAAAGTTTCACTTTAACAAAATTCATTGGAATGATGTGGTTACTTTTCAGGAGTTTCCACACATTTAGACAACTCATTTCGTATGAGTAATGATGCACTGATATAGTCCTCTTTCATGATAAGATTGTCATCATACAAATCTTTCAATTCTGACTGCATTAATAATATATCTGCTCTTCTATCACCCGTATAGATATATGCACCAAAACGCTTCATAAGTCTTATGACGTCCCAAAATTCTTTCAATCCTGTTTGTTGCATTGAATTTCACGCTCTTCTGTGATTATTTTCTTCACTGGTATATCATGACTTTCAATCGGTAATTGGTCGACAAGCTGAAGTTCAAAAGCTAAGGCTACAGTTTCTCCGGTGTAGGTTGAAAGATAACGATCATAATAACCGCCTCCATAGCCTATGCGGTACCCCTCTTTTGTGAACACAACTCCGGGAACAATCAGTAAATCGATTTCAAACTTATTCACAGATTCTGTTATGAATGGATTAGGTTCTTGTAAATCCAAGTAAACTGTCTCTAGTTGTTGAAAGGAAGTAATTTTTTTAAAATCCATTGTTTTTTGTTCCGGATTACATTTCGGAACTACAACATTTTTACCTAATTTCCAACAAGCTTCAATAATTGTACGTGTTTGAACTTCAGTCGAACGTGACATAGTAATAGCTACCGTTTCAGCTTTTATAAATTCTGCGGTTTCAAGGAAGCGCAAACGTATACAATCTGACTTTCTTTTATATTCATCCGCAGACATATTTTTCAATTTCAATAAACAATTTTTCCTGATTATAGTTTTCATTATATACTCTCTTCCCTTCTTTTTGAAAGAAAAAACCAAAACCGTGATAGGTTTTGGCATGAGCAATTATTTCGTTTCACGGTGAAGCGTTTGCTTCATTTCACGTGAGCAATATTTTTTCATTTCAAGACGTTCTGGATTGTTACGCTTGTTTTTCTTTGTGATATAGTTACGCTCACCACATTCTGTGCAAGCAAGTGTAATATTTACGCGCATTGTTGTCCCTCCCACTCATCAGCGATAGTAGAGTATTTATGAGCATGATTTATACGACTGTTCTATTGTATCATAAATCCAATGATTGTCTAGCAAGAAATCAAAATTCCTAATTGGTTTTTGATATGGTACCATTAAGTAAACTAACTAACCAAGGAGGGCGCTAATGTGTCACTGCCTATCACCCTTATGATTGTCGGGATAATCGCTTTATTCGTCTCCATCTTTTTTGGATCAAAACAATCGAATACCGACGAAATCGAAAATATTTCAATCAGTTTACACCAAGAAACTAGCCACTTGAAAAAAAGGTTGAAAGCACTAGAAGAGGAGCTAATGGTAGAGCCTGCCCCCCTCACTCATTCATCCCGATCTACCGAAATGCCAAAACCGGTACATACGATTATCGTAAGCCAGATTATTGCGCTTCACGGTCAAGGATACTCTATTGAGGATATATCCAAACGCTCTTCCCTCCCTTCTGAACAGGTACTCTCAGTCCTTCGCTCGAAAGGTGTGCGCGTATGATTCGACAACTCCTCCAACTTATAGGCGTCGGATGTTTAACTGCAGGCGCTGTTTTATTTTTCACTAACGGGGATATTTCTTCAGAAGACAAAGAGTATGTGAATCAGGACAAGGCAATTGCAGAGCTCAATCGAGAATTAGCGACTGTTAAAGCTGCTTTAGCGGATGCTCAAAAAGGAACCAAAGCTGATAAAGAAACTACAGTATCAACTCAAAAGTCCGACGAATCTGGGAATAAGGAATCTGGTATCAAGATGATTCTCACCCTATCATCCGGTGATACTTCTAAAGATGCTTCTGATTCACTTGAAAAATCGGGAATCATCAAAAGCGCATCAGAATTTGAAGGGTATCTAACAAAGAATGGTTTATCCGGAAAGATGCAAATTGGGCAGCACGAAGTGGATTCATCTATGGATTTTGCAGAACTTGCCAAAGAACTTACAACTGTAAAGCAATAATAAAAAGACAAGCTTAGTATCACTAAGCTTGTCTTTTTATTTTCGAATTCTATTTTTCAGTTCCGGCTTCCACTTTTATCGGCGGCTTAATAGTCTGTGTCTCTGTAGAGAAAATTTCAGACTCAGCTCTTTTTTTCTTCAGTGCAAAATACTCTTTGACAGCCGCTTGGGCAATGTCATTATTCGGATGGGCATAACCAGTTGTATAGGTTGACACGTGCGGCACAATAACGGAATATGCAATTTCAGGGTTCTCATATGGAGCAAAACCTACGTGAGCCACAGAAACTGTTTGAGTCCCCCATAGAGATCGGTCTTCGCCTTCATAATACCCTGCCTGTGCAGTACCCGTTTTCCCTGCAGCATCGAAATCTTCACCTTGGAAAATGTTGTATGCAGTTCCCTTTGGCTGATAGTACGTATAATGCATCCCTTTTTTAACTCGGTCAATTTCTTCAGGAGTATTATTAATTCGGTTGAGAATCTTCGGATCATTCTGTTCCAAGAGAGCTCCAAATTCTTTCCCATCTTTTGAAGGCTCATATACAGCCTTCAGTACTTGTGGTGCAATTCTATAACCACCATTTGCAACAGTGGAAACATACTGCGCAAGTTGAAGGGGGGTGTACGTATCATACTGCCCAATTGATAAGTCGAGTAATTTACCAGGTTCTTTGCGGTTTGGTTCTGGTGATGACCCAGACACTTCGCCTGGCAAATCGATTCCTGTTTTAACACCTAAACCGAATGAGGCATAACTGTCTCGTAATTTGTTGAATGCATCAAAATCGATTTTCAAGCTACCGCCTTTTACATAATTATAGTTTGCTATATCCATTGCAATTTTGAACATGTACACGTTGGAGGAGCGTCCAAGTGCTTCAATGTCATTAACGGGAATACGGGAATTTTGGTTAAAAAGAGATGCTTTGCGTTGTTTACCTACATAGATAGGTTCATCAATTTTCGTTTCTCCTATACGCAATGCATCATGCTGATAACCACTTAAAACAGTAGCTAACTTCACAGTCGATCCCACTTCATATGACGTACTGAACGTACCGAATGTGTAGTCTTGTACTGATAATTTACCCGTTTCTTTGTCTTTCACAATCCTTTTTCCAACCATGGACAATACTTCACCTGTATTCGGGTCCATCATCACTAAGAAGGCTCGATCTAATAATTGAGAGCCACCCATTCGTTTTGCTTTCAACAAATTATCTTCCACAATTTTTTCAAGATTTGATTGCAGTTCAGTATCCAATGTCAACATCAGATCTTTTCCTGGTTCCCCTTCACGAACTGTTTTGGTTTCTACGACTCTCCCAGTTCTATCCTTAATATTTTTCACAACTGTCTTCTGACCTTTTAGCAAATCTTCATAATATCGTTCAATGTAACTTTTACCTACTCGGTCATTCCGCGAATAACCACGTGATAGGAAATAGTCCAGATCAGTTTTAGGAATTCCTTCTAACGGGCTAGTCGTCGTTCCAAGGATTGCGCTATCTGACATCTTGACACGTTCCCAATCTGTTGTCGTATTGACTCCCGGAAGTGATCCAAGTTGTTCAGAGACCGTTGCAAATTCTATATCGGTCACATCCTCACTCTTAACGATTTGCGGAGTGTAGGCGTACCCTGACATCATTTCCCTGTAAATCGCGAGCACTTCAAGCTCACTTTCTGTAAATGAATCCAATTCTTCGTCTGTAATGCGATCCCGTGTCATCTTCGTAATTTCACGTTGCGCATCCTTTTTTGAGATGGATTCGTCATTTTGAAGCGCCAACTGCTCTTCCTCCGTAACTTTTTCCATCGCTTCATCAGGATGTAACAGAATCCAAAAGTCTTTTTTGTCACCCAGAGTGACTCTCGTCGTAGGTTTGTCAATTAACTTCGCAAGTTTTTTAGCAGTTTTCAACATCTCTTCAGACGTTGTAGAAGTTGTCTTCGTATATGTAATCGCATTTCGTGGTTCGTTATCAACGAGCAAATGACCGCTCCGATCAAAAATCCGGCCTCTTGGAACACTTGTGTTTACTGCGATTTCTTCTTTACGTTCTAATTCACTCTTATATTCTTCCCCTTTAACAATTTGCAAATATCCTAAACGAAAAATTAGCAACGAAAACAAAACGAATATAGAAAAGAACAAAAAGTTCATTCTGAAGGAAGTCAATTTGCGCTGGCGTACTTTTGCCTGATCGACTTTACGCTGATTTTTCCTCACGTTTTCCCCCTCCTTCATTAGGTGCACATCAAATGAATTATAGCATTAAAAACGAAAAAGCACACATCTTGACGAACAAGATGTGTGCTTGGTTGCATCATTCACTTACTTATTTTCTGTATAATGCTTTTGTACTTCATCCCAGTTAACAACATTCCAAAATGCTGAAATGTAATCAGGACGACGGTTTTGATAGTTTAAGTAATAAGCATGCTCCCAAACGTCAAGGCCAAGAAGTGGAGTCTTACCTTCCATTAATGGATTGTCCTGGTTTGGTGTAGACATGATTGAAAGTTCTCCGTTATCAAGAACTAGCCAAGCCCATCCAGAACCAAAGCGAGTTTTTGCAGCATTCGCAAACTCTTCTTTGAATTTGTCTAAGCTTCCGAACTTCTTGTCAATTGCTTCAGCTAGAGCACCAGTTGGCGCTCCGCCACCGTTTGGTGAAAGAAGTGTCCAGAATAAGGAGTGGTTCGCATGACCTCCGCCATTATTGCGAACTGCAGTACGGATATCTTCAGGAACTGCATTCAAATCTGAGATAAGCTCTTCAACAGATTTAGCAGCAAGATCAGCATGTCCTTCCAATGCATTATTTACATTGGTAACGTACGTATTATGATGCTTCGTGTGGTGAATTTCCATCGTTTCTTTGTCGATGTGTGGTGCTAGTGCATCATATGCATAAGGCAATTCAGGTAATTTATAAGCCATTTCCAATTCCTCCTTGAATGATTGAATTCTTTCCTACCCTTCAAGATTATCAAACTTCCCATAGTCATTCAATTATCTTGTCTTTTATGTGACGAAGAAGATGAAAATACCGATCATAACAATCATGACAACACCTTTGACGATAACAGATGTTAAAAATCCGACCAACGAACCAATTCCTGAACGAAAGGCTTGTTTAAAACCAGCACGCGTAATGAGTAATTCCGCAAAAACAGCACCAAGGAATGGTCCAATTAGAATTCCTGCGACCGGAATGACGAATGGCCCTATGAGAAGCCCAATCGTACTCCCCCAACCTCCAGCATTAGATCCTCCAAAGCGTTTAATACCGAAAAGGTTTGCAATCGTATCTGCTCCAAACAATAAAATAGTGAATAAAATTTGTATTGTCCAGAACTGCCAGCCCATGGAACTGAATGTATCAATTAGCCCGTAGAGCAAAAAGCCGCCAATGATGAAGAGAACGGAAGGAATGACCGGATAGATTAAACCAATAAAAGCAACAACGAAAAACAAACTTGCTACAATCCATGCAATCCAATCCATCCAACTTCCTCCTCCCTTATGCGCGTTTTCCTAAAACCGCTTCTGCAATATTGACAGCATGGTCTCCAATTCTTTCCAAGTTAGAGACAATATCGACAAATACAATACCAGCTTGTGCAGAACAGCCACCTTCATTCAGACGAATAATATGGCTCTTTCTACATTTGCGTTCCATTTTGTCTATTAACTCCTCTTGTTTAGCAACAGTACGTGCAAGCTCCCAATCGTTCGTATCTAATGAATCCACTGCTTTTTGTACTGTACCAATAGTCAGTGCAAACATCTCTGAAAGTTCTTCCAGAGCATCTTCAGAAAGCTTCACCTTATTAACTTCTCTAAAGTCAATGAGTTCGATGATATTCTCAAAATGATCTCCAATTCGCTCGATGTCGCGAACCGTATCCATCAACATGACGTGTCGAACGGATTCCACTGGCGAGATATTGACTGCAGAAATCTCAACTAGATAGTCCGTGATTTTACGGTCCAAATTGTTAATGGCATCTTCAATTTGATACGCCGTTTCTGCATGGCTCTTCTTACTACTCTTCAAGTATTCGAATGTTTCTTCTAATCCTTGGACAGCAAACGAACCCATACGAATGATTTCTTCTTTTGCTTGTCCAATAGCAACGGCTGGAGACTGAGTGATGAAATGAGGATCCAAATGTTTCGGTTTATATTCAATCGTCACATCCTCACCAGGAATGAGTTTCGTTACAAAATACGCCCAAGCACCGATGAACGGAAACTGGATTACTGTGTTCACAACGTTAAAGGTACCATGTGCGAACGCAATTTGCATTTTCTTATCGAGTCCAATTGTACTTGTAATCCATTCCACGTAAGCAGTGAAAGGAACAAGGAGAATCATGAATATGGCCGCTCCAAGAATATTGAACAAAACGTGGGTTGCAGCCGCACGACGGGCAGCAACAGACGCGCCAATTGAAGCTAAAATTGCGGTTATCGTAGTTCCGATATTGTCACCGAACAAAACAGGCAAAGCAGCTTTCAAATCGATAAGATTTTCCGCATATAAGCCTTGCAAAATCCCTACAGTCGCACTGGAACTCTGAACGATTAAGGTGAACACCGTCCCTGCAACCACTCCAAGCATCGGGTGGTCTGCCATCGAAACGGTCAAATCGGTAAAGGAGTCAAGTGTTTGTAAAGGTACCATCCCTTCACTCATGAGTTCAAGCCCTAAGAACAGTCCTCCAAACCCGAACACAACCTCACCAAAATGTTTTACCGTCAGTTTTGGGATGAAGAAAATCATGAACGCACCAACCGCCATAATTGGCAACGCGTAAGCACCTACGTCCAAACCGATGATAAATGCAGTAACGGTTGTACCGATATTAGCACCCATAATGACTCCAATTGCTTGTCTAAGCTTCATGAATCCTGCACTTACGAGACCGACTGTGATAACCGTAGTACCCGAACTAGACTGTATGAGACAAGTTACAATAATACCCACTAGGACACCCATGAAAGGGTTGGTTGTAAAACGGTCGAGAATTGAACGTAGCCTATCTCCAGCTACTTTCTGAAGACCGTCCCCCATGTATTTAATGGCGAAAAGAAAGATACCTAGTCCGCCAAGAAATTGAAACGCCACTTCCTGCCAATTAATATCCATGTAATGCGCAACCTCCAATAACGATATGTATACTCCCCTATTATTGTCGCCGACTTCTCATATGTAAATAGACAACGGTCAATCTTTACAATCCCTTAACATTTGACATGCTAAACTGGCTAATGTTGTGACAATCCCTACCCAATTACATAGTACCGATGCTAAACTAGCGATATACCCAGAAAGGAGTCACCGTTTTGAAGAACTATCAATTGTTTTTTGCTTCCATCCACGAGCCAAAAAAACTCGCAGCTTTCCGATTGCTACCTATCGGAAAAGTATTTCAATACGTATTTCTATTTGTAATTCTTTCAACCTTGGTGTCTTTTATACGATTCCTTACGGGAGATATTGATTTGTTCGGCTCTTCTCAAGAATTGATCGATTACGCAGCAACTGTCGGTGGTTTGCTCTATCCAATGGCATTTGTCCTTCAGCTTGTCATTAGCACGTTTTATTTATTCATCCGAGTTAGTTTCTTCGGGCTTGTTGGGCTTGGGCTTTTAAAAATTTTCAAGCGGCGCGGAGAATACAGGCATATGTGGCGTACTTCAGCTGTTTCACTCTCTGTCCCTATTTTAGTTTCTTTAGTTCTTGATATCGCCCACGTTGAAAATGCCTTTAATTTCCCAATAACTGCTGCGATACATATTGTGTATTTGGCAATGGCTGCAAATTATTACCCGAAACAACCACAATCAAAAGTAAGTCGCGCATAAATGTCTCCCTTCACGCATATCTTGTGCGAAGGGAGGCTTTTCTTATGAGACTACTATTCACCGCGCTAGCTGTATTCGCGCTTATCCATATGCTAAAAAGTGATTTGACAGAAGGTACGATTCAACTTGCAGCTTTCGCATCAGATGAACCCACTTGTGAAGAAGTGGACAAGCCAGTATCTATTGTTGTCACAACGGTTCAAGGCGATACGATTGAAACACTATTTGCACTCTATCCAGATCCAAGTTTGACTTTCATCGATCGATTGACGGTTTTTTATCAACTCAACCCTCATTTACAACTTCAGGACATTGTAGGTGGAGAGCAGATTGAAATTCCACTTAGTAGTGAAACCGTCACATTTTGCTCAAAACAATAGAGTGCGGAGGGCAGTTCCTTGTCTTTTTAGCACAATGATTGATAAAATGTACTATAGGAAACAGTAGTAATTCGAAGTAAGGAGAGAAAATAATGACTGAAATGATACATCGATCCAACACTCGTCCTGTTAAAGTCGGGAATCTTACAATTGGAGGAAGCAACGAACTATTCATCCAAAGTATGACGACGACTAAAACACATGACGTGGAAGCAACTGTTGCAGAAATTAAGCGTTTGGAAGAAGCAGGAGTTCAGATTGTCCGCGTTGCTTGCCCAGATGAGCGCGCAGCCTATTCAATCGGCGCGATTAAAGCACAGATTAACATTCCACTCGTTGTCGATATTCACTTTAACTATAAACTGGCACTGATTGCGATTGAGCAGGGTGCTGATAAGATTCGTATTAATCCTGGTAACATCGGGAAGCAAGCAAAAGTGGAAGCTGTTGTTAATGCAGCGAAAGCAAAAGGAATTCCTATTCGTATCGGCGTAAACGCTGGATCTCTTGAGAAGAAAATCCTTGAGAAATATGGCTATCCAACTGCTGACGGTATGGTTGAAAGTGCCCTGCACCACATTAAAATCCTTGAAGATCTCGATTTTCATGACATCATCGTTTCGTTGAAGGCATCTGATGTGAACTTGGCAATTGAAGCTTACAAGAAAGCTGCAGCTGCATTCGACTACCCTCTTCACCTTGGTATTACTGAATCAGGTACACTCTTTACTGGTTCCATTAAGAGTTCTGCAGGTCTAGGAGCGTTACTATCTGCAGGTATCGGTAACACTATGCGTGTATCATTGAGCGCTGACCCTGTCCAAGAAGTTAAAGTGGCACGGGAGTTATTGAAAGTATTCGGACTTTCATCGAACGCAGCAACGCTCATTTCATGCCCGACTTGTGGACGCATTGAGATTGACTTGATATCTATTGCAAATGAAGTGGAAGAATATATTTCACATATTAAAGCACCTCTTAAGGTAGCCGTTCTTGGCTGTGCGGTTAACGGTCCAGGAGAAGCTCGCGAAGCAGATATCGGAATCGCAGGTGCCCGCGGCGAAGGTCTTCTGTTCATGCACGGAAAAACAGTTCGTAAAGTTCCTGAAGAGACAATGGTTGAGGAATTGAAGATGGAAATTGATAAGCTTGCGGAAGAGTATTTCGAGAAAAAGAGACAAGAAGAACTGCTTGAAGAAAGTGGAGCGTCTAAGTGAAAAACTATCGATTCGGTATCGATATTGACGGAACTGTAACGACTCCATCCTCTCTACTTCCGCATATAAATAAAAAATTCGGATGTGAGCTCGTTTTAGATGATATTAAAGAGTATGATCTGACAACCGCTTTCGATGTCGATCCTACAGAATTTTACAAGTGGTATAAAGAGGCTGAACCAGAGATTTGTCTAGCATCCTCTACGCAAGAACAAGCTAAACAATTTTTGACAGACTGGCAGAAACAGCAAGCAGAGTTGTATTACATCTCTGCTCGCGGTTCTGAAGTGATGGATGTCACAATGGAATGGTTCAAGCGTGAGCAACTCCCCTATGACCATGTCGAGCTAATCGGCAGTCATCGGAAAATTGAAACCGCCCGCAAATTCGGAACAGACGTGTTCTTCGAAGACAAACACGATAATGCTGTCGATCTCCACGAGGAGCTCGATATTCCTGTCCTCCTTTTTGACACTCCATATAATCGGAACGCTATTCCCAATGGTGTCATCCGGGTCAATAACTGGAACGAAGCTAATGAATGGATACAGCATAATTTCTTTACAACTCGAGTGAACTAAAAAAGGAAAGGCTCAGTTTTTGAGCCTTTCCTTTTTTATTGGCATTGAGGACATTTTCCGTACACTTCGAACTTGTGCCCTTGAATTTCCACTCCAGGTAAGTTAACCGAGATGTGATCCATAGGACAAGATGGTATGTGCTTCGTTTTTCCACACACCGTGCATATAAAGTGATGGTGATGCACGCCCGGGTCACAGTGCATCCGATATTGACGTTCCCCATTCAGATCAGTTTCTTCCAGAATATCAAGTTCCGCAAACGTGGTTAAGTTTCTGTAAATTGTATCAAAGCTCACACCGGGATTGTCTTTTTTTAGAAATTCACCAACATCCATTGCAGCAGTATATCCATCTCGCTCTGCAAGAAACTCTAAAATCGCTTCTCTGTTTTTTGTTCTTTTGAAAGAGTGTTTCTTTAACGTTTCCCATGCCTTTTCTACATTCACAGTACTTCCCCCTTCCTTTTCGACGTACTTTGACCCGCCAAACGTTTACCCATTAACACAAGTAGTAATATGACTATCGCCGTCACTACAATCGTTCCTCCTGGCGCAATATCCAAGTGATATGCAGCGAATAGCCCAGTAACGACTGATATTTCTCCAAAAAGAATTGAAAGTAACATGGCAGATTTAAAACTTTTTGCCACCTGAATTGCAGCGGCAACCGGTAGGGTCATAAGAGACGATACAAGAAGGATTCCGACAATCCGCATCGAAGCCCCAATTACTAACGCCGTGAGCACCATGAAAAACATTTGGATCCCGCGACCTTTAATACCCGATGCCTGAGAATAATCCGCATCGAAGGATAACGTGAACAATTCTTTGTAGAACAAATAAATGAAAGCAAACACCCCGACTGCAAGGATTGAGACAACTAGTAAGTCTTGTCTGCTTACCGCAGAGACCGAACCGAACAAATAGCCTACAAGGTCTGAACCGAAGCCTTTAGCTAACGAAATGAATATCGCCCCGAAACCTATTCCTGCTGAGAGTATTATTGGAATCGCAAGTTCTTCAAAATTGCGGTAAACCCTTCGTAATCGCTCGATTAATAGCGAGCCGCCCACTGCAGCCGCCATTCCTAAATATATCGGATTGAGCCCTGCGAAAAACAACACTTGCTGACTTAAATACAAGCTTCCTGCAATCCCTGCGAGAGAAACATGACTCAGGGCATCAGCGATTAGAGCAAGACGCCTCACAACGATGAAGAGCCCAAGCATGGGTGCAATCACTCCGATAATTAAACCCGAGAAAAACGCATTCTGCAGGAATTCATAAGTAAATAATGCATCAATCATTGGAAGGGTCTCCTTCCTTCTGATGAACGAGACGGACAGAATGACCATACCAGCGCGATAGATCGTTATCATTCAGCTTCGCAAAGTCTCTTCTTCCACCATGGAAGTGCATCGTCCGATTCAAACAGGCAACGTGGGAAGCAAGATCAGTCACAAGGTCAATTTCATGGGAAACTAAAATAATGGCTATGCCATTGTCACGATTCAATTTTTCAAGCATAGAATAGAAAGAAGCCGAGTTTTGCTGATCCACCCCGACAGTCGGTTCATCCATGATAAGCAACTCTGGTTTTGCCGCAAGTGCTCGTGCTATGAAGACACGCTGTTGCTGTCCTCCAGAGAGCTCACCTATATTACGATCAGCGAATTCTCTCATATCCACTTCCATAAGCGCATTCAAAGCAGCTTCTGTATCCGCTTTTGAAAACCGCTTGAACAATCCCGTTTTTTTCGTCAAACCACTTCTCACAACTTCCAAAACAGTAGCTGGAAATCCTCTATTGAAAGAGTTTGATTTTTGGGATACGTAGCCTACCCGTTCTTTGTGGCTGACTGAAGAAATCGGCTCCTCGAATAGCTCCACTGATCCTTTATTCGGCTTTAGCAATCCTAATAGAATTTTTATGAGCGTCGATTTCCCAGATCCGTTCGGACCAATAAGTGCCCAGAATTCACCTGGTTTCACAGTTAAGGTGATATCTTTCAACACCGACGAATTTCCATAATTAAAAGTTACATCTGTTAATTTCACTAGACTTTCTTGCATACAACCATCCTTCTATTAATAGTAATGATTACGATTCACTTCAATGAGTATAAACGAAACGGCGCGGGCTTACAAATTTAAAGAAAGCTAGGTGACAATTTGGATTACACACGTTTGCTACTGGAGATGAAAAAAAGAAGCGATGAAGAGATGTTGAAGATGTCCAAGTCGTATGGATTAGACTTTACTGTAGAGGAAATCAGAATGCTAAGACCATTGTTAGATGAGATCTCGATGCATTGGATTTTGACAGGAGTCCCTGAAAGTTTCATTTCAAAGGTGGAACGGGTTTTAGGACAGAAACGTACGAATCAGTTATTGGAGGATTATTTGAATATGCGAAAGTAAGAAGAGACTGTTGAGCAAATCAGTAGTTACCGATTTGCTCGACAGCCTATTTCTTATCATACAAGTATTTTAAGCTGTAATGATTTCTTAGCATATCCACATCTAATCACCATTAAAGGCGACGACTATTAGGCGTTAGACTCTTCTTTCAATAGTGCGTCACGGTATTTAGTAGTGAATTCCCCACTTTTCAGCATCATAATTTCTTCTTTGTATGGTGCTGTTTTGTTTTTCTTGTCCGTACCGATGAATGGGGTTTCCAATATTTTTGGAACGTTTGTGAATGATGGATGATGAACGATATAGTGCAGTGGTTCAAAACCGATGTGACCAAAACCTATGTTTTCGTGGCGGTCTTTCCCTGCACCACGGACGTTCTTACTATCATTGACATGGACAACTGAAATTCGATCTCTACCAATGAAGTGATCAAATTCTTCCAGCACACCTTCGAAATCGTTTACGATATCATAACCAGCATCATGAACGTGGCAAGTATCAAAACAAACCGAAAGTCGATCGCTGTTTTTAACACCATCAAAAATCATTGCAAGTTCTTCAAAGCTTCTTCCGCATTCAGTTCCTTTACCTGCCATTGTTTCCAAGGCAATGCGGACATCCGCGTCTTCAGCTAATACCTCATTCAAACCTTCAATAATTTTTGCAATTCCCTTGTCTCTTCCTTCACCTACGTGCGCTCCAGGATGCAATACAATCTGATTTGCACCAAGTGCTGCTGTACGTCTAATTTCTTCCTGTAAGAAATCCACGCCCAGTCTGAAGGTTTCAGGTTTCACCGTATTTGCAATGTTAATGATATAAGGCGCATGGACGACCATAGAGGATAGTCCGTGTTCCTTCATATGCGATTGACCTGCTGCAATGTTCAACTCTTCGATTGGTTTACGTCGCGTGTTTTGAGGAGCTCCTGTATAGATCATGAAAGTCGAAGCACCAAATTCGAGAGCATCCTTACTTGAACCAAGTAACATATCCTTCCCACTCATCGATACATGGGACCCGATTAATATAGGTTGTTCACTCATTTTTTCTTATTCAGTCTCCTTTCACGCTTTTTAAAGCGATCCACTTCCGCAGCCCGCTTCTTTTTATAACCCGGTTTCACCTTTGCAGGTTTCCGTATTAATGAAGCAGCTTTTTTATCGATTTCGTCCTGTTCTTTCGGTCGATTTTTTCTTGAATGACGTTCTTTAAGCTGTGTCCATTCTCCATTTTTCACATCTTCATGTACGAATGGAATACCCATTTTCTCGATTTTAACGATCGCATCATCTTCAGAAGGATCAAATAATGTGATTGCGACCCCTTCCAACCCAGCACGCGCTGTACGTCCTACGCGGTGAATATAGAACTCTAAGTCTTCAGGAAGCTCATAGTTGATGACGTGACTCACGCCTGGGATGTCTATTCCTCGTGCTGCTAGATCTGTCGCTACAATGAATTGGTACTCCAGGTCACGAATTTGTTTCATCATCCGAGTCCGTTCGCGAGCGTTTAAATCACCATGGATTTTCCCTGTTTTTACACCTTGCGCAGCAAGATAGCCCGCAAGCTCATCTGCATTTTGTTTGGTATTTGTAAAAATAATTGCCAAATACGGATTAATCGCCTGGATGACGTTCATAAGCTTCTTTTTGCGGTCCATTCCTCTTACCGGGACGAGAGAATAGTGCATGCCTTCTGTCAAAGGTTTTTTTGTACCGAGCTGAATATGAACAGGTGAGTCCATATACTTAGCAAGAAATGGCTTCAGTTTTTCTGGAATTGTCGCAGAGAAAACATACATTTCCAAGTCACTTGGCATTTTTCCGGCAAATTGGTCGATGTCTTCAATGAAGCCCATATCAAACGCAAGATCGGCTTCGTCAATTACAAGGATTCGGGCTGTATGAATCGATAGCGCACCTGTATCCGACATATCCCGGATACGTCCAGGCGTTCCAACAACTAAATGAGGATTCGATTTCAATTTGTCAGCAGAGCGCTTCTTATCCGTTCCGCCAATCAATAAACTTGTGCGAACCTCTGAAGAAGCCGTCAGCTTTTTCAACTCATCAAATAACTGGATAGCAAGCTCGCGTGTTGGAGCCGTGATGACTGCTTGAAGCTCATCTGCATCTGTATTGATGCGTTGTAAAATTGGAATTAGGAAACTGTGGGATTTCCCTGTTCCTGTATGTGCTTGCCCGATTGCGCTCTGACCTTTTAATATGAGCGGAATCATTTCCTTTTGGATGGGGGTTGGACTTGTGAAGCCCAACTTTTCTATCGCTTCACGAAGAAAAGGTTTAAATTGGTAATCAGTGTATCTAGACATGTTCGTGTCCTCCTATCATTCGTTCATTGTAGCACGAAACTGTACCGCTGGTTGCTTTTTTCGCATAGGATACATTATCGACAAAGTACTCTTTGGGAAAGGAGATAATTATGAGATATCAATCTTTTTATCCATTTGCTAATCAGCAGCGGCAAGCTCCTGCTGGCCAACAGATGTTTCGCGGAAACTTTCAGCAGGCGAAACCCTTTACACAGGGTCCTGCAGCACCATTTGCACAAGGCCAAGCGAATCAGCAACCTTCCCCATTCGGAATGGATCCTGGGTTTGGTGGTCAACAGCAAACACAAGGTGGAGCACCTACAAGGGCAGGTCTTTCAAAACCTGAAATGTATATGGAAACCGCCAATCGTTTTATGACAACTGTGCAACAATATGCACCCATGGTACAACAGTTTGCACCAATGCTTCAAAATATACCCGCCATGTGGAAATTGTACCGAGGATTTCAATCTCTTCCGGATGCAGGGATAGCAGGAGCATCTGCAGCAGCATCTGTTGCACGCGGGGCAGCACCAGTACCCTCAGGACCTCGACCTTCTGTGCCTAAAGTGTTCCAGCCACCAATCTAAGACTTTGAACCTTTGAGTCATCTCCGCTATAATAGGGGTAGATCCCTTTAGAGGAGTGAGCTTAAGATGGAAGTAATGAAGATTTCCCCACGGGGTTATTGTTATGGGGTCGTCGATGCAATGGTGATTGCTAGAAATGCGGCACTCGACGAATCATTGCCGAGACCGATTTATATATTGGGCATGATTGTACACAACAAGCATGTGACGGATGCGTTCGAGGAAGATGGCATCATCACATTAGAAGGAAATAATCGTCTCGAGATTCTCAACCAAGTCGAGACAGGTACTGTAATATTCACAGCACATGGAGTCTCTCCTGAAGTACGTGAACTTGCACGTAAAAAAGGGCTAGTTTCAATCGATGCTACCTGTCCTGACGTAACTGTCACACATGACTTAATCCGTGAGAAGACGGCTGAAGGCTACGATATCATCTATATCGGCAAGGCACATCATCCGGAACCTGAAGGTGCTCTTGGTGTTGCTCCAGGCAGAGTTCATTTAGTTGAAAATGCACAGCATATTGAGCAGTTAACTCTTCAAAACGACAAATTACTTGTCACAAATCAGACTACTATGAGTCAGTGGGACGTCATTCACCTCATGGAAGACTTAAAAAAGAAATATCCTCACATTGAGGTCCATAAAGAAATTTGCATGGCGACACAAGTTAGACAAGAAGCAGTTGCCGAGCAAGCAGGCGAAGCAGATTTGCTGATTGTTGTCGGTGATCCGAAGAGCAATAACTCCAATCGGTTGACACAAGTTTCAGTCGAAATTGCTAATACCCCATCCTATCGAATTTCAGATGTCTCCGAAATTGAGTTAAGTTGGTTGGAAGGCGTCGACCGCGTGGCCGTCACAGCAGGTGCTTCTACACCTACATTGATCGTTCGTGAAGTGATCGAATTCCTTTCGAAGTTTGACCCTGCAGATCCGTCTACACACATTGCAGAGCGCAAGTTTGACTTGAACCGACTGTTACCGAAGATTAAGAATCCAACACCCGTTACACGGATTGAACCATATGTTTAAATGACTAAATCCCCCACTTCTCACTTGAGAAACTGGGGGATTTTTTTAAATAAAGGCAAAGGGTTCTGTATTTTGTTGGGATTGTAAAAACGTCACTTTGTAGTTTCGGTGTTCACATTTTGCAGCCATATGCTCTGCAACACCTTGAATCATCACTTTTTCAACATTATGACCAGGATCTACAACACATAAGTCAATTGCTTCAGCGTCTTGGGCGACATGGTAATACAAATCACCTGTTACTAACACATCTGCCCCAGCACGTTTAGCGGCATATATATATTTGTTTCCATCTCCACCTAAAACGCCTACTTTATGTATCAATCGATCCTTATCTCCTACAAATCTAACTGCAGGCACATCTAGCTTCTCCTTCACGTGGAGAGCAAACTGTTCAAGCGTCATACTCGACGGAAGCTTACCGACTCGACCTATTCCATATTCTTGATCTGATTCAAAAGAAGTTCGTTCAAGAATTTGAATCTGAGTGAGCCCTAGTTTCTCTGAAAGCAGATCATTCACACCGCCATTTGCTATATCTAGGTTCGTATGAGCTGCATACACGGACAAATCATGTTTGATACACTTCTCAATCATTCGTCCTTGTGGGGTATCTGTCCATATGTGTTTCGCAGGTCTAAATAAGGGAGGATGGTGTGCAATGATAAGCGTTGCCCCTCGCTCAATCGCTTCGTCGACAATCGATTCATTCACATCCAATGTGACTAAGACAGTGTCAACTGGTCTATTCAATTGACCAATATGGAGACCGATTGGGTCCCCTTCCATGGCTAATTTTTTTGGTGCCCACTCTTCAAATACTTGAATGATTTCATGACCATTCACGTTTTTCATGACTTCAACACCCTTTCAATCATATCCTTCGTTGCACTCAATTGTTTACGTTTCGCTTTTGCTTCTTCAGATTGCGCAGACTGTGTTAGCACACTAATCACACGTGATATCTCATTTAACTCACCTTGCCATTTATCTTGGAAAACGGCAGAACGTTCCTGTAAAAGAATCGGCCCCATTAGTAACTCTTCAGGGGTATAAGACTGATCACCTCTCTGCAGGACAAGGACTTCATAGATTTTATGATCCTCTTTAAGAATCGCTTCGTTCGATACTTTCCATGAATTGCTGACCGCCCAAACACGGATTGCCATTGCATGTATGTTCGGCTGTACGATAATTCGTTTGACCCCTTTTAACTTATCCGCATCGTTTTCTAAAATAGAGGCAATTAAGGAACCACCCATACCTGCAATGGTCACTGTTTCAACACCATCATCAGGATGAATAGCTTGCAGCCCATTAGCGAGACGTACAACAACCTTATCCGTTAAGCCTTCCTTTGCAACATTTCGCTTTGCTGATTCAAATGGTCCTTTAACCACTTCTCCTGCAATGGCTCTGGATATTTGCCCTTTTTGAATGAGCCAGCAGGGTAAATAAGCGTGGTCACTTCCTATATCTGCAAGGACAGTTCCTTGTTCAGCAAATGATGCGACCAACCGCAATCGTTCTGATAAATTTTTCGCGTTCACTCTTTGTTCCACCTTTCAGCAGACGGACAAACTGTCGTCGACTTCTTCCATTAATCTTATCGAAAATCAGACCTTTTTGCACGTATCAAACAAAAGAGCAATCAGGCAGCGGAGTTCCGCCACACTGATTGCTCTCTAGATTATCATTTAAGTGTTAGAATGTAATCGACCATTGCGTCAATGTTCTCATCTGGGATGAGTCCAGGTGGCATACCGCCTTTACCATTCTTGATGATTTCGTGAAGCTCTTTAGGATCTTTGTCCTCACCGTGAAGGCTCGGGCCAACAGCGCCTTCTAGATCTCCACCATGACATCCGATACATTTTTGCTGCGCTACAGCTTCAGCATCGAATTCAGCAGATGCGCCTTCGTCATCTTTTTTGCCTTCTTCCGTTGCTTCGCCATCTGCATCGGCAATCTCTTTTTGTTGATCAATACCATACATGGACATGAAGAAAATGAGTCCGATACCTAATGCGAAAATCAAAATATAAGGAACAACAGGATTTTTACTCAACGAACTTAACCTCCTTCACCAGAAACTATTCTGTAGTATATAGTGCACAACTCTTATTGTACTGTATTCTGGCTAAAATCGAAAGACTTATCAACAGACTTTTCTCTTTTGTGACATTTTGGACATACTTTGTGAACTTTTTTCGTTAACATCCAATTTGGCGTGCAATCACCATATGTTGGACTTCAGAAGTTCCTTCTCCAATTTCCAATAACTTCGCGTCACGCATATATCTTTCAACTTCGTATTCTCTCATATATCCATAACCACCATGGATTTGAATGGCTTCGTCTGCAACTTCCATTGCAATTTCAGAAGCATACAACTTACACATCGCAGCTTCTTTAGTAAACGGCTTTCCTTCGTCTTTTAACCAAGCCGCTTTATAAACCATATTTCGTGCAAGCTCAATTTTCATCGCCATATCTGCTAGCTTAAATTGTGTCACCTGGAACTCGGAAAGCGACTTTCCAAACTGTTTCCGCTCTTTTGCATATTGCATGGCACGATCATAGGCTGCTTGAGCAATTCCAACTGCCATTGCTCCAATTCCAATTCGTCCACCATCTAGTGTTACTAAAAATTGACGGAATCCGTTCCCTTTTTTCCCCAATAGATTCTCCTCAGGTACTTGTACATTCTCCATAACGAGTTCGGTCGTATTGGAAGCATGCAACCCCATCTTTTCATAGTTATCAATCACTTTGAATCCTTCTGCATCTGTAGGAACGATAATCGCGCTAATTTCTTTCCCACCTGTTTCTGTTTGTCCTGTTATGGCAGTCAGAGCAAGATTTTTAGCATAACTTGCGTTAGTGATATATACTTTTGAACCATTAATGGTATAAGTTCCATCTTCAAGTTTAGCTGTTGTTTGTGTACCGCCTGCGTCTGATCCTGCATTAGGTTCGGTAAGTCCAAACGCACCAAATGAGGTTCCTTCACATATCGGGCGCAAATATTTTTGTTTCTGTTCTTCTGTTCCAAATAAGCTAAGTGGCGCTCCCCCAAGCGAAATGTGCGCGGAATAAGTAATTCCGGTAGACGCACAAGCCCGACTTAATTCTTCAGTGACGATTGCGAAACTGATTGTGTCTGCTCCTGCTCCGCCATAATCTTCTGAAAACGGTAGTCCCATCATTCCCATTTCAGAAAGTTGTTTAAAGATTTCTACAGGAAATTCATTTGTCCGGTCCCTCTCAATTGCACCTGGTGCAACAACTTCGTTTGCAAACTCCCGAATTGTCCGCTGTATCATTTGTTGTTCTGTAGATAAATTGAAATCCATTATGACATCCCCTTTTTTGTGAACGCTTACAAGTTTCATTATACAGAATTAGTCGATAGTTTAACAGAAAAAAAGGATTTTCGCTCAATACGAAATGAGCAAAAATCCGATAATCATTAGTAACCCAGCAGCACCTGAAATTGTAAAATACAATAATTTTAGCAAACGTCCTGCAAATAGCCATAAAATGCTATTTAACATAAGAATACCTAATAACAACATTGTCTCGCCTTCAAAGAAAGAAAACCATACTTTAAGTGATATTGCGAGCAACATAAAAGCTGCAATAATATATGTAAAAGGAATGAGGGCAGAACGAAATGGTTTACTAATTATTAACCTTACTAGTAAACCAAGGACAAAAATGGATGCAGGTGCAATCATAATGATCGGATAATTCCCAATTGTAAACATCAAAGCAGAAAGACCTATTGCTAAAATTACCAACATGATCATTTTCTTCGTGACTGAATACCGCTCTTTTTCTAGAATAGCTTTTTCAACCTTTACATTCGTAGCTGCTTCTGCATCCCCTTGAGCGTATAACGTAATTAAAAAATCACAATAATGCTCTGGCAACAGACGATTCTTTTTCCAATAATGTATTTCTGATATAATGATTCGTTTACGCTGCGCATTCATAAACGTTCTCTCCTTCTACTGAAAAAAGACACCGGCAAGGAATTTGCCCGGTGCCAGTTTCTTATTCTAAAAAGTCTTTCAGACGCTTACTACGAGAAGGATGTCGTAATTTACGAAGAGCTTTCGCTTCGATTTGACGAATCCGCTCACGAGTTACTCCGAACACTTTACCAACTTCTTCCAAAGTTCTAGTTCGGCCATCGTCTAATCCGAAACGCAATCGAAGGACATTTTCTTCACGATCTGTCAGTGTATCCAAAACATCTTCCAGCTGCTCTTTCAACAATTCATAAGCCGCATGGTCTGAAGGAGACTGTGCTTCCGAGTCTTCAATGAAATCTCCAAGATGTGAATCGTCCTCTTCACCAATTGGTGTTTCAAGTGATACCGGTTCTTGTGCAATCTTAAGGATTTCTCGAACTTTTTCAGGAGTTAGTTCCATCTCTTCACCGATTTCCTCCGGCGAAGGTTCTCTTCCTAAATCCTGCAACAATTGACGTTGAACACGGATGAGCTTGTTAATGGTCTCTACCATGTGAACAGGAATACGGATTGTTCTTGCTTGGTCTGCGATCGCACGTGTAATCGCCTGGCGAATCCACCATGTTGCATACGTACTAAACTTAAAGCCTTTAGTATGGTCAAACTTTTCAACGGCTTTAATAAGACCCATATTTCCTTCTTGGATCAAATCTAAAAAGAGCATGCCTCGTCCTACATATCGTTTTGCGATACTCACAACTAGACGTAAATTGGCTTCTGCCAAACGTTTCTTAGCTTCCTCTTCACCTGCGATAATACGTTTAGCAAGAGCTACTTCTTCTTTACCGGTAAGCAAATCAACACGGCCAATTTCTTTTAAGTACATGCGGACGGGATCATTAATTTTCACACCCGGCGGAACGCTCAGGTCATTCAGGTCGAATCGTTCTTCATCTGCAGCAGGTTTGCCTGGCGCTTCTTCAGAACTTTCTTCTTTGCCTTCCATCTCAATACCAGCTGCCTCGATTTGATCGAGGAACTCTTCAAACTGGTCGGGCTCCATTTCAAAAGTAGCCAATTTTTCAGTGACTTCTTCAATTGTCAACTCGCCACTCTTTTTACCGGTTTCCAGCAAAGCAGCTTTGACTTCCTCCAACGTTGTCTCTGTTTCTCCAGTTAGTTCCTCTTTTTTAGCCATAATAACCTGTTCCTCCTTAGTACGCCGGTCGGCTTACATTGCCGATAATGATTTCCGGAGCTGTATGATCTCTCTCGCTAGCTGAAGTGCTGCGGGTAGATCGTTCATTTTTTCTGCATCTTTTGCTTCGTGCATTTTTTCTGTAATGAGTTGTTGAATTCTGTGTTTCTTTAAATGTAAAACACAATCTTCCACTTCTTGCTCCGCGCGTTCTGGGTCCCGTTCCATCACAGCTGCCTCCAACACAATCTTCCGAAGTTCACGGTCTTCGATCGTTTCTGCAAAGCGATGAAAATCAGGTGCACCATATTGCTCATAGAAGCCTGCTAAATGGATGTATATGGTAGCATAGTCATCATGAACAAACAGATCCTCATGGTGATTCTGAATCGTGTCAAATAAGGTCCCATCGTTCAGCAGATGACTTAGCAGTAGCCTCTCAGCGCGTCCTGTCGCGGAGAGGCTTTGCTTTCTTTGTTGAATGATCGGGATGACGGGCTCGGTAAAGCTGTCAGATTGTGACTTCTTTACAGCTTTACCAGCAGCTTTTGCATACTGCTGCTCGAGCGCATCGACCGATACATTTGTATCCATCGAAAGCTGCCTCAACATCATGTCTTTTTCTACCGGTGCTAAGACTCCCGCAAGTTCTTCCATCACTTCATGGATATATTGCAGTACATCATTTTCGTGTGATAGATTTTTAGACCTTCTTGCATACGCCATAATGAAAGACATATACGTATGAGGACGACCTAGGATTTTTTCTCGAAATGCTTCAATTCCATTTTCAGAAATATAATCATCGGGATCCATTTTATTAGGAAGTACTGCGATCTTAAGAGAAAACCCTTTGTGCATGACGAGCTCTGCAAAACGTTTAGAAGCTTCCCAACCTGCGTTGTCCCCATCACAACAAATAATAAGATCGTTAGTAATTCGCTTCAACTTGATCAGTTGAGTATCTGATAACGCTGTCCCCATAACTGCTACAGTATTTTCAATACCATTACGATCTGCAGACAACGTATCCATAAATCCTTCGAATACTATTACATTACCCTTTTTCCGAGCATTAAGACGTGCACGGTGAAAATTGTACAACAATCGACCTTTTTCGAATATAGGAGTCTCCGGACTATTTAGGTACTTCGCGTCTTTTTCGGTTTTCTCAAGCACTCTGCCAGAGAACCCGACTATTGTACCATGATCGTCATAAAGGGGAAAGATTACTCTTCCTCGGAACCGATCAAAAAATCCAGTTCCATTGTCACGTCGGATGACAAGTCCAGCTTGTTCCATCTCATTCATATCAAAACCTTGACGCTGCAAAAGGGAAGATAACGCCTCCCAGTCATCAAGTGCCCATCCTATACTATACTTTTCGATGTTTTCCCTTGTAAATCCTCTTTGTTCAAGATATTGATATGCTTTTTCGCCTTCCACCGTATTTAACAAGAGGTGATTATAGAAGTTTGCCGCGAATTCATGGGCTTCATACATCTGTTTGTGCGCCACATCTTTTTCTGACGTACTTCCCATCTCTATAGATGCATCGATCGGAATATCAAGTCGCTCAGCAAGCTGTACGACTGCTTCTGTAAATGGACGATTATCAATGTCCATTACAAAAGTAATTGCGTTCCCACTTGCCCCGCAGCCAAAACAGTGAAAGAGCTGTTTATCTTCAGATACCGAAAAAGATGGGGTACTTTCTCCATGGAATGGACACAACCCAAACCAATTCTTTCCTCTCTTCGTAAGTCGGACATGCTCACCTATTAGATCCACAATATCCGTCTTTGAACGAATCTCCTCTATCGTCTGTTCAGGAATTTTTGACATGCCATCACCATCTTCACTGTCTTTAAATTCGATGTATCCATTTAAAATCCTTCTTATTCGACAATTTTTTTATTTTTCTCCGAAACTGCTATTTTACAGGAAAGTATCTGTGAATACTAGTTATAGTTTCAAATGGAGTATTGAACGAAAAAAGAGGGACCCGCCTTATCGATGGAGGTCCTTCCTAATTTGCTCAAATTTCCGGCTATTCATATGCGATAAAATTACGTTCGCTGTCTCTTCCACTGCCCGATTTGAGACATCAATCACCGTACATCCGATTTTACTGACAACCTTATTGAAGTGAGAAATTTCTTGTTCGATTCTATCAATTTTCGCATAGTTCGCATCATCTTTCAGCCCTAATGCAATTAACCGTTCCTTACGAATCGAATTGAGTATCTCAGGAGAAATGACAAGTCCGAAACACTTATCAGGATCGATTTCATAAAGTTCTGCAGGGGGCTCCACCTCCGGAACAAGTGGAACATTCGCGACTTTAAAGCGCTGATGAGCTAAATATTGAGAAAGAGGAGTCTTAGAAGTCCTGGAAATTCCTACAAGCACAATATCCGCATTCAATACGCCACGAGGGTCACGTCCATCGTCATATTTCACAGCAAATTCGATGGCTTCAATCTTTCTGAAATAGTCTTCATCCAACTGGCGGACAAGTCCTGGTTCTTCCGTTGGCTTTTCATCTAATACTTGTTCAAGAGACTTCATAATGGGGCCTAGTAAATCTAGACATTGTACATCCCGTTCGCGACAACACTGTGTCAGCGCTTCTCTCATATCACTACGAACTAATGTATAGACGATTACTGCTTTTTGTTGTTCAGCAAGCCAGGCAATTTCTTCAAGCTGACTTTTTTCTTCAATATGGGAAAATCGCTTCATCGAAACCGTATCCAAATCTTGACGGAATTGACTTGCTGCTGCTTTCGCCACAAGTTCCGCGGTTTCACCAACAGAATCTGAAACGATAAAAAACTTGAGTTTTTTCATAGGACTCACCTCATAGCTCATGATCTTGTGCAAGTGTTAAAAACGCTGCAGTTATATTTGTTTTTGTAATTCTTCCAACCACTTCTAGACCTTCTTTTGCTGTCCCTATTACAGGTAATGAATCTATTTGCTTATCGATCATTTTTCGAGCAGCAGATAAAAGTGTGTCTTTCTTGTGACAGTATATAACATTTGGCATTCGGGTCATAATGACGTGTACGGGTATTTTTTCGAGCTCCGTATTCCCAATACTTGTCCTCAATAAGTCTTTTCGTGAAAGGACCCCTGTTAAACAGGCTTCTTCATCTACAACAAACAAGGTACCTACATCTTGTAAAAACATCTGGCAAATTGCATCATAAACTGAACTGTTTTCTGGTACAACAGCTGGAGTGGATTGAAAGTCACCAACTTTCATGCCAATCATTTCATCTCCCACGGAATGCACTTGCTTTTTACCCGAGTAGAAATAGCCGACACGAGGGCGTGCGTCTAAATAGCCCGCCATCGTAAGGATGGCTAAATCAGGTCGTATGGTAGCTCTTGTTAAGTTTAACCGCTCGGCAATATGTTCTCCGGTAATCGGTCCGTCCGCCTTGACGATCTCGAGGATCTCCGTCTGGCGCTTATTGAGTTCCATCTATGTCACCGTCCTAAGCGTTCAATTAAACAAATCTTACTTCAGTATATAACAAATCCAGTTCTATTGCGAAGAATCACGAACCGTGCTAAACTAAACTCATATTTGAATAGGCGAAGAAAGGTCAATAAGTACTGTCAGCAATAAGCGAACGGGGATAGTGAGAGCCCGTACTTGACATGAAAAGGCAACCTGGAGCCATAGTAAGCTTAAAGAGGACTGTTCAGTTGTACAGTCAATCGAGGTGGAACCGCGGGGCATTACGCACCCGTCCTCGGACATATGTCCGAGGATGGGTGCTTATTTTAATTGGAGGGATTATTATGTATACAATGGAACAAATTGTTAACGTTTCAAAACAGCGTGGATTCGTATTTCCTGGTTCAGAAATTTATGGAGGACTAGCGAATACATGGGACTACGGTCCACTTGGTATTGAATTGAAAAACAATATCAAACGAGCTTGGTGGAAAAAATTCGTTCAAGAATCTCCACATAACGTAGGACTCGATGCTGCAATCTTGATGAACCCTAAAGTTTGGGAAGCGTCTGGACATATCGGGAACTTCAATGATCCTATGATTGACTGTAAAAAGTGTAAAACACGTCATCGTGCAGACAAACTGATTGAAGATGCACTTGAAGCTAAAGGTATGGAAATTGTCGTTGACGGAATGCCATTTGAAAAGATGAAGGACTTGATCATCGAGCACAATATCGTCTGTCCGTCTTGCTCCGCATTGGACTATACAGATATCCGTCAGTTCAACTTGATGTTCAAAACGACTCAAGGGGTTACTGATTCATCTGCAAACGAAATCTTCCTACGTCCCGAGACGGCTCAAGGAATTTTTGTGAATTTCAAAAACGTGCAACGCTCCATGCGTAAAAAACTCCCATTCGGTATCGCTCAAATCGGTAAAAGTTTCCGCAACGAAATCACTCCGGGTAACTTCACATTCCGTACACGTGAATTCGAACAGATGGAACTTGAATTCTTCTGTAAACCAGGTGAAGACGAAGAGTGGTATGCCTTCTGGCGTGATGCTTCAAAGAACTGGTTACTCGACCTTGGTCTAAATGAAGAGAATATGCGTCTTCGTGAGCATAATGAAGACGAATTATCCCACTACTCAAAAGGAACAGTCGATATCGAGTTCAAATTCCCATTTGGATGGGGTGAACTATGGGGAATCGCTAACCGTACAGACTTCGACTTGAAGCGTCATATGGAATATTCCAATGAAGACTTCCATTACCAAGATCCTGTTACAAACGAAAAGTTTGTACCGTACTGTATCGAACCATCTGTCGGAGCTGACCGTGTCACTCTTGCATTCTTATGCGACGCATTTGACGAAGAGGTACTTGAAGGCGATGACAAACGTACAGTCATGCGGTTCCACCCAGCTTTAGCACCTGTTAAAGCCGCTGTGTTACCATTATCCAAGAAGTTAGCTGAAGGCGCAGGAGATGTGTATGCGGAGCTCTGCAAGCACTTCCCTGTACAGTATGACGACTCACAGTCCATCGGTAAGCGTTACCGCCGCCAAGACGAGATCGGAACTCCATTCTGTATTACGTATGATTTCGATTCTGAAGAAGATCGTCAAGTAACAGTGCGTCACCGCGACTCAATGGAACAAGTTCGCTTGCCGATTGAAGAGCTAAAAGCTTATATCGAAGAACGTATTGCATTTTAACTTCATTCAGCATGAGTCTCCCACTTCTATATGTGGTGAGATGAAGGCGCAATTAATTGAAAAAAACCGACAGAATCAGATTATTCATCTGAATCTGTCGGTTTTTCTTTAGTTGGTAATAGACTAGGTGTCCGATCGAGCTGATCCAGAAAAGACCGTGATTTCAATCTCAGTCCGACTTGTTCATCATAAATTTGACGAACCAGCTTTTTCATGAATTGCTTGGTCGACTTCTTTAACGAAAGAGAACCTACTTGTGTGATCGGTACAGTAGCAAATGTACGGATGAGTTTCAGTTGAGCAGGAGTTATTCTTACGATATATGGATCAGTATGGAAGCAGCGATGGCACAGAAATCCTATTTCCTGAAACGAAAATGCAAATTCTCCTTCAACCGAACCGCATGATGCACAATGATGCAACACCGGATGAATCCCTGCTACTGGGAGCATCTTCCACTCAACGAACAGCGCTATGGCTTCAGGATCATATCCTTCGTTAATCGCATGCAGTGCTTCGTATAACAGATTAAAGACGCCTGTCGATCGCTCACCATCATCAGTAAGTCTGTCTACCAACTCTACAATATAACTTGCATACGAAGTGGCTTCCAAATCTTCACGTATATGGCGCATGGAATCTATGGGCTCCCCTTGTTCAAGAGAACCCATCCCTTTTCCTGTGCGCAGTAAAAAGGATCCATAGACAAACACTTGAGAAATGGAAGACAAACGACTGGCGGGTTTTTTTGCCCCCCTGGCCATCGCTGTCAGCTTGCCTGCTTCCTTCGTTAAAATCGTTACAATCTTGTTGGTCTCACCGTAAGGCATCGTGCGTAGTACGATGCCTTCCCATTTGTTCATCATGACGTTCGCCTCCACTAGTGTGCGGGACGATCAATACTCGTCGTCGCGGAAGCCGAATTCCTTCAGCTGTCCTGGTTTGTTGCGCCAATCCTTTTGAACTTTCACCCACAGTTCAAGAAATACCTTGGAACCTAATAGCATTTCGATATCGCGTCTTGCTTTTGTACCGATTTGCTTCAATAAGGCTCCTTGTTTACCAATGACAATCCCTTTTTGGGAATCGCGATCTACAATAATGGTCGCCATGACGTTGACAATATTTTTGTCTTCATCACGAGCTATTTTCTCAATAACTACCGCTATCGAATGTGGAACTTCTTCGCGTGTCAGGTGAAGTACTTTCTCACGAATCAATTCTGAAATAATGAAACGCTCTGGATGATCTGTTACTTGGTCGTCCGGATAATATTTAGGGCCTTCTGGAAGATACTTGTTGATCGTCTCCATTAAGCGCTCAACATTATTGCCGTTTAATGCGGATAACGGAACAATTTCTGCGAAGTCATATTCATCTACATAAGATGTAATGATTCCCAGCAAATCATCAGGATGAACGAGGTCGATTTTGTTGATGACCAAGAAAACGGGTGTATCCGAGTTCTTTAGCATTTCAATTACAAAGCGATCACCAGGTCCGATTTTCTCGTTAGCATTCACCATAAACATTATTACGTCTACTTCTTTTAATGTATTCTTGGCAGACTTCACCATGAAATCACCTAGCTTGTGCTTCGGCTTATGGATTCCTGGTGTATCAATGAATACAATCTGTGAAGTATCGCCGGTAACGACCCCTTGGACCTTATTACGAGTTGTTTGAGGCTTATCACTCATAATGGCGATTTTTTGACCGACTACGCGATTCAAAAATGTTGATTTACCAACGTTAGGTCTTCCTATTATAGAAACAAATCCTGATTTAAATTTACTTGGCGCCATATTCGAGGTCCTCCTTACGAAACGCACCAGGTATCAGTTCTCCAACTGTCGTGTCCTGAACATCACCTTTAAGATTCGTTAAATAGACAGGCATATCTACAGAACAAAATTCAGAGATTACTTGTCGGCATGCTCCACAAGGTGAGATTGGTCCGTCTGTATCCCCTGTCACAGCTAGCGCTACGAACGAACGATTGCCTTCTGATATTGCTTTAAAAAAAGCAGTGCGTTCTGCACAATTTGTCATACTATAAGCTGAGTTTTCAATATTACATCCTTCAAATACGGTCCCGTCTTCCGTAAGTAAGGCAGCTCCCACAGGAAATTTAGAATAGGGTACATATGCATTTTGCAGTGCATGTTTTGCATGCTCCATTAGTTGTTGTTTGTCCAAAAATTTCACTCCATTCGTTTACATCAGCCATTTCGGCAAAAAGATTAGCAACCCAATTATCGCACTGGCGATAGAAAAAACAAGCACAGCCCCGGCTGCGAGGTCTTTTGCTTGTTTCGCTAAAGGTTGCCTTTCTTGCGTAACTAAGTCTACCACACGTTCAACTGCAGCATTCATTAATTCTAATGCAATCATCAGCGCAATAACAGCGGTAATAATTATCCATTCAAGTTGACTTAACCCTGTCCACCATCCTACAACTATCACAACAATCGCTGCCACTAGATGAAACTTTACGTTCCGTTCACGAGTTGCTCCATGCACAATTCCCATCCAAGCATAGGTGAATGCTTTGAAAAATGCTTTCACCGCATTATCTCTCGAGTCCGAACGACTTTAAGATTTCATCTTGTCGACCGAACATTTTCTTTTCATCATTTTCTGTCATGTGATCATATCCGAGCAAGTGCAAAAAGCCATGCAATGCAAGGAAACCAAGTTCTCGTTCTACACTATGCCCATAGTCTACAGCTTGGCGTTGAGCGGTTTCCACCGATATTAGCAAGTCCCCTAAATGACGTGGCATATCATCGGCTCCGATGATAGCCGCTTCTCCTTCGCCCTCTTCTTCAAGCGCAAATGAGATAACGTCAGTTGGCTGATCTTTCCCTCGGTAATCTCGGTTGACCTGTTTTATGGCGTCATCATCTAAAAAGGTGACAGACAGTTCAGTTCCATCTTCAAGCCCTTCTGCATCAGCAGCAAAAGAAAGGAGCTTCTGAATAAGTTGTTCTGCAATTTGCCCATCACCATTTATTTCATCAATAAAATCGATTTCCAACATACTACTCCCTCCTCTGTTTCCTCATTTCGGGTATTCAATCCGGCTATGAAAAATACCGTTCAACGTTTCACAAATCACTTGTTCCACTTTACGAATTTCTTTCAAGGACAACTCACATTCATCGAATTGGCCATCGTTAAGTTTGTCCTTCACAATCGATTTAACCAAACCCGAGATTTTTTCAGGAGTCGGTTCTTTCATGGAACGAACGGCCGCTTCACAACTATCTGCAATTGAAATGACTGCAATTTCTTTCGTTTGCGGTTTTGGTCCTTGGTATCTAAAGTCGTCCTCTACTACATCTTTCCCTTGTTCCTTCGCTTTAAAATAAAAGTACTTCAAGAAACTAGTTCCGTGATGTTGACGAGCGATATCTATAATTTGTTGAGGCATCTTCTTTGCGGCAAGTAAATCAGCGCCATCTGACGCATGAGCAATAATAATATCGCGACTTTCTTCAGGTGTTAGCTGATCATGAGGATTGACACCATGTTGATTTTCGATAAAATACAATGGTCTTACCGTTTTCCCGATGTCATGATAATAACTGCCAACTCGAGCTAGTAATCCATTCGCTCCAATTGCCTCACACGCCGCATCGGCTAAATTGGCGACCATCACACTGTGATGATACGTTCCTGGTGTTTCTGTCAGCACCTTTTTCAATAGCGGATGGTTTGGATTAGACAACTCGACTAGACGCATATCTGAAACAATTCCAAATATCGATTCAAAGAATGGCAACAAACCGATTGTAAGCGCAGCTGAAAGAATTGCCGAGCTGATAGCAGCTATTGCATAGAATATGATTTCTGAAAGCGTGTACGTAGATTGTGTCATAAGCAAATAAAACGCAACGTACAACAAGTTTGCAATGGCGACCGCCAAGCTTGTTCTCATAATCGTAAGACGTCTTCCACTTTCGCCAAGGACAATTAGTGCCGTTACACCGCTTAGTAGGAAGTACAATACTACTTCCATTTGCATAAGCGACGTAACACCTTCTTGTAAAATGAGACCACTTGCAGCGGCAATCATTACGACAGAGAGAATGGCTAATCGTTCATTCGTAAGAATTTTCACTAACAAAGGTGCTAATGCGACAGGAAAAAGAAATGAGACTTGGACATCGAACTCTTTTTCCAATAATCCTGTAAACTTCATCATTACAATAACCAAAAAGAAAATTGAGTAAAAGATGAGTAATGCTTTCTTTAAGACTTGTTTATCTTCTTTTCTTGACATGAAATGAATATAGACAAGCCCCGACAAAAGAACAATCAAACAAATTAATGCAACAATCGGTTTGATAGATGTTTGGTTTGTCAGCAAACCCGTTACTTCAAGCTGTCGGTATATTTCCTTGTCAATCACTTGACCTTCCCTTACAATCACTTGCCCTTGAAGAATTCTGGTAGGTTCTATACTGTCTCGAGCCTGTTTCAATCGTTCCTCTGTCAATTCTTCGTTTATAGTTTCTGTAGGGACAATTAACGGTCGCACTAGCTGAATCATCGTTTGAACTTGTCCATCAGGAATTTTTGAAGAAGTTCTGATTTTACGCTCCGCATCATATTGAGAGACCGTTACATCTTTCGCTTTAATCGGTTTCGATAGTTCCTCTGCCACAATTTTAGTAAGCTCAGAGCGCATCTCTAGTAATACTGCTTCACTTTCAGTAAGAAGCCCTGTTAAAACAGTTTCACTCAAATAAAAGTCTGGTTCCGTCTCTTTTAATTCTTTTAACTTATTATTCATTTCACGAATTGCCGCTTTTAGCGAGGTTGCTGAAACCGTCTCTTCTTCACTCAATGTACTTTTTTTCACTTCAAGAATATAGTCGAACAACGAGGTAGCGATTGACTGTCTATTGGTAGAAATCTCTTCATTGAACTGATAAACAGGTGGTTGTTCTTCCGCAACACGGTCACGCTCTTCTTCTGTTTTCACAGTATCCTCTACCGTTTTTAACGATCGGAGCGTACTTGGAGCAATTTGAAAAGGTGTTAACTCATAAGTCTCTTGCTTCACATCATCATAGATAATAAAAAATAGAAGGACTGCAGACAATCCAATAACCAACCAGGCAGTTACATGAAATTTTAAGGACTTGATAAGTTGGATCAACGGCTTTAGCATCCCTTGAATCCCCTTTCAGTCTGAAATACAAAAAGTATGTAAGGAGCAGCCCGGTTAGGACTGCTCTTCTTCGTATGCATCGATAATTTTTGCAACAATAGGATGTCGGACCACGTCAGCTGGCTCTAAATATTGGAAGTGAATTTCTCGAACTTTTGACAAAATGGATTCCGCTGCAATGAGTCCTGACTTTGAACCTTTGGGTAAATCTATCTGTGTCTTGTCACCCGTAATGACCATTTTAGAACCAAAGCCCAATCGAGTTAAGAACATTTTCATTTGAGCGTGCGTCGTATTTTGAGCTTCATCAAGAATGACAAACGCATCATCCAATGTACGCCCTCTCATGTAAGCAAGTGGCGCAATTTCAATGGTTCCACGCTCTATTAGACGTTCCGTATGTTCAGCGCCTAACATATCATGCAGCGCATCGTAAAGTGGACGTAAATAGGGATCGACTTTATCTTTTAAATCACCCGGCAAGAAGCCTAAACTCTCTCCCGCTTCCACAGCCGGTCGCGTTAAAATGATTCGTTTTGCAGAACCGGTTTTCATGGCATGAACTGCAAGTACAACGGCCAAATACGTTTTCCCAGTTCCAGCGGGTCCAATACAAAAAGTCAAATCGTTCTGCCGGATTGCTTGAACATATTCACGTTGTCCTATTGTTTTTGCACGAATCACTTTTCCTTTACTGTTCCGAGCGATTTCAACATCGTACAGTTCGGCAAAGTATTCAATAGTACCATTATTCACCATTTCAATAGCAGTTGCAACATCTCGTTGGTTTATTTGGATTCCCTTACGAATCACTTTCAACAATTGTTCTAAGAGTTGTTTCGCTGCAGCTGTATTCTCTTCCGACCCTTTGAGAGAAATCGTTTCACCTCGTGACAGTACAGCAACGGATAGATTTTCTTCAATCAGCTTAATGTTTTGGTCAGAAATTCCAAGTAACATGATTGCTTCGTTTGGATCTTCTAGATGTAGTTGAAGTTGTTGTTCACTCAATCAATCGTCTCCCCCTTGGGATATTGGTCTTTTTACCGCAATATTTTCGTTGATCAAAAAAAGTATAGTCCCTGTTACTTTATCACTATCAAACGTCACCTGTAAAATATTTTCATCTTTTATATCCTTTTCAAATGAGGTTTCAGATAGTAATTTATGTTTTAATAATGGGACTAAAAAATTTTTCTCCATTCCTTCTTCTAAAGTAATAGTTTTTATAGTATTATCCACTTCTTCGTTCCACTCTACAATCTTCCAAAATGGGTGATTTTCGGAATTTTGTTTCAGCCACGGTAAGTGCCATTCTATAAACACACGCTTCTCCCCAGCGGCACGGTATTGAACCGTTTTAGGTAATGAGAATTTGTACTCTAGCCAATAGTCCGCAAAAACAGCACCTTCTGCACCTACTACTGCCACCTTGTCACCTTGTTCTAATACGCCTGTAGCCAGCAGATCCCCTTTTTTAACGGTTTGGTTGAGGCGAGCTACCCTTTCTCCACTTTTCAGCTGAAAGCCTGTAATGACACCTCCAGTGCGCGCTGCTAGCTCACCAGGTTTTCCTGTTTTTTCAACCTTGCTAGAGGTTTTTGGTGAAATCATCGGAATCACAGTAAGTGTTGCACCCTTTTTTTCAAATCGCACCCAGGATAGATCAGGCTCATCAGTCATAATTTGGCTGCGAATCGTTCCTTCATCTGGTAACTGACGCAACATCTTCATCGGAACTACTGCTGACTTTTTCAAAGTTTGTTCTATCCGCTCAGCAATTTCAGGATGCTCTGCATCAACGTTAACTTGCCACAAAAACATCGAAGCGAGAAACGGGATGATGCAGAGTAGCAATGCGACCCAAGAATGGAATATTCTATTGATTGGGGTTCCATCACCTAAGCGCTCTACATGGACTTTTAACTTGAATCGTCGTCTATTTGCCCGAATGTACTTTAAGCCATTTTTGTCTGTGCGAAACCAAATAGCACCATCTATGTGTTCAAGTCTTGAAACACGTTTCTTATTCCGAATCATCTCATTGACCAGATGGGCGGGCTTACCTTCACCTTTCAATTCTACGTCATACAGCTTACGCTTCATACACCTCTCCTTCCTTCGCGTCTTTCGTAATTCGAAGTTCGTGTAACTCAGTGAAGGAGAGTAACGCTGATTTTTCCATTAGCATGTCAAAATGTATGTCAGTGCCTTTAATATGGATGACATAGCCTTCCTTACGTAACTTCGCATAGTCTTCGGAAATGATGACTAACTCATATCCACCCAGTACTTTGAGTGAAGTTAAATCTTCCAGTGAAACTAAAGATCCCATTTCAAATAGTTTTCTCAACGCATTGACCCCCTATACCATTCTTATGCTCGGTACAGGGGGTCAATGCGTATTGGTTTATTGTTTAGATTTTGGTGGTCCCAGAATTTCTGAAAACACGATCCCTCTCAGTATATCTTGTTTACTCGTAACATCCACATTAAGGGATTCACTCTTTACAAACCTCTGTTGGTCTGGATTATGTGTCGAAAGTCTACCTGAAGATCGAGAGCTTGTTTGTCTTTCCGGTCGAACTGGTTTTGGACTTACAGAATTCTTCCTAGGTGCTTCAGAAACTAAAACCGGTTCTGTCGGCACTGGTTGTTCCGCCACTGTTTTCCGCTGGTCAACTTGGATTTCCTTATAAATTTCGCCTGTAAGCTCTTTTAATCTTTTAAAAGGATCCATTTGTTCAGAGGTTGATGACTTTTGTGCCTGAGTCTGTTGAGCTCGTTGTGGCGTAGGCTGTCTTTCTGTCATTGGCTGCTTTTTAGGCATCTCTGTTTTTTGAGGTGTCCCTTGTTTCTGACTTTGATCGTCGCCCTTATTCTTTTTACCGAATAACGTACTGAGAAGTCCAATCGCAATCAGAATGATAATTTGTTCCATCAGCACATCCCCTTTCCGGGAAGTTGCGGTTAACCATTAGTTCTTTGGCTTATTGTCCTGATCTCCAGAACCGCTTATTTTCCCGATGGAATCTCTCATACCTGTATCTGCTTGAAGGTTCTTATAGTTCATGTAATCCATCACACCGATATTGCCGCTACGAAGCGCTTCAGCCATTGCAAGTGGTACTTCTGCTTCTGCTTCCACAACCTTAGAGCGCATCTCAACAACTTTTGCACTCATTTCTTGTTCGCTAGCAACTGCCATTGCACGACGTTCTTCCGCTTTTGCCTGCGCAATATTCTTATCTGCTTGTGCTTGCTCAGTTTGAAGTTCAGCACCTATGTTCTTACCGATATCAACGTCAGCAATATCGATTGAGAGTATTTCAAATGCTGTACCAGAATCCAATCCCTTTGTAAGAACTGTTTGAGAAATCAAATCTGGATTTTCCAATACTTTTGCATGATCGACCGAAGAACCGATGGTACTAACAATTCCCTCACCAACACGCGCAACAATTGTCTCTTCACCCGCACCACCAACGAGGCGGTCGATGTTCGCACGAACTGTAATACGCGCTTTCGCTTTTACTTCGATACCGTTCATCGCAACACCTGCAATGAATGGTGTTTCAATAACTTTAGGGTTTACAGACATTTGTACGGCTTGCAGCACGTCACGACCTGCAAGGTCAATTGCTGCAGCACGTTCGAATGTCAGTTCAATATTTGCACGTTGAGCTGCAATTAGTGCGTTTACAACGCGGTCAACGTTACCACCAGCAAGGTAATGACTCTCTAGCTGATTAATCGAAACGTCCACTCCTGCTTTGTGTGCTTTAATGAGTGGGTTTACAACACGGCTTGGAATTACTCTTCTAAGACGCATTCCCACTAATGTAAAGATGCTTACTCTAACTCCTGCTGAAATTGCGGAAATCCACAATGCAACGGGTACAAACGTAAAGAACACAGACAAGATGATAATCGCTACAACGGCGATTACTACGATCCCAATTAAACTACCACTGATCATCCTTCATTCCCCTCCATTTCTTGAAGTTCCCTGACTACTGTCCGAGATCCTTCAACTTTCACTATCTTAACATGCTTTCCTTTATCAATGTAGTTTCCTTCTGAAACGACATCGATTCGTTCTCCGTCTAACACAATTGCTCCCGATGGACGTAACGGTGTTAGAGTGACCGCTGTTTTACCAAGCCAATCAATGCGGTTTACATTCGAAACATATCCGCTTTCCGTATCCGTTGCGTCCATAAGAATCATTCTGTTCAACAAATGCAGTTTCTTTCCAAAGAATTTCATAATAACCACCATCCCCGTTGTAGCAATTATTAGTGCAATGAGCACAGAAATCGCCATATATGCAGGATTCGCACCTGCCATTATAATACTACCGGTGACAGCGACTGCACCTGCTATTCCTGCAATCCCATGGGGCAAGAACAACTCCGCAACAATCAATCCCGCACCAAGGAGGAACAAGAGAATCGCTTCATAGCCTGCTAAACCAGCTATCAAATGTCCGTAGAAAAAGAGTAATAGAGCTGAAATACCCATTGTACCCGCTACTCCAAATCCTGGGGAGTACAATTCTACGATTAACCCAAGACCTGCAATTGAAAGTAATATTGGAACAACTACAGGATTGGTAATGAATCGTGCAATCTGTTCACTAAATGTTGGATCGGTAGATATAGTTGTTGCACCTTCCATTCCAATTTTCGCCAACAACTCATCATAGGTAGCGACTGTTCCTTCACTGTAGCCTACTTCTGCGGCTTCACGATCAGTCAATGTTAATAACTCACCTTTACCTGCACGGAATTCCGGGAGATCTTCCTCAGGATTTGCCATAGCCAGTGCAAATTTAGGGTCACGTTTTTGTGACTCAGCTGCATTTTTCATATCTGCTGACCAAGCACTTCGAGCTTTTTTGTCTGCTGCATTGCCCGATCCGTCAATCACCGCTGAAGCACCCATTTTAGAACCTGGTGACATATAGATTTCATCTGCATGAAGGGCAAGGAAAGCTCCTGCTGATAAAGCCCGATTGTTAATGTACGCGACAATTTTTGGTTCAGTCTCATCCATTAGCTTCGCAATTTCACCTGCAGCATCTGTAAAGCCACCTGGTGTATTAATGTCAAGTACAATAACATCTGCCCCTGTTTTTTCAGCCTCATTGAAAGAACGCTTCAGAAATGCATGCAAGCCCTTTTCTACTTCATTATGAATAGGAACTTTGTAAACGGTTCCAGTTTTCGCTAGAGAAGTAGTCGAAAATGGAAGTGCAATAGCTGATACGATAAGTGTCAAAAGCAGAAATCCTCTAATGAGCTTCTGCAAAAACCTCACCTACTTTCTAAGTTGATTGTCCTTTAAGTATACCTATTATACGGACAAAACACACGTAAGTTTCACTCTGTGGAAAGTTTCTTGTGAATAATTTGCGACTCTTAACTTTTTAGCTTCAATGAATTCTATGAACTACTAACAAGAATTAACTTTATTTATGAATATAAAAAAGTAAGCCAGAAAATCCTAAGGATTTTCTGGCTTACGCGCATTTTACTGGGTTAACGTTGCTTTAAGCAAACAATATAGGAGTTAATCAGAATTTGCGTTTACGAGCAGCTTCAGATTTCTTTTTACGCTTAACACTTGGCTTCTCATAAAACTCATGCTTTCTTACGTCTTGTATCGTACCACTCTTTGATACAGTACGTTTGAAGCGGCGAAGAGCATCTTCAAGTGATTCGTTCTTACGAACAGTTGTTTTAGTCATCTCTTGTCCCTCCCTCCGAACACACTTCGAACATAGCATACTGCTATGTACTTGAAAATTATAACGTATTATTTTCTAACGGTCAATATAAAAGATGAAATTAATAGTCGGATTTTGACTGAAGGCCTTTCATGATTGCTACGCCGGAGCTTGCACCAATGCGTGTTGCACCCGCTTCTTTCATAGCAGTCAAATCTTCTAAACTACGAACCCCACCTGAAGCTTTAACGCCCATTTCAGGTCCGACTGTGCTACGCATCAATTTAACGTCTTCCACTGTAGCTCCACCAGTTGAAAATCCTGTTGAGGTTTTTACGAAATCCGCTTTCGCAAGAACAGACAACTCACAAGCTGTACGCTTTTCTTCATCGGTAAGTAATGACGTCTCAATAATTACTTTTACAATTGCTTTACCTGCTGCTGCGTTCACAACCGCTTCTATATCTTGTTGAACCGCTTTCGTATCCCCACTTTTTAAAGCACCGATGTTAATGACCATATCAATTTCACTTGCACCGTTTTCAATCGCATTTTTAGTCTCAAAAGCTTTTACATCAGATGTTGTTGCACCGAGTGGAAAACCAATAACTGTGCAAGTTTTTACAGGTGTCCCCTTAAGAAGTTCAGCAGCTGTTTTTACCCACGTCGGGTTCAAACACACTGAAGCAAATTCATATTGCTTCGCTTCATTACAAAGTTCCAACACCTGTTCTTTTGTCGCATCTGCTTTTAATAATGTGTGATCGATCATTTTTGCTATTGAATTCATATTTATGACCTCCTAGAGGATGTACGTACCTCTTACATCATATCAGAATCCAACACAATAGAAAAGAAACCACCAGGCACAATGCCCAGTGGTTTCCATTAATGAACTAATTCTTGTTCTTCTAATACTCGAACAAATTGTCCTTCGTTGTACGGATATCCCGCCTTCAATAATTTCACCCTAACAATTTTACCAACCATTTCCTCGCTGGCAGAGAACACCACTTTTAAGTAATTGTCGGTATAGCCTACATACAAATCACTTTCCGGATCTTCTTTGAATTTTTCTTCTGGAATGACTTCGAGAACGTCTCCTTCAAACTCGGATGCATACTGCTTTGCAAGCTGATCATTCAGTTCAATCAGGCGATGAACGCGCTCGTTTTTCACGTCTTCATCCACTTGGTCTTCCATGCGGGCTGCAGGTGTCCCCGTACGTTTAGAGTATGGGAATACGTGCAACTCGGAAAATCGATGATTACGGATAAAATTATATGTTTCCATAAACTCTTCTTCCGTTTCACCTGGGAATCCTACAATCACATCTGATGTGATCGCTAGATGAGGCAATGCCTCACGAAGACGATCCAGACGCTCTGCAAAGAATTCCATCGTATACTTACGTCTCATTCTCTTTAGAACAGTATTAGAACCGGATTGAATTGGTATGTGCAAATGGCGAACGATAATTGATGAGTTATTTAAAACCTCAATCACTTCATCCGTCAGCTGACTTGCTTCAATCGAACTAATACGAAGTCTTTTGAGACCTTTAACTTTTGTTTCGAGATCGATAAGCAACTTAGCGAGGTTATAGTCTTTCAAATCCTCACCATAGCCACCTGTATGGATACCTGTTAACACGATTTCCAAATATCCAGCATCGACTAACTGCTGCGCTTGGCGAACAACTTCTTCAGGATCACGTGAACGCATAAGACCACGAGCCCATGGAATTATACAAAATGTGCAGAAGTTGTTACATCCCTCTTGGATCTTCAAAGACGCGCGAGTGCGGTCAGTGAAAGCAGGTACATCCAGTTCCTCGTACACTCGATTTTTCATGATGTTACGTACAGCATTGATCGGTTGACGTTCCTCGCGATATTCTTCGATTAATCCAAGCAATTTTGTACGATCTTGCGTACCGACTACGATATCCACACCAGGGATCGCCATGATTTCCGCAGGTGAAGTTTGTGCATAACAGCCTGTTACACAAATGACTGCATCTGGATTTTGACGAACTGCGCGCCGAATGACTTGGCGGCTTTTTTTGTCACCAGTATTGGTAACAGTACATGTATTAATGACATAAACGTCAGAGTTTTTTTCAAAGTCAGTTCGTTCATAGCCAGCATCTTTAAAAAGCTGCCAGATTGCTTCAGTTTCATAGTGATTCACTTTACAGCCCAATGTATGGAAGGCAACCAATGACATCAGCTGCTCACCTCTTTCATTCAAATTCGTAAGACATAGCGGATAACACGTATAATGGCGCAGTTTCTGTGCGGAGAATACGGGGTCCAAGCGATACAGGTAAGAATCCAGCATTTCTTAAAATTTCAGCTTCAGCTCTTGAGAGTCCACCTTCAGGACCAAATAAGACCAGTATCGATTGTCCATGATACACCTTCTCGAGACGGACTGCAATTCTTTTTGAAGTTCCTTCTTTTGCTTCTTCTTCATCTGCAAATAGACAAACGTCGAAAGATTCTGCTTGCTTCAATATCTCTTTAAAAGCGAGAGGCTCGGAAATATTTGGAATGACTGTCCTGTGAGACTGTTCAGCGGCTTCTTTGGCAATTTTACGAAGCCTTGCTGTTTTTTTGTCTCCCTTTTTTTCGTCCCATTTTACGATTGAGCGCTCCGCTTGAAAAGGGATGATTCCGGTCATACCGAGCTCAGTCCCTTTTTGGGCTATGAGTTCCAACTTATCCCCTTTAGGTAAACCGCATGCTAAGGTAACTTGGACAGGAAGTTCACTCGTTGAAGATGCTCTACCTGTATCCTGTACAGTTACACCATTGTCATCGATCCGATGAATTGTGGCAATGCGACCAACGCCTTCTGAAACACAACAGATTTCTTCACCTTCACGCATTCGCATCACACGTGTAATATGCTTTTCGTCTTCACCAGTAATCGTTGCAAAGCCGTCTTCTTTAAACGGCTGATCAAGAAAATAGCGTTGCACGTTATTCCCCCCGTTTGCGGGCAACCAATGCGACCCAATCTTCCATTAAAACAGATTCAACGATTTCGAACCCTTTTTGAATGAGATCTTCTTTTACAAAGTCTTTTTTAGCCCCTATGATACCAGATACGATGAACAACCCATTATCCGCTAATAGCTGAAATGCGTCTTGCGAGAATGTAACGATCACTTCAGCCAATATATTGGCCACGATTAAATCTGCAGGCTCTTTGACAGAATCTAAAAGGTTGCCATGCACGACTTCAACTTTTTCATCACAACTATTTAACGCAATGTTTTCTTTTGCCGATCGAACAGCCACTTCATCCAAATCCAAAGCGAGCACTCGTTTAGCATTTAACAAGGTTGCACCAATAGCGAGGACGCCTGATCCTGTTCCTACATCAATGACGTAGTCTTCAGGCTTCACATACTTTTCAAGAGCTTGTAAGCACATGACTGTAGTCGGATGAGTACCTGTGCCGAACGCCATTCCTGGATCCAGTTCAATAATCAGCTCATCAGATTCCACTGGTACATATGTTTCCCAAGTTGGAACAATCGTGAAACGTCCTGAAATCTTCACCGGATGATAATACTTTTTCCAAGCAGTTGCCCAGTCTTCTTCATCCACTTCAGTGGTTGTAATAGCTTTCTTGCCAGTATCCAAATTGAATTGCTTCAGTTTATCAATCGATTCACTAATTTCCTGCACTGTTTCTTTTAAGAAACTGCTTGCTGGTAAATAGGCTTTCACTAAAACGCCTTCAGATGGAAAGTCTTGTGGATCCAAGTCATAGATTTCGCCGAAGCGATCTTCATGAGTACGTTCCGGTTCTCCTGAATCTTCAATGACTACACCACTTGCCCCTGCCTCATGAAGAATGTTGGCAACTGCCTCAGTTGCCTCATTTGTTGTGTGGATCGCTATTTCAGACCATTTCACCTACACTCAGTCCCTTCAATCACCTTTAATCGATCGTTTGATTTTATCAAACAGTGAACTTGAATATTCTCCCGGAGCATCCCCATCGATTGAAGCGAATTCCCGAAGCAGTTCTTTTTGTTTTTCCGTCATCTTCTTAGGTGTCAGCAATTTCACTATTACATGTTGGTCACCTATTCCATGTCCATGAACATTTTGAATCCCTTTTCCACGTAAACGGAATGTTGTTCCTGATTGGGTACCAGCAGGAATTTTCAAATTCACAGATCCATGAATCGTTGGTACTTCTATTTCATCACCAAGAGCAGCTTGAGGGAATGTCAGCGAGACTTCCAAAAGGATATCATCCGCTTCACGAATGAACTTCTCATGTGGCCGAACACGGAATACGATATACAAATCCCCTGACGGTCCACCATTTACACCCGCTTCACCTTGACCCGACACGCGTAATTGTTGCCCATCGTCAACACCTGCCGGAATTGTAACCTTGATTTTTTTACGTTTTTTGACTCTACCGCTACCATGACAAGTTTCACACTTCTCAGGAATGATCTTACCTGTACCTTGACAGACGTTACATACTTTTCGATTCACCATTTGACCCAGTGGCGTGTTTTGCGTAACTGAGATTTGACCAGTACCGCCACAATTTGTACATGTTTTCGCTGATGTGCCTTTTTTGGCACCACTTCCATCGCAAGTATTACAGACTTCTTCACGTGGTATTTCAATTTCCGTTTCTTTACCGAAAGCAGCCTCCATGAAATCGACGGTCATTGTATATTGAAGATCGTCTCCTTTACGTGGTGCATTCGGGTCGCGGCGACGTCCTCCGCCACCACCAAAGAACGAACTGAAAATGTCATCAAATCCGAATCCATCTCCACCGCCACCAAAGCCGCTGAATCCGCCTCCGCCAAAACCTTGGCTCGGATCTGCATGGCCATACTGGTCATAAGAAGCACGCTTATTTTCATCACTTAGGACTTCAAAAGCCTCTGTAACTTCTTTGAACTTATCTTCCGCCCCTTCTTCTTTGTTCAAATCTGGGTGGAACTGTTTGGAAAGTTTACGATAAGCTTTCCGTATCTCTTCTTTAGTAGCTGTTTTCGGCACTCCAAGTATTTCATAATAATCCCGTTTGCTCATTCATCTACACTCCCGAAACTCATTTAGCGTTGTGTGCATTGTAACACTTTTTGAGTAAGTTTGGTAACAAACGAAAAAGCCAAAGCCGGAATATCGGACTTTGACTTTTCCGTCAATCAGTTATTGATTTAGTTTTTCTTGTCGTCTTCTACTTCTGAAAAATCAGCGTCTACGACACCATCATCAGAACCAGTTGTGTTTTCGCCTTGTGCATTCGCTTCAGCTTGAGCTTGTTCATACATTTTCATTGTCATTTGTTGAACAACTTGTTCAAGAGCATCTTTCTTCTCTTTCATTTCATCAAGATTGTTAGCTTCAATTGCTGACTTCAATGCTTCTTTCGCATCTTCAACACTTTTCACTTCTTCTTCAGATACTTTACCTTCCAAGTCTTTCAATGTCTTTTCAGCCATGAATACGAGTTGGTCTGCTTCGTTACGAAGGTCTGCTTCCTCTTTTTGCTTCTTATCTTCTTCAGCATGTGCTTCTGCATCTTTAACCATGCGATCGATTTCATCGTCAGAAAGACCTGAACTAGACTGAATTGTAATATTTTGTTCTTTTTGCGTACCCATATCCTTCGCTTTAACTGTAACAATACCGTTTTTATCAATATCGAAAGTTACCTCGATTTGAGGTACGCCACGTGGAGCTGGTGGGATATCCGTCAATTGGAAACGACCAAGCGTTTTGTTGTCAGTTGCCATCGCACGCTCACCTTGAAGGACGTGGATGTCTACAGCTGGCTGGTTATCAGCAGCAGTTGAGAACACTTGTGATTTACTTGTTGGGATCGTTGTATTTCGGTCAATTAGTTTTGTAAATACGCTACCCATTGTTTCAATACCTAGTGATAGTGGTGTAACGTCAAGTAACACTACGTCTTTCACATCACCAGTTAGAATTGACCCTTGTACAGCCGCACCCATTGCTACTACTTCATCAGGGTTAACACCTTTAAATGGCTCTTTACCTGTTTCTTTCTTGATTGCTTCTTGAACTGCTGGAATTCTTGTAGAACCACCAACTAGAATAACGCGATCCAAATCAGAAGGAGAAAGATCAGCATCTTTAATTGCCTGACGAGTTGGAACCATTGAACGCTCAACAAGTGAAGCTGTCAATTCGTCGAACTTCGCACGAGTTAACGAAATCTCCAAGTGAAGTGGACCAGCTTCTCCTGCTGTAATGAATGGAAGGGAAATTTGTGTAGATGTAACACCAGACAAATCTTTCTTCGCTTTTTCAGCAGCATCTTTCAAGCGTTGCATCGCCATCTTATCTTTAGAAAGGTCAATTCCATTGTCTTTACGGAACTCTTGTACTAGATAATCGATGATTACATCATCGAAGTCATCTCCGCCTAATTTGTTGTCCCCAGCAGTCGAACGTACTTGGAATACCCCGTCACCAAGTTCAAGGATTGAGACGTCAAACGTACCGCCACCAAGGTCATAAACTAGGATTGTTTGATCTTCTTCTGTTTTATCTAAACCATATGCTAGTGCTGCTGCAGTTGGCTCGTTGATAATACGTTCAACTTCAAGTCCAGCAATTTTACCAGCGTCTTTTGTTGCTTGACGTTGCGCATCGTTGAAGTATGCAGGTACTGTAATAACAGCTTTAGTTACTTTTTCACCAAGATACTCTTCCGCGTATCCTTTCATATATTGAAGAATCATCGCAGAAATTTCTTGTGGTGAGTATTCTTTATCTTCCACTTTTTCTTTGTAGTCTGTTCCCATGTGACGCTTAACGGACATCACCGTGTTCGGATTTGTAATTGACTGACGCTTAGCAACCTCACCGATTTGACGTTCTCCATTTTTAAACGCTACAACAGATGGTGTTGTGCGGTTACCTTCCGGATTTGGAATTACTTTTGCTTCTCCACCCTCAAATACTGAAACTACTGAGTTTGTTGTTCCTAAGTCAATACCGATAATTTTACTCATATCTAAATTCCTCCTAATTTTAGTTCATTAAAGTTTTTAGTTGAATAGTTATTCGTTCACTTTAACCATTGCAGGGCGGAGTACGCGATCTTTCAACGTATACCCTTTTTGCAATACTTCAAGCACCGATCCTGATGGGAAATTCTCATCGGAGTCTGTCATGACGGCTTGATGGTAGTTCGGATCGAATTCAATACCAGCTGCTTCAATTTCAGTTAATCCTGATGATTTCAAGGCTTCTTCCAAACTACGGAATACCATTTCCATACCAGTTAGCAATGACTTTGCATCGTCACTTTCAGCTTTAACAGAAAGTCCACGTTCGAAGTTATCCAAGACCGGCACAAGGTTCGTCAATACCTCTTGTGAACGGTATTTTTGTAACGCTTCTTTGTCTAGCGTAGCTCTTCTACGGGCGTTATCCAAGTCTGCTAAAACTCGTAAACGTCTGTTCTCTTCGTCCTGCAACTTTGTTTTCAACTCTTCAATTTCAGCATCTTTTAGCTCTTCCGCTGTTAGTGTCTCTTGTTGTTCTTCCACTTCAACTGATTCACTTTCAACTGTATCAGGAGTCACTGCTTCGTCCTGCTGTACAGAAGTTTCAGTTTCCAGCTCTTCAGATGTTTGGCCTTTTTCTGTCATGATTCGTTCCTCCTATCCGTTCTTCCTTCAATCGTGAGTCTTGCAAGTGCAGTAGAAAGATCATCACTTAAAATATCAAGCAATGTAATTACTCTGCCATAATCCATACGTTTCGGCCCAATGATTGCAATCGAGCCCGTCATATCCGTACCAACTGCATAGGCCGTCGTTATGACACTAAAATCATCTAGTGTTTGCTCATTGTTTTCTGAACCGATCCGCACTTGGATGCCTGCAAGATCATTTTTGAACAGCGTGAGCGGCATTCCATGCTCAATTGCTTCTAAAAACGTTTTTACTTTTTGAACATCATTAAATTCTGGTTGCTTCATCATGTTCATCTGACCGCTGTAAAATAGACGTTCCTCTGTTTTTCCTGCCATGGCGTCTTGAATGGAAGTAAGAATTGTACCCGCATTTTTGACATGCCGTTCAAACAGCAGTTTCGATTCTGTAGCTAGTTTACGCGGAATTTCAGACAGCGGAGTTCCAACGAGTCGCTCATTCAAGAGATTGACCATTTTCTCAATATCTGAAGGCGACAATCCGTCTGTTGCATCAAATACGTGATTTTCCACTCTTCCGCTATTCGTTACCATAATGGCAACTGCTTTCGATCCTGATAAAGGAACTATTGAAAACCGTTTTACCTTGTGAGCCGTTGTATCCGGCCCAAGTAGAACTGTAGTATAGTTCGTCAGTTCCGAGAGAATAGATGCTGAATTCCTGATGAGAACTTCCGCTTCCAGTACTTTTTCCTGAAATATGGAACGTAATTGAAGGTTGTCCTCCATTTTTAGCTTTTGAGGTGTCAGCAAGTGGTCGACATAAAATCGATATCCTTTTTCAGAAGGAACCCTTCCGGAAGATGTATGGGTTTTCTCAAGAAACCCCATCTCTTCAAGATCCGCCATCTCATTTCGGATGGTTGCCGGACTAAAAGGAGCTTCCTCCTTTTTGGAAAGTTGCCGGGAGCCCACTGGCTGAGCGGATTCGATGAAGTCGTTAACCGTCAGTTGCAAAATAAGCAATTGCCTGTTTGTCAACATAATCATCACTCCTGTTAGCACTCCTTTTAAACGAGTGCTAATACTACTCATAATTTATCAAATGACAAAGACAGTGTCAAACATTTGAATCTGGTTTCATCCAAGAAATTGTTGAAATGCTTCGTTTCCTTTAAAAATTCCGTTCCTCGTTAGCCTGATTCGATTCTCATGCAGTTCGAGCAAATCTTTTTGTATGAGATTTTGGATGACTCCACCGTATTTTTCATCCATTGTAATTCCGAATTTTTCAGCGAAGTGTTGTATAGAAACCCCTTCTGTTTTGCGAAGTCCTAGAAACATTTCTTCTTCCATACTTTCTTGAAGAGTTACTATATTCTCTTCTTTTCTCGGCAATTCCCCAGTTTTAACATGTTCCATGTACCGTTTTAGCGGAGCGATGTTTGCATAGCGTACGCCTTTGAGATAACCATGGGCCCCCGCACCGATTCCAGCGTATTCATCGTTTTCCCAATAAATCATATTGTGAATTGACTCACTGCCAGGAATCGCAAAGTTACTGATTTCGTACTGTGATCTTCCTGCGCGCTGCATCCGATCGATAAGTTCTGCAAACATAACCGTCTCTTCATCTTCCCCTGGTAACGGGAGTCTTCCTTTATTCATCAAGTTATAAAATACTGTCTTTGGTTCAATGATAAGCGAGTATCCCGAGTAATGTGGTAGGTCAAGCGCAAGTGCTTGGTCTAGCGTATCCTTCCATTGTGCTTGTGTTTGACCTGGCAACGCATAAATCATATCAATGCTGATGTTTTCAAAACCAGCTCGTCGGGCGTTGTTGACAACGTCAATCGCTTGCTTTGGACTGTGAGAACGACCGATTTTTTTCAGTAGGTCCTCATCAAATGATTGAACTCCTAGACTTAACCGTTTCACTTGACCATTTTTTAACACGCTCAGTTTATCCATTGTTAACTCATCGGGATTCGCTTCAGTTGAAAACTCCGTTAAAGCTTTGACATTTACATAGCTATGAACAATTTCAAGTAAACGTTCTAACTGTTTTGCTGTTAATGCTGTTGGAGTTCCACCTCCGAAGAAAACCGTTTCAACTTTCGTGAAATCAGCCCCACTTTGTTTTAGCAACGACAATTCCTTGTCTATCGTCTCAATGTATTCGTCCACTGGTTGGTTCTCAAAAAACACTTTGTTGAAATCACAATAGTGGCAGATTTGGTGGCAGAATGGGATGTGGATGTATATACCTCTCATTAGTTGCTTTCCCTCCTGTAAACGCCAAACAGAGGGCTATATGCCCTCTGCTCATGCAGCTTATTACAATTACTCTTCGTCCATACGTAGGACGGCCATGAACGCTTCTTGAGGAACTTCTACAGATCCTACTTGTTTCATCTTCTTCTTACCTTCTTTTTGCTTTTCAAGAAGTTTTCTCTTTCGTGAAATATCTCCGCCATAACATTTCGCAAGTACGTTTTTACCCATTGACTTAATCGTCGAACGCGCAATGATTTTCTGTCCGATTGCAGCTTGTACTGGAACTTCGAATTGCTGACGCGGGATCAAGGATCTCAACTTCTCAACAATCGCTTTCCCACGATCGTATGCGAAATCACGATGAACGATAAAGCTAAGCGCATCGACAGTCTCGCCATTCAATAAGATGTCCATCTTATTAAGTTTGGATTTCTTATAACCGATTAATTCATAATCTAAGGATGCATACCCTTTAGTACCCGATTTTAACTGATCAAAGAAGTCATAAACAATTTCCGCTAGTGGTAGTTCATACAAAATGTTAACACGGGAAGAATCCATATAGTCCATTGTAAGGAAATTACCTCGTTTTTTCTGACAAAGCTCCATAACAGCACCAACATAATCGTTTGGCACCATGATAGATGCCTTAACATAAGGCTCTTCCACGTATTCCGTTTTTTGTGCATCTGGCATCATTGACGGATTGTCGACTTTCATTTCACTACCATCCGTCAAGACGACATTGTAAATTACGCTTGGTGCCGTTGTGATTAAGTCGATATTGAATTCTCTCTCAATCCGCTCTTGAATGATTTCCATGTGGAGAAGCCCTAAGAAGCCACAACGATACCCGAAACCAAGAGCTTGAGAAGTTTCCGCTTCGTATTCCAAAGCAGAGTCGTTAAGCTCAAGCTTCTCAAGCGCTTCTCTTAGATCATTATACTTGGAAGTATCTATCGGATATAAGCCGCAGAATACCATTGGATTCATCTTACGGTATCCTTCCAAAGCTTTGTCAGCAGGGTTTTCAGCAAGTGTTATCGTATCTCCAACTCGCGTATCCCCTACTGTTTTAATTGCAGCTGACAAATAACCAACATCCCCAACTGTCAATTCATCTCGTGGTGAGATCTTTGGAGTGAAAACACCAAGATCGACAACTTCAAATTCTTTTCCAGTTGCCATCATGCGAATTGTATCTCCTGGTTTAACGGTGCCTTCCATGATTCGGATGTTAACGATGACACCCTTGTACTGATCGTAATGGGAGTCGAATATCAATGCCTTCAGTGGGGCACTTGGATCTCCTGTTGGAGCTGGAACTTTTTCAACGATTTGTTCCAAGATTTCTTCAATCCCGATTCCTGCTTTTGCTGATGCCAAGACTGCTTCTGATGCGTCGATGCCGATTACATTTTCGATTTCGTCTTTCACACGCTCTGGATCCGCTGCTGGCAGGTCAATCTTATTGATTACAGGTAAGATTTCAAGATCATTATCTAACGCTAAGTAAACGTTTGCTAAGGTTTGTGCTTCAATTCCTTGTGCTGCATCCACTACGAGTATCGCACCCTCGCACGCTGCAAGACTTCGTGACACCTCGTACGTGAAATCGACGTGCCCAGGAGTGTCGATTAAATGGAACGTGTATTCTTCACCACTCTTCGCAGTATAAGCAATCTGTACCGCATTCAATTTAATCGTGATTCCACGTTCCCTTTCGAGATCCATCGAATCTAACGTTTGTGATTTCATCTCACGAGCAGTAATGGTTTCAGTTTTTTCAAGTATTCGATCTGCGAGAGTGGATTTCCCGTGATCGATATGAGCAATAATTGAAAAGTTGCGTATATTTTTCTGTCGATCCAATTTCTGTTGATGATTCATCATAATTCTCACTCCTAATTCGGCTAGTATGAATTATAGCAGAAACCGAGCAGGGGTGTTACACATTTCCTTTTTACTATAGATTAAATGCGTATTTCTTTTCAAACTAAAAAAGAGAAGCAGTATTCACTTCTCCTTTCTTGTAACACTGCTTCAGTTAAATACTATCTGTTACTCCCTATCATTCTTCCGCAAATATTGAAGCGGCCGCTTCTGCAATGACAGCAACCGTTCGATTTAGTTCTTCTTCATTATTCCCGATTCCACCTAGTTCCACCAAAACAAATCCTGGATGAAGATCCTGATTGTACTTACCATCCACTCCCGTACCACCTTTTACAATAATATTTCGCGTAATGCCTGGAACTCGAGTTTCCATTCCTTTATTCAACCGCTTAGCAACTTCATAATTTTTGGTATAGTTCTTATGTTCTTTTCCGATGACAAATGCTACTTTTGCATACCTCTCCCCATCCACAGTTACCGTTGTTTTGTCCGCACCTACCGAGTCCCGGTGGATATCCAATACAATGTCATAGTTTTTATTTGCAAGTGTTTGTTGCAAATATGGACGAATCGTTTTGTATGAACGGTGGTAAGGAATACTCTTTTCCGCCATTACTTTTTGAATATCTACTGGTAACAAATCAGCTTCCACACCATACGCAGCAAACTGCAATTGAAGTTTCTCTCCCAGTTTCGTGATATTTTCTGTTTTGTGAGAGACAGCAACTTTTCCATTTGCAGCGAGTGTAATCGGCTCATAGGCTTCTTCAGAATGCGTAAAATGGATTAAGACCTTCTTATCGTTCGATGGTTTAGGTGCTTCCAGTACATTGGATGCGTAAACAATGTATGCTTTTTGTTTTAGCAGCACTGAGGAACTGTCCGATTGTTTTGCGGGAAGCAATTGAAGCAAGATTGGAAATAGAAATAAGATTAATACAGCAAGAGTCCAGATTTTTAGTGTCTTTTTCAACAGTCATCCCCCCGTCTCAGCTACTATATGCGGGGGGAAGCCCATCAAGAACTCTGTTTTACACTGCGTATCCAAGTTTCAAGAGAACTCGATAGTGCCAAAGAATAATGCTGCACCCAACTATCAATTTCTTTAGGAGAGATGAACGTCTTCAACTGATGATTCGACAAGACTTCTTCAAATAACTGTACGCGCTCTTCGTGCGGCCAGGATGCCCAATCTCCAAATACAGGAATTAAATTTTTTCGATCTGCACTTTTGGTATCAGAATGAAGCCATGGTGTGACAGAAAGCCTCGAAGAAGGTTTGCTTTCTTCCTCAATTTTAGCAGCCATATATCCGAATAATGTATCAATTGCATCTGCAATTAGCACAGGTCCATCTACTACGGTTGGTATACCGATTGCTACAACTGGAATTCCCAACGACTCCTGAGAAACTTCTTTACGGCTATTACCAACTCCTGAGCCTGGGTGAATCCCGGTATCGGTAAGTTGAATTGTCCTACACAACCTCGAACTATCACGTGCAGCAAGTGCATCAATGACAATGAGTAAATCGGGATTCACAACGTCGACAACTGCTTTAATGAAGTCAGCTGTCTCTAAACCCGTTTGAATCGTGACTCCGGGTGAATACACATATACATCTGCTCCGTCATCTTTATAGTAATCCGGAACAACTGTATTGAGCCGCTCCATAGTGAGTGGACCGACTGCATCTGGTGTCACATCCTTGTTTCCGAGTCCGATAAACAAAATCTTACTATCTTCCTTGAGATTTAAAGGTTCAGTCAATTTTTTAAGTTGCTGCGTCATCGATTTTGCCAATTTCGTTAAACCTACGTTATCATCTGCATGTAACAGTGGATCAGTTAGAGTAATGTATGTTCCTTTCTTCTTTCCAATCCGTTTTTCACCTTCTTCATCTACAACAACGGTCGTCAGAATGGTTCTTCCCTTTTTTTCTTCGTTGAACTGAATACCAGCTGACTCATCTAGCTTTTCTTTTTCCTCGGAAGTTTGGTGTCTCACCATTTCTTCACTCTCAACGACTAAATCCGTCCTGTAAAAGTCGTAGTTTTCCATGACCATCACCTCTATTACAAGTGTGTACGCGATGGTTACTTTTTATGCTTTGTTGTTTTTTTGACAGTAGATTCCCCATGTCTGCGTTTTGTTGTTGCATAAATGGTGTGAATTTGATAAAATTATTTTTGTTATAAAGAGATATCCGAGAGATCGTGGAAACACTCTTCTTACCTGATTTCTGGAGGTGAATGAAATGCCAAACATTAAAGGTGCAATCAAACGCGTTAAGCAAAGCAACGCGATTAATGAACAAAACTCACGCACAAAGTCTGCAATGCGTTCTGCTTTGCGTAAAGCTGATGTTGCAATTGACAACAAAGCTGACAATGCAGAGGAATTGAAGCGCGCTGCTATCAAATCATTGGACACTGCTGCCGGTAAAGGCCTTATCCATAAAAACACAGCTGCACGTCAAAAAGCACGTCTTACAAAAAAAGCTTTGTAATTTTTAAAGCTGTCCGTCATTGACGGACAGCTTTTTTTGTTACAACTTTTCCATAAAAAAGAGTTCAAGGACCCTTTCACGGCTACCCGATGTGGATTTTAATTTCAAATCGATAGATGCCAGCTTATCCAACGCCCGTAACAACCGTTGTTCTGAAGGACTGTTTCGATTATTCATAACTAGTTTCACACGATAGGGATGTACGTTAAGGGTGTTAGCTATTTGTTGTTGATGGTACCCTTTCCTTTTAAGCGTTCCTACATGTAGCATCAATCGAACTTGTCCAGCGATTAACGAAGTCATCGCAATCGGTTCTTCTCCACTTCTCAACAAATCATGGTATACCGCTAATGTTTGCGCACGATTTCCAGAAATATACGTATCCGTTAACCTGAAAATCTCTGTTTCCGGCGACCTCGGTACTAAGCTATCGATAACTTCTTTCGTCACCTTCCCTGATTCCTCTAAAAAAGCTGCGATTTTTTCAAGCTCCTTTGAGAGCTGCATCATATTTTCACCTGTTGTTTCAACCAGGTAATCCGCTATTTCCCGGTCCATACTAATCCCAAATGAAGTCGCATTTTGTTGTACCCAAACCGTTAGGTCACTTCCAGTCAACTTGTTTGCTTCGATGACAACAGCTTTTGACGTCATCATTTTTGTGATTTTTTTCCGTGTGTCCAACTTCTCGTAAGGCGCGGTAAAAATAACTGTAGCTGTTGGAGAGGGATTTTCGAGCCATGCCGCAAGTTGGTCTATGGGGTGCTCGATTTTATCTTTCCCCCGTTCCTTAGCCTTTAAGAATGACGCATTTTTTGCTACAATCACTTTTCGATCCTGTAAGAAAGGGAGCGTATCCGCTTCTTCAATGACTCGATCGACTGATGTTTCCTCCAAGTCGAAGTACATGATGTCTTGCTGCTCTATACCCGGTGTCCCAGTAATGATTTTAGACAATGTTTGTTGTAACAAATACAATTCTGTTCCTGTTAGTAAGTAAATTGGTTGTTCAGGGTTTTTTCCAATTTCTTTCCACGCTGCTGATACCATTTGCAATCACCTCATTCACTACTTTTAAGTATACATGACAGATGAGGTGTATGGAGAATTTGTGACAAATTGAAACGCAATTGCCATATCTCAGTTTTACTATGGATTTTTAAGCCCCTTTGTTCTATACTTGAAGTTGAATCAGGAGGTGTAGCAATGAACGAATTCGAAAAGGACGTCCAGTCCAAACGTAACGATCTTCTTGACTCAGGTGTTGGCTTCATTGTATCTTTCGTAGGTTTCTCTTTAATTTGGGTTATTGCTACGATTGTCGAAGTCGCTGCACGCTGATCAGACAATAGTTGAACTAAGGAAAGACTCCACAACTCGGAGTCTTTCTTTTTTTATCTCGTAATAGAGGATTTCAACACTTCCCCGTCCATCTGCAAAATGACCGTTCCATGCTCTGCTGTTGAAAACACCTTCACTTTATGTTCTGAGAGTCGATCAATTACTTCGTCATGAGGGTGCCCATACCGATTATTACGGCCAACCGAAATCACTGCTATGTCAGGCTGCAGGAAGTTCAAGAGCTCTTGCGTAGTCGATGTTTTGCTTCCATGGTGGCCAACTTTCAAAATAAGAGGGGAAAGTTCTGTATGTCCATATTTCTTAATGATCTTCTGTTCTCCCTCCATTTCCAAATCCCCCGTGAATAACAAGTATCCGTATTCATTTTTCATAAACAATACGAGTGAACTGTTATTATGAGAGTACTTTTCATCGAATGGCGACAAGTACGTAAATTTTGTTTGACCAGTCTTCCAACCTTTCCCTGCTTGCATGGTCACGGCTCTAGCATTTTGACGCTTTGCTTCTCTTAAAACTGGAATCATATTTTCTTCTGTCAAACTTCCAACAGGAGCATGCACTTCCTTAACCCTTAGTTCTTGTAGTATTTCATCCGCACCTTCCATGTGATCGTCATGCGCGTGCGAAATAATCAACTTATCAATCGTACTAATTCCTTTTCCTTTTAAATACGGAACGACAATTTGCCTACCTACCTCAAACTGGTTATCTGGAGTTTTCCATGTAGGAGGACCAATAGAAACTGTTCCACCAGCATCAATGACGTATACTCCTTTTCGATAGCCCAGTTCGATGACTATACTATCTCCTTGACCCACATCCAAAAAAGAAACATACGTAGTCGGATCTAAATATGGTTTGACTTGGAAGAGTAGCGCCGGAATGAGAACAATTACAAGTGCTAGCAGTTTGCTATTCCATCGTTCAATCACTATAAAGGCACAGGCAATACTAACAACCATCAATACCAACCATACTGCTCCAGGCTTACCGGCAGTCCACACTTGCCAAGGCAAACCTGCCAACCAACTGGTAACAGTTGCGATGGAGTTACGGAAAGGTTCATATATAAAAAACAGTGGTGCAGCAGCTGTTCTGGAAAGTAACGACACGATGAGTAGAACAATGTTGCTCGGAAGAATTACTATTGAGTATAAAGGAACGTATAGTAAATTCACGAGAAAGGATGAAAGTGATAACTCAAAGAAATGGACCAATAAAATCGGCGCTAGCGCAACTTGTGTGATTGCGGTCACACTAGCAGAGATCATAAGAACTGATTGTTGTTTCTGCAGATAACGTGCTGAATACAGCAATGAGAAGGCAGCCATATAAGATAGCTGAAATCCTGGTTGAAACAAAACATATGGCTTTAGAAATATAAAACCTAATGCACTCAACGCTAATGCATCGTCCATTTTCAATTTCAACTTTCCAGATGCTGATAATAGCAACAGCATCGTAACAGACACAGCACGCCAGACGGAAGGTGCCCCACCTGCCAATAGTGCATAGCAAGGCAACAAGAACAGTAGTAGGGTATCAGTCGTCTCGATCCTCAATCGCATTCGTTTGGCAACTAAGCGGAGCATGACCGTTAACAAACCGACATGAAGTCCTGAAATTGCGAACAAATGGGTGATGCCTAAGGTTCTGTATTCGGAGGATAATTCTGCATCCATACCACTCCTATCACCAATCAATAATGCTTCGGCTTCGGTTTGCAAAGAAACAGGAAACGTATTTTTTATATGAGCTTTAACCGCATTACGCCTCTCTGTTAACCGAGTCGATGGTCGATTAACTTTTCCACGTACAGTCATTTGCGTTGCACGAAATAGATACATGGCACCATTCATACGGAGATAAGAAGCCATGTCAAATGAAAACTCATGGGCAGGTGATTCTGGTAGTTCAAGTGTGCCTTGCACAGAAATTGCCCTACCCGCTAAAGGAGTCTTCAGTAGGCGATTTTTTTCTTCTTCACTTCCAATGTTGTACGAGACATAATAAGGAACGCCCTCTGAATCTTTCGCGAATCCTTTTACTTTACCCCCGTCAATTTTAACGGTTTCACTCCATTGCATGGAGCGTATTATTGTCTCCTCGGTCTGTATAGGCGTGTGTGTAGATAGATAATTTATGAAGTAACAATAGGAAAGTGAACAAACTGCTAGCAGAATAATTAAATTGGGGATGTCTTTTTTACTTGTCAGTATGAGGGGAAGTAGAAGAAGGTTAAGCCATAACAATTCAGTAATGCCGTATGCAGCCATAGCTGATACGGCTACTGAGATTGTCCAGTACATCAAGCGGGTTCTAGGAACTAATTTCCAAATAATTCTTGTGCACGTTCTGAAAAACTTTTCAGGTCGTTTTCAGAAACATTGGCGTTTTGCATCGTGTGCAACATATCGTTAAACAATTTCTCTTTAGATGCTTTCTCAAAATCTAAGGCATGTCCATCAAATGGGATATGTTCTACATCAATCTCTGCATGTTTAAACAATTCAATTGCATAATCATTGTTGCGATAATCCATGCCGTAGTAGACCTTTGAAATACCAGCTTGAATAATTGCCTTTGAACATTGCAAACAAGGGAAGTGTGTCACATATAACGCAGAACCCTCAGCCGGAATTCCATACTTGCCACATTGTAACAAGGCGTTCATTTCCGCGTGAATCGTACGAATGCAATGATTGTCAACGACGTAGCAGCCTTTATCAATGCAATGATCTCCACCAGAAACTGATCCGTTATAACCACCAGCGATGATTCGATTATCTCGGACAATGACGGCACCAACAGCTAGCCGTGTACACGTACTTCGGACTGCAAGTAAGCTACATTGCGCCATAAAAAACTGTTCCCATGTAATTCTTTCCATAAGGTCGCCTCCAAACTTTCACCAAATACTACACTATATATTAATTCACTGTTATTGAATCAGACAGTGCGTCAAAAGTCTTTTGCCCGATACCAGAAATATTTTTTAAATCTTCAATTGTTTGAAAAACACCTTGTTCAGTTCGGTGTTTCACAATTGCAGATGCTTTGGCAGGACCGATTCCTGTCAGCGTCATCAATTCGGTTTCATCTGCAGTATTAATATTGACCAATGCGGCACCCGACTCGTCTTTTTCGTCCGAACCACCAGTCAAATTTTCAAAAACCGGAAGTTCTTCACCGATAAGCGGCACGTAAATCACCGCTTCATCCGTTAAGCGCTGCGCATGATTCAAAAGTCGACTGTCCGCGTCAGAGGTGTACCCACCTGCAGCTGTAATGGCATCGATTAGCCGCTGCCCTTCTTGTAATGTGTACACGTTAGGGTGAATAACTGCCCCCTTCACATCCACGATAATTAGTTCAGGTGTCTGAGGTGCAGGATCAGCAACCAGTTCAACGTTTTCATGTCCAGGAGTCACTTCAAGTGGAGTTTTTGAAGTTACATCAAGTGAATCGTACAAACTTTCATCAGGAAAATGCTCGTCATCTCCTTGTCCTCGGGGAAAGAACAAAAATACTGAAATGATCGCCGCTATTGCAAGAGGAGTGGTGACTTTCCGCCATTTCCCAAAGATTAGTTCAGAAAACAGAGTCAGTCATCCTTTCTAAAAGTTGATAGCTCATGGAGACCTCTCTACTATAACGTATCCGTTCATGAAGCGGTACTGTTATTTGCGGACTTGAAAAAATATTCTCTCACTTTCTAGTTCAGGTGCTTCATCGGACCAATCAGCAAAAATCCGTTCCACAGTGAAACCGGTTTGCTCAAGTAATTCAACGTATTTCATGATCGGAAAAGTCCGCTGATAATGGACTTCGTCAAAACGAGAATATCGACCATCTTCTTCACGCACAAAAAAAGCAAGTTCAGATTGGACTGAATGAGGTTCTTCTCCTTCTTCAGTTTCCCATATGTACGAAATATTATCGCTAACATACGTAAATGGACTTTCCATGAATAGCTCATCTGTTTTAAACGTTGAATGCACATCAAACAGCAATAATCCACCTGGAAGTAGCACATCGTGGATGCTTATAAAAGTTTGAGTCACTTCAAGCTCATTTTCTAAATAATTCAACGAATCAATCGGAATTACTGCCGCATCATATCGGCCTGATACATCCAAACGCTGCATAGCTTGTTGTGAAAATTTTAGAGACGGAAAACGCTCATTCGCGCGCGATACAGCAACAGCCAGCATTTCTTCTGACAGATCAATTCCCGTGACGTCAGCTCCTCTTTCAGCAAGAAGAACGGAAAGAATCCCGGTGCCGCAAGCGACATCCAGGATCTTTTTACCTGATAACCCATGTAACGCAATATCGACTAAGTCCACGTATGCTGGATATGGAATATCTAACATCAGCTCATCGTATACAGACGCAAATTGAGCGTACATCATTGTACAGAGTCTTCTCCAATTTCGATCATTGGTGCATCGCCCCAAAGTCTTTCTAAGTTATAGAAACCACGCTCATCCTTATGGAAAATATGAGCAACAACGTCTCCTAAGTCAACGAGGACCCATCGACCTGATTCCATACCTTCAATACGTTTTACATCATAGTTTTCTTCAGAAGCTTTGTCGGCAATTTCACGAGCAATCGCTTGAACTTGACGTTCGGAATTAGCATGACAGATGACAAACTGATCTGCTATTAAAGATACGCCTTCCATATTGAGTACGACAATGTCTTCTGCACGTTTATCGTCCGCTGCTTTAAATGTTACTTCTAATAATGTTGGCATTGTTTCACTTCCCTTTCACTTCACAAAATAATTGTAGCACTCAATGGAGTCCGGGTATACTGGTACCTGTTTTCCAATTAAGTGTGTAACGCTGTGTATAATACATGTACGCATCGCTTGGTGTAACGGACCTTCTGCACTTAGCCGCAATTCCTCTACGCCAGGATAGTTTCGTCCAGGCTCGATCATATCTGCAATATATATAATCATTTCTAATTTCGACATCGCAGCTCTGCCAGTCGTATGAAAACGAATCGCATTTAGTATGTCTTCATCGTGCACTTTGAATTCCTTAAAGGCAATGATAGCACCCGCTGGAGCATGCCAAAGTTCTTTATGAAATTCAAACAGCAATGGGTCTACGCCTTGCGCGAGTAAAAGCTCTCGCATATCTTCTGCATCCATAAACTTTGCAATATCATGAAACAGCGCAGCAGTTTCTGCCGCATCTATTGACTCACCATGCATTCGGGCAAGAGATTTAGCTGTTTCCGTCACACGTAGCACGTGCTGAAAGCGCTGAAGGGGCATCCGCTGCTGCAATTCCTGAATGAGGTTACTAGGCTCCATACAAGCCCTCCTGACGAATGTAGCGATCTACAGATTCCGGTACGAGATACGCAGTTGTTTTATGCTGTGCATACTTAGTTCTAAGAAGAGTCGAGGACATATCGATCAAAGGTGTCTCAATATATTGAATCGGATAATCGGTAAGGCTCACTGAACCCGGTCTTTTAACACCAACAAATTGAACCATCTTAACCAAATCATCAATCCTATACCACGTATGCAAAGAATCGACCATATCTCCCCCGATAATAAAATAAAACATCGACTCAGGTTCTTTAGCGAGCAATCTCTGCATCGTATTAAACGTATAAGAAACGCCACCAAAATGCACTTCCTCATCGCAAGTGCAGAGGTACTCATTTCCAGTCACCGCTAGCTCTGCCATTTCAAGACGCTGAACCGGTGTAGCAGTATCGGAAAGCTGCTTATGTGGAGGGATCGCTGTTGGCATCAGTCTCACCTCATCTAATTCGAGAGCTTCACGAACTTCACTCGCCATTATGAGATGTCCTATATGTGGTGGGTTAAAAGTACCGCCAAGAATACCGATTTTCCGCATTCCGTCACTCCTTATGGTAAAACAATCTTTTTCTTTTCTGTCGATTCCTTGTAAAGGACAATCGTTTTACCGATAATTTGTACTACTTCCAAACCTGCTTGTTCAGAAAGTACGTCAGCAATTTCCTCTTTGTCTTGTTCACAGTTTTGTAGAACAGACACCTTGATAAGCTCTCTTGCTTCAAGCGCTTCTTCAATCTGTTTTATAATTGCTTCTGTCAACCCGCTTTTACCGATTTGGAAAATAGGTTGTAAATGATGTGCTTCACTACGTAAGAAACTCTTTTGTTTACTTGTTAGCATGTTGATCCTCCATTTGTTGTGTTATTCGTTTCATCATTCCAACAGTGTCTGGGAGAATGCCTGTCCATTTTTCAAAAGCGAGTGCTCCTTGGTGGACAAACATACCTATCCCATTCGCTGTCTCCGCTCCTTTTTTCCGAGCAGTTGCTAAAAATTCTGTCTCAAGAGGATTATAGATAATATCAATGACTGCAGTCCCCGGTATGACATTAGAAGGATCTAGGGGCATTCCCTCAGAAGAAAATAACATTCCAACAGAAGTGGTTTGTATAATGATGCCGAAACGGGCAAGCTGCAGTTCCGCTTCAGCAATCGTTAGATAAGTTGAATTGGCTAATCGTTCACTGATTGCGGTAGCATTTTTCAATGTCCGATTCGTGAAGGTAATCGCGCCATATCCAGCGCTACGTAATGCAAAGGCGATTCCCTTTGCTGCCCCTCCGGCACCAATTATTAAAATCTCATCTTTTTTACGCCCACTACCGTATTTTTCTTCTAATGCCCTGACGAACCCACTTCCATCTGTATTCGATCCAAGTAACCATCCATTTTCCCCAGTTACTACCGTATTGACTGCTTCCATATGAGTTGCAGCTTCATCAACACTGCCTAGGAAAGGGAGTATATCACTTTTATGTGGAACCGTCACATTCCAACCACTGCATCCTAATAATTGTAGACTTGCAATAACAGAAGGAAGTTCCTTGGTCTTTGCATGTACGGGAATATAGGTAGCATCAATACCGTTTTCCTTGAGCCAGTGATCGTGCATGCCGGGAGACATCGATTGTGCAATTGGATCTCCTATGACTGCAAACCATTTTTTCATCGTAAGTCCTCCTCTGTCAGATTAATGACGGCCGTAAGACCACGTCTACGCCCCGAGGCGCATGAACAGCAACCACTACATTTGCATGCTGAACAGTAATCCAACCTAGACCTGAAATGACAATGTCCGTTTTTGCTTTCTTAATAGAAAACTCATGACGAACAAGTTTAGGGAAACGTTCTAGCGACTCTGGTCCTGGTGGTGACAACATGTCTCCGAGATGTGTTTCATATAAAGCATCCGCATTTTCCAGCTTCGTCCTGTGAAGCGGAAGCGCATTTGAAGAGTGTACGTTAAATGAAGAACGCTCTCCCTTTATAAAGTCAAAGCGAGCTAAACCACCAATGAAAAGCGTTTGCTCTGCATTCAATTGGAAGATCTTTGGCTTGATTTCCTTTTTGGGAGTGATGGCTTTCAGTTCGCTCGGATCTAAATAATGTGCCATCTGATGATTATTAATGATTCCAGGAGTATCATAAATTGCTTTGCCATCATCCAATGGAATCTCAACAAGATCTAAAGTTGTTCCTGGGAAATGTGAAGTTGTAATGACTTCACCTGTGCCTGTAGCTTGCTTAATGATTCTGTTAATAAATGTCGACTTTCCAACGTTTGTACATCCTACCACATATACGTCTTGACCTTTACGTAATTCATCAATACGTTCGAGTGCTTCAGGAACGCCTTGACCTTTAACAGCAGAAACCAGCATGACTTCAACAGGTTTTAGTCCCAGCTTGGCGGATTGTTCTTTCATCCAGTTAATCAGTTTGTTACGATTCACCGATTTTGGCAATACGTCTGCTTTGTTTCCAATCAGCACGATATCTTTTTTACCGACAAAGCGTTGTAAACCATGAATCCAACTGCCATTAAAGTCAAAGATGTCCACAACAAGGACAACAAGACCTTTTCGATCACCAATACCATTTAAAATAGCTAGAAAGTCATCCCCAGATAGTGAAACTGGTTGCAACTCATTATAGTTTCTTAAACGGAAACAACGCTGACAAATTACCTCTTCCTTTTCGAGCGAAGCGGGTGGTGCATACCCTTCTTTTTTAGGGTTTTCTGTTTGTATGCCAATACCGCATCCAATGCAAGTGAGTTCCAAATCTATTCCTCCCACGAAATCATTCCTTTTCGTTTCAACGTTTTCAATATTCGACGTTCCAGTTGACGATTGAATTTCGTCATGAAGCCGTCAGAACTTGCCACAGGTACAACGAGAATCGTTTGTAGTCCGAATCTATTGCCCCCAAGGATGTCGGTCATTACCTGATCCCCAATCATCACAACTTCCTCTTTTCGCAGTCCCATCTGATCGAGTGCTTTCCTGAACGCTTTTGACAATGGTTTTCTCGCTGAAAAGATGAAAGGCGTTTCAATTGGCTCACAAAACGACTTTACACGTAGCTCATTATTGTTCGATAAGATTGTTACTTGCAACCCTGCATCTTGCATTTCTTTTATCCATGTAGCAATCTCGGGTGTTGCATCCGGACGATCCCAAGCGACCAACGTATTGTCGAGATCCGTGATAATTCCTTTAATACCTCTATTTATAAAATCAGTAGGTGAAAGCTGATAAACATCCTTTACATATTGATCCGGCAAGAAATAACTGTACATCCTATCCACTCCATTACTGTGCTGATTCGCACTTATTATACCATACCTAAGAGATAATACTTGCAGACCAAACGAGAGCAGTCATGCTTTTAAAAACTGCCTGTCCGCCAAAATCAGCGGTGATACGCCATCTTTTACCCGCATAGGATGTCAGACAACGACACAGGAGGTGGTTCATTTGAGCGGCTTTGTTATGGCGCTAGTACAATTATGGCTTGAGATTCCTGCGGTTCTAGGGTACATCCGTGGGCAGGCATTTAAACGCCCACTCTCAAAAGAGGAAGAAGCCGATTGTCTCGAACGTCTAGCACAAGGTGATGAAGACGCCCGTGATGAACTGATCGAGCGCAATATGAGGCTCGTTGCACACATTGTTAAGAAGTTCCATCCTAAACACGAACAGCTTGACGATTACATTTCAATTGGAACGATCGGTCTCATGAAAGCAATTGCGAGCTTCACACCAGATCGTAAAACCAAACTTGCAACGTACGCAGCACGATGTATTGAGAACGAAATATTAATGTTCTTAAGAACACAGAAAAAGACTCAAAAAGATATCTCTTTAAACGAACCCATTGGCACAGATAGTGAAGGCCAATCTTTAGAAATAGCAGATTTACTCCAAACGGATGAAGAGTCTCCCCACGATCACGCGGAAATGAATGAACGAAAAGAGCGGCTTTACCGTCACCTTCATAATTTGGAGGGGAGAGAACTTGAAATCATCCAGAAACGTTTTGGTCTTCTAAACGACAAACCGATGACACAAAAAGAAATCGCAGATGAACTTCAAATTTCAAGAAGTTATGTGTCAAGAATTGAAAAAAGAGCGATTGTGAAGTTGTATCAGCTGTTCAAACGTGAACAAGACTCCAAGTAACCTTGCATGTCAAATTAAAAAACGTCTCCAGCATTCGTACCCTCGCTGGAGACGTCTACACTGATTATCATCAATCAGCTTTCACTTCAAAATAGATCACGCCTGTAAGAGCAGCTGTGACAATAAATGCACCCAACATTAAAAATAGCATACGAGTTCCTCCTCGCTCCATGAATTAGGTTTTACTTCTTCTATCTAGTTTACCACGAATGGATTAAAGTTTCGAGATGACTTCAAGCACAACTTCTGAAGAATGTTGTGCCGCCGCAGGTAGAAATTCATCGAATGACAAGGAGGATTCTTTCCCAGCAATATCTGAGAGCGCTCTAATTACAACAAAAGGGACCTGGAATTCGTGACACACTTGTGCAACTGCAGCAGCTTCCATTTCTGCAGCAATCATTTCAGGAAACTGTTGCTTCACATTTAATACACGCACAGGATCACTCATAAACACATCTCCTGAAGCGATTAACCCTGAAGCATGCGAATGTTTGCCAATTTCTTCGACTGCTTTTGCAGCAACTTGTAGAAGCTTTTCGTCTGCACTGTATGTGACCGGCCCACCCGGTACTTGACCGAGTGCGTATCCAAAAGCAGTTACATCTACATCGTGATGCGTAACATCCTTCGATAGCACAACTGTTCCGACCTCTAAGTTTTCACCTATACCGCCTGCTGATCCAGTGTTCAAAACTACGTCAGGTTTGAATAGTTGAAGCAATAAAGTTGTCGCTACAGCAGCGTTCACTTTACCAATGCCACTTTTTACGAGTACGACTTCACGATCCCCAAGCGTCCCTTCACTAAATTCATAACCAGCGATAACTTTATGACGAGCTGCCTGTAACTGATTTTTGAGTATGGTAACTTCCTCTTCCATTGCTCCGATAATTCCAACTTTCATAGTAGTATCTCCTATCCCTCATTACCTATTAGTAGTTAAAATCGAGTGTGTTCAAAACGTCCATTTGCGTCGGTTTCCAACCTTCGCCGTCAACCCATTCCAAATAGACTCTAAATTTTTTTGATTTGTCTTTTGAAGAGACAATCCCAATAGACTTCTGTGGGCTTCCCCCATTTTTAATCTTCAAGAAAATCATGTCATTTTCAGCCATTCCTGTTGCATACGCTAGTGCCTTCTTTTTCTCCTGCCAGTCTACTGATTTCCCATCATACTGCGAAACGTGATTACCTGTCTGTGACGTTCCTACAGGCTCCCAAGACGCATTTGAAACTGTTTCGTCAACGACGGCATCTTCACTAGCTGTATATGTAACAGTTCCTTCTTTTTCATTATCTTTCTTTTTTGATGAATCATCACTTTGTTCGCTATCATCTGATTCGTCACTGACAGTTCCTTCTTTAGAAGAGTCATCGCCTTCTGCAGACTGGTCTGAATCCTCTTCCGTGTCCCCATCATCAGATCCTTCAGTACTATTTTCAGTACCACTCGCTTCATCTTCCGGAGTTGTTTCAGTTATAGCTACTTCTTTTTCTTCTGGTGTGCTATCACTTGAAAGTATTTTCACTCCCACGAGGACAATTAACAAAACAACGATGGCAATCATCCAATTCAACATCTTATTCCCTTTATTGTTTTGTCGTTTCCGACGCACCCTCGAAAATTCCGGTTTTTGTTCACTCACTTGAAATCATCTCCCTTAGTTCCACGCTTCAAACGATTGGACGTTTCTGCATGCGTGATGTTTCACAAAAAAAGCCGCCTTTATTTCGAAGGCGGCATCTCTATGTTACTTCACTTCTGTGATTTCAACTTGCATTTCGCCACCCGGTGTTATGATTTTCACTTGATCACCTTTTTTTCGACCAAGAATTCCTTTGGCGATAGGTGAATCATTGGAAATCAAGCCTTCTAACGGGTCAGCTTCAGCAGATCCTACAATCGTATACGTTTCAACTTCCCCGTCTGGGATTTCCTTAAACGTTACTGTACTACCAAGTTGCGCTTCTTCAGTTCTTGTATCTTCTGATATGATAACAGAATTGCGTATCATAGATTCAAGAGATGAGATTTTCCCTTCAATGAAAGCTTGGTCTTCCTTTGCAGAATCATACTCGGAGTTCTCAGACAAGTCTCCATAACTACGCGCGATTTTAATACGTTCTACAACTTCTTTACGTTTTACTGTTTTTAGAAATTCGAGTTCATCTTCTAATTTCTGTTTGCCTGAAATAGTCATTGGATATTTTTTTTCAGAAACCATTTCCTCACTCCTCAATTTGCAAATCATCAAAATAATATGTCGCACCTCAAAGAAAGGTATGCGACATAGTGTTTACTATATGAATATCTGACAACATCATATTACATATCATTACCAGAATCAAGAATTGTTTTTATTTTCGTTACCATTAGGTCTATTGCGACTTCGTTTTGACCACCTTCCGGAATAATTATGTCTGCATAACGCTTTGTAGGTTCGATGAACTGATTATGCATAGGGCGAACGACACTCATGTACTGATCGATGACGGATTCAATTGTTCTACCTCGATCGTTGATATCTCGTAGAATTCTTCGAATAATCCTCAAGTCCGCGTCCGTATCGACAAATAATTTAATGTCCATCAGATTTCTTAACCGTTTATCTTCCAAAATCAAGATACCTTCTAGGATAATCACATCTTTAGGTTCAATCGCAATCGTTTCACTTGAACGTGTATGCAACGCATAGTCGTATACTGGCTTGTCAATCGACTGACGAATAAGAAGTTTTTCTAAATCGTCTATTAACAAATCAGTATCAAAAGCAAGTGGATGGTCGTAATTGGTCGCAAGTCGCTCTTCAAATTCTAAATGTGACTGGTCTTTATAGTAAAAGTCTTGTTCAATAACGACTACAGAATGATCTTGAAAAACTTGATGAATCTTTTTTGTTACACTAGTTTTCCCTGAGCCAGAGCCTCCTGCAATACCGATAATTAAGGGTTTTTGCGTTCCCATCTTCCTAATTCCTCCTCTGTAGCTGGTGCAACTTTATAAGTTTTTACGAGCGATTAAAATTCCATCTCCTACAGGAAGTAAGGAAGTTTCATACGCAGGATTGTCCATAATCCATTCTGTAAATGCTTTTAAATTTCGAATCATCGTGCGATTGCGTTTTGGCACTTCCTGATCTTCTAAAAATACCATTCCATGCATAAACATATTATCACAGTAAATGACACCACCCGCCTTGACGACAGGTTCATACTTTTCAAAGAAGCGTTTGTACTGCCCTTTAGCTGCATCGATGAAACAAGCATCAAAGTATTCAAATGGAAGCAACGCTGTGTCGAATGTCAGTGCATCATCCTTAAACAAGGTAATCCGGTCATTCAACTTGGCACGATTGATGTATTGAACTGCTTTTGCATGCCGCTCTTCGTCCCTCTCAATGGTGGAAATATGCAATCCAGGATTCGATTGCGCGAGACGTATCGCAGAATAGCCGATTGCACTCCCTATTTCCAGCAAGGTTAAGGGCTTTTGAATACTTAACAAGCCGATAAATGTTTCAATTCCACTGCGTTCCATGATAGGTACAAAATTCTCTTCAGCGTCCTTCTCCATTTCTTTGACAATCGGATCCACTTCCTTTTCGAAGTTTAACCGGTACGTTTCATAATTTGTCATTATACAAACTCCATCCTGCTATTTTACTTGCCATCAATATACTCCGCTTTTAACTTCAGATGTTCATCATACGTCTTGGCGAAGTGGTTTTTCCCAGTTTTATCTGCTAGGAAATAAAAATATTTTGTATGAGACGGATCGATTACAGCTTCAATCGATGCTGCTCCCGGTGCTGCAATTGGACCGGGCGGCAATCCTTTGTTCTGATACGTATTGTATGCGTTCTTTACTTCTAAATCTTTGAGCGAGACTTTATCTTTATGTTCGCCTAGAGAATATAAGACGGTTGGATCCGTTTGTAGAGGCATCCCCTCTTCCAAACGATTATAAAAGACACTCGCTATTGTTTGGCGATCCGCTTGGGCAGTTGCTTCACGTTCTAATAAAGATGCAAAAGTAAGCAACCAGTGGACTGATTTCTTATTTTCGTCAAGTGAAGCTAAATAAGGTGTAACATTTGCTCGCGTTCCTTCAATGAGTGTCTCGACTACCGTCTGCACAGTAGGTTCTTCCTCATAAAATGGATAAGTGGCAGGGAAAAGATAGCCTTCCAACGGATGACGAATGTTTTCATTTTTCACTTCATCGGTAATAACCTCTGGATATAAAGCTTGTAAATTCGTAATCGTCTCGTCGGAGTCAATATAGGTCAGAAACTCTTCTTTTGTTATGGTTGTTTTTGCTGCCACTCGTTCAGCAATTTGTTCAACTGTTAATCCTTCAGGAATCGTCATCGTAAATACAGGTGTACGATAGACTTTGCCTGTTTTTAAACTCTTCAGAAGTTCATCAGGCGTCATGGACTTAGACAAACCATAAGTTCCTGCTTGAAAGTCTGATTCGTTATTCACCTTCGCATAATATTTGAAGATTTTCGCATTTTTAATAAGACCTTTGTCCTCAAGAATTTGAGAAATCGTATCTAGCCCTGAACCAATAGGAACTTCTACTTCTACCGTCTTTTCGGACTCGGCATCCATTGGCTCAAGTGCACTTTTTATGTATCGATAAGTGAAGAACCCACCCACCGCAACAAGTAGAATCAATGCAATCGCAATCCAAAAAACAATTTTGCGTATGACTTTAACTTCTTTTTTCTGTTCTTGCATACGTTCAAACATCACTTCTTTTTTTGAACCCTTCGCCATATGGAAGGTCACCTCTTTCTCGTTGTATCACAGGCTAGCTGCATTAACGCTACCAATTGTCTGCAATGAAAAAAACGGAACGGTGTGCACCGTTCCGTACGTGCGCATATGGCTTACTCGTCGTCTTCGTCTTGCTCGTCTAAGAAAGTACCGAAAACTTCTTCGATCATTTCCCATTCTTCGTCAGACTCAACAGGCATTAGATCCCCGTCTTCACCGTCTTCTGAAGGGACAAAGCTTGAAGCAAAGATTTCAATTTCTTCATCGTCGTTTTCAGGCTCGTCGCCAAGTACGTGATAAAGCACGTATGATTTGCCATAGTCTTCTGATTCAAATGTGAAAATTACTTCACATACATGTTCTTGTCCTTTTTCGTCTACAATTGTCATTGTTTCCATTCCGTGTTCCATTTGATCACCTCATGTAGTTTTTGAGTCAAGATATCCTTGAAGAATCATGACTGCTGCCATCTTATCGATGACAGTCTTTCGTTTTTTCCGACTAACGTCTGCTTCGATTAACATCCGTTCTGCAGCCATTGTTGTCATCCGTTCATCCCAAAGGATTGCAGGCATATTAAATTTTTCTTCTAGCAACTGGGCATATCTTTCAGAAGCCTCTGCTCGAGGACCAATCGAATTATTCATGTTTTTAGGATGACCGACAACGAAAGAACTGACGTTATACTCTTTAACAAGTTCTTTAATACGCTTCATACCTAAATTACCCGATTCTTCGTCAATTTGAACTGTTTCAATTCCTTGAGCCGTCCAACCCATGGCATCGCTAATTGCGACGCCGACTGTTTTAGATCCTACATCTAAGCCCATCGCTCTCACTTCTTACTGCCTCCGTTTTCACGGACATAGAACTTCACAAGTTCCTCCAAAATTTCATCCCGTTCCAATTTACGGACCATATTACGTGCGTCCTCATGGCGTGGGATATAAGCAGGATCGCCTGAGAGCAAGTAGCCTACAAGCTGGTTAATGGGGTTGTATCCTTTTTCCTCTAATGCCTTGTACACGTGGAGCATCACCTGTTTGACCTCTTGCTCCATCGATTCCTCAGGAAAATTGAACTTCATCGTTTTGTCATATGAATTCACAATCGACACCCCGCTTTCAATTTGTCCGATCGGCTTACCAATACTATGACCCTCACAAGCCACAAATTTGGAAGCCGGATTCAGTTAAACAGATTTGACATAATCATACACGGAAAGGAGCGCTTCATCAAGTTTTGAGACGTCTTTTGCTCCAGCCATTGCCATATCAGGACGGCCCCCGCCTTTACCTCCGCATAATGACGCCGCATGGCTGACAATTTTCCCTGCATGCTGTTCACCTTTTAAATCAGCAGTTACGCCAGCCGCCAACATCACTTTGCCCTCTGAAGCCGCACCTAAAACAATTACACCTTTTTCTATTTTTTGTTTTAGCTCATCAATCATTTGACGCAGTGCATTATTGTCTTTTGTATCGACACGGGCAGCTATGACTGTCATATCGTCAATCTGTTTTGCGTTTGCTAACACATCCGTCAACTGGCTATTTCCTAGTTTTGCAGATAAGGAATCATTTTCACGTTGCAAATCTTTGAAATCTCCAAGGAAAGATGCCGTTTTTATTGCAAGCTCTTTCGGATTGGACTTCATAAGTGACGAAGCCTCAATTAAAACAGCTTCCTCCTCTTTAAATGAACGATACGCTTGTTTCGCAGTCACTGCTTCAATTCGTCGCGTTCCTGCTCCGATACCGCCTTCAGATTCAATCTTGAAGACTCCAATTTCGCCACTTGAATGGACGTGACATCCACCACATAACTCTAGAGAGTAGTCTCCAACCGATACTACGCGTACAACGTCACCATATTTTTCTCCAAACAATGCCATAGCGCCCATTTCCTTCGCTTCTTCAATCCCTTTTTGTTCAATTGAAACCGCGATATCTTCCCAAATCTTCTCGTTCACAATCTGTTCGATTTGTTCTAGCTCTTCTTTAGTAACTTGTCCAAAGTGTGAGAAGTCAAAGCGAAGGCGATCAGGCCCAACATATGAACCTGCCTGGTTGACGTGCTCCCCTAATACTGTTTTCAAAGCTTTATGCAATAAGTGTGTTGCCGTATGATTTTTCACAGTGAGAGCACGATCAGACTTATTCACCTGTGCACGCACAAACGTCGCGGGTGTCACTTCACCTGAACGGACAATCGCTGTATGCAAATGCTGCCCATTCGGCGCTTTTTTTACTGATACCACTTCTGCAGAAAACGAATCATTTGCAATCATTCCTTTATCTGCAATTTGACCCCCACTTTCTGCATAAAACGGAGTTCGGTCAAGAATGAATTGGATTTCGTCTTCTACAGTTGCTCGCTCAGCAAGTTCACCATCTGTTAAGAGGACAACAATTTTCGATTCACTCTCTAATTGCTCATAGCCGATGAATTCACTCGATTCATGAATATTTCCAAGCACACCTGACTGAACGTGCATGGAGTCAACGTCTTGACGAGCGTTTCTTGCACGCTTACGTTGTGCTTCCATTTCGTCGTGGAACCCAGCTTCATCAACCGCTACGCCTGCTTCTTGAGCAAATTCTTCGGTCAATTCGAACGGGAATCCGTAAGTGTCATAAAGTCGGAATGCGTCTGCACCAGAAACAGTAGGCTGTTCTGTAGATTTCGCTTTCTCCAAAATACCACTTAACATGCTCATGCCTTCCGTCAATGTTTCATGGAATCGATCTTCTTCGTTTTTAACGACTTTCATGATGAATTCCTGTTTTTCTTTTACTTGTGGATAGAAGTCTTCCATCTTGTCAGCAACAACCGGAACAAGGTCATACATGAATGGACGATCGATGCCGAGTTGTTTCGCAAATCGAACGGCACGACGTAGGAGTCTTCTGAGTACATATCCTCGACCCTCGTTAGAAGGGAGCGCACCGTCACCGATAGCGAATGCAACGGTACGGATATGATCCGCAATTACCTTGAAAGCTGTATCTTTTACATCGTCTTTACCATAAGTTTCACCCGAAACTTTTTCCACCGCGTGAATAATTGGCAAGAAAAGGTCCGTATCGAAGTTAGTCGGCACTTCTTGTAAAACAGATGCCATCCGCTCCAGACCCATTCCTGTATCAATGTTTTTCTTCGGTAACGGTGTATACGTATGGTCCGGATTATGGTTGAATTCCGAGAACACTAGGTTCCAAATTTCCAAGTAACGGTCGTTTTCTCCACCAGGGTATAGTTCAGGGTCAGAGAAGTCGTCTCCATATGAAGGTCCACGATCATAAAAGATTTCCGAGTTCGGTCCGCTTGGTCCTTCACCGATATCCCAGAAATTTCCTTCCAGACGGATAATACGTTCTTCAGGTAAGCCGACTTTATCTCTCCAAATCGTGTATGCTTCTTCGTCTTCAGGATGGATCGTGATGGATAGCAACTCCGGATTGAACCCAATCCAATCTGGATGTGTTAGAAACTCCCATGCATAAAGGATAGCCTCTTCTTTGAAGTAGTCCCCAATTGAAAAGTTACCAAGCATTTCGAAGAAAGTATGATGGCGAGCAGTTTTACCAACGTTTTCGATATCATTCGTACGGATTGACTTTTGTGCATTGACGATTCTTGGATTTTCAGGAACAACCCGTCCATCAAAATATTTCTTAAGTGTCGCGACACCGCTGTTGATCCATAATAAAGAGGCGTCGTCGATTGGAACTAGTGGTGCGGACGGCTCGACACTATGCCCTTTTGCTTTAAAGTAATCTAAAAATAAACTACGTATTTCAGATGCTGTAAGTGATTTCATCATCAATTCCTCCTTGGATATAAGCTTTCAGAAAAAATTAGGTGCAGGTAATTCTGTTGACTAAAGTTGAAAGTATCTGTCTTAAGGGTACATCAAGACAATTCATGTAACTAGCTGAAAATAAAAAAACTCCGCCCCTGGAAAGGGACGAAGTGTTGTTCGCGGTACCACCCTCATTGCCGAAAATATAGACTCCGGCATCTTGAGTTGCCATAACGCGGCATACGGCGGGGTTTACCCGCACTCCGGAGCAGCTTTCAGCATTCGCTGTGTGAGCTCCCTTTCAGCCTGGGGAAGCCTCTCTTTCCACACTCTAACATGCATACTTTCTCCATCAATGTGTTTTGTATTCAAGCTATACTTGGATTATAAGGAAGTCGGAAAGTGTTGTCAATTCACAGTCTGCATAAAGTCGTATGGACTTTCTCCGTTCATCCCTACCATCGGGTCCACATCCAATACAGTTTCGCTGGATAGAACCTGCGGCAATTCCTTGTGGGGTTGGACTAATTTCTCAGTTGTAATAACTGATTCCGTTTGAAGGACTGTTTCCGACTCTGTGGCATTCGTGGCATTCGTTTCTACCGCTGCGGGGGCGTCTACTTCAGCACTAGACGGCTCGTTAGCTACAGGTTCCGGACTTTCTCCGCGAAGGCGTTCTTTCAAAGTTGTCTGCCGTTCACGCTCATCCATCCTGGATATCCCTTCTTTAAATTCGTTTGGACTGCCACATAAAATGAGAAAGTTTTTAGCTCGAGTAATCCCTGTGTAAAGTAGATTGCGCCGAAGCATTTTCCGGTGGCTACGAACAACTGGCATGATAACTGTAGGAAATTCACTCCCCTGTGACTTATGGATAGAACAACAGTATGCCAGTGTTAACTGATTCAGATCCGTCCGTTCATAAGTCACTTCAATTCCATCAAACGATACAACCATCAGATCTTTTTTCTCGATTGTTTCCTTGGCTTTTAAGATTGCGATCACTTCACCCATGTCACCATTAAACACATTACTTTCAGGCTGGTTGACGAGTTGAAGCACGCGATCGCCAATTCGGTAAACAACATCTCCGAAAGTGACTTCTTTACGACCTGCAGAAGCTGGATTCACCATTTCCTGAATCATGGTATTCAACGCATCGATGCCCGCAGGACCTTTGTACATAGGGGCAAGCACTTGAATATCTTTAATAGCTTGACCTTTAGTTAACGCATTTTTAACAATTTGACTTACAACTGTCGTTACTTGGTCTGCATCAGTACGGATGAATGAGCGATCTGATGTTTTCATCGCTAAATCGCCAAGTGGTTCAGACTTCTTGATAGCGTGAGCCAATTCGATAATTGTAGATCCCGCACTTTGCCGATAAATTTCAGTCAGTTCGACGACAGGAATTGTTCCGGACTCCAAAAAGTCACGTAACACTTGACCTGGACCAACAGATGGTAGCTGATCCTGGTCTCCGACAAACAGGATCTGGGCGTCATTATCGATTGCTTTCAAAAGCTGATGGGCAAGCCACGTATCGAGCATCGACGCTTCATCAATAATGACAAGTCTAGCTTTGATTTCTCGCTCGGTTTCTTCTTCTTTCTCTTGTCCCGTGAAGCCGAGAAGCCGATGTATCGTCATCGCGGGAAGTCCCGTAGATTCTGATAGCCTTTTCGCAGCACGGCCAGTAGGAGCTGCCAAAATGATCGGAAAAGGTTCTTCTTTTTTCGCATATTCCTTTGGATCGAGTGTCAGTCCATGCAACTCCGCGTATACTTCAACAAGACCTCTCACTACAGTAGTTTTACCAGTTCCTGGTCCGCCCGTTAAGATCATAGCCGGAGAATTGAGGGCTTGTTCAATCGCAGCAATTTGCGTTTCCGCATAGTTGACTTCAAGACGTTCTTCCGTTTCACCAATTGCTTTTCTCATTTCTGAAGACGGAAATGTATTTTTACGATCTTGATCCAAAATCCGCTCCATTTTCGAAGCGATTCCTAGTTCTGAAAAATACAATGAAGGCAAATAGAGTTTGCGCTGTTCTGCACTCAACCGGCTTTCCTCCACAAGTTCAATAATGGCATTGGATATTAATTTGAAAGGGATTTCCTCAGGCTGGCTAGATTCCAATAGACGTTTGACTTCCGGTAACACTTGAACGGCTTCCAAGTACACATGACCACTCGAGAGAATCCCGGTATTGATCGTATGTAGGATCGCTGCCTGAATCCGAGAAGTATGTGTACCTGTGATTCCTAGTTGCCTGCCAAGTTCGTCCGCACGTTGGAATCCGACCCCTTCCACATCTTCAATAAGACGATACGGATTTTCAGTTAGCTTTTCAATCGTCTCTTCCCTATAGGTTTGATAAATCCGCATGGCAACTTGCGGTCCAAACCCCCACTCGTTCAATTTGACGATGGTCCGTTCCAAACCAAGGTTATCTCGGAGGACGGAAACGAGTGTCTCTTTCTTTTCAGCATTGAGACGAGGGATTTCATCCAATATGCCTTCGTTTTCCATTATTTTGCGAATCGCATCAGGACCCAGGTGATTGATAATTGTTTCAGCAGTTTTTCGTCCAATCCCAGGAAACAGGTCTCCTGATAAGTAGTGGATTAACCCTGTTTCAGTTGCAGGCAATTCTTTTTGAAACGTTTTTACATCAAATTGCTGACCATATGTTGCGTGATTGATGAGTCTTCCCGTAAACCGGTACTCTTCCTCTTCGGATAGTTTTGGAAAGTTCCCTTTGACGACAATTTCTTTTCCTTCAAACGAACAATTTGTTTTCCGCACTTTGAGTTTAGCAATCGTAAACAAACTATCAGGGTTATGGAAAATCGTCACGACCGCTCTGCCAATTAAAAAAGGTTCTTCTTGAACTGCTGAATCGGTTTTTTCCATGGTCTAGCGTCACCTCACTCGTCAGCGGATTCGTGTTCTTCCCCCATTTGAATCATGTCGTAGATATATCTTGCTTGGACATGCTCTGGGTCAATCATGTATGCACGTTCTAAATGATGTAACGCCTGTTCCTTGTCTTCTGTAGAAACTGCATATAAGAACCCTATGTTGAAGTGAGCGTCAGAGTTCTCTGGTTCTACTTCTAAGATCGATTTGAATTGGTCTTCGGCTAGATCATAGACACCTTCGTTCGCTAGTAAAATCCCATAAGACAGGCGAATTTCAAGATCTTCTGGAGCTAGTTCAAGCGCCCTTTGTAAATAAGGTAATGCCAAGCGACCTTTTTCTGCTCGCTCCAAACTTTTCCCTAACATGAAATAAGCGTCTGCTTCTTGAACACCGCAGGAAATTGCTTTTTCGTAAAGCGTTGTTGCTTCGTCGTAACGATCTTGGTTAAAGTAGAGGTTGGCTAACCCGTAATAGGCTGTTCCCATTTCACCATCTAGCGTGAGTGCTTTTTGGAAAAACGGTTCTGCTTTTTCGATATCTCCAATGGATGCAAATACGTTCCCGACGTTTACATAACCGACCGGATCGTCAGGAGCTTCTTCAGCTGCTTTAATGAATTCTTCCACTGCTTTTTCAAAGTTACCTGATTGCAACGCTTCTATCGCTTGTTCATTGTGTCCCATTTTTACTTCTCCCTTATCCGACATAGTCGAGTGTTTTTCCATTTTTAATGACTGTATCGATTGTTCCCCCACCAAGGCACTCATCGCCATCGTATAAGACGACAGCTTGACCTGGTGTAATTGCACGGACTGGCGTGTCAAATACAACTTCAGCAGTTGTCGGTCCTGTCATTTTTACAGAGACACCTGTATCTGCTTGGCGGTATCTGAATTTAGCTGTGCACTTGAACTCTTCTGGCAAAGTCCGTGCAGTTGTGAAGCTCACTTCAGTCGCTGTTAAACTATCCGAATAGAGCGCATCGTGGTGGAAGCCTTGTCCAACCAATAATGTATTGGCTTTAAGATCTTTTCCAATTACGAACCAAGGCTCTCCTGAACCACCGATTCCAAGACCGTGACGTTGTCCAATTGTATAATACATCAAACCGTCATGACGACCTTGTTTCTCACCCGTCATCGTTTTCATATCGCCTTGTTGAGCCGGCAAATAGTTGGATAGGAACTCTTTAAAATTTCTTTCCCCAATAAAACAAATACCTGTAGAGTCTTTTTTCTTAGCTGTAGCAAGACCAGCCTCTTCCGCGATTTCACGGACTCGACTCTTTTCCATGTCGCCGATTGGAAACATAACTTTAGACAATTGTTCTTGGTTCAGTTGGTTCAAAAAATACGTCTGATCCTTATTCGCATCAACGCCACGAAGCATCGCAACGCCATCTTCCGTTTCAGCTATTCGGGCATAGTGGCCAGTTGCAAGGAAGTCTGCTCCAAGATTCATCGCATGTTCTAAAAATGCTTTGAATTTAATTTCTTTGTTACACATTACATCTGGATTCGGCGTTCTACCAGCTTTGTATTCATCCAAAAAGTACGTAAATACTTTATCCCAATATTGCTGTTCAAAATTGACAGCATAATAAGGAATACCAATTTGGTTACATACGCTAATGACATCTTCGTAATCTTCGGTTGCCGTGCAAACACCAAACTCATCGGTGTCATCCCAGTTTTTCATAAAGATTCCTATGACTTCATAGCCTTCTTGCTTTAGCAGATAGGCAGCGACAGATGAGTCAACGCCACCCGACATTCCTACGACGACTCTTGTATCTTTTTTTGCTTTATCGATTCTCATTTATAATTCATTCCTTTTAGGTGTTATTTCACAGTACGTTTGACGACGAGTGCGATCCGTTCTGCCGCTTGTTGTACGTCTTCTTCTGATAAGCCATAGCCAAAACTGAAACGGACAGAGCTTCTAAGACGCGGTGATTTTGCTCCATACATCGCGAGCAAAACGTGTGAAGGATCTAAAGAACCTGCTGTACAGGCAGACCCGCTGGACACGGATACTCCTTCTAAATCTAAATTGACGAGCAAAGACTCAATATCTGTTCCCGGAAAGTAAACATTGAAAATATGTGGAAGAACAGGCGTACCTTCTTCCGTAGTCGGTTCGTATTCGACCTCCGACTGTTGGAATGCTTCTTTCATGATCGTTTGATACGACGTATAGCGTACCGCTTTTTCAAGTTGTTCATCAGCAGAAAGTTGAACAGCTTTAGCAAATGCAACGATTGCAGGTACGTTTTCAGTTCCTGCCCTTCGTTTCCGTTCCTGTGACCCCCCATGCATAATCGGAGAAGTGTCTATCCCTTTACGCTGATAAAGGAAACCAACGCCTTTCGGACCATTCACTTTGTGGGATGAAACCGACAGTAAGTCAACATGTAACTCGTTCACATTGATAGGAAGAACCCCATAGGCTTGAACAGCGTCTGTATGGAACAGCGCTTGATGATCATTTAACAGTTCGCCTATTTCTTTGATTGGTTGAATCGTGCCGACTTCGTTATTGCCATACATGATTGTAACGAGGATTGTATCCTCCCGTAGTGCTTCAGTAACTTGTTGAACAGTCACTTGTCCATTGCGGTCCACCGGCAAATACGTCACGTCAAACCCAATTTTTTCGAGCGCTTCGCACGTTGTTAATACCGCATGGTGCTCAATCGTCGTGGTAATAATATGTTTTCCGAGATGTCTTCTGCTCATTGCAGTTCCAGTGACCGCCAAGTTATCCGCTTCCGTCCCACCTGATGTTAAAATGATTTCACTCGGTTCAGCATGAATTGAGCGAGCAAGTTGTTGCCGCGCATCGTCCACACTCTTTCTAGCAGTTCTCCCGTGACTGTGTACACTGGAAGGGTTTCCAGGAACTGATTGCATCGTTTTCATATAGATATCTGCCACTTCAGGCCGTATAGGTGTTGTCGCTGCGTGATCTAAATAGATAGGTGTTTTCATGCTTTTAACTCCTTTAAATATAAAACATATAACCGTCTGATTTAGGTTTGTTTCTTTCAGATTGTATTAAGTCCTCAATTGTTGTCGTGTCTAGTACTTCCCGAACAGCTTCGCTGATTTTCAGCCAAAGCGATTGTTGTGGGATATCAGTTTCTTCAAGTCCTTCTACAAGTTGGATAGGACCTTCAAGAAGTCGAATGACATCCCCTGCAGTCATTTCACAAGGCTCTTTCGACAGTTTGTAACCGCCGTAAGCCCCTCTGATACTCTTCACCAGACCACCATTTCGAAGCAATGGGATAAGTTGTTCCAAATACGCCTCTGACAGTGTTTGTTCTTCCGCTATTTTGCGTAACGGAACTGGACCTTCTCCATATCGTTTGCCAAGTTCGACAATAATGGTTAATCCGTATCTTCCTTTTGTTGATATTCTCATAAGCCATCGTCCCTTTTTTGAAATTGCTTCAGATAGTATATCATATTCGAACACTCGGCTTCCTTGAAATGACTTCAAGCTACTGCACATGTATACTTATCTCAACAGAACACTTTTGAATGGAAGTAGGGATACCATGCACAACGAACCTCTAGCATTTAGAATGCGACCGCGAACCATTGACGAAATTGCTGGTCAACAGCATGTCATCGGTCCTGATACGGCGCTTTATCGGATGATCAAAAATGGACACGTGCCCTCTATGTTACTTTACGGAGAACCGGGTATTGGAAAAACGTCTCTTGCCTATGCGATTGCCGGTTCAACGAATTTAACTTTCATTCCATTAAATGCAACGACTTCAGGAAAAAAAGATATTGAACGTGTTGTAGACGAAGCTCGAATCACAGGGAAAGTCATTTTGTTTTTAGATGAAATCCATCGTTTTAACAAACTTCAGCAGGATACTCTCTTACCACACGTTGAAAACGGATCGGTTGTGTTGATAGGTGCGACTACGGAAAATCCTTTTCATGATGTCAACCCTGCCATCCGTTCCAGATGCGGTGAAATTCTACAGTTGCAGAGGCTTGAAAAAGCAGATTTACTCGTGTTGCTGAATAGAGCCCTTAACGACGAAACCCGAGGCCTCGGGAAACAACAAATTGAAATCTCAGATGAGCAAATCGGAAAAATTGCTGAAGGCGTCAATGGGGATGCTCGCAAAGCACTGACATTACTCGAATCACTTATTTCTGCATCTGACGAAGAAAGTGGAAAAGTCATCATCGAAGATTGGCTGATTGAGAACCTGATTGGAAGAATTGGGGTTTTTGGTGATAAAAACGGTTCTCATCATTATAATCTTCTATCCGCTTTGCAAAAATCTGTCAGAGGTAGCGATACGGATGCCGCACTCTATTATTTAGCACACTTACTTGAAGTTGGAGATTTGGTCTCTGTCAATCGCAGACTGCTTGTCATGGCTTATGAAGATGTAGGGCTTGCTGCACCAGAAGTCGGTCCACATGTAGCTGCTGCAACGGATGCCGCTATCCGATTAGGGTTGCCTGAAGCACGGATTCCACTCGCGAATGCTGTCATCGAAATGTGCCTCGCTTCCAAATCTAACTCCGCTTACAAAGCATTAGATGCTGCCATTGCTGCAATTCACCAAGGGAAGACCGGTGATATCCCAATGCATTTGCGTGATACACATTATGCTGGTGCTGAAAAATTAGGACATGGCGGATACATCTACCCACACGATCACCCGATCGGCTCTTTCGGTGGGTGGGTAAATCAGTCCTATTTGCCGGACTCTATCACGAACCTACAATTTTACACACCTGTTTTAGCAGGTGAAGAGAAAAAATCGGCAGCTATTTATGAACGATTAAAAGAGTTCAGAAAGAAAAAGTGAACGATCAGTAAAAGGAGATGACGGATGCATGTCAACAAACCAGACAGCAAGCGAAGCACGTAGATTCCAAATTCTCGAGCTATTGAAACAAGCTAATAGACCGATCACAGGAAAAGAAATTGGCGAACGAACAGGTGTTAGTAGGCAAATTGTGGTTGGAGACATTAATTTGTTGAAAGCTGTGGATGAACCGATTGTTGCAACAAGTAGAGGATATTTGTACATGAATGAACAAAAAGCTGCCAACCAAATCGAAAGAATTGTGGTGTGTCAGCATTCTGCAAACCAAACCGAAGAGGAACTGACGATTTTCGTGGATCATGGTGTGACTGTTAAAGACGTCCGGGTGGAACATCCTGTATATGGAGACTTAACTGCCTCGATTATGGTGACAAACCGCATGGAAGTAAAAGAATTCCTCAAAAAGATCGCAGCGGCCAATGCCGTCTACTTATCCGCTCTATCAGAAGACCATACACACTTACATACTGTGATGGCGGATAATGTAAAACAGCTCGACCAAGCATTTGTAGCGCTACGTAAAGCAGGCATCCTCGTTGAGTGATGCCTGCTTTTCGCACATTCAGTTTTATAAAGATTGTCCTGTTTCAATTTCCAATTGCCGAACAAACTGTTTCATGAACTGATGTCGATCTTCTGCGAGTTGTTTACCTCTTTCTGTGACCATTAAATCTTTTAACAAAAATAATTTTTCATGAAAATGTGTAACGGAAGCCGTTTTTTTCGATCGGTAGTCATGTTCTGACATGCTTGTGCGTATACTCTCTGTCGGGTCATATATTTTACGGCCTTTCGCACCGCCGTAAGCAAAAGTGCGTGCAATTCCGATAGCTCCGATAGCATCCAATCGATCTGCATCCCGAACGATGGCACCTTCAGGAGAATCTATTTCTTTTGAATTGCCTCCACTAAAGGATACTGATTCTATTGTGGCTAACACGAGTTCAGAAAGAGCTTGAGGAACAGCTAATTCCTTCAATATTGCCGCAGCTGAAGTTCCGGTGAGTTCTGCATACTTTGGATCATCCACATCATGCAGATAGACCGCCAACTCCACAGCTGTCCGATCCACACCGTCAATTTCTTCCATAATTTCATAGGCATTTTGTAAAACCCGTAAAATATGGTCAAAATCATGACTTGCATCAAATTTTTCGTATATTTCTTTCGTTTTTATAGCACACTGTACACTATATGTCATTTTTTAAAATCACACCTTTTTTATATTTTCCAAAAATCTGATAGTGCGTTTGACCTTCATAAAAGGTTGCGGTATAGTAAACTTAACCATGGTTTAAATGGGAAGACATCTAACGCCGAGGAGGAATATTTATGTACCACGGTAAAGTCAAATGGTTCAGTAATGAAAAAGGGTACGGTTTCATTGAAGCGGATGACGGACAAGATGTTTTCGTCCATTTCACAGGCATTATAGCAGAAGGATTCAAAACGTTGGATGAGGGACAAAATGTCTCTTTTGAAATTATAGAAGGTAATCGTGGTCCTCAAGCGGCAAATGTCTCTTCGACCGATTAATGATCACTCATCATAATATGTAAAGATCCCTCTGATTCAATCAGTGGGATCTTATTTCATTAATTTATTCATTTCAGACCCAAGAAAGCGAAGTTGGTCGCCCACAGTGCATTCCCGTATACAAAACTTGTGTGCTTCCGTCTTACCACGTTCTTGTGTCAAATGCTTTTTCACTAGACATCCTTCACAATACATATCAAGTAGTTCATCTATTTCAGAAATAACAATAGTTTTCTTCATAAGTCACTCCCATCAGACCTTTAAGGTAATTGTATGTTTTCTTACGGGAGGATGCAACTAAACAGGAGGCACATTCACATGATTGAATTATATACAGACGGCGCAAGTGCAGGAAACCCTGGAAAAAGTGGGATTGGTATTTATATTACAGGCGAAGGCCACTCCATTAAACTCTCAGAATCGATCCAACCGTGTGATAACCATTCAGCGGAGTTTCTAGCGCTCATCAGAGGGCTAGAGGAAGCTACGAAATTAACGTCCGGAATTCTTTCTGTCAGAAGTGATTCTCAACTCGTGGTGCAAGCCGTAGAAAAAGAATTCGTAAAAAATGACCTTTATAAACCCCACTTAAAAAAAGTACTCGAGCTCACAAAGAACTTCGAGTACTTTTTCATCAAATGGATTTCAGATGATACGAATCGGGCAGCAGATGCGCTCGCTCGCCAAGCGATTCATAAGCAGCGATGAAACTAGTCCTATTCAACTTTCATAAATGTCACTTTCCGTTCACAGTCATCATATAACACCCATTCTTTGTTATCGACAACTGAGCCTACGTTTACCGTCACGGATTTCTGAGGAAGCTCAATCGGCACAAAGTAATGGAACTTCTGCTCCTCACCTTCTACAGACCACGATGATTTGTGTGTATGACCGTGTACCACTAAAGGTTCACCTTGCGTCACCTGTTGAGGGGGTGACTCATTGTACGGCCATTGGTGACCATGAATAAGCAAAGCATCACCAATCCTCATTCGTTCCGGTAAATGAGAAATCTTTTGCAATAACGGATCAGCTGACCGGGAAACGAGGAGGATCCGCTCTTCCTGATTTCCTCTGATTGAAGGAAAGTCAAGAAGTTGTTCGAAACCAACTGGATTGAGCATGACCTCGCTGAGTAGCGGATAGGTCGTGCCATCCAGTTTTTTCTTACCAATTGTACATTCGAACAAATCTCCGACACCGACTATTTTTGCATCTGGTGCTATCTTTTCAATTTGCTCAAGTACCATTTTCAATTCATCCAAAGAGGAATGAATGTCACTAATAAATGCTACCTTCACAGCGAATCATCCTTTTTAAAAACTCCTGTTTCAACTGCTAGGTCTCCACCAGAAATCCAATCACTATAACTTCCGGCATATAACCTGACATTCGAATACCCTTTTTCCTTTAGCATGGCGTAAAGAGGTGCAGCAGTCACCCCACTCCCACAATAGACGGTAATCGGTTGGTCATGCTTGGCCATCTTTTCTAATCCATAAACAGCCTCACCCGATGTTTCAAAGCGTCCATTCTTTGTTAACTGAGCCCAGTCAAAATTTTGCGCTCCAGGGATGTGACCTGCTATTGCATCTAGCGGCTCATGCTCCCCACGGTAACGCACGGCTGCCCTTGCATCTAGCAGTAAGTTCTCACCATTTGCTTGTACTAGGTTCTTCACATCTTCTTTTGACGCTAAAATGGAGTCATCCCACTCTGGTTCTACTGTTGAGCGTTCAGGAGTTACAACATTCGCATCTGTTGGAAAGCCAGATTCTACAAGCTCCTCATAGCCTTCCAAAGAAATGGACACATTTTTAAATCCTCCAAATTGCAACATCCACCATGCACGAGCAGCGAATGGCTCCCCTCCATTATCGTAAATGATGATTTCATCATCCAAATGGAGACCACTCTTGCGGAATAACTCAGTTAGTGTTTCCTTATCAGGCATAGGATGGCGTCCGCCACTTTTTTGCATATCTGATAAGTCTTTTTCAAGATCCCAATGAACCGCATGTTGAATGTGACTTTGACGATAGAGATTCGCTCCCAGTCCAGGATCTTGAAGAGAGAATCGTGCATCTATCCATTTACGCGGTTGGTCATTATTAAGTGTACCTATAGATTTAAATACATTCACTTAAACCAGCTCCTTCTGTTGAAGTTTTCCATAGATTGTCCGCCACTCTGACAGCTGCTCATGACTTTCCAAAAGATTTCGTTCAGCTTCAAGTTGAGCCAACGTTTCTGTTAATAAATGATCCGTCAATGCGGTTGCAGAATCGTCAATCCAATTGTTGGTCCATTCTCCTAAACGTTGCTTTTCTTGTTCTAAATAGGTTGTGGCATCTTTCTTCAGTAGTTCTGTCAATTGCTCTCGAAGCGCATTCCTATCGCCTTTTTCAAAGAACGATTTGGCATTTTTAAAGTGTCGATTCACTGTACTATAGCGCGTGATTTGCTCGAATGGCGCAACAAACTTCAGCATTTCTGCATCCTTTGAATCGAATGGAGACGGCGACAGCGCACTATCCATTTCAGCTAGCCAACGCTGTTCAGTCCGTTGTCGTGCGTCAACTTGTTTTTTCATAAACCTCAGCATTCGTAAATTTGTCACCTTAAGTTCTTGTACAAAGTCAAAGCCCGTCATTCCTATCGTTTCATCTAGTGCTAAACGTAGTGCTTCTAAAGCTTGGTGACGAACAAATAACGACGGTGTATAGCCTTCTTTAAAGAAATCTGGGAATCTAAGAAATACTCGTTGATGGATGTAGAAAATAAGTTCCCTCAACTCTTCTTCAACGGACTTTTTAAGAACTGGTGCAAAACTCTCTCGATAATGTTCTCTGACACGTTGTTCAAAAACAGCTAATTCTTCTAATCGTTCTGCTTTCCGCTCACGGTTTTTCTCAGTCCGATCAATGAGATCAGCTAGACGCTCGACCGTTTTCGTAGTCTCTTCATCCAATGCTTGAACGGCTAATGCATTTAAATCATTTTCTAAAAACGAATAAAAACGAGTTTCAAAAGCATTCATTTTCGACTCGGTTTCTCCTTGCTGCTTTGCTTCAAGCGCTTGCAAGCTAGAGATTCCATGAACGCGTGGGTTTCGAATTCCGAATTTCACAAGTTCCTCTGCTACAAACCCTTTTACTTCCTGTGCTTCTTCCTCATTTGAAGCCAAGTCGATTGCATTAACTACAAAGAACATCTTGTCCATTTCAAACGCATCTTTCACACGTCCAAGCTGAATTAAAAATTCACGGTCCGCTCGAGAAAACGCATGATTATAATAAGTGATAAACAAAATTGCATCGGCATTTTTAATATACTCAAATGCTACGTCTGTATGTCGGGCATTAATCGAATCGGCGCCCGGAGTATCTACCAAGGTAATTCCTTGGCGTGTTAGTTCGCAGTCATAATATAAGTCGATTGATTCGACAAAACAACTCCGCTCCTCTTCTGCTACAAAGCGGACGAATTCATCTCGCTCGGCAGTCAACACGGTGCCAAGCAAATCTCGATATGTTGGGTAGCCCGCTTGGAATGCACGGATGAACGATTTATGGATATGAAGTGATTCTTCAACTAGTTCTAATTGTAACGCTTCTTTTGCACGCGTAAACGCTTCTTCAAGTGTTGAAATGGATAGACCGAGCGTCGAAAATGCGTCCACCGTATCTTGAGTCAATTGCTCAGGTGCTTTAAAGTGAATATCCGCTGTTCCATCAGCATGTGCGTCGGAAGTCGGTCGAATCCGGTTAATGGCTGCGGTTGTGGGATTTGGAGAAACAGGTAGTACCGCTTCGCCAAGCAACGCATTTGAGAAAGATGATTTCCCTGCACTGAACGCTCCAAACAATGCGACTGTAAACTCTTGCTGTTCAAGTCTTTTCGACTTAGATTGCAAGTATACAGAAAGCTCTTTAAATCCTGGAATCTGAACCACTTCGTCTGCTACTTGTTGCGCGCGCTTGACGACGAGTTCATGATCCCCGTTAAACATTTCCTCGGTTCGTTCATGAACGGTGAGATCTTGCTTAGTTTGCTCCTGGATGACTTCAGTTTCTTGCTGTTGCTGTACATCGAGAATTTCAGGCTCGGATTGAGCTCTCCATTCTTCTTTTAATCGATCCAATGAGGCTAGCTCCTCTTTCGACCATTCATGTTGCTGACCAGATTCAAATAATTGAAGGTATGTAGTACGTGATTTAACAAGATGGATTGCAGCTAACTTCAGCTCTGAATCGTTAAGTTCTTGTTGCAATCGTACGGAAGCACTCTCCCCTTCACGCTTCACCACATCTGATACCCGGACTTTCCAATCATCTGTTTTCCTCTTGTAATCGTTCAGAACTGCTTCACGCATTTGACTTGCTGCATTTAAAATCAGCTCGCCAGTCAAAATATCCGGTGTTGTCAAAGATGAAGCAATCTCGCTAAAACGGAATGCCAGATCCATTTCATCGATTTCCAATGATCGTTCATCGGTTAACAAGCCAACTTGTTTCAGTACGTTCTTCATAAGTGATCGAAGATGAACCTCAATTTGAGTATGGGCTAACTTTTCCAATGACTCACTAAGTGACTGAAGTCTCCGATCGCGTTCTTCCTGTGTCTTTTTGGCACTAAAGAAAAGACCGACTTTAAAATGACTCGTTTGCGACTCTAAATACTCTTTTAGCAACTCTCTTGTTTCATAAGGAGTCAGAGTAGCACTCTGTAGAAGTTCTTTTCGCTCTTTCTCGAAGTGCAGATGGAATGCATCTCCTTGCATGAGCGATAGACGCATTCGTAGCTCTTCAGTTTCTAGTTCAAGTTCATTTGTTTCAGACCATTCCTCATCCGTTATCTCAGGATGAGTATCAATTGTTTCTTTAATCTCTTCTTTTAAAAAGTCAATATGCTCTGCAGTTAACTGCGCGAGAGCGTTTTGTGCATTCCGCTCAAAATGTTCATCACGATGCTCAATCGATCTATTCACAATTTCTTTCACAGAATCAAAGTCATTTCCTTCTAAATCAAGCTGCTTGAGAGATGTGAAAAATATCCCTTTCGGCTCGACACCCCAAAGTGAAAATGAGTGCCGTACTGATTCCTTGAATTCATCAAATGACAACTCGTTTGAACGGTGTTTGTCAATTTGGTTGACAATTAAGTAAACATTAGGATTATAACGCATCAGTTCTTTGGTGAATCGGAAATTCAGTTCAGACTGAACATGATTGTAGTCCATCGTATAGAATACAACATCAGCTAAATGGAGCGCAGATTCTGTCGACAATCTATGGGCATCATCTGTTGAGTCAACACCAGGTGTGTCCATTACCGAAATTCCTAAGGGTAGTTTTGACGCAGTATGTCCAATTTCCAACGAAGCGATGGATGCTCCTTCTTTACTCATCTTTTTAACTGCTTGTGAGAATCCTTCGCCAATAACTTTAACTGAAGTCCCATCTTGTCGATGCACAATAGCGAAGTCCTCTTCATCCTTATGTATTTTAACGATATTAGCACTTGTTGGAATAGGACTAGATGGCAACAGATCCTCTCCTGTAAGAGCATTGATCATCGATGATTTCCCTGCTGAAAAGTGACCTGCAAATGCAATAGTATAGTCATCTTTCAATAGTTTCTTCGCAAGCATTGTAGCTTTTTGAAACCTTTCCTGATCCCCATCTTCTTTACAAAGAAGACCAAGTACTGCGGTTTCGTCTAAAAAATCTTTATGCTGAGTCATAAACACTTCGATCCCTTCTGCTAGAGCTTTGTCTATCATACCATTATTTATTGTTCACACTCTATTCATATATTCTACGTTTATAATTATAGAAATACTCTATACAATTGATGAATCGGATGGTATCATTGGACTATTATTACCTGTTTAAGGGGTGTCTAAATGACTGATTCAAAAACAATCCAACATATATTGAATAGTACTATCCAATCTCTAACTACAGTTATCCCTGTTAAATTCGATGTTCTCCCACCTTCTCTCACCACTCAGCCATATGAACAAAAAGAACTAAGTGTACTTATTGCACTGCTTGGTGACGTACGTGGAAGACTTATTATCGATACAAACGAATCGACAATTTCACAAATTGGCGAAGCGATGTTCGGCATGTCGATTGAAGGCGAAATGATCGAGTCGTTTACCGGTGAACTCGGAAATATGGTCGCTGGAAATCTGTGTACCTTGCTTGAAAAGGATGCACTGACACTGGATATTTCTCCACCAACTGTTTTAACAGGTGAGACGAAGTTCTATGGTTTCCAACAAGCATTTAAATTACCACTGAATTTTAACAATGCTCCACCTTCTAATGTGTTACTGACAATCGACGAAGCTTGAAAAAGGTTAATAAACGATGAATCATAACGACAAAACAAAAAGCAACACGGCAACGCCCTGTTGCACAGACTGTAGACAAACGCCATAAATCATGGGGCTTGCCTACAGTCTGTTTTTTTACAATAGAATTATCTATGAAAAGTTGATTTCCGCTGCGAGCGGACGCTTTCCGAGGGGCTTGCTCTCAGCCAATCGAACAGCGAAGAGTTCGATTTGCCGTATTTTAGCGAACTTTGCTGAAATTAAGGCAGCACTCATCTCCCTCGCTTTGCTCAGTCCAGGGTCTTCGAGCTTCGCTTATCCCTCCGGAGTCGCCGCTCTCCGCTACAATCAACAATGTCACTCAATTATCAAATGAGGTGATGGAAATGATGATGGATAATCAAATCTAAGAACGAGAACAGAAGGAGATGCTTACAATCTAACAGTTAGTTCCGCAAGACCATCTGTTCCGTAAATTAGATGCAGTAATTGATTTTCCCTTTATTTATCCATTGGTTGAAAATCTATATTCCCTATGTGGGAGAACCAGCATTGATCCTGTTGTTCTCAAAAAATGTCATCCATTCATTAAATTAAGCCCTCCTTGGCTTGCCCATCGCACACCAAGCTTCTCTTTGGCGTCGACAAAGACACGTTCAACGGTCTCTTTACATTTATATAGACTTCTTTGATTTCATATCGGTGTCTCAGGCCTTCTGTTACATCTAGTAAGTCTTGCCAGCAGGAAATGGAGCCTCAATTGCATTGTTTGCTTGAATGAAGTGAATGTGTCCACGGACATTCAGTTGATTGAAGTGCAGGACGGCGACTCCTGGGGATCAGCGAAAGCTGTCACGAAGAACAGCTTTTGCGAGTAAAAGCGAAGCGTTAGGAGCACGTGTTTTCGAAGACCCCGCAGGAGTGAAACGACGAGGAGGCTGAGGGCAAGCCCCCGGAAAGCGCCCGTCCGGAACGGAGATCAACGGCCTGTCATCCTTCATTTCCAGCGTCAACAATGCAAAAAGACAAAAGGGATGGAAATCAAATCGATTTCCATTCCTTTTGTCTACAGTCTGAAGCAACACGGCCAACGGCCTGTTGCTTTTTGTTTTGTTTTATTTACATATCTATCAAGATTTCACTTTTGGAGCCACGGGAAAAATCGAATCGAATGTGGGTACTAATTTAGATTCTTCAGGGTTCAACAAAATATGAACAGAACCTGAATCTGTCGCAGTCCGGATAAGTCGACCAACACCTTGACGTAAACGGAGTAACATATATGGTAAGTCCACTTCTTCAAACGGCGCTGTTGCATGGCTACGCTTCGCATTGAACAACGGGTCGGCAGGTGGCAAAGGTAAATCATAAATGACCACTCTTGTTAATGCATCGTGAGGAATATCCAACCCTTCCCACAAATGATAGGAGCAGAATGCAGACCATTTTTTAGATTGGAACTCTTTAACGATAGACGAGAGTTCACGATCTCCTTCAAACGCTGCGAAAGGAAGTTGTCCTTCTGGCAGGTGCGCTCGGAAGTTTTCCATAGACTGTTTCGACTTAAACAACACGAGCGTCTGTTCACCATCATTCAATAATTCGACAAGTCTATTCATTTTTCCATCTTCAGATAACGATTCTATGGTAAGATCCATAACTTCGTCGTAATCATATGGAGATTCAATTGAAAATGAAACGGAATGCTTAATACCTAGATTATTTGCAATAAACGAAAAATCATTTTGTACAGACAATGTAGCTGATGAGAAAATAATTGGTAGTTTTTCTGAAAATAATCGCTCCTGTAAAACATCTGTTACAAGGCGCGGCATAATAACTAGTGTCAATTCCCCTTCTCGATCTTCTGCCCAATCGACTGCTTCCGCATTATCCGAAAACAACTCTAATGAGAATATATATTGTTCGAGGTATTCTTCTACCATTCTCAAGTCATATTCTGGTATCACATAGAGCTCGCTATCAAAGACAAATTCTTCGAGTAATGCATTAGAAAGACGAACAGCTTCACGTGCTGTATTCACGAGTTCGGGAGACTTTGAAATTGCAAGTCGTTCCTCCCCATCTTCCTGAGCACATTCAGAGAGGTAGTCAAAGAACAGTTCATGACATTCCATCAATTGTTCCATTAGTTGAAGCGTTTGTTCACGAACACCATCTGTCATGACACGCTCTAGAAGTCCGAGTAGCGTGCTATCTTGTACTTCATAAGTTAGGGCGCGTTGTGCAGCGTATTCAAGTAGATGTCCCTCGTCAAAAACAGCCATTGAAACCTCCGGGAGTAATGGAAGTTGCCCCTGTCGTTTTCTTGACTCCTTCGTCCATAGGTGTTCCATAAAGAAATCGTGGGAGCAGATAATGAGATCAGCTGCTTTCCGATATTCACTTCTGTGAATCGTTTGCCCACAACGATTTCGTAAGTCACATCCACCACATTGTTGAATTGGATGGTAATTGATCGTCTCCCACTCGCCATCACTTAGATCTGGATAGGAAGAGCGCTCTCCGTATGGATACACTTCTGATAACGAGGCTGGGCCATAAACGAATTCTGGGAGGCTGTCTTCTACATCCCCGGCATAGTCTTCGCCGAAACGATTCATTTCTTCCAAACGCTTCAGGCAAAGATATTGGTCACGTGATTTTGCAAGTCGTACGTCTATTGTGAGCTCTAGCGCTTCACCGAGCTTACGGATATCGCCTTCCTCTTTTACAAGTTGGTCGATTAATGTTTCGTCTGCGCAAGAAATAAGCGCTGGTTTTCCTGTGTAACGAGCATAGGCGATGGCAGGAAGTAGGTAAGCGATAGTTTTACCGGTTCCGACACCAGCTTCAGCGAATAATACTTCTTTTTCACGTAGAGCTTGCTCAATTTGGAAAGACATATAAATTTGTTCATCCCTGCAGTCGAATCCTTTTTCGGTGAGCTCATCATATAAGGTATCTCCGATCCACTCGTTGAGTGATTCGTAGAATGTTTTGTCGCGTGTGAGTGCAAATGGTAACTTTCCTGTCATAGTGAACCCCTTTCTATTACATAAGAAAAGAGAGGAGAATCCTCTCTTTTTGATCTATTTAGATTAGCTTCGTTTGCCCCAGAACTGATAAAGATCTGTGCGGATGAAACCATTGAAGAGTTTACGTTTCTTAGTAGCTCTTTTGCCATACATCGTCTCAAAGTTTTCAAGAGAAGAAAGCATATAGACAGACCATGATGGGTAAGGTTTCATGATGTTCCCCAATGTAGCGGTTATGTCTTCAGCCTCTTCTAGTTCACCAAGACGTTCTCCGTATGGTGGATTTCCTACTAAAACGCCGTTTTCACCTTCAAGTGAGAGGTCTGCAACGTTGCAAACATTCCAATTGATAATATCTAAAAACCCTGCTTCTGCAGCATTTTTCTCTGCGACTTTTATCATCGCTGGGTCCCAGTCAGAACCTGAAATCATCAGTTTACGATCATAATCTGCGACGTCTTCCACTTCTTCACGCACTCGGTCCCATACGCTTTCAGCCATCCACGGCCACTGTTCGCTCAAAAACTCTCGATTATAGCCTGGCGCTAAATTTTGTCCTAGCATTGCAGCTTCAATCGGTATCGTACCTGATCCACAGAATGGGTCGACAAATGGTCGATCGGGGTTCCATTTTGTCAATTTAACAAGTGCTGCAGCTAACGTTTCTTTTAACGGTGCATCCCCCTGTCCCACGCGATATCCACGTTTGTGCAGACCGGCACCGCTTGAATCGATTGTTAGTGTCACCTTATCTTTTAAGATCGATACTTCCAATTTGAATAATGGACCCGTTTCGTCTAAAAAACCGACACGACCATGAACGGTTTTAAGTTTTTCTGCAATTGCTTTTTTAACAATTGCCTGGCAATCAGGGACACTGTAAAGAATCGACTTAACGGATTTACCTGCAACTGGGAATGTTGCATCCACTGGAAGAAATTCCTCCCACGGCAATTCTTTAGTTTTTTCAAATAGTTCGTCGAAAGTAGTTGCTTTAAATTCCCCTACGATAATTCGGACGCGGTCAGCAATGCGTAACCACATGTTCGCTTTTGCAATTGCATGGGCATCGCCAGAAAAGTAAACTTTCCCATTCTCTGTCAACGTTTCATATCCTAGCGCTTTCACTTCTTCTGCGACGAGTCCCTCAAGCCCCATCGCTGCAGTTGCTACTAATTTGTATTCTTTCATGAATCGTACACTTCCTCTCCACTATTGAATCACTTTATGTACGTACTATATATGAACAAACCTGTTTTCTAACGCAGAAATGCTCTCCATAAATACAGGAGAGCATGATTGTATACATTAAGTACCATCAGGAAATTCGTAAGCCATGTTTTGTTCCCTTGTACTCGAACGGTTTACACCTCGTACTCAGGGTGGTAATCATCTATCTACAGACGATTGTCTGTCCCTTCCTCCGTTCATTTCCTTCGGAAGAGCGCCCCTACCATAATTTGGGTTTCTCACTCGCGGGGTTTACCTCGTTCCACCTGTATCGTTTCCGATACAGCTCCGTCACTGTGGCACTTTTCAGGAAACGTTTTCCATATCCTAAAAGGACTTAGGAATTATTTCCGCCGTCAGCTGAGTAAACAGCGCCCCGGCTTATTTTTTGGCCGGGCACGAACACTACGGACATCTCAGTACCGTGTGAGCATGGACTTTCCTCTCCAGTGTCTTGCACTGCAGCAATTACCTGAATTTCCGTCATGGCTTGATAAGTATACAGTAGAACCCCACTTTCCGCAAGGGAAAGTGGGGTTCATCTTATTCGTTTCCTGAAAGTTTACTTCCAAACACAGCTTTTTCCAAATTAGAAATACGTTTCAGCAGGTCGAAGTTTGTTGTACCAGGAGCGCTCGATGCTGGTCGTTTCTGGACAGTAGATAACTCATTTTGAAGTTCTCCGTTTTCGCGTTCAAGCTCAGCGATCCGTTTTTTAAAACTTTCGTAGTCATGAATCACACTATCTAAAAATAAATCAACTTCTTCCTGATTATAACCGCGCATACCTGTTTTAAACTCTTTTTCAAGAATCGTTTTTGAATCCAATTTAATATCCATTCAACAACGTCCTTCCGTCAGTGATAACTGCTCTAAGTATAGCATATCCTGTCCAATTCTGTCTGCTTACGTCAAGATTAGAAGTGTTAATTTGTCGAGTCCTGCGCTTGCCCGGGAAATAATTTTCTCTTAAGTCTCATTTCCCGTTTTGTGAATTCCGCAATCATACGCTTTGAAAACGATGCAGACAATGAGGAATCACGTGCAAGCAGACCCTTGGCAACTCCACAAAGTTGTAGCGCCTTCGTGCAGTCTTTGTTTTTGTGCTCAAGGATTTTCGCCATTTCCTCAAGTGCAATGATTCGTTCACGTCCAGTCGACTTCGTCATACAGACACCAAACGCTTCTAGTGACTCTTTAAATTTCCCTTCTCTTTTTAAAAGAAACCCAAAATGGAAGTGAGTCGTCGGATGTTGAGTCCCATATTCCTCGATTACCTGCTCTAAGACGGCAGTTGCTCGACTATGTGATTTTAAATCAGCATACCATTTACCAATATTCGTTTGGCTAATCGCAGTTCCTGATAACTCCTCTTGTAAAAGAAGCTCAGTTGAACGAATATACAACGTGACAAGTGACAAAATATCGTACTCATTGTGTAGTAAAATCTTCATCAGCATTTCTGCGCGACCATTTTTCACTGCATCTTGATAGATAATCGGTGCCAAATACCCTGGCATATCGTCTTCCCGCACAAAACCAAGTTGTTCCTCTTCAACTGCAGGCAACTTGAAAGATTCCATTTCATGTTTCCATATGCGTCTGGAACCGTGGAGCAAGTCGATCTGATCGTGCTTCGGCAAAGGAGGGAGTAAGTTCCGATTCATCGTCCACCTGGTATCCAATTGGGGCACATCGAAACTCTTTCCGTTATACATGACAAGCGTAACCGGCTTTTCCCATAATCCAGTCGCATAAAGAAACGCTGCTTCATGAGCAGGACCAGGCAGTACATATTGGGTCATTCTAAAACCGTTGCCTCGTTGCTCGATTAAACCGATTAGAAAAATAAGTGTACCGGTCCCCTTCAAACCCGTAGTTTCCGTATCAAAAAAAAGGAGTCGTTTGTCTGGGTCTGGTGCTAAAGGATGCCGTTCCCCTGAGCTCTTCCATTTTTGCAATGTGGCTGTTAACTCGGTCAATTGATATCTCCCATGTGTATAAGATTCGTCATAGTCCACAACTTTCTTATAAACGGTGCCGTACTGATTGGTCTCTTTTTCGAGACCTGCTGCCATCCACTGTGATTCGTAACTAGGAGATGACGCTTGAACGATCTTTGAGGTTTCTTTCTGAGTTGAGGAGTCAGCTTTAGCCTTTTTCAACAACCCTTTCATCTTCATGAGATTTTGTTCATAGGACACACGCGTCACCGCCTGCCAAACTCTTCAAAAGCTCCTCAGCGCCTAGCTTCAAATTTGTATCAGATTCAGGCGGACCTGTACAAATTGGACAGCCCCCTTCACATTCACATGAACTTACGTGCGAGGCCGCCTGACGAAGCAATGAATGCCATTGGTCAAACATCTTTTCACTCAATCCAATTCCTCCAGGATAACTATCGTAGATGAAAAATGTTGGTTTTCCTGTATGGACCGCTTTCACTTGCGGTACTACATGAATATCAGTTCTGTCACACTGCACAAACAAAGGAATAAAAGATTGCATCGCATGGGCTGCACCGGTCATGGCATCAGTCAAGGTAGCTTCTGTCCATCCTTCAGGCACATCAAATGCTAGCCATGTGGATGCTGTATGGAGCTCTTCTGCTGGCAAATGAATAGGACCAGAACCGATATTGTCATGAGAATCGAATCGAATCTTCTTAAAAATTGTTGGGATGGCAAGAACGGCTAAATCCCCGAAAGCCACCGTCTGCGATTTTTGTTTCTGTTTTTTATCTTCACTGATCACTTTCAGCTCAACAGCTAAATTGGCATCTGTGAAATAATCGACATCCACTTCTGTCACATACGCCTTCTTTTCTTCCCAATCTAGCATTTCAACTTGGAATTGAGTACCTTGGTGCAAATAGATCGCTTCTTCATGTAATAGTGTCATTGCACTGAATCGGTCCATTTCTCCAATGACCGTCGTTTCTTTAGGTCGGGTTTTATCAATAATCACTACATTTTCTTGAGAAGCAGAACGTAAACTTACTTCACTCGCAGGAAAACGCTCTGTCATCCAATGCCAATGATTCCCCGCCAATACGAGAACTCCTTCAGACGCTAAAAATTCCAATAGCTGTTGGACATCGAACTCTGCATACTGATCGTCCATCGAAAATGGCAGTTCAAATGAAGCACACCGTAGATGATCCATGAGAATGACAATATTGTCAGGGTGAATATGCGCTTCCTCTGGTGATCCACCCAATAAGTAATCCGGATGCTCGATGATGTATTGGTCCAACGGCATAGACTGCGCGACATAAATGATAAGTGCGTCATCTTGCCTTCTTCCTGCTCGACCTGCTTGTTGCAACGCACTTGCGATATTACCCGGGTAACCCGTCATCACACAAGCCTGGAGTTGACCAATATCTATACCAAGTTCCAAAGCATTTGTACTGACTACTGTCTTTATCGTCCCATCACGCAGTCCTTTTTCAATTTTACGCCGCTCTGAAGGAAGATAACCTCCACGGTACCCCATGATTGTCTCATCCATCAATTTCTTTTTGGTGAGTTCTTTCATATACGTTACGAGCATTTCTACACGCACTCTGCTTTTCGCAAAGATGATGGTTTGAACCCCTTCTCGATAAAGACGGGAAGCAATATCACGAACTTCCAAGACAGCACTCCTACGAATTCCGAAGGTTTCATGGACAACGGGTGGATTGTAAAACAAAAAATGCTTTTTGCCAGCAGGTGCTCCGTTATCCGCAATGAGCTCCATCGAGGAATTCGTCAAGTTTTCCGCCAGTTGTTGAGGGTTTGCTATGGTTGCAGAAGTACAGATGAACACCGGATTGCTTCCATAATATGCACAAATTCGTTTTAAGCGTCTTAACACATGGGCAACATGTGTACCAAACACTCCCTTATACGTATGCAATTCATCAATCACGATATACTTCAAGTTTTCAAAAAGTGATACCCATTTTGTATGATGGGGCAAAATACCGGAATGCAGCATATCCGGATTAGTTAACACGATATGACCTGATTTACGAACCTTCGTTCTAAGACCTGGTGCAGTATCTCCGTCATACGTATAACTTAGAATCGTTTCTCCGCTCGCTTCAATAAGTTCATGTAGATCAGCTAGTTGATCCTGCGCAAGTGCTTTTGTTGGAAAGAGATACAATGCTCGCGAGGCTTCATTCTCCAATATGCTTTGAAGAACAGGTAAATGATAACAAAGTGATTTACCTGAAGCCGTTGGAGTTACCGCTGTATATGATTTTTTTTGTTGTGCGAAGTCGAATGCTTTCCGCTGATGGCTATATAATTGATAAATCCCTTTATGTGAAAGAGCCGTTTTTAATGAAGGATGCAATTTCTTGGGAAATGGAGCATAGATGGCATCTTTTCCTTCCGTAACTTTATAATGCTTTACATTCTTCGCAAATTCCGGATCTTGTTTCAACTCATCAATAACTGATTGGAGATTTACGTTATTTGCCATCTCCGCCCTCCTCTTTCTCTTTAACTAATGCGATACGAACGGTATTCAATGTATAACTGGCAGATTGAATGGATTGAACAAATCGCTTCTTCCCTGTCTTTTGATAAAAGGATTGAACGGTAAATTGTTTCATCAGATCATTCAGCGTTGAAATTTGAATAGGACGTACGTATTTCGGCCGACTTGTACGAATCCATTGTTGTACGAGTTCGTCCCATTCATCTATCATCCGATGCCAGTGATCGGCATATGGTTTAACTTCTTTATAAAAGTCGGGTTCGCGATTTTCATTTCGCATGTCGCTATGCCGAACTAAGCATTCATCACACACTTCAAGTAATTGTTCTGTTAAATGCTGTAACCTCATACTACTTGTCACCTTTCTACTACTTCTATTTTAAGTTTATCAAATTAGTGCTTTTAGTTCCAACATTGACGAACGTGCATTCCTCTCTAAAAGAGAGAGCATTTTATAGTTTGCAACCTAATCAACGTTTTAACGTCTCAATATTGTGGTATGATACACTGATGATGTGAGGTGAGTATGTTGGCGATACGCTATCCAAATGGCAAAAAATATATACCTACTACAACGAATACTGCTGCCAAACCAACTTCATTATCTTTCAGCAATCGAGGGAAAACGTTGGAAGATGAACTAAATGACAGTAACGAGTATTATACTAGTAGAGGGATCGCAGTCATTCATAAAAAACCCGTACCTATTCAAATTGTAAACGTCCGTTACCCGGCTAGAAGTGCAGCAGTAATTACTGAAGCATACTTCAAGACCGCTTCCACAACTGATTACAACGGCGTATGGCAAGGGAAATATGTCGATTTTGAAGCGAAGGAGACGAAAAACAAAACTTCTTTTCCTTTACAAAATATACATGATCATCAAGTTGAGCATATGTCTCAAGTACACAAACAAGGTGGTATTGCATTTCTAATTATCCGTTTTTCTCTCTTAGATCGCTATTTCGTCTTACCTTTTAGAAATTTCATCGGAACATGGACGAGGATGATTGAGGGTGGTAGAAAATCGATTACTCTTTCTGAACTTGAGGAATTATCGGTCGAAATACAGCCGGGCTATCAACCACGTCTAGACTATTTGAACGCTTTAACCGGTATAGTTGAACAAACAACCGGCGAACGAATCGAAAGGCAGGAATCCTAATGGACAATAACACTCCAAACTCAAGGACCGCACGCAGACAACAAGCAGAGGCGGAACAGAAATCGTCACGGAAACATAAAAAAACACCTAAAAAGAAAAAAGGTCTCGTTAAGACCATATTGAAAGCAATCGTCGTTATCGGGTTACTATTCTTCGTGGCAGGTGCAGGATTATTCGCCTATTATGCGAGTACGGCACCAGCATTAGATGAAAGTCTACTTAAAGATCCGCTATCTTCCAAAGTATTAGATCGTAACGACAACGTTATTTACACGACTGGTAATGAAAAGCGAAAATATATACCATACGACCAAATTCCTAAAGAATTAGAAGACGCAATTCTTGCAACGGAAGACTCTCGTTTTTACAAACACCATGGAATTGACCTATGGCGCCTTGGTGGTGCTGTCCTTGCCAATTTTAAAAGCGGTTTTGGCTCTCAAGGGGCTTCGACCTTAACACAACAAGTTATTAAAAACTCATTCTTCACGAATGAAAAAACATTAAAGCGAAAAGCACAGGAAGCATGGCTAGCATTTAAGCTAGAACGAAATTATTCTAAAGAAGAAATTTTTGAAATGTATTTCAACAAAGTTCTCATGTCAGGTAACAAATATGGATTTGGTACAGGTGCTGAGTACTTTTTCGGAAAAGAGTTAAATGAACTGGAGCTTTCTGAGATGGCAATGTTAGCAGGGATGCCTCAATCACCAAATGCTTACAATCCATTCAAACACCCGGAACGTGCACAAAAGCGCCGTGACATCGTATTGAGACTCATGAACCAGCATGACAAGATTACAAAAGAAGAAATGGATACTGCAAAAGCAATTCCAGTCACTGCTTCTCTTCTTCCTGAAGAAAAACGCGAGAAACCAATGGATATTAAATACCAAGCATATATTGATATTGCTATGGATGAACTCCAAAAAGCAGGATACAAAGATATTGAGGCAGATGGGGTTACCATTCAAACTGCCCTCGATCCAAACGCACAAGAAGCTGTCGAAAAAGCACTTGCAGATTCTAGTAACTTTGAATCAGATACAATTCAAGCAGGTATGACAGTTGTCGATACCAAAACAGGCGAGATTGTGGCAGTTGGTGGAGGACGTGATTACAAATTATTTAACCATAACTATGCAAGCGACCAAAAACGACAGCCTGGGTCTTCCATCAAACCAATTTTAGACTATGGCCCTGCAATTGAATACTTGAACTGGTCGACTGGTCAGACAATCGTAGATGAAAAAACAAAAGGTATAAAAGCAAATAATGTCGATGGTAGATTTAAGGGTCCAATTACCATGCGTCAAGCAGTGTATGAATCCCGCAACATTCCAGCGATTAAAACATTTGAAGAAGTTGGCACTAAAAACGCTGCTGAATTCGCAAATTCACTAGGGTTACCAGTTAAGGAATTATATCAATCCGATGCAATTGGTGGAGCTAAAAATGACTTCTCTACTCAACAAATGGCTGGAGCATTTGCTGCATTCGGAAACGAAGGTATCTACAATGCTCCCCATGCAGTGAAAAAAATAATTTTACGAGATGGTAAAACTGAAATCAATCTTGCTCCAGATCCAGTTTCCGCGATGAAGGATTCCACCGCTTATATGGTGACAGATATGCTTCGGGACGTGATGACAAAACCAAATGGAACTGGAACAAAAGCAAACATTCCTGGAATGGACATTGCGGGGAAAACGGGTACAACCAACTATTCAGCTGCAGACAAAAAGAACTACAACATTACTGGCCAATACAGTGTTCCTGACTCTTGGTTTGCAGGATATACAACCGACTATACGATCGCCGTTTGGGGAGGACATGAAAAACGAAATGAACCAATTGTCGGCTTCCAAGGCGGACGTGATATGCCTAAAGTGTTATTCCGTCAAGTGATGAGAGATATCACTTCTGGCAACTCTCCTAAGAAATTCAAAAAGCCTAGCTCTGTTGAAGAGGCTGCAATTGTCGCTGGATCTCAACCACTTCAGTTGGCAACTAACAGCACACCAAGCAACTTAAAAAGTGATGAGCTATTTGTTCGTGGAACTCTTCCTGAGCGCACATATGTAGAGGAAGAACCTGAGGAAGAAGTGACGGAACTTGAAGCGCCTACTGATTTAAGTGCAGAATATGACGCCGATAATCAGGAAATCGACTTAAGTTGGAAACACAATGAACCTGATTCTGATGATTTTGATGGCGATGTATCATTTGCAATTTCAGTTTCTGTAGATGGTGGAGGTTCCCAATCACTTACTGAGACAAACGATAATTCCTTCACATTCGGGAATGTCGAACCGGGTCATACGTATACGTTCTCTGTCATTGCAAAAGCAAATGATCTTGTTAGCTCCCCTGCTTCGACAACGCTTATGATTCAGGCAACTGAAGAAGAAGTACCGGAAGAAAATCCTGATGATGAAAACCAAGGGGACTCTGATCAGGACAATGGGGATGACGGTCAAAATAATGGATCGAACAATGAAAACAATAATGGAAATAACAATAACGGAAACAATAATAATGGCAATGGGAACAACAATGGGAATAACGGAAACAATAATGGCAACAACGGCAATGGTTCAGACGGAAATAACTCCGAAAATAATGGAGATGGTAACAGTGGTGACGACTCCGGTGGCGTCAGCAGCACCCCTCCGAATAAGTCGGACTCCAATACAGCTAGTTCGTCGAAACCTTCTGCGACCAAGCCAGATGATACAAAGACATCAGACGAAAACTAACAACAAAAACAGCGACTTCGTAAATACGAAGTCGCTGTTTTTTTAATTGGTAACAAATCTGGCAATCTTCTTTCTTAATTCCGTATAGAGCAAACTCAATTGAATGAGCGCAAAAGGACTTACTACCTTATCCTTGATGAATTGAAGGCGCTCTTCCCCATTCAATGGTTCCATCTTTGTACGACGATCAGAACCACCGACTGGTGCACATACCTCTAATAATTCTTCATAATTAGCAATGGCAATCGCCATCGACTCAGAAGCATTGGATTGCTTCTGGTCATAAAGCTGTTGAATTTCAGGTTTTAGAGACTCCCATTTATCAAAGTAACTCATTACTTGGTCTTTTGTTACAGTGGGTTTGGAATTATCCATTATTCTTCATCCTCTTCTTTCCTTCTCGACATACAGAAAGCAGTGGACATTCCGGACAGTTCGGTCTTTGGGCTTTACAGTGATATCGACCGAAGAAAATAAGTTGATGATGCGTCTGTGTCCACCGTTCTCTTGGTGTCCACCGCATTATTTTCTCTTCCACTGCCAAGACTGAGTCTTTCCATCGGTTCATTGCCAAACGCTTTGCTACACGTTCAACGTGTGTATCGACAGCAAGTGCAGGAACACCAAACGCATTTGAGACTACAACATTCGCCGTTTTCCTTCCCACTCCTGGGAGTGTTGTCAGAACGTCGCGATCTTCAGGAACTTCCCCTCCGAATTGAGTTAGAAGCATGAGCGACAACGCTTGGATATTTTTTGCTTTGTTCCGATAGAGACCAATCGAACGAATGTCTTGCTGCAATTCTTCGATTGGAACTTCCAAATAATCTCCTGGCGTTTTGTACTTCTTAAACAACTCTGCAGTTACACGATTGACCAGCACGTCCGTGCATTGAGCGGATAAAAGTGTCGCAACGACCAATTCAAAGGCATTTTCATGTACTAGCTCACAATGCGCATCTGGAAACATCGTATCAATTTCCTCTAAGCAATAGTGCCACTCGGTTTTTGTTAACATTTCACTCACCCATCCCGATCTTCAAGCCAGTTGTAAAGAGGAACCCGTTTCACAGTTCCTTGTGCTTTTCCCTGTCGAATAGATTGCGTAGAGGAGCGAAAGGCTTTGGTTTGTTTTTCGACATCTGCAAGTGTCGTTACGTTTTTCTTTTTCCATTCAAACAAAATGCGATCGATATAACGCATACTTAGTTTCTGAGCAATTACAGCCTCTTTTAAAGCCGCTTTTATAATATCAATGCCGTGATGATCTTGGTCAATCCACATCGCAATCGTTTCACATTCCATAGGAGAAAGAAGTCGTCCGAATTCTTGTTCGAAAATGTGAAAGATTTGCCCTTCTTCTTCCTTCTCTTTTGCTTCAACTGTTTTATTCTGACTCCCGATTTCACATTCCAAAATTGCTTCCCATAAGGGAACTAGTGAAAATTGTTCAAACAGCACTCCATTAGAATCACTAGTTTGGGCAATTTTCAAGTATCCCTTTTGCATGAGACGTTGCAATACTTGGGATACCTCGTTCTCTGTAAGGTTCATCCGTGATGAAAAATCGGAGGGCGTCGGAAACTCAATCTGTTGAGCATGGTAGGCTTCCATTTGTAAAATGAGCATGGCATCCGAATCTTGGATACCTAGTTTTTTATACGAGTTAAAAAAAAGCTGGGGAATAGTTACATTCCCCTGCTCAATCCACATTCGGAGCCGTTCATCTTGTTGCATAAGGCGAACTCCTCCTTGTTGCATTATTAAGGATACAGACGGTTGAGTAGACGTGGGAACGGAATTGTTTCCCGCACGTGCTCGACTCCTGAAATCCAAGCGACAGTACGCTCTAATCCAAGACCGAAACCAGAGTGAGGCACTGCACCATATTTACTTAATTCTAAATACCATTCGTATGCAGAAGCATCTAACTGGTGTTCTTCAATACGTTGCTTCATAAGTTCATAGTCATGAATACGTTCAGATCCACCAATGATTTCTCCATATCCTTCAGGGGCGATCAAGTCTGCACATAGCACAACATCATCACGATCAGGATGTGGTTGCATGTAGAACGGCTTAATGCCGATTGGATAATTCATGATGAATACAGGTAGATCATAACTTTCCGCAATTGCTGACTCATGTGGCGCTCCAAAATCGTCACCCCATTGAATATCATCGAATCCTTCTTTGTGAAGGAACTCAATTGCATCGTCATACGTAATACGTGGGAACGGCGCTTGGATTTTTTCCAATTTCGAAGTATCCCGACCTAAACGCTCTAGCTCAAGCTTGCAGTTTTGAAGTACAGATTGAACAACGTGTGCCACATATTGCTCTTGTACCTCTAAACTTTGCGCATGTTCTACGAACGCCATTTCAGGCTCAATCATCCAAAACTCGATTAAGTGACGGCGAGTTTTCGACTTTTCAGCTCGGAATGTTGGACCGAATGAAAATACTTTACCAAGTGCCATCGCAGCAGCTTCCATGTAAAGCTGACCTGACTGTGAAAGATAAGCATCCTCATCAAAGTATTTAGTGTGGAACAACTCTGAAGTTCCTTCAGGAGAAGAACCTGTCAAAATAGGTGGATCGATTTTGATAAATCCATTCATGTGGAAGAATTCATACGTCGCACGAATAATTTCGTCACGGATTTTCATCACTGCATGTTGTTTACGTGAACGTAACCAAAGATGACGGTGATCCATCAGGAATTCTGTTCCGTGCTCTTTAGGCGTGATTGGATAATCTTCTGCTACTTTAATCACTTCTATTCCTTTGACTTGCAGTTCATACCCAAAGCTTGAACGCTCGTCTACAGTAACCTCACCTGTTACATACAAAGATGTCTCTTGTGTTAAACCTTTTGCAGTAGCAAATAATTCTTCACCAGCATCTTCCTTAACAACAACCCCTTGTACAAAACCAGAGCCATCACGTAATTGTAAAAATGCAATCTTGCCGCTTGACCGTTTGTTGGCAAGCCATGCACCCATTCGTACTGTTTCGCCTTCATGATCAGGCATTTCGTGAATCATAATCGTTTTCATAAGAGCCTCCAAATTTTTTCTAGGTTCTTGTACTTCCTAGTCAGTTTTCCTTCAGTCGTTCCATTTCTCTTTTACAAATTGGTCTATACGGCGCACAGCTTCTTCTAACAACTCAATAGAAGTCGCGTATGATAATCGGATAGTTTCTTCTGAACCGAATCCGCTACCTGGTATGACTGCCACATTTGCTTCTTCCAGTAATGCTTTTGCAAACTCATCCACGTTCTCGTAACCTGTATGCTTCACAGCTTCTGATACGTCTGGTAGCAAATAGAATGCACCTTGTGGTTTGACTGTATGGAATCCAGGAATTTCCTGAATCTGCGGATAAATACGATCTAAACGAGCGCCAAAATCTTTCCGCATAATTTCCACTGCATCCTGTGAACCATTATACGCTTCGATTGCCGCATATTGTGAAGTAGTCACAGGATTGGATGTCGAATGGCTAGCAAGATTTGTCATCGACTTTACGACTTCTTCTTCCCCTGCAATGAACCCAATACGCCATCCTGTCATAGAATGTGATTTTGAAACACCATTAATGATAAACGTGCGCTTCTTAGCATCGTCTGACAAAGTTGCAATGGAAACATGTTTTGCCGTTCCATATACGAGTTTTTCATAAATCTCGTCCGAAATGATCCAAATATCATGTTCCTTACATACTTCCGCAATCGCTTTTAGTTCTTCTTCTGTATACACCATTCCTGTAGGATTACCAGGAGAGTTAAGGATAATGGCCTTTGTTTTTGCTGTAATTACTTGCTTAACCTGACTAGCTGTCACTTTGAACTCTGCATCTGCAGCTGCCTGAACGACAACAGGCACTCCGCCTGCAAGTTTCACTTGTTCCGGATAACTCACCCAATAAGGTGCAGGAATGATCACTTCATCTAATGGGTCTAGAATCGTTTGGAACAATGTGTACAACACATGCTTAGCGCCAATTCCAATCATAATTTCAGTACGCGCATACGTTAAGCCTTGATCTTTTTCCAGCTTCCCAATAACTGCATCCTTTAGAGCAGGAAGACCACCAGATGGTGTGTACTTGGTCTTGCCTTCTTTCATAGAACGCCATGCTGCCTCCAGTATAGGTTCAGGTGTATTGTAGTCAGGCTCTCCTGCACCAAGACCAATTACATCAATACCAGATTCTTTCATTTCTTTCGCTTTAGCTGTAATCGCCAAAGTTGTTGAAGGTGAAAGTGTAGTTACTCTGGATGCTAATTGCTTCGCCAAGTCCATCGCTCCCTTTACCAGTGCGTTCATGCACTTCCTATAAGTTTAATATTCGTTTTTGCCACTGTCCATCTGAAAATGAGACATACACGTAATTCAGTTTATTGTCCTCATTTTTGAATGCGACTTCCCATACAGCAGCATCGTCTTCCTCTCCCAGTTTAACATGGATGAGTTTGTTGACGTTCATTTCTTGTTTGACCGAGGATAATGCTTGTTTTGCGGTTATTCCTTTTTCAAGAGAAATCACTTTCATATCCTCGTCTGATTTCACCTTCTCGTCTACAAAAACGGCTTTTGAAACACCTTTTGCATCTTTTCCATAGACCACTGTAAGCGACGTTGTGCCATTGTACACTTCAGCCCGATCTGCTTCTTCTAAAAGACCCGCATCCAATACTCGATTGGTCGCATTTTCTTTTAATGTAGAAGCAGGTTCATACGCTTTGTAAAAGACAAAAGACGTAAAAGCTAGTGTTAGTGTGAAGAGAAAAACGACGAAAAATTTTATCCAGTTTATCACTATTTCACATCCCACTCTTAATGGGTTTAGACAGACCTAGATTGATTTTAAAGAATACATTCATCTAAGTCCGTTAGACTCATTTATTATAGCAATTATTAAGTTCATCTACCATACGTGCTAGTGACACTTTTTTAACAGGCACGTCTGGCAACGCTTCTAGAAATTTCTTACCGTATGATTTTGTTTCAATTCTTCGATCTAAGATAATGAAAAACCCAGTATCTGTAGATGAGCGAATCAGTCTTCCAAAACCTTGACGTAGTCTCAGAATTGCTTCAGGTAATGCATACGCAGTGAAAGCATTTTTCCCCATCTGGTTCAGTAGGGCAGTTTTTGCTTTAAACACAGGTTCAGACGGAGATGAGAAAGGTAAACGCACGATGATAATCGCCGATAATGAGTTACCTGGGACGTCAACACCTTCCCAGAAACTATTTGTACCGAACAATACCGCTTTTTCATACTGACGGAATGATTTCAACAATCGATACCTACTACCTGAGCTGATTCCTTGAGCGATGAGTGCATAGTCTTCCAACAATCCGCTGTCTGAAATGAGTTCGTGGGTTTGGTTCAACATATCTTGTGAGGTAAAGAGAACAAAAAGTCTTCCCTCAGTTACCATTACCGTTTGGACGATTGCCTCTGCCACTTCTTCCACGTATTCTTGTTGTGCGACTTGTTGAATGTTCGGCATATCATCGACGAGAAAAATCTGAGCACCTGTATAGAAGTGTTCAGGTGCAAGCAACTTCAAAACGGGAACCTCAGGGGCAACACCTAATTGCCGTGCAACAAAGCGCTCATCACTTTTCACTGATAATGTCCCAGACGTCCATATCACACCTTTTTTCTCAGTGAAAAATGAATTCAGAGAATTACGGATCACGGGTGCGCTATCAATCGGACTTTTAATAACTGTAAGACTTCCCGGGATACTTCTTTGGTCTTGCTCCATCCAAACGGTTCCATCCGTTTCGTTTTCAAGGAATAATTCGACCCATTCTCCGATTTTCACACGTAGCTCATCTATCCAATAATGCCATTCCGTAAGAATCGCTTGTTCCTTATCGGAAAGACTTTCCACTTCAATATCCAATCGTTTGACATATGTCGAAGCTTGCTCAATAAAGCTATTCATCGATTGAAACACAGTTTCAAATACAATCCGATCCGCTGAAATATCCTCCAAAGCGACATGAAGTCGACTACCCTTTACATGACCTCTTTGAACAGATTCTGACCCTATTAACTCATGAATGGCAGCGTCAAAAGCAGAAGAGAATTTTTCGAATGCTGTCAAAAGGTTTGAACGCTCACGTGAACGATGTAATCTCTTTCGTATGAGGATCTCTTCGATGCGACGACTAATTTGGTCATCTGCTTCCGAACCGATTTGCCCCAATACATATTTCCAATTCGTATAGGAGAATATGGTTTCATTTGTTTTATAGGCAGCGTGTATAAACTGATGGGCTTCATCGACAACGAGCCCGCAAGATTCCTTGACGATTTGTTCCTTACTGGTCCCCTCACTGAGAAGTAATGCATGATTCGTGATGACAATATCTGCATGACGGCAATTTTCCAAAGCGATTTGATGATAATCGACTCCAACTTCATCATCTGCAAGAACCGAAGACCGTTTGCGTATACGATCGATGTACAGCATGCCGCCACCTGAAAGATTAAGTTCGTTGACATCCCCCGTCGTGGTTTCCGTCAGCCAAACTAGAAGTTGCATTTCAGTGAATATATTGTCATAACTCGATTCGCCACTTAACAACAGTTCAGCAAACTTTGCTAAGGAGATATAATTTGAACGCCCCTTCAGCACGGTAGCTTGAATAGGAATCGATAGTGCTTTCGAGACGACGTCAATTTCTTCATCCATAATTTTATCTGCCAAATGGTTCGTGTACGTACTCACAATGACTGCTTGTTTAGTTTCTACTGCACGAATGGCTGCAGGCAGTAAATATGATACTGTCTTTCCTATTCCTGTAGGAACCTCAACCATGATTTCCGTTCCTGTACGTAAAGATTTCCAAGCTGCATCCATGAATTCCAGTTGCGCGTTTCTAGATTCGTAGGACGGATAAGCTTGAATGAGCAACTGATCTTTTTCGTCTTGACTAATTGGATAGGCAATTTCTCTCGGTTTAAGGTTTTGAATGAGCTCGGTCTTCTGAAATGGGATGCCCCGGAAATGAGAGAGATGCGGGTGAGACGTTTTTTGACGTGCTTCTACTAGCGCTAAATAGAATATTACAGATAGATCTGTTTTCAACGAAAAAGAGCGCTTATGTAAACGAGTTATAGTTTGTTCAGGAAGCAATTTTACTTTTTCAATGCATTTAAGTAATAAGTTGGCTGTCGCTCTTGCATCATCATCTGCACGGTGAGCAGCTGTCAGTTCGATTCCAAGTTCTTCTGTCAATTCTTTTAAACGATAGCTGACAGCCGATGGAAACATGATTTTCGAAAATTCCACTGTGTCGATTTGTTTTCCTTGCCAATGAGGAATTCCACAACGTTGAAACTCTTTTTGCAGAAATGTTAAATCAAAGTTCGTATTGTGTGCGGCAAAAACCCAACCCTCTAACAAGTCTCTCACTTCTTGCGCAATTGCTTCAAATAATGGTGCATCTTTTACCTCGGCGTTCGTGATATCCGTTAGTTCTTGTATAAAAACAGGGATTTTTTGACCGGGATTGACAAAGCGGACATACTCGTTTGTGAGGATGCCGTCTTCAATGAACATGATGGCAATTTGAATAATCCGGTCGCCTTTTTCAGAGGAATGACCAGTTGTCTCCAAATCGACTACTGCAAATTTTAGATTTTCCATGGATTCATCAACTTCCTGTATCGGTTTCCTACTGCAGATTGTACCATATATTCAGTCTAGGCTCTAAAGGAAGGGTACGAACATGACAAAAAATAAAAAAGCTATCCAGAAAGTCAGTAGATACTGATTCCGGATAGTCAAGTAGTTATATGTTCGAATGGAGTGTGTGTTTCTCAACACAATTCACATAGAGTTTATCAAACAATGACGCCGTGGGATTCTTGGATGATTTGTTGTATTTTGTTGTACTCATCCATGAGCAAGACCGTTGGAGCATGATGTTGTGCTTCTTCATCCGTCATGAGAGCATACGCAAGTATAATAACGATATCTCCTGGTTGGACGAGCCTTGCAGCAGCACCATTAACGCAGATCATGCCACTGCCACGTTTCCCTGGAATGGTATACGTTTCGAATCGTTCTCCGTTGTTATTGTTGACGATCTGTACTTTTTCATTAACGAGGATATTGGATGCATCTAGTAAGTCTTCGTCAATTGTAATGCTTCCTACATAATTCAAATTGGCTTCTGTAACGGTAGCGCGGTGTAGTTTACTTGTAAGCATAGTACGGAACATGATTCAGCCTTCCCTCTCAAAGATGATATTATCGATTAAACGAGCTTTTGGAAATTGGACAGCGCATGCAATGATTAGATTTTTCGACTTAGCGGTCGGTTCTTCCAATTGTGGATAAGTCAGTATTGATATATAGTCAACGATTCCCGATGTCTTTTTCTCAAGTTCATCTGTGACAAATTGTTTAACCACATCATTTGCGACCCCTTCAAGGACTAAAACTTGCCCCTGTTGCAACGTTTCATATATTGCTGGTGCTTCGTTCCGTTCTTGGTCAGAAAGATTCACATTCCTTGAACTTTTTGCCAATCCATCTAACTCCCGAACTGTCGGAACGCGAACTATGGTTGCAGGACAGTTGTAATCTCGGAAAAACGTCTCAATAATTGCAAGTTGTTGCGCGTCTTTCATGCCAAAGTATATATTGGTTGGTTGCACGATGTTAACGAGTTTCAAGACCACTTTCAACACGCCATCAAAGTGACCTGGACGGGATGCTCCGCATAACTGGTCTGCCAGAGGACCTGGAACTATACGTATCCCCCCGTCAGTTGGATACATTTCTTCTACCTCCGGACAAAATACAATGTCCGCACCCGCTTGCGCAGCAAGTCTTACATCAGCATCCAAATTGCGAGGATACGCTTCAAAGTCCTCCCCTGGTCCAAATTGAGTAGGATTTACGAATATACTAACTGCCACGCAGTCATTGTTCTTTTTCGCTTCCTGTATTAAAGCAACGTGACCTTCATGAAGAAATCCCATCGTCGGAACAAAACCAATTGTCCGATTCGATGCTTTCATGTCTTGCTGCCATTCAATCATTTTTGAGATTAAAGCTGTACATTGCATAGTAGTCGTATCAGTCACCGGTTTCCGCCTCCATACAAATTCACCAATTCTTCTTCCTTCATCGTAAACTGATGCTGAGTGTTAGGAAACGCCCCTGTTCGCACAGCATTTGTATATGACGTAATTCCATCTTGAATAACTTTTCCAGCATCACTAAAGCTTTCCGCAAATTTCGGCAGATGGTGTTCTCCATATTTTACGAGATCATGGAATACAAGTACTTGGCCGTCTGCTTCTGCACCTGCACCTATTCCTATGATCGGAATACTGACTGCTTTCGTTAACTTCTCAGTCAACTGATGAGGGATACACTCGACAACAATCATGCATGCACCTGCTTTTTCGCACAATATCGCATCATTCACCAATTTGCGTGCAGCATTCGCTGTCTTTCCTTGTACTTTGTAACCTCCAATAACAGATGCCGATTGAGGAAGTAAACCTAAATGGGCAACTACTGGGATCCCTGTATTCGTAAGTAGCTGAATTGTCTCTAATACTTCATCGGCTCCTTCAACTTTAAGCGCGTCTGCACCCGTTTCTTGAAAGACCCGAATTGCTTCGTTAAGAATTCGATCTTGTGATCCTCTAAACGTACCGAAAGGCAGATCGACAACAAGAAACGTATCTTTCGCACCACGCCTAACCGCTTTTCCGTGATGAACCATATCAGCTGAAGTCACATATACAGTTGATGGATATCCCAGAACGACCATTCCAAGAGAATCTCCAACTAGCAAAATGTCAACATCCGATTTTTCAGCAAAAACCGCTGTAGGGTAATCATATGCTGTCATCATCACAATTTTGTTACCCTCAGCTTTCATCCGTTTTAATTCCGTAATCGTTTTCATTGTTCTTCTCCTCTCCTATTCAGGAGAAAACCAAAACATAAAAACCCTTCTAGTCATAAAAAGACAGAAGGGTTGTGTAGGATATCGTCATAGGTTTCCTCCGTCCCTGTCAATATGATCAAGGCAGATTTATTTAATTGTATTCACGAACTGGTATTACAGGTGCGATTCTATATGATATCGCCCTTCTCAATCACTATAACACCCAAAGTGGGTAATTGCCAAATGGTTTTTAATTGTTCAGATAATGTTAATATCAGCTGAATAGATTCCTCGTATAGTTCCGTCGTCAAGCACTACTTCAAGTCGTCCGTCTTCTGAAATGCCTCTAGCAGTCGCTTCGTAGGTGTCTTGTAACGTCGAGATTCGAACACGTTTGCCGATTGAGTCTGCGTAGCTTTCCCAAAGGAGTTTAATCGGTGCGAATCCCTTATCGACGTATAACGCAACGTATAATTCTAAATAATCTAAGACTTTCGCTACCAATTTTGCGCGGCTAACCGGTTGCCCTTCTTCAATACAAAGAGATGTGGCGATTGAACGAATCTCCTCCGGGAAATCTTCTGACTGCTGATTAACGTTCATGCCGATACCAAGAATGATGGCTTTTACACGATCCGGATCTGCTTGAAGTTCTGTCAGAATTCCTGTTAGTTTACGACCATCCACCAAGATGTCGTTCGGCCATTTTATAGTAGGCGTGACATCCGTCAGTTCTTCGATAGCTCGTACAATAGCGACTGCAGCAACAAGCGTCATTTGAGGTGCTTGCTGCGGGGTTAACCTAGGTCGTGTTATAACACTCATCCAAATTCCCTTTCCTGCAACAGATGACCAGGGACGAGATAATCGGCCTTTGCCTGCGGTTTGCTCATCAGCAATAATAACAGTCCCGTCGGGTGCACCATTTTGTGCTTCTTCGTGCGCAAGTATTTGTGTCGATGGGCACGTTTCAACATGCCGAATGGCACGTCCATAGTTTTCAGTTTGTAAAAACTGTTGTACCGCCGCTGGACCTACTGTATCTGGTGAGTCGATTAAGTAATATCCTCTTTTTCGAATCGAACCAATTTCATACCCTTCACTTTCAAGTTCTTTTACATATTTCCAGATGGCGGTACGAGATACACCATACTCATCCGCCAATTGTTGTCCTGACACTGGATTGTCTTTACCTGCCGACATCCGTTTCAGCAACTCACTTTTTACATTCGTATTCATGTAAAAACCATTCCTTTATCGCATTCTGTTCGTTCGGAATTACTTGATATAGGACAGCGTGTTCAATGGCTTGAATCGCTTCACCAAGCCATCTTCCTGCTTTTTTATCGGTCCATTCCATCAGCTGTTCACCTTTCACAGCTAATTCTTGCTTGGAATGGATCGGTAACCCATTCATTGCTAACTTAATCTCGTTTTCATCAATCATTACTTGATGTGTGAAAGCGACTATCATCTTTTCAACAGACACCAACGTCGAATACTCGGCTGCGTAATAATCATCGATTGTATAAGCGCGCTGTTGTCTAATTTCAAAGAACTTTTGTATCGATTTCAGATACAACCGTTCCTTGTTTGATAATTTATATGCTCTTACGACCTCGGATGCATCGAAGTCACCAGCAATCATCAATGACGCCCACCCCTCAAGTGAATTTCGGAATGGGGCACACTGTAACCACGTATCTTGCCGCTCGGGAAATAAGGGAAGTGCCTCTGACAAATTTGTTTCTGCTAGTAACTTCAAAGCATCGTGAGCAAATGTACCTTGAAACAATTTATCGAATTCGCTTTTAATCCGCTCCACAGAGAGAGTTTTAATAGTACTGGCCAGCGCTGTAATCGATTCTTTTGTCGAGTATTCCAATTCAAATCCAAGCACAGATACAAACCGGACTGCCCGAATCATTCGAAGCGCGTCCTCATTAAAGCGTTCACTTGCATTCCCTACTGCCCGGATTGTTTTCGTCGACAAATCTTCCCTACCATTAAAGGGATCTACCACTTCTCCGTCAATCCGAAGAGCGAGGGCATTGATGGTAAAATCTCGTCTTTTCAAATCTTCTTCTAAAGAAGTTACAAAATGGACTTCATCCGGTCTCCGATTATCTGAATACGTTCCTTCTGTACGATAGGTCGTTACTTCAATAGGTTCTCCTGATTCAATCACCAATACGGTGCCATGCTCTGTTCCTAGGTCTATTGTGTTCTTGAAAACAGATTTTACTTGTTCAGGGGTCGCTGAAGTGGCTATATCGATATCCGTTGGTTCTTTACCAAGAAGAAAGTCCCGAACAGCTCCTCCTACAAAAACAGCTTCATACCCGAATTCGTTCAAACGAGTGATGACTGTACGGCTTTTAGTAGTTCCAAACATATTAGCATTCCTTCTTTTGCAAGTCATAATAAAGCTTTTCATATTGTGCGACGATGGTGTCAGATGCGAACTTTCCTTTTACAGTTTTCATCGCGTTCTCTTTCATCTGTTGATGAACATCACTGTCACTCAAAATTCGTAGCGTTTTTTCTGCTATCGCATCGGGGTCGCCTATAGGCACTATATGACCATTAATCCCGTCTTCGATTACTTCAGGGATTCCTCCTGCCTTTGTACCGACTGCAGGAACTCCACATGCAAATCCTTCTAATAATACAAGTCCGAATGCCTCTTTTTCAGAAGGAAGTACCATGACATCACTGAATGATAAAAGTTCTGGCAAGTCATCGCGTTTCCCTGTAAAAATCACATTCTCAGTAACGCCAAGCATGTCCACCAACCTACGAATTCTTGGAACTTCTGGACCCTCTCCCACTAATAGAAGTTTGGAGGGAACTTTTTCTACAATCTTCGCAAATGCACGAATCAGATCTGGAATCCTTTTGACACTTCTAAAATTCGAAATATGAATGACTACTTTTTCATCCTTCTTAATATCAAAATCCTCTCGTAATGATCCACATTCAACAGGATGGTACGTATCTTCATCAATGAAGTTATAGATGGTAATAATATCTTTTGTAGGCTCTATTAGCTCTATGGTTTCTGTACGGAGGGAGTCAGAGACCGCTGTTGTAATATCAGATTTATCAATTCCATATTTAACTGTATTGCGAAGTGCAGGATCGTGTCCGAGAATGGTCACATCCGTGCCATGTAACGTCGTAATAATTCCGATATCCGATTGAATCATGTCTTTCGCCAACACTGCTGAGACTGCATGTGGAACCGCATAATGAACATGGAGCAAATCTAACTGGTGCTCTTCAACAACTTGACCGATTCGATTTGCGAGTGCGATGTCATACGGAGGATACTTGAATACTGCATATCCATCGATTCTTACCTCATGGAAATGAATATTCTCATGAGGTTCGTTATATCTAAACGGAAGGCTAGACGTTATAAAGTGAATTTCATGACCTTTTGCAGCCATTTTAATAGCGAGCTCAGTAGCTACTACTCCCGATCCACCTAAGGATGGATAGCATATGACACCTATTTTTAATCGTTCCATCCCATCATCCCTTACTTATTAAGATTTCATTACGTTATTTACAAATGTATGGTGCTCTTGTTTATCAGTCCAGTCGATTGATTTCCGAAAGGCTCGATTTCAATCCAATAAAAACAAGGAGAGTTTGATGTGACAGATAAAAGTCTTGCTATTTTGCTCTCCCCACAAAAACTACCATGTAGAGTGCATCACACTCTTTTGTCCAACAGTATTAGATGAGTTCTTCTAGCCCATTGATAAATTGATGTTGACCCATAGACTCACGCACAGCAAGAAGAACACCTGGCATGAAGCTTTTGCGGTCAAACGAATCGTGGCGAATTGATAATAACTCACCCTCACCACCAAGCAACACTTGCTGGTGTGCAAGCAATCCAGGCAAACGGACACTGTGGATTTTCATCCCTTGAACGTCAGCCCCTCTTGCACCATAAGCGTTCACTTGTTCGTCTGGATGTCCCTGTAGGTGTGGTGTCCTTACGTTTGAAATCATATCAGCTGTTTTAACAGCAGTCCCTGAAGGAGCATCCAACTTTCGGTCATGATGCATTTCAATAATTTCAACATCACCTAGATAATGAGCGGCTTGTGCAGCAAACTTCATCATCAAAACTGCACCAATTGAGAAGTTAGGAGCTAAAATACAAGATAGTTCTTTTTGTTCTCTCAACATTTTCAACTGATCGATTTCTTCCAGTGTCAAACCTGATGTTCCAATAACAGGACGGATGCCAAGAGTAAGCGCCTTTCGAGCATTCGGAAAGACCGCTTCTGGATCCGTTAAATCGAGAAGTACATCCGGCCTCTCAATTTCTGCTAGTTCAGCAATAGAAGTATATACTCGAACTCCAGGTGAATACTCTTTAAGTGTCCCCTCATTTATGTACCAACCATCGTATTTATAGTCAAGAGCTCCTACAAATTCCATATCTGGAGCTTCCGTTATTGCAGCTGCTGCAGTACTTCCCATTCGTCCACGGGCACCTGCGATTGCGACACGGATTGTCATTAGATTTCCTCCTTTTTAGTCCAACGGTCTGCGTCACGTGTTTTAAACTTATTAAGAACTGTATCCAACGCTTCCGTCAACTCTATTCCTTGAGCGTTTGCAAAGCAAATGAGTACAAATAACAAATCACCTGTCTCTTCAGTTAGAGTGCTCGCGCTTTCAGAACTCTTCTTTTTCTTCATACCATGTACATGCTGAACTTCCCGTGATAACTCACCTAATTCTTCTGTCATACGGGCTATGAGCTCCATTGGCGGAAAGTATCCTTCTTTAAAGCTTGAAATGTATGCATCCACTTCTTTTTGCATCGTTTTCATTGTTTTCAATTCACTCATTGTCGCTCACACCTTTCTTTCCTTATCGTATTCATTCATCTTACTATTGTCAAAATATATTGGATGCCTGATAATAACACTAGTGCTTTTAGGAGAGTGATGAGATGTTCAAGGATATAAAGTTTAAAAATTTGTTTTTCATTGTACTCGGAGCTGCCATTTTCAGTTTTGGACTCGTTCATTTCAATATTCAAAACGAGTTAGCTGAAGGCGGTTTTACAGGGATTACACTACTTCTGTTTTTCGCTTTTAAATGGGATCCTGCGATTATGAACTTAGTACTTAACATTCCTATGTTCATCATTGGATGGCGTATGCTCGGAAAACGTATATTTACTTATACCGTCGTGGGGACGATTGCCGTTTCTGTTTTTCTAAAGGTGTTCATGAAGTATCAGATCGATATCCACCTCGAAGGGGACATGTTCCTCGTATCGTTATTCGCAGGTATCTTTATCGGTGTTGGCCTTGGAATCATTTTTAGATTCGGAGGTACTACAGGCGGTGTAGACATTATCGCACGTCTCGCTCAAATCCATTGGGGATGGAGCATCGGGAAAACGATGTTTATGTTCGATGCTGTCGTCATTCTAGTCTCTTGGTATGTGTATCTCGATCATCGTTCAGTGATGTACACGCTTGTTGCGTTATTTGTCGGTGCGCGAGTCATTGACTTTGTACAGGAAGGCGCATACGCCGCAAGAGGAGCGTTCATCATCTCGGATCATCAAGATGCGATTGCAACTAAGATTGCTCTTGAGATGGATCGTGGAGTGACAGTGTTCAAAGGGTATGGCCACTTCACAAAAGCGGATCGCAGTATTTTGTACTGCGTCATCGCGAAGAACGAAATTATGAGGATGAAAAATATTATCACCTCGATTGACCCACATGCCTTTGTCTCTGTTTCAGATGTCCATGATGTGATGGGAGAAGGCTTTACGTTAGACGATAAGAAACAACCGATTCCAAGATAAAAAATGCCCAACGCTAAAATTTAGCGTGGGCATTTTTTGTTTAGTCACGGTTTAAGAAAATTGTTACAAGACGTAACAATTCAAGTACCGCCACAGCAGCTGCTGCAACGTATGTCATCGCGGCTGCACTTAAAACTTTTTTCGCATGGGGTTCTTCTTCGTTTCGAATGATCCCAAGTTCTACAATTTGAGTCATTGCTCGGCTAGAAGCATTGAATTCAACAGGTAATGTAACAATCTGGAAAACAACTCCAACTGCCATCATAATAATCCCGATTCCTAGTAAACTGTTCAAACTCGAGAAGAGTATGCCCGCCATGATGAAGAACCAGCTAGCATTTGAAGTGATTCCAGCTACAGGAGCGAGACGATGTCTAAATCTAAGGAACGTATAAGCTTCCTTGTCTTGGATAGCGTGACCGACTTCGTGAGCGGCTACAGCTGTTCCAGCGACAGATGCCTCGTGATAGTTTTGACTCGATAATGCAACTATTTTTGTTACTGGATTGTAATGATCACTCAAAACTCCTTGAGTTTCTACAACTTTTACATCTTGAAGGCCATTATGGTCTAAGATTAGACGAGCGACTTGTGCACCAGTCATTCCAGATGTTGAACGAACTTTTGAATACTTGTTATACGTACTTTTTACTTTGAACTGTGCATACAATGGCAACAAAATTATGATGCCTAAATACACTAAGAAATTCAACGGTCCTCACCCTTTCCCTACTCCCTATTTTAATGTGCTTGAAAGTGACTCGCAACTTTTAAGGTGCTTAACGGATTGGCTCTGTTACAATTTTATGACGACGCTTCCAATTCCATACCGCTAGTAAAATACAAGCAATGGATAACCAGAACGTGAAGTAACCGATAGTATCCATCATCTTCATCAAGTCCCCGTAGATCGGCATTTGTCCAAAGACATAATCGATTACATCATTATGTAATGTCCAAACAGCTGCTATTAAGATCGAAATCATTCCGAACTTATACTTATTCCAATACAATACTCCCTGAAGCGCCATTGCCCCATGAGATATGACGAGCATCCATCCTGCAGGACCAATTGTACCCACTTCGTTCAATGTCAGCAGATTCATAGCCACAGCCCATATTCCATATTTCACAAGAGTAATAAGGGCGAGAGCTTCAAACAACCTGAAATTTGTATTCAATAACCAGCCGATGATAGCAAAGCAGAAAAACAAACTGGCAGTCGGACTATCCGGAACGAATATCCAATAGATCGGCTCTGTAATTTCAAGTTGCCACATGTACCAATCATACCCGTATACCGTTCCAATGATATTGATAAACAATAAAATCCATAGGAACGATTTGTTGAACAGAATCATTCGTATCCAAGTTAGTGCAAATTGCATACCCATCACTCCATACATTGCAGAATCCATTTATATGTATCAAAAAAGGAGTCAGTTTCCTGACTCCTTTAAGTTATTCTTTTCCTAGATTCGAGATGAACTCAGCCATAGTCGCCAAGTCTTCGTCGGAACCATCCCATTGACCTGCAGGCATTGTGCCAATACCGTCATGGGCAATTTTCTCAATTTCTTCCGGTGCAAGTCCAGTATCCGTTAGTGGAAGACCCAATCCACCTTGGAACTGATCACCATGACAACCGATACAGCTGGAACCTGTATAAATCTCATAGCCCGGAGCCGTTTCGTCAAATTCAACTTCTTCAACGATAGCACCTTGAGCTGCTGCTTTCTCCCAGTCATGGTTCACAACAGATTCCCATGTCAAGTAGAAAATAGCCGCAAATGCAAGAAGCATGAATCCTGTTGGCAACGGACGTTTCCAAGGACGACGTTCTTTAGAAGTATCCATAAATGGAACGAGCATAAGTGCACCAACAGCAAGTCCAGGAACAACGATAGCTCCAATGACGTTAAATGGACCGGACGCAAATTCATACTTCAGCAACTGGTACATAAACAAGAAATACCAGTCAGGAAGAGGAATATATGTCGTATCGGTCGGATCCGCTTGTCGCTCAAGCGGTGATGGATGCGCTAATGTAATAATCAAATACCCAGTTAAGAAGATTGCTCCAATCATCCACTCTTTCAAGAGGAAGTTTGGCCAGAAGGCTTCCGTCTTACCCGGATATTCGGAATAGTCTTTAGGTGTGTTGGACATTCGATTCGTTTTAATACGTGAATCTCCAACGAATTTCATACCTTTTCCGTGCTGCATCTTGTTCCCTCCTTAGTGAGAAATCAAGGACTTCCGTATATTTTACAATGGTCCGGAAATACCTTGTCTTCTGATCATGATAAAGTGTGCTGCGAGCAATCCAAGAAGTGCTGCAGGCAGGAAGAATACATGGATCGCAAAGAAACGCGTTAACGTTTGAGCTCCAAGAATCGTAGCATCACCTGCAAGAAGGATCTTAATCCACTCACCTATAAACGGAACAGAACCTGCAATCTCAATTCCTACTTTTGTAGCAAATAGTGCTTTCATATCCCATGGCAATAAGTATCCAGTGAATCCAAGACCCAAGATGACAACGAATAATAGAACGCCGACAACCCAGTTCAATTCACGAGGCTTCTTATAAGCACCTGTAAAGAATACACGTAATGTATGTAGGAACATCATTACAATTACGAGAGAAGCTCCCCAGTGGTGCATACCACGCACGATTTCTCCGTATGCAACTTCATTTTGAAGATAATAAACGGATTTCCAAGCATTTTCAATATCCGGTGTGTAATACATTGTAAGAAACATACCGGATAAGATTTGGATTACCGTCACGAAGAATGTCAATCCTCCGAAACAATAGATGAATGCAGAAAAATGATGTGCGGGGTTTACGTGTTCAGGTACTTCATGATCAGCGATATCGCGCCAAATCGGTGTGATATCAAGCCGTTCATCGACCCAATCATAAATTTTGTTCATCAATTTGATTGTACCCCCTGACTATTTAGACTAGTGTGTTCGGCATTGTTTTACCGAGATGGACGAGACCGTCAACAACTTCAACTTCATACTGATCAAGTGGACCAGTTGGTGGAGTGCCAGGAACGTTCTTTCCGTTCTTCTCATAGCGGCCACCATGACAAGGACAGAAATACTCATTAGGGTGGGTATCATCGCCTGCCCAGTTCACTGTACAACCCAAGTGTTTACAAACAGGGGATAACGCGATAATTTTATCGCCAGCTTTATAGACCCAAGCAGTGTTTGAAACGTCTGATTTGTACCAAGCGTCTTTACGATCTTTGATCGTATAATCGACTCGGATAGGCGTTTCTGTTACATCATCCGCTTTTTGGTCAGTTGGGACAAAATCACCACCATCTGCTGATGCTAAAACCGGGTCAATTGCAAAGCGAATCATCGGCATTGCTGCTGCTGAGACCATGAATCCGCCGACACCCATCAATGTGTAGTTAAGGAATTGGCGTCTAGACACTTTGCTGCTCATTCATTTCCCTCCTCTTACTCCAAAGTCAGTCCAACGGACATACTTTTGCTAATTGTTAATACTAGGACATATCTATAATATCCTACCACCACTTGAAATTCAATGTTGCATTTAAATGGGTTTTCTGTTTGTGAACAAATGATGAATTTTTCTCAATTACAATTCACAATTCCTTCTACTTATTTCCTATTTTCTCCATTCATCAGTTAATTGAGGTAAAAGCTGCTTCAATTGATCCTCTAAAATAGATTGTTTTAGACGATCGTCCATATTTTCGATTGGAATCGAGGGAAGCCACAATACGGTTCCTGTTGTTGCAATGCTTGTCCATTGAGAATCCGTTGTCAGGAAAAAAACATGTTTAAAAGAGGATTTTGAGAAGTCATCTGACAACACTTTACCAAATTGTTGTAGCCCCATTGACGGTGTATATGCAAAAGGCGGCGCAACCATAATTCTTCCTTTGAATTGCAGTTCTATATAGTCGACTAAATTCATTAAAAAATCAGTTGATGATGCGCTTGCTTTCATACTCTCTTCAACTGTCTCCACTTTTATAAGCGGTACCACCAATGTATCTATGTACTCTTTTTGCTGCAAAAACAAATTCATGTCAGAAGCGTTCCAATTCATCGAATCCAACCTTTCATAGAGAAGAACGACTCCATCACATAAGATGGAGTCACCGTTCTTCAAATACTTTCAACTCGTTTAACATCGCGGATAAAGCCAAAAATTGCTTCTCATCATTTGCATCAAGGGCTTCATCTACATACTTCATCAACGTTTCTTTAGTCATCGTTGTTACACTTTCATTTAATAACTTCTGAGCAATCTGTCGATCACGCTCACTGACTTGCTGATCCATTGGAAAATAAGGATTCTCTTCAAGCACACTCGCATAGTGTGGCGAACTGTTGCTTTTGAGGAAGTTAAGCTGAATGAACATTTTTTCATCCGGATGCAAACGCAGATCATGAAACGACTTCTCCGCATCTGTCGTCATTAGACTCCCTTTGTAAAATCTGAAAGGCACACCATTCGAGTCAGTAGTCGAAATCACCATCGCTCGCGGACAAAAATGCGCGTCATCTGTAAAATGAACATTTCTCAAAATCTTCTCATGGCTTAGTAAGTAATTCAAAATCCAGACACATTCCCGGCGCTTTAAACGATAGCGCTTTAAAAACCACCTAATGAAATCCTTTTTGGCAGCGACAGGAATCATGGCTTCCATCTTACGCCTCCTCTTCTTCCTGATCCTCTAGAAATGATGTCCATTCAGGATGATCCGGTACAAGCATCACCAGTTCCTTTACAATGTTCATCGCTTCTGGTCGTTTCCCTTCTTCTAGTAGAAATTTGGCGTATCTTTCTAGAAATTCCGGATCTTCCTTCATGCCATTGTATGCCTGAACGTAAGAATCGTATGCCTCCGCATAACGTTCCAGATTTTCCTCAGCATACGCTTTAAATGCAGCTAGTAAAGGGATTTCCAACTGTTCTTCAGATGTATCTTGAAGAAGTTCTAGTAGGTTTTCGTGTTGTTCTTGTTGTTCAAACAAAGAAGCTAGTGAAATGCGTGCTTCTACGTACTCGGGATCTAAAGCTAGTGCATCTCCCAAATAGCGCTCTGCATCTTCAGGTAGCCCTAGCTTCAGTGCAATTTTACCTGCCGCAAGATGCAGCTCTTTGTCGAATTCGTCTCTGCGTATCCCTTCTTTGAAGAAAGAGAACGCTTTTTCACTTTCATCTAGTAATAGACTTGCCTGCCCCGCTAGCATATAAGCAGAAAAATAGTCAGGATCCATTTCGATTAACTGATCTAAATGATTCAACGCTGGTTGAGGGTTTCCACTTTGGTATTGGCTATATGCTGCACCGAAAAGCGTATCGGGATGTACATTCCCATACTTTAGTAGAGACTCGTAATAAGGAACTGCTTCTTCATATGCACCACCAGCACTATATGCTTCTGCAATCCGTGATTCAAGAGATGTGCCACCAACTTCATCGTATCCCCGTTCTCTCAGTTGCAAGTAAAGACGAACAGCTTCTGAATATTTACCACTCTCCAGAAGAAGTTCAGCTTTCGCAAAACGGATGACCGGCTCTTCCGGTGCTAGTTCTGCCGCTTCATCAATTTTAGATAATGCAACTTCTGCCATTCCAACCGTTTGATAGTAATCGGCTAACAATAATAACGCCTGCAGATACTCTTCTTCTTCTTTCTGTATATCCGTCAAGAGTAACAAGGCCTCGTCTTCTCTTCCCAATGCCATCATTGCTTCTGCTCGATCGATTTTCAGTTGACCGGCATCCGGCATGTGGGCGAGTAAAGCATCATATAACTGATCTGCTTGAGGAACAAGACCGTACTCCATTAGAAGAGTAGCACTGTCATAAACCGCATCAAACTCGGTGCTTTTTGTGAGTTGCTCAACCATTTCTTCAATAGCTTGCAAATCGCCATTCATAATTATGTTTTCTAACTGTTGTACCTGCTCCATAGTTTCTCCTTTTTTAACACGTTGTATACAATAAGTCCATTAGTGTTTCGATCGAGTCAACGAATTAAGATGTTCGAAAAATCCAGGATAGGAAACATTGATACTGGAAGCATCTTCAATCTGTACAGGTCCTTCAGCCACTAATGAAGCAATGGCAGCCATCATACCCAATCTATGATCACCATGAGAGCTTAATGTTGCACCTTTTAGTTTAGTTGGACCTGTAACACGCATCCCGTCAGGAGTCGGTTCGATGGATGCACCTAGCTTTTGTAATTCAGAACAAACCGCTTCGATCCTGTCCGTCTCTTTCACCCTGAGTTCCTCAGCGTCCTTAATTATCGTTGTCCCTTTTGCTTGAGTTGCAAGTAATGCAATCACAGGTAACTCATCAATCAACCTCGGTATTAGAGAACCACTAATTTCAACTGCACGTAAGTTTGAAGATTCCACTGTTAGCTCTCCATAAGGTTCGCCTTCCACTTCAAACTCCTGCTCAATAGATACATTAGCTCCCATCTCTTTCAATACATCGACAATCCCCGTACGGGTTGGATTGAGTCCGAGATCTTTAAAGGTAATGGTACTTCCCGGAATCATAGCCGCTGCGCACATAAAAAAGGCTGCAGAAGAAATGTCGCCAGGCACTTTCACATTACACGCTTGCAAGGACTGTCCGCCAACAATTGACACAGAGGTTCCTTCTGTTTGGACGTTCGCTCCAAACTGTTGAAGCATACGTTCAGTATGATCCCGTGAGACCGCTTTTTCAGTAACAACTGTTGTCCCATCTGCTGAAAAACCTGCAAATAATAGAGCGGATTTTACTTGCGCACTGGCAATAGGCATCTCATAAGACATGGCTTTGAGATGAGAACCTTTCACCGTCAAGGGTAACGTTCCTGCTACATGATCACTCTCAAATTTAGCATTCATTTCAGTTAATGGGGTTGTGACACGACGCATCGGTCGCTTACATAAGTAACGATCACCTGTAATTTCAGCAGTCACCATCGATCCTGCGAGAATTCCTAGCAATAATCTAGCTGTGGTCCCTGAATTACCAGCATCCAATGCCTCATCCGGATTTTTCCAGCCAGTGATTCCCGGACTTTTAATGGTTACATTTGTTCCACTTCTCTCAATATTCACTCCGAGCTGGGAGAAAATACGGATTGTAGAAAGACAATCTTCGCCGGCAAGAAATCCACTAATAGTCGTTGTACCCTTAGCAATAGCACCGAGCATGACGGCACGATGCGAAATCGATTTGTCTCCTGGGACATGTAAAGTACCATTCAATGCGCCTCCTTCAAAGGAAGCTGTAATCTTATCTATTTTCTCCATAAAAAGCGCCTCCGTCAAAGTATTTGCATAGAGTACTCTGTTTCTTTCTCAAGCACTTGTGCAGCATTGTTCCGTTCCGCTGCAGAGCGGAAGCTGATGACGAGAATTCCATATACATCAGTCCGAGTTTCAACGATACGTATATTAGTCAAACTGATCTCTTTTACAGCCAAAATACGTGTGATTTCAGAAATCACTCCCGGATGATCAGGAACATCTATATGAAGGTCGAATTGCATATATAGAGCGCCTTGAGCTTCGTCCTGTGTAACTGAAGGAAGATTATCGCGAAACTGTTTCGCTTCATCGAAAAATTGTTGAATTGAACTCGGATCGTTGTCAGTTAACATTTCTCGTACCGTATGCATTTCTGTCAGCCATCGATCCAGCTGACCTACTAACTCTTCTTTGTTCTGAACAGTGATATCCCGCCACATAACCGGATCCGCCGATGCAATCCGCGTAAGGTCTCGGAAACCACCAGCAGCAAGTCTTCGCACAAAAGGTTGTCGTTGTTCTTGATAAGAAAGCAAGTTCACAAGAGAGGATGCGATAATATGAGGGAAGTGACTGACTACTGCAGTCATCTGATCATGCTCGGATGCACCTAGCACAGCTAATTTTCCTTGTGTCACTGTTAACAGTGCTTTCATGCGATCGAGGTCATCTGAATGACAACTTTCTTCAGGAGTTAACACATAATAGGCATTTTCAAATAGATGCTCGATAGCTGCCGAGATTCCACTTTTATGGGACCCCGCCATCGGATGTCCTCCAATAAAGGTGATTCCTTTGTCGATTAACCCTTTTGCAGCACTCATGATTGGTTGTTTGGTGCTTCCTGTATCACTTACAATTACAGTCGATTTCATATCCCATGATACAGCTTCATGTAATAGTTGCGCAGTTGCCGCAACAGGCACAGCAAATATGAGAAAATCTGCTTCTTTTGCTGCCGCCTTGACTGATGGCGCGACTGAGTCAATTATTCCTCTTCGGTAAGCTTCATCCGCCGATTTATAAGAACGGTCAAATCCTGTAATTACGACTTCAGGATTTCGTTTCAATGCTAAAGCTAGGGATCCACCGATTAACCCTAGCCCAATGATAGATACGTTAGTTGTCATAGATTTAACCTCTGTTTGTCAATAGTGTTTCGAACGCTTTGAAAAAACCATTATTCTGTTCTTCAGAACCGATAGTCACACGAATTCGATTAGGTGTTCCGAGTAGATCACCACTTCGTACGATATAGCCAAGTTGCATTAACTGATTTGCTGCTTCATTTGCATTTATAGGGACTTCAATCAGGACAAAATTCGCTTCTGATGGATTGATGGTCAGATCATGCTCCTCTGCAAATTTTTCAAAACGCTTTCGCTGTTTCGCATTTTCAAGACGACATTCATCAATGAAGGCCTGGTCTTCTAAAGCATTTTCTGCAGCAAGGAGAGATAGAGAACTTGTATTAAATGGATTTCTAACTTTGTTGAGCTCTGTAATAACTTCAGAAGAAGCAATTCCATATCCAACACGGAAGGAGGCAAGGCCATATGCTTTCGAGAATGTCCGTAAAATCATGAGATTCGGGTATTCAGATAACCATTGAATCGGATTCTCATAACTCTCATCAGTTATGTATTCAAAGTATGCCTCATCCAAAACAGTCAAGATCGTACTAGGCACTTCATCTAGAAACTTTTTCAAGCTATCCGATGGGATCAAGTCGCCAGTAGGATTGTTAGGGTTACAGATCCAGATGACTGACGTTGACGAATCGATTTCTTGTAAGAATTGCTTAAGATCATGTTGTCCACCCACTAACGGAACTTCACGAACTTCCGCGCCTTCAATTCTCGCATTATGTCCATATTGTGGAAACGAAGGTGTTGGCATTAACGTATTCGACTCACGTGTTAAGAGTGCACGACAAATAATCGTAATAAGATCATCTGATCCATTTCCTAAAATGATATTCGATTCATCCACACCTAATTTTTCTGCAAGTTTCGTTTTGAGTGGAGGGGCAGCGGTCTCAGGATACATCTCAATCTGAACCTCTGAATTTGCTAGAAGTTTACGTACCGAAGGAGCACAACCATAAGGATTTTCGTTAGAAGCTAGCTTCACAATTTCTTCTAAGCCGAATTCCTTTTGTACCTCATCAATAGATCGACCTGGTTTATACGGCTTCATAGTTGATAGTGCTGGTTTCCAATTCATGTGCGAACTCCTCCTGTATGATGACCTATTTCTTAAGATCAGGTCTTAGTTTCACTGCATCATTTTGATAGATATGAATGATATCTTGCTGGGCAACCTCTGTATTGACATGCATGAGTACACGTATACACAGGGGCATACCCCCAGGTACGTCCATTTCATGCATACACATCACAGGAACATATGTCCAACCTTCTATTGTACGTACCGCTTTTGCAGGAAATGCGGATTGTACGTCTACAGTTGTAGAGATTAGCACTGACACGATGTCCTCGGCTTCTAAATTATTCTCATTAGCCATTGTTTGAACTAATTGCTCGGTTGCTTCTAAAACAGCTTGTTGTTCATCCTGTCCTACAGTTGTCGCTCCCCTTACGCCTCTTACTGTCATGTTTGCACTTCCCCCTTTATACGTGATATCAATTCATAATACGAGTGTTCACATTGTTTTTCAGAAACTTTTTGGGTAAATGGATTTCCCAGACTCTCGAGTAAAACAAAGACCAATTGTCCTGAGGAAACTTTTTTATCCTTTTTCATGAAAGGTAACAGGGCAGAGAAGTCAACATCCAAAATTGCCTGCAATGGATAACTTGAATGATCAGCAAAGCGGATAAACCTCTCAGTGAATTCAGGTGTGATATCGCCAAATGATTCACTTAACAAAAGGCTATACGCCATACCGATCATGACGCACTCCCCATGACTGACCTTACCAAATCCAAAATACGCTTCAACGGCATGGCCAAGAGTATGACCGAAGTTCAAAAATCTACGCATACCTTGTTCAAATTCGTCTTGTTCAACAATATTAGCTTTAACTTGAATCCCCTTTAAAAGCTCAGAGGATAACACATCCGCAGAAAAGTACGGGAAGTCAGAATTCAAAAGCAATGACTCCGTCCATTCAGCATCGGATATCAACGCATGTTTTATGAGCTCAGCCATGCCAGAGCGAATTTCCCGTTTCGGTAGGGTCGTAAATAGATCAGGATGGAATAGCACACCAGCCGGTTGATGAAACGACCCAACCATATTTTTACCTTCAGGCATGTTAATGGCAGTTTTACCACCTACAGCACTATCATGAGCAAGTATCGTTGTCGGACATTGTAAGAAAGGAATACCCCTCATATAGGTTGCTGCTACAAATCCTGTAAGATCACCACAAGCTCCACCACCGAATGCAATTAGCACAGATTGTCTTGTGAAATTATGCTGTAGCAAAAACGAGTGGCAACTCATGAAACTTATTGGGCTTTTACTCTCTTCTCCCGCCGGAAGGGTATGTAGCTCATGGGCAATCCCAGCAGCCTTTAACGCTTGTTCAAGTTTTTCCAAGTGATATGAGGCAGCGGTCGCATCTGCAAAAACCCCGACTTTATCTGCATTATGAAGTAACTCTTTGTACTCTGTGGAAAAAAGGTCGTACACCTCTTTTCCAATATGAACGTGATAAGAACTGGTTTTGGTTTTTACTTTGAGTTGTTCCATCGCTTAAAACTCCTTTGCATAAAGACGGTATTGCTCGATGTCAGCTTTCAGTCCATCCATCTCAAACGAACGAAATTCTTCAATGATGACTTTTGCTAACTCAGTAGCGATAACGTGTTCTGCAACAACGGATGCAGCAGGAACTGCACATGGATCGGACCGCTCGATGGTTGCTGTAAACGGCTCCTTCGTATCGATATCGACACTTTCTAGCGGTTTATACAACGTCGGAATTGGTTTCATGACACCTCTTATGACAATCGGCATTCCCGTCGACATGCCACCTTCTAATCCTCCAAGGCGATTCGATTTTCTGAAATAGCCTCTCTCTTCGGACCATGCGATTTCGTCATGCACTTCACTCCCGAAACGCTTTGCCATTTCAAAGCCAATTCCAAACTCTACACCTTTGAACGCATTGATAGACATCATAGCTGCTGCAAGACGACCGTCTAACTTCCGGTCAAACTGAGCATAGCTTCCCATACCAGGTGGGCACCCTTCTATTACAACTTCCACCACACCGCCCAAAGTGTCTCCACGACCTTTTGCGTCATCGATTGCTTCAACCATAGCTTGTGACACTTCAGGATCCGCACAGTATACAGGATCAGCTTCTACTTGTGCACGAATCTCTTCCATCGAGAGTTTAGCAGTTGAAGTGGTATCCGCGACAATACCTCCGATTTCGACAACATGTGCAATCGTATTAATACCGAGCTCACGTAAAAATTGTTTTGCCACAGCACCGGCAGCTACCCGCATCGTTGTTTCACGAGCTGATGAGCGCTCTAGTACGTTTCTAAGATCTCGATGTCCATACTTAATGCCCCCGACTAAGTCTGCATGACCAGGGCGCGGACGAGTGATCTGACGTTTAATATCCTCCGGTCGAACATTCTCAGGCAGAGGTTCAACACCCATAATAGATGTCCAATGTTTCCAATCATCGTTCACGACTGTCAACGTCACAGGTGAACCAAGAGTTTTCCCATGACGGACACCAGATGATATAACTACCTGATCTTTTTCAATTTGCATTCTGCGTCCTCTTCCATGTCCACCTTGGCGACGCGAAAGTTCTCTTGTAATCATTTCAGCTGTTAATGGCAATTGCGCCGGTAACCCTTCAATAATCGCGGTCAACTCAGGACCGTGTGATTCTCCCGCTGTTAAGATCCTCATCTCCATATCCCCCTTTTGATACTTGCTGAAATGAACCATTGTTAGCACTTTACCAAACTACAGCAATATTGACTACTTCTTTAAACAAAAAAATCCGGAAATGTCCGGATTTTTCATATTTTCTTATAAAAGAAGGTATCTTCAGATTCAAGACCATAGCGTTCGGGACTAAAAATCTGCTCGGTGCTCCCTACAAAAAGAATCCCTCCAGGTTTCAACGCTTTCGCAAAGTTCGTATAAATTTGATCTTTGGCTTCTTCTGTAAAGTAGATCATGACATTTCTGCAGACGATTAGGTCAAAGTCATTACCATACGCATCATCGAGTAAATTATGTTGTTTAAATACGACAGTTTTTTTCACTTCGTCTGTAACCTGGTAAAACTGGCCTTCTTGCTTAAAAAACCTTTGCTTAACATCAGGAGGCACTTCTTTCAAAGAACGTTCCGGATAGAGACCTACTTTAGCTTTTTCAAGTACTCCATTGTCCAAATCAGTCGCTGAAATTGTAATTTCTCTTAATGGTATGTGATTGGACAGAACCATCGCCATCGAATACGGTTCTTCTCCTGTAGAACATGCAGCACTCCAACACTTTAACTTTTTCGTCTTCTGTAAAAGCTGTGGGAGGATCTTCGTGTTTAACACTTCCCACCGTTGTGAGTTCCTGTAAAATTCAGATACATTTATCGTCATTCGGTCCAGGAATTCATCCATCCTGGTTCGATCAGTACGGATCAACTCAAAGTATTCGGTGAAATTTTTACATCCTCGTTTTTCATAAAGCGATGTCAGGCGTCTTTTCATTTGTGCTTCTTTATAAAGAGATAGGTCGATCCCTGTTTTTTGTTTTACACTGGCGATAAATTTCGTGTAATCGGACAATTGTTTACCTCCATCCATCCAGCAATTATGTATAACAAAAACAGCCGGCGGAACCCGCTAGGCTGTTTTTGCTTTGTATTAGTTAATCCAGCTGTTTACTACTTTTTCATAAGAAGAAAGTTCTTCTTCTTTAAAGAACAAACCGATTTCACGTTCTGCAGATTCTGGTGAATCTGAACCGTGGATGATGTTCTTTGCAACAGTAACTGCGAAATCACCGCGGATTGTTCCTGGTGCTGATTCTTTAGGGTTTGTAGCGCCCATCATAAGGCGTGCTGTAGAGATGACGTTTTCGCCTTCCCATACCATTGCGAATACTGGACCCGATGTAATGAAGTCAACAAGCTCGCCGAAGAATGGGCGCTCTTTGTGCTCACCGTAGTGCTGCTCTGCAAGTTCTTGAGAAATTGTCATCAATTTCCCTCCAACTAGCTGATATCCTTTGCTTTCGAAACGGTTTACGATTTCACCAATTAGACCACGTTGAACGCCGTCAGGTTTTACCATTAAAAATGTCTTTTCCATAATTCAATTACACTCCTTCATAGTGACAAATCGGGATTACCCCTACTGATCGTACCAAAGGTGAAACGATCTTTCAATTTTTTCTTTTTCCGCGAGAATTTAAAATGTTCGTTTAGCCAGAAAATCAGCTACTTGTTCAAACGCTTTTTTCGCATCGCTATCCGGTAATAAACGTATCTCAGCTGTCGCTTTTTCTAGATATAAGTCACTTACCTCATGAGCTTTTTCAATGGCTCCGCTCTCTCTTATAAAACTCAACATTTCTGTACGTTCTTTTTCTGACAACGTTCCATCAAATGCTTTTGTTAAGTATGGTTGGAAAGCAGGCTCGTTTCGGATATATAAGACAGGTAACGTCAGATGCCCATTAAGAAGATCAGAACCTGCTGGCTTGCCTAACTGCTTGTCCGAAGATGTTAAGTCTAATATATCGTCGACAATTTGAAACGCCATTCCTGCATAATATCCAAAGTTCCTCAATCTCCGAACAACTTCATCATCCGCATTAGAGATTAATGCACCTAGCTCACAGCTAGATGATAGGAGAAGTGCTGTTTTCCGTTTGATGCGACGCAAATAATCTCGAAATGATTGGTCCGTTCTTCTTTGGTAATCGAATTGAATGATCTCACCTTTACAGATTTCAAGCATTGTATCCGCTAGTAATCGGTGAACCGAAGTCATTTCAATTTCACCAATTGAAGTTAACGCGCGCGAAAAAATGAAGTCGCCAGTGTACATCGCAACTCGATTATCCCACTTTGCTTTAACGGTTTTGCGCCCTCTTCTCATATTTGAATCATCAATGACATCGTCATGAACGAGAGAAGCCATGTGAACTAGTTCTAAGGAAACCGCTACTTTCGCTGTTGTTTCCATCGAATAGTCTCCGAACTTGGAAGAAAGAAATACGAAAATTGGACGGATCCTCTTCCCTCCAGCTCTCAGCAAATGTATGGATGCTTGCTGAATAAGCGGAGAATCCGATTGAACGGCATTCTCAAGCTCTTTCTCGATATAAATGAGTTCCTTTCGGAAATCGGTATATAATGCCATCGCCTTCAACTTTTCCAAAATGATTCCCTTCTCCCGCCTGCTTATTATTTGATCGCGATATGTCCAGCAGCTACCCCGCCACTATATGGACGATAATCGACTTGAGTAAATCCAGCAGACTTAAATAGCTGAGCTAATTCCTCACGACCTGGAAACTCATCAGCAGATTCTTGAAGCCAAGAATACTCATTATAACTCTTCGCGAACAGTTTTCCGAATACCGGCATAATATAATTAAAATAAAGTCTGAATAATTGACGATATCCAGGAATCTCTGATTGAGACGTTTCCAAGCACGCAACAATGCCTCCAGGTTTAACGACTCGGTACATCTCTCTCAACGCTGTTTCATAATTGGGCACATTCCGTAAGCCAAAACCAATTGTCACATAGTCAAATGTATTATCTTCAAATGGCAAATCCATCGCATTGCCTTGAATCAAGGTAATGTTAGGGTACTTTTCGGTTTTAGGCACAGCCGATGAGAGCATTGCATTGCTAAAATCAAGACCTGTCACATCTCCTTTAATCCCAACGGTTTGTGCTAAAGAGATGGTCCAGTCAGCCGTGCCGCAACAGACGTCCAGGGCCTTAGATCCCACTTTTACGTTCATACGTTGCATGATGTCAGCACGCCATTTTTTGTGTAAGTTAAAACTGATGACAGAATTCATCTTGTCATAGTCTGTTGATATGGATTCGAATACAGAATGTACTTTTTGTTCTTTAGATTGACTCAAGTGGAATCTCCTCTTTTCAATATCAGCTAAGCGATTTCAACGGTTCACCAGCTCATGAATCACCTGTTGAAGTACCGGGTCCAACGAACTCATTTGCTCGAGCTCTAGATTGAGTTTTGGTAAGAGAAAATCCATCGCCTGTTGAATAATGGTTTCATCAAATGCAAATGCTTGTTGCTCGGTGGAGTTAGCCATTCTGTCCAGTCGTACAAACGTAAGTACAGTCTCAGCTAGCTCAAGATAGCTGTCAAAACCATACGTCTTATAGTATGTAGCAGTGCACCCTGACTCGATTACTTTTAGCCTTTCAAGTAAAATTGGACCAGTCGTACGACGTTCGTGGTGCAACGTTGTTTTTTGTTCGTTTATACGGGCAATCGTTTGAGATAATTCGCGTATAAATCCGAACTCACCAATTTCAGCTAGAATCCGATAATGGATGCCACTGAAATGATCTCCAGCCAGCACTGTCAGTTGTTGTTCGGCAGACGGCGATTGAGCACTTTCTATGCGATCGTGAATATCAAGCGCAGCGTGAATCGCTCCAACAGACAATGTGATTTTTCTAAGTTTGTCTTCTTTGATTTTTTCGTTCACAATGGGTAGCAAAAGAAAAAATGCTTTTATGGAGTCAACAGGAAAATGACCAATTTCCCGTTTAAGAATGGATTCACGAAGTGCATATTGCAAATCGCTTATATATTTTTCTACAATTGAATTCAATTCGTGTTTATTCATCACCGTTTCTCCATTCCAAGGCATCTAACAAGTGAACGATGCAGGTTGCTGTTATGCTCTCTCTTCACTGGAGACAACCCCGTGCGCAGTTGTAATTTCTGCACTCCCACGGATTTTCATAGCGGATGTGTGTTCTGTAAACTGGGCAATCATCACTTCTCCACAGTCGAGTTTTTCCGTATGATGGAATTTCGTGTCGTTTCCACGGGTTAACCCGATAACACTGACACCATCTTCTTTTGCTTTAATGACGATGTAATCTGGTGCAGTCATAGTTCTCTCCCCCGTCTTTCATATCTTACCTATCATATCATAGTTAAACCGCGATCCGCAAAGGACCACAACCTTACTTTACAAGCGAAAGAATTTCTGATCGTTTGACATCATCGTGTTCGTAAATTCCTCTAGCCGCTGTTGTAATTGTTTTCGAACCTGGTTTTTTTATACCTCGCATCGTCATGCACATATGTTCTGCTTCGATGATGACGTATACACCGTGTGGCTTCAACATTTCCATCATTACTTCTGCGACAGTTGTCGTAATTCGTTCTTGCAATTGAGGACGCTTAGCCGTTGTTTCAACAGCTCTTGCTAATTTACTGAGTCCTGCCACAACTCCGTCACGGGGTATGTATGCAATATGGGCAACACCAAAAAATGGAACAAGATGATGTTCACACATCGAGTAAAATGGAATGTCCTTTACGAGGACGACTTCTTCATGTTGTTCATGAAAAACGGTTTCAAAGTACATACGAGGATCGTCCGCCATTCCTGCGAACACTTCTGCATACATTTTTGCAACGCGCTTTGGTGTTTCCAACAATCCTTCACGCTCTGGATCTTCACCGATCGCTTCGAGGATCATCGTGACCGCTTGTTCTATTTTCCCAAAATTTACTTCTTCCATCGATGGAACCTCCTCTGATGCACATCTAGTCTTCCAAAATAGTAGCATACTCCTCGCATTCAGTACAGTTGATGGCTCGTATTTTCCGCGTAACACGGAAAGAAGCCCGCCAGCTTATCCGTAATGGACGTCTGACGGGCTTCTATGTAATTGAACTCACTTTACAGCATCTTTCAATGCTTTACCTGCTTTGAATGCAGGAACTTTGCTAGCTGCGATTTCAATTTCTTCTCCAGATTGTGGATTACGGCCTTTACGAGCAGCACGCTCGCGTACTTCGAAGTTACCGAAGCCAATCAATTGTACCTTCTCACCCTTTGAAAGAGCGTCTTGGATTGTTTCGAATACAGTTTCAACAGCTTTTGTTGCATCCTTCTTAGAAAGACCTGCTGCTTCTGCAACGGAGTTGATCAATTCAGTTTTGTTCATCTCGTTCACCTCCTCTCAAACGTTTGTTTAACCTCTTTAACACTGTAAAAAGAGTAACATAACCAATTCTAGGGTGCAAGAATATTGTAGTCAAGGTGTTGCTTACGTAACCCCAAAACAGAAAAAAGACCCGCTGTAGACGGATCTTTACTCATTAGACGATGAACGTCACCATACCTTTATTTCCTTCATTCACCATTTTTTCAATGGTCTCACGCAGTCTTCTACGTGCGCTGGAAGGTACTGCAGACGTCTTAAATCGGATACTTTCCTTCAACACTTCATGTAGGGGTGTTCCAAACAATTGAGTCTCCCACAGCGCTTCACGGTCGTGTAAGTAAGCATTTTTCAGTTCTTTCAACAAGTGATGACTATGGAATTCAGACCCGATGAGTGGAGCAAATTCTGCCTCCATGTCAATCCGGATAACATGTAGCGCTGGAGCTGTCGCTTTCATGCGTACTCCATAAAAAGAGTCTTGTTTGATAAGTTCAGGCTGTGTCGGCTGAAAATCTGCAATAGTTGGCAAGGCGACCCCATATCCTTCCTTTTTCGCAGTTTCGATCGCCTCAGCGAACATATCATAGGATTTTTTCGCTTTAACCGCTTCTTGGATGAATATCAGCCAATCTTTCTTTGTTTTCATCTCGGTGTCCATATAGGACTCGCAAACTCCCAGATACGTTTGTTCGTCTATTTTCAAGTCCAGGATGGCTCTTCCTTTTCCTGCATCTACCTCAATGACTTCTGCATGCTTAATGTAGTCCTCTTCATTCAACCGTTCTGCTAGTTGTTGAACTTTACGGATCTTGGATGCTTCAAGGAATCCTTCATTGATTATTTCATCAATATTCGAATTCAAATAATGCTCTGAGCCTAACACATCCATCCAGTCCGGCTTTTGAAGATCAATATGTGTAATTGGGAATTCATAAAGGGCTTCTTTTAAAATCAATTGGATTTCCTGTGCATTCAACTGATCCGCACTTATCGCGATGACAGGAACACCATGCTCTTCTTGTAATTGTTGTTTTAGTTGAACCGTTTTCTCATGTGCTGGCATTTTCGAGTTCAGAACAATGACAAACGGCTTACCAATTTCCTTAAGTTTTGATACAATTTCTGTTTCCGCAGCTTCAGCAGAAGCTCTCGGAATATTATTGACTGTTCCATCGGTAGTCAGCAAGATACCGATTGTTGAGTGGTCTCGAATGACTTTGTCTGTCCCGATACGAGCTGCTTCTTCAAATGGAATCGGCTCATTGTGCCATGGAGTATGGACGTATTTCGGTCCATCCTCATCCTCGTACCCTTTTACACCGTCAATGACATACCCCACACAGTCTGCCAGTCGAATTTGAAAAGAGAGTTCCCCATCTCCAATCGAAACCGCCGTTCCTTGTGCAGGGACAAATTTCGGCTCAGCCGTCATAATGACTGGCCCTGGAGAGCTTTGTGGGAGCTCATCCTGTGCTCGAGTACGGTCTGCCTGCTCACTCATATTGGGGATAACTACTTCTTCCATGACACGTTTAACAAAAGTGGATTTTCCGACACGAACAGGACCTACCACTCCGATATAAATATCGCCATCTGTTCGTCTCGCTAAGTTTTCATATAGTTCTTCTTTCATTTCCATCGTCCTCCTTTTCTACGCATAGTAGTTTATGAAAACAAAAAACGTTTCATGCATAAAAGCACGAAACGTTTTCTTGTTTAGTTAGACGATTTCATGAAAATCGGTTCATTGTTTTCGTTTACCGTATACGGTAACGAATAAGCAGGGAGGATCGGATGATTGTCCGAAAGTAAGTAGCGAATGTCCTCTCCCTGCTTCACATCAGGCTTTTCCTTCTCCAAAATACGGTTTAAATCTATTGAATAATCGATATAGAAATTGCCATCTCCACCGACAACAAGCGGTAAATGAGCATCAGAATAAGGACTTTCTACAGTCAACGGTTCCTTTAGCCCCATTTTTTCAAAGTCCACTTCATAGACATTTGCACCTTCTTGAACAGGATCTTTGAATGGAAGTACACCATTCACCGTTTTTCGTAATATCAGTTCCCGAATTCTTTCTGCAACACGTAAATCTACAAGTTTAACGGTTGGGTTTTCCTCCACATCCATTAAAACATACTGATAAATCCCTCCTTGTTCATATGCATTTGAAGGGATTTTCTCTGTTAGAGATGGAACAATTTTAGTGAAATCTATTGGATACTTAATATATTGATCAATATCCATATCCCGTGTTTTTATAGGCAATAAACCTTGTGACTGTTCACGGTACGTATCTACCGCTTTTTGAACAGTCTCCAGCTGATCTTCATATGGTCTCTGCTTGCTTTCTATTTCATCTTGAGGGTACATGCATCCTGACAATAGAACAATAATTATAGCCACTAAAGGAAATCGTAACATTCTTTTCATAGGTTTACGAGCCTCCTGTAGGTCCGTTAAAGACGAGATAGATCATTGCAAAGAATGAAAAGATCAGTAAACAATAGGCAATGACCGCAAACACTATCTTGAGGAGCTTGTTTGTTAATTTGGTACGGCTAACATGAATGAGTCCCATTGAGATCATCATGAAACCCATGGCATAAAAAGATAGCCACATTTTATCCAACGAGGACAAAGTACGTCATTCCTTCCAGTCGTAAATTTATGCGACACAACACGTAATTCGCGAGAAAATTAAATAAGCTCCTTTAATTGGAAAAATCGTCAGTTTCCTTCTTTTTCCCTCGACTCATTAACCAATCTACCGCTTCTTTCGGTTCATTATCTTCAAACAAGACAGTATATAGGGCCTCTGTTAATGGCATTGAAACGTCATATTGCTTTGCCAACTGATGAGCTGCCTTAGTTGTACGGACGCCTTCAATCACCATTCCCATGCCTTCAGTCACTTCTTCTAGTGAATGTCCTTTTCCAAGCATGTTTCCTGCTTTCCAGTTACGCGAATGGACACTGTTCGCTGTGACGATAAGATCTCCCATACCGGCAAGTCCTGCAAATGTAAGTGGACTAGCACCCATCTTAACCCCAAGGCGCGTAATTTCTGCAAGACCTCGAGTAATTAGTGCTGCTTTTGCGTTGTCACCATATTCTAAACCGTCTGTAATACCAGCAGCAAGTGCGATAACATTTTTCAAAGCCCCGCCTAGCTCCACTCCGAGAACATCTTCGTTTGTATACACACGGAAATACGAGTTCATGAATAGTGTCTGAATCTCTTCTGCAGCTTGACCATCCTCTGAAGCCACTGTTACGGTCGTCGGATGACGCAATACGACTTCCTCGGCATGAGATGGCCCCGAGAGGACTACCAGGGCTCTCCGTGCTTCAGGTCGTATTTCTTCTGTTAGCATTTCAGTTATCCGCTTGAGAGTGTCAGGTTCAATACCTTTAGATACATGTACGATGAGTTTCGGATTTTGTATCAAACTATTCAATTGCGTTCCAATTTCTCTCATTCCTTTTGTCGGTACAGCAACAATTAGAACGTCAGCATGCTCAACAGCTTGCTTTAGATTTGAAGTTGCTTTCAGTGATTCTGGCAGCATACAATTCTTCAAATATGAATTATTCGTGTGTTGTTCGTTTATTTCATTGGTTTGCTGTTCCCGTCTCCCCCAAATCAGACAGTCATGTCCATTTTCGGCAAGAACAAAGGCGAGTGCAGTTCCCCAGCTCCCTGCACCAATCACAGAAACTTTTGTCACATTTCCTCATCCTTTCCCACAGTTTCGTTAACTTCTAGCCCGAGTGATAATTCGAATTGGCGTCCCTTCAAATCCGAAAGACTCACGCAAACGATTGCGAAGGAATCGTTCATATGAAAAGTGCATCAGCTCTGTATCATTTACAAATACTACAAAAGCAGGAGGTCTAACCGCTACCTGAGTTGAATAATAAATACGGAGTCGTTTACCTTTATCCGTCGGTGCAGGATTTCTAGCGATTGCATCCTCTACTACTTCATTTAGTACACTGGATTGAATACGCATCGAATGATTTTCACTAATATTAATGATCATATCAAACAATGAGCGTACCCGTTGTTTTGTTTTTGCAGATACGTAAGCAATCGGTGCATAATCCAGGAATAAAAAGTTTTTACGAATGTCTTCGTTAAAGCGATTCATCGTCTTTTCATCTTTTTCAAGAGCATCCCATTTGTTGACGACAAATAGAATTCCTTTCCCTGCCTCTTCTGCGTACCCTGCAATCCGTTTATCCTGCTCACGAATACCTTCTTCACCGTTAATAACAATTAGCACAACATCGGAACGATCAATTGCTTTTAGCGCACGGAGGACACTGTATTTTTCTGTATTTTCGTACACTTTACCTTTTTTACGCATTCCTGCTGTATCAATAATTTTAAATTTCTGTCCTTCATATTCATATGAAGAGTCAATCGCATCTGTTGTAGTTCCAGCAACATCACTTACAATAACACGTTCCTCACCTAGCAATGCGTTGACTAGCGAAGACTTCCCAACATTTGGTCGACCAATTAAAGAAAAGCGAATAACATCCTCTTCAATTTCTTCTTCTGATGGATCAGGGAAATTTTCTGCAACAGTATCTAAAAGATCTCCAAGTCCTAAGCCGTGTGCTCCCGAAATAGGATGCGGATCGCCGAAACCGAGTGAGTAGAAATCATAAATCATATCCTTCATCTCAGGATTATCCACCTTATTGACGGCAAGAACTACTGGCTTTTTTGTCTTATACAAGATTTTCGCAACTTGCTCATCTGCGTCAGTAACTCCTTCTCTACCGTTAGTAAGGAAAATAATTACATCCGCTTCCTCGATTGCAATTTCAGCCTGCAAACGAATTTGAACTAGGAATGGTTCATCCCCAATATCAATACCACCCGTGTCAATCAAATTAAAGTCGTGAGACAGCCAATCTGCCGCACTGTAAATGCGGTCTCGGGTCACACCTGAAACATCTTCCACTATCGAAATACGTTCTCCGACAATTCTGTTAAAAATCGTGGACTTACCGACATTCGGACGTCCTACGATGGCTACTGTTGGTTTACTCATTAGTCATTCATCCTTCCAAGCTATCTTCTGCATATTATACACAAAAAAAAGAGATGGCGCTCCTAAAAGAGCCATCTCTTTCAATACAGTTGTTACAGGTTCGCAAACCTTATTAGTTAGAGAACTTTTTTAACTGATCTCCAATGACATCACTGATAGAGAAACCAGAAGGTTCTTCTGGCATTTCATAGCCATCGTATGTGTCCTCTTCTTTATCCGTTAGATCTTTTATACTTAGAGATAGCCGTTTGTCATTTGGATTGACGTCCAATACTTTCACTTCTACATTTTGTCCTTCAGACAAGACTTCGTTCGGTGTTCCAATATGGTCATGGGAAATTCTCGAAATATGCACAAGACCTTCGACTCCCGGGGATACTTCGACAAAAGCTCCGTAAGACACAAGACGTTTTACAGTTCCCTGTAACACTGCACCCTTAGGGGCCTTGTTTTCAATACCTTCCCATGGGCCAGCTAGCGTTTCCTTAATAGATAAGCTAATTCGTTCAGAGTCGCGATCCACCGCCAAAATCTTAACCTGGACCTTATCGCCTTCATTTAGTACATCCGATACTTTTTCAACATGTCCATGAGCGATTTGTGAAATGTGAACTAAGCCATCCACACCGCCCAAATCTACAAACGCACCAAATGAAGCGATACGTTGCACGGTTCCTTCAAGAACTTGACCTTCGTGAAGGTTTTCAAGTATTTCCTCTTTTTTAGATGATTTCTCTTCTTGAATAACTGCACGATGAGAAAGGATTAACCGGTTTTTCTCTTTATCCATTTCTACAATTTTAAACTCCATTGAGCGACCTTTGTAGTCTTCAAATGATTCGACAAAGTGATCTTCGACTAACGATGCAGGGATGAAACCTCGCACTCCTAGGTCCACTACTAAACCACCTTTTACAACATCCTTCACTTCTGTTGTAATTGTTACAGAATCATTGAATTGCTCTTCCAATGTATCCCAAGCATCTTCAGCATCCACTTTACGTTTAGATAACACGAAAGCATCATCTTCAACCTTAATGATAGAAAGTTCCAGTTCGTCGCCTTCTTTTACTGCATCTGATGCTGTTTCGATGTGAAGACTAGATAATTCACTGATTGGAATCACGCCATCAAATGGTGCTCCAGAAATTTCTACAGTGACAGATTTGTCTTCAATCTTAGTTACTTTACCTGTCACGCGATCTCCTTCGTTGTATCCTCCCATTGCTTCTACATTCATCTCTTCAGTCATATGTAGTCCTCCTCCATAATAATCATAATTCTATACTATTGGAATATACCCATAAAAACAAAAAATTGAACTTGTGTGTCAGCGATTTTTTTCTATTAGCTCTTGAATAGCAGTCATAATTACTTCAGTAGCCTCTTCGGCGGAAGCTTTTCGTTCACGGTAAGGTGTCATATCAATAGGTTCCCCGTAAACTACTTTCAGCTGTTTGAAAAGGCGATATGGGCCGATAATTGCACAAGGCATGACTAATGCATCCCCTTTGAGTGCAAAAAAACCTGCCCCTGTTAATCCTTTCCCTATTTCCCCAGTTTTACTCCTTGTTCCTTCAGGAAACATTCCAACTACTTGTCCTGAGCGAAGTAATTCAAGCGCTGTACGAATCGCCTGACGATCACTTAGCCCGCGTTTTACAGGAAAAGCATTCACATTAGGTAAAATCGATTTTAACAAAGGCAGTTGGAAAAGCTCTTCTTTCGCCATAAAGTGCACCGGACGCGGAGCTGATAGACCAACAACAGGCGGATCTAAGTTATCGATATGGTTGGTACACAAAAGTACACCTTGGTCTTTCGGGAAATTTTCTTGACCTATTACTTTGATTCGATAGAACGGTTTTAACACTGCAGTGCACAGTGCTTTTCCAAGAGGATATAAATTCATGGGCGCTTCCTCTTTTCTGCATGATGAATGATCGCATCTGCAACTTGTTCAATACTCATCGATGTTGTATCGATAAAAATCGCATCACTCGCTTGCTTCAGTGGAGATGCGATACGTTCTGTATCCGCCTTGTCCCGATTTGCGATGTCCTGGCAAAGCTCTTCCATTGAACGATTGATGCCTCTTTTCGTGTTCTCCACAAAACGTCTTGCAGCACGTTCTTCCACAGAAGCAGTCATGAAGATTTTTAGTTCCGCATTCGGTAATACTGCTGTTCCGATATCTCTACCATCCATTACAACCCCTTTAGTATTCGCTAAAAGTCGTTGCTTTTCTACCATCATCTCTCTGACACGTGGTTGAGCAGCGGTAGCAGATACATTTGACGTAACTTCCTGTGAACGGATCTCTTCCGTAACATCTTCACCATCAACACGTACAATTTGTCCTTCTTCAGTTGGTAATAACTCAATAACGATTCGATCCAACAAACTGGAGAGTGCGTCATCGTCATATACATCTATATGCTCTTTTAACGCCTTATATGTTAGAGCTCGGTACATTGCACCCGTATCGATGTAGGTGTATCCCAACTTACTAGCAGTTATTTTAGCAATTGTACTTTTACCTGCAGCAGCAGGGCCATCTATTGCAATCTGTATTCCGTTTTCCATTTCCATTACCCCCGTACTCAATTAGCAAACATTGTACCATAGCGAAAAGGAAAAAGTCTTTTTCGTAAAGACCTTTTCCTATTCGTTCCGTTTTTTCAATTGTCGTTCAAAGCATAAACGAATGACTTGCTGTCTCGATTCGTGATCGATTTGGTCGAACTGCAAGGACGCAATTCTCCTACCATCCTTTTCCCAAATCCGCACAATTCTCGCATTTACACGCACATATTTAATGGAATTATTGGCGTAGGGAAGAACAATTGTCAATCTAACAATATCATCTTCTTCAAAATTCGATTTCGCCAAATTGACAGCCATGCCGCCTGCACTTATATCTTCAGCAACAAGTTGATGGACGATACCGTCTTTGTCTACAGCTACATCCAACGGTGAATCTACGCGCACAAATTCCCGACGTTGAATTTTTATCAATTCTGAATCACCCGGGTACGACAATTGCAACATCGGGATTCCTCGATTCAGTCTTCCCATCACTTCAGTCTTAAAGACATACGCCATTTTCAACTCATCGACGAATGATACCAAAAGTTGCGTTCCGTCGATAAAGAAAGCCGTTCTTCCTGTTTCAAGATGAGAGGGATAATCGATCATTACACAGTCTTTACCGATATCCACAACTCGACTTTTAAATTTCTCGCCTTCTTCGGTATAATCTTTGTCTATTGTGATTGAGGTACCTAGCGCAAGCTTCATAAAACCGCCACCTGTCATGATTTCATACTAGTATTATGACATGACAGGCGGGATTTTCCAATCACTATTTTAAGGCTGCTTTTCCGTCTTAATTACGGCTTTTGTTTCAGTGTCTACCAAAACTATATACGTACCAATTTCACCGTTTTCTTCTAGTGTTACTGTTAAAGCATAGGCAAGACGTTGAATGCCATGTTCATTTTCGACATAAACAAGTTCTTGTTTATTTACTTTTACGTTCTTATGGAAAAATGTTTTCCAATCTATTGTAATAATCGGTTGATCTTTTAGTTGTTCTTTTCGAATGTATTCCGCAGCATTAAGGCCAAGAATCCGACCATCTTCTTTTGCTGCTTTTATCTGAATCGTATCAGATAACACTTTCGCTCGATGCATTTTCTCCACTCGTGTGTAAACTAAGTGAAACGCTGTGTCGTTTTCCCTTACTTCCTCAAATACTACATCCGTGTATCCTGAATCTTTTAAGAACGTTTCTACACTAGTACGAACTTTGTCTATATCCATAGTCCCTGCACCCGTAGGTCGTTCTGTTAGGAAGGAAAGGATATGACCTCCTTTTTTAGTGATATCAATATATCCTACGGAGTCATTATCCGCAAAGCGGATATGATAAAATGGATAGGCTGCACCTGGCTTACTTTCTGTTGTGTCGATTACTTGGTTAGATACATCAGGAAATAGTTTTTTGAATTTAGTTAGCGCTTCCTCTTTAGTAACTGCAGGATCTTTAATATGCTTTAATTCTTTTTTCTTTAACGCGTCGGATTCACTCGCTGTTAGCGGGAAATCACTCTCCGTATATTGTTGAATGGATGCACTTAACCCATTCCAGTCGAAAGAAGCTTTCTCACCATCCAGTCGTTCTTGCCATTCGGCCATTGAGAGATTTCCACTAGCCATATCCGCAGTTGCAACTGACCATTGTTCTGAAAGGCTTTGAATATTTTGTGATGCACGATCCATTACTTTGTGAAATTCTTTAGGATCAGTTCTTTCATCTCCTTCTTTAGAGAACTTCCCTAGCCTTCCTAAGTAGTTCATCCATGTTGTTGAAAATTGTTGGTCGAGAGGAAGTGATGCGACTGATTGTTGAATGTCCGAAGACAACCGCCAAATATCCTCACGTGCCTCAAGATCTCCCTCGCCTTGATTAAATAGCAATGTCTTCTTTACGGCTTCGTCTAACTCTTGCAACTTCGAAGAAGCATCAGAAATATTTTTTGCATACTGCACAGACAACGCATTTTGCAAATCCTTATTTTGTGTAGCTGTCATATAGGAGTATGCAGATAACGCAACAATCGCGAAAACAGCAAGAAACACTAATTTTTTCATAAGAATGTACTACACCTGCTTTCTGTATAAGTTATAGTTTCAAGACAAGTTAAGAAGTTCTTGTTAGTTACAAAAAATATGCAATCCTATTTTCTTTATTTGCGGACGTGACCAAATCCATTTACTAGTAGCCGTTATCGGATTAAAGTAATAAATTGCGTTCTCAGAAGGATCCCATCCATTCATTGCATCTATTACCGCCTCTTTTGCTCGTTCATTAGGTTCTAGCCAAATTTGTCCATCTGAAACCGCAGTAAATGCACCTGGTTGAAAAATCACACCACCAACCGTATTAGGAAAGTCGGGATGCTCGATTCTATTTAAGATGACAGCTGCTACAGCCACTTGACCTTCATAAGGTTCCCCTCGGGATTCACCATAAACAGCATTAGCTAATAGTTTCAGATCGTCCTCACTATATTTTGAAGGGACTTGGGTATTGGTACTTGGTTTTGTAGTTGTCGAACCACCTTTAACTTGAGAAGTCAATGGTTTGCCCCCATAATGAGTAAACTCTTTACCAGCCTTAATATTGTCCATGACAAATTTCTTGTCATATGAAGAAACCGAAGTTAACTTTTTCTTTGTTTTAGTTCCTGCTATCCCATCTACAGGCATCCCATACTTCTCCTGAAACTCGCGTAAAGCCCAATAAGTTTGAGAACCAAAATTGCCGTCTATTTTACCTTTGAAGAACCCGATATATTGAAGTCTAGCTTGAAGTTCAATTACATCATCTCCTTTAGTCCCTTTTGCAAGCCCCCGATCCGTGAAAGCGTGAGTGTCAGTTGAAAGTGACAATTGAATACCTACAAAAAAGAGCAATCCAATCAACATTGTGCGCATCGTTTTGTTCATGTCGTTTCCTCCAGTCGTTCTTCTTGTACTTTTAGACTGTCCTAAATCGCTGGAATTATGACGCGATGTTCCATTTCCACACAAAAAAACCATCCAACAATAATGGATGGTTTTCATTGTGCTCTTTTTTGGATTTGTCTCATTGCAAAAACATGTGCGTATTTCACTCTCGTTAGTCCGAACCACCATAAAAACAACATGAATGGAATCATTAAATATAGTCATAGATCATGGATTTCCAAAATTGCATTGTATGTTACATGTAACACAAATGGAAAAATCAATGCAATTATTAAATTCCATTTTTTCTTATCCGCCACCGCAAATTTCGATCTCCCAAAATAGTATCCCATCACCACACCGAATAATGCATGGCTAGAAACCGGCAGTAACGCACGAATGAACGCCGTATCCAGGCCAAATGTGAACAAAAACAAGATATTTTCAACTGTCGCGAACCCCAGTGATACACTGGCCCCGAAAAGAATTCCGTCATACACATCTTCAAACTCAAAATTTTTGTAAACAAAGACTAATAAAATCAGCCATTTAAAAAATTCTTCCAAAGCACCTGTGAATACAGTATTCTGTAAAAATTCATTGGAGAAGACCTGTTCCTCTACGAAAACATGTTGAACGAACAGAATCGGAAACGTCATGACTGCTCCGTAAACAAAGGCTTGAAAAAGAGTGCGCGAAGGTTCCCTTGAAATTTCTTTTCTTAAGTAGAGATAACTAAATAATGCCAGTGACGGAGCGATCGCAACTGTAAACAAAATTATCAAGCTTCGCACCCCCAATCAGGGTGATTATACCACAAATAGAGAAACAATTACCTATTCTGTTAACAATTCTCTTTCATCTTTTCGGATATCGATAACGCAATTGCCTCTCCATGATGCCGTCCGTTCTCTATAAAGATTGAATTCGCATTATTACCGGCAGCAATCACACCCGCAATATAGAGGTTCTCTACTGAAGTTTCCATTGTTTCCTCATTAAAAAATGGGCATCCGCTTTCCTGTTCCAACTGAATTCCTATACTTTCTAGGAAATTGTAATCCGGATGGTAACCAATCATAGCAAACACAGTATCCGACTCGATTTCTTCAACACCTGTCTCGGTATGAATCCGAACTGCACCTTCCCTAATTTCTTCAACCATAGCTTGAAAAATCATTCTAATTTTCCCATTATTAACCAGACTTTCAAATCCAGGTAAAATCCAAGGCTTAACACTAGGTGAGTAAGAGGCACCACGATAAACGACTGTCACGTTAGCACCTGCCCTCTCAAGCTCAAGCGCAGCATCTACTGCAGAGTTTTTCCCTCCGATGACTACTACATTCTTTCGAAAGTATGGGTGCGCTTCCTTAAAATAGTGATGAACGTGCGGTAAATCTGCACCGACAGCGTCAAGTCGATTAGGTTGGTCATAATAACCTGTAGCAACTACAACATATGAAGTTTCATATACCGCTTTATCCGTTATGACATGAAACACTTGCCCTGCTTTTTCAACAGTTAGAACTGTTTCACCACTGTTTATCTTCAATTGTTCGAGTTCTGCAACAGTTCGATAGTAAACAAGTGCATCATTACGTTGAGGTTTGTCTTTCGCAGTTATAAATGGAATGTTACCGATTGATAATTTCATGCTTGAGCTAAAAAATGTCTGATGAGTTGGATAGCTGTGAATCGAGTTTACAATACTTCCCTTTTCAATCAGCAACACATCCAGACCTAACCGTTGTAAATGAATAGCAGCAGATAGTCCACAAGGACCTGCTCCTATAATAATGGCATCTGTTTTAAGCATGTCGACTTGTTTCACTCCTTTTTTTATACTCAATTTTAATAAGATGAGTTTCAGGGGGGGCACCAAAACGTAAAGGAATCAACGTAGTGCCAAAACCATTGCTAATCAGTTGTGCATGTTCTTTCTCATCCTTAAATTCACCTCGTGGTTGCATTCCGAAAGGTCCAAAGCGAATTTGTCCTCCATGTGTATGGCCACCTAAAAGGAGCTCAGGCCTAGAAATCTGGAGGAGTTTATTGAACAACGATGGATTATGAACTGCTATAAGCTGATGCATATACTCATGATCGAAAGACACAGCTTTTTGTAAGTTTGTATTTCCACTCGAAGGATCATCTGCACCACTAAGAATCCAATCTGGATGTGTGGGGATACGTACACTTTCGTTATCAAGTATCGTTCCGCCGACTCCCTCAATAATTTCCCGAATGTTGGATTCTCCTATTTCCCTATCGTTATTACCCCATACGTAATATACCGGTCCTAAGATCGATAATTTTTCTACATTACTTTTCACTCTTTTTAAAGGGACACCTTTCTCCGCCACGTCACCACCTATAATAACGAGATCAACTGAACTGGACCTTGTTTGAACTTTGTCTAACAGCTTAGTAGGTATCCTTCTGCGATGTACATCACTTATAAAAAATACAGTAAGTTGTGAGTCCACTTTGGTGGAAGATTTTACTTTCATGCGGTGAGTCTTTAAAAGATTGCGATGTGCACTATAAAACATACATCCAAGCAACAAGCTTAAACAAGCGAATAACGCACGTATTCCAATCCAAACATTTTTCATACATCCACCTACCATATGAAAAAGGCAAAGTTAGCGTACTTTGCCTTTTCGAAATTTGTAATTAAGGAATGACCAGCGTCTGTCCAACGCTGATTGAATTTGATGATAAACCATTTGCTGCTTTAATCTTTTCAACTCCGCTACCTGAACCATAATAAGTGACCGAAATTCGATAAAGTGTTTCATTCGGTTGAACTGTATGTGATTTTGCAGCTGGCTTCTCATCTGGTTTTGGGTCCGGCTTTGTTTCTGGCTTTGGATCTGGTTTCGTTTCTGGTTTTGGATCCGGTTTTGTTTCTGGCTTTGGATCCGGTTTCGTTTCTGGTTTTGGATCCGGTTTTGGTGTGGCTCCAGGCGTATTTCCCGACTTTTCGGAATCGGTTTTATCATCCTTTTTAGCGTTTTCATCCTTTTTTGAATCGTCATCTTCTTTATTTTCATCAGAATCAGCCACCGTATCATTCGAAGAATTCGGTGACTGACTTGAACCGAGTTCAAATCTCACGTCTGATTGATCAATATCGACGGTAGTACCCTCCTTAGGATTATACAAATCCGAAAGAACATACACAAATATTCCAATTGGAATTAATGTAAAGAGAACAAGAATAACGTTAATGAGCGTAAGACCTTTGCGAGATTCTTTCTTATTCCGCTTAGGAGTCGCATTCTTATTCTGACGCAATTTAACGCGAGAGGGTAGATCATCATTGGTATTCTCACCCAAGTCAATCTCTTTTCTATTTTCTTCGAACTCTGAGTTATAGTCACTTTTTGTCATAGTGGCATTCTCCTATCCCCTATTACTATATCTTTATTATGACGAATTTTGTCGTAAAAGTAAACGGCAATAAGGTCTACTAACAAAGCAGTAGTCGAATTCTCTCCTCCCATTGTAGGAGTCGCCTTCGATTTCCTAAACTCTCTGAGCTTAAAAGCCACTCATCATTAGCCGTTCCGCATACAGAACAGCACATATCAGGCTTTGTCTGAGATGTCTCATCAAAATAAGAGAGTAACTGCACTCGTAAACAGGTTCTCTCTTGTACATAGGCAATCATTTGCCTTAACTTCTCTTCTTTGTCGTACTTTAACTTTGTGAACGTTTTAAGTACATCCTCTAAAGATAGTGATTCCAGATAATATTGAACAACTCTGGAGCCCGTTTCAGAAATCCCAGCAAGTTCTGCTGAAGATTCTATCGACTGACCCGATGCTCGCATTGCCGCAAAATGATGGACTTGTGGTTCATCAGGCAAATCCTTTTGCACAATGAAACGAACTTTCTGCTCATCGTCCATAACATACAACAAGACTGCACTGGAGCGTTCTCCATCTCTACCCGCACGGCCCGCTTCTTGAACATACGCAGCTGCTGAAGCCGGCATTTGGTCATGAATGACTTGCCGGATATCGTCTTTATGTACACCCATACCAAAAGCATTGGTTGCACAAATCCAAGATATTTCCCCAGTCAGAAATTGTTGCTGAATAATATTCCGGTCACCGGCTTCCTTCCCTGCGTGGTACGAAGCAATCGCAATGCCTTCTTGCTGAAGTACACGTGTCAGTTCTTCCGCCCGTTTCCTGGAGGCAACATAAATAATTCCTGGCCCCTTTGTCCTTTTTAATCGTTCTTTCAGCCATGTCGTCTTATCCGCTTCCGTTTCCAGTTGTTGAACTGTATACGTTAGATTAGGTCGATCCAAGGACTGGCGAATTACGTTCGGATTAGACATACGTAAATAGTGAATGATATCTGCTTCTACTCGTGCATCAGCAGTTGCCGTCAACGCTAGAATCGGAGGATTTCCAGCTAAGCGGATGAACTCTCCTAAACGCAAATAATCTGGGCGAAAGTCGAACCCCCACTGGGAAATACAATGGGCTTCATCCACCACAAGAATTGAAATAGGTAATCTCATTAAAAAATTTGTCATATCAGGGCGACTAATCATTTCTGGAGAGATGAAAAGAAATTTTATTTTATGGATTTCATCAAATATGTATTTTCGTTGTTCAGATGATAGAAATGAATTAACTGCCGCAACACGTTTTTCACCACGCCTTCGAATACTCGCTACTTGGTCTTCCATCAAAGAAACGAGTGGTGATACGATAAGAACCAGTCCATCCTGCATCTCACCAGGCAACTGATAGCACAACGACTTTCCCATCCCTGTTGGCAGTATGGCAAGTGTATCATTCCGTTGCAATATAGAGCGTATAACACCTTCTTGGCCAGGACGAAATTCGTCAAATCCAAATCGCACTTTAAGTTCATGATGTAGCTCCATTACACGTGTTCCCCTTTCATTGTACTCAAAATAAGACGAAGCTGAAAATAGGACAAATGAGGAAACTTATCTTTCAGAAGACGTAGACGTTTTACATCATTATTTTCCACTTCCATTTTGACTGCTAGTTGGTCTTCACGATTTACAAACCGTAAAATGGGGAAATCTCGATCGTTCGCTGCAATTTCTGAAATATGATCCTCAATGGTATTCACTTTCAAGCGGCGGGTACTTGCAATCTCTTCAATAGACACCCCTTGGTCAAACAACCTTTTTGTAATAGCTGTCGAATCTGTTAGTGGTGTTTCAATTCGAATCCCATGTGCAAGCTTATGTAATATCGGGAGCTTTTCAGCAACATCTTCACTTTCTGACACAGCAATTAGTCGGTGTAGTGCTTCTAAATATTCGAGTTGTAAACTAGCGACAGGTTCGCTTGTTGCTTCTTCAAGTTGCTCCCACGTCCAACCAGAAGCATCCGCCCCGGTTAAACGGTGGCTCAATATGGATGCCTGAAGGTCAGAAATGCCGGTCATTTCAAATGCTAGCAGCAGCTCATCTGCTAAGTTACTTGCGCTATTATGTATGGAACCAGTCAGACTTCGTAATAGTCCTTTCACAAACTGTTGGATCTTACGGTCATTGGTAATTGGATGAAAAGAGTTTCGAGATTCTCTTAACTGAGATAGCGTTTGTACAAGTAAGACCAATCGCAAATAGAAAATCCCTTCCCTTCCTCTATAATTCCAACCATCAAAGTGAAAAACCCGTAATTCTTTTTCTGTTCGCTTTCCCTTTTCTGTGACCGTTACAATGCCTTCACTCTCTTTTATCAACCCTTCATGTTGAAGGGAGCTGACAGCTTCTGCAAAAGTTTCATCTGCTAGTTTTGGGAGTAGTGAAAAATATGGTTTTACTGAAAAATAATCGATATCTTGGAGTGTTTGCCCTGAACGTTTTCCACGCAAGACATGTAAACTCGCATTCAAAGACCTTTGCCCATCCATTTTTTCTGCGATCTTTAAAATTATTGAACTCAACTTCACTAAGAATCCCTACTTTCTAGTGGTTAAAGGTTGAAAACTGTAGAAAACCGTTTTAGAATGGATAAAGTACCTAGTTGCTAGTGCGAAGAAAAGAGGAGAGAACGAACATGTCTACTCGAAAGTTTACTATCGTAGATCAGGACACATGTATCGCTTGTGGAGCTTGCGGAGCTGCAGCGCCTGATATTTATGATTATGATGATGAAGGAATTGCGTTTGTTATCCTCGATGATAACACGGGAAATACTGAAGTTCCAGAAGAACTGCTGGAGGACCTTGAAGATGCATTTGACGGATGTCCAACAGACTCTATCAAAATTGCAGATGATCCATTCGAAGGCGATCCACTCAAATATGAAGACTAAAAAACAGGCTATCCGCATTTTAGCGGATGGCCTGTTTTTCTATATCATACCGATAATTTACGATGTTGTTGAGAAATCCAATTCTGCATACTTTTAAATAGCAGAAGGGATATCCCCATTAATATAGCACCTTTAATCAGGTTGAATGGCAAAATTCCTAAGACAATCATTGTATAAAGTCCATCTCCTGTTACTGGCGGCGCATTTAAGAAATAAGTGTATGCGGGCAAGAAGACTAAATAATTTAACAGACTCATGCCAACTGCCATAGAGATTGTGCCTGATATAAGTCCCACAGTTAAGCCACGTGAAGTACGGAATTTGTTGAATATAAAGTAGATCGGCATGATGAACAACACGCCCGTCACAAAGTTCGCTATTTCCCCAACAGGTACACCTGTCGGACTCCCTGATAAGAACCAATAGAGTACGTTCTTCAGTAATTCTACGAGAATTCCTGCGACCGGACCCAGTGTCATCACCGCTAATACTGCGGGTATTTCACTGAAATCAATCTTCAAAAAACCTGGTAATGCTGGTAGCGGGAAGTTAAACTGCATAAGAACTGTGGAAATGCTACCTAAGATGGCGACTAGAATCATCACCCGTAATTTCTTGCTATTCATACTACTCTCTCCTTTTGCGATTCACTTCACAAAGAGGAAAGGATCTGCCTAATCTTTCGTCTGTAGTCACAAAAACACCCTTCAGCAAATTCATGCTAAAGGGAGTGTGTAGACGCGTTTAAATAAGACACCAGCATTCAATAGAATGCTCGCACTTAAATAAGCCGTTGCCTAGTAGACAAAAAGACGGCTTCGCCTTCACCTTCTCCCATCCAGACTATACTGTCGGCTCCAGAATCTCACTGGAATCAGCTGTTAAGCTCGCGGGCTAAAAAGCTTTCGCTTCCATTTCCGCCGGTCGGGAATTTCACCCTGCCCCGAAGATGAATCAATATTTTGTTACACCATTAGTATATAGAAAAAAAAACAATCTGTAAACTTGTATGTTTACAGATTGGCTATTACTTCAAAATAAGTGGCATCAGATTCGCTCCGATTGCTTTTGGTAGAGGTTCTCTGAAATTTAATCCATTCCAATCCAGTGGTTCAACTTTGACTACTTTTAGTCGTAAATCAAAACTAGCTGCTGTTAGCGCAAGACCATCAATTAGTTGACTTGCTTCATCTGGTGGTATGGAATCTAGTTGAACTGTGCTGTTAAATTTAACTTCTGCAATTCCGTCATTTACAATGACAGTGAAATCCATCTCTTTTGGAATCACAGGGTCATACAGGTCATTTGGTGCTGTTTGCATGAGATGTAGGGCTTCTTTAAATGATTCCGCTTGCTGCATGAAGTTCGGTGACAGCAACTGTTGACCATCATCTTGTGTGTAGACGTAATATGGTGTATTGGCCAGTTCTGCTTGTAAATCGATTGGCTCAAGTAGACCCACTTGATCAAACTCGGCAGGCTCCCCTGAATCGTCTAGTATTCGGATATCGCGATATGATGGAAATGTCTGCATTAGGGAGTGAAGAAACACTTCCTGTGTAGCAGCTGACAAGTCATACTCATGCGTATCGCTAAGTAGTACGCTAAGCTGATCTCCCTTTTCAGAAAATGTTGCATCTAAAGGATGCATCGCTTCAAAACCTAGCGCTTGCTCATCCAACTCTTCAGTAAATGCCTCGTAAAGCTCCAGATCTGTCGACGCTCCATTTAATCCTTTAGCTTCTAACTGTTCTTTAGACAAAAGAATAGATACCGGAATACTGACAGCCCGAGAATCCTGTAACCCTATATGCAATATGCGTCCTTCGTCCAATTCAGCTGGATAAATTGCATATTGAGTAACATCTCTTATTGAAAAGGCAGATTTAGAACTAGCATCTTTTGAAAAGTTCTCCATCTCTTCATCTTCTCTTGCAGTTGCGGGCACGCCCTTTGATTCACTTTGGAGTGACGCCTCATCTGCTGATTGTTTCCCAGTGTCCATAGAGTTCAGGACACTGGGAATTAGTATCGCAACTAGTAAGACTGCTGCAACTGTCACTATTAAGGGAACTACACGGCTTTTCTTACGTAATGGTTTTGCTGGTGTTTTAGTAAGTCGTTCATCGTTCTTCAAACGTTCCAGTATTTCTTCCTTAGATCGTTCATCCTTCATTTTCGGCATAGAGTGCAGGAGCTTATCCAATTCATCATCTTTTTGTTCGTGATCCACTCGGCTCCCCCCTCTCTAATTCTGCCAAAGTTACTTTTGTCCTTAAGCTTTTCAGTGCGCGATGTTGCGTTGTTTTCACTTTTCCTTCAGACCATCCAAGCACTTCTGCTGTATCTGAAATCGACAGGTCATTGAAATAGCGCATAATGATGACAAGACGCTGATCCAGCGTACATGTATCCAATTTTTCAAGAACCGAACGTATTTCTTCAGTGTCAATCGATTGTTGCTCAGGCGTCTTGGCATTCGATTTCAAGTCATCTTTGTCCCAGTCGAAAAATGTTGCGTCATGTTTACTGCGCACTTTCGTTTTTCGAAAATAATCGATTGATACATTCTTAGCAATCGCAAACAACCAAGTTTTTTCGCTGCTCCGTCCCTCAAACGAGGAATAGGCACGAATCGCTTTCACGTATACTTCATGGGATAAGTCTTCTGCAAGTTGACGATCTTTTGTCAAGTATGTCAAGAAGTTAAATACATCATGATGATACGTTTCATATAGATGATGAAATACGGAGTCGTCCACAAAAATCCTCCTCGTTCACATAAGTTGACGGACATATACTGCTTAAGTTACATGTTAAATTACTCTAGAGGTAGCACACACGTAAAGATTGTGCCTTCCTTTTCACCTCTTCTTGCACTAATACTTCCACCGTGAGAATCCGCAATATTTTTCGCAATTGCAAGACCAAGACCTGTTCCGCTTTTACCACGTGTTCGTGCCTTGTCAGCTTTGTAGAAACGTTCAAATACGAAAGGCAAATCTTCTTCAGGAATTCCACTTCCGGTATCAATTACAGAGATCGCAACTGATTTAGGATATTTCTCAACAGAAAGTTTTACGCGCCCTCCGTCAGGTGTATGCCGAATCGCATTGTCGATTAAATTGGTGAAAACTTGTTCAATACGATCTTCATCTGCTTGCAAATGCAGCATTTCTGATCCATTAGGTTCTACTTCAAGATTGACGTTTGCATCCTTAGCAACTTGCGTGAATTTGTTACGCATCCGTTCTAAAAATGGAATTACCGCCATTTCCGATTTGTACAAACGCATATGTCCAGATTCCATCCGTGCTAGGTCAAGCAAATCTGTTACCAATCGTCCCATTCTCTGAGATTCATCATGAATAATCTTCACCATTTCATGATTTTCTTCGGCAGTCTCAGGAACCCCGTCAAGTATCGCTTCACTATATCCTTGAAGCATGGAGATTGGTGTTCTTAATTCGTGAGAAACATTTGCTATGAAATCAGATCGCAATTTGTCTAGCTGGTGTTGCTCTGTCATATCTCGAAGGACCGCTACTGCTCCTCGAATGCTATTCTTGCTGTATAAGGGACTAATCTTCACCACAAAAAATCTTTTCCCAAGTTCTAATTCAGCGTCCACTTCCTCCGCAAACATGACGGCGTGCTCCAACATATGAATAATTTCAGGAGGCAACAGTTCTTTTGAGTCTTGATTGATAAACTTCCATTTTTGCAAAACGTTCTCCGCTTGAGGATTACTGAGCAGAATTGTGTTATCTCGGTTGAACGTAATTACTGCGTCTGTCATAGACGTCAAAATGCTCGATAATTGTTCTTTATCCTGTTTAATGAGTTCCACGTTGTACTTCAACTGTCTACCCATTTGGTTAAATGCTGTAGATAGTTGACCAATTTCATCATTTTGCTTCACCGGAATCCTGGCATCGAAATTCCCTTTTGATAACTCAAATGCAGCTTCTTTCATCTGCCGTAAAGGTCGGGTTATACGTGTTGAAAGGAAGAATGCGAAAAATGTAGTTAATATGAATGCGATAAATGCAGAAAGCAATACGATATGTGTTGTCCATTTTGTCGTATCATGGATTGCTTCAAAACTTTGGTATACAACAACGTAGCCTTCACCTTCATTTGGTAATGGTGTAGATGATACAATATAGCGTTCTGAAACTTCTTTTTCAGTTAAAGAAGGAAGAATCATTTGTTTTGAGAAATTCTCATCATTATTTTTTTCGCTGAAGACCTTATCACTTAAAATCTTCTCTTCAATCGCTTCAACATTTGCCACACCATCATGGAACGAATAAGCAACTTGTCCATCGTTACCTACAACCAATGCCTGGGTGCCATTATTCAAAATATCGTTGACGACAAGTTTCATGGCAGATTCGTTTTCGTGGTCGATGATAATACTCCCAACTGTTTTCGCCTCACGCGCAAGTGTTTCTTCAGCTTGACGTGTATGGAAGTTATCAAAGAACTCTAACAACAAAGCCGTGACAATAAACAGGACAAATGAAACGAGAAGCAATATGGTTGCCCATAGCTTCCCGACGATTGAATTCCATATTCTATTCATTCAGTCGGCACCTCAAACTTATAGCCGACCCCCCATACAGTTACAATCATTTTGGCTGCTTGTTCAGAGACTCTGTTTAGCTTTTCTCTTAAGCGCTTTACATGAGTATCCACGGTTCTGAGGTCACCAAAAAATTCGTAGTGCCATACTTCTTTCAACAATTGCTCGCGGTCAAACACTTTGTCTGGTGCTTTTGCCAAAAAATACAACAATTCGTACTCTTTCGGCGTCAAGCTGACCTCTTTGCCTTCGGCCGTGACTCGATGTGCGTCGTGATCGATTGTAAGTTGCGGGAAAACGACTAAGTCTTTAGAGGTTGCAGCAGACGGAGATCCGTTAAATGAACCAGCACGGCGTAATAGCGCCTTTACACGCAATACTACTTCACGTGGACTAAATGGTTTGACGATATAGTCATCAGCTCCTGTTTCGAACCCTGTGACCCTGTCAGATTCTTCCCCTTTTGCGGTTAATAAAATAATTGGGGTTTGGTTTTCAGCTATTCTTAGTTCTTCCAAAACTTCCATTCCGTCTTTTTCAGGCATCATGACGTCAAGTAAGATACAGTCATAATGATTTTCTTCAATTTTTTCAAGCGCTTCCGCACCATCACATGCTTCGTCCATCTCATACCCCTCACGAGAGAGATACATCGTAAGAAGCCGTCTAATTCGGTCTTCGTCGTCCACGACGAGCAATTTTAAGTTTTCATCCATTGACGATTGCTCCTTTCAAAACTACTTCTTTCATTGTACTTGTCCAGCGTGAAAAAAGAAACTAGTATACCTATTTGCCACTAATACATTGCCCATTGTGCAGGAATTCGGGAAACAAAACAGTTAAAAGCATAAAAAGACTGTGCAGCGGATTGGCTGCACAGTTTTCGTTATGCGTATGAGTGTAGACCCGCAATGATTAGATTGACGGCTACTAAATTGAACATGATAATGACGAATCCAGCAACAGCAAGCCATGCCGATTTCTTGCCTTCCCAACCTTGTGATAAGCGAAGGTGCAAGAATGCTGCGTAGAAGAGCCAAGTGATGAGGGCCCATACTTCTTTCGGATCCCAGCCCCAGAATCGCGACCACGCTTCGTGTGCCCAAATCATTGCAAAAATAAGAGCTCCAAGTGTGAATACTGGGAATCCGATGAGCACGGATCGATAACCGATCTCATCCATCAGTTGTGAATTAGCTTTCTTTGCGAATGGCTGCAAGAGTGCAGCAATCGGTCGTCGGAAAATGAGTCTGATCAATATATAGAGAATGATTCCCGTAAATAGCGACCATACAAATGTAGTTAGTGTTTTCGCATTGACGATTGCCGGCATTTCGAACCATGGTTTCATGGTGTCTGTTGTGACCTGTTCGTACTCACTCATGCCAAACAAAGGCGGCATGTTGTACGTCATTTCAGAAGCTTTGCCGTTTTTGTCGACATACGTAAAGTCTGCTTCATAACCCGAAAGGCTAAATGCTGTTGAAGAAACAACAAATCCAAGAACTAGAACTACCGTAAACATAACTGCTTCAAGCCAAAAGCGTTCTTTAGACTTCTTTGTCAAGTCTACGTTCTTTGCAAGATAAATCAGTCCGGCTACCGCACTAATAGCAAGAATAGATTCACCAAGAGCCGCTGTAATAACGTGTACAGTCAACCAATAACTCTTCAGTGCTGGAATTAGTGGTGTGATTTCTCTCGGGAACATACTAGCATATGCAATAATGACAATCGCAATCGGAAGCGCGAACAAACCGAGCGAAGGTGTTTTGTAGATAAAGAAAATGAGAATGAATGATCCGACAAGCATCATACTGAATGCAGTCGTAAATTCAAACATATTGCTGACAGGAGCATGTCCCGCTGCAATCCAGCGTGTTATGAAATAGCCTAGTTGAGCAACAAAACCTATGATTGTAACTACAATCCCGATTTTCCCCCACATGCTATCTTTGTAGGTTTTTTCTGTTTTAGAAACCTTGACTGCCCCTCCAAAAAATAAGGTGCCGACCAGGTAGGCGATAAATGATACTAGCAGTAAATTCGCACTTAATGCCGCGTAATCCATTATTTTGTCTCTCCTTCCGTCGTATCAATGACAGCTTCTTTGTCCTGCTTATCGGTATACGTTGGAAGAGTAGCTACTTCTTTCACTTTATCCAAATCTTTTTTAAGTGTATACCAGTTTTTGTTGGTGTGTGCCGCAATAAGCATTTCAGAACCCGATCCTTTTTGAATCCAAATTCTTCTATGTTGCCAATAGGAACCTTGAATCACACCAATCATAAAGACGATTCCACCTAACAAAAGAATATAAAGTGTCTTGTCTTTACGGATTGTGAGACCTGATGCATCTCTAGTTTCAGCAGAGAGGAACTTAGCCTCGTAATCATTTGGCTCAACTTCTAAAGTCTGTCGAATAGCAACAAAACTCTTCTCGCCATCTGGATGTTCAGGAGTCTTCATATTGAAAATGAATGCTGGGTTGTTCGGAATAGGAGACTTTGATGAAGGCTGTCCATCGACAATTCCATCATAATCCGCATAATATTCCATGAGTTCGATTGAAGTTCCATTCCCAAGATCATAATCTTTAGCCGGCTCGTTCAGATCGATTGTGAATTCTCCAACTGATTGTTCCGTCTTTTTGTTCATCAAAGAGAACGTCATTGTTTTCAATTCACCTGTTTTGTAATCCATTTGGAAAATGCTATACCCATCAAACTTCAATGGTTTGTTGACAATGATCGGATATTCTTTCATGAATTCTACATCTGAAGAACCTGGTAGAGAACCTTCTTTTTCTTTATAGAGTTTAACATCAGATTTGAACTCACTCACGATGGCACCGTTATTATCGATTGCCTCACCGAAAACCTCGTCCGCTTCTCCTTTTGAATACGTTTCTACTGAAAAGTCGACATTTTCAAGTAAATATCCAGGTGCCCCTGGAATTTCTCGCGTTTCCCCTTCGCGGATCCACATCGTTTCGTCGACGTAAAACCCTGGTATACCACGCATTAACACACCTAATAAAAATATGATAAGTCCTGTATGGTTGACGTAGGGTCCCCAACGTCCAAACCGATTCTTTTCAGCGAGGATTGCACCATCTTCGACTTTTACTTTATAGTGTAAATCCTTTAGAGCTTTTTCAGCATTGTTAAAAGATTCATCGGGATCAGAGACATTACTTGCTCCGTAAATTCGTTGTCGTTTCATGAAGGATGGATGACGTTTCGTACGCTGTTTTGTTAATGACTTGTAAAGCGGAATTACCCTGTCCAAACTAGCAATAATAATCGAAGTTCCAAGCATGCCGATTAAAACTTTGAACCACCAGCTGTTATACATATCATAAAACCCAAGCTGATAGTATAATTTCCCGACAGTACCATAGAGGCGCTCATAGTATTCCAGATACTCTGAAGGATCATTCCCACTCACCGGAACATAGAATTTTTGCGGGAAGATTGTACCTATTGCTGACGTCGCTAGAACTGCAATAATTATACTGACACCAATTTTAACACTAGAGAAGAAGTTCCAAATCTTATCGATGACTGATTTTTTATAGGTTTGCGAACGTCTTGCGGATCCTTCATAACGCATGTCGACCATTTCACTTTTTTGTGCTTCATCAGTAAGCGGTCGACCACACTTTTCGCAAAGGACGGTTCCGAAAGGATTTTCGTGACCGCACTGGCATTTAATTTTACTCATTGGATACCATGCTCCTTATTCGGGTTGAATGCTCTCCATAAGAGACACAATTTCAGCTTCGCTCATTTCTCGAGTAACAATTTGTTTAATAACACCGTTTTTATCGATCAGCATTGTCGTTGGCAAAGGGACCACATTATAACTATTTCGGCTCACACTTTTGTTCTTGTCGATCAGAACAGGGAATGTTAGTCCGTATTGGTCAATAAATGTATTCACTTTAAACTCGGATTCACCGATATTAACAGAAAGAACCTGAACACCTTTGTTTGTGAACTCCTTAGAATGCTTTTCAATGTACGGCATTTCTTTTTTACATGGTGGACACCATGTTCCCCAGAAATTTAAAAACACTCCTTGTCCCTCATAATCAGAGAGTTTTACTTTCTTTCCATTCATATCCTGTAGTTCAAAGTTCGGCGCTTTATCTCCGACAGCAAGCACTTTTGTTTCTTTCTTAGAAGTAAGTGCAAAGATAATGGCTGCCGCCAAGACTAGTAAGATCGCTCCTCTAATGAATAGGCGCTTCTTCTTTTTGTCCATCTTAGCCACCTCTTTCCCCCCCTAACGTTAGTACTTCGAATCGTTCGTAGCATCCTTCATTATAACAAAGATGTGTTTTCTAATCGGCTTCGTTCGTGAGTGTTTTGTGAAACATTTGTGTCACAAATCAGCCAATTTTACCGGTTTCTGCGAGAACACGCAGTTGTTTCACCTCATGAGTAGTCAACTCACGCGCCTCACCCGCATTCAAACCTACTGTGGTCAGCGATGCAAATGATTCCCGTCGTAATTTCACAACTGGGCATCCAATGGCGTCAAACATACGACGAACTTGGCGGTTTTTCCCCTCAGAAATGGTAATTTCAACGAGAGCAGTTTGCGTTTTTTTATCCATTGAACGCATCTTAACGTTTGCAGGAGCAGTTAAGCCGTCTTCTAATTCAATTCCATGTTCGAGCTTCTTGAGTGCTTCCCGAGTTGGAACCCCTTTCACTTTTGCAATGTATTGCTTCCGTATTCCGAACTTCGGATGTGTCATTGTGTAAGAGAAATCACCGTCATTCGTCATAATGATTACACCCGACGTGTCATAGTCAAGTCTTCCGACCGGAAAAATCCGCTGTTCAACGCCTGGCATAAGATCCAGTACTGTCTTTCGTCCTTTTTCATCGTGAACCGTTGAAATGTAGCCTCGCGGTTTATACAATAAATAGTAAACGAAGTTTTCTTTGACGACTTGGATACCTTCGACTTCCACTCTATCTGAATTTGTCACTTTCGTTCCAAGTTCTGTTACAACGGATCCATTCACTTTAACTTTGCCTTCCAGGATTAACCCTTCAGCTTTTCTACGGGATGCAACACCAGCTCGTGCTAATACTTTTTGTAGTCTTTCCATTTCCGTCACCTCATTCTTCAGTCTAAAAAATTATGTCATATTTTTATGCAAATGAAAAGAAGACCGCATAAAGCCTCCTTGATATAAAGGAATTTGACCTCTTTCCATCACGTTTGTCCCTTTTTCATAAAAAAGAAAAAAACAGAGGCTTTAAGTAGTCCTCTGCTTCATAGAGTTTCAACTTTTCTAATCATCTTTTTCGTACAAAAGATTTCATTTGCGTTTTAGTTCTACTTCCGCAGTCACCAGTGGCTCTTGGTCGAGCGAGACTGTCCATTGACCTAGTGATGATTGTGTCCCATCTCGCGGGATTAGCATGACAGAACTAACTTTACTCTTCTCTTCCGGTTTGAGCAACACTTTTATAGGTTTCTTCAACTTGGCGGTAACGCCCGGCAAGACTGAATACTCCCCTTTCTTAGCAACAGTTACAACAGAATACTCCTGGAAAACTTTCGCTGAAAGCGATTTATGAATGTTCCAGTCATTCCCACTGTTCAATGTAACGACAATCACTTTCTTCCCATTCTTCTCGAAGTAAGTGGCTAATGTCCTGCCTGCCGCTTTCGTAAAACCAGTTTTACCCGCCACCGCGTCTGTGTCAGAGGTGATAAGGCGATGTTTGTTTTCCCAAACCCCGGGTTGTTTGCCCGTCCGGGTATACTGCTCCGTAGAAGCAATCTTTTTAAATTCCTTATTTTTCATCCCAAAGTAGAGCATCATCGCAGTATCATATGCAGACGACAAATGCTGTTCATCATGAAGACCTGAAGGATTGGTGAAGTGCGTATCCTTTAGTCCATAAAGATCCGCCTGTTCGTTCATAAGATGAACGAACCCTTCTTCAGATCCACCTGCATGCTCAGCTAGTGCCATGGCAGCATCATTTCCTGATCGAAGCATGAGTCCATGCAGTAAATCTTTCGTCGGAACGGTGCTACCCGGTTCTAAATATATCGACGATCCTTCCGCTGATGCCGCCCGCTGCGAAATCTCTATTTCTTCACCAGCTGCACCTGATTCAATAAACGTCAAAGCCGTCCAAATTTTTGTTAAGCTCGCAATCGGTAACTGATCGTGTGGATTGTCTCCATCCAGTATTCTTCCTGTATCAGCATCGATGACCACCCATGACGAATTTACTGCAGCAGTCGCTGTTGGAATGGGCATGAGTACCATTGAAGCACATAGCATCAGTATAGCTAGCACTTTTTTCAAAAACTATTTCCTCCTTCTTCTTGAGCTTCTAATATGTCTTGAAACTTAGTTAGAAATAGGTCTGTATCTTCATCTTCCTCTGTTTCTTGAAGGAGCGGCGGTAAGTCTTCAAGTGAATTGAGTCCGAACCGATCCAAAAAGTACGCCGTTGTTGCATAAAGAATCGGCCGACCACTCGCTTCTAAACGGCCTTTTTCCATGATGAATCCTTTGGAAGCAAGTGTCTGAATAGCTCGTTCGGATTTTACTCCGCGGACATCGTCTACCTCAACACGTGTAACCGGTTGTTTGTAAGCAATTATCGCCAGTACCTCAAGTGCTGCTTGTGTCATCATTTTAGATGGAGGGTTTTCAAACAATCGTTTAATATCCTCTGCGTATTCCGCTTTAGTGACTAGCTGAAAGACCCCTCCGTACTGACGTAATGTAATCCCACTCATTCTCCGTTCTTCGTATCCCGCTAGCAACCGTTCCAAAGCATCTGTCACTTCACCTTCTGTACAAACAGTCAGTGCAGCAAGCTGTTTTAACGTCAGTCCTTCTTCGCCTGCAACGAAAAGAAAACTTTCTAGGGTAGCTGTTAGGATGTCACCTTCATTCATACGTCCGTTCCTCCATTTGCATTCTAATCTGTAACCGGTCAAAATTCCCGTGTTGTTCTACGATAATATCACTTCGTTTCATTAGTTCAAGAATTGACAAAAACGTGATAATTAAACCATTAATGTCTCCTTCTTCAAACAACTCTTCAAAATCACAAGTACCACCCTTACGTTCTACTTGACTCATGATCTCATCCATCTTTTCACCGACAGAAATTTCATTATTTGTTATACTGGCAGACATAGGCGCTTTCAATCTCCTACGCTGCAACATGCGCTGAAACGCACCGATAAGATCAAACACGTTGAGTTCATCACCAGAATCTATTGGGGCCACGGCACCGTATGCTTCCACTTCAGTGGGTGGTTTGGTATAGTGGACAGCACGTTCATCAGCAGATTCTTTCAGTTGCACAGCTGCTTCTTTGTATTTTTTGTATTCGAGTATTCGTGCGATCAGTTCTTCCCGGGGGTCCTCTTCCATGTCGAACTCTTGCCCTTCGTCATCGAACACCTCCCCTTCGTGCACAGGAAGTAGCATTTTACTTTTGATTTCTATCAATGTTGCGGCAAGAACCAAGTATTCACTTAGCTCATCAAGTTCGAGTACACGCATCGCATGCAAGTGTTCTATGTATTGGTTTGTTAACTGCGCCATTGGAATATCATAAATATCAATTTCCAATCGGTTGATTAAATGGAGCAATAAATCTAGTGGACCTTCGAATGCTTCTAGTTTTACATTATAAGACATTTTTTCACCTTTTCTGCTCACAGCAGATGGACTAATGAATAGGAGTGACTGTATGCATCCTTATTTTCATCCGCTCTTCGTCGAGTTTCTTGTATATTTTAATGACAATCAAGATTATTTCGAGGGCCATGAAGTATTAGAAGAATATTGGAAGTCGATTCCTGGGTACTCAAAGGCACATCCACTTACTGCTTATATTTTACTGTCTACGGGGATGTATCATTGGAGACGCGGGAATCTGGATGGAGCTTTACGAACAATCACCAAGGCACATCAGAGATTCACCACTCTCCCATCCAAATACGATGAATATTTAGAAATAGTTGACTTTGACCAACTTATTCAAGACATTACTTTTGCAAAATCTGAGATTTCAGACGGAAATTCGTTCCGTGCTATCGAACTTTCAATCCACTCTCAGCAACTAATTGAATTAGTCCACCAAACTAAACAAAACCTATATTTACTGACCCCCGGCAGCGATGACGTTATTCATAAACATATGCTTAGAGACAGAAGTGATATTCTAAAACTTCGCAACGAAAAGAAGAAGAGCGGACGTTAGCGTTCCGCTCTTGTTTCTTCCAGAACACATTTACTGACAAATGCATCCGTATATTCATTCCCATAGGGAGTTTTGTCCGGAAATTCTTCTTGCAGTTTGGCAACCATTTCTTTCCCGATTCCTTCGCCCCTAAAGGAGGGGTTGATGGATAGGTGTTGAACGACAAATGACTGGTCTGCAACTTCTGCACCGACAATGCCAATGAGATCTTCTTGTTCCTTCACCAAATACATTTCCCAGTTATCATCTGTCTCATAACGGGCCATGGTTTCTTGGAGTTGTTTGACAGGCTGGTCACCGGAACTGTATGAAAGAAATCCCATCGCTATTTTGTGATACGCTTTTTTATAACGAACAAGTTTCATGGGTATCCCTTCACTTTCAATAATACTATCTGCTCGATTTTACAGGATTGTCGATCATTTATCAACTTGGGTCTTAGCGCGGATCAATAATCGGTACAACCAAATACCAATATACCGCTCCCCAAACTAATGCCATAATGACAATTCCCAAAAACAAAAGAAGGTTACGCTTTTTCATTACGATTCTTTCCTCACCTTCTGTTGAAGGGAGAGATCTAAACGAGTAATGTCCTCATAAGTCTCTCGTCGGATAACGATTTGGTGATGTCCTTCTTCTGCAAAAACTACAGCAGGTCTAGGAAGTCTATTGTAATTCCCCGCCATTGAATACGTATACGCCCCCGTACAAAACACTGCTAGGATATCGCCTTCAGTAACGTCCGCTAGTTTTGCATCCACAATGAGCTTATCTCCTGATTCGCAGCATTTCCCCGCTATCGTAACGGTTGTATCATGAGGATCAAACATCCGATTTGCAACTGCCGCTGAATAGTTTGCATCGTATAATGCGGGGCGGATATTATCCGACATCCCACCATCGACTGCAATGTATGTGCGTATTCCTGGCACTTCTTTTTCACTTCCAGCTGTGTAGAGAGTTGTTCCTGCATCTCCTACAAGTGACCGACCTGGCTCTATCCAAATTTCGGGAAGTGGATAGTTCCAACTTTTTGATAATCCTAAGACGACTTCAGCCATTTTTTCTACATATTGAGAGGGTTCTAGCGGGTGATCTTCCTCCGTATACCTGATTCCGAATCCTCCACCTAGGTTCAGAACTGTGCAAACAAACGAATGGCTTTCTTTCCACACTTGCATTTTTTTCATTAGTGCTTCTGCTGCATGTGTAAATGCATCCGTCTCAAAGATCTGAGATCCAATATGACAATGGAGTCCTAGCAATTGTAAATATGGTGCATCGTAAGCAAGTTCAAATGCTTTGTCTGCTTGTCCGTTTTTAAGGTCAAAACCGAATTTGGAATCTTCTTGCCCAGTCGTAATGAATTCATGAGTGTGAGCTTCTACACCCGGCGTAACTCGTAGCAAGATGTTCATTTGCTGTTTTCGGGTAGATGCGATTTCTTTCACCATGGACAGCTCTAAAAAGTTATCTACGACAATGCAACCTATTTTTTCATCGAATGCATAGTTTAATTCCATATAGCTTTTGTTATTTCCATGGAAGTGAATACGCTCTCTAGGAAAGTTAGCTTTCGCAGCTGTAAACAATTCTCCGCCTGAAACAACATCTAGGGACAATCCCTCTTGTGCGGCTAGTTCATAAATGGCAACCGAAGAAAACGCTTTGCTTGCATAAGCAACTTGAGCTTCTATCCCCATCGCTTTAAATGTACTTTGAAAACCTGCTGCTCGCTTACGAAATAACGCAGTATCATAGACGACAAGCGGTGTGCCATAAACATGCGCAAGATCAATCGCATCTGTGCCACCAATGACTAAGTGCCCTTTGTCGTTCACCTTTTGAGTTCCGTATAAGTCCATCGGTTACGCCTCCACTCCAATAATTGCGATAAATCTCCTCTTACAGATTCCTATTGTAGAAGGAGTTGTCTATGGACAAATTTATCACAACTTTTAGGGTGAGGCAATTGTTTACGGCATTCGATTACGCTTAGGAGAGTGTGTAATAAAAGGTCTTGGCATATCCGCAGTCATCGGTTGACGCAGGATTACGCGGAGCATCGCTTTCGGGAAAAATGGCAACGCCGGCCATAAGTAGGGAACATTTAACGGCTTCATAGAACTCAGGTAGTAGAACAATACCGCAAGCATAATGAAAAACCCTGGTGCTCCAGCAACAGCAACAGCTATAAGTAAGGCAATCCTGAAAATCTTAGTTGTAATACTCAATTCATAAGAAGGAATCGCAAATGTTAAAATGGCACTAACCGCTACATATAAAACCACTTCGGGTGTAAATAGGCCGACATCAATCGCCACTTGTCCAATGACGATTGCAGCAACTAGCCCCATGGCGGTCGTCATCGGAGTCGGTGTATGAATGGCTGCCATCCTCAGTACTTCTATTCCTAGGTCTGCAAGTAATAACTGGACGAATAATGGAACAGCCCCGGGATCATCCGGACCAATGTAATGCAAAAACTGAGGAATGTGTTGAGTTTTTGTTGCAAGTAAATACCAAAATGGAAGCAATAGAAGACTGAAAATTGCACCTGCCATGCGAATCATGCGAACGAACGTCCCTATAAAGGGAGCTTGTCTGTATTCTTCTGCATGTTGCATATGATCAAAAATTGTGGTCGGCACGAGGATAGCAGATGGAGAAGTATCGACAACAAGAGCAATATGTCCTTCTAAGAGGTGTGCTGCACAAATGTCAGGTCGTTCCGTGTATCGAACAAATGGCATCGGATTAAACCTCTGCTTGAATAGAAATTCTTCCAATGACTTATCCGTCATCGTTAGCCCATCTGTTTCAATTTCATCCATTCTTTTACGAATACCGTCTAATATATCTTCATTGGCCGCTCCTTTGATATAGGAGATGGCAACATCTGTTTTTCCAACCGCAGATACTTTATGCATTTCAAATCGCAGTTTCGGTGTCCGTAATCTTCTTCTTATCAAAGTTGTATTTTGAAGAATGTTCTCGGTGAACCCATCCCTGGACCCTCTTATTACTTTTTCATTATCAGGTTCTTCTGGTTGTCTCCCAGGATAACTTCTAATGTCGATAAGGAAAGTGAAACCATCATCAGACACGAACCCTGCAAGTCCACTCAAAAGTGATGTTAAAAATTCGTCCCGACTTTTTGGTTGCTCTACTGCGTGATATGGGAAGTAGGAGAGCAGCTTCTCACCTGAATGGTGAGAAGCTTCACTTCCTCTATCTGCATCTTGCATTTCAGTTAATAACGTCGTGATCGTCTGCCCATCAACAAGCCCATTAATGTATAGAAGAAGAACAGGCATTTCCCATAAATGAATTTCTCGTGTTACGGCATCATACGTTTCTCCCGTTCCAAACTTATCGACAAACCACGCTTGTGCTTCAGTCTTAGATGTAAATAATGGATTCATTTATCGATCAGCCCTCGCTTTATCCAACGTTTCTTCTGCGGTTGCACCCATCCATGTTTTCAGCTGGGCTAGAATTTTCTTTTCTAATCGTGACACTTGGACTTGAGAAATCCCAATTCGTTCTGCAATGTCACTTTGTGTGCAATCTAAATAATAGCGCATGTAAATAATTGTCTGATCTCGTTTGTTAAGTTTCGAAACAACGTCTCGCAAAGGTATGTGGTCAAATAACCGGGTAGAACGGTCATCTTTAAGCTGATCCATCAGTGTCAAACTGTCTCCATCACTGTCGTACAGTTGTTCATGCAAGGATGCTGGATCTCTCAAAGCGTCAGATGCTAAAATAATCTCATCTATCGTGACTTCAAGTGTTTTAGCGAGCTCAGAAATGGAAGGTGAAGTTCCATGCTCCTTCACATAACTGTCTGTCGCATGTCTGATTTTAAAACTGAGTTCACGAATGGATCGACTCACTTTCACCATTCCATCATCTCGTAGAAATCGTTGTATTTCCCCGACTATCATTGGAACTGCATACGTTGAAAACTTTACTTCATAAGACAAATCAAATTTATCAATCGATTTCATAAGACCGATACAGCCGATTTGAAACAGATCCTCCAAGTCTGCACCACGCGAAGCGAACCGCTGAACAATTGACCAGACGAGGCGTGTATTCCCTTCCACCATACGTCTGCGGGATTCCTTATCGCCTGCTTGGGACTGTTGAATCAGCATGCGCATTTCCTCTTGGGATAGAAGTGCTCCATTTTTTTCAACAGACATTTCCATAGGTCACCTCATTCTGCTTTTTTCCGTGACCGGAGAAAATGTTTTTTCAAACCGCACGACAGTCCCTTGTCCAATTGCGGATTCAACTGACAAATTGTCCGCAAAGCTTTCCATGATTGTGAATCCCATCCCAGATCTTTCTAATAATGGCTTCGTTGTGAACATTGGCTCCATCGCCTGATCTACGTCGAAAATACCATTTCCTTCGTCCGTAATTTTCATCGTCACTTTACTGTCTTCAATTTTCCCATGAATGGTCACTTTTCTTTTCCCATCGCAGTCATAGCCATGAATAATTGCATTGGTCACAGCTTCAGAAACAATCGTTTTAAATTCGGATAACTCTTCAATCGTCGGATCTAAAGGTGTTATGAAACACGTCATCGTCATTCTAGCTAACGCTTCGTTTTCTTCGATTGCGACAAATGACAATGTCATCTCATTGTTCATGTAAAACCCCTCCGATTTCACCTATAGCTTTTTCTACGTTGCAATGCCTCACCACTGTGCCAAGTCCTGAAAACTGAAAAATTTTCTCCATAGTAGCCGAGGGATTTAGTATGAGCGTCTCTCCATTTTGCGGAGCAAGATCTCGCATTCTCCCTAAAATCAATCCAATCCCTGAACTATCCATAAAACCGAGATGTGTCAGATCCCAAATGACCCCATGTACTTTTCCACTAAAGATTTCCGATGAAATTTGTGTTCGAATGCGATTGGCTTCATGATTTCCTAATTCTCCGCGTAACGTCACAACTATGATGCCGTTTTTTGTAATTGCTATATCTGTCATCGTCAACCCCTCCTTCTCGCCAACTATTCAACGGCGGTAAAGCGGAACCCTTCTTCATGACAAAACTAGTCAAAACTAGTGTTCACGTTACATGAACCGACAACAGAACTTACACTCAGACTGTCCAAAATTGACAGTCTTTAGACAACTATTCTTTTTTTCACATAAAAAAAGCACCATTCACAACAATCGTGAAATGGTGCTTTTCTCATTTTTAGTTCATCTTATTCCATGACTTTATGAATCAGTTTAGGACGTTTTGGCGCATGTTGTGAAATATGAATATGCTTAAGTAGCAAACTTTCGGTCTGCAAGATGTTTTCTGTATTTGAGTGGATGACGGCAATCGCTTCCCCAGATTTAACAGCATCACCTATTTTTTTCTTCAGGACAATGCCCACTGACAAGTCGATATCGTCTTCTTTCGTTGCTCTTCCAGCTCCAAGCAGCATAGCTGCAACGCCGATTTCATCCGCTTCCATCTTTGTTATAAATCCAGTAGTTGTCGATTTCACTTCAATTTGAAAAGCAGCTTTCGGCAAAAGTTCAGGATTTTTCACAATGGCAGGATTACCACCTTGTGCTTCAAGAAACTTAGCAAACAGCTCCAGTGCAGAGCCATCTTTAATGACCTGATTTAGCTGATTTCGAGCTTCTTTTGTATCTTTCGCTTTTCCGCCAGCAATTAACATTTTACTGCCAAGAACAAGACACAACTCAGTTAAATCTTCCGGCCCATTACCGTTTAGCGTATCAATCGCTTCTTCCACTTCTAGAGCATTTCCAATTGCGTATCCAAGTGGCTGACTCATATCTGAAATAACAGCCATCGTATTGCGCCCTACTTCTCTACCGATCGCTACCATCGATTGGGCAAGTGCCTCTGCATCTTCAGTAGTTTTCATGAAAGCACCGTCACCCGTTTTCACATCCAACACGATGGCATCCGCACCCGCTGCAATTTTCTTACTCATAATGGAGCTCGCAATGAGTGGAATGCTGTCTACAGTTGCTGTAACATCACGGAGTGCGTATAGCTTTTTATCGGCTGGTGTCAAATTACCGCTTTGCCCAATAACCGCTAACTTCAAATCGTTCACTTGTTTCACGAACTGTTCTTCCGTGATTTCCACATGAAATCCTTCGATTGCTTCTAACTTATCGAGGGTCCCTCCAGTGTGTCCAAGTCCTCTTCCACTCATTTTCGCAACAGGTACTCCGCATGCGGCTACAAGTGGTGCAAGAATTAGCGTCGTTGTATCCCCAACGCCTCCTGTAGAATGTTTATCGACCTTAATCCCTTCAATTGCTGACAAATCGATTTGGTCGCCAGAATTCACCATTGCCATCGTTAAATAGCCTTGTTCCTCTGCGTCCATACCAGAAAAATAAACCGCCATTAGAAATGCGCTCGCTTGATAATCGCTAATCGAGCCATCTGTATATCCATTTACGAAGAAACGAATTTCTTCTTCTGACAACATCTCGCCATCTCTTTTTTTCTGAATCACATCGACCATTCTCATTCTTATCACCGTACCTTTTCGTTAAGTGATTGTAAAAAGCTCTCTCCAAATTCAGGTGCTTTTGCTCCAAAGTTCTCTGCAATCGTTGCCCCGATATCTGCAAACGTTTTGCGAAGCGGAATAGTGCCGCCACTTGTAAAACGAGTTGAATATACGAGTAATGGAACAAACTCCCGTGTATGATCGGTACCTTCATGGATTGGATCGTTCCCGTGATCTGCAGTGATGATCAATAAATCATCCTGTTTCAATCGGCTCATTATTTCAGGCATCCGTGCATCAAACTCTTGTAATGCAAGTCCGTAGCCTTCAGGATCACGACGGTGACCGAACAGCGCATCGAAGTCAACAAGATTTGTAAAACTTAACCCTTCAAAATCCGAGTCCATTTCGACGAGTAACTTATCCACACCATCCATATTGCTCTTTGTACGGACAGCTTTTGTGACACCTTCATTATTAAAAATGTCCGAAATTTTCCCTACAGCTACTACATCTCGTCCAATATCTTGTAATGCATTCATGACGGTAGGAGAAAACGGTTTAAGCGCATAATCATGGCGATTTGTCGTACGGGTAAAGCTCCCCGGCTCTCCGATGAACGGTCTCGCAATGACACGACCAACTAGAAATTCCGGCTCTAGCGTAAGTTCACGTGCAATTTCACAAATACGATATTGCTCTTCAATCGGTATGATTTCTTCATGTGCAGCAATTTGAAGGACTGGATCCGCAGATGTATAAACAATAAGTGCTCCAGTTTCCATATGCTCTTTTCCGTATTCTTCAATAACTGCAGTACCACTTGCCGGTTCGTTACAAATGACTTTTCGACCCGTTCGTTTTTCCAGTTCTTCAATTAGTTCAGAGGGAAATCCATTTGGATATACTTTAAAAGGTTGATCTATATTAAGCCCCATCATTTCCCAATGCCCTGTCATCGTATCTTTTCCAACAGAAGCTTCTTGCATTTTACCGTATAATCCAATAGGTGACTGTTCTTCAGGAATGCCTTGAATTTTTTTAATATTAGACAAACCCATTCGAGCTAAGTTTGGCATATGTAGACCGTTTTCCATATGTTCCCCAATATGACCGAGTGTGTCGGCGCCTTCATCCCCAAATAAATGGGCATCCGGGGCTTCACCAATCCCGACTGAATCTAAAACGATTAAGTGAATTCTTTTAAATGATTGTGTACTCAATTGAATTGCCTCCTAAAATTATATGATTATGCTCTTGGATGAAACTGACTATATACGTCTTTTAGTCGTGTTCGACTGACATGTGTGTAAATTTGGGTCGTTGAAATATCAGCATGGCCGAGCATTTCCTGTACAGCCCTTAGATCAGCGCCATTTTCAACAAGATGTGTTGCAAACGAGTGACGTAACATGTGAGGCGTTAACTTTTGAGTCAATCCCGCATTTTTGGAGGCCTCTTGTAAAAGACTCCAAATGCTTTGACGTGTTAAGCGGCCACCCCTGGTATTCAAGAAGAGCGCATCTTTCCCTGATATAGAAGAAACGAACTCCGGTCTTACGTCTTCAAGATAGCTTGTACACGCTTTCACTGCTGTGTTGCCTAAAGGAATAATCCGTTCCTTACTTCCTTTACCGAAAACGCGAACAAATCCCATCGTCAAATTGATGTCTTCTGCATTCATCCCTATTAGTTCACTTACCCTCATTCCTGTTCCATATAACAATTCAAGGATGGCCGTGTCCCGAATACTTTGAAGTGTCATCGTGCCAACCGACTTGATGAGCTTGTCTATATCCGATACGGATAGAACTCGAGGTAATTTCTTTTCCAGTTTAGGTAACTCCAAGTGAACCGTCGGATCCGTGTCTGTAACTTTATCTCTTAGCATAAACTGATGAAAGGAACGGATGGATGAGATGTGTCTTGAAATTGTTCTTGAAGATTTCCCTTGTTCTTTCAACTGAAATAAGTAATTTGTTATTTGTTGTTGGTCGATTGTGTCTGTTGGTTCTATATTAGTTCCTAACCAGCTTGTATATGCGGTTAAGTCACGTTTGTAAGAAGAGATCGTGTTATCAGCCAACTGCCGTTCGACTTTTAAAAAGTGCAAGTAATCTTGCAGAGCGAATTGCAAGTCTGTCATATGCTGCGGATGTCTGTTAAAACAGCACTATGCTGCAAACACAGACTCCTTCCCTCCCTTTCCAACATAAACGTTAAAAGAGGACAGCATGCTGCCGCCCCCTCTCACTTTCCCTTTGTATCTCCTTCGGATTTGCAACGTTTGCAAATTCCGTGGAAGGTGAGCCAATGATCTTTGACTGTAAATCCAAATCGTTTTTCAACGACTTTTTCTACCTCACCGAGAAGATCTTCTTGAATTTCATCGACTGCTCCGCATTCAATACATATTAGATGATGGTGGAATCTTGCCGCGCCTTCTTTACGTAGATCATAGCGCGCAACGCCATCTCCAAAATTAATTTTGTTTACGACTTTCAATTCAGTTAACAATTCTAGTGTTCTGTAAACTGTAGCTAGACCAATTTCTGGGGCTTTTTCTTTAACAAGCAGAAAAACATCTTCTGCGCTTAAATGGTCTGCCTCGTTTTCCAGAAGTACCATGACTGTAGCTTCCCGTTGAGGCGTCAATTTATAGCTGGCCCCATGTAATTGTTTTTTTATGCGTTCAATTCGGCTTTCCATAGGACGCCCCCCTCAAGAATGATTCTATTATAGCAAATCGTCATTCGTTATGACAATAGAAAGGAAACCGCCCTATAGCGCTTTTAACCTCCTAAGATGTTGTAAACAGCTTTATCTGCGAAGAAAAGTACCAGTCCTACAGCAACAATCATCAGAGGAAGTTTGGTATTGTTAGAACGTTTGACCGATTTGCGAGTGAAAAATGGTGGTGAAAGTGTCCAACAGAATAATAAAACAAGAAACGTTCCTAGTAACTTAAATGGGAACCACCATCCAGAGTAAGCGAGCATATTCACTCCACCAGCAAGAATATGCGCAGAGGCCAGTCCAAACAAAACCGCCTTTAGCGCCCCCACTAGCATTACGAACCATCTAGTTTTCTTGGATAATGACAAAATCATCGCCACTGCGTAAAAAGAAAGAACCGTTGCTAGTTGAATCAGTAAAGAAGTGGAGCTGTTTTGTGCCGCACGACTATCGTAAAGCTGAACTAAAAATGAGAAATCAGCATCAGGAATACCTCGATAGAGTAACACGCCACCTATGTAACCTACGGCGAGAATTACAAATAACTGTAAAAACGATAACGAACGAACCATAGACAAGCACCTCCGAATAGTTTGTACTACTCTATGCTTGTCCGGTTATAATTAGTTCAATTTTTCAGGAGTTCTTTAATATAGAGGACTGCAAAAGCTGTTTTCGCATCATAGATCCTTCCATCTTTCATCATTTCCTCTGCTTCTTCAATCGTACACTCCATAAGGTTGATGAATTCGTCTTCATCCCCCGCTGCAGGGTTCTCCACTTTTTCCAAAGATCTCGCTAAATAGAGATGTATGATCTCGTCTGCAAATCCCGGAGAAGTCGCAAAAGACTGGATATATGTAAATTCGTTCGCTCGGTAGCCTGTTTCTTCTTCAAGCTCACGGATTGCAGTTTTTTCTGGTTTTTCCCCAGGTTCTATTTTACCAGCAGGAATTTCAATGATTGACCGTTCAAGGGCTTTCCTGAATTGTTCAACAAGAATAAGTTCGCCCTGTTCAGTAATGGCGATAATTGCAACTGCTCCGGGGTGTTTGACCAACTCTCGCTTTGCACGTTTGCCGTCAGGCAGTTCAACTTCGTCTACACGTAGTTCAATAATCTTGCCCTTATATAGAGTCTCACTAGACAATGTTCGTTCTTCAAATTTCTTCATAAGGTTCCCCACTTTCCTTCTTGTTTCGACCAGTATACCATGGGAGTAATGGAGGTGTTTGGATGAAGACAAGAGAACTCGGTAAAAGTAGTCTAGCTGTTTCCGAGCTGGGACTAGGGTGCATGTCACTCCCAACTAATCGCAACGAAGTAGATGATATTGTTGCAGCCGCACTAGATGCAGGCATCACATTCTTTGATACTGCAGATTTGTATGAAGGTGGTGCAAATGAGGAAGTTGTCGGACATGCAATCCGCAATCGAAGAGGTGACATCATCCTAGCTACAAAGGTTGGTAATAAGATGAACCCAGACGGAAAAACATGGCATTGGGATGCTTCAAAAGAACACATCATGGAAGGTGTCAAAGAGAGTCTTAGAAGACTTAGTACGGATTATATCGATCTGTATCAGTTACACGGTGGAACAATGGATGATCATGCTGATGAAGTGATTGAAGCGTTTGAACGCCTAAAAGACGAGGGTATAGTCCGCCAATACGGGATCTCATCCATCCGCCCGAATGTCATTCAACGATTTCTGAAGAACAGTAGCGCCGTTTCTGTGATGATGCAATACAATATGCTCGATCGGCGTCCTGAAGAATGGTTTTCAATGATCGAAGAGCACAATGCTTCTGTAATCGTGAGAGGGACATTAGCGAAAGGTCTTCTGACAGTTGAGGGTGAGCAACGAGCTGCTCAGACTGACTCGTTTGTTAGTTATAAGCAACCTTCACTAAGTGAGGCTGTACATAATTTGACAGCAAATGCGACAAATCTCCATGCGGCTGCGATTCACTTTTGTCTTCAGAAAGATGCTGTCGCGACTACATTGGTTGGAGCACGCACTCACCAACAGTTGATGGATTCTATTCACGCTTATGAAGTACCAGTTAGTGATGCAACACTTGACGACCTGACTAAGCTTCTTGAGTTACACAAATACGACCAACATCGAATTTGACTCAGATAGTGAATCAAAAAAGAGTGGGAAGCTAAAAACTAGCCCCCACTCTTTTTATGCTTCTTGTTCAGTTAACACAACTGCTTCTTTACGCTTTCGCTTCGGTAGCATATTAAAGATAATATTTAGCGTAATCGCCGTTATGCTACCTGCGACAATCCCGTTGCTTGTCAATAGTTGGACGCCTTCAGGGAGTTTCGCAAACAACTCTGGTACAACTGATACTCCAAGTCCGATTCCGACTGAACACGCGACAATCATTGCATTGTCTTGTGATTTAACAACAACAGTGCTGAGCATTTTGATCCCTTGGGATACGACCATTCCGAACATTGCAACCATCGCTCCACCAAGAACAGCATTAGGAATAACAGTAGCGAGTGCAGCGACTTTTGGCATGAAACCCAATCCAATCAGCATACCTGCGGTAATTACGAGAACTTTTCTAGACTTCACACCGGACATTTGTATAAGACCAACATTTTGAGAAAACGTCGTATATGGAAATGCGTTGAAGATTCCTCCTAGAACAGATGCAAGGCCTTCTGATCGATACCCTTTTGCAAGATCTTTAGATTTTATGTCTTTTTCACAAATATCCCCGAGTGCAAAATATACTCCTGTTGACTCTACAAGAGACACCATTGCAACTATCGTCATTGTTAAAATTGGTTGCCAATGGAATGTCGGTGTAGCGATGAAGAATGGTTCCGTAATGTGAAACACGGATGCTTCTCCGACAGCTGTGAAGTCAACTACACCCATGAACATCGCTGCGATAGTTCCACCAACCAGGCCAATTAAGATAGCTATCGCCCTTAAAAAGCCTGTGGAAAAGCGGTATACGAGAACGATGAAAGCAAGTGTTCCGAATGACAACACGATATTTGTAATTGACCCAAAATCAGCAGCTCCCTGTCCACCGCCCATGTTGTTAATAGCAACTGGGATTAGTGTGATCCCAATAATAGTTACGACAGAACCTGTAACAACTGGCGGGAAAAACTTGACGAGCTTTCCAAAGAATCCGCTGATGAGTACGATAATTACACCAGACGCAATGACAGAACCATAAATTGCAGATAAGCCAAACGTATTTCCGATTGCGATCATCGGTCCTACAGCTGTGAACGTACAACCAAGCACGACAGGAAGTCCAATACCGAAATAACGATTTGTCATAATTTGAAGCAGGGTTGCGACACCACACATCATAATATCGACAGAAACGAGATACGTAAGCTGTTTAGGTGTAAGTCCAATCGCGCCACCTACGATTAGTGGAACGAGAACTGCACCTGCATACATAGCTAACAGATGTTGAATTCCTAGAAGCGTCGTTTTCATTGTTCGACAGCCTCCTTGAAAGTGATTTGTAGGTTTTCAAGTGATTCGATAATTGCCAGCGATTCTACACGAAGCCCTTTTTCTCGTAACATTGCACCACCAGGTTGGAATCCTTTTTCGATGACAATTCCAATCCCTGCCGTTTTTGAACCTGCTTGTTCTGCAATTTCCAACAAGCCTAATACCGCTTGTCCATTTGCAAGAAAGTCATCAATAATCAGCACTGTATCTTCTGAACCCAGGTGTGCTTCCGATACCGATATTTCGTTCGATTCTTGTTTTGTGTATGAGTAAACAGATGCGCTGTAAAGGTTGCTGTTTTGTGTCAATGATTTCCGCTTTCGTGCAAACACTACAGGTACTTTTAACTGAAGTGCCGCCATAATTGAAGGAGCGATCCCTGATGACTCCAATGTCAAAATCTTTGTGATGCCCGAATCTGCAAATTTCTCCGCAAACTCGTTTCCAACAGCTTGCATGAGTTCTGCATCAATTTGGTGATTCAAAAAGGAATCGACTTTCAAGACATCTCCAGGTAACACGTTTCCTTCTTTCATAATCTTATCCTTTAACAGTTGCATCGCATTTCCTCCTCAATGGTATGGCGGACATACAAAAAAGCCGTATGACCCGCGCATCCAATCATATCTATGAGTGGAGCAAGGTCATCACGGCTCAAAATTCACCAGATGGAAACAAGCGAAAATCTGTAGTCATTCTTCAGATTCCCTCAAGTCCGTTGCTCTCATAGTCAGTTTGTTTACGGCAAACCGGTAGAAACTTGCGGACCATATCTCCGCTATTATATGAGTGAATGTATTCGATTTTGACTTTAGTATAGCATGCTCAAACAAGAAAACAAGACCTATTCTAAAATACGAAAAATGTAAGCGGATTCTTTTATAGAACTTCAATTGCTTGCTCTACTGAGTAGGGCGATAGGTCAATATCGACTTGACTATCTGAAATTAGCTGAGCTAGCAATTTACCTAAATAAGGACCTGCTGTAAGTCCGGATGCCCCTAATCCGTTTGCTATAAAAATTGCGGGATGCTCTGGTAAGGAACCAATGACCGGAAGAAATCCAGGAGTAAATGGTCGTACGCCTGTCCGTACTTCCAACAATTCTGCATTCTCTAATCCAGGTGCTACGTCCAATGCTTTGGTTAACACCTCTTGAACCCCACCTACTGTGATAGATGGTTGAAAAACATCTTCGTCTTCATGTGTCGCCCCCGCGATTACTCGTCCATCATTGAGAGAGAGTAAATATTGGTCACCAGGTGGTATCACGACTGGCCAGTTCAAACTGTTCTCATCGTTTGGATCCATATGGACAATTTGAGCTTTCTGACCTCGAACGTTGAGACGAACGTTAAGTGAGCTCAAATCCGGCGCCCACGCACCCGTAGTTAGAATAATTTTATCTGCTTCGTAGATTTGTTTTTCACATACTACTTGAATTTCATTGTTTTCTTTTCGGAGTGTCGCACTCCCCTCCAGAAAAACTGCACCATAATGCTTAGCAGCCCGTATCAAGGCTTGTTGAAGTTGGCGTCCATCGACCCGCGCGGCCCCAGATATGTATATCGATTGAAATCCTTCAGCAATCGGAGGATAATACTGCTTAGTTTGTGCTTCAGTCAGCTTTTCAATGTGACCGATTTCAGGCGCCTGTTCTCTTCTCGCATGTGCACGCTCATATGCTTTTTCAAGTTTAGTCTCATCTGCAAATAAGCTAATTGCACCTACATGACGATAACCTGTTTCTGACTCACCGAGTGCTTCAAGTTCTTCAATGAGTGTCTTATAATGCTTAGCGCCATTTCGGACAAGTTTGTACCAGTCCTGATTTCTGCGCTGAGATAACCAAGGACAAATAATCCCAGCAGCGGCCTTAGTTGCACTTCCATGATCATTTCTGTCGATCACTGTAACAGCGGCACCGCGTTTTGCAAGTTCGTATGCTGTAGATGAACCTAAAATTCCCGAACCAATAATTATAATCTGCTCCACTGTGTTCCCTCCTTTTCACCCTAACAGTGTATAACGGTCAACAACATTCCTCAAACCGAGGACTCTGTAATCGTTTTCAAAATTGTAACAAAAGTAATATACGAACTATTCTTTCATTTACGAGAGAATGGCGTATAATGGCAGTATTCGATATATCAAATGCAAGTGACATTTAACTGAAAAGGGGAAATAAGCCATGACGACATCTAAGATTGATTTCAACCTTACCGATTCCCGTAAAGAAAAACCGAACGAAGAGAATCTTGTATTTGGTCGACATTTCACAGACCATATGTTTATTGCAGATTTTGTAAAAGGGATTGGGTGGCAAAACCATCGTATCGTCCCGTATGCACCGATTTCGCTCGATCCGGCGGCCATCGTATTCCACTATGGTCAGACAGTATTCGAAGGGATGAAAGCGTATCGTGCAAAAGACAATTCCATTCGTCTATTCCGTCCTAAGGAAAACTTCAAGCGTCTGAATCGTTCATTAGACAGATTATGTATGCCTCAAGTAGACGAAGAAAAAGCAATCGAAGGGTTACTTGAATTATTGAAAGTAGAGGAAGAATGGGTCCCTAAATTAGAAGGTAATTCCCTTTACATTCGTCCATTTGTGATCGCAACGGAAGCTTTCTTGGGGGTTGCCCCAGCTACCACTTATCAGTTTTACATCATCCTGTCTCCAGTAGGATCTTACTATGAAGAAGGTATCCATCCAGTTAAAATCTTAGTTGAAAATGAATTTGTCCGTGCTGTCAAAGGTGGAACCGGTGGTGCTAAGACAGCTGGCAACTATGCTTCTGCTTTGAAAGCACAAGAAACGGCAAGTGCTCAAGGCTACTCACAAGTAATGTGGCTCGATGGAGTGGAACGAAAGTATGTCGAAGAAGTGGGCAGTATGAATATTTTCTTTAAAATCGACGGTGAAGTCATCACTCCTGCCATTAATGGAAGCATCCTTGAAGGGATTACACGTAAATCCATTATCGAGCTTCTCAATCACTGGGGAACTCCTGTGACAGAACGTAAAATTTCAATGGAAGAATTGGCTGAAGCTCATGCATCAGGAAAATTGGAAGAAGTTTTCGGTACGGGTACAGCAGCTGTAATCTCTCCAGTTGGCGAATTGAACTGGAATGGTAAAATCATGACAGTCAATGCAGGTAAGACAGGTGCTCTTTCTAAGAAATTATACGATACATTAACGCAAATACAATTAGGTGATGAAGAAGATACGCTTCAATGGGTAACCGAACTTTCGCCATCGTCTGTAAAATAAGTTGACATAAAACAACCCCCGACATGCTAAGTGTCGGGGGTTGTTTTATAGCTTAATGAGCATCTGGGAACATTCGCTTCATTGCATCTCCGACTTCATCGAAGAATCCTTCCACAGGTTCGCCTTCTCGAATCTTGTCGCTGTACTCATCAATCTGTTTTGCAGAGTCAGGATTTGTGGATACATATACTTTGTCAGTATCTACTCCTGCTTCTTTTGCTTTGTCTGCAATTTTGTCATCTAATTCTTTTGAAGAGGTCGTTCCCTCTTTAAGAGTCACACCAACATACGCACTGTTGTTCATCTTAAGAACTCTTGCATGTTCGACTTCTTCTAGGCTTGAGACTGCGTCTGCAATTTCATCGGCGTTCTCGACAGTTTGATCGTTTGTTGCATTATCGTTCGTGGTGTCATCATCAGTTCCATCCATGTCTGTCGTTGTATCGTTTTCATTCTCCACGACTCCAGTGTCGTTCGTTTGATTTTCTACATCTTTATCTTTTTTCCCACATGCAGCAAGCGATAACATCAGCAAACAAGCAGCGAATACCATCCAAAATTTCTTCATTTGTCTCTCCTCCATATCTGTTTACAGACAGTATGGACAAAAAGAGAAAAACTATGTGTATTTCTTTTAAAAATGAATTTCAGTACGTTGAGTGGTATGGCGCTCAACTTCACACAAGTCCACTTCATAGCCAATACCCTTTAACTTTGAGACCGTGATCATCCCATCTTCCACCGTGACTTCAGGTGTTATGATATCTTGATCCCAATATGATGACGACCCTGCTGTATCACCTGGAAAAGTGAAGTTGGGCAACGTGGTGAGTGCAATATTATGTGCTCGTCCGATCCCTGCTTCCAACATACCGCCACACCAGACTGGGATTCCAGCTTCCTGGCACACGTCATGGATTCGTTTAGCTTCTGTCATCCCTCCGACGCGACCAATTTTGATATTAATGACACGACAGCTTCCAAGCTGAACGGCTTTTCGTGCATCCTCAGCGGAAAGGATACTTTCGTCTAAACAAATAGGTGTTTCGATTTGTTGTTGTAATGTTGCATGATCAACGATGTCATCAGAAGCGAGTGGCTGTTCGATCATCGTTAAGTTGAACTGATCCAGCTGTTTTAGTAGCTCCAAATCATCTAATGTGTAAGCGGAATTTGCGTCCGCCATGAGTGGAATTTCAGGAAAGCGTGCGCGAATTTCTGAGAGTAACTTAATATCATATCCAGGTTTGATTTTCACTTTAATTCGTTTAAACCCTGTTTTTAAACTCTGGCTAATTCTTTCAGCAAGCGTTTCAAAATCCGCTTGAAGTCCGATGCTGATTCCAACGTCAATTTTTTCTTTCTTACCGCCTATCGCTTCTGTTAACGTAATACCTTGTCGTTTTGCCCAGCAATCCCATACTGCACACTCGACTGCAGCTTTCGCCATATTGTTTTTTCGAATCGATTTGAAAATTTCATTCACTTCATCCGGATGTTGGATGGTCTTTCCTTTTAGCATCGGTACTAAAAAGTCTTGGATTATATGTAATGAAGTCTCTGTTGTCTCTTCTGTATACCAAGGAATGGAAAAGGCTACGCCTTCTCCGTAGCCTTTATTTCCCTTTTCATCGACTACTTCAATCACTAGGAATTTGCGAGTTTGCATCGTTCCAAAGCTTGTTGAAAATGGATTCTTCATCGTCATTTCCAGTTTTCGAATAATTACATCACGGATAATCATTACGTCTTTCCTTTCTTCATGGACAAAACCGCACGTAAGAAACACATGCGGTTTTGTTCGTTAGTATTTACTTGTTTTTCTGTCGTATTCGTCTAGTAATTCAGCAAAGCTTTTATTTGCTTCTCGCTCTTTCTTCTCTTTTATCACTTGCTCCATACGAGCTTCTTCAGCTTTTGCTTCCGCTTGCGAAAGTGCTTGCTTCGCCTCTTTAAGTTTAGAAAGAACATCCTCTCCTAATGCATCTGCGAGTCGAAGTGCTCCATCATCTTTCGGTTTGCTTTCTAAACGTTGCTGATTTCTTTTTTTCGCCATGGATGTTCCCCTCTCTTCTAATTATGGACGCTCGACAATTGTCGCGACACCTTGTCCGCCACCAATACAAAGTGTAGCGAGTCCACGTTTTGCGTCACGTCGTTTCATTTCGTGTAGCAGTGTCACGAGAATTCGAGCACCACTAGCACCTATTGGGTGTCCTAATGCAATGGCACCACCATTAACATTCAATTTTTCAGTGTCAAATTTCAATTCACGATCGACTGCAAGTGATTGAGCTGCAAATGCTTCGTTCGCTTCAATCAAGTCCATATCTTCTAATTTGAGGTTCGATCGTTTCAACACATTTGTAACAGCTTGTACAGGACCGATTCCCATAACTGCTGGATCTACTCCCGCATTTGCATTCGCAGTAATAGTTGCGAGCGGTGTGATACCAAGTGCATCCGCCTTCGATTTAGACATGATGACTAATGCTGCAGCTCCATCATTCAATCCTGATGCGTTTCCAGCTGTCACACTGCCATCCTTTTTAAATGCAGGTCGAAGTTTGGACAGTTTCTCTACAGTCGTACCTTCTTTAATATACTCGTCTTCCTTGAATAGGATTGGTTCACCTTTACGTACAGGAATTTCAACAGGAACTATTTCATCAGCAAACTTTCCAGCTGTGCGTGCTGCGGAAGCTTTTCTCTGAGAATTGGCAGCGAATTCGTCTTGTTCTTCACGAGACAAACCATAGCGCTCACACAGATTTTCTGCAGTGATGCCCATGTGATAATCGTTAAATGCACACCAAAGACCATCAGAAATCATAGTATCCACCATTTTTTGATCACCCATCTTAAATCCTTCTCGTGCATTATTCAAGACATATGGTGCTTGACTCATGCTTTCCATACCACCAGCAACGATTACTTCTGCATCGCCTGATAAAATTGCTTGTCGCGCAAGCTGGACCGCTTTTAATCCTGAACCACATACTTTATTGATCGTCATCGCTGGTACCTGTTCAGGAAGTCCTGCTTTTATCGATGCTTGACGAGCCGGATTTTGTCCGAGACCCGCTTGAAGTACATTCCCCATAATGACTTCATCCACGTCTGCTCCTGTTAGCCCAGCCCTGTATACAGCCTCTTTTATGACAAGAGCACCTAGTTCTGTCGCGCTCACATTTTTCAATGCGCCTAAAAATGTGCCAATCGGTGTTCTAACAGCGCTTGCAATTACGATTTGTTCTGACATTGTGATTCCCCCTATGTGTGTTTATGAGACTTTACCCTGTTTGAAATACAGAACATTCCCACATATGAATTGCCTGCATCTGCTACAGTCCGTTAGAATAAGCTGTAGGAGGGATTGTATGTTTAGTTTACCAAAAAAAGTGACAATTATCGAGGTAGGACCCCGAGATGGTCTGCAGAACGAGAAGAACCAGGTTGAAACCGATGAAAAACTAGAATTTATCCGTCTATTGAAAAAATCCGGTGTAACCGAAATGGAGCTTACCTCTTTCGTGTCTCCTAGATGGGTACCCCAGATGGGCGACGCTGGAGAAATTATGAAGCACGCTGATTTAGTAGAACGATCGATTGTCCTTGCTCCCAATGCGAAAGGAGTAGCACTTGCCCAAGAAGCCGGTGCTAAAAGTATCGCGATTTTTGTAGGTGTGAGTAATACATTCAATCAAAAAAATATTAACCGTACGACTGCTGAGAGTGTAGAAGCGCTTGCTCCGGTAATACTTAAGCTAAAAGATGAAGGTGTTTTTGTTCGCGCTTGTATTTCTACTGCGTTTTATTGTCCATATGAAGGGAAAATTGAAGTGGAGGATTGTATTGAACTCTGTAGACAGTTTGTCGCACTAGGTGTAGATGAGCTAAGCGTAGCAGATACAATTGGAATGGCCAATCCTGTCGAGAGCTATGAGCTTTTCACACGTCTTCGTCAGTCATTTCCTTCGATACTGCTAACTGCGCATTTCCATGACACTAGAAAAATGGCACTTGCAAACATTTTTGCATCCTTGCAAGCAGGTGTTGACCGATTCGATACGGCAGCTGGCGGCCTTGGTGGATGTCCATTTGCTGATGGTGCAACTGGAAATGTTGCGACCGAAGATGTGGTGAACATGCTCGATTCGTTAGAAATCTCTACAGGCATCGATGTAAAACAAGTGTGTGAAGCAGTTGAAAAAATCGCTCCACATGTGTCACGACCTATCGAGAGCGGCATGTACCGTTTGTTTGAAAACGGAAGGATCTAAGGAGCTGAAATTATTGAGAAAGCGTCTGCTTGCAATTACAGGTGGTGTTACTTTCATTGCAACTGCTCTCGTAACTACATTTGGCATCCTAGTTACCAATCGGTTAATGTTTCTTAAAATAAAAGATGCCGAGGTGGTTTTAAAACGAGAATCCATCGCTCGGCGATTCGATGCGCACTGGTATGAAACCGTTCCGAAAACGACAATGCGCATTCAATCGCCTAATGGTTATTTGTTGCATGCAATCTATCTAAGACCGCTCGATACTACAAGAACAGTGATTATTTGCCATGGTGTTACAGAAAACAAAATAAATTCAATGAAGTTTGCCCGTATGTTCGAGCGTCTCGGATTTAACTCTGTCGTATACGATCATCGTCGACATGGAGAGTCTGGTGGAAAAACGACCAGTTTTGGTTTCTATGAAAAAATGGACCTGCGCGCAATAATCCAAGCAGTCCGTGAGCGGATTGGTAAGCGTGCATTACTCGGAATTCATGGCGAATCAATGGGAGCCGCAACGATGATTTTGACAGCGGGGACATATCCAGAAGAAGCGGATTTTTACGTAGCAGATTGTCCTTTTTCTGATTTTACGGATCAGGTTTTTCATATATTGAAAACGTCCACGCCACTTCGCACGCCAAAGGTCATTCGAATTGCTAATATCTTTTTGAAGATCCGCGATGGGTATACTACTTCTCTCGTTTCTCCAAAACAAGTCATCACTCAAGTTGCACATCCCATGCTTTTCATTCATAGTTTGGAAGATGATTTCATCCTCCCCAATATGACTGAGGAATTGTATGAGCAAAAAAATGGCGGAAAGTCTATTAAACTTTTTCCAAAAGGTGCGCATGCTAGATCTTTCAACGAAAATCCAGAAGAGTATGAAGCTACGGTTAAACGGTTCTTAAGAAAATATGGTTATTTAAATTAAAAAACCCGTTCAATTTTATTGAACGGGGTGTTGTTTGTTTTATTCATGTTAGTCATAAAAACCTATTATATCAACGTTTTTATTTCTTTTTCTTAGAGTCTTTTTCAGACGCCTTAGACATTTGAGCCATCATTTGATTAATTTTCTTTTGAGAAGGTTTCTGCCCCATCTGCATCATCATCATTCGAAGCATATCTTCATTAATCGGTGGGTTATCTTTCAAATACTTCATCATATATTGACGAGCTAAGAAGAAACCAAGAGCAACTCCTGCTGCAAGTGCAACAATAATTCCAACGATCCACCAAATAGTCATACGTACTACCTCCCCTACTGCAATAGTCCAAGTGTTTCCACCAAGAAGGATTATACAGCATCCGAACCCCAGTACGCAACGTCTCAGTTATCACAATGCGTTTTTCTTCTACCACACGACTGCAAGTTAACGAATATTTCATAAAATATTCAAACTCAAACGAAGACGTATTGGGGTTCTAACGGAGAAGACGTATAGCGAACCGGCTTTAGCCAACCCCATTCGCCAGCTTCATCCATAATAGCAAAATAGCGGTCTTCCACACTGGATAATGCTACAAACAAATCTAAATCGAGCATGCGTGAACCGTGGCAAGCTGCATGTAATGCATGAGAAGAAAAACCGATATCAATCGTGCCTTTCAATGGATGGGTCAATGTATATTTCATATCTCCCGCTTCTACTGTATGAAAATTCTTTCCGAGTTCGCTCATAATCGCTTGTTCAACATCGTTAATTTCCAATCGATCGCATAAATATCGAACTTCTTGTAAATGATTCTCACGTCCATCTGCTTTCAATAAATCATATAGAAGTTTTTCACGTCCAAGGACAAAAGTCTGGTACATTTCTTTGATTTTATAAATTCCATATGTTCGCATGTATGACCACTCCTTTACATTATCGTACAGGAGGGGTTTCGCAAAGGCTGTCACTTCACGGAATAGAACATCACTATTTATGTCGAAATGTCAAAATAGTTAGATATACAACCAGAATCTATGGAGAGTTACACTTCATCAAGATCTAAAGCGTTATAAAAAAATAAAAACAGAGGCTAAATCCGCCTCTGCTTTTATCATTTATAACTTATTTACCTACCATTGTGACTACTTTTGATACAACATTTTCAACACTGAATCCGTACTCTTTCATGACTGTTTCACCTGGGGCACTTGCACCAAATGTGTCGATAGCTAGGACGTCACCGTCGTTTCCGACATACTTATGCCAGCCGAGAGATGATCCCATTTCGAGAGAAAGACGCGCTGTCACAGCTTTTGGAAGCACTTGCTCTTTATAAGCTGCATCTTGTTCTTCAAACCGATCCCAAGAAGGCATTGATACGACTGCAACATCGATTCCCTTCTCATTCAATTCGGCTTGTGCTTCGACGGCAAGGCTAACTTCTGACCCTGTTGCGATCAAGATTGCTGCAGGCTGATCGGCTTTCGAAGGAGATACGGTATACGCACCTTTACTGACTCCTTCGGATGACAGTTCTGCTGACTTTTCAAGTACTGGTAAGTTTTGACGTGACAATACAAGGACAGTCGGTTTGTTCGTTGAAGTGACAGCTAAATTCCATGCAGCTGACGTTTCGTTACCGTCCGCAGGACGGATCACAGACAAGCCAGGCATTGCACGAAGTGAAGCTAAGTGCTCAACTGGTTCATGTGTAGGGCCATCTTCACCAACTGCGATACTATCGTGAGTAAATACATACGTTACAGGAATGCCCATTAACGCAGATAGACGGACTGCAGGACGGACATAGTCACTAAAGACGAAGAACGTTCCGCCAAACACATTCAGACCACCGTGAAGTGTCATTCCGTTCAAAGCAGCACCCATTGCGAATTCGCGCACACCAAACCAGATGTTGCGACCATCAAAACTACCCGGAAGGAAATCCCCTGCTCCTTTGATTGCAGTTTTGTTAGAACCCGCAAGGTCTGCACTACCGCCAAAGAATGATGGAAGAGCCTTCGCAATTGCATTGATTGAATCTCCTGATGCTGAACGTGTCGCAACGGACTTTCCTGCTTCATAAACAGGCAATTGCGCTTCGACTGCGCTTTTATCTGTTCCATCAATTGCTTTTTTCAGTTGAGCAGCAAGTTCGCCATGTTCCTTTTCATAAGCACCGAATAATTTGTTCCATTCGGACTCACTGTCCACACCAAGCTTCTGTACAGACGTTTTAAACGTTTCATAGACTTCTTGAGGAACGTGGAAGTCCTCTTCAAATGTCCATTTATATGCTTCTTTTGTCAATTTCATCTCATCTTCACCAAGAGGTGCGCCATGAACATCGGACTTACCAGATTTGTTAGGCGAGCCATATCCAATGACAGTTTTCACTTCGATAAGTGTCGGACCACCTGTATTTTGTTTTGCTTGTTCAATAGCGTTAGACAAGTGTGCTGTGTCATTGCCATCACCAACGTGAATGTAATTCCATCCATATGACTCAAATCGTTTTTGAATTTTCTCTGTGAAGGACATATCCAATTCACCATCTAGGGAAATGTCATTGCTGTCGTAAAGTACAATTAGCTTATCCAATTCAAGGTGACCTGCGAGTGAAATAGCTTCAGCCGCTACACCTTCCATTAAGTCTCCATCACCACAAAGTGCATATGTGTAATGATCGACAATATTAAAACCTGGTTTATTGTATGTGGAAGCAAGGTGTTTTTCAGCCATTGCCATTCCAACAGCCATTCCGATACCTTGTCCAAGCGGTCCTGTAGTCGCTTCAACTCCAGCTGTGTGACCGTATTCTGGATGCCCAGGTGTTTTAGATCCCCACTGACGGAAGTTTTTCAGTTCTTCCATTGGAAGATCATATCCACTTAAATGGAGCATGCTATAGAGCAACATCGAGCCATGACCAGCCGATAATACAAAGCGATCCCGGTTAAACCAAGAAGGATTTGATGGATTATGGTGCATGTGCTGTGTCCAGAGTACATAGGCCATTGGCGCAGCTCCCATAGGAAGGCCCGGATGGCCAGAATTTGCTTTTTCGATTGCGTCAATCGACAACGTCCGAATCGTATTAACCGCCAGTTGATCAATAGTGTTGGTCATCGGTAATTACACCCTTTCACATTCTCTTATTTTAACTAGATTCCTCATCCATTGTAATGAAAAAACCGCAGGAATACAAACTGCGGTCATAAAGATATGGGATACTTAATTTAAAAACTTCTTGTTTTGAGCATCTTTCACTTTTTCAGGTGTTACATCATTTCCATCAGGATCCACTACTTTAACATTTTCAATCGTATCTCTCATTGTTGAGCGGAAAGTTTTCAAATACTCACTACGCAACTGGGATTGCTCTTTCGCTTCTTCAATGGAAAGACCTGATGTTTTTGCTTTTTTTGCAAGTTCATTAATACGTTTAATCTTTTTTTCTTCCAGCATAACGTTCCCTCCAGTTCAACTTCGTCAATAAGAACGTAAACAAAAATGAAAGGAAGTGCAACCAATTAGCCTTCCTGCTCTGCAATATGTTCTTGATATCGTCTATGTACCGTCGCTTTGCTGACGTTATGCCCGAGGCCCTTGAGTACAGATGTAATCTCTTCAAATGTCAGTCCTTTGTCACGTAAAGAAACAATTTCTTGCACTGGTGCCTCAACTCTTTCTCTACCTTCCGCATTACCTTGGTTGCTTAGATTACGTTCTGGTCGATACCCTGCCTCCACGGCACGTTTCATCCCTCTTCTAATTTTCGCGTTATGTAGCTTCCTCTGATATTCCTCTACTATGGCAAGTATCTCAAGAAGCATGGAATCCATTTCGTTTAATTCTAATGGACCATTGTCATGATTGGTAAAAACGGCAGTGTTTGTTTTCGCAAGCAAGTGCAAAACTGCGACACGTGCATTTCCTCTACCGAGTCGTGTTTCATCTTGGATTAAGACAGCATCAACGGAATCTTCCTTGATATAATCAAGAAGATCCAATAGACCTTCTCGATCCAATTCGTATCCACTGTGTTTGTCAGTAAATGATGCAGCTATTTTAAAATCCAGTGATTCCGCCAACGTTTTCAGTTCTTCATATTGACGGGAGAGTGATAGCTCCTGTGTATCTTTTTCAGTACTAACTCTACAATACAAGACACAATTCCCTCTATTCCCCATTATTCCCCCTCCTCTGCAAGAACGAGTCGAGTATCGTCAACCTCCGACTCAAAATAAGAAGGCAACTTGAGATCTTCACCTGCAATAATAGCAGAATCAGTTAAATTATTCAGTGTCGCCACCTCTCGAATCCAGCGGTCAGTAGGCACCTCCCCTGCATAGCGTTCTGCTAGCTGCGAAAGCGTATCCCCTTCCACGATCGTCACTTCTATAATATCTTGTGGAACAGAAAGTTTATGAATAAGGACGAATGTTAATACTGTAAAAAGTGCGAAAGCTGCTACGAGATTTTTGTTTTTCCGGATAAGTGTCATGAATGATTTCCCCTCTCAGAATGTACGTTCGGTTCTATATTTTTATTATATGCGAACAAGGGTTTGTATGTCAACACTAAAAATTAGAACCTTTGTTTGCTATGTGTACGAACACCTGTTATACTATTTTCATAGAAACACTTCGCAGAGCACCGTCCGCTGCAAAAAAAGTGAAGAGGTGAACATATTGAAAAAGATCTCCAAAAGACAGGAGGATATCCTGACTTTCATTAAAGATGAAGTTCAAAAAAAGGGATACCCACCATCCGTACGGGAAATTGGTGAAGCTGTAGGACTTGCTTCCAGCTCAACTGTTCATGGACACCTGGCGAGACTCGAAAGTAAAGGTCTCATTAGACGTGATCCGACCAAACCCCGTGCAATCGAAATTTTAGATCAACATGGAATGGACGAGTTAAAAACTGGCGTTGTTCATGTTCCATTAGTCGGAAAAGTTACTGCTGGGATTCCTATCACTGCGATTGAAAATATTGAAGAATACTTTCCTATCCCAGATACGTTTGGGACTTCTGAGGATAACTTGTACATGTTGGAAATCGTAGGAGATAGTATGATTGAAGCTGGTATTTTAAATGGTGATCGCGTTGTTGTGAAACAGCAGCATAATGCGAACAATGGGGAAATTGTAGTTGCAATGACTGAAGAAGATGAAGCGACCGTGAAACGCTTCTTTAAAGAAAAAGACTTCTTCCGTTTGCAGCCTGAAAACTCTTCGATGGATCCTATAATTATTGAGAATGTCTCAATTTTAGGAAAAGTGGTCGGCGTTTACCGGACGATTCATTGATTTTGTATATAAAAACTGCGTACTCGTCACAACTGATGAGTACGCAGTTTTTTTAGTTTTTGTTATGAGGAGTTTCTTGAGTTTATGGGCACTTTTTTTGGTTTATGATCACTTTCCCGAGTTTATGAGCTCTTTCCCAGGTTTATGAGCACTTTCTCGAGTTTATGAGCACTTCCCCAGGTTTATGAGCACTTCCCCAAGTTTATGAGCTCTTTCCAGGGTTTATGAGCACTTCTCCAAGTTTATGAGCTCTTTCTCAACTTTATGAGCACTTTCTCAGCTTTATGATCACTTCCACAGGTTTATGAGCACTTCCCCAAGTTTATGAGCACTTTCCAGGGTTTATGAGCACTTCCCCAAGTTTATAAGCACTCACAAATACTACACCCGTTATGATTTGATCAATTCAAGTTCGATCAGTCGCTCGACGGAAGATAGGATGGCTACTTTTACGTGTTCGTAGGTGAGTCCGCCTTGTACATAGGCTGTGTATGGTGGACGAATTGGGCCATCAGCTGTCAACTCGATGCTGGAGCCTTGGATGAAGGTCCCTGCAGCCATGATGACATCGTCTGCGTAGCCTGGCATATAGGATGGTACTGGACTAACATGGGCGTCGATTGGTGAGTTGGCTTGAATCATTTGGCAGAATGCAATCATTTGCTCGGCATTTTGGAACGAAACTGATTGAATGAGATCTGTTCGTTGTGCAGAGAAATGGGGTGAAGTCACAAGTCCATAGGATTCAAGCATCCCCGCAGTAAATTGTGCCCCTTTTACGGCTTGGCTCACGGTATGTGGTGCGAGGAAAAAGCCTTGGTACATCTCACGTAACGTATCGAGCGATGCCCCTGCTTCCGCACCCAGACCAGGTGATGTCATACGGTATCCACATTTCTCAATTAAATCTTTTCTACCTGCAATATACCCACCAGTACGGGCAAGACCGCCCCCTGGATTTTTGATCAATGAACCCGCCATAAGATCTACGCCTACATCTGTCGGCTCGAGCTCTTCGACAAATTCACCATAACAATTATCTGTAAATATTATAATTTCAGGGTGATTTGCTTTTATTCTCTTCACCATGTCCGCAATTTCTGAAACTATGAAGGAGGGTCGATTAGCATACCCTCTTGAACGCTGAATCGCAATCATTTTTGTATTTGCATTAATTTGACGTTCCATCTCTTCAAAGTCGACATTTCCATCTTCTAATAAATCAACGTGATGGTAGCCAATATTAAAGTCTTGTAGGGAGCCAGTATCTTGATCCCCTCCTGAAACGATGGATTCTAATGTGTCATACGGCTTCCCCGTTATATAAAGCAACTCGTCTCCGGGACGCAATACCCCGAAAAGGCTAATCGCAATTGCGTGCGTTCCTGATATGATCTGTCCGCGTACTAAACTCGCTTCCGCGCCAAACACATCGGCGTATAATTGTTCAAGCACTTCTCGGCCTGCATCATCATATCCATACCCGGTGGAACCGGTTAAATGAAAGTCACTCACTCGGTTCTTTCTGAATGCTGCCAATACTTTCTTTTGATTTAGGAAAGCTATGCGTTCTGTTGCTTTTGCATACGGTTGTAGCTCGGTTTCGATTTTTTCTGCACGATTTAAGATTTCATCGTTCAATTGCTGTATACTCATTCAGGATGCTCCAATCTGTACCTTAGGTTCTTAGCCCATTTTAGCAGGTAGAACGCTTTCGGTAAACGGATGCGACATCCGTATAATCTTAAGATGTGTTGAACGGAGGAACTTTGAAGTGACATGGGATGTATTTAGTCTGATCGGTACAGCTGCATTTGCAATATCAGGTGCGATTGTTGCGATGGAGGAAGACTTTGATATGTTTGGAGTCTATATATTGGGAATGGTGACTGCATTTGGTGGAGGTGCGGTACGTAACGTGTTCATCGGTGTGCCTGTTTCAGTCCTTTGGGGGCAAGAACTGTTCTTTACAGTTGCTTCTGTTCTGATAGCAGTGATTTTCTTCTTTTCAGGATACTTACTGAAGACGTGGAATCGTTGGGGATCTTATTTTGACGCAGTAGGGTTAGCCGCCTTTGCGATCCAAGGTGCCTTGATGGCCGTAGAAATGGAGATGTCTCTGTTTGCTGTAGTGGCGGCTGCAGTTCTAACAGGTGCCGGAGGAGGAGTCATCCGTGACTTACTTGCTGGACGCCAGCCCCTTGTCTTTAAAAGCGACATATATGCAGTATGGGCAGCACTTGCCGGGCTAATTGTTGGTTTCGATGCGTATGTACATGACGCCGCGCTTTATATTCTACTAATCGTCACAACGGCTTTACGTATGTTATCTATTAAGTTTCACTGGCAACTACCACAACGTTCTTTATTGACAAAATAAAAAAGGCCAATTACGGCCTTTTTTTATTGCTCATCTTTCAGGATAACTGGTTTTGCTGGAACATACGTAGAGATTGCATGCTTATAAATGAGTTGCTGTTTGCCGTCTGATTCTAGAAGTACTGTATAGTTATCATACGACTTAATCATACCTTTCAGCTGAAAACCATTTGTTAAAAATACCGTTACAAACGTATTATTCTTTCTGAGTGAATTCAGGAACGTATCCTGCATATTGGCATTTGCCATCTCGTTTCCCCCCACAGTTCTTATTCGCAATTATTGCCTGCTTTTTGTATTCGCTACATGCAACTGAAATTCCTTTACTTCGTTACATATTTTCTGAACCAGCTGATTTTTCTCTGTTGTGGCATCATACCAATTGACTTCAAGCTTGTTCCGGAAGTAGGTCATCTGACGTTTTGCATAATGACGTGTATTCTTTTTAATAAGTTCAACTGCTTCCTCTACATGTAATGCGCCTTCAATTGCTTGGTACAATTCTTTGTATCCAATCGCCTGCACAGATTGAACGTCTCGGATACCTTGTTTCCACAAACCCTCGACTTCACCTAATAATCCTTTTTCCATCATGAGGTCAACTCGTCGGTCAATCCTTTCATAAAGGAGCTCTCTTGGCAGCTCAAGGCCGATAATATAAGAATGGTACATTGGTGTCGTCCCTTGGTCTGCTTCGTGATTTGCCTTTGTTTCCCCACTCACTTCCAGGATTTCTAATGCCCTTACGAGACGTCGATGATTGTTCGGATGAATTTTTTCAGCACTCACTGGGTCTTGTTGAAGAAGGCGTTCGTATAATACATTTGCACCTAGGGTTTCAAGCTCACCTTCTAATCGAGCCCGTACTTCCAAGTCGGCTGCGGCTTCAGTGAACCTATAATCGAAAAGCACGGATTGCATATATAATCCGGTACCGCCCGCTAGAATAGGAAGTTTTCCCCGGGATTGAATCTCAGAGATCTTTTCCCTGACAATCTGCTGATACTCTGCTGTTGAAAACGATTCCATCGGAGATTTGATATCAAATAGATGATGAGGAATGCCTTCCATTTCGTCTGCAGTGATTTTCGCTGTCCCAATATCAAGACCACGATATACTTGCATTGCATCGCCATTAATCACTTCCCCATCCAGGCAATGAGCAAGTCCTACCGCAAGGGCGGTCTTACCTGAAGCTGTCGGACCAGCAATGGCTAGTACTTCCGCTGAACGAGTCATAGTTTATCCACCCACTGCTTCATCATATTTAGTACAGATTCTCTAGAAGGTCCTTGTAAGGGTTCATGCCTTACACCTTCAAAAAGATACGCAGTGACATTTTCAACGCCTGCGTCCTTATACATACCTGCCGCTTCAAAAATCCCAATTCCCATATTTCCTACAGGATCTTCAGTACCTGAAAATAAAAGTATAGGCAATTTCTTAGGAACAGATTCGTAAGCGGATGTTGTACTGATTAATTTTAATCCGTCGAATAAGACATGGAAGAAACTATTTGTAGAAACTGCACCAGAAAGTGGATCTTCAATATAGTCGCGCACAGTCTGTCGATCTGTTGATAACCAATCGAACTTCGTCTCGGGACTTGAGACTGTTTTATTGTAGCCTCCAAAACCGAGCGTATCGAGAACCTTGCTCGGAGCATGTGGGCCATCTTTGATGGATAAAATTGAAGCTAATAGACTTCCACCTACTCTTGTCAGACCAGGTCTCCCAGCGGTTGCTGAACAAATGAGTGCGTCTATTTCCGTTCCGTATTTTTGTGAAAAACGACGTACAACAAACGATCCCATACTATGTCCGAACAAAATACGAGATAGATTGGGATACTCCACTTTGTACGCATCCATCACTTCGCGCACATCTTCAACCAGTCTATCAAATGTAACTCCATCTTCAAAATCGCCAAGCTGGTCATGATCCAGTGCCCGTTGCCCGTGCCCACGCTGATTATAGCCAGTTACGAAATAGCCTGCACGTGCAAGGTCGTTCATCACTGCCTCATATCGCCCTATATGCTCGGCCATGCCATGAACGAGATGGATGTGTCCTCGTGGAATTCCAGGTGGTTCCATGAAATAGGAATCGAGTATAACACCGTCGGACATTGTGAGTAACTGTTCTTTCATTTTCATTCCTCCCTTACATTACACGTTTGAACATTTTTTCAAGTTCATATGTTGTGAAGTGGATTAATACAGGACGACCATGGGGGCAGGTATAGGGATTTTCTGCCTTACCGAGATCATTCAATAGTCGATTCATATCCTCCATCGTTAAGTAATGATTTGCTTTAATGGATTTTTTGCAACTCATCATAATCGCGGTGTCTTCTCGTAATTTCGCAATGTTCACCTGCCGAGTGTGTAAAACTTGTTCAATCATTTCTTCAATAATTGACGAGGCTTCTGCAGCAGGAAACCAAGATGGATATTCTTTTACGGTGTAGGATGAGGGACCGAATTGTTCAAGATAAATGCCTACTTCCTCTAGTGCATCCAGCCGTTCCTCAATTTTGAGTTGCTCATCTGCTGAGTAATGGAAAATCAAAGGCATTAAGAGCATTTGTCGTTCTTTATGATCCACTTCCGCAATCTTCGTTCGGAAATATTCATACTTAATGCGCTCTTGTGCAGCATGCTGATCAATCATATAAAAGCCATCTTCATTTTGTGCCACGATATAGGTCCCGTGGACTTGTCCGACTGGTAATAGTCTTGGGAATGATGATTTTTTTTGGTCAGAGCGTTCGTCAGTATGTACCACTTCTTCCTGCTCCGAAATCGGCTCAAAATCATCTTCAGTGATAGATGTTTCAGTTATCTCAAAAGCTTGTGGCTGAACTACTGGATTGATACTCAAGTTTTCATTTTGAGGAAGTTCTTCAACCGTCCAAGCAGTTTTTTGTTGTGATGGATATTCACTTGTTGTTTGAAAGTTTTGCGTTGGTTTTACACTACGTTCTGGATGCTTCCAAAACGATTCTTGTACGCTAGGTGTACTTGGTTTTTTTTTCTCTTTTACAATTGCATCAGGAACAATTATTGCTTTTTTTACCGCTGCATGAACACCTTCGCGAACAGCTGCAAGCAGTTCCCCTTCTTTACTCACTTTAATGTACTGCTTGGAAGGATGAACGTTGACGTCTGTTAGGTATGGATCCGCCTCTGCCTGCAATACAATGATCGGGAACCGGCCAATCGGCAAATACGTATGCAATGCATCCAATACAGCTTTATTTACAGGATAGCTTTTAACCCATCTCCCATTAATAAGCACTGTCATGTAGTTCTTAGAGGCCCGTGTCATTTCGGGTAAGGTTACATAACCACTAACTTTATAGTCAGCATTTTCAGCATGGAAGGGGATCATTTTTTTTGCAACTGCAATTCCATACACATCAGATAGTACTCGAAGCAAATCTCCAGATCCCGACGTTTTTAGCAACACTTGCTGACCGTGGGCTAAGCGAAATGATATATCAGGATGGCTGATCGCGAGCCGATTGACTAAGTCGATTGTATGACCGATTTCCGTTTGGATCGTCTTCATATATTTCAATCGGGCGGGGGTGTTGAAGAAGACTTGTGACACCGTAATATCCGTTCCTTGACGGAGAGATGCCGCACGATGGTTCATGACCTTTCCACCTTCAATATCTACTTCCGTTCCACTTACGCCATCAGACGTCCATAGGTGTACTTTCGAAACGGCTGCAATACTAGCAAGAGCCTCTCCACGAAAGCCGAGTGTACGAATTCTGAACAGGTCATGCTCATTATCGATTTTGCTCGTTGCATGCCGTTCAAACGCTCGAACTGCGTCTGTTGTGGTCATACCCTTCCCATTATCTGTTATGCGAATGCTTGTTAATCCTGCTTCTTCAAGCGTGATTTCAATCGATGTACTTCCTGCATCGATTGAATTCTCAACAAGCTCTTTCACGATGGATGCAGGTCGCTCTACAACTTCTCCAGCCGCAATTTTATTAGCCAATGGTTCGTCCATCACCTTAATGATATCCATCGTCTCGCTCCCTTCTTACTTCAGTTTTGCTTTTAGTTCAAATAATAACTGCAAGCCTTGTAGTGGTGTTGTATTCGCTAAATCTATAGCTTTCAGATTCTCAAGAATTTCGATTTCTTCAGCTGGCTGTACAGCAACTGGTTCTTCTGTTCGTAAGTCAAAGAAGCTAATTTGTTCACTCGGTGGAAGCTGAATTTTTTCAGAAGTTTTCTGATTCTCGAATCCTTCCAGTAGTTCTCTTGCCCGTTGCAGTAATTCAGACGGTAAGCCTGCGAGCTCAGCGACGTGTATTCCGTAACTTTTATCAGCTGGACCTGCCATCACTTTGTGAAGGAATACAACTTTACCTTCTTGTTCCATTGCAGCGACATGGACATTCATCAGTCTATCCAATTGTTCATCGAGAGCAGTTAACTCATGATAGTGTGTTGAAAAGAGTGTATTCGCACCGATTTCGTCATGGATGTACTCCATCATCGCTTGCGCTAAAGACATGCCGTCATACGTAGACGTCCCCCGTCCGATTTCATCGAACAATAATAGACTTCGATCTGTGGCATGCGTAATCGCTTGCTGGGATTCCAACATTTCCATCATGAAGGTACTTTGACCTGATGCTAAATCATCCGCTGCACCAATTCTCGTGAAAATTTGGTCTGTAATCGGTAACGATGCAAACTCACAAGGTACGTAACAACCGATTTGCGCCATGACTACTGTCAATGCGACTTGACGCATGTATGTACTTTTACCCGACATATTGGGACCTGTGATTAATAACATATTGGCATCGGTTGCTAACTTACAGCTATTCGGTACATACAGCGAGTGGTCCATCATTTTTTCGACGACTGGATGTCTACCGTTGCGAATATCGAGAGCCTTATCTTCTGTAAAAACAGGTTTTACATAGCTTTGTGATTCAGAAATCTCAGCGAACGCGAGCAAAACGTCCAGTTCACTAAGGACAGACGCAAGTTGCTGGATTTGTTCGATGCCCTGTTTCATTTGCTCCCGAACTTTTGCAAATAACGTGTATTCGAGCTCCAAGCTCTCTGACTCTGCACTTAGAATTAGCTCTTCTTTTTCTTTCAGCTCAGGCGTTATATATCGTTCAGCGTTTGCTAAGGTCTGCTTACGTTCATATCGCGTCAGGTCCGCAAGATGTAAATTCGATTTTGTAATCTCGATGAAGTAGCCAAAAATTCGATTGTAACCGATTTTCAATCCTTTAATGCCTGTTTTCTGACGCTCTTTTTGTTCCAGTTCAGCAAGCCATAATTTGCCGTTTCTGGAAGCATCCCGATACGTATCCAATTTTTCATTGTACCCATCTTTAATGACGCCTCCTTCTTTTGCGGAAAGAGGTGGTGCCTCTGCAATAGACGTTTCAAGGACTGCGCATTGTTCTGTACACGGATCGATACGCTTGGAAAACTCCACTAAATGCTGCTTATCTGATTCAGCAAGTTGTTGTTTTAAGTCGGGAACTGTTCGAAGCGAATTTCGTAGTTGTGCAAGATCACGTGCACTGGCGCTTCCCATTGAAATCCTTCCAGCCAATCGCTCCAAATCATACACTTCACGTAGTGCTGATTTCACATCATCCCGTAAAAAGTATGCGTCCATCAGTTCGGAAACCGTATCCAATCTATGCTCGATTTCTAGGCGATCTGCAAGCGGTTGGCGGATCCAAGTTTTCAATTTCCGTGCGCCCATAGCTGTATTGGTTTCATCGAGTAACCAAAATAACGTTCCCTCTTTCCCACCAGAACGAATCGATTGCACAAGCTCCAAGTTTCTCATGGAGTTTGCATCGATCGTCAGTTTAGCTTCCCTAGCTAGAAATTTGAAAGGTTGTAAGTGTTCTAAGCTTGTCTTTTGGGTTTGCTGAAGATAGGCGACGAGGCGTTTACATGCACCAGTCGCCATTTCCGGGATTGCTTCAAAAAGTTCCCTGCCGTGTGGCTTATATAGCTCCCTATCACAAATGGATAAAACAATGCCCTTATTTTGGCTAATATCCCCAAGCATGAGCTGCATTTGTTCATCAACGACCGCTTCTTTCATTCCAAGGGATTCCACTGCTACTGCAAGCGCACTCTCGTCACCTTGGACGTGTTCCACCGTGCCTTCACCGGTTGCAAGGTCTACATAGGCAAACGCAGACAAGTTTGCAGAAATCCGATCGAAGGACCCGATGAAATGATTGGAATTGGAATCGATATTTTTACCTTCTGTAATCGTCCCTGGTGTAATGACTTTCACGACTTCCCGTTTGACGATACCTTTTACAGTTCTTGGGTCTTCTGTTTGCTCACAAATCGCAACTTTATAGCCCTTGCCGACAAGTGTTTCTATGTAACCTTGAGCGGAATGATATGGAACGCCACACATAGGAATTCTTCCAGACTCTCCACCTTCACGGCTCGTCAATGTAATTTCAAGTATATGAGATGCTTCTGTAGCATCCGTAAAAAACATTTCATAAAAGTCACCTAATCTAAAAAAGAGAAAGGCGTCTTCATATTGAGATTTTATTTGTAAGTATTGTTGCATCATCGGTGTATGTGTTGTCATTCTATTTCCCTCACAGCCTAAATAGTATTCCTTAAGTATAACAGAAGATAGATACAATCGTTGACGAAAGCGCTATCGTTTTCAATCCAAAAAAAGAAAAAAGCCGAAACATGCTTCGGCTTTTAAAACTGAGAATTATCTTTTCCTACTCTTGAACCGCCCTCATTCGAATGACTCTGATGGTGCGATGACTCATCGAATGACCACTCTTCTTCGAAGTCATTCGGATGAACCGTAATCATCACCTTCGTTTCCCCGATCACTTCCGCCACGAGCTCGCGTTCTACTTTGATTAAGAATTTTTCTTTACAATCCGAAATGATTGCCTCTGTGCAGTTTGGTTGTTGCAACACTTCTACTCGAATTTCTTCTTTAGATGAAGAGGGTTCATCCCGATAGCGTAATCGAATTACATCTTTGTACGTCACTGTTTCCGTGAATACTGAAGTTTTGGAATGATCGTGGTGAGAGTACCAGACATTGACATCAAACTTCCCCGATACTTCAATGGATGAGCCAGTTTTTTTGGCACTATGGGTGTGATTGATGACCCAGCAGCCAAGAATACTGGAAGGACGGTTAGGCGGGATGAGCGTGACTTCCTTTTCTGTACGCTGCTTCCCTTTAGCAATCACTGCCTTCGTAACGACTTGTCGTAGATTCTTCAGTTTTCTTCCTCCTTCGTGGACTTCTTTACATCCTATGCAACAGGAGCCCAGAAAGTGAAAAAATCGGAGGAGAATTTTTCTCCCCCGACTTAAAAGTTAGGTTAAAGGCTTATGCTGTGTGCTTTGTACGTAAGAACCTGTCTGACCTTTTAGTACATCTCCACCAGTAGACTCAATGATTTCATCAGTTACTCGGTTGGAAATCGTATTTGAAATCAATTGCAGTAAATCGTTCACATCATTTTGAGATTGCTTGAATTCTTGAACTAAAGGAATCTCGTCGATTTCGTTTTCGATTTGCTCAATTTTCTTTTCAATAATCCCAAGGGCGCGCTCTTTGTCATATTCTTGAAAATTGACGGCTTGTTTTTGTAAGGACTTCAAGCTTGCAATTTTTTCTCTCACTTTTTTGTTTTCATTAATATGAGCTTCCGTTTTCTTGAACAATTCTACTTGCTCTGTGTTTGCGACCATATGTGCAAGCTCTCTTGATTTTTCAATAATCTCATCTTTTGTATATAATTTTTCCATTATAATACCACCTTTTCCTCTTCTTTTACTCCGATATATTCTCCGTCGAGTGACCAAGATTTCGCTTCAGTTATACGAACTTGAACAATTTTACCGATGACACTAGCTGGCGCTCGGAAGTTCACCAATTTGCTTTTTTCGGTATATCCAGAGAGTACTTCTTTATTTCGTTTACTTTCCCCTTCTACCAACACATTTACAATTTTGCCTTGATAGGGTTTCATCCCGGCTGCTGAGAAGTCATTGACAACTTTGTTTAGTCGCTGAAGTCGATCCTTCTTCACTTCCATTGGGACATTATCTTGCATCTTCGCTGCTGGTGTACCTTCTCTAGGAGAATAGATATATGTGAAGGCCATGTCAAATCCGACTTCATTATACAACGAAATGGTTTCTTGAAATTGTTCTTCGGTTTCATTTGGAAAACCGACTATAATATCCGTTGTCAGCGTGACGTTGGGAATTGCCTTCTTAATCTTCGTAACGAGGTTTAAGAAGTGCTCCCTCGTATATTTTCTAGACATTAACTTCAAGATCTCACTAGAACCAGATTGAACTGGTAAGTGAATGTGATTAACTAAGTTACCACCTTTGGCGAGGACCTCGATGAGATGATCATCAAAGTCACGCGGATGACTTGTCGTAAAACGGATTCGCGGAATATCAATCTTGCGAAGCTCGTCCATCAGATCTCCTAATCGATAATTCCCATCTTCAAAATCTTTTCCGTATGCATTTACATTTTGACCAAGCAATGTAATTTCCTGATAGCCAGCAGCAGCTAGCTGACGCACTTCCAGAATAATGTCTTCTGGACGTCGACTACGCTCTTTCCCTCGAGTGTACGGCACGATACAGTACGTGCAGAATTTATCACAGCCATACATAATGTTAACCCAGCCTTTAATATTGCCTTTTCGCACTCTCGGAAGGTTTTCTATGATATCTCCTTCTTTTGACCATACCTCAACTACCATTTCTTTTGAGAGATACGCCTCCCGTAAAATTGCAGGCAGCCTATGGATGTTATGCGTTCCGAATACCATATCAACTTGGTCGTACGTTTTTAGGATTTTATTTACAACTGATTCTTCTTGTGACATACATCCGCATACACCAATCAGCATATCCGGACGTTCAAGTTTAAGTGGCTTCAAATGCCCAAGTTCACCGAACACTTTGTTTTCAGCGTTTTCACGGATTGCGCACGTATTCAATAGAACAACATCTGCGTCTTTGACTGTGTCCGTCGGTTCATAGCCAAGTCCCACTAAAATCCCGGCAATAACTTCCGTATCGTGTTCGTTCATTTGACAGCCGTAGGTCCGTATGTAAAATTTGCGTCCAATTCCCATTCCTTGAAATTGTTCATCAATCTCAAAATCATCGTGATAGGAAATTTCTTCTTTGCCCCGTTTTTTAGCATCTTTTAAAGATGGCGGTGTATAGACAGATTCGAAATACTGACTGTAGTCTTTTTCTGTGGTGGTAGGTGCTTGTCCCGCTAGCCGTTGTTCTTCGTTCATGTAATGATCCCCTCTCTTGATTCTGTTCATCTAGTTGAAACCAAACAGTAGGTACCCTCATTATACTGAAGGGATTGACGTCTGTATACGAGCATAAGGGATTGTCCCCCATTTGTCACAGAAAAAAACTGCGGAGGAAAGTTCTCCACAGTTTCGTTTTCATAATGCTTGCTGTCGCGTTCTTTTCTCAACGAATAATTTTAAGGCAGTCCGGCCTTCTCCATTAATTTCAATATCTGCAAAAGCCGGTGCACATATCAAATCACTCCCACTCGGAGCTACAAAACCGCGTGCAATTGCAACTGCTTTCACTGCCTGATTTAAGGCACCTGCACCTACAGCCTGCATTTCAGCAAATCCCTGATCTCTAATGACTGCAACGAGAGCGCCTGCAACTGAATTAGGATTCGAGCGTGATGATACTTTTAATGGATTCATGGTATTTCCTCCTTGTAAAGAATAGTGTATGGAATGCAGTTCTCCATGCACTATCCTATGAAGGAGATGGAACAATTAGACGCTCAATTCAAGACTGAAACGGTGAATCTTCATTGATCATTATTCGTTCAATAGAACGCGCGCGTCCTGTCTGATTATCAATGTCAATGATGACGCCGTTCAATTGAACTCTTCCTTGTTTCGGTACTTGGAAACGGACGGGCATATTTGTCTGGAATCGATAAATGACATCCTCTTTTTTCATGCCTAATATAGCGTCGTACGGTCCCGTCATGCCGACATCTGTAATATAAGCCGTTCCTTCTGGTAAAATTCGGCTGTCCGCAGTTTGTACATGTGTGTGTGTACCAACTACACCAGAAGCACGTCCGTCTAGATGCCACCCCATAGCGATTTTTTCACTCGTTGCTTCTGCATGAAAATCGACGAAAACAAGTGGTGTGCGCTCTTTCGCTTCTTTCAAAAGATCATCCGCTTTTTTAAAGGGATCGTCATGTGGTGGTAAGAATGTACGTCCGTGTAAATTCATGACTGCTAATGTGACACCGCCACGCTCAATGTATGTCATTCCTTGACCAGGTGCTTCATCTGAAAAGTTTGCAGGACGGATTAGTGAGTCCGTTTCGTCGATGAAATCATAAATCTCTTTATGATCCCACGTATGATTTCCCATCGTGACTACGTCTACTCCAGCTCGAAGTAAATCGTCAAAAATTGCTTTCGTAATCCCTCTTCCGGAAGCCGCATTTTCACCGTTTACAATCACTGCATCCGGTTCGTATTTTCGTTTCAATCGAGGTAGGTAGTCAAATACCATATCTCTCCCCGGCGAACCGACGATATCTCCAATAAATAACACTTTCATTTCTTTTCCTCTTTTCCAAAAAGAAAAAGGCTCCCAGTATTCAGCAGGAAGCCTTTTCCCTTATTTTGCGTACTCAACCGACCGTGTTTCCCGAAGAACGGTAATTTTAATATGACCTGGATAATCCAACTCTTCTTCAATTCGTTTCCGAATGTCACGAGCAAGACGATGAGCTGTAATATCATCAATGATATCGGGGCGTACAATAATTCGAACTTCGCGACCTGCTTGAATCGCGAATGATTTCTCAACGCCTTCATAAGACTCTGAGATTTCCTCCAGTTTCTGGAGACGTCTAATGTAGTTTTCAAGTGTTTCACTCCGTGCACCCGGTCGCGCTGCTGATAATGCATCTGCTGCTGCGACAAGTACTGCAATAACGGATGTCGCTTCTTCGTCACCGTGGTGAGAAGCGATACTGTTAATGACAACAGGATGTTCCTTGTACTTAACTGCAAGTTCCTTACCAATTTGTACGTGGCTACCTTCAACTTCATGGTCAATCGCTTTTCCGATATCATGAAGCAAACCTGCACGTCGAGCCAATGTAACATCTTCGCCAAGTTCTGCTGCCAATAAACCTGCAAGATAAGCAACTTCAGTAGAGTGTTTCAATACATTTTGACCATAACTAGTACGGAATTTCAAGCGACCTAAAATCTTAATAAGGTCAGGATGTAAATTATGAACACCAATGTCGAAAGTAGTTTGCTCTCCTGTTTCCCGGATCAGCTCATCAACTTCTCGTCTAGCCTTGTCCACCATCTCTTCAATTCGAGCAGGGTGAATTCTTCCATCTGCTACAAGTTTTTCGAGTGCCAGTCTTGCAATCTCACGTCGAACTGGATCAAAACCAGAAAGAATAACAGCTTCAGGTGTATCATCAATGATAAGATCGATTCCAGTTAACGTTTCGAGTGTACGGATATTCCGTCCCTCTCTACCAATGATACGTCCTTTCATTTCATCATTTGGCAAGTTGACGACAGATACTGTCGTTTCAGCCACATGATCTGCTGCAAACCGCTGGACAGCAAGAGATAGAATTTCTCGTGCTTTCTTTTCGGATTCTTCTTTAGCACGTTGTTCGGACTCTTTTGTCATCACTGCGATATCTGTAGATAGTTCTCTCTCTACATCATCTAGGATCAGACGTTTTGCCTCATCACGAGTCAAAGCTGAAATTTTCTCAAGCTCTGTCTGCTGCGTGGCAACCAGCTCTTCCGCCTTGCGTTCCATCTCTTCAATATGCTGTTGTCTGCCGGATAACGCATCATCCTTGCGCTCCAGACTTGCTTCTCGCTTGTTGAGTGAGTCATCTTTGCGGTCCATATTTTCTTCCCGCTGCAAAAGACGGTTTTCCTGCTTCTGAAGTTCTGTTCTTCGTTCGCGGATATCCGTTTCTGCCTCAACGCGCAATTTGTGATTTTCATCCTTCGCTTCAAGAAGTGCTTCTTTTTTTAATGCCTCCGCTTCGCGCTTCGCCTCTTCAACGATTGTTGCGGCGGAGTGCTTTGCACCTGTCACTTTTGATTCATTCACGTTTTTGTTGTACACAAACATAACAACTGCACCGACGATGAGACCGATCAAAGCGGAGATGATAGTAATACCCATTCAGGTCACCTCCTCTTGCTTATTTTTTCATTTTCAGTCAGCTTGTACATCAACTTTCAACGTACTGCCAATTTCTTTTCAATTGGTGAGAATTATACAATTCTAATTGTATCGATGTCATATACCCATGTCAAGACGGGAGAGGTGATAAGACTATGATTCTACAATGATGAGTTGTAGTTCGGTTTATGAAAAATTTATTAAAAAACCGGCACTCCCTCCGAGAGGGAAGCCGGCTTAGAATAATATAGTAATGTGTTATTCCTTTTCGTCAAATAACTCTAATTCATCCTCATCCTCTGATTCGTGAGCGGCAATTACATAATTATCACTCGTCAATCCATAACTACTACGGATTTTACCGGAGATTTCAGCACGGATTGCCGGATTTTCTTTTAAGAACTGCTTCGCATTTTCACGACCTTGTCCCATACGCTCGCCTTCATAAGAATACCATGCGCCGCTCTTCTGAACGACTTCTACTTCAACACCTAAGTCGACGATTTCGCCTTCTTTGGAAATACCTTCACCATACATAATATCTACTTCAGCGGTACGGAAAGGCGGTGCCACTTTGTTCTTCACAACACGGATTCTAGTTTTATTACCCATGATTTCGTTGCCGTGTTTAATGGCTTCTCCACGTCGAACTTCAAGTCTAACAGATGCATAGAATTTAAGTGCGCGACCACCTGGTGTGACTTCAGGGTTACCGAACATAACTCCGACTTTTTCTCGAATCTGGTTGATGAAGACAGCAATCGTTTTCGATTTGTTAATAGCACCGGAAAGTTTACGTAAAGCTTGAGACATCAGACGTGCTTGCAGACCTACGTGTGAGTCTCCCATTTCTCCTTCAATTTCAGCTTTAGGTACTAGGGCAGCAACAGAGTCAATAACAACGATATCGACTGCACCACTTCTTACAAGAGCTTCAGCGATTTCTAGTGCTTGCTCGCCTGTATCAGGTTGTGATAAGAGGAGCTCATCGATATCCACTCCAAGTTTTTGTGCATAGACAGGATCTAACGCATGCTCCGCATCGATAAAAGCAGCTGTTCCTCCTGAAGCTTGAACTTCTGCAATTGCATGAAGTGAAACAGTTGTTTTACCTGAACTCTCAGGTCCGTAGATTTCAATGACGCGTCCTCTCGGGTAACCGCCAACTCCAAGTGCAGAGTCAAGTGCTAGTGAACCGGTAGATGAAGTTGAAATTTCTCTATCCGTCTTCTCTCCTAGTTTCATGACAGAGCCTTTTCCAAACTGTTTTTCTATTTGTTTAAGTGCTTGATCTAAAGCCGCTTTACGTTCGCTCAAAAATAATTCCTCCTTCAAGGTGTTTTCTATCTGTCTCTACTATACTCCTATTGAGAAAAATAAACAAGAAAAAAGCGAACGAGTATTCGACTTTTTATTAGATTTTCTCATTTTAATTGAGAATTCGGCTTATATATGAATTTTAATTGAGAATATAGCATAAATCTCAATTTTGAGTCTTGTACAATTCCATCTCACGAATGAGATAATATAGAGCAAAGTTCGCTGCACGCATACGGTTGGAATTTCGAGACCCAGATAATCGAAGCTGATAAGATTTCAATTTTTCTTTGAATGCAAGACCTATCCAAACCGTTCCTGCGGGTTTTCCATCATGTGTATCCGGTCCTGCAGCACCAGTTAATCCTATTCCGATATCTGTATGGAAATATTCCCGGCTTTTTTCTGCCAATGCTTCCGCACATTCCGCACTAACAGTACCGTATGTTTCGATTAGTTTTGGATTTACTCCAAGTTGCTCTGTTTTAGCCTGTACATCATAAACCGTCATCCCGCCTTTTAAGGAAGCACTGATACCTGGCTCTTCTGCGAGCAATGCTGTGAAAAGTCCTGCCGTTAAACTTTCTGCTGCGGAAATTGTAAGACCTGACCCCAGTAATAAAGAAGCCGCTTTGGAAGACAACGTATCGTCATCAGTTCCATAAATGAACTCGCCAACTTGGTTATACAGTTCAGATAGAACCGGTTCTATTAAACGGTGTGCGTCTTCTGCTGTTTGGGCTTTAGCAGTAATACGAAGTGTAACAGCATTTTTGGAAGCCAGAGGAGCAATAGTTGGATTCGTTTGAGCTTCCAATAAGTCTTGGACTTTATATTCAAGTTCTGCTTCCCCGATTCCAAAAAACTTAACGACAGTCGAAACAATTATTTCCTGGTTGCCTGATAGTCGCTGTAAATATGGTATAGCTTCATCTCTGAACATGGGTTCCATTTCATGGGGTGGGCCTGGTAAAAGCATATACGTTCTTTCGTTTGCTTGAATCGCCATTCCAGGTGCCATCCCAAACCGGTTTTCCAAAACTGTTGAACCTTTAAGAACTAAAGCTTGCTTTTTATTGTTTTCTGTCATTGTTCTTCCCGTCCGCTCAAAATAAGCTTGGATAGACAGTAGGGCAAGTTTGTTGGATTCAAGTTCAATATCAATATGATTTGCAATCGTCTCTTTAGTTAAGTCGTCTTTCGTCGGCCCCAATCCACCAGAAAAGATAACCAGATCCGCCCTACCTTCCGCAATACGGATTGCTTCTTGCAGCCGTTTCGGATTATCTCCGACAACAGTTTGAAAATGAACATCGACTCCGATATCAGCAAGTTGCGCAGACATGAATTTAGCATTTGTATTGGTTATTTGACCGAGCAATAACTCTGATCCAACTGCAATAATTTCTGCTCTCATGAACGATCTTCCCCTTTACATAGACTTCGTAAGGACGTGCTTATTTTTCATGAAGTAATCTAGGCCAGACCATATTGTAAAGAAGAGACAAATGTATAACATGATTGTGCCAAATGGAACGTGAATAGCTTCAAAGAAAATATTATTCAATAGTAAGGATGAAATGGCTAAGATTTGAGTAACTGTTTTGATTTTCCCTAGCTGATTAGCAGCTACGACTTCCCCTTCGCCTGCTAATAGAAGTCGTAATCCCGTAACAGCAAATTCACGACTAATAATAATTATGACGACCCAAGAAGGTGCCAATCCGAATTCAACCAATATGATAAATGCTGCAGAGACAAGCAATTTGTCTGCTAACGGATCCAAAAACTTTCCCATATTGGTAACTAAGTTGTTCTTCCGAGCAATGTATCCATCCAGCCAATCTGTTGCAGAAGCAAATATGAATATAAGACCACCAATGAATTGTTCGATTGGTAATGTAGTTCCACCGATTGAAAGTTGACCCATTCCAAAGTCAGCTAACATGAATACGATAAATACAGGAATCAGTAAGACGCGAGAAACGGTTATTTTATTAGGCAAGTTCATAGTGTAATGCACCCTCTTTTCGTTAGATTTACTCTTTGAAAAGCCCTGCCATTCAGCAGGGCTTAAAGAAAAAAGTCATCTTCGCAGATGACTATTTTCATTTTTTATATTCAATAATAATATTTTGAGTGACGGTATCATTTGGATAAGTTAGTGGCTGCCCATTTACAAGAATTTCTGTAAATTGTGTACGCCCTACTCGAACTCTTGCAGATTGTTGGTCTGTTAGTTCAAGTTCAGCTTCTTCTCCATTTTTCATTACGCGTGCACCTTGAGGTAGAAGTTCTTCGCCACTTTGGTTAGTAACTCCAATCCATGATTCTCCGTCATCTTTTACCTTGACCGACAACGTAAATGTATCAGTATTTTCTAGCGTAAATGTCGTAGTAGGACCGTTTACCGTACCTTGTGTAAGCGTCTGTTCAGGAGCTGGTTTTTCTTCTGGCTCCTCTTCAGGTTCGTTTGGCTTAGTTGCATCATCTTTAGATTCCGCATCTTTGCCATCCTCATCTTTTTTCCCATCTGCTTTCGAATCTTCTGGTTTGTTTTTATCAACTGTAATCTCATCGGATTTCCCTACTTCAGGTTCCGGCGTATTTGCCTGGTGTTGATAAAGAAAAATAACAACAGCAAGAATAACGATGATGAACAAGGCTACAATAATTTTAGGTAGGACTTCGTTCATTCTACCGGATTTCATATAGCCTGTTTTTTGTGACAGTTGGGGAGCACTTCGTTGAATCTCCTCTTCTTTCATTTGCTCTGAGGATTCGTTCTCACGGTACAACGACAACATTTCTTGAGCGTCGAGCCCAACTGCTTCAGCGTATTGCTTGATGAATGCACGAACATAAAATGAACCTGGCATCATACTGTAGTCTTCGTTTTCAATTCCAGTCAAATACCGTTTCTGAATCTTAGTAATTGCTTGTAAGTCATCCAAGGTGTACCCTTTTGCTTTTCTCGCCTCTTTAAGGCGATCGCCTAAACCGGACAACTTTATCACCTGCCTGTTTTAAAAATTGAACATACCAAAGCCGCCCGCGCCATCACGGCCAGAAATCATCCCGTTATTTTGGATAACTTCATATGTAATCTCCTGTTCGGGTGTTGTACGCAGTTCGATAATGTAATCAAAATCTTCGATTGAATATTCCGAGTGTTGAACAAACATATCAGGATGCTCCACAACTTTTGTTGAAGGGAGTCGCATCATTTCTCTAACTAACTGCATATGACGCTCATCTTCAGCTTTTCTCGTTACGATTCCGTCTAAAATGAAAATATTATCTTTTGAAAACTCATCACCCATTAAACTGTTGCGGACTGTCTGTTTTATCATCGTTGACGAAAGAAAAATCCACTTTTTGTTTGCACAGACACTTGCTGCGACAACAGACTCTGTTTTCCCAACTCGAGGCATTCCTCTAATCCCAACAAGCTTATGTCCCTCTGTCTTGAAGATCTCTGCCATAAAGTCCACTAAGACCCCTAATTCACTACGTAAGAATCGGAAGGTTTTACGCTCATCCACTGTTCGTTGGATATATCGTCCGTGTCGAACTGCAAGAACGTCCCTTAGTTTCGGTTCTCTAATTTTACGGATTTCAATTTGTTCCATCGTCGATGCAATTAGTTCAAACCGTCTGATTTGGTCATCATCTTCAGTCCGTACAAGCATACCGCGTGTATTCCCATCTACTCCGTTGATGGTGACAATATTGACTCGGAGCATCCCAAGCAATGTAGCAATATCCCCCAAAAGACCAGGGCGATTCACTTGCAATTTGTATTCCAAGTACCACTCACCCAATGGAATCCCTCCTTCGTCTGTTCACCACTCATTGGATAGGACGCAAAAAACAACAGCTTAGTTTCTATAATAGCTGAATTAGTGCTTGAGTGAAAGCGAAAAACTAAAACAAGGAGACCCAGTTGTCCACGAACTGGTCAGATATACCAGCCGCCATTCAACTTCAGGATCTCCCCAGTCATATAATCGGCTTTTCCACTTGTTAAAAAGTGGACAAGTTCAGCTACTTCTGCAGGTCTTCCTGGAATCATAAGTGGAATTTCTTCCATGACCATTTGTCTTTCATCTTCAGGGATTTCTCCATTCATCCGTGTTTCAATCCATCCAGGGGCAATACCATTCACGCGAATCCCACCATATGCAGCTTCCTTAGCATAGGCTTTCACAAACGCATGCTGTGCACCTTTAACACTCGAATACATCACTTCACCTGCGGCTCCTGTGTTACCCCATATAGATCCAATAAACACAACATAGGAAGTTGAATAGGACCGTAAGCCCGCAGAAAGTAAACTAACCATTCGAACTGGGTTTTGGACATGAACACGCCACAGTGATTCCATCTCTTCTTCTGTTGTTTCTGTTAAGAGTTTCAGCATCGATTGCCCGTTCGCTACAATTATAGCTCGGACATCAGTCAGCTGAGCAGCTAGCCGTTCGGCAGCTCCTAGCTGACAAAAATCCGATTGAACACATTTAAAATCTCCAGAAGGATAACTCTCGCTGAGTTCCTTTTGCATCTTGTTGACCCTCTGTTCCCCGCTGTTGTAATGCATATACAAAGACCAGCCCTCTGTTGCTAAGCTCTTGCAAATGGCTTCGCCTATCCCACCAGACGCTCCGAGAACGAGGGCATAGTTTTTAAAACTCACTTAGATTGCTCCGAAGGATAAATTGTCATGATTGTTTGACCGTCTTCATAATAAAGATCGTCATATGCAGCTTTCAACTGATCTGTTGTTAGTCCTTCTAACACCGGAACAACGTCAAACAAATTCATCTCATTGAAATTGTAATGCGTGAATTGATTCGCAATATACTCCGGAGAATTCAAGGCTCTCATAAATAAACCGATTCGTTTCTTGCGAATTCGCTCAAGTTGCTCATCTGTAATGGACCAATTATTTTTGGCATCGTCGAGAACACGTTTTATCAGTTTTTCAAGTTCGTCAGGCTTTTCTGTATCAGACCCGATTGCTGCAAAGCCAAATCCGTTTTCAAGATTGAATTCATAGGCGAATGATTCATCTATCAAGCCCTCATTATAGGCTTGTGTGAAGAAATCTGAAGATCTGCCGAACAATATATCCAGCGTCACATCAGATGCCAACTCTCTGATAAGCATATCTTTTCCGGACATATCGGTATTGCGGCATTTTGTTCCAACCATCAATTTAGGTTTGGACACGTCCATATACAGCTCACTTCTTTTTTTGGCAGCATAATCTGGTTCGTTCGGGAAACTACGAACAACAGGTTCTGGCACTTCAAATGACTTCGCTTGCTGATCTTGTTCTACAAACTTCATCATTTCTTCAGGATTTACGTTACCGACAGCAAAGAACACCATGTTGGATGGGTGGTAAAATGTTTCATAACACTCATACAAATGCTCTGCAGTAATGTCTTGAATTGTTTCCACGGTACCGGCAATGTCTATCCGAACTGGATGGTTTTCAAACAAATTCTCGATAGTACCAAAGTATTGGCGCCAATCGGCCTGGTCGTCATACATCGTAATCTCTTGAGCGATGATCCCTTTTTCTTTCTCCACTGTTTTTTCAGTGAAATAAGGTTGTTGAACAAAATCGAGTAAAGTTTTTGTATTTTCATACAGCTCAGATGTGGATGAAAACAAATACGATGTCCGAGTAAACGAAGTGAATGCATTCGCTGCTGCCGCGTTTTCACTGAACTGTTGAAAAACATCTCCATCTTCTTTCTCAAACATCTTATGCTCTAGGAAGTGAGCAATTCCGTCAGGCACCGTTACCAGTTCTTTCCCACCACGGGGTATGAATGTCCGATCCACTGAACCGTACTTTGTTGTAAACGTTACATACGTTTTTGAAAACCCTTCTTTCGGGAGGACATATACATTGAGTCCATTTTCAAGTTTCTGATGATACAGCGTTTCTTGTAGTTGGTCAAAGTGAATTTTATTCATGATCCATTGCCTCCCTTCCAGAAAGAAGATATGTGATTTCCTTCGTCAATAACGCGGCCATCTCCTGAATATCCTCTTTCGTTACCCGCTCCCATTTTTCAATGAGCTTATCCGATGAAAAGTTTTCATCTAATAACTTGTATTGGTCGTAAATTTCAATCTGTCCCTTCGCGGAATCAAATGAACTACGGATGCTATTTGACAAAAGCGCTAGCGTTTGTCGAATTTCCAAGTCAGAAATATCACCATTTCGAAGTGCTTCGATTTGTTGGTCAATGAGCGCAGCTGTTTTTTCTTCCTGTTCAGCATCAATTCCAGACATGATATAAAGCAATCCATAATGAGATGCATATGAGCTCGAACAATAATAAGCGAGACTCTCTTTCTCACGTACATTGATAAACAATTTACTATGGGCAAATCCACCTAATACACCATTCATCATTTGCATTTTTGGGTAATCTGGATGCTTAAAACCGACTGGCGTACTGAAAGCCATGTTCAGCTTACCTTGCTTCATCTCTTGTCTTTCGCGGATATGTTTAGCAGTTGGGACTTCTTCACTCATTTTCGATACTGTTACAGGTACAGATTTACGTGTTCCTTTCGTGAAAGGGAATAATGTTTTTGCACGATCTGTCAGCTGATCCACATCGACATCTCCAAGAATATAGATATCAATTGTATCATCGCTCAACATCTGATCATAGGTTGCTTTTAGCGACTCCTTAGTAATAGCAGCGACCGCCTTTTCCGTTCCGGAAGCAGATAATGAAGCTGGCTGACCTGAGCGAATCAGTTCGAGCATCCGTTTGTTCGCAAATCGGGTTTTATCATTATAAATGGAACCGATTCGATCAATAACCGTTTGTTTTTCTCTTTCTACAATGGCTTCATCGAAAAGGTCATCTTTCAAATTGGGTTTAAACAAACTCTCTGTGACAAGTGTTAAAAGCTGCTCAAAAACAGGCATCTCAGGATTACGTAAATACTCTTCGTTTACGCTTTCAGCATAAATTGTAAAGATATGCTCATTCCCTCTTTTACTTGTGTCTGTATAATACACAGCGCCATATAACTCTTCCAACGCTTGTCGCAACTTTGTACGGGTTGGGTAATGTGCAGAAGAATCCTCCAACACATTAGCAAGTACTGTACGTGCCGCTGCGTTTTCTTCTGTCAAAGGAGCCGTAAATTTAATGGCAACGCTCACGGTTTTAAACTGTGCAGTCTGACGTGTATACAAATTTACGCCAGATTGAAGTTCGGTTTTATGGAACATGCAAAAAACACCTCAATCTATAGGATAGGTATATGCCGATATTCTCACGCAAATCGCGTGTTCTAGTAGTATGCTTCTTTCCAACTTCACTATACATTTCCAAACGTTCTCATACAAGTGAACAGTTCCAACAAAAAACTGCCCGAAGTGTCCTTAGTGGGACATTTCGAGCAGTAAATGATTATCGAGAACCTTTGATGTAGGGATCTCCAATCGCTTTCGGTCCATTCGCTTTTCCGATAAATCCAGCAAGCGCAATAATCGTAAGCGCATAAGGCAAAATATACAAAAATACAGAAGGGACGTTTTGCATAAATGGTATTCCAGAAGAACTGATTGCGAGCGCTTGAGCAAATCCGAAGAATAGCGCTGCGCCCATCGCTCCAATTGGATGCCACTTACCGAAAATCATTGCTGCTAATGCCATGAATCCTTGACCGTTAATAGTTGCATGGCCAAAATCATTTGTCATAGTTTGTGCATAGACAGCTCCACCTATACCAGCAAGACCACCAGAAATGATCACTGCAATATAGCGAATTCGATTGACTTTAATCCCCATCGTATCCGCCGCCATCGGATGTTCCCCTACAGAGCGAAGACGCAATCCGAACGGTGTCTTAAAGATGATAAACCAAGCAAGGATTGCAATTGCAACCGCTAAAATAGATGATCCATATACCGACTTAAAGAACATTGGTCCTATTACCGGGATATCCTGTAAAAAAGGTATGTTAAACCGTGGAATTTTCTCTTGGATAAAGTCGGTTTGTCCTTTACCATAAATCATTTTTACTGAGAACAAAGCAATTGCAATACCTAGTAAGTTTATTGCAACACCCGAGACGACCTGATCAGCACGAAATGAAATAGATGCAACTGCATGCATGAGTGAGAAAACTGCCGAAACAAGCATCGCAGCTAAAATCGAAACCCAAGGAGTCCATGCACCAAATGTATCCGCAAAAAATAGATTGAAGACAATTCCTACGAATGCACCCATAACCATTAATCCTTCGAGTCCAATGTTAATGACACCTGAGCGTTCAGAGAATACACCGCCAATTGCGGTGAAAATTAGAGGCGCAGCGTAAGCAATCGATATTGGAACGATGAAATAGAGTATATCGAGAAAGCCACCCATCTTACTTCGCCTCCTTTTTCTTGCTAATTCGTTGTAATCCTACGCGAATGATATAACCAGATGCTACAAAGAAGATTATTAACGCAATAACAATTGATACAATTTCAATCGGTATATTTGCAGCATTCGGCATATTGTTTGCACCATATTTAAGCGAACCAAACAAACTCGCTCCGAAAACTACACCTAGTGGAGTATTTGCACCCAACAAGGCAACCGCGATTCCGTCAAAACCGATTCCAGTAAATCCAGCTCTTGTAGACATGTTGCCGAATGTTCCAAGTGCCTCCATTGCACCCGCCAGACCAGCGAATGCTCCTGAAATGAGCATGGCCATGATAATGTTTTTCTTAACACTCATTCCTGCATATTGTGCAGCATTTTCGTTAAAACCAACTGATTTAAGCTCGTATCCTAGTTTCATCTTTTCTAGGATGAACCACATTACGAACACCATTAAGAGTGCGACAAAGATTCCGTAGTGAAGCGTAGAGTAATCTGTAAGCTCCGATAAGAAGTCCGAACGCAATGATGCCGTATCATGGATTTTTTCTGTTTTAAATCCGCCATTAGCCAACACTTTAATAAGCGCGTTCACAACATACAGTGCAATATAGTTCATCATAATAGTGACAATTACTTCGTGAACTTTCAAAGTCGCTTTCAGCAAACCCGGAATTAGACCCCAAATTGCTCCTGCTGCTGCCGCTGCAAGCAATGCTAGCGGCAAGTGAATGATTTTCGGTAATTCGAAAGCCATACCTACGTAAGCTGCTGCGAACCAACCAACGATCAGCTGACCTTCAACTCCGATATTAAATAGACCTGTTCGGAAGGCAAAAGCAACCGCTAGTCCAGCAAGGATATATGGGCTGATTTGACGAATGGTTTCTCCAATCGCATAAGCATCACCAAATATACCGTTCCAAAGTGCAATATAACCCGCTACAGGATCGTAGCCACTTACAAGCATGACAACCGCTCCGACTAGTAATCCGAGGATAATTGAAATCACCGGAACGAGCACATTTATTAATCGATTAGACATGATCGTCATCACCTTCTTTCAATACAGCACCGTCATTGCCTTCAACAATTTCACTTTTGTTATGTCCTGCCATGAACAGACCGAGTTCTTGTTCACTCGTTTCAGCAGGGGTTACCGTGTCAACAATCGCGCCATCATAAATAACGGCAATCTGATCGGATACGTTCATTACTTCATCTAGCTCGAACGAAATTAACAGAACTGCTTTCCCATTATCACGCTGTTCAATGAGACGTTTGTGAATAAACTCAATAGCGCCCACGTCAAGTCCTCTGGTAGGAAGTGCCGCAATCAGTAGATCTGGGTTCCGGTCCACTTCACGACCGATAATCAACTTCTGTTGATTTCCTCCAGAAAGAGCACGAGCAAGTTCGTGTTCACCTTGTGTTCGAACATCAAAGTCCGAAATTAGTTTGTTTGCATGTTTCGTTACTTCCTTGTAGTTCATAAGACCATTCGCGGAAAATGGTTTTTGATAATAGGACTGCAAAGCAGCGTTATATCCAACACTGAAATCCAGAACAAGACCATGTTTATGACGGTCTTGCGGGATATGCCCCAATCCATTTTCGGTAATATGTCTTGGGTTCTTATTCGTAACGTCTTTATCACCCATGATGATTTTACCGGACTTCACTTTGCGCAGTCCTGTAATTGCTTCAATCAGTTCGGACTGACCATTGCCATCAATTCCAGCGAGACCAACAATTTCACCTCGACGGACAGATAGGTTTAGGTTTTTTACTTTTTCAATACCTCGATAATCTGTTACGACAAGGTTTTCAATCTTCAAAATTTCTTCTGTAGGATGCGATGGTCCTTTTTCTGTTTTGAATGTAACTTGGCGCCCAACCATAAGCGTAGCAAGTTCTTCAGGATTCGTTTCAGCAGTAATAACCGTACCGATCCCTTCCCCTTTACGAATAACAGTTACACGATCTGAAACTGACATAATCTCTTGTAGTTTGTGAGTAATTAGAATGATTGACTTTCCTTCTTCAATCAACTTGTGCATAATTCTAATTAATTCATCTATCTCCTGTGGCGTTAAAGATGCTGTCGGCTCATCAAAAATTAGAATTTCTGCTCCACGATAAAGTGTTTTCAGAATTTCCACACGTTGTTGCATTCCGACCGAAATGTCTTCAATCTTCGCATGCGGGTCAACATCCAACCCATATAGTTTTGAAATTTCCGCTACTTTCTTAGCAGAGTCCTTGATGTTGAGCATCCCCATCTTGGTAGGTTCACTGCCAAGAATAATATTTTCAGTAACTGTTAGATTCTCAACAAGCATAAAGTGTTGATGCACCATTCCGATTCCCAAGTCGTTGGCTACGTTAGGATCTGTGATGTCTACTTTTTTGCCTTTAACTCTAATCTCTCCGCCATCTGGCTGGTATAGACCGAATAATACATTCATCAATGTGGACTTACCTGCACCATTTTCTCCGAGGAGAGCATGAATCTCGCCTTTTTCCAACTGGAGAGTAATATTGTTATTCGCATAGAAAGTGCCAAATTTCTTTTTGATATTCAGCATCTCGATGACGTATTCCACTGATCTCACTTCCTTGCTTATAGTTTCTACTAGTTTTGTTTGTTAAATTAACACAATAAAAGATTCCAAACAGAACCTTTTAGTCTGTCAATTTAGGAATTTCTGATTCTGACTATGTATATAAAAACAACGAAGGCCGGTATGAACCGGCCCCCATTCTTTTCATTAGAGAGTCCTCTTACTTTTCACCTGGAACCTCGATTTTGCCATCGGAAATATCTTTGTCATACTTCTCGATTTCAGCAAGTACATCTTCAGGAATCGCACCGCGTGAATCTGCAAGCGCTACACCTTCATCATGCAAACCGTAAACTTTTGTTTCGCCGCCAGGGAATTTACCTTCCTTAGAAAGCTTCGCGATATCGTTTACAGCGTTATCAACACGCTTCAACATTGAAGTCAATGTTACGTTCTCGTCTCCAACTTGACCTTCGTCGTACTGGTCAGAGTCGACTCCGATTACCCATACATATGCATCTTTGTCTGCTGATTTACGTTCTTTAGCTTCACTGAATACACCGTTACCACTACCACCAGCTGCGTGGAAAATAATATCTACGCCTGATGAATACATGCGGTTAGCTGCTGCTTTACCAAGTTCTGCTTTATCAAATGCACCTGTGTATTGAACATCTACTTTAATGTCTGGACGAACGGCTTTAACACCCGCTAAGAAACCAACTTCAAAACGTTCGATTACTGGAATTTCCATACCGCCAACAAAACCGATTTTATCGGATTTAGTCATTAGAGCTGCAGCAACACCTGCAAGGTATGCACCCTCTTGTTCTTTAAAGAGCACGCTTGCTACGTTTGGCTGTTCAACAACACCATCAATGATAGCGAACTCAGTATCTTTTTGTTGTTGAGCAATTGTGTCAATTGCATCTTCCATAAGGAATCCAACACCAAAGATCAAGTTGAAATCACGTCGAGCGAGCGCATTTAGATTTGTTGTGTAGTCTGCATCACTTTGTGATTGCAAGTAGTCAAATCCTCCATCGCCCTTTTTCAAGCTGTTTTCCGAACCAAAGTCCTGAATTCCTTTCCAAGCGGATTGGTTGAAAGATTTGTCGTCAATACCACCGACATCCGTTACCATTCCAAGAGAAAATTCAGATGTATTGCCTCCGTCAGAAGATGAACCTTTGTCACTTCCCTTGCCTTCTTCTTTGTCTGAACCACAAGCTCCCAAAACTGTACCTGCAGCAAGTACAAGAGACAGTGCAAGACCAAATCTGCGTTTACTCATTTTGTGACCTCCCTATTTATATGTTGGTATGATTATGGCGAAATCGCCTTATACCCGTTTACGTACTACGTGGAAGCTGAATTTGTCCGCGCGAAAATAGTTCTTCGAGAATAGGACCATCTCACCAGTTTCTGTGTAGTGTTTTTGTAGCAATACAAGCAGTGGGACATCGACGCCACACCTAAGTATGGAAGATGCTTCATGATCGTATCCTACAGGTTCAATATGCGCTATCGCTTGGGTAATGTGAATTGACCCATCTTTTTCTAGCGCATCAAAAATCGAATTCTTCATAAGAGTTGACGCTTCCGTTTGAAGATCCTTCTCGTTTACTTGATCAACACAATATACGACGGGTTCACCGTCAGCTGTTCGAACTCTCTTAATTGTAACAATGGAGTCCTCATAGGTGCAACCGAACTTTTCAATACTCTCTTCCGTTGCAAGTGCATCTGAAACTTCAAGAAAAATCGTTCCTGGCTCCATACCGGCATCCCGAATCATAGAAGAAACACTTGATAGTTCTTCGATGCCTGAAGAGAACAATGGACGCGCTTTCAAAAATGTCCCGACGCCGTGTTTTCGAACAATTATTTTCTCTTCTTCTAATACACGAAGTGCTTCTCGCAATGTCGCCCGACTTACTCCTAACGTCCTAGCCAGTTCAAACTCCGAAGGGAATTTTTCATTTTCTTTAAACACGCCGGCCTCAATGTCCTGCTTAATATGCTCGATGACTTGGACATATAAATGTCTTTGGTCTGCCTTTATCATCAACCCATCTCCCTCCGGCCGAGGTCAGACCTCTGATGTTTAACGTCGTTCTATTCACCCATACTATAACATTTAACGAAGAGAAAATAAACATCGTTTCAAAAAAATAATTTTCTACACCTGCTTATTGTTCTAAATCTGACAAATTCCTGTGTTACACGTCTGTTGAATCTTTCCCTACCAATACCTGTCTCGGCTTACTTCCTTCTGGAGGCCCTACCACCCCACGCATTTCCATTTGGTCGACAATGCGTGCCGCTCTTGAATACCCTACACGGAAACGTCTTTGTAGTAAGGAAACTGAGGCAGTTTGCATCTCTACGACTAACTGGACCGCATCATCATAGAGCTCATCCGTCTCATCAAAATGATGCACTTCTTCGATTTCTGTTGGAATCATTTCTTCCTGATACTGCGCTTTTTGTTGCTGTATGACAAAGTCCACAACTGACTCTACTTCACGATCCGAAACAAAAGCGCCTTGAACCCGCGTTGGCTTGGAAGCACCTGCTGGCAGGAAGAGCATATCTCCTCTTCCAAGAAGCTTTTCCGCGCCGCCACTATCAAGAATCGTTCGGGAATCGATGGCAGAAGAGACCGAAAATGCAATTCTAGATGGAATATTAGCTTTGATGATTCCTGTGATGACATCTACGCTTGGTCGCTGAGTTGCGATAATCAAATGGATCCCGGCAGCTCTGGCCATTTGAGCAAGTCTTGTAATTGCATCTTCCACTTCGTTGGATGCAACCATCATTAAGTCCGCAAGCTCATCCACGATGACTACGATATAAGGCATTTTCGGGTGCTTTTCATCATTTTCTTCATTCCAAGTGTCGATATGTGTATTATATCCCTCAATATTCCTCGTGCCTGTATGGGAAAATAGCTCATAGCGTCTTTCCATTTCAGATACGACTTTCTTCAAGGCTTGAGCCGCTTTCCTAGGGTCTGTAACAACTGGCGCCAGTAAATGAGGAATCCCATTGTAAACATTCAATTCGACCATCTTAGGGTCAATCATCATCATTTTCACTTCATGTGGCTTAGCTCTCATTATAATGCTAATAATGATTCCGTTTACGCAGACACTCTTACCACTACCGGTGGCTCCCGCGATTAGCACGTGAGGCATCTTGTTCAACTCTGAGAGCATTGCCTCTCCTGTGACATCTCGTCCTAAAGCAATAAGAAGTTTCGAATCCGGACGGTTATTCTCTTTCGCTTCTAGCACTTCACGCAAACTCACTACTGCAACCGCTGTATTAGGTACTTCAATTCCTACAGCTGATTTCCCTGGAATTGGTGCTTCAATCCGGATTCCACTTGCTGCAAGTGCAAGCGCAATGTCATCAGCTAAACTGACAATTCGGCTTACTTTCACACCGGTATCTGGCAGTACTTCATACTTGGTTACCGCAGGGCCTAGATGGACTTGGGTAACGCGTGCTTTCACGCCAAAACTGTGAAATGTCCGTTCCAATTTTTGTGCGTTTGCTTGTATTGCGTTGTATTCACCTGACTGATCATTTTCAGGAGGTTGTTTCAATAGATTAAACGATGGCAACTGGTAGGATTCGTTCTCTTTTTCTCCCGAGACACCTTGATAAGGATCGTTAGATATTTCAGTAGAATCGAGCTCCTTTTCATCTACATGAGGTACAGATTCTGTCTCTTTTTGCGTTGGTTTTTCTGCTTCTTCATTCCGTTCATTAAATGCTGAAATGATCGGCTGTACATAAGGTTCCTCTTCCTCATGCATCCCTACAACATTCGTTGTAGATTCTTTTTCTTGAACAGGCTCCTTCTGATGCTTGCTCGAGCGTGTTGTCCGTATTGGTTTTGACTTCTTTTCTGGCGTTACTTTAGGTGCAGTACGGAAATTAATGCCTTTTAGTTTCTGTTTTACAGTTGAGAATGCAGCTGGAAACCACTCAGCAAGATATGGCGCGAGCGCTTTACCAGATACGAGAATCAGACCTGTCAATAAAAGCAATACACCCGCGACAGCTGCACCTGCAGAATCGAAGAGTGAATAGAACATTGCAAAAAGGACGGCCCCGATCATGCCGCCGCCAAGCGTTCCACTTCTAGTACTAATCCCTCCATTTGAGATAAGTACTTTCCACGTTTCCTTTAGAGCGGAATCCGACATAAGGACACGACTAGCGGACAGTTCTTTAAACAAAAGGATGTGGCTAAATAAGAGCAAGCTTGCTAGTATGCAAAGACTTCCACCGACAATCCGATTTTTCCAACCAAGTTCTCCACGTTTCACCATAAACAGGATTGCTTGAACTATTAGGATGAACGGCAAAGCTACATGCCAATTACCAAAAAGGAATCTGCCAAATGAACCTAAACCTCTACCCACAATTCCAAATTCAAAAATCATGATGACTGCAAGTGCAAGCATCGCTAAACCAATTACTTCAAACAAAAGAGGATTTAATGGCGATTTCCCCTTTTTTTTACTTGGTGATCGTTTCTTTTTCTTTTTTGAGACTTTCTTAGACATGCTGTACCTCCTTTTTGCGAAAAAAGGATTTCCTGCCTGACGGCAAGGAAATCCTTAAGAAGAATCTTACGATCAATACTCCATTATTATTGGAATAATCATTGGGCGTCTCTTCGTTTGTTGATACAAATAAGAGCTGAGCGTGTCTCGGATCTCTTGTTTAATGTTTGTCCATTCAAACGTTTCTTTATTCACATATTTTTCTACAATTTTACGAATCAGATTAGATGCTTCTTCTAGCAGCTCCTCTGATTCACGAACGTAGACAAATCCACGGGAGACAATTTCAGGACCTGCCGCAATTTTCTTTTGTTTACGGCTTAATGTAATGACAATTGTAAAGATCCCATCTTGGGATAGGAGTTTACGATCGCGCAAGACAATATTTCCAACGTCCCCTACGCCAATTCCATCAATCAAAATATTTCCTGCAGTTACGCGACCACTCATTCTAATCTTACCATTCTTGTATTCAACGATATCGCCTTTATCTGCAATGAATATCTGGTTTTTGCGCATTCCAGTCTCTTGTGCAAGTTTCGAGTGAGCAATAAGCATTCTGTATTCACCCGTTACCGGAATGAAGTTTTTCGGTTGCATAAGATTAAGCATCATTTTCAAATCTTCTTGACTACCATGTCCTGAAACATGGACATTACGCGCAGACGTCAAGACGGTTGCACCCGCTTTTGCAAGTTCGTTCATCATTGAATATACAGAGACCTCAGATCCTGGAGACGGTGTAACCGTGATTAACACCGTATCTGTATCTTTAATACGAATATCCCGATGATGTTTGCGTACGATTTTTTCAAGTGCTTCGAGTGGTTCCCCTTGGTTACCTGTCAAAATAATGACGACTTCGCTATCATTGTAGTTCCCTATATCTTTAACAGAAATGACGATTCCTTCGCCAACATTTAAATAGCCAAGTTTTACGCCGACTTCAAAATAGCTTTCCAAGCTTTTACCGACAACAGCAACTTTCTTGCCTGCCTCAGCCGCTTTGTCTAAAACTTGCTGGATTCGTAAGAAATTCGAAGCATAGACTGCCACTAGAATTCTTCCCTCTGCTCCATAAAAAGTTTTTGACAATTGAGTTTCGACTACTGTTTCCGATGTTGTATAACCTGGTCGCTCAGCCTCTGTTGAGTCGGACATTAAAATAAATACACCCTCTTCGCCAAGAGCTGCCATCTTCCCAAGGTCAGGCTTGTAAGGTCCTTTAGCTGCTTGGTCAAATTTGAACTCTCCTGTGTGAACGATTGCTCCTTCACTCGTATGGAACACAATACCAAGTGCATCTGGAATACTATGAGTCGTATTGAAAAATGTCACGTATGTACGTTTGAAGTTCATACGACTCTTTGTTGACACTTCGAAAAACTTCACATTCGAAGGAGCAGGCATCACTTTTAAATGCTCTTTAGCAAGTGCAAGTGTAAGTTTTGATCCGTAAACTGGAGCTTGTACTTTTTGTAACAAATACGCGATTGCACCAATTGCATCCTCGTGACCGTGCGTTAAGAAAATCCCTTTAACACGTTCTTTGTTTTCTTCTAGGTATGTCATATCCGGAATTACGAAATCGATTCCCAGCATTTCTTCTTCTGGGAACATCAGGCCCGCATCGACAACAAATAATTCATCATCGATTTCTACCACATACATCGATTTCCCTAATTCTCCCACCCCGCCAAGCGGAATGACTTTTATTACTTCATTTTTGACTTTAGTCACATTGTTTCCTCCTATATAAAATTCCCGCGCTAAACGATTAGTTCTCATTATACTTGACATAGCACTTCTGCACAAACAAAAAAAGCCGGCAGTCTCGCCGGCTATTTCTTTTTCGAATCAAATTGTTGTTTAAATGTTTGTAGAGTAAGGTCCAAATAAGAATCCACTTCTGAAATTCCGACAAGGGGTAAACGTACATCTCCTACTGGAAGCCCAGCCTTTTTCAAGAAATACTTAATTGGCACTGGGTTAGGTTTTGAAAATACCGATTGAAACAGCGGCATGAGAGATTGATGGAGCAAGGCCGCATTGGCAATGTTTCCGTTCTGAAAATCGTGGATCATGCGTTGCATCTCGAGTCCGACGATATGCGAAGATACGGAAATAACTCCGGATCCACCAATTGCCATCAGCGGTAATGTTAACGCATCATCACCACTGTAGACACTGAATGTATCGTCTGTTCCTTCAATAATTGCAGCCATTTGTGACAAGTCTCCGCTCGCTTCTTTAACAGCTTCAATGTTCGATATGTTTGATAATCGAATCACTGTTTCTGCGGATAAATTCACACCGGATCTTCCAGGAATGTTATAGAGCAATACCGGTAGTGAAGTGCTTTCTGCAATGGATTTAAAATGTTCGTACATACCGTTTTGATCAGGTTTGTTGTAATAGGGCACTACAAGCATTACCCCATCAGCACCAAGCTGTTCGGCACGTTTTGTTGCTCGTATTGAAGCACGGGTATTATTACTTCCCGTACCAGCAATGACTGGGATTCGTTTATCCACAATTGAAATTGCATGAGCGAGCAACTGCTCTTTTTCTTCTTCTGACAAAGTAGGTGATTCCCCAGTTGTTCCATTGACAATGAGCGAATTCGTTCCGTTTTCGATTAAGTGATTAATAAGAAGTCGTGTCACTTCATAGTCAATCTCACCTTCTTCGTTAAACGGTGTGACCATCGCTGTACCAATCGAACCTAACTTCATTCGCACCCTTCCTTTTCAGTTATCTAGTTGTTTTGTGCGTCGCGATTTTTAAGGAGCTGTTCTGCAATTTGAACAGAGTTTAACGCAGCACCCTTCAACAAGTTATCCGCGACAATCCACAAGTGAAAGCCTCTTGGATGATCAGGATCTTTCCGTATACGTCCTACGTAGACATCGTCCTTATTTTCGGCAAAAAGCGGCATTGGATACGTTTGAGTTGATGGATTATCTTGAACGACCACACCTGGTGCTTTTGCAATCGCCCGACTGAATTCCTCCGCTGTAATGCCTTCTTTATCTATTTCCACATATACCGATTCTGAATGCCCCGTGACGACTGGCAATCTCACGCAAGTTGCGGAAACAGCGATGGAAGGATCATTGAATATTTTTTTCGTTTCATTAATCATTTTCCATTCTTCTTTTGTATACCCCATATCATCAAAAGAATCGATTTGCGGAATCGCGTTAAATGCAATTGGATAATGTCGCTCAGCACCAGCGCTCGGCAGCTGTGACGCTGAATTTTCCGCTCTACTGTCAAATTGTCCACTTTGCGATTTCAATTCCAAGATCGCATCTGCTCCTGCACCAGAAACCGCTTGATACGTAGATACAAGTATTTTCTTAATGCCAAATGCTTCTTTTATAGGATTAAGTGCAACGACCATTTGAATCGTTGAGCAGTTCGGATTTGCGATCAACCCATTATGGGTGTTCAATGCTTTTGGATTCACTTCCGGGACAACAAGTGGAACCTCTGCATCCATTCTGAACGCACTTGTATTATCAATCACGATCGTCCCTCGACGAGTGGCTTCAGTTGCAAGTTCTTCTGAAATTGCGCCTCCCGCACTGAAAAAAGCAAAATCGACGCCATTGAATGACTCTGGTTTCGCTTCTTCGATAGTGAATAATCTTCCACCCGCTTGTATAACAGTACCTGCTGATCTCGATGAAGCCAATAATTTCACAGAACGGAAAGGGAAAGCCCGCTCAATAAGTTTATCAAGAATTTTGGCGCCAACTGCACCTGTCGCACCAACAATCGCAACTGTATAAGTCTGCATGATGATTCTCCTTCTCTAACACGATGCCATACAAAAAATGAGGACATCGATAATTCGTATTGCAGGAATTATACCATAACATTGAATAATTGGTGGCTTTATTTTTCAGAAGAATGAAGTATTAATAGAGGCTGGAGCTGTTCCTTTTCTATCGCTGCCGCTGCTGCTTCAACAATTAATGAAAAGTCACTAATGAGGGAGTTTGGTTTTTTATAGGGATCGTCTTGACCGAATGGGATGAAGAACACATTTTTCATATTCAATAATTTGACTAGGTTAGCTGCATTCAATCCCAGAGCATCATTAGTTGAGATCCCGAGAAGAACTGGTGAATAATTGCGTAACGTGGCTTTAGCAGCCATTAGAACAGGGGAATCGGTGGCGGCGTTCGCAAAGCGACTCATTGAATTCCCTGTAAGTGGAGCGATAATCATGCAGTCGACCGGTGTGGAGGGTCCAAAGGGTTCAGCACCCGCAATTGAAGAAATCACTTTTTCGCCGGTAGCTCGCTCGATCTTCTCAATCCATTCCTCTCCAGTACCGAAACGGGTAGCTGCTGTAAGGACTGAATGAGTAATGACTGGCACGACCGTTGCTCCTGCGTCTTGAAGTTTAGTAATCATCGGCAACAATTCTTCATACGTACAATGGGACGCTGTAATCCCTAATCCAATACGTTTGTTTTCAAGCATTTTTTTACTCCTTTCCTCTGCACATCCTCAATATTGTATCTGCCAAATAGCTTGCTGCTCTTTGTGGGAAGTGTTTTCCCGGCAGTCCGAGGTGTAACGTATAGTATGCAGAGGACATTCCGGGCTTTAGGCACCCGGGCTTAGATGCCAGGTCAAACACACGGAGAGGATCTTCTGACACTAAAGTGAGCCATCGCGCGGGAATGGTGTTAATCAGATAACCCGGCTTGAATTCAACATCTGGGGATAGATTTTCCACTTCAAATCCCAAAGCTTCCGCTTCACCGAGCTGAGCTTCTGACCTTGCAAAAATTGTCAGCTTGGCACCAGCTGCCGAGAGAACGTGAGCAAGCATTCTGCCGACTCTTCCAAAACCAGCAATTTGAAAATGGGTACTTGCAATCGGCGTGTTTGTTTCCAGATAAAAGTCTTTCACGAAACCTTCTGCCGTAAGACGAGCATTATTCCAAACAAATCGTTCATCATCTAAATAGCTAGCTACAAAATGACCTGCTGATTCCAATTCTGCTTTCTGGATTTCAGGAATAATACCTGTAAAAAAGACAGTTCCCTTTGGAAATAGCTTTGAGTCGAGCAGCCCTTTCGCCCCTTGTATCGGCAACACGATGTGTGTGGGATGAGTTTCGCAAATTTTATCAGTAAGCTTATCTGATACTTCATCATTTAAGTGAGCAGTAACATCCAACCCTTTTTCTTTAAACAAACGGGCACATTCTTCTATTCGACGATCAGAACCAATCAATAGCCAACGTGCTTCACTCATCAAACTCTGCTCCATCCAGGAAGTGTGTACGACCAAATAAAATACGATGTTCGCCAATCAACACGATTTCGCTCCACGGAATATATTGTTTTGACGCCTCTTTCTTTTGAAGAAATGGTATCTTACTCGTACGATCACGAATTTCAAAACCAATAATAGTTCCGCTCGAGCGATCGAATAACAAATCCGTATCCGCTAAAAATCCATAACGAATCCCCTCTTCTACTTGAATCAGCTCTTTTTGAGCGAGTTCAGACAATAACACATGCATTCCTCCTAGTCTCTTTACAACCAGTCTATGATTGAACATGTGAAAAGCTGACAATCCGTTTGATTAGTCTTGATTTGGAGAAAGAATAGATATTGCAGGTGTATTGCCTAGTAAAGTTTTTGCCATTTCTGCTACATCTTTCGTCGTAACTGCTTGGATCCGAGCAATGACTTCCTCCTCCGTACGATGTTCGCCTAAGATCAGCTCGTTATTGCCATTTCGGTGCATTCTCGCTTCTGTACTCTCTAAGCCAATTAGGTAACTTCCGCGCATTTGTTCTTTTGCATTCCTGAGTTCTTCATCAGTTACTCCATACTCGATGATTTCGCGAATAACGGATTGAACGGTTTCAAATAACTGTTTTTCGTTCTCTGGAGAGGCTGCGCAGCCAATGACGAATGCACCTTCTTCGGCATGAGAGGCATAATAGGAGTATACCGAGTACGCCAAACCTTTTTCTTCTCTCACTTCTTGGAACAACCGCGATGACATAGTACCTCCAAGAATACTATCGAGCAATGCTAAGCTGTATATGTCAGGGTGCTTGAGAGGAAGACCTGGGTAGCCTAGGAACAGATGGGATTGCTCAATATCTTTTGCTTTTCGTCCTTCTCCACTTTTGAAATTAGCGGGTTTTAAAGTTGGACGTGGCTCTTCTGGAATGGGTTTGCTAAATGTACCAAATAGTTGCTCAATCGCTTGTAATAAGGAATCATCAAAGTTCCCTGCAACAGAAATAATAATCCGTTCCGGTGTATAAAAACGATCCATAAATGAGATAAGGTTCTGTCTTGTAAAGGACTTAACCCGCTCTGATGTGCCTCCGATCGGTCTGCCTATGGAGTGGTTAGGGTACATGAGTGCCCATAATCGTTCATCCGCATCTTCTTCTGGCGAATCTTCAACTGATGCAAGTTCGTCGATAATGACAGATTTTTCTTTCGTCATTTCCGTTTCATCTAATTTTGAATTCAATAGCATGTCCGCTAAAATACGAGCTGCGTCTGCTGCACGATCTTCTAAAACAGTGGCATAGAAACAGGTTGCTTCTTTTGTCGTAAAGGCGTTGATATCGCCTCCAAAGCGATCAAATTGCTGTGCGATTTCTTTGGCTGTCAGGGAAGTGGTCCCTTTAAAGAGCATGTGCTCAATGAAATGTGCGATGCCTTCCTCACCTTTCAACTCTTCGGCAGAACCTACTTTTACCCATATTCCAAGCGTTACCGAACGGGCGTGGGATATCGCTTCGCTTACGACCCTTACGCCATTTTCTAGTGTTTGAATAGTTACCATTATTGTGCCTCCCTATTATCCCTAAACAAAAAAGCCCCGCTCTCACAACTGTGGGAGGGAGGCTTCTTGCGATGTAAATTACTCGCCTTTTTGTTCTGCTTTTTCTTTTTCTTCTTTAATGACGATTTTACGTGATAAGTTAACGCGACCTTGGTTGTCAATTTCGATGACTTTGACGAAGAGTTCGTCGCCCAATTTCATAACGTCTTCCACTGCTTTTGTACGTTCTTCTTGAATTTCAGAAATGTGGAGCAATCCATCTTTTCCTGGGAATAACTCAAGGAAAGCACCGAACTTTTCAATGCGTTTCACTTTAGCCATGTAATACTCCCCGACTTTTGCTTCGCGGACGATGTTTTCGATCATCTTCTTCGCTTTGTCGTTCATCTCAGAATCCGGAGAGGAAATGTAGATTGTACCATCTTGTTCTGTATCGATTTTCACGCCAGTTTCTTCAATAATTTTGTTGATAACTTTACCACCAGGTCCGATAACATCACGGATCTTATCTGGATTGATGTGGATCATGATAATCTTAGGAGCATATTTTGAAAGCTCTTGAGCTGGCTGTGCAATTGTTTCGAGCATATGACCAAGAATCTTCATACGACCGATTTTGGCCTGAGTCAATGCTTCTTCCAAAATCTGACGAGAAAGACCGTCGATTTTTATATCCATTTGAAGTGCTGTAATTCCTTCAGCTGTACCTGCTACTTTGAAGTCCATATCGCCCAAGTGGTCTTCCATTCCTTGGATGTCAGACAGTACCGAGTAGTTGTCCCCTTTTTTCACAAGTCCCATTGCGATTCCCGCAACTGGTGCTTTGATTGGAACACCTGCATTCATCATAGCCATAGTTGAAGCACAAATTGAAGCTTGAGATGAAGAACCATTAGATTCAAGAACTTCAGCGACAAGTCGAATTGTATATGGGAAATCTTTTTCATCAGGAATGATTGTTGAAAGTGCGCGTTCTCCTAGTGCACCGTGACCAATTTCACGACGACCTGGAGCACGGATTGGACCCGTTTCTCCAACACTGAAGTTCGGGAAATTATAGTGGTGCATGAATCGTTTTGTTTCTTCTAATCCAAGTCCATCAATAATTTGCACTTCGCCTAGTGCACCTAATGTACAAACACTAAGCGCTTGAGTTTGTCCGCGTGTAAATAGACCTGAACCATGCGCTCTAGGAAGAATACCTGTTTCAGAAGATAGAGGACGAATTTCTTCGAGTCCCCGACCATCTGGACGTACTTTTTCGTCTGTAATAAGACGACGCACTTCGTCTTTTACAAGTTTCTCTAAAACGTTACGAACTTGTTTCATCGTCGCATCATCTGCTTCGTTTTCTTCGTAACGTGCGATCACTTCGTTTTTCACAGCAGTGATTGCTTCTTCACGTGCATGCTTTTCTTCTGTTTGGATTGCTTGGACTAAGTCGTTGTTACAGCTCTCCTTAATCGTCGAAACAAGATCCTGATCGAGTTCAAATAGTTCGATTTCCATCTTTTCTTTACCGACTTCAGAAATGATTTTCTCCTGGAAGGCAACGAGTTTTTTGATCTCTTCATGACCAAAAATGATTGCTTCCAACATAATATCTTCAGACACTTCTTTCGCGCCTGCTTCTACCATGTTAATCGCATCTTTTGTTCCAGCCACTACAAGATCCAGTTCGCTTGCTTCAAGTTGTGCCGGAGTAGGATTGACGATGAATTCACCATTCAGACGACCGATTTGAACTCCTGCAATAGGACCGTCAAACGGAATATCTGAAATGGAAATTGCAAGTGATGAACCTAGCATTGCCGCCATTTCTGATGAACAGTCTTGGTCTACTGACATCACAAGTGAAATAACTTGCAGGTCATTACGGAACCCATCCGGGAATAGAGGTCGAATTGGACGGTCAATAAGACGGCTGGTCAAAATCGCTTTTTCAGATGGGCGTCCTTCACGCTTGATAAATCCACCAGGGATTTTACCTACTGCATATAGACGTTCTTCATAATTCACTGTTAGTGGAAAGAAATCTAATGCTTTTGGCTTTTTTGAAGCCGTTGCAGTGGAGAGTACAGTTGTTTCTCCGTACCGTACGAGTACAGCCCCGTTTGCCTGCTTAGCGAGCTGTCCTGTTTCGATGGTGAGCTCTCTGCCAGCCCAATCCATTGTAAACTTTTTGTGTTCTGTCATGATTGATCTCCTCTCGATTTACATCCTGTGTATACGTAGTATGTATTACGTAATAGTGTATCAAATTAAGCAAAGGTTTGCGAAATATTTCATTAAGTGATGGGATATAGGAGTTCCGAACATCAGTGTTATTGTTCGTTTGCATAGAAAAAAGCGGGCAAAGCCCGCTTTTTCGGTTGTCAATATTAACGGCGTAGGCCGAGTTTAGCGATTAGATCACGGTAACGTGCAACTTCTGTTTCACGCAAGTACTTCAAAAGACGACGACGTGTACCGACCATCTTATAAAGACCGCGGCGTGAGTGGTTATCCTTCTTGTGTGAACGTAAGTGTTCGTTCAAGTTGTTGATCTCTTCAGTAAGGATAGCGATCTGAACATCTGCAGACCCTGTGTCGTTTTCATGAGTTTTGAATTCGTTGATCAATTCATGTTTACGCTCTTGTGTAATAGCCATCCTAGTCACCTCCCATTCTTTAATATCCCCAAGTCCCAAGCATACGTTGGTGAATCGTCATGCCAAGGAAAGGTTCGTGTACATTGTACACTCACCTATCATAGCATGCGCAACTTCCCCTTGCAACCATCAGTCTTTTTTAGAAAGAATCTTTTTGGCGGTTTCTTTATCTTGCGCAATCTGATTTATCAGCTTGTCAATTGAATCGAATTTCTGTTCAGGTCTAATATGGTCAATCCAGTCAATAATTGCTTGTTTGCCGTACAGATCTCCATCAAAATTGAAGACATTCACTTCAATCGTTTTTCGTGCTTCATCAGGATGATCGAAGGTGGGTTTGACGCCGATATTACAAACTCCATCATAAGTAGTTCCGTCTACTGTAAATCGAACGGCATAGACTCCATTTTGCGGAACTATGAGTTCAGCACCTGGGATAATATTTGCAGTCGGAAAACCAAGCTGCCTACCGCGTTTATCCCCATCTACTACTTTACCAATTGAACGGAAAGGTCTGCCAAGTAACGCTGCAGTTTTTGCTACTTTTCCTTCCGAGAGTAACTTACGGATACGTGTGGATGAAATTTTCTCATCGTTCTCAGCAACTTTTTCCACTTGAGTCGTACCAAATTCTCCATTAGCTAAAGAAGACATCTGATCCATTGTGCCTTTGCCTTTCGCACCAAACGTGAAGTCAAATCCAGCTGTTACATGACGCACATTCAACTTTTTCAACACTTGAATAACAAACTCCTCAGGTGTCAAGTCAGCAAGGTGTCGATCAAATGTAATGATAAACAGGGTGTCTATACCCATTTCATTAAGAATTCGCTTTTTCTCTTCCAAAGGCGTAATGTAACCAATCTTTCCTTTTTCACCCGAAAATAGATGCGAGGGATGAGGATTGAATGTTATGACAGCTGGTAAAACATCTAACTGTTTTGATGTATCAATCGCTCGTTGTATGACTGTCTGATGACCTTTATGCAACCCATCAAAAAAACCGATGGCTACCGAAAATTCTTTGTCTACAATTTTTACGATTCCATGGTCAACGTGCAAGTTAATTACTTCCAATGTCCTTCTCCTCCTCTTCCCTATTAATCGGGAACATTTTCACCGGTTTCATAAGCCCTTGTTTTTCTGGATGAGGCGCATACACCGCTAGCGCTTTACTATTTAACACAAACAGCGCTTCGTCTTCTGAATTGAATACTGGATGAAGTGGTAGAACTTGACCATTTAAAATCTTGGATAGTAGTTCTTCGTTTTCATCTAATTGAACCTCAACAATTCCATTTAAGGCTGATTCCAAAGGTCTTAATATTGTTTCAAGAATACCTGAGTCCTGCATCTTGCGTACTTCATCAAGAGTACGGCAGTCATTTTGTGTAAACGTTCCTGATGCCGTTCTGACTAATTGGGACATATGAGCAGGATACCCAAGTTGTTCTCCGATTTGAACTGCAAGTGTCCGGATGTACGTCCCTTTACCACAAGAAACTCTTATGGTAAAACGAGGTTCAACTCCTTTAAATTGCTCATCTTCACTTATTAACTCGATTTCATGGATGTGGACTATCCGTTCTGGACGCTCCACTTCAATTCCTTTTCTTGCATATTCGTAAAGTTTTCTTCCATTTACTTTTACAGCAGAATACATGGGAGGAATTTGTGTGATAGAACCTGTCAAAGATTCTAATGCTTGCAGGATTTGTTCCCGAGTGATGACCTTGTCCGATAAGTCTTCTTCAACAACAGCCCCGTCCGCATCTTCAGTTTCGGTTGCCTTTCCAATTAACACTTCAGCAACGTATTCTTTTCCTGAATCTGTAATATATGATGCAACTTTAGTGGCTGAGCCGATGCAAATCGGAAGGACGCCCTCTACATTCGGATCAAGAGTTCCTGTATGTCCTACTTTTTTCGTGCGGAGAATTTTCCGTAATTTAAATACACAATCATGTGAGGTTAACCCTTTTTCTTTCCACAGCGGTAGGATTCCATCCATTTCATCGCCTCCTCTTATCCAGCTAGCTAAGTATTATGTAAACGTAAAAAGGGATCGGAAATCCAATTGGATACCGATCCCTTTTGTTTAATTGTCCGACTCGTCGTCCTTCACTTCACGTAGAAGTGATTCGATTCGGTTGCCGTATGCGACGGATTCATCAAACGCGAAATCGATCTCTGGTGTTTTTCTTAAACGGATCCGTTTTCCAATTTCAGAGCGGATGAATCCTTTTGCTTTCTTAAGTCCTTCTAGTGACGCTTCTCTCTCAGAATCTTTTCCGAGAACAGAAATATAGATCGTCGCCTGTTGAAGATCCCCTGTTACTTCCACATCGGTAACAGTGACGAAACCAATACGAGGATCTTTTAAACGTTGGCCTATAATGTCACCGAGTTCTTTTTTCATTTGTTCTGCAACTCGATTAACACGCATTGACATGGAGTTTCACCCCGCTTCACTATCCTGGATAGTCAATCTGTATTTCAGTAAGTTCCCACTCTGGATTGGACTCAAGAAATCGCTGAACGCGATGAATTTCACGCTCAGCGGCTTCAGTTGATGAAGCAATTGCGACAACACCCAGTGTTGTTCTTTGCCATAAATCTTGATGATCCAATTCAGCTATAGAAACATTATACCCATTTTTGACACGATCCATCATACGTTTGAGCACTGACCGTTTATCTTTTAGAGAAGCCGCCATTGGAATGATGAACGAACACTCTGCGTAAACAATCACACGCGCTTAATTTCCTGCATGATGTATGGCTCAATAATGTCGCCTTCTTTTATATCATTGAAGTTCTTAATCGTGATTCCACACTCGTAGCCTTTTGCGACTTCTTTGGCATCATCTTTGAAGCGTTTTAATGTATCAAGTTCTCCTTCAAAAATGACGATGTTGTCGCGGTAAATACGAACTGAGGAATCTCTTGTAATCTTACCGTCAGTTACATAACTTCCGGCAATTGTACCGATTTTAGATACTTTAAATGTTTCACGGACTTCTACTTGACCGATTACTTTTTCTTCAAATTCAGGGTCAAGCATACCTTTCATTGCAGATTCAATTTCTTCTACAACTTTATAAATGACACGGTGTAGACGAATGTCTACGCCCTCTTCATCCGCAGCACGCTTTGCATTTACATCAGGACGTACGTTGAATCCGATGACGATCGCGTTTGAAGCAGCAGCTAAGGAAATATCCGATTCATTGATGGCGCCAGCACCAGTGTGAATGATTTTCACATTGACACCTTCTACGTCAATCTTCATGAGAGAAGCCGCCATTGCTTCCACTGTACCTTGAACATCCGCTTTGACAATCAGGTTCAATTCTTTCATTTCGCCTTCCTTCATCTGATCGAACAAGTTATCCAATGTAACACGCGTCTTTTCAGTACGCTGTTCTTGGATTGCTTCCCCTGCACGGCTCTCACCGATTTGACGGGCTGTTTTCTCATCTTTGAAGACTACAAAACGATCTCCTGCTTGCGGAACATTGCTAAGCCCAGTAATTTCAACAGGAGCAGAAGGACCCACTTCTTTTACACGGCGCCCAACATCATTAATCATCGCACGAACGCGACCGAAAGTGTTTCCTACTACAATCGGATCTCCGACTCGAAGTGTTCCATCTTGAACAAGTAACGTTGCAACTGCACCTCGACCGCGGTCAAGCTGAGCTTCAATGACAGTCCCTTTTGCTCGAACAGAAGGATCTGCTTTCAATTCAGCAACTTCAGCAACCAGTAAAATCATCTCGATCAGCTGATCGATTCCTTCACCTTTTAATGCTGAAATCGAAACAAAGATTGTATCTCCGCCCCATGCTTCAGGAACTAGTCCATGTTCTGTCAATTCTTGCATGACACGATCCGGATTAGCTGTAGGTTTATCCATCTTATTCACTGCAACAATAATAGGAACTTCAGCAGCTTTTGCGTGGTTAATCGCTTCAATGGTCTGCGGCATAACACCATCATCAGCCGCTACGACTAGGATTGTGAGGTCAGTAACCTTTGCACCACGTGCACGCATTGTTGTGAAAGCTGCGTGTCCAGGTGTATCAAGGAATGTGATCTTTTTCCCGCCGGACTTAATCTGATAAGCACCGATATGCTGAGTGATTCCGCCTGCTTCACCTTGAGTGACTTTCGTATCTCGGATGGAGTCGAGCAATGTTGTTTTACCATGGTCAACGTGTCCCATGATTGTAACAACAGGTGGACGCTCAGTAGCTTCTGTATCAGCTTCAACAGAATCCTCATCTGTATCTGGATCTTCAAAGTAAATTTCAAGGTCCGTTACATCAATGCGAATTTCTTCTTCCACTTCAACATCGTACTCTGCACAAATCAATTCAATGGCATCTTTATCAAGCTCTTGGTTAATGGTAGCCATAACACCAAGAAGGAATAGCTTCTTAATGATTTCTGATGGCTCGCGACCTAGTTTGTTCGCAAGTTCTCCAACAGATAGTGATTCATAAAACGTGATTTTTTCCGGTAACGGTTTTTCCACTTTAGGCATCGGGTTCGCTGGACGATGTCTACGACGCCCTTGGTTAATGCCTCGTGCTGGCGGACGTCCGCCTCGACGATTTCCGCCACCACCTTGTCGGTTTTGAGCAGACGGCCCTTGGTTAGGACGGTTTTGTCCTGCTGGAGCTGAGCTCTGTCCACCGCTTGCTGGACGATTGTTGGATTGACCTTGGGGACGATTGCTATTTTGTCCCTGTGGGCGGTTGCCTGTTTGTCCTTGAGGACGATTGTTGTTTTGTCCTTGTGGCCGGTTACCCGTTTGGCCTTGGGGACGATTACTATTCTGACCCTGAGGACGATTGCCCGTTTGCCCCTGCGGGCGACTGCTGCTTTGCCCCTGTGGACGGTTGTTGCTTTGGCCTTGTGGGCGGTTGTTACCTGACTGACCTTGTGGACGATTTGAATTTTGTCCTTGAGGACGAGGAGCACTTTGGTTATTAGATGGCGAATTTTTCGTAGTTGAAAACTTCTTATCCAATTTTTCTGCTGAGCTTGTATCGATCATTGACATATGATTTGATACACTCACATTCATTTTACCTAGTTCTTCAATGACCTCTTTGCTTGATTTGTTAACCTTCTTCGCGTATTCATGTACACGTATTTTCGTCATTAGCCCACCCCCGTTATAATTCGTTGAGGAGCGAGGACAGCTTTTTAGCAAAACCGCTGTCCGTTACCGCGAGGACGACCCGCGACTCTTTTCCGATTGCATGCCCGAGTGCTTCACGGCTCCCAAAAACATGCTTCTCAACGTTGTAGCTATTACATTTATCCGACAGTTTCTTTTGCGTATTGTCAGATGCGTCTTCTGATAGTATAACAAGTTTTGCACTTTGTGCCCGAACTTCGGAGACAACGAGTTCTTCACCCGTTGTCAGCTTCCTTGCCCGAGCGGCTAAACCTAGTAGTTGGAGTATTTTAGTTTCAGTTGAAATCATTTAATAGCCTCTCTCCGAATCGCATGCAGAAGATCTGCATACACTTGTTCCGGAACAGCGCTGCCCAACTGACTCTCAATGGCTCGAGTCGCTTGCGCTTTTTCTACAGCTGCTTCAGATTTCGATACATACGTTCCACGTCCGGATTTTTTACCAGTCAAATCGACTGATATTTCTCCTTCTTTTGTGCGGACAATCCGGATCATGTCCTTCTTAGGAAACATTTCGCCGGTAGCAGCACACTTGCGCAACGGCACTTTTCGGTTATTGACTGCCATGCGTATGCACCCTTTCGTCACTTCTTATTGAGGTTCGTCTTGATACAAGTCGATTGAATCCGCATCGATTTCTTCCGACTCTTCAGTCGAATCTAGCGTCGTTTCTTCATCTGAATAAATATCTACTTGCTCTGACTCTTCATCGTATTCTACCTCGGCTTGTTCTTCTTCAAAACGAGGATAGATACCTAGTTCACGAGCATCTGTTTCACTTTTAATGTCAATCTTCCAGCCAGTCAATTTTGCAGCTAAACGTGCATTTTGACCGCGCTTACCGATTGCAAGTGACAATTGGTAATCTGGTACGACAACAGTTGTTGAACGATCTTCTTCTTTCACTTGAACGTCCAATACTTTTGAAGGACTTAGTGCGTTCGCAACAAAGACAACTGGGTCTTCTGACCATTCCACAATGTCCACTTTTTCACCATTAAGTTCGTTTGAAATCGATTGAACGCGTGCTCCACGTGCTCCAACACATGAACCGACTGGATCAACTTCTTCATTTGTTGTAAAGACAGAGATTTTTGAACGGTCTCCTGCTTCTCGTGCGATGGATTTGATTTCTACAATTCCTTCAAATATTTCAGGAACTTCCATTTCAAACAGTCGGCGTAAAAGACCTGGATGTGTACGGGATACAAACACTTGCGGTCCGCGTGAAGTACGCTCCACTTTTGTAATGTACACTTTAATGCGGTCATGTGGATTATACTTTTCAGAGGCAATTTGCTCGGTCATCGGAAGTACAGCTTCCACTTTCCCTAACCCTACATACAGATTGCGAGCGTCAAAACGCTCTACAATTCCATTGACGATATCGTCTTCACGATCGATATACTCTTCATAAATAAGTCCGCGTTCGGCTTCACGTACACGCTGGGTAACGACTTGTTTAGCAGTTTGTGCAGCAATTCGTCCAAAGTCGCGAGGTGTCACTTCTTGCTCAACGATGTCCCCTACTTCATAAGCCGGATTTATAAGCAATGCGTCTTCAAGTGAAATTTGCAGACGATCTTCTTCCACTTCTTCTGCTACTACATCTTTACGTGAGAAGACTTTAATCGTTCCTACTCCTAAATTCAAGTCAACACGAACATTTTGAGCTTGATTGAAGTTTCGTTTATATGCAGTTACAAGAGCCGCTTCAATAGCGTCTACTAGTACCTCTCTTGATATGCCTTTTTGCTTTTCTAATGCAGTTAATGCATCGAGAAGATCACTACTCATGTTCATCACTCCTGATTATTCAATTATGCAGAAAAGTCGATTGCATATCTTGCAACAGCAATCTTTTGCTTATCGATTCTGACTGTCAATGTACGTGTCTTAATACGAATTTGAAGTTCAATAGCATCTGGTTCATTGACTAAAAGGTGCCCTTCGAATTCTTTCATATCTTTAACTGGCTCATAAGTTTTCACATAAATGTACTGACCAACCGCTTTTTCGTAATCTTGCTCTTTTTTAAGCGGACGCTCTGCTCCCGGAGAAGAAACCTCCAAAAAGTAGTTTTGCGGAATTGGATCAGTACGATCCAGTTCTTCACTTAGGCGTTCACTTACCTGAGCACATTGAAGTATATCGATGTTCCCTTCCTGCGTATCAACGTAAACGCGCAAAAACCAATCTCTTCCCTCTTTCAAAAACTCGATGTCGACTAGTTCGAGCGCTAACTCATTGACAATCGGGAGCACTAACGCTTCTACCTCTTCAGTAATTTTACTCATCTTACCCCTCCCTTGCAGGTTGTAATTTGCTTACATAATAACGGCAGACAACAGAAAAGAGCGGGGAATCCCACTCTTTTCGCGTAAGACTATAGCAAAAGTTGTTTCAATTATACCATACGTTCATATCCCGCGCAAATTTTCCAAATGTATAACTTGGATTATATGCTTATCGTACCAACACTTTTAAACAAATATCTGTTAAAAGAAGGTGTTGAGTTCCCTGATTACTGGATGATTATATTCGACGGGCTTCCACTTCATTCATCAGGTTTTCATCTCAAACTGGCAATGGATTACTTTTCACTTCTTAGAACAGAGAAAGTTGATTCATTTCCGGTAATCCTTCCAAACAGCCAAGCGAATCCATATATTCCGTAATTGTCTTGGACACACGTCCTCGTCGCTGAAGATCTTCTTTTGAAAGGAATTCTCCATCATCCCTTACCTCTACAATTGTCCTTGCGACGTTTGTTCCGAGTGATGGAATGGCGTTGAATGGTGGTATCAGTGTATTCCCTTCAATAATGAACTCTTCAGCAGATGATTTGTACAAATCAGGTTTTGCAAATGTAAATCCGCGTTCACACATCTCTAACGCAATCTCCAATACGGTGACTAAGCTTTTTTCTTTCGGTGAAGCGTCCAGGCCTTTGTCGTAAATTTCTTTTGCCTTCACTCGTATTGATGCTGGCCCTTTAATCATCGTTGCCAGATCATAGTCTGTCGCACGCACAGTGAAATAAGTTGCGTAGTACATAATTGGATGGTGCACTTTAAAGTACGCAATGCGGAGTGCCATAAGGACATAAGCCGCTGCGTGTGCTTTCGGGAACATGTACTTAATCTTTTTACAAGACGCAATGTACCACGCTGGCACCTTATTCTTCTTCATTTCTTCTTCGAATTCTGGTGTTAAGCCTTTCCCTTTTCGGACAGACTCCATAATTTTAAAGGCAATGGCTGGTTCCAGTCCTTGGTAGATTAAGTACACCATAATATCGTCACGACAACCGATTACTTCTGCAAGGACACATGTTTTGTTCTGTATTAGTTCCTGTGCGTTGCCAAGCCAAACGTCGGTTCCATGAGATAATCCAGAAATTTGAATGAGCTCAGAAAACGTAGAAGGCTTCGTTTCTTCTAGCATTTGACGAACGAAACGTGTACCAAACTCTGGCACACCAAGTGTTCCGGTTTTACAGTTGATCTGCTCTTCAGTTACCCCAAGTGAGTCTGTACCACTAAACAAAGCCATTACTCCTGGATCATCAGGTGGTATCGTTTTAGGATCAATTCCGGATAAGTCTTCTAACATTTTGATCATTGTCGGATCATCATGTCCTAAAATATCAAGCTTTAATAAGTTATTATCAATGGAGTGGAAATCAAAGTGAGTCGTTTTCCAACTCGAACCAACGTCATCCGCCGGGAATTGAATGGGAGTAAAATCATAGATTTCCATATTGTCTGGAACTACGATGATACCGCCTGGATGTTGACCAGTATTACGTTTAACACCTGTACATCCTTGAACGAGACGGTCAATTTCAGCACCTCTTAAATTAATGCCGTTATCGTTCATATACCCGCGGACATATCCATAAGCTGTTTTTTCAGCGACAGTACCAATCGTACCAGCCCTGTAAACATAGTCTTCACCGAAAAGTTCTTTTGTGTAATTATGGGCATTCGCCTGATACTCACCACTGAAGTTCAAGTCAATATCCGGTACTTTATCACCGTTAAATCCAAGAAACGTTTCAAACGGAATGTCATGTCCATCCTTTGTATAAGGGACGTCGCAAGTCGGGCAATTTTTGTTAGGTAAGTCGAAACCTGAACCTACAGAGCCATCGGAAAAGAACTCGGACTGCTTACACGTTGGACATACATAATGCGGTGGCATTGGATTCACTTCTGTAATCTCCATCATTGTTGCAACTAGAGAAGAGCCAACCGAACCACGCGAACCAACTAAATAGCCATCATCTAAAGATTTTTTAACCAACTTATGGGATATCAAATAAATAACGGCGAACCCATTTCCAATAATCGACTTTAACTCTTTATCAATTCGAGCTTCTATAATTTCTGGTAGAGTCTCCCCGTAGATTTTATGCGCCATAGTATACGTTAGCTGGCGCACTTCTTCGTCAGCCCCTTCAATTTCAGGCGGATATAGGTCATCTTTAATCGGTTTGACATCTCCCACTCGTTCTACAATGGCAAGAGGATTATCAATCACAATTTGTTCGGCGGTTTCTGGTCCTAAAAACGCAAATTCCTCTAGCATTTCATCCGTTGTTCTGAAATGGACTGCTGGGAGTTCATGACGATTCATCGGATTGGCGCCTCCTTGGGAACGAACCAATACTTGACGATAGGCTGCATCCGTTTCATCGACATAATGTACGTTTCCTGTTGCTGCTACAGGTAGCCCCGTCTTTTTACCTAGCTTAATCATCTTACGCATGATGTCTTCCAGGTTCCATTCATCACGAATGAGATCTAATTCAATCAGATGATTGTAAACCGGCTTTGGATGAAGTTCCAAATAATCATAGAATCCCGCAACTTCTTCCGCCTCTTCGATTGACTTCTGCATGAGAGCTTCAAACACTTCGCCTTTGTCACATCCAGAACCGACAAGTAACCCTTTCCGATATTTCACGAGTAATGATCGTGGAATTCTTGGCACTCGATAAAAATAATTCATATGAGAGTAAGAGACGAGTTTGAATAAGTTCTTCAATCCTTCATCACTCGTAGCAAGCAACGTGCAATGATTAGGTCGTGAACGCTTATAAGCGTCCCCTTCTCCTACATTTTTGTTGAAGTCATCTAACCAGGTGATTCCTTTTTCTGTAGCATCTTTCATCAGCCTTACAAACAAATGGGCAGTCGCTTCTGTATCGTAAATAGCCCGGTGATGCTGGGTCAAGTCGATATCAAATTTCTTGGCTAAAGTATTGAGGCGATGATTTCTGAGATCTGGATACAAGAGGCGGGCTAGTTCTAACGTATCGATTGCAGGGTAATCTACAGTTTCAATGCCAGCCTTCTTACAGGACTCGTAAAAGAATCCCATATCAAAGGAAGCATTGTGCGCGACCAAAATTGAATCACCAATAAACTCAATGAAATCAATCATCACTTCTGAAACTTCAGGTGCGTCTTTCACCATGTCGTCTGTTATTCCTGTCAACTCTGTCGTTGTGGACGATAAAGGATGATGGGGATTGGAAAAACGCTCAAACGTGTCTAAAATTTCACCGTTCTTGACACGAACTGCAGCAAGTTCAATCACCGTATCATACACAGCGGATAAACCAGTAGTCTCTACGTCAAATACAACATACGTATCATCTTCGAGTAGACGATGCTGTTCGTCATAGACAATTGGAACACCATCGTCAACAAGATTTGCTTCCAAGCCAAACAAAACTTTTATGCCATGCTTTTTACCCGCGTTGTAAGCATCAGGGAAAGCTTGTACGTTAGCGTGGTCTGTAATCGCAATTGCAGGATGCCCCCATTTTGCAGCCTGCCCAACAAGTGCAGCAGCAGACGAAACCCCATCCATCTGACTAAGCTTCGTATGTGTATGTAATTCAACACGCTTTCGTCCTTCCGGTGCTTTGTCTTTCTTAACAACCGGAGCAACTTCCATAATATCTTGCGCCATCATGATTAGGTCACGGACGAATGTATCGTTTTGAATACTCCCCCGAGCTCTCACCCATTTCCCTTTCGTGAGTGCTTTCATAAGCTCTGCGTCTTCGTTATCACGCGAGAACATTTTAACAAGGATTGAATCGGTATAATCTGTCACTTTCAGTGTTAACAGTGAACGTCCACTTCTCAGCTCTCTTACTTCTGCATCAAATACATAGCCTTCTATCGCTACACGTCGTTCTTCATCTTGAATTTGTTGTATTTCTAGTAGTTGTTCATCCGCACGGATTGGTGTGCCAAGAGAAATCGGCCCACTTGGTACTCCGTCACTCTCTTTTTTCGTTGTCTCTCTTTGTTGCATTGCTTCTAATGCTTTTTGTGCATACGCAACTTCTTCAGCTTTACGCTCCTCAAAGAAAGCAACACGGGCTTGTTCTTCTTCTACAGGTAATTCAGCAATCGTAAATTCTGGGTAGATCCGGGGGAACCCGAATGACTCATAAGCATTTGAAATGAGCTGCCCATACTTTTTTTTCAAAGTCCGTTGTTGGACATCATTTACACAGCAAATCGTGATTTTATCTCCAGATAAAACTGGTTTTTGTGAAGTTAGCGCTTCCCTAATTGGTGGAGAAACGTCACCTAACTCGTCCATAATCGATGGCCAATAAGCAAGGATCATTTCAGCTTCATGCACTTCGGTTCTTGTACTGATTTGCAAACGAATCGCTGCGATATTAGAAAATGCCTGTTCAACTTGTTTGCGGAATAGCTGAAATACATCAAACTGTAATGGTTTCTCAAGAGTCACAGCGAACTGCCACACCTTTGATTTTTTGTAAATATCCACTCTTTCTAGTTCAGCATCTTGAAAATGGATGACAAATGCATCTTCCGTAAGTCCAATTTGTTGGAGTAACATTGACATCTTTCTTTTAGCGTCCATCCGTCTCTCCTTTTCCGTAAAAAGAAGGGAAGGACCGTAAGCCGGCCTTCCCATGTCTTTACTCTGTTCTGAAAAATTCCTGAAGTTTCTCTGTCACTTCTTCTTTCCGCATGCTAACTGCCTCGCCAATCGTTCGATAAGTGACTTCCACCATTCCTGTAGCAGCTTCATCACCGACCACTATTTTCACGGGAACGCCTAACTGATTCGAAGTTTTGAGCTTACTATCAGAGCTTACATTTCGATCATCAAACAGCACACGATACCGATACCCATTCATGACTGAGTGAATCTCTTCAGCTAGCTGCTCTTGGATTTCATCTTCTATATCTTCAATCAACAAATGAATGTCATATGGGGCAAGTTGAATCGGCCATTTCAATCCGAGTGAATCACTGAAATGTTCAGCAGTTGCTGCAAAAAGGCGTGTCAAGTCCATATAATAATATCCCGTCAAGATTTCGAGGGATTCCTTGTTGGCAAAGTTAATTTTATTAAATACCGGTTCCGGTTCAATAATCCGGGCAAATGTGATGCCCTGTCTAAATGTAATCGTACCTTCTCCATCAGGTGAAGGATCTCCTTCCTTCACGAGACGAATGTCCACATAATGATCCACAGCAAAATCACGATCCGGATTTACATTCACCAAGAATGTATCTTTTTCATTCGCTCCACAAATTCCATTAACAATCGACGATACACCGAAGTCAGCATAAACCGGTAGACCAAATGGTAATTGTACTGGTCCAATCGATTTCACTTCAACATCTAATACATTTTTCATTTCCTTTGAATCTAATAATCTGATTGTTGAAGTGCCAAATACTTTCTTCAATTTCATTTCATTCAGTTCGTGATCTCCTCGGATAAGAATGAGTGCAGGTTCCGAATCAATGTCATATAGAAAGGCTTTAATCGTTTGAGAGTAATCTAATCCAAGTGATTCAGCAAGAGGTCCGATTTCTTTACCATGCCCGCTAACTTTTTCAGCTTTCTTCAGCTTTTTGGATTCTTCGATTTCTTCATGGACTGCTTCTGCGAGTTCTGCCCTTGATGTATAAGGCGAATTTGTACTTTGTGCAAACGATTCTTTGCCACACTCCGAAAATGCGATAAACTCGTATTCAGTTCTTCCATTATTGTTTTGTGATTCGATAATGCGATATGGAATCCCTATTCTATTCGCAATTGTAGAAAAGACTGAAAAAAGTGTCTCACCATTATTTTTCGCTTCAACCGCATCTGTATGGAAAGAATATCCGCTTACCAGCGAATATTCTTTTGCATACAGAAGATTGGAATCTTGAATGGGCTTCCAAGCCTTCCTAATGTGCTGCTTTATATGAAAAACTGAGATAGGTAATTGCTCAGAGCTAATAACTTCTTTTGCAATAAACGACAGTAAAATCATTTCATCTGATTTTCCTGACGCATGTTCAAATTGTTCATACGGGAGATCCACTTCAAGGACACGCGCTGACTCCATTTCCTCACGGATCACACGTTTTATATTTTCCAAGACCTTTCCAGCCAATGGAAAGTACGCATACATGCCTTCAGATGTTTCTTGGACATATCCAGATTGAGTGAGAAGCTGATCTGCCAGACAGTTAGTTGAAGTTTCAGCAGCGGGTATGAATACACCTGATTGTTTCATCGTGCGTCGCCTCCGTTACTCTCTGATCGATTAGATCGTCATTTCTAGAAAAAGAACTTTTGAATGTCGTTCCATGTTACAACAAGCATAAGTAACATGAGCAGCATAATTCCTACAAAGTGAACCATACCCTCTTTTTGGCGATCAATCGGTTTTCCACGTAACGCTTCAACTAAGAAGAACAGCAGCCGCCCACCATCTAGTGCTGGAAGTGGCAAAAGGTTCATAATTCCTAAGTTGATGCTCAAAACGGCAGCCCAATTCATGAGATTAAAAATACCATACTGTGCGACTTCTTCAGTTGCCTTGTAAATCCCTACAGGACCTGAAAGTGCATCCAAAGTAAACTGACCTGTTATCAGCATACCGAGAAGTTCAAATATCTTAGCAATCCAGAACCAAGTTTGTTCGGCACCATACGCAATGGCTTTTAAAGGATTTTTCTCTACTGGACTTGTATAGAAAACACCTATCTGGCCAAACTTTTGGCCCGCATCTTCCATTTCTTCAGGAGTTACTTGCAACGTTACAATTTCCCCGTTACGTTCAACTTCTATATCAACTGAATTTCCTGGATTATCTTGAATTGTTTCTGTAAACTCCGTCCATGTATCTACTGCTACACCATTCGATGATTTTACATAATCGCCTTTTTCTATACCAGCTGCTTGAGCTGGACTGTTATCTTGAACTTCAGTAATAATGGGTTCGTTAGTTGGAACTCCATTCAGTAAACCGAGCGCAACAAAGACAAAAAATGCGAGGATAAAGTTAAAGACCGGCCCTGCTAGTATCGTCAAGAACCTTCCCATAAGAGGTTTCGAGTCGAATTGTCGATCTTTTGGAGCAATAAGGGTTTTTTGTCCTTTTTCAATAATGACAGCAGTCCGAGATACTGAAAAGCGAACAAGACTTCCTTCGTCATCGTATCCTTTAATGAATAATTTATCATTTAGATCCGCTTCTTCCGTTTCAAGAAAGAGCACATCTGGATTCGAAACATTTGAATTCAAATAAATCTTAGTCACTTCATCTTGTGTATTAAGTATTAAACCTACACGATAGCCTGGTAATAATTCAACCGTGTCAAAGTCTTCTCCAGCCATCCGTACATAACCGCCAAGCGGCAGTAAGCGTAACGTATATAAAGTCTCACCTTTTTGAATACCAATTATCTTCGGTCCCATTCCAATCGCAAACTCACGTACCATAATGCCAGCTTTTTTGGCAAATAGAAAGTGTCCAAACTCATGGAAAAAGACTAATGAGCCGAAAATAATTATAAACGAGATAACTGTCGTCGCCATTTATACCCACCTTTTCAGCCTTCTAGGCTACTGTACTAAATACCTTATTTTATCATGGAATGGACGATTTTACGAGTTTGCATATCCGTCTCAATTATTGTTTCTAAATCAGGTTTATGAATCGTTCTATGTTGCTCCATTACTCGCTCAACTACATCATCGATTTGAATGAATGGAATATGGCCAGCCATGAATTGACTCACAGCCATTTCATTTGCTGCGTTCATAGCTGTCGGCATTGTGCCTCCAATGCGTCCCGCTTCGTATGCAAGAGCAAGCGCCTTAAAACGTGTTAAATCCATTTTTTCGAAATGCAACGCACCGATGTCCTCGAGTTTAAGACGTTGTGGATCTTTCATAGGAATTCGATCTGGATAAGACAACGCATACTGGATTGGTACACGCATATCAGGCGAACCTAATTGTGCCATGACACTTGTATCCTCAAACTCAATCATGGAGTGGATGATACTTTCTTTGTGTAAAAGACAATCAATTTGGTCATAAGGCATATTAAAAAGATGGTGGGCTTCAATCACTTCAAGCCCTTTGTTAAACATCGTAGCTGAGTCAATTGTCAACTTATTCCCCATAGACCAGTTCGGATGAGCGAGTGCTTGTTCCAGTGTCACATTAGCTAACTCGTCACGCGTTAAATCTCTGAAGCTTCCTCCAGAAGCCGTCAAGATAAGACGACTGATCGATTTGGATTTTTCGCCATTCAACGCTTGGAATATAGCGGAATGCTCACTATCTACCGGTAAAATAGATACGCCATAGCGTTTCGCTTCTGCCATCACGATATCACCTGCTGCAACGAGTGTTTCTTTGTTTGCAATTGCAATTGTGATTCCTTGACGAATGGCTGCAAGCGTCGGTTTAAGTCCTACACTTCCGATGACAGAATTAAGGAGTACGTCTGCACCCGAATTCGCCGCGACTTCTTCTAATCCTTCAGCTCCATAAAGGAATCGTACCGCAGGAAACTCACCTTGAAGTGTTTCGGCATCTGCCTTCTCCATGACAGAAACGAGTGGCGGCATTTGGAAAGCGGCAATTTCCCTTACTTTCTCAATATTACGCCCAGCAGAAAATGCTACAAGTTCAAACTGATTTGGGTGAGCTGCAATTACTTCAAGTGTTTGTAGCCCAATAGAACCTGTAGCACCAAGAAGGCTGATCTTTTTTTTCATCAAAAACATTCCTTTCAATTAACTAACAAAGTGCAATAAATGAAGAAGCGGCAAAACAAATAACAAACTGTCAAACCGATCTAAAATGCCGCCATGTCCTGGGAGCAATTTGCCTGAATCTTTCACATTATAATTTCGCTTCAACGCAGATTCAACAAGATCACCAAGTTGCCCAATAATAGACGCGACGATTGTGACACCAATTAAGATCAGGAATGTAGATGCGACAGGCTGTATAAATTGAAATAGTACCGCAAATACAACTGCACTCAAAATGCCTCCTACAAAACCTTCAACCGTCTTGTTTGGAGAAATATCTGGCCATAGCTTATTCTTTCCTAATTTACGACCAATGAAATACGCGCCCGAATCTGTCGTCCATACAATGACAAGTGCATAGATGATAAACACTAAACCAGCATCACGAGTAGCTGTGAGATAGTAAAATCCCATACCTACATAAAATGCTGACATCACTAAAAAGGATGCATGAGCAAACGTAAAACGATTCTTCACAAGTACAGTATAGATCAATAAGAGCAATATAATGATAAAAGCAGCTTCTAATTTTGTATAACCAACCGATCCTAACCAACTTAGCGCTAATTGGTTTGGCAATAATAGAATGGCTGACAAGATCCATGCTAGCGCACCTTCAATAGAAAGTAATTTTATGGATTGCATTTTCAACAGTTCATACAGTCCGATTGTTGCGATTGCATAGACCAAAATGGTGAATGGAATCCCTCCAACAACAACAAATGGAATGAATACTGCAGCTGCTACGAGAGCAGTTAGTATCCGTTGTTTCACTTGATTTCATCCCCTTCAAGACTTCCAAACCGTCTACTTCGTTTTTGATAATCTTCTATAACGCCAAGCATACTCGCCTCATTGAAGTCTGGCCAGAGTACATCCGTAAATGCGAGCTCTGCGTAAGCTAGCTGCCAGAGCATGAAATTGGATAACCGCACTTCACCACTCGTCCGGATGAGAAGATCTGGATCTGGGAGATGAGAGGTCATCATTGCGCCGGATACCGTCTCTTCAGTAAGGTCATCAAGGTGAATTGTGTTTTCTGAAAGCTGAGAGGCTAACTTTTTTACAGCTTCGGCGATTTCAAAACGACTTCCATAGTTCATTGCGAAATTCAGTATCATTCCATCATTATGCGCTGTAGCCTCCATCGCTTTTTGAATTGCTTCTTTTGTATGGATAGGCAATAACTCAGCACTGCCAATCATTTCTACTTTTACGTTATTTTCAACTAACTCTGGCAAATACGTGCTTAAAAATTCACCTGGAAGCTTCATCAGAAAATCAATCTCCCGTTTAGGGCGTTTCCAATTTTCTGTTGAAAATGCATATAACGTCAATACACGAATCCCTAGTTCGTTCGCAAAAAGAGTAGTCCTTCTAACAGTTTTCATACCTTCATGGTGACCTGCAATCCTAGGAAGTTTCCGTTGCTTCGCCCACCTCCCATTCCCATCCATAATAATGGCGACATGTGTAGGCATCGGCTTCTCTTTAGCAATGGTGAGCCGCTCTTGTAATGTCGACGGGACAGCCGTCGTCTTCTTTCGCAGTAGTTTATCGAACATCATTTTTCCTCCACTCGACGACGTTTCAAATCATTCATCCTCTTTATCCTAACAAAATAAAGGAAAACTTGCATGTTAAAAAGGACGTCCTAACGTTAGGACGTCCTTCGAAAAAGAAAGTTCATGTTTAGATTTCCATAATTTCGTTTTCTTTGTCCCCTGCAATGCTATCGATTTTAGAGATGTACGTATCGGTTAGCTTTTGGACTTCGTCATTATTACGACGCAATTCATCTTCCGTAATTTCGCCATCTTTCTCGAGTTTCTTCAACTCTTCATTGGCATCACGGCGAATATTGCGGATTGCTATTTTAGACTCTTCAGCGTCCTTTTTCACTTCTTTAACAAGATCTTTACGGCGCTCTTCGGTTAGAGCAGGGACTGCTAAGCGAATAACATTTCCGTCATTTGAAGGTGTGATCCCAATATCCGACTTCAAAATCGCTTTTTCGATATCACCTAAAGTTGTTTTATCATATGGCTGAATGACCATAAGACGAGCTTCTGGTACAGAGACCCCCGCCATCTGATTAAGTGGTGTTGGTGCACCGTAATACTCAACAGTAATACGGTCTAATAACGAAGCGTTTGCCCGTCCTGCTCGAATTGAAGCTAAATCTCTCCCAAGTGAGCTGATTGCTTTTTCCATTCTTTCGGTTGTTTGACCCATAACTGCTTTTGGCATGTTTAGTTCCTCCCGACGACTGTACCGATAGTTTCTCCACATACAGCCTTTTTTATATTTCCTTCTTCCATAATCGAGAATACTACGAGTGGGATATCATTGTCCATACAGAGTGTTGAAGCTGTCGCATCCATCACTTGCAGACCTTTGCTAATTACATCTAGATACGTTAACTGATCATATTTCACTGCAGTTGTATCGATCATTGGATCAGCGGAGTAAACGCCATCGACATTGTTTTTCCCCATTAAAATTACATCTGCTTCGATTTCAGCTGCACGGAGTGCTGCTGTTGTATCTGTTGAGAAATATGGATTCCCAGTACCAGCTGCAAAAATGACCACACGTTTCTTTTCGAGATGTCGGATGGCTTTCCGACGAATGTAAGGTTCTGCTACTTGACGCATGTCGATTGAGGACATGACACGAGACTCTGCACCTAACTTTTCAATCGCGTCTTGAAGTGCTAATGCGTTCATGACCGTTGCTAACATTCCCATATAGTCCGCAGTCGTTCGATCCATGCCCATTTCACTGCCAACTTTGCCGCGCCAGATATTTCCGCCACCGACAACAACAGTTACTTCAACGCCAAGATCCAGCACTTCTTTCACTTGAATCGCAACGGATTTAATAATTTCCGGGGAAAGACCAAATCCTTGTTCTCCAGCGAGAGCTTCCCCGCTCAGTTTTAACACGATCCGTTTATAAGTAGGTGTGTTCATATGTATCCCCCATCTTCTTGGTTTTCTTAAAAATAGGGAACACAAAATGTGTCCCCTACCATTAGTATGAGTTAAATCAATTACCCTTTGTTCACTTGGCTCATTACTTCATCAGCAAAGTTGTCTTCACGTTTTTCGATTCCTTCGCCTACTTCGTAACGAATGAATTCTGCTAACTTTCCACCGGTAGAAGTAACAAATTCTCCAACTTTTTGGTCAGAGTTCTTAACGAATGGCTGATCAAGCACACAGATTTCTTCGAAATACTTACGAAGACGTCCTTCAACCATTTTAGCAACGATGTTTTCTGGCTTTCCTTCGTTAAGAGCTTGTTCAGTAAGGATTTTGCGCTCATGCTCAACTTCTTCTTCAGAAATCTGGTCATGAGAAACGTATTTAGGATTCATAGCAGCGATGTGCATTGCTACGTCTTTTGCAGCTTCGTCATCTGTAGAACCTTCAAGTACTGTAAGAACGGAAATACGTCCACCCATGTGAAGGTAAGCGCCGAAAGCGTCATTATCAGTTTTTGTACGAATTTCAAAACGGCGAAGACTAATTTTCTCACCAATTTTTGCAATCGCATTTGAAATATAGTCAGCAACAACAAGACCATTAGTCATAGTTGAAGCCAATGCTTCTTCTACAGTTGCTGGCTTAGTAGTTAGTAGGTGATTGGAAATTTCTTTAACCAAAGTTTGGAACCCTTCGTTTTTAGCTACGAAGTCAGTTTCAGCATTGATTTCAAGAATAACTGCTTCGTTTCCAGAAACTTCAATTGTTGTTGTTCCTTCAGCAGCAATACGATCTGCCTTTTTAGCTGCGCTAGAAAGACCTTTTTCACGTAAGAAGTCTAGTGCTGCATCCATATCACCATTGACTTCTGTAAGTGCTTTTTTACAATCCATCATACCTGCGCCTGTTTTTTCACGAAGTTCTTTTACCATTTGTGCTGTAACTGCCATGTTGTATTCCTCCTATAAAAACTATTGATTTTGGTTTGTTTCTCTAAAAAAGACGATAAGGGGATTGGCCGCTTATCGTCTTTGATTTTTCAGTTACTCTGCAGTAACTGCTTCTGTTTGTTCTGCTTGAGCAGCTTCTTCGTCTTCACCTTGTCTAGATTCAAGCAATGCGTCTGCCATTTTGCTTGTCAAAAGGCGTACTGCACGGATTGCATCATCGTTAGCAGGGATAACGTAGTCAATCTCATCTGGATCGCAGTTTGTATCAACGATACCAACGAGTGGAATATTCAATTTATGAGCTTCCGCAACTGCGATGCGCTCTTTACGTGGATCTACTACGTAGATTACGTCTGGGATTGATTTCATATCACGAATTCCACCAAGGAACTTGATAAGACGTTCGTGTTCTTTTTTAAGTTGAGAAACTTCTTTCTTAGGAAGTACAGCGAAAGTGCCATCTTCTTCCATTTTCTCAATTTGTTTCATACGGCTGATTCGCTTCTGGATTGTACCGAAGTTAGTCAAAGTACCGCCCAACCAACGTTGGTTGATGTAATACATGCCTGCACGTTCTGCTTCTTCTTTAATAGCATCTTGTGCTTGTTTCTTTGTACCAACGAAAAGTACTTTTCCGCCGTCAGCACCAACTTGGCGCATGAAGTTATAAGCTTCTTCAAGCTTTTTAACTGTTTTTTGAAGATCGATGATGTAGATTCCGTTACGCTCAACAAAAATGAATTTCTTCATTTTAGGGTTCCAGCGACGTGTTTGGTGTCCAAAGTGCACACCAGCTTCAAGCAATTGTTTCATTGAAATTACTGACATAATTATTTCCTCCTGTTTGGTTGGATTCCTCCGCATACTTCATCCGCCGAGCGACCTTTCGGCACCATCTCAGTACGTCCATACACGTGTGTAGTAATACCACTTTCTAATATAGCACAAGCCTCATTGCTTTCGCAACAATTATGTTTTAAACTTTAAAATAAGTTCTACTTCTGTTTTCCCCTTTTTTAATTGGCTCGCAATTTCATTTAGCGTAAGTCCTTCATCGTGTAGTCGGTAAACCGTTTCATATTCAGTTTCTTGTTTGGGCTCTGAGCTAGAGTTTGTAACGCTTGTCACAATAGGTTGCTGCTGGGATCGATAGGAATTCAAAACTTTAGAAGTAGGTGGCTTAGGGTTAAAATACACAGACGCCGCAGCCACTTCATCTTTTTGTGAAATCTGTGATTTTTCCACTTCAACCTTACCTTCATTGTTTTGAGGTTTTTGCTGTATTTTAGAAAGTTGTTCGATTAAACGATCATTTTCCTCTTTGACTTCAGTAATATAAAGCGCCAGACTATCTTCCATTTCTTTCATAAGTTGCTGTTGTTTCTTCTCGGTTTTATCCACTCTTGACATTCGCAAATACAACAAAGCAATCATGTAAAATCCACCGAGCTGCAATACAAAAAGTGTTGCAATCCAAAATGCCGTCATTTCATCACCCTGTATAGTCTACGAAGCCGCCTTTGTATGGATGGCTCACGTGTATATGTTCATTCTGTTGAGAATCTTCCCGCTGTTCATTGTCCTCTGACTTTTCTTCGTTTGAAGAATTTCTTGCGTTCTTGGTTTTTTCGGACTCTGTCGATTCGATTACTGTATTGCGGTTTTTCATGACTTGTTGGTCAGTTTGGGCTATTGCTTGCTGATTATTTAGCATAGACTGCTGATTCTTTTGCTCTGTCAGTTTTCCTGCATCAAAAGTTTTCGGGATTGCAATTTGAAGTTCTATTGACTTTAAACTCATAATATCCCCCGATCCAGCACTTCAGGTAGCAATAACTTTCTTAGCTTAAAAAGTGCTTTCGAATGAATTTGTGAAATTCGTGAAGTTGATAAGTTGAGGATCTCTCCAATTTCGGTAAGCGTCATTTCATCAGAATAAAACAAACTAAGTACAAGTTGTTCGTTGTCATTCAAGTCTTTAATTTTCTGTATCATCTCACCTAACAGTTCATGCTTAACCGTGTGCTGCTCTGGAGTCACTGTTTTTTCATCTTTTAAAACAAAACTTTTCCCTGAATCATCTTCATCATCATTCATTCGTTCGTCGATAGAAAGTACACTTGAAAAATAGTGCTCCTGGACGGTCTGATAAACTTCAGACACATTTATACCAGTATGCTCAGCAATCTCTTCGGGTGTCGCTGTCCTCATCAGTTTCTGTTCAAGTTTACTGATTTGTTCTTCTAATTTTTTCGACTTCTCTCTCGACGATCGCGGTAACCAATCCTCTTTCCGTAATCCGTCAAGGATGCTACCACGGATCCGAAACGAAGCGTATGTATCAAATTTCAAGTCTCTACTTGGATCGAATTTTGTGAGCGCGTCAAATAATCCTTGGTAACCTAGGCTTTTGACGTCATCTCTGGAAACATTACGCGGTAATCCAGAACCTATGCGCTGGACGTGATAATTTACGAGCGGCATATATTTACGGACGAGCGCATCTCCGGCATCAGGATCACGTTTGTTTAACCACAGGTCCCAATATGTCTCCTCCGACATGTCTTTTTTCGACATAGAATCCCTCGCTTCCGTGCAACAATGTATATTTCGACACTATCATACTAGTTATTATAGCAAAGTATAGGTAGTAAAGACAGTGAACATCTATCATTTTTTCATAAAAAAAACAGCAGTTTCACTAACTGAAACTACTGTACGTTCGTTTTATATTACCATAGTTCCAGCGTTCACTGTACGTACTTGCAAGGTACCGATAGCAGGATCGAACTCTATTGTCCGGCCATTGGATCCACCCGTATCTTCTGCTACTAACGGTATGGAAAGTCTAGCAAGCTCTTTTTTCACGGCTTCCACGTTACGAGGACCAATACGCACTGTATCTCCTGAACCAAACTGAAACATTTGCGATCCTCCAGCAATCTTCGCTTTCAAAGACATCGGGCGTACACCCTCGGCTTTCAGTTGCTCCATTAGGGAATAAACTCCAGTATCTGCAAATTTCGCAACATTAATGGAATCCCCTTTGCCAAGCGAACTGTCAGGCAACATGACGTGCACCATTCCAGCAATCTTTCGTCGTTCATCGTACAACACAACACCAACGCATGAACCAAGACCTGATGTTCGAATTGTGTCTGGCTCTCGAACAATGTTCATGTCTGCAATCCCAACTCGTACTACTGTTTTCACCATTTCCATATTACATCACACCTAGAGATTTAAAAATCGTGATGTAAGAAGGGGGATCTGGAAGTAAAAAGAAGTGCCCGTCTACACTCTTATCGTTTTCCTCTTCTTCAACAATCTTCGTATCAATTACAATGACTTCATCGCTGTAGTGTGACACTTCAATTAGTCCGAAGCTCACAATGGCACCCACCATATCGACACTCAATGAAGGAACCGTCGGAAAAATCTTGAGTCCTGTGAAATCCGACAATGCAGACAAATAGGAACCGGACAAAATATTACCTAGTTCTTGCATAGCAGAAACACCGATTTCATCAATCGATTCCGGAGTTAAAAAGTCAAATTGAGGATTTCCGATTAAACGCCTAATAAAACGGTTAGCAGAATCAATCGGAAGAACAAAGAACATGCTTCCAGATAAGTCTCCTTCTATTCTCAAGAAAATCCCTACAACTACATTCTCACTACCTCCCGCAAGTTCGAACATGTCGTCAAATGACACAAGTGCAACTTTCGGGACGTGCATATCGATTTTGCGTTGAAGAAGCTCAGATAAAGATGTTGCCGCATGAGCCGCTCCTATGTTACCGATTTCTTTAAGAACATCTAAATGCATATCAGATATGTTGAGTTCAGTTTTCATCCGCATTCACATTCCTAATGGGACGCAGTACATTATCCAAGTTGAGCATAACGAGTAGCCGTTTCTCAATCTTTGCAACACCTGCCACAAATTCCGATTCTACAGAACCTACAACTTCCGGCTGAGATTCCAGTGCATTCGCAGGTATATCGATCACATCATTGGCGTCGTCTACAATGAGACCTACATCAAAGTTTTCAAGATTCACGATTATGATGCGTGTGTTGTCATTGTACTCCATTTCTGGCAAGTCGAAGCGATTCCGTAAATCTACAATAGGTGTTACCATCCCGCGTAAATTGATAACCCCTTTTACATATGAAGGTACACCCGGAATTCGCGTAATTGTCATGAGCAATAATTTTTCAATGGACTGAACAACATCCACTTCAATGGCATACTCTTTGTCGAGCAATCGAAATACGATTGTTTTCATTACATTATTTTCAGTTATAGCTGTCATTGGATTCCCTCCTACTTATTTTATGAGCGCATTGCAGTCTACAATTAATGCAACTTGACCGTTTCCGAGGATTGTAGCTCCAGATAGTGCGAAAACGCTCTGTAAGTAGTTACCGAGTGATTTCAATACAATTTCTTGCTGTCCGATGAACGAGTCAACGACTAGAGCTGCCAAACTCTCACCCTTACGAACAATGACGACCGACTTGAGTTCTTCAGGCTCTTCTGGAAGGCCCGTATCGAAAATCTCACGAAGATCCACAAGTGGAACAATTTTACCTCGGAAATCAATGACCCTCTGATTATGGGCATTCAAAATATCACTATTTTGGATAATTGCTGTTTCAATAATGGATGACAACGGCACAGCAAAAATCTCTTTTTGCATTTGTACGAGCATAACCGAAATGATCGAAAGTGTAAGTGGTAGCTGTACTTGGAATAACGAGCCTTGACCTTCTTTAGATTCAATTGAAATATGTCCGCCTAGTGATTCTATCGTGCTTTTCACAACATCCAGACCAACACCACGACCTGAAACGTCAGTAAGTTTTTCAGCAGTTGAGAATCCTGAAGACAAAATAAGCTCTGCTACTTGTTTGTCTGTCAATGTCTCTGCAATCTCTTCTGAAACAATTCCCCGCTCAATTGCCTTTTTTAGAACACGTGCGCGATTCACTCCTGCACCATCGTCTTCTAATTCAATGAACACATGATTACCGGAATGATACGCTCGTAACGTTACTGTTCCTTCTTCAGGTTTACCTGCTGCAATGCGCTCTGCTGGACTCTCCACTCCGTGATCCAATGCATTCCGGATAAGGTGAACTAGAGGATCTCCGATTTCATCAATTACTGTTCGGTCAAGCTCTGTTTCAGCCCCGATGATTTCAAGATTGATTTTTTTATCGAGATCACGTGCTAACTGACGAACCATTTTAGGGAAACGATTAAACACAGTTTCCACAGGCACCATTCGCATATTTAATATGATATTTTGCAAGTCCCCGGAAATTCTCGTCATCCGTTCCGTCGTTTCGTTCAGTTCCGCATTTTGTAATTCTGCTGCGATGGACTGGAGACGTCCTCTATCAATAACTAATTCTTCGAACAGGTTCATAAGTACATCCAAACGATCAATATTGACGCGTATCGTCTTGTTTGCAGAATGAGTACTGTTTGAACGCTTTGTTGGGCTAGCTTCTTTTTTGGCTGTCTGCTTAACAGGTTGTACAACTGGATCAGTAACTGGTGCCTCCATTGTTGTAGCTACCTCAAAAGTAGCCGATTGAAATTGGACTGGACGAATTTCAGCCTGTTCCAGTTCAGATACTTTTTGCACTTTTGCTTTTAACTCTTCTGCGTCTTCTTTCGTAATAATCACGACCGTAAATTGGCTATCGAACTCTTCATTCTCCAACCGCTCGACAGTCGGGAAAGTCTTAATGATTTCTCCTGCTTTTTCAAGAATTTCGAATACCATGAATACACGTGCCGCTTTGAGTAAGCAATCATCACGTAGAATTACTTTTAGTTCAAATGCATTGAAACCTTGTTCTACAGATTGTGAAACTACAGTTTGTTCAAAGTCATCATAAACAAGTCCACCAGTCATCTCCTCAGATTCTGATTTCCCCGCTTTTTCTTCTACCACCGCAAGTGGCGAATTACCCGCTTCAATTTGGTTTAGCATCGTCACTAATTTTTCAACGTCTTTTTTTCCGCTTCCGCCTTCTTCGATATCAATGACCATTTCTTCAAGTGCATCCGAAGACTCAAACACGACATCTAAAATTTCAGAAGTAACCCGGATTTTAGAATTTCGAATGGCATCAAGTACGTTTTCCATTTTGTGCGTCAGATTCGCAATATCTTCATATCCCATCGTTGCAGACATTCCCTTGAGAGTATGTGCCGCTCTGAATATTTCGTTGACAATCGCGAGATCATCTGGGTTTTTCTCAAGTTCTAGTAATTGTTCGTTACACGCCTGGAGATGCTCTTTACTCTCTTCCAGGAACATTTCTAAGTACTGATTTGTATCCATCAAAATGCCTCCTTAAGACTTTACATGCTCTGTAAGTAACTTACCGATATCTTGTACATGAGCTGACATGTCTGCTAGCCCCGCTTCTTGTATAGCTCTTGGCATGCCATAGACAACAGCTGTTTCTTCAGACTCCGCAATCGTAAACGTTGTGCAGTGTTCTTTAAGTATTTTCATCCCTTGAAGGCCATCATGGCCCATTCCTGTCATAATCGCAGTTACAAATTGTAATTCTGGTAGCTCTGAAACTGATTCAAGTAAGACATCGACAGCTGGCCGATGCCCCATCCGAGGTGCATCCTGTTCATCAAGACGAATGGCAAAGCTAACTCCTACACGTGCCACTTTCATATGCTTCCCACCTGGTGCAATATAGGCTGTATTTTTCTCAATAAGCTCTCCATTTTCAGCTTCTTTTACTGAAATATTACACAAGCTGTTCAAGCGGTCAGCAAGTGATTTCGTAAATCCTGCTGGCATGTGTTGAACAATTAAAATTGGAACTCCGATATTTTCAGGAAGTGCGACGAGAACTTGTTGAAGGGCTCTTGGACCCCCTGTCGATGTACCTATAATTATAAATTGCTTTACCGCAGAGCGTGGGAATGCTCCCTCAGTAGTAGGAACAAACGGACGTTTTGGTGTAACCGCCAATTTTGTTCCAGTCATTGCTGCTGAAGGATTAGATGATGTTGCACGCGCTCTGCGGGGTAAGATTTTAAACATATCGATTTGAGATGCATCAAACACTTTTTCTATAATAATCTTTTCACTATCACGTAAATTTAGTGAGATTGCGCCACCTGGCTTGGTGATGAAGTCCACTGCCCCATATTCCATAGCACGAATCGTATTTTCGGCGCCTTCTTTCGTCGTACTTGACAGCATAACAACTGGCAATGGGTTCTCTTTCATGATTTGCTGGAGTGCACCTAATCCATCAAGGACTGGCATTTCAATATCGAGCGTCATCACATCAGGCTTTAACAGACGTGCCTTATCGACTGCTTCTTGTCCGTTTCTAGCCGTACCGACCACTTCAAGGGCGGGGTGGGATGAGATAATTTCAGATATTAATTTGCGCATAAATGCAGAGTCATCTGCAATCAGTACTCTCTTGGAAACGTTCATGTCCACAGTCATCCACGTCCCCTCGCAAATATTTTTTTGAGTTGTCCAAGAAACGTACTGCCCTCTTTACTATCTATATCGGTTCCTGATGAAATATAGTTAGTAGCAATTGCATTCATTCTTCGAGAAATCATGGCATTCGGGTAAAGTTTTACGAAAGGTTGTTGTGCAACAACCGATTTATGGACGGCAGCATCTTCAGGAAGTGCCCCTAACAATGTCGTTTCCTTATTCAAAAACTTCCTCATAGCAAACTGCAAGCGAGTTACAGCTTCATTTCCATCTTCTTTTGGCTGTACTCGATTATTTACAATGAAGAACTTTTTTTCAGAATCTCTCAGACAAATGAATTTCATCATTGAATACGCATCTGTAATGGATGTCGGTTCGGATGTTGCAATTACAATGATTTCATCTACCGCTACAATCAGTTCTATTGAACTTTCCGAAGCTCCTGCACCCATATCGAACACTATATAATCGTACTGTTGTTGTAGTGTTTCAAAGGCTTCAATGAGCCTTTCAAAACGACTTTCCGTCCATTCCAATACAGTATCCAGACCAGATCCTCCAGAAATAAAACTTAATCCGTCTGCACTTTCAGATATAACTTCAACCAAAGTACGGTCACCTGTTAGATATTCCTTCAATCCATATTGAGCTGAAGCACCGAGCAAGATGTGGACATTCCCCATGCCGATATCCATGTCTACGATGATGACGTTCTTTCCTTGAGATTGTAAGCTACTAGCAAAATTAGTTGTGAAATTCGTTTTTCCAACTCCGCCTTTACCACTAATCACAGCAATGGAACGGGCTGCCATTCCTTCTGCTTTCATCATCTTCAGTCGAAGCGCTTCTGCCTGATCACGCATGTGTCCCCTCCTCAAGTAAGAGAGTCAATATTTTATCAACCGTTGCTTCTTCCAAATCCTCTGGCACTTCTTGACCATCTGTTACATATGCAATTCCCATATTATAATCCGTCAATAAATTAAAGACTGGTCCGATAGTTTCTGTTTCATCCAATTTTGTAAAGATAAATTGAGAAATCGGAAATTCTAGGAATTGGTCAACAATCGACCGCATGTCTGATTCTTTCGTTGTAGTAGAAAGAACTAAATAAGATTCCATCTCCAATTCAAAATCGATGAGTTGTTTCAAATCATCTACAAACTTTTTCTCTTTATAATTCCGACCTGCCGTGTCAATGAACACAACATCTTTCGCAGACAGGCTCTTTAATGCGTCTTTGAAATCGGAATCATTATAAGCTACTTCAACTGGTGACTGAAGCAAATTCGCATAGGTCCGCAATTGTTCGATTGCGGCAATTCTATACGTGTCTGTAGTTATGAACCCTACTTTGCGTTTATTCTCAATGAGTGAACGCGCTGCTATTTTAGCGATTGTCGTAGTTTTTCCGACTCCTGTAGGTCCGAGTACGTTCACATATTTCTTTTTAAAATGAACACCGCCGAACGGCAAGTCTGCAAGCTCATCTTTCAAAATTTCACGCGCGATTTTTTTCTGTTCATCAACTGTAAAATCAACTTTTTCCGCTTTCATACGAGCAAAGATCTCACTGGCAACTTTTTGGATTGTTTCCCTGTTCAACTCTTGTGCGCTCAATCTCGTCAACAATGGCTGCATTTCTTCAGGGTATTGGTTAAATTCAAGTGGAGCACGATTCGACTTAAGAAGCTGTTTCATTTCCTTCATTTCTTTTTTCAAATCATGAATCACTTCGTCTTGTGCAGATTCAGTTTTCAATTGCGCAGAGAACGAGGGACCTGTTTTTTCTTTAACCATAATCGGTTCGTCATAGCCCGCAACGACTTCTACACTTTTCTTTTTAAAAAGTCCTAAAAACCCTTTAGATTGGACAATGTTCGAACTCAAAATAACTGAGTCTTCACCGAAGTCTTGACGGATTTTCTCCATTGCTTGGACCATTGTATCCGCTGTATACTTTTTCATCTTCATGCGACATCCACCACCCCTACACTCTGTACTTCCACAGATGCTTCCAACTCATTATAAGACAAGATAGGGATTTGCGGGAAATAGCGTTCCGTAATTTGTCTCAGGTACATTCTAACTGCTGGTGAACAAAGTATGACAGGTGACTGGTCCAGTAACGCAACACGCTCCACTTCACTAGCAATCGATTCTAAGATTGCCTGCGAATTTTGTGGGTCAATCGTTAAGTAGTTCCCCTGTTCAGTTTGTTGGACACTATCTGCAATCAGTTTTTCAACTTTTCCAGAGACGGTCATCACTTTCAAAGCTTGTCCTTGAGGAGTATATTGTTCCGTGATTTGACGCGCGAGTGACTGTCTAGCGTACTCCGTCAACAAATCTACGTCAGCCGTATATTTTGAAGAATCCGCTAGTGTTTCAAAGATAATTGGTAAGTTACGGATCGATACATGCTCACTTAACAACTTCGCCAACACCTTTTGAATCTCACCAACAGATAGCGGCGTTGGTGTCAATTCATCCACGAGAATCGGGTACGACTCATGCACGTGGTCAATCAGTTGCTTCGTCTCTTGACGACCAATCAAATCTGAGGCATTTGCACGAATGATTTCTGTTAGATGGGTTGAAACAACACTTGGAGGATCAACTACTGTATATCCTAAGATTTCCGCATCCTCTTTTACTTCTTCAGTAATCCATTTTGCTGGAAGGCCGAAAGATGGTTCTACAGTGTCTATTCCAGAGATTGAATCATCTCCACCAGGACTCATTGCTAAATAGTGATCGAGCAACAACTCTCCTCTTGCCATTTCACTGCCTTTAATTTTTATCCGGTACTCATTCGGCTGAAGCTGAATGTTATCACGTATCCGCACAACTGGAATGACGAGACCAAGTTCTAGAGCAAGTTGTCTTCTTATCATAACAACGCGATCGAGCAAATCCCCACCTTGGGAAGCATCTACTAGAGGGATGAGTCCATAGCCGAATTCAAACTCCACTGGGTCTACATTCAATAGGTTTACGACGTTTTCTGGACTCTTTAGCCCTTCTGTTTGTTCGCTTTCTTCAAGTTCCAGTAATTCATCCGGATCCTCATCTTTAGGTCGCGACATTATAAACGCACTTACCGCAAGAGCAATTGCAATAGGAATTGTTAAAATGTCATTGATAGGTGTTGCAAGTCCTAACAAAAGAATCGTTACGGCTGCTACATATAATAACTTCGGCTGACCTAGTAACTGACTCGTAATATCCGTTCCTAAGTTTCCTTCTGATGCAGCACGTGTAACCACGATTCCGGTTGCGGTTGAAATGAGCAATGCTGGAATTTGTGAAACAATTCCGTCACCAACTGTCAGTTTAGAAAATGTTGTTGCCGCTTCTGCAAACGGTAAACCGAGTTGGACAACACCGATAACCATACCAACGAGCAAGTTGATCATAACAATGATAATCCCAGCAATTGCGTCTCCTTTAACGAACTTCGTCGCACCATCCATTGCACCATAAAAGTCCGCTTCATTACTGACTTTTTCACGGCGTTCTCGTGCTTGTGTGTCAGAAATCATCCCTGCGTTCAAATCTGCGTCAATACTCATTTGCTTACCTGGCATCGCATCCAATGTGAATCGAGCGGCAACTTCCGAAACACGCTCCGATCCTTTAGTGATAACGATAAATTGAATAATGATCAAAATCACGAACACGACAAGTCCTACAATTACATTACCTCCAGTTACGAACGAGCCGAACGTGTCAACGACGCCCCCTGCGCTTCCATCACTCAAAATTGCACGTGTGGTTGATACGTTAAGCCCGAGTCGAAAGAGGGTCAGTAAAAGGAGCAGTGAAGGAAAAATTGAAAACTGAAGAGCTTCTTGCATATTCATAGCTGTAAGAAGCACTAACAGCGCAAGAGTGATATTAATGATAATCAGGAAACTGAGCAACCAGTGAGGCAAGGGAACGACCAGCATCGCAACAATCATAATTACGGATGCGAGTACACCAATATCTCTAAACTGCATGTCATCCCCACTTTCTGTTGTTCATTTAAATTTTGCGCTGAACCCGGTATACATACGCCAATACTTCAGCCACTGCTTTAAAAAATTGATCGGGTATTCGATCCCCAATCTCGGTATCTGCATAGAGAGCACGCGCAAGTGGCCGATTTTCGACAGTCACAATTTCGTTCTCTTTCGCTATGAGCTTAATCTTTTGAGCTATGAAGTCGACACCTTTAGCAACAACTACAGGAGCATCCATTTCCCCGTCTGTATACTTGATCGCGATTGCGTAATGCGTCGGATTCGTGATGACTACGTCAGCTTGTGGAACTTCTTGCATCATTCTCCGCATGGCCATTTCACGCTGGCGTTGCTTGATTTTAGATTTAATCAGAGGATCTCCCTCTGAATTTTTATATTCATCTTTGATGTCCTGTTTAGACATCTTCAAGTTTTTTTCGTAGTCAAATTTCTGGTAAAGAAAATCGAGTATGGAAATAAACAACAAGACAAATGAAGCTGTTATTCCCATCAAAGCAACAAGTTCACCAACAGTCTTCATGACTGCTGACGGTGTTTTAAAAGCTAAATTCAATACTTTATCGATATTTAAATAAAGGATTATAGATGTAACGCCACCGATAAATGAAATCTTTAACAATGATTTAAGTAACTCGACGATTGCTTTTATCGAAAAAATTCGTTTAAGTCCTTTAATTGGGTCGATTTTCTTCAAATCGAATTTTAATGGCTCTCCTGTGAATAGCAATCCAAACTGTATTAAATTTCCCGCGATTGCGGCCACCATTGCAACCAGCATAACAGGCAACATAATGAATGCCATTTCTTTTATGACTTCCATGTAGATCATCATGGTCTGATCTATGTCTAACTTCTCCATCGTTATGTATGTATGAAATGTTTCCTTGAAAAACTTATAAAAACGATCTTTCATGAATCCTGCTGCAAAAAATAAAAAGAGGAATACTGAAAGTAGCACAATTGCACTGGTCACATCTTGACTTTTTAAGACTTGACCTTTTTTTCGTGAATCTTCCCTTTTTTTCGGTGTCGCTTTTTCCGTTTTTTCACCTGCGAAAAATTGAAGATCTAAGCGCAACATGTACTTATCCTCCTCCTAACAACACCATTAAGTCCCTCATACTAACCGCCATCACTTCAAATATCTTTTGCATCATCGCTACAATGACGCTTCCCATGATGAATAGGACGAGAAACCCTACCCCAATCTTAATCGGAAATCCAATTACGAAAATGTTAAGCTGTGGTACTGTTCGTGCAGTAATACCAAGAGCTAAATCGACTAGAAACAAAGTGGCTACAATGGGTATTGCCATTTGAAAGGAAATCCCAAACACGGCGGCCATTGTTTTCAATACGTGCTCAGCGACACGTTCACTTCCAAAGGATGGCCACAATTGGTCGATTGGAAGAAACTGATAACTATAAAACACGCCATCTAGCAACACATGATGTCCATTTACTGCTAGAAGCAATAGCAACGCGAGTGAGTTGAAAAATTGACCCATCAAAGGTGATTGCGTTCCGGTTTGAGGATCAATGACGTTCGCAATCGCGAATCCCATTTGAAAGTCAATAAGACCTCCAGCTACTTGAATTGCCGCCATAACGATAAAAGCGATAATACCTATCGTTAATCCTACTAATGCTTCTTTAATAACGAGCATAATATAAGCTGCATTAATTTCAAGGTCTGGCACGTTCAGAGTAAATACAAGCATCCAGGCAAGTAAAGCAGCAAATGCTATTCTCATTACAGGAGGTATAGCTTTGTACGAAAACAATGGAAGTGTAACAAAAAATGCGGAAATCCGGGTCAAAACTAATAAATAGGTTGCAACGAACGGCATGAATGCTTCCATTGGAGCTACCCTATATACCGGGATAAATTATCAAAGATATCAGCCGCATAAGCCGTCACTTTGGACAACATCCAAGGTCCAAAAAAGACTAGAGCAACGAGTACAGCAACAATCTTCGGAACAAATGCAAGTGTTTGTTCTTGAATCTGTGTAGTTGCTTGAAAAATACTGACCGCTAACCCGGTCACTAATGCAACAATTAGCAGGGGTCCTGCTGTCATTAAAATTACCCACACCGATCGCTCGGCGACAGCAATGATCATTTCACCTGTCAATATGAACCCCTCCTAAAAGCTTTGCAGCAGTGATTTGACGATCAGATACCAGCCGTCCACTAGTACAAATAACAAAATTTTAAATGGCAACGAAATCATTACCGGTGGTAGCATCATCATACCCATCGACATTAGAATACTAGCAACAATCATATCAATCACCAGAAATGGAATAAAGATCATGAACCCCATCTGGAATGCTGTCTTAATTTCACTTAACGCAAAAGCAGGAACCATCATTGTTAATGGAATGTCCTCCATCGTTTCAGGCCGATCTGCGTTGTTATATCTTAAAAATAACTCCAAATCTTTTTGCCGCGTATGTTTTCCCATAAATTCTTTAAAAGGTACACTGGCTTTCTCATAGGCTTCATCTAATGATATTTCTTCTGCAAACAACGGTTTCAAAGCATCATCGTTCACTTGTTGAAATGTGGGCGCCATAATGAAAAAAGTTAAAAACAGAGCTAGTCCTATAAGAACTTGGTTTGGTGGCATTTGTTGGGTTGCCAATGCTGAACGAACAAAAGATAAAACAATAATGATCCTGGCGAACGATGTCATCAGGATCAGAATCGCTGGAGCTAAGGAAAGAACGGTTAATAGAAGAAGCATCTTTACGGATGTCGATACTGCACCCGGATCACTATCCGAAAAAAATTGCATAAAGTCATTCATTCCGATTGCGCTCCTTCTCCGACAGCTGATTGAGCTGACGTTTCCTCTCGTTCTCGATTTCAGTCAGCTTATGTTTAAACAGTTTTCCGAAATCGTCTGGTTCTTCTTGTTTCTGATAGGAATCGGTTTTTCTTGCTTTAAATCCATTCATAAGTTTCATGATAAGACTTTGTTGAAGAACCTGATCCTCTTCATTATAATAGGCGGCTAGTTGAGCAATTTCCTCAGGGTTAGAGAGTTCTTTTAGCAATCGAACGTCTTCACCAACACCTATCAAGAAATATTGCTCACCAATTTTAACTAACTGAATTGACTTTTGCTGTCCAAGCGAAAGGCCACCCATATTTTGCATAAGCTTGCCGTGTTGAGTCACTCGATTTCGCGTATTAATGAACTTCACCATGCCATAGATCAAGGCAATGACAAAAGCAAGAGCTAAAAGGGTCTTAATATAATCCCATGCGGTTAAACCAACGGGCGAGGGATCAGAATTCAAATCTGCTTCTTCAGGTGTCTTGTTCTCCGAGGCAGGTGATTTATCTTTTTCATTGTTTTTATTAAGGTAGTCTGTTACCGAAGAATCTGTTTCTGCATGGACAGTCGAAGGAGTCACAATAGAAACTATGCAAAGTGTAACAAGCAACAGCATACTTATGACTGCAAAAGTTCGAAACTTAGCTAAGTGCTTTTTCAATTGCTTCAACAACCCGGTCTGCCTGGAATGGCTTCACAATGAAGTCTTTTGCACCTGCTTGAATAGCGTCAATTACCATTGCTTGCTGCCCCATTGCTGAACACATAATAATTGTTGCATTTGGATCTTTTTCTTTAATCGCTTTAAGCGCTGCGATTCCATCCATTTCCGGCATTGTAATATCCATTGTTACAAGGTCTGGTTTTAATTCGAAATACTTTTCGACTGCTTGTACACCATCTGCAGCTTCTCCAACTACTTCAAAATTATTTTTTGATAAAATATCCTTTACCATCATTCGCATAAATGCTGCATCGTCCACTATTAAAATACGTTTTGACATTTCCATGACCTCCAAGGTTTATCGTAAATTATTTAACCGTTCTGCTTGACTCAAGATGTCCGTAATCCGAACACCAAAGTTTTCATCGATAACAACAACCTCACCTTTTGCTATGTGTCTGTTATTCACGAGAATATCGACAGGCTCTCCTGCAAGTTTGTCGAGTTCAATAATAGAACCGCTCGACATTTCCAATATTTCCTTAACAGATCGCTTTGTACGACCTAACTCAACTGTAACTTTCAACGGGATGTCTAGCAATAAGTTTAAATTAGAAGCTTCGTTTTGACTCAAAGCTGGTGATTCGAAGCTCGCAAACTGTGCTTGTTGTACATTCGCATGCTGATTTTGTTGCTGCCGTGGTGGCAATTGCTGAGGTTCGTTATAGCCTGATTGTTGCTGTTCACTTTGTGATGAGTATTGCTGTACAGGTGGTTGCTGTTGAACCTGCTGGGGCTGTTCCGGTTGTGGTGCCACTTGTTGTGCAGGTTCTGCAACTGTCGGTGCTGCTTCTGCCGTCGAATTTCCGACTAGAGACGAAACTAGCTCTTTACCGAGACCTAAAGGAAACAGTTGCATAATATTCGAATCAATGAGAGTACCCACTTTTAAGTTAAATGATACACGTATGAGTAAATCCTCGTTTGGAATGCTTCCTGTGCCTTTATCTTTTTGGACATCTAGTAACTCAATCGTTGGAGGTGAGATATCTACTTTTTTATTGAACACTGTTGACATCGAAGTTGCAGCAGAGCCCATCATTTGGTTCATCGCTTCTTGTACAGCACTTAGATGAATCTCGCCCAAATCTTCATTCGGTGAAAGCCCATCTCCTCCCAGCATCAGATCAGCAATAATAGCAGCATCACTTTGCTTGATGACAAGTAAATTTGTTCCGCTCAGTCCGACAGTGTATTCAACACCTACTGCGACGTACGGATGAACAAATTCTGTTTCAAGATCATTTCGGTCAATTACAGAAATTGCTGGTGTAGTGATTTCAACTTTTTGACCAAGTAAACCAGATAACGCTGTTGCTGAACTTCCAAATGAAATATTCCCAATTTCTCCTAGAGCATCTTGCTCCATTTCATCAAGATAATCGTCCGTTAAAATACCTTGCATTTCTTGCTCCGCTTCAGCTCCAGTATCTATGGATTCTCCACGTAATAAAGCTTCTATTTCTTCCTGTGAAAGGATATTGTCACTCATCATCTTCGTCATCCCCTCCAATCAGGGTATCAAGTATTTGAACAGCCATACGATTTCTCAAATGGCCTGGTTGTGCAGTAAATTTAGGAATTCCGCTTACTTCTATAGTAAGTGGCGCGTCGTATGCAGTATCCAGTTCTATAACATCGCCAAGTTGTAAATATAACAAGTCTTCAACTGTCATAGCTCCTTCACCTAGTTTCGCAACAACCGGTAGGTCAGCCTTTTTAATTCTCTTTTCCAACACAATACTTTGCTCAGGTGTTGGTTCTTTCTTATTCGTCTGCATCCAATACCTTACAGAAAGGTTCGGTACGATTGGCTCGAGAACAACATGAGGAATACAGATGTTAATCATTCCACTTGATTCGCCTATCACAATATTGAACGAAATGACAACAACCGTCTCATTCGGAGAGATCATCTGAAGAAATTGCGGATTCACTTCCATTTCAGCAAGAAACGGATCGATGTCGGCAATATTCGACCAAGCTTCACGTAAGTTGTCAAAGGAACGCTCGAATAGCCCTGTCAGGATTTTCGTTTCAATCTCTGTCATGTTGTCAATTTTCCCTGAACTCTCACCATAGCCACCCATCAGTCGCTCCAGCATAGAATATGCAACATTCGGATTGACCTCCATGATGATGTTTCCTTCAAGCGGTGGGACTTCAAAAATATTGAGGAGCGTCATGTTCGGGATCGACCGAATGAACTCCTCAAATGGAATTTGGTCAACCGACGCCACATTGATTTGAATATAAGTACGTAATTTAGCTGAAAAATAAGTAGTGAGCAATCGTGCAAAGTTTTCATGAATTCTCGTCAAACTACGAATCTGATCTTTCGAAAATCGTAATGCTCGCTTAAAGTCATACACTTTAACTTTTTTAGTTTCATCTTCTTTTTTTATTTCTTCCGCTGACATTTCCCCAGTAGAAATGGCGGACAGTAGTGCGTCTATCTCATTTTGAGATAAAATATCTCCCGACATTTGGCCACCTCCTTCTCACTCTTAATTGGCCGAACCATTATTGAATAATATAGGAAACGATATATACCTTCTCAATCTTTCCTTCTTTCATGAGAGGATTTAGCTGAGCTTTTATAGCATCTTCAAAAGCTTGCTTCCCTGTTTTTCCCTCGAAATCTTTAGCAGTCTTTTCGGAAAGTTCCTGGATGACGATGTTATTCACTTGGAAGTCACGTTTTGTAAGTTCCTCTGCTGCTTTTTTATTGCTAGTTTGGATTTTTAGTGAAATCCGGATAAATTGTCTCCCACTCAAATTAGTTGTGATTTCTGGAATGTCTACGGATGATTCGATAATCTCATCAATGGATGGTTCTTTATCCACAGAGTCACCTTTGTTTAGTTGCATCGTTAAAATGAGTCCCACAACACCAACGAGAGTAATACAAACTAAAATAATTAGAGAGATTGTCAATACTTTATTCTTCATCTTTTTCACCTCGCAAATGTGGGTTCGACAGTATTTGAACAGATTGATAAAATTTAATGATACGTTCGTTCACGATATCGATAGGATCGAGAACAACGTATTTCGTTCCCGTCGTTAACGTAATCGTCGTATCAGGAAACGATTCTACTTTTTCTATGTAGAGAGCATTCAAATGGAATGCAGCTCCGTTTAAGCGTGTTACTTGAATCATATGTAAAGGGCCAGGCACAAGAGCCGGCCCGACCCTCCTTTAACGAAAAAATTATGTGTTGCGATATGCTATATTGATTATCGCTTCAAGTTAACAAGTTCTTGAAGGATTTCATCGGACGTTGTGATGATTCGTGTGTTCGCTTGGAAACCACGTTGTGCAACGATCATGTCTGTGAATTCTTCTGAGAGGTCGACGTTGGACATTTCTAGAGAGCCTGATTTCACAGCACCCGTGCCGTCAGTTAGTGGTGCTTTTTGTACAGCAGCACCGGAGTTATTTGTAACATCATACATATTTCCTCCAACCTTTTGAAGACCACCTGGATTATTAAACTTTACTAATTGGATTATACCAGCTGATTTAAGCGCACCATCTTTGTCTACATAACTAATATTCCCATCTTGTCCAACTGAAGCACTAGTAGCATCATTCGGAATTTTCCCCGGAGTATCTCCACCACTTACTACTAATTTCCTTCCATCGCCGTCGACTATTGTTCCATCTTTATCTAAATAAAAGTTGCCTGCTCTAGTGTATAAATTTTTATTAGCTGTATCTTGAACAACAAAGAAACCGTCGCCTTCAATCGCTAAGTCAAATGTGTTTCCCGTAAACTGTGTTGAACCTGCAGTGTGAAGTGTGTCAATTGACGCTAGCTGTGAACCCAATCCGACCTGTTTTGGATTCACTCCTCCTCGAGCACCTGCTGGTCCACTAGCACCCGCAACTGTCTGTGAATATAAATCTTTAAATACAGTTCTTCCTTTTTTAAAGCCGTACGTATTGACGTTTGCGATGTTGTTACCAATAACGTCTAGTTTCGTCTGAAAGTTTTTAAGTCCTGAAATTCCTGAGTACATTGAGCGTAACATAATGTGTTTTCCCCTCTCGGATTGTAGAGTGCATCTGCCTCTGTCGGTCGGCAGTGCGGTGGCATCCTCGCTTATAGAGGTCCTGCCAGTTGTTCGTAATTTAACTAAGGATAATTGTTCCGTCGATGTTCGTGAAAAGCTGATCTTTTGCTTCTTTACGATCCATCGCTGTAATGACTGTGGAGTTTTTAGCACTTACGATTAGTGCAGCTTGGTCCATCAGTACGAGTGAGTCGCGAACACCTTTCGCTTTTGCCTCGTTTACTTTGTCCGTGACGTGAGCCCATTCGGCTTCAGAAATCGTGATATTCCGTTCCGTCAGACGTTCTGTCGCATGTTTACTGACTTTAAGCGATTGTGGTGCGAGCGCGTTATTCAGTTGTTCGACGAATGACTGTTTGGGGACGGGCTGATTCAATTGTCCGGGTCGTAGGTTCGGCTGCGATTGGAGACGCTGAATGTTGAGCTGTTCCAAACAATCGCTCCGTTCTAGCTTTTTATTTGCTTATTGAAGTGAATTTGTTGCCTTCTATCTCTTCTCCGTTATCGAGAATATACAAAAGTTTTCCATCCTTATTTGAAACTGATGTAACAGTTCCAGTCTTTTCAGTTTCGCCATCAAGATAACCTACTGTTTTTCCGATTAGCATACTGGCTTCTACTAGACTATTTGAATTCATTCCACCTGATAGTACTTCTGAAATATTCCCTGGCGACAATTCTTGACCATCATCCATCGTGAATACTACAGAACCATTCACGTATTTGATGGATGTTATCGTCCCTGTACCTTCTGTAATAACAGGTTTACCATCTTCATCAGGTTCTTCAGCGACTTTATGCCACTTAATCTCTTTTCCAACAAATGAATTGTATTGAATCAATTGGCTTTGGTTTTGCGAGTCTGCAAACCTCTCAAAAGCTTTCGTGAGGTTCATTGTTTGTTCCAGTGCCGAAAATTGTGCCATTTGTGCGATGAACTCATTATCTTTCATTGGGTTTGTAGGATCCTGATTTTGCAACTGTGCAATCAGGAGCTTCATAAAATCGTCTTTGCCTAAAGTTCCTTGACCGGTTTTCCGTTCATCCCGTTGTTTGTTGATAAGATACATGGATTCTTTTATAGGTTGTTGTCCATCTACCATGTATTACACCTCCACATCGAGTAAATATTCTTGGAATGATTGCTGTTCATCAAGTTCATGCTCTTGCTGTTCATGCTGGTCGTCATTCCCTTTGAACTGTTGATGGTTAAAGTTCTGACTTCGATCATTTCGCGATGGATCTTGAACAGCTTGTGTTACGTCAATCCGATCTACTTGAATGTTTTGCTGGTTAAATGATTGTCTTAACTGATGTAGTTGGCTGTCGAGCATCTCTTTTCCGAGTGCTGTTGAAGCAAGTATCCTAGCAGTCATAACACCGTTAATTTGAATAAGCTCAATACGAATTTGCCCCAGTTGTTCCGGATTCAGCTTGACTAACAAACGATTTGTGCCACCCTGTTGACCAAAGTTCGTTTGTTTAAAAAGTCCTTGTAATTTTGCAAGCAATGCTTCAGATTGACTGGTTGGTCGTGCTTCTGGAGTCTCTAATGAAAAAACATTCCTAGATACTATCGGCTGAACCGAGGTATTTTGAAGAAGCTGCGATTGATTTTGCTCGCTTTCCCCTTCATTTGACGCTTGTTCTTGACTACTCTTTGTCACATTTACCATCGTATTCATAAAAGCTGATTGAACTTGATTCTCATTTCTATTAACAATCGCTTTTGGAATGGCTTCACTGTCATGAATACCTTTCAACTGTCCACTCAATTGTGTCAAACTATCTTGTTGCCATCCGAGCAAGTCTTTTTTTGGCAGCACAGTTTCAACAGTTTTTAGTAAAGCTAAAACGTTTGTCGCTTGTTGTTGAACTGATTGATCCTTGCTATTCAGCATACTTTCAAGTGAACTAGTTAGTTTTGATGCATGTGCGTTTACGACATTTAAAAGAGTCCAGAGATCGTTAGAATACATAACCTCCGCCAATTCTTCTTTCGATACGCCTGCTTCTTCTAACAATGAACTGATTGTTCCCATTAGCTCATTAGGGTCGATTTCTAAAGCCTTAGCCCATTCTTCAAGCGGACTCGCTTGTCCCAATTTACCAAGACTACTTAAAATATCTTCTTGTGGAATTGCAGTTAGTTCCTCTAGCGCTGATGCAAGATCTTCGACATTTGTTGCAGAAAAGATATTAGCAATTGTTTCAGTTAATGAGCCTAACTTATCGCTTGATGGAGAAGTTTTCGCTGCTTCTACATTTTTCGCCATTCCTGCAAGCACTGAACCGAATACTCCATTTGACCCTCCAGAAGCCTTAGTTGCTTTTCCAGCAACAGCAGTTGGTGATATCATTGCCATTGACATTGAACCAACATTCATTTTTTCACCTCCTTAGATAAAATCTATTACTTTATGATTATATCATCATTTTGCTAAAAGGGCAGTATATTTAGCGGCATCTTTTGCAGACATTTTTTCGAGAATAGCAGCCAGCGTATTTGCTTTCATTTGCGACAAAAGTTGAAGCGCCTGGGCATCGTCCATCTCTGTAATAACAGGAGCAGCTGATTTTGCAGACATTTGTTCAAAAGTTGAGACAAGCTGCCCAACTTCTTTTTTTGATTCATCATTCGTTCTCTTTAAAACTAAAATTTCCGCTTGTAATTTTTCTTGCGCTAAGACAAGTTCTTCGTTTTTCGCGTTTGACTTTTTCAAGTCTTCTTGAATACCCATTAGCTGTTGTTCTTTTTGCTTCAATTCTTCTTTCATTGCAACGACACGCTCTTCTAATATTTTCTTGTCTTTTTTTGTTGAAGAGTCTTGTTTTTTCTGTTCAAGGACAGGTACAGAAGCTGTCCATTCCTTTGCTTTTTCAACTACATTTACATCTGCAACTTTTGCAATAATGAGCAGAACAGCAATCGCGAATATAAGTGGAATTACAAACCACGCAAGCAACATCTGAAAAAAACTACCTGCCTTTTGCTGTTCTTTAAACGAGTCTGGGGTCTTATTCTTTTTTCGTTTCACCTGCTTACCACCCATTTTCATTTTTTCGGAATTTCAGTGTCGATAGCTCATCCAATCGTTCTGCTTCTTTATGTTCCATTTCATCTTGATAAGCATCCCGATCTTTTTCCCGCATCTTTTCGTATTTCTTTACTTCGATCGTTTTATCGAGCAAACGCTCTTCATACCAGTTCATCTTGTTTCGTGCTTGGATTACTTGTTGTTGCACAGAGTTAATCTTCATTTCCAAACTATCGATGAATCTGGCATAATGATGAATTTCATTCACCGCAAATCCTTTTGTCATTTTTTCTTGTTGCTCCATTAAAACATTCTCTTTCTTTTTCAAAAGATCATATAGTTCAGTAGCAATTGCTTCAAATGATTCAATAGACTCTTTGTATGCAGACTCTGTCTCATTCTTTTCCTGCTCCCGAAACGTGAGAACTTTCTCAAATCGATAGTGATAGGATTTCACGTGTGACCGCCCCCAGTAGCGAGAGCAATCAGTTCTTCAATACTTTCTTCCATCGAAATATTGTCCTTGTACCCTTGTTTCAGGAATTTTGTAATGAGCGGTTCGTATTCAATCGCTTGGTCGATCTCTTTTGAAGTCCCTCTTTTGTATGCACCGATATTGATAAGGTCTTCTGACTTATCATACGTATAATACAATTCACGTAGTTTCTCAGCAGCTTTCACATGCTCTGGATCAGCAATGTGATTCATAAGTCGACTGACACTCTTCAATACGTTTATAGCAGGATATTGGCCTTTGTTCGCAAGCGTTCTATCTAAAACGATGTGTCCATCCAAGATTCCTCGAACCGCATCAGCGATTGGCTCATTCATATCATCACCATCGACCAATACTGTATAGAATGCAGTTATCGCCCCAAATTCGTTTGTCCCACTTCGTTCAAGTAGCTTAGGTAAAATTGCAAAAACGGAAGGTGTATAACCTCGTGTTGCTGGTGGTTCTCCGACAGCAAGTCCAATTTCTCGTTGCGCCATGGCAACTCGTGTTACGGAATCCATCATAAGCATGACGTTCATGCCTTTATTTCTAAAATATTCCGCAATAGCTGTCGCCGTAAATGCGCCTTTTATCCGCATAAGTGCAGGTTGGTCAGAGGTCGCAGCAACGACTATCGTCCGACTTAGCCCTTCAGGTCCTAAGTCTCTATCGATAAATTCTCGAACCTCCCTGCCACGCTCACCGATAAGTGCAATGACGTTTAGATCTGCTGTAGTATTTCGTGCAATCATACCGAGAAGTGTACTTTTGCCTACTCCTGATCCAGCAAAGATTCCTACTCGCTGACCACTGCCTACCGTCAACATTCCGTCAATTGCTTTAACGCCAACTGCTAGTTTGTCATTAATGGTAGGGCGAGTTAAAACGTTAGGAGGGTTTTGCTCAGTACGGACTGTTGCAAGTCCTTTTGGTAGTGCCGACTGATCAATCGGGTTCCCCATCGAATCTAGAACTTTACCAATCAAATTCATGCCTACCTTAACTTCAAGTGGCTTCCCCGTTCCTTCTACTAAGCAACCACTCGAAATCTCAGTTACATTTGTAAAAGGCATCAGCATGACTATTTCTTCACGGAATCCAACAACTTCCGCCAAAATTTTCGTTTCTGATGTACTTGTCGGATTTAAGTGGATGATGCATAAGTCACCAATTGAACTTTCAGGACCTTTAGACTCAATCATTAAGCCCACGACTCTTGCCACACGACCATACTTCTTAAACGTTTTGACACTAGATATTTTGTTCGAAAGTTCTTCAGCTTTTTTCATGATTAGCCCTCGCTTTCCAATAGTTCCACAAGGCGCTCTTTCATCTCATTTAACTGCTCATCAACACTGACGACGATTCTCCCATGATTGGTCTCGATATAACACTCTGTAGATTCGAATTCATCATTCACAAAAATAAGCATCGGTACGTCAGGTGGGAAAATCGAAGCTAGTTCTTCTCGGCTATCTGAAACGAGTTTATAGTATTCAGGAGAGACATAAACTTTTACTTCACGCATTTCACGAGCCTCTTTCAAGCCGCGCTTCACAATGGATACATACAACTCCGTTTTTTCTTCTAACGCCTGACCGAGAATGCGTTCAGCAGATTTCATTGCAATTTCCAAGATTAATCGTTCTTGATGATCTAAGTAGGACTGACCATTCTTTTGTGCAATCTCGATGGTTTCATTGACATGTTTGATTGTATCTTGCATATCTGAAATACTTTTTTTAGTTCCTTCTTCAAAACCTACTTGGAACGCTTCTTCATATGCCTGTTGCTGGAGAGCTGCTTTTTCTGCTTCCCAAGCATTTCGCATAGCATCAATATCATCATGAGCTGTTTCACGCATTTGTTCAATTGCAGCTTTTTCAATTCCTGCTTGAGTACGCGCCTCATTCATTAGACGGTCTCGCTCCATAATGATTTCTGCTAAATTCATCTGAGGGGCCGTTGAAGTTTCTATGTTGTCCGTAACAGTCTGGAGACTGCGAATTCCAATCTTCTTCACACCTGCCATTTGGTTCGAGCCAGGTCTGTAGATATTAGACAATCACATCATCTCCTCCGCCACGTGCAATAATAATTTCCCCTGCATCTTCTAGACGACGTATTGTTGCGACAATACGGGATTGCGCTTCCTCAACATCACGTAGTCTGACGGGTCCCATGACATCCATCTCTTCTTTGAACGACTCGGCCATACGCTGAGACATATTTTTGAAGAGGATATCTTTAACTTCTTCACTGGATACTTTCATAGAAAGAATGAGATCTTCATTTTCACAGTCACGAATGACACGTTGAATCGAACGGTTATCGAGCGTAATAATATCTTCGAATACAAACATCCGCTTCTTGATTTCTTCTGCAAGTTCCGGATCCTGGATTTCAAGTGCATCAAGGATAGTTTTCTCAGTGGCTCTATCCACTCCATTGAGAACTTCAACCACTGCATCTACGCCACCTGTATCCGAGTAATCCTGAGTAACAGTTGAAGAAAGTTTACGTTCAAGAACGGCTTCAATTTCACTGATAACTTCAGGAGAAGTCGACTCCATGGTCGCAATCCGTTTAGCGATGTCCGCTTGTACTTCTTGTGGTAAGGAAGAAAGGATCATACCTGCTTGCTCTGATTCCAAGTAGGACAAAATGAGTGCAATCGTCTGCGGATGTTCGTTTTGTATAAAATTTAAAATCTGGCTTGGTTCGGTCCTTCTAGCAAAGTCAAACGGGCGAACTTGTAGAGATGACGTCAAGCGGTTAATAACTGCTTGTGCGTGTTCTTTGCCCAACGCTTTCTCAAGAACTGTTTTCGCATATCCAATTCCGCCTTGAGAAATATAATCTTGAGCAAGGGCTATGTTGTGAAACTCTTCAATGATTTCTTCTTTGACTGACGACTCGACTTTCCTGACCCCGGAGATCTCGAGTGTTAATCGCTCAATTTCTTCTTCAGTTAGATGCTTGTAAATCGCAGCGGATACTTCAGGACCGAGAGAGATCAAAAGGAGAGCTGCCTTCTGCTTCCCGGACATATCTTTATCTTTTTTTACCATGTCTGACCTCTCCTTAGTCCTCTGCTATCCAAGTGCGTAGCAATTTCGCGAATTCTTCCGGTTTTTCTTTCGCCATTTTTTCAAGTTGTTTTCTGCGCAAGGTTCCTTCAGTTTCAACTTCACCATTGATGTCACTGACTTCAATCGCTTCCAATTGCTCCTCCAGTGCCCGCGCTTCTTCTAATGCAAGTGCTTCATCTTTACGTCGTTTTCTAATATAAATAATAACTAGCGCAATTATTACTAGGACAAGCACTCCACCTACAACATAAACCCACCAAGGAATAACAGTACGTTCTGCATCGAAATCAGCTTGCTTACCGCGAATCGGCTGTATCGATACCGCGATTTTCTCGGCTAGTTGTTCTTCAGTCAGTTCTCCTGCCGAACCTTTGTCGATAGAGGTTCTTACAATCGTTTCAAGAATTTTTTTGACGTCATCTTCAACACCTGGTTCCAAAGATCCAGGGTCATCTGCAGTTGGTGGTTCAACCATTACTTGTAAACCAATGTCTCGGATTTTATAAGGACTTTCGACAATATTTTTACGAATACGATTCACTTCGTTATTGATTGTCTCTTCCACTCGTTCATAATCTCCGCTACCAGTGGAACCTTCAACAATTGTTGTTCGGTTATCGGTCGGATCCTCTCCTTCAGGGATACCGCCTGGTGCAGCACCATCGCCCGTAAATGTTTCTGTTATACGCTGTACACTAAGTGCGATTCCTTCCATACTTTCTTCGTCAACCGGTGTAACCAAATTCTCTTCACGTTTTTCCTGTTGGAAATCGATATCCGTTGTTACAGATACTACGACTTTGTCTTGTCCCATCATGGACCCTAGCATCATTTGAACTTGACGTTGAAGATCCCGTTCAATCGATTTCTTGATCGTCATTTGGTCGGCAACATTTGTGCCGAACTGATTATTCTCTTGGTTCAAATCATAGTATTCGAAGTACTGGTTCATTACTACGATATCTTCCGGAGCTAAGTTTGGAATACTTTTAGAGATCAAGTTGTACAACCCTTTAATCTGTTGTTCACTGAACTGCTGCCCTGGCTCTGTCTGTAAGACAATGGATGCACTGGCTGCTTGCACATCTTCGTTCACGAATACCCCTTGAGTTGGCAGAGTAATCATGACTTTGGCGTCCTGTACCCCTTCAATTCCAGTAATTAGTTTCGCAAGTTCATTTTGCATCGTTGCAAGCTTAATCATATTAAACTCGTTATCAGTGGTTCCGAAGCCTGCGTTTTCAGAGAAGAACGAGTAGTCGATTCTTCCTGAATTCGCTAGTCCTTGAGACTCTATCGAAACTAGTAAATCATCCACTCGCTCAGCAGGCACTAGTATCGAGGTACCACCTGGTGCGATTTTGCTCGGCACAGCTTGTGCATCTAACTCTTCTTTTATTCTACCAATATCCGATCGAGAAAGGTCTTTGTATAACGGAACAAACGTCGTACGAGATAGGAAGAAAGTAAGAAGTGCTGCAACAATGAGAATTGAAGCAGCAGTGCTAATGTACAAGATTTTCTGTTTTTTTGTCCGGTTTGACCAAAACGCTTGTAAGTCGTTTTTGATCTTTGTCACTCTCTCTTTCATTCTGATCCTCCGGTCGGCAAACGTCATCCGTACTCATTCTAATGAATAACGCCATATTTTTCTTACACTGGCATGCGCATAACTTCTTGATAGGCTTCAATTACTTTATTTCGAATTTCCATAGTGGCATTCAATGCGACTGAAGCTTTTTGTGCAGTAATCATTACATTATGTAAATCTACATTTTCACCACGGACCAATTTTTCAGTCATGACATCAGACTGAACTTGAGCAGAATTCACATTTTGGATAGCATCCTTTAAAAAGTTACCGAACTTTTGTTGGGATTCAAATGTTGTAGGTGAGGTTTTTGTTGCATCAGGCGAAAGGCCCGGCGCTACCGCCAAGATTGAAGAAATTGCCATACGCACTCATCCTTTCATCCTCTTATTTTCCAATTTCAAGTGCTTTCATTAACATCGCTTTGTTTGAATTAAGTACCGTAATGTTTGCCTCATACGAACGAGTCGCTGACATCATATCGATTGTTTCTCTCAATGGATCGACATTAGGCATTTCTACGTACCCTTCTGCATTTGCATCTGGGTGTGTAGGATCAAAGACTTGCTTAAACGGAGTTTCTGTATCTTCTTGAATTTTCGATACAGTGACCCCATTGCCGATTCCCCCTCTGTCACGAGTGCCCATCGCTGCATTTAAGAAGTTTGAAAACTGACCTTGTTTCGGCTGAAATGATACAGATTTTCTTTGATAGGGTTGCCACTCACCGTCAACTAGTTTACCTCTAGTTGTATCTACATTCGCCATATTAGAAGATATAACGTCCATACGAAGCCGTTGTGCCGTTAAAGCAGAGGCAGAAGAATTCAAGCTATGGAAGATCGACATGATTACCGTCCTCCCTTTATAACATTATTAAGTGAATTGAACTTGCTGCTAATTCTATCCGCAAGAGCATTGTAATAAATTTGGTTCGCAGCTAGATCCGCTTGTTCCTTATCCATATCCACGCCATTGCCGTTTTGGTTATAACTAAAATTTGCATAGGTATGCTTTGTTCCACCAGTTGCAGTTGGAGCAAACTGTAGGTGTCTCTGATCCGTGCGATAAGCTTCAAGCTGAGCCGTCTTCGCATCGTTTAGGTAATTTTGAAAGTCCACTGTTTTCACTTTGTAATTTGGCGTGTCAACATTCGCCACATTTTGCGAAATTGCTTTAGATTTGTCAGATGAGAAATTGAGTCCTTTTTCTAAAGCGGAAATCGTTCCTCCAAAAAGGTCCATATGATACTCCTCCTACGTATATTTATTAGAAATCTATTAAATTCGACATAATCTATCAAAAGCCAACAATTAATACCCATTGTAGCGGATAGTGAACCATTTTGTCTATACAAATTATATAAAAATACCAGAAGTTTTGCTTACAATTTCGCATTTGTTCACAGGAAATACCCTTTTTATTAGTGCTAATGTACCCTTTATGTACATTACTTAAATCTGAATATTAAATTAATTTTTTGATTAATTTCCTAAGAGTTTTAATATTTGTCTAATATATCCCCTAAATAAATATTATTTACATAAAAAAAACAAGTAAAAGCGAAAACCGCTTTTACTTGCCTTAAATTTATTTTCAACTTGACAGGTTATGATTTTTGTTTTTCAAGCTCTTCTAGGAATTTGCTGTTCAACACTTTGATATAAGTACCTTTCATTCCTAGTGAACGTGATTCAATTACTCCAGCACTTTCAAGCTTACGTAGCGCGTTTACGATAACTGAACGCGTAATTCCAACTCGGTCAGCAATTTTAGAAGCAACTAGAAGTCCTTCATTTCCGTCTAGCTCATTAAAGATATGCTCAATTGCTTCATGTTCACTATATGAAAGTGAGTTGATAGCCATTTGAACGACCGCTTTACTGCGAGCTTCTGTTTCGATTTCTTCAGATTTCTCTCGAAGAATTTCCATTCCAACAACAGTTGCACCGTATTCTGCAAGGATAAGGTCGTCTTCTTTAAAGTCATCGCTCAAACGCGCAAGAATAAGTGTTCCAAGACGTTCACCGCCACCAATGATTGGAACGATTGTTGTTAATCCATTTTTAAAGAGTTCCTGGTTTTCAACAGGGAATACAGTATATTCACTACCAATTCCAATGTTTGGTGATGTTTCACGAATTTCAAAAAGCTGTTTTGTGTAAGCTTCAGGGAATTTACGATCTTCAAACATTTGCTTCATGCGCTCGTTTTCAATTTGGTGATGGATTTCAAGACCAAGTAGCTTTCCTTTTCGACTCACGATGAATGCGTTACAGTCAATTACTTCACTAAGTTGCTCAGCCATTTGTTTGAAGTTCACTTGCTTACCTGCAGTTTCTTGAAGCATGGCATTAATCTTTCTCGTTTTTTCTAACAGTGTCATTATATTTTCCTCCTCATTATTTGGGAACTGATAAGAATATTCTAAAGGTTTTTAATTGTTAATTAAACTATTTTGACTTTGTCACAAGATAAAATGTGACAAATCTTTGTCTTTGACGATTCCTTGTAACTTTTCGTCAACATATGTTGGCGTAATTTTAATACTTGTTGGACCAATGTCTGATGCTTCAAACGAAAGTTCCTCAAGTAGACGTTCTACAATTGTATGAAGTCGTCTTGCACCAATGTTTTCTGTATTGTCATTCACGTCGAATGCAATTTCAGCGATTCGATCGATTGCATCGTCTGTGAACTCTAATAGGACGTCCTCTGTTGCTAGAAGTTTCTCGTATTGTCGAACAAGAGAGAAATCTGGCTCTTTCAAAATCCTGACGAAATCTTCTTTGGATAATTTGTCTAATTCTACACGAATCGGGAATCGACCTTGCAACTCGGGTATAATATCAGACGGTTTAGCCATATGGAAAGCACCAGCAGCTATAAATAAAATATAATCGGTTTTCACCGGTCCATATTTCGTATTCACAGTTGAGCCTTCTACAATTGGTAAAATATCACGTTGAACACCTTCTCGGGAAACATCGGCACTTGATGAGCCGCCACTCTTGCTTGCGATTTTATCCATTTCATCGATGAAGATAATTCCAGATTGCTCCGTTAGCTGGACTGCCTGTCGTGCAATCTCGTCATGATCAATTAGTTTGTCCGCTTCTTCAGCTTCTAATACTCTTCTTGCATCTTTTACAGAAAGTTTTCTTGTTGTTGTTTTTTTCGGCATAAGTGAAGAAAGAGCATCCTGCATATTCGACCCCATTTGTTCCATACCAGAACCTTGAAGCGCATCAAACATGGAAGGCTGTTGGGAAGCAACTTCCACTGTTACTTGCTCTTCTTCAAGCTTTCCTTGTTTCAGCAAGTCAGCAATTTCACTGCGCTTTCGTGTCATCTCTGTAACTTCTTCATGCTCTTCAGCGTCACTCTCATTCTTTTGCCCACCAAACAGCATTTCAAACGGATTTTGCATAGATCCCTTCTTTTTCTTTGAAGGAACAAGCAATTCGACTAAGCGTTCTTCTGCTTGAACTGCTGCTTGGCCTTTCACTTGAGCGCGCTGTTTTTCTTTGATAATCCGGACACCAGTTTCAACGAGGTCACGCACCATGGATTCAACGTCTCGTCCAACGTAACCAACCTCCGTAAACTTCGTTGCTTCGACTTTTACAAAAGGCGCATCCACGAGTTTTGCAATGCGACGCGCGATTTCCGTTTTCCCGACTCCGGTTGGTCCAATCATCAAAATGTTTTTCGGGATGATTTCGTTTTTTTCTTCTTCAGTTAACAAGTTACGTCTATAGCGATTTCGTATCGCAACCGCCACTGCTCTCTTCGCCTTATCTTGCCCAACAATGTAACGATTTAAAAATGCAATCATTTCTTTTGGCGTTAGTTGTTGTGAAGTCATTCCCCAAGCACCTCCACGATAATCTTGTCGTTTGTAAATACACAAATTTCAGAAGCCGTTTCAAGTGCTGCGCGAGCAATCTGTTCAGCAGTCAATGACTCCCCTGCATATTTTGCAAGTGAACGTCCAGCGGCTAAAGCATAGTTTCCACCTGACCCAATCGCTAGAATGCCATCATCAGGCTCGATTACTTCACCTGTACCTGAAACAAGAAGGAGACTCTCTTCGTTCATCACAAGTAGCATTGCCTCTAGTTTACGAAGTATCTGGTCGCCTCGCCATTCTTTTGCAAGTTCTACAGACGCACGCTGTAGATTACCGTTGTACTCTGTCAATTTATCTTCAAATAGATCGAACAGCGTAAATGCATCAGCGACAGACCCCGCAAATCCTGCAAGTACGTTTCCGTTAAATAATCTGCGGACTTTTTTTGCGGTATGTTTCATAACTACACTTTCTCCCATGGTCACTTGACCATCACCAGACATTGCACAAACTCCCTTATGCCGAATGGCAAAAATCGTAGTTGCATGAAATTCCATTTAAATTTCCTCCTAAGCACGCGGATGCGTATTCATATAGGTTCTTCTTAAATGCTCTTTCGTAGTATGGGTGTATATTTGTGTCGAAGACAGATCACTGTGTCCGAGTAGTTCTTGGACAGTTCTCATATCCGCCCCTGCAGATAGTAAATGGGTCGCAAACGTATGACGCAACATATGGGGATAAACATTTGACTGGATAGATGCTCGCTCAACAATGGCATCTAGCACATGCCTGACACCACGTTCAGTAAGAGGGCCACCTCGTAAGTTTACAAATAATCGATCATGTTTAGTACTTTTCATAAGTAAAGTCCGGCTATTTTCAATGTATTGCTCAATCGCCGACTGCGCAAAGCTGCCGAATGGGACATAGCGCTCTTTTCTGCCTTTCCCCATTACGCGAACAATACCAAGATCGTTGTCGATATCACTTAAACAGATTGATGTAAGTTCACTTACTCGAATTCCTGTAGCGTAGAGAATTTCCAGTAATGCTCGATCGCGCATGTCTCTAGGTTTCTCTCCTAGGCATGCAACAAAAAGCTTTTCAAGTTCCTCAACATAAAAAAAAGCAGGAAGCCGTTCTTCCTTTTTAGGGTGGTGCAGTAAACGGAATGCTGTGTCATTAATGTCATATCGGGAATTGGCAAAGCGAAAGAATGAACGAACTGAAGAAATCTTTCTCGAAATGGTTGCTCTCGATAATTCGCGCTCATACAGACGCGACGCAAAAAGCCGTGCTTCTTGATATGTAATGCTCTCTATCGTAAGAATACCTTCAGTTTTTAAGAACTCAAGAAATTCATCTACATCTTTTTCATATTCCGATACAGTGTGGACTGAATAGTTCTTTTCCAAACGAACGTACGTTATATACTCGTTACGCATTTGGATTGTCTTTTCATCCATAAAACACACCTCCCGAAAAATGAATAAATAATCATCATTTAAACGCTTGGCAACTAGCGTATTCGATTACCCAAACTAATTGAAAATGCTGATTACTCCTTAAATTCAAATTCATCCACGGTTTACTATACACGATTTACAGGTATTTCTACAACTATGAGGCACTAGGAAGTCTGACCTCTACACATTCTTTTTCTACATTGCCACTAAAAGTTCACAAAACCCTCATATTCACACAATAAAAAGAAGAAGAAAGGCAATACCTTCCTTCTTTACACATTTCTTATAGTTGGTTGTCCATCTTGAATGTATCAAGTGCTTCGAGTGCCCGATTCGCATGTCTTTCAGCTCGCTCTAGTTTAGAACGGACTCGCTCTCCTAAATCTGGGAATAATCCAAAGTTCACATTCATTGGCTGGAAGTTCTTTGAATCTGCTTCTGTAATATATCTCGCCATGCTTCCTAATGCTGTCTGGTGAGGAAGAACATAGAGCTCTTCACCTAAAGCCAGTCTTGCTGCGTTCATACCTGCCACTAGACCAGCTCCTGCAGACTCTACATATCCTTCAACACCTGTCATTTGACCTGCGAAGAATAGATTTGGATTGGCTTTTAGCTGATAGGTTGGCTGCAACACTCTTGGTGAATTGATGAACGTGTTCCGATGCATCACGCCGTAGCGTACGATTTCAACATTTTCAAGACCTGGTATGAGTCGCAAAACTTCTTTCTGGGCGCCCCATTTCATATGCGTCTGGAATCCGACAATGTTATACAGAGTTCCAGCAGCATCATCTTGGCGAAGCTGTACGACGGCTTTTGGACGTTTACCGGTTTTCGGATCTTCTAATCCAACTGGCTTCATCGGTCCAAATAATAGCGTCTTCTCACCTCGACTCGCAAGAACTTCAACAGGCATACAACTTTCGAAGTACACTTCTTTTTCAAATTCTTTAAGTTCCGCTACTTCCGCATTAACTAACGCATTGTAAAATACATCAAATTCGTCCTCATTCATCGGACAATTGAGATATGCAGCTTCTCCTTTGTCATAACGTGATTTCAAGTACACTTTGTCCATATCGATAGAGTCTTTTTCAACGATAGGTGCTGCCGCATCATAAAAGTATAGATACTCTTCACCCGTCAGCTGGCGAACTTTTTCAGCCAGGGTGGGAGAAGTGAGTGGACCGGTGGCAATCACTGTTATGCCTTCAGGAATCTCCGTTACTTCTTCATTTATGACTTTCACAAGTGGATGATTGCGTACTTTTTCCGTTACGTGTGCTGAGAACTCATGACGATCGACGGCAAGCGCTCCACCAGCAGGAACAGAGCAAGCATCCGCTGCTGCAATAATGATAGAGTCTAGACGTCGCATTTCTTCTTTAATGACGCCTACAGCATTCGTCAGCGCGTTTGCACGTAATGAGTTACTGCAAACGAGCTCTGCGAATTTGTCTGTATGGTGTGCTGGAGTTTGTTGAACAGGTCGCATTTCGTATAAACGGACCTGTACCCCGCGACTTGCAATTTGCCAAGCCGCTTCACTTCCCGCAAGTCCTGCTCCGATGACATTTACAATTGGTGTCACATTGAACCCTTCTCTCTAGCTAAATTATTCTTGTGGTTTCTCTTTATAATCACATTCCGTACATTGGATTTGCAATCCTTTTTTCAGACGTTTTTCAACAAGAGTACTTTCACATTTCGGACATGGTCTAGAAATTGGTTTATCCCAAGAAATATATTCGCATTCAGGATACCGATCACAACCATAGAAAATCCGGTTTTTCTTACTCTTCCGTTCGACGACTTCCCCTTCTTTGCAAAGCGGACATGTTACGCCTATCGGTTTAATAATCGCTTTTGTATTACGGCAATCCGGGAAGTTTGAGCAGGCCATGAACTTACCATAACGACCCATTTTATAGACCATTGGAGACCCACACTTTTCACAATCTTCTCCGGCAGGCTCATCTTTAATCTCAATTTTCTCCATTTCTTCATCTGCGACTTTCAAATGCTTTTCAAAGTCTTTGTAAAACTCATCGATGACCGTAACCCAAGGGATTTCCCCGACTTCTATATGGTCCAGACTTTGTTCCATTTTAGCCGTAAACTCTGCATTGGTGATATCTGAGAAGTATTGGTTGACCGCTGCGTTGACAATCCCACCTAATTCAGTAGGAACAAATCGTTTCGCATCTAAAGTGACATAGCCTCTTTTTTGAATAGTATCCAATGTTGGCGCGTATGTCGATGGTCGTCCTATCCCTAGCTCTTCCAAAGTTTTCACAAGACGTGCCTCGGAATAACGTGGAGGTGGTTGCGTGAAATGTTGTTTCGGATCAATCGACGCACACTTGACCGTTTCCCCTTCCGTAAGCGGAGGTAGGACATTATCCTTTTCTTCTTCCTTATCATCATGACTCTCAATATACACTTTCATGAATCCTTGGAATTTTACCTGTGATCCTGTTGCTCGGAACTGTACGTCGTTGTTCAGTAAGTCTACAGTCACCGTATCAAGGATGGCAGGTGCCATTTGACTTGCAAGAAAACGCGACCAAATGAGTTTGTATAATTTCAACTGATCTTTTGATAAAAACGCTTTCATCGCTTCAGGTGTACGTAGGACAGATGTTGGACGGACGGCTTCGTGAGCGTCTTGTGTCTTCGCAGCTGAAGACTTGCTAGCCGCTTTTGTTTTACGTGTAAACTCTTCACCATACATCGTCTCAATATGCGATTTCGCTTCAGCTTGGGCCGTCTCGGATGTTCTCGTCGAATCCGTTCGCATATACGTAATGAGACCAACGATTCCTTCTTTACCGATTGTAATCCCTTCGTACAATTGCTGGGCAATCATCATCGTTTTCTTCGCACGGAAGTTCAACTTACGTGCTGCCTCTTGCTGTAGAGAAGACGTTGTAAATGGCACAGCAGGATTACGTTTACGTTCTTTCTTCACGACTTGGTGTACCTTAAAGTCATCACCGTCCAAGTTAGAGAGAATCTCGTCGACTTGACTTTTGTCTGTCAGTTTGACTTTCTTACCAGCTGTTCCATAGAAAGAAGCCTCAAAATCACCTTCTTTTTTACTGAACCCCGCACCGATTGACCAATACTCTTCAGGTTCGAAGGATTTAATTTCTTCTTCGCGATCAATAATGAGCTTCAAAGCCACAGATTGAACACGACCTGCTGACAAACCTTTCTTGACTTTCTTCCATAGAATCGGACTGATATTATAGCCAACAAGCCTATCAAGAATACGACGCGCTTGTTGGGCATCTACTAAATCCGTATTGATCGGTCGCGGATTTTTAAACGATTCTTTAATTGCATCTTTTGTAATTTCGTTAAAGACCACGCGACAGTCGGAATGATCATCCACACCAAGCTGATGCGCAAGATGCCAGGCAATTGCTTCCCCTTCTCTGTCGGGGTCAGCCGCGAGAAAGATTTTTTTCGCTTTTTTTGCTTCTTTTTTCAAATCTTGTAGGATCGGGCCTTTTCCCCGAATCGTAATATACTTCGGTTCATAGTTGTTTTCCACATCGACCCCCATTTGACTGCGGGGCAAATCTCTTAAGTGGCCGAGGGATGCGCGCACTTTGTATTTCTTTCCTAAATAGCGTTCAATTGTCTTTGCTTTTGCTGGTGATTCCACGATTACTAGGTAATCTGCCATTCTAATGTGCCCCCCTTAAAGAGGTTCTTTGTATTTATTCATCTAAAAGAATATCTGTTGCAAAATGTATAACAGTTTTCATGGAAAAGCAACTATTTTAGTAAAAAGACATTTCTCTCGTCAAGATTCGACAAGAGATTCCATGATTTGAAAGCCGCTCCAGATCGGTCGTGCTCCTTCATCTAATAATTTGTTCGGCCCTAATGACAATGGCGAGTCTATGGGTCCAGGAACAGCAAATATTTCTTTTCCATGATCGAGTGCATGCTCAATTGTACTCATCGTTCCGCTCTTCACTGCTGATTCTGTAATGACAATGGAGTTGGACAGTCCACTTATAATCCTGTTTCTCATTGGAAACGTCCATTTAGCAGGTGGATGGTATGGCGGATACTCAGTTATTAAAAGGTGCTCTTCTGCAATAGTTGTTGCAAGTTCTTCATTTTCTTTCGGATATAGATGAAGGAATCCATGTCCAAGTACAGCTATTGTCTGACCACCATATTTTATGGCTGCTTGATGAGCCATTGTATCTGCACCTTTCGCAAGTCCTGAAACAATTACAGATCCATGTTGGACGAGTGGTGGGACAATCATCTTCATAGCACAGACCGAGTATCCCCCAGCTTTGCGGGAACCAATTATTGCAACTTTACTTGGTTTTTTCAGTAAACCCGGATCACCTTTTGTATAAAGAACAGCAGGTGGATCTATTAACTGTTTTAGTCTTTCAGGATAATCAGGATGTGTATAAGGAATGGGGATTATTCCTTTTTCGAGAAGCAACTCTAGGAGAGGGAGTGGGGTTAGTTTGGCAAGTTTCAGGTTCAAGTTTGTGCGTTGTTTTTGTGATAAATTAGGAACGTATTTTGGATCATAGTTATTTTCAAGCAATCTAGTAAGCTGGGGATAAGGGACAGGCAATGCGTAGTGAAGTTTCAAAAGCTGATGTTCGTGTGCAGATAGCTTCATTAAATACCTCCTCTTTGTATAGAAAAGATGCAGCGTACTCATTGAATACGCTGCATCTTCTATCTTAGTGGGTTTTACACTTTTCGTATAGCCCTTTTTCTTTAATTACTTTAATCAATGTCTCACCGATAACAGATGGCGTTTCTGCAACCTCTACGCCAGCGTTATTGAGCGCTTTGATTTTTTCGTCAGCCGTTCCTTTACCGCCAGAAATAATGGCACCAGCATGGCCCATACGCTTTCCTGGAGGTGCTGTTTGTCCACCGATGAATCCTACAACCGGTTTCTTCATGTTGGCTTTGATCCACTCAGCTGCTTCTTCTTCAGCAGTTCCGCCGATTTCACCAATCATAACAACTGCGTACGTGTCTTCATCTTCATTAAATTCTTTCAATACGTCGATGAAGTTCGTTCCATTGACTGGGTCTCCACCAATACCAACAGCCGTCGTCTGACCGATACCTGCTTCAGATAGTTGGTGAACCGCTTCGTACGTCAATGTACCAGAGCGTGAAATTACGCCTACGTGACCTTTTGTGTGAATGTAACCTGGCATAATACCAATTTTACATTCTTCTGGTGTAATAACACCAGGACAGTTCGGTCCAACAAGACGTGTCTTTTTACCATCCATGTAACGCACTACTTTCACCATGTCCAAAACAGGAATGTGCTCTGTAATACAGATTGCCATATCAAGTTCAGCGTCTACCGCTTCCATGATTGCATCTGCTGCGAAAGGTGCTGGTACGTAGATTACGGAAACATTAGCGCCAGTTTCTTTGACAGCTTCTTCCATTGTATTGAATACAGGAACGCCATCAACTTCAGTGCCGCCTTTACCTGGTGTTACACCTGCAACGATTTTAGTTCCGTATTCAAGCATTTGCTGGGTATGAAATTTTGCAGTCCCGCCAGTGATACCTTGGACGACTACTTTTGTATTTTTATCGATATAAATACTCATCGTTTGTCCCTGCCTTTCTTAGCCTACGATTTCAACAATCTTTTGCGCGCCGTCTGCCATTGAGCCAGCTGCAATAATATTAAGCCCTGATTCGTTCAACAAAGCTTTACCTCTTTCCACGTTTGTTCCCTCAAGGCGAACAACTAGTGGTACTTCAAGGCCGACTTCTTTCGCTGCAGTGATAACACCTTCAGCGATCACGTCGCACTTCATAATTCCGCCAAAGATGTTAACGAAAATCCCTTTAACATGCTCATCTGAAAGGATGATTTTGAACGCTTCAGTTACTTTTTCAGCAGTCGCGCCGCCCCCAACGTCAAGGAAGTTTGCGGGTGATCCGCCGTAGTAATTGATCGTATCCATTGTAGCCATAGCAAGTCCAGCACCATTGACCATGCAGCCGATGTTGCCGTCTAGTGAAATATAGCTCAAGTCATACTTGGAAGCTTCGATTTCTTTTGCGTCTTCTTCTTCGAAGTCACGCAACTCAACGATGTCCTTATGACGGAACAACGCATTGTCGTCAAAGTTGAATTTCGCATCAAGTGCAAGCACCTGGTCATCACCTGTTACAACAAGTGGATTAATTTCAACGATGGATGCATCTTTTTCTACGAATACTTGGTAAAGACCTGTCATGAATTTCGCTGCTTTGTTCACAAGATGTGCAGGAATGTTCATGTTGAATGCCATACGGCGTGCTTGGAATCCTGTCAATCCAGATACCGGATCAATGACTTCGTGGAAAATCTTTTCAGGAGTCGCTTCTGCAACTTCTTCAATATCCATTCCGCCTTCTTCAGAACCCATAAGTGTTACACGGTCCGTAGCTCGGTCTACAACAAGACTGATGTAGTATTCCTTTTTGATGTCTGCGCCTTCTTCAATAAGTAAACGCTTGACTTCTTTTCCTTCTGGACCCGTTTGGTGAGTCACCAACGTTTTGCCAAGAAGTTCTTTTGCGTAAGCACGTACTTCGTCAAGATTTTTAGCAATTTTGACTCCGCCTGCTTTTCCGCGACCACCTGCATGAATTTGCGCTTTCACGACAAATACTTCAGTGCCAAGTTCTTTCGCTGCTTTTACTGCCTCTTCTGGAGAAAATGCTGCAATCCCTTTTGAAGCTGCAACTCCATAATCACGAAGCAGTTGTTTCCCTTGATATTCATGGATATTCATCTTATATCCTCCAATCAAACTGATAACTATTCTTTACTGCGTACTCTATTGTAGTAAACTTGTCATACTATGTCCATATTTGTACTCGTAAAGTGCGAAATTTCTGTTCTACTACAGTCTTAAACTGTTTATTTTCCGCTTTTTGAACGATCTAATCTGTAAACATAGGCCAGAACTTCCGACACCGCTTGATATAGCTGGTCAGGAATCGTCTCATTTACTTCTAACTGACCGAGTAATTCTACTAGACTTGGATCTTCTTGTATAGGAACACCATGTTCTCGAGCTTTCTCGAGTATATTCTCCGCAATTTGACCTTTTCCTTTGGCCGTCACTTTCGGTGCTTCGTTGAGCTCAGGCAAATAGGTCAACGCGACCGCTTCACGGCGCTTATATCGCTTTTCACTCATATCCGGAAATCGACTCCTTGCGTTCCGCTACCTGTAGACAAGCTAGACTTAGTCGGAGTAATCACTTCTTCTTGGAATTGTTTAAAACGGACAGCGGAAAGACGATATCCTTCCTCATCTAATCCTTCTGCTAGTCTATCTTCAAGGACCGCTCCGAGCATTTTCAATGTAGGATCTTCATTGAAAATAGTTAATGTCACGACTTTGTTTTGTACTTGCATATCGACCACTGTTTTGTGGATTGCTTCTAGATCTAAGTAAAACAAGACACGCGCATGATCCGGATCAATCTTTCCATCTTCTTTCATCCGCCCATTCCACTCAATCGTTGCGTCAATTCACTTCCCCTGTAAGTGAAGTGGAACTTGCATGATTATCTGCTGTTGTACACCAGATTCAGTCGATTGTAGAGGCTGACCATTCAATCTTGAAACGACTGTTTCTGCTGCTTCCCGTAGAGCTGTTCCTGCCATACCTTCTTGCAAAAGTGCAACAAGCTGAGGTTTTAGGGAATCCTGAATTTGTGATATATGCAGTTCTTTTGATGCAAGACCCGCTTCGTAGTGAACACCCAGCTTTACTAAAACAGATTGTATCGCTTGTTTAATAGTACTGCCTGAAAGTTCTTCACTTGTTGCCGCTTCTGCTGCAGCTATGAAGGATTGAATGACCGGCGCATTCGATTGCATAGCTTGTTTAACAAGTGCAGGGAGTTTGTCTAGCCCCCCTTGAGCATCCAGTGCTGCTTGTAACAGAGCCGGCATCCCCGTTTGCAATGGAGTGGAACTTGAATTCACAGACGACTGAGCGGGATTTTGGCTAGGTAACATTTGTTTTGTAGCTTCACTGAATAATGTCTCACTAAACTTCGCAAGTAAGGCGCTTGCCGTCTCATTAGTTCGAGAATGAGCTGATAAAAAATTCGTTAACTGGCCTTTAACGCCTACAGGCAATTCCGTTTGTTGAATGATTCGTTGGAGTTCTGCGGATGCTCCTACAGGTAACTTAGTTGCACCTGTCATTACTTGTTGAAGTGCTGTTAATAACTGCTTAGCGTCTATTTTAAGAGCATTTTCCGATGGTATCGAGGTACCCAAAGTAGTATTGGTTTGTTGCGCCGCTTGTTTTTCAACAGTCGGCATTTGAGATTGGGTGTTTTGAGATGAACTGACAAGCTTCGCTAACACAGTAGGTAGATTGGCAAGGGATGTTTGTGCTGGTAAGATACCTGCTGCTTTCAGTAGTTGAACAGCTTGGAACCGAAGTTCAGGAGGAGCTGATTTGTCCAGTGCAGCCGAAAGTGTTTGCGCCAACAGTTTTCCCCCATTAGCTTCCATTAAAGGCTGTTTTATTTGCTGAAGAATCGTTTGGATATCCATCTTTTGAGTGCTGGGTATTTTGTTATCCGAACTGACTGCCTGCTGAAGTGCATCAAGGACACCTTGAAGTCCCTCTTTCGTTTCAACTCCCATCATCGCATGAAACAGTTGGGGGGTTATAGGTAGCTTGAGGGACACTAGCTTCCCTATAGATTGAAGGGCTTCCTGCTGTTGTCCAGGTGATGTTTGCTTCAGAAGTGTTTCACCTGCAATCAATGATTCTCGCGTGATAGGAATTTGCTGCTTCATGAAAAAGTCCACAAGTTTACGCATTTCAGGTGTCTTAGTAAGTTGTAAGGTGTCGAGCAAACTGCCGATTTTCGCACTTTGACTCTCCCCTTGCGTATGTGGCCCAGAGATTAGTTTCAACTGCAATTCAGGTTCAGTCGCCTTCACTTGAAAATAATAAGAATCTCCTGCCTTTAGCGGGACTTCTAATTTTGCATTCAGCTTTTGGTTACCAATTTGGACTTCTGCCATTTCACCTGGATATAGTTGTTTAATCGTCCCATGGAAAAGTTGTCCTTCTCTTAGTTGAGCGGGTTGTGATGGCTGTACATTTCCTATGTTGGCTGGGTTGAGATTTTGTGTTATTGACGGATTGTTCATCTGTTAGCCGCCTTTCTTGCGATCATTGTCTTGATCGGTTCAAATGTTTTCCGATGGTGAATGCTTGGACCATAATCCTGGAGCGCATCCAAGTGTTCTGGCGTACCATATCCTGCATGTTTATCAAAACGATACATTGGATATTCGCCGTGTAATTCATCCATCAACTGATCTCTTGTCGTTTTCGCAAGTATGGAAGCAGCAGCTATCGCTAAACTTTGAGCATCTCCTTTAACAATCGAGGCAGATGGACAGCTTACAGTTAGTGGCATCGCATCTGCAAGGACTTGATCGGGTTCAATAGGCAATGTGCGAATTGCCTGTTCCATCGATTCGCGTGTCGCTGCATAAATATTGATTTCATCGATTCGCTTTGCTGATTGCACATGAACAGACCAAGCTACCGAGATTCGTTTGATAATTTCTGCAAGGCGTTCACGTTCTTTCTTAGGGATTTGTTTAGAATCATCCAATCCGATCAGCTCGTCTGCTTCAAGTGGAAGAATAACAGCTGCTGTCACAACAGGACCTGCTAAAGGTCCCCTTCCAGCTTCGTCAGTCCCCGCTACTTGAGCACCTTCAAATGGCGCATACGAAGCATCAAACTGCTGTTTCTCTATGTGGCTAGCCATAGCAGCGCAGCGTTTATCATACGCTCTATTCCAGCTAATAAGCGCTTGTTGTACTCCTTTACGTTCATCCTTTGTCAACTCTGCCATCCACGGCTCAGGCTCGTTCGTTTCTTTTAGTCGTAATTTAATCGCTTGTATTGTTTTCACACGCTCACCTTCCATCCCTCTTCAACTCCATACTTCATTTATCGGCTACTCCACTGATTTTTAGATATACAAAAGCCGAAGCCGGGTGCCGGCTCCGGCTAGATCACTCTTGTTCTTCAGTCCAGTCGAATGTTAACCTTCCAAAATTACCTGTTCTGACATCTTGTATGATTAGCTCTGCAACTTTATCGTAGTCAATTTCTCCACCAGTTGTATACGCTTTACGCCGTGCTCCCACTGCTTCGAACAGCTCTGCTGTGTTGTCCTCTACAGTATCAAAGCCATATCGTTCTTCTAACCGCTCTGAATAACGATTGGATAAGAATGTTAATCCGTACATCGCTAAATCTTCCATGTTTACAATCGTATCTTTAATAGCACCCGTCAGCGCAAGTTTTTGACCTGTCTCAGGATCTTCAAACTTTGGCCATAGAATTCCCGGTGTATCGAGAAGCTCTAATTCTTTTTCGTACTTAATCCATTGCTGAGCTTTTGTGACGCCTGGCTTGTTTCCTGTTTTCGCTATGTTCTTATGAGCAAGTCTATTGATCAGCGTTGATTTTCCAACGTTCGGAATTCCAACAATCATCGCTCGAATTGCACCTGGTCTGATCCCACGCTTTTTCATCCGCTCAATTTTAGGCGCTAACACTTCTTTAGCTACCTTCGTTACTGCCTGTAGTCCTTTGCCTTCAAACGAGTTAATTGCGACTGCACGAATGCCTTGCTCATCAAAATATCGGATCCATTTAGCAGTTTCATGTTCATCCGCCAAATCCATTTTGTTTAGTATTAGTATTCTTGGTTTTTGATGAATGACTTCATCAATCATCGGGTTCCGAGAAGACAATGGAAGCCGTGCATCTACAAGTTCAAATACAATATCTACAAGTTTCAACTGTTCAGTTACTTCTCTTCGGGCTTTCGCCATGTGACCGGGAAACCATTGAATGGTCATCTGCTCCCCCTACTTTCTCAATCCACTAGTCCGATATCATCCATCGGCCAGAAAACAAATTTTGTTGTACCTATAATTTCATCAATATCAACGGCACCAATATGCCGTGAGTCATTACTTTTTCTTCGATTATCCCCCATTACAAACACATGCCCTTCAGGAACGGTTTGCTGTTGAATCTTCTCTTCCAACGTAAAGTCTTCAGTTAGTGTGCCTTCTGTAATTTCTTTTTTATATGCATCCAGATAAGGTTCTGGATACGCTTGATCATTTATATAAAGAACATCATCTTTATACTCCACGGTATCACCAGGTAGTCCAATGACGCGTTTAATATAATCTTTCTGTTCAGGTGCATGGAATACAACTATATCGAAACGATCAGGCTTGCCAATCGAATAACTGATTTTGTTCACAATCATTTTGTCGCCGTCTTCCAGTGTTGGCATCATGGATACTCCATCTACAACAATCGGCGTGAAGAGAAAAACACGAATGACCGCTGCAATTCCAAATGCAATAAGTAGCGCTTTCACCCATTCATAGGTTTCATTTTTCTTTTTCTTTTCATCCATGCCAATGCCCCCTGTAGTCTATTAAACCTATTGTACCTTCAATTCGACTTAGAGGCAAAAAGAAAGGAGGCCGTATAAACGGTCTCCTGATCTTTCTATGCTTATCGAAGTTCTTTGATACGTGCAGCTTTTCCGCGTAGGTTGCGAAGGTAGTACAACTTCGCACGACGTACTTTACCACGACGAGTGACTTCTAATTTTGCGATTTTTGGTGTGTGTACAGGGAATGTACGCTCCACGCCAACACCGTTAGAGATTTTGCGAACTGTGAATGACTCACTGATTCCGCCTCCACGACGCTTAATAACGACACCTTCAAATAGCTGAATACGCTCGCGCGTTCCTTCAACGATTTTTACGTGCAAACGCACTGTGTCTCCCGGACGGAATGCCGGTAGATCGCTTTTAAGCTGATCTTTTGTAATATCTGCAATTAGTTGTTGCATGATTTTTTCTCTCCTATCCTTAGAGGCTCTTGCGATGAAAGACCGCAGCGGAACATCAGTTAAGTATGTGCTTACATAGAAGCACGTATATCATATTAGCATAAACCGTAGTTGTGTGCAACATTCACCGGTTAGATTTCAGTCGCTTCAATATCTTTTCTTGTTCAGGAGACAACGACATGTTGTCTAACAAATCAGGGCGACGTTCGAGTGTACGTTTAAGTGATTGCTCCGTACGCCACTTGTCAATTTCACCATGGTTGCCCGATAGTAAAACATCTGGCACAGAAAGACCTTTATAGGTAGCTGGACGTGTATAGTGCGGATGCTCAAGCATTCCAGTTGAAAAAGAATCTTCCACGGAAGAAACATTATTCCCTAGCACTCCCGGAAGCAAGCGCACGACGCTATCAATAATCGCCATCGATGCAATTTCACCGCCAGTTAATACAAAATCTCCGAGTGAGAGTTCGTCTGTCACAAGATGTTCGCGAATCCTCTCATCATATCCTTCATAATGGCCACAGATGAAAACAAGGTTCTCCTCTAACGCCAGCTCCTCAGCTTTAGCCTGGGTGAAACGTTCTCCCTGGGGACACATCAGAATGACTCGAGGCGGCTTTGTAGCATCCTTTGTGACAGCTTCAACCGCATTGAAGAGCGGTTCTGGCTTCAATACCATCCCCGCACCACCACCATACGGATAATCATCCACTTTGTGATGCTTATTCTCGGAGTAGTTTCGGAAATCAGTAACTGAAAATGAGACAGCTTTGTTCTCTTGGGCTTTCTTCAGAATCGAAGTATGGAGGACCCCTTCGAACATTTCTGGAAACAACGAGAGAATATTGATGTTCATCATGAAAGAAGCCCTTCCATGACCTCAATCGTAATTTTCTTATTTTTGATATCGATTTCTTTGACGATCTCTTCAATATAAGGAATGTAGTGGGGTTTCCCTTGAGCTGGTGTAACTGTCCACACATCGTTTGCGCCGGTTTCTAATATGTCTGTAACGGTGCCGATTGAGTCCCCTTCGAGAGTGACAACATCGCATCCTATAATTTCGTGATAATAGAATTCGTTTTCCTCGAGTTCACCAAGTTGTTTCTCTGATATTTTCAGCATCCCGGTTTTGTATTTTTCTACATGGCTAAGGTTGAAGTGATTTTCAAAAGTGAGCAAGTAGAAATTTTTGTGACGGCGGGATCCAGAGATTTTGAGCTTTATCGGTGTAGTTTCGTTTGGCATGAACAGGGATAGTTCACTACCGACTGCAAAGCGCTCTTCAGGAAAGTCTGTCCGAGGTGTGACACGAACTTCACCTTGTACTCCGTGCGTATTGACGAGTTGCCCGACGTTAAACCATTGCATGGTTCATTCACTTCCTTTGTTCATTTATAGGGTGTTAAAAATTCATTGATATAGAAAAAGAGAGGAACCGAGGCTCCTCCCTTTACGCAGTGTTAGTCAACGATATCAAGGTAAACTCGTTTACCTCGGTGGCTGCCTGCAGCTGATGTAACAATTGTCCGTATCGCATCTGCGACACGTCCTTGCTTTCCAATGATCTTCCCCATATCTTCAGGGTGGACAGAAAGTTTGTAGGCAACCCGATTCGTTTGCTCATCCTGTTCGACGTGAATCGCTTCGGGATAATCGACTAACGGTTTTACGATTGTCTTAATCAGCTGCTCCATCAGCGCACCTCCTGATTACTTGCTAAGTTTTACGTTATGGAATTTCTCCATGATGCCTTGTTCTGACAACAAGTTACGAACTGTATCAGATGGCTTAGCGCCTTTCTGCATCCAATCCAAAACTTTTGCTTCGTCAATTTTCACTTCAGCCGGCTTTGTAAGCGGGTTGTAAGTTCCAACTGTTTCGATTTGACGGCCATCACGAGGAGCTCGTGAATCTGCTACTACGATACGATAGAAAGGTGATTTCTTTGCACCCATACGTTTAAGACGAATTTTTACTGACATTTTTAGTTGCACCTCCGAATAGTTTCACACAAGATAGTATATTATCAAGCTTTTTGTTGTTTGTAAAGTGTTTTTTCTTAACACCTTGTTTTTTGAATGGAATTACTTAAAAAAAGCATCCATTCCCGGCATTTTCATCTTCTTTTTACCACGTTGTTGTGCCCCGGTCATCTGCTTGACCATCTTTTTCATTTCTTCAAACTGCTTCAGTAATCGGTTGACCTCCTGGATCGAAGTGCCTGATCCTTTTGCAATTCTTTTTTTACGACTTGCGTTAATCATCTCAGGGGTAGTGCGTTCTTGCGTTGTCATCGAATAGATGACTGCTTCCACTTTCCCCATTTGGCTCTCATCGACTTTGGCATTGTCGAGGCCTTTGATTTTATTAAAACCTGGCATCATTTTCAAAATCTCGTCAAGTGGCCCCATTTGCTTCACTTGTTGCAACTGGTCTAGGAAATCATCCAAAGTAAAGGTTTGTGTGCGAAGCTTTTGTTCAAGTTCTTTCGCTTTGTCTTCATCGACATTTTCCTGAGCTTTTTCAATGAGAGACATCACATCACCCATGCCAAGAATCCGTGAGGCCATACGTTCAGGATGGAACGGCTCAAGCGCATCCATTTTTTCACCCATACCGACATATTTGATGGGCTTTTGAGTAACTGAACGAATTGAAAGTGCTGCACCACCACGTGTATCTCCATCAAGCTTTGTAAGAGCGACACCTGTAATACCAATCGCATCATCAAAGTTTTTTGCTACGTTTACTGCATCTTGACCAGTCATAGCGTCTACAACGAGGAATACCTCATCAGGCGATGAAAGTTCACGAATATCTTTCAACTCTTGCATAAGAGTTTCATCAATGTGCAATCGTCCTGCCGTATCAATAATTACAACGTCATTGTGATCCTCATCTGCTTTTTTGAATGCTTGGCGAACAATTTCCACGGGTGAGATATCTGTCCCCATAGAAAAAACAGGAATCGTCAATTGCTTCCCTATCGTTTCCAACTGCTGGATTGCTGCAGGACGATAAACGTCTGCTGCGACGAGTAATGGAGATTTGTTGTTCCGCTTTCGCAACGAATTTGCAAGTTTCCCAGATGTCGTTGTTTTACCGGCACCTTGTAAACCAACCATCATAATGACAGTTGGAGACTTACGAGCAAACTGAATAGCTGTTTGCTCTTCTCCCATCAACTTTGTGAGTTCATCTTTTACAATTTTCACGACTTGTTGCCCCGGCGTCAGACTCTTCATGACGTCTTGACCAACCGAACGCTCACTTACTGTCTTTACAAACTCTTTTACGACTTTCAAATTGACATCCGCTTCGATTAATGCAAAGCGGACTTCTCTCATCATTTCTTTTACATCAGCTTCACTAATTTTACCCTTGCCTGTGATTTTCTGAAGCGTCCCTTGCAGGCGCTGCGCTAATCCTTCAAAAGCCATGCATAGAGCCCCCCTAGTCGTGTTCTTTAATTTGTTGTAATAAAATTTGCACTTCATCTGTCAGCGCTTTTTCAGTGGAAAGTCGCTGTTCGATCTGCTCGATTAACTCTGAGCGTTCTTGAAATTTATTGAACAACGAAAGTTTTGCTTCATAGTCTTCAAGCATCGCTTCTGTTCTGCGGACATTATCATAGACAGCTTGTCTGGACACTTCGTACTCCTCCGCAATTTCGCCTAATGACAAATCATCGAGGTAATACAGTTCCATATAAATTCGCTGCTTATCAGTCAACAGCGATTGGTAAAAATCAAAGAGGAAGTTAACACGGGTTGTTTTCTCTAGCATGCACAATTCCTCCTCAGACCTTCTCTTAATAGTAGCCCTTACCTCATTCTCCGTCAAGGTATTTTACTTGTCTTCAACTTCCTGATCGGCCTCTAATTCCAGTCCGTCAGCAAAAAGACCGTACACATACTTCTCAGGGTCGAAAGGCTGTAAATCATCTATACCTTCACCTAACCCTACAAACTTAACAGGGATGTTCAACTTGTTACGGATTGCTAGAACGATACCACCTTTTGCAGTTCCATCAAGCTTTGTAAGAACAATCCCTGTCACGTTTGTAGCTTCTTTAAACGTTTCAGCTTGGATTAATGCATTTTGCCCAGTTGTCGCATCAAGTGCGAGTAGCACTTCATGAGGAGCACCTGGAATTTCTCGATCTATGACGCGGTGAACTTTTTGCAATTCATTCATCAAGTTCACTTTGTTTTGTAAACGACCAGCTGTATCGCAAATCAGGACATCAACATTGCGTTTTTTTGCAGCACTAACGGCATCAAACATAACAGCAGCAGGATCCGATCCTTCAGACTGCCGAATCACTTCAACCCCAGCACGTTCTCCCCAAACAACAAGTTGGTCAATAGCTCCGGCGCGGAATGTATCACCCGCTGCAAGCATGACGGTCTTTCCTTCAGCTTTCAAGCGGGAAGCTAGTTTACCAATTGTCGTAGTTTTTCCTACGCCATTTACTCCTACCATGAGCAGGACTGTGATTCCGTCTTCTTGGATATCTAAGCTGTTGTCACTTTCACCTTGAGAATTATAGATTTCAACAAGTTTTTCAGAGATAACCGTTTGAATTCCAGCTGTATCTTTAATATTCTTACGTTGAACTTCAACCTTCAGTAGGTCGATCAATTCCATTACTGTTTCATATCCAACATCCGCTTGTAGCAAGACCTCTTCTAATTCCTCGAAAAACTCTTCATCGATTTCACGGAAACGGGCAACCAAATCATTCACTTTAGACGTGAATGAATCGCGAGTTTTAGTTAACCCCTCTTTGAATTTACCCGTTACTGAATCATTCGTGCCTGTGATTTTTTCTTTCATTTTCTTAAAAAAAGACATCATTCTCACATTCCTTTATAAAATTATCGTGTGCTTAACGCAGTTTCCGGAACCTCGGACATTTTTACTGATATGAGTCGGGATACGCCAGATTCTTGCATCGTAATTCCGTACAAAACATCGGCTCCTTCCATCGTCCCTTTTCGGTGAGTAATGACGATGAACTGAGTATCCTCAGAAAACTTTTTCAAATAACGGCTATACCGAATGACATTTGCTTCATCCAATGCCGCCTCGACTTCGTCCAATATACAAAATGGTACTGGACGTACTTCGATAATGGAAAATAACAACGTAATTGCTGTCAAAGCACGTTCTCCTCCTGAAAGAAGGCTCAGATTCTGAAGCTTTTTTCCCGGTGGACGAGCGATGATATCCACACCCGTTTCGAGTAGGTTCTCCGGATCTGTTAAAACTAGATCTGCTTCCCCACCGCCAAACATTTCCTTGAAAACGGTACGAAAACGTTGTTGTACCGCGTCAAACGTGGACTTGAATCTCGTTTTCATTTCCATATCCATTTCTGACATCGCTTCTTCTAGAGTCGTTTTCGCTTCAAGTAAATCGTTTCGTTGGTCAGTAAGGAAAGTATGTCTTTCGAGCACTTCTTTGTACTCTTCGACAGCTCCCGGATTCACTGGACCTAAGGATTCAACCTCTCGTTTCAACTGTTCCACACGAGATTTCACATCGGACGCATTGAAATCTTCAGGAACTTCATAATCAGGGTGAAGTCCGTAGTCTTCAAGCAAACGGATGAGCACGGACTCCAACTTCACTTCATTTCTAGAAAACGCGACATTCAAATTGCCAAGTTCAGAAGAAATCATCCGAATCTGGTCAGAAATCTGTTTTAGTGCGGTCTCCTGCTCGTCACAAGAATGTGCAAGTTGATCCCGTTCCGTCCGCTTAGCGAGTAGTTCTGATTTCACTTCAGTTACAATATTTGTCTCTGCAGCTATTCGTTGTTCAATTTCTTCAGGTGTTAGAACTTCTCCTTCTTCTTGACCTGACAAAAATTGAAGTTCTTCTTCCGTTTGAACAAATTTGCGTTTTGCATCTTGGAGTTCTTGTTCCGCCGAGGTTGCAAGAGACGATCGGTTGGTCACTTGTTCACGCAAAATCGCAGTTTCCTCCCGCAGTTCACTATAACGCTCCCGAAGTGCTTGCTCTTCGTTGCGACGATCTGCAGCGAGACGTTCTAGAGAAGCAACTGAAGTTTGAATTTCTTGTTGCTGTGCTGTCAAACGGTCACGCTGTAGCTGAAGTTCCTCTCGTTTCACAAACAATGAACTACGCGTATCCTCGGATCCTTTTCGCCCTGCTTCAATCGTTTTCCATTCAGAATCAGCAGTTCGGATTTCAAAAGTCGTCTCTTGAAGACTTGAGTCGAGACGAGTAATCGCGAGCTGTAGTTCATCCGTGTTTTGCGCGGCTACCGAAGCTTTTTGCATCTCACCAGCAATCGTCAGTTTGATAGCACTTAACTTTTCCTCCGCGGCACCAATCGAACGATTCAACTGATCAAGTTGACTCGTTAATGTTTCTAGTTCAGCTTTACGGGAGAATACGGTCGATTGTACTTTTGAACCCCCTCCTGTAAGTGAACCTCCAGCATTCACAACATCCCCATCGAGTGTGACAATTCGGAATCGATAGCCAGAAAGTTTAGCGATTTCAGATGCACCATTCAGTGTTTTTGCAACTATGGATGCTCCGAGCAAATTCGCCGTAACATTTCGATAAGCTGATTGCACTGTTACAAGTTGGTCAGCTGTACCAACAAAGTCGGGGTGATGATTGACTTTGGATAAAACATCTTTCGGAACAAAGCGAGCCTTCATCACATCGAGCGGCAAGAACGTTGCGCGCCCTGCATTCTTCTTTTTCAAGAAGCCGATGGCAGCTCTTGCATCTCGCTCAGTTGTCGCGATAATATGTTGCATCGCACCGCCGAGCGCGGTCTCTACAGCTTTGATATATTTTTTATCGACAGATATCAATTCTGCTACAGCGCCTTCTATTCCTTGGAGTGTTCCCGCTTGTTTAGCCACAAGCACTTCTTTAACACCCGAATAAAATCCAGAAAAATCAGCTTCCATACTCTTTAAAGCGCGAAGTCTTCCTTGTAGTTCGTAGCGCTTATTAACAGCTTGCTGATGCATTGTTTTCGTTTCTTCAAGCTGGGTCTCTGTTTTTTTAAGCTGCGTTCGATTCGTTGCTACCTGTTTCGTCGCTTCCTCCATATTTCGCTTAAGCTTGCCAAGTTCAGCAGTTTGCTGTTCTTTCAGTTCATGAAGTGTGTTGAGTTGAGATCGAAGCGCTTCCGTTTGCTTGCCAGTCTTTTCCGATGAATACTGCTCACCTGTGAGACGTTCTTCAATATGTTTCAACTCATTGCGAACAGTGGCTTCTTCGTTTAACACTTCAATATATGTCGATTTAAGATTTTCAATTTCTTGTTCAGTTTCAGCAAGTGAACGTTTCAATTTTTTTGAAATCGACGTCATTTCTTCGGTCTTACTAGATAATTGAAGTTCAGTTTCATGATTATGTTCTGTGAGTTCTGCTTTTTTCGCTTCCAGTTGGAAAAGCAGTTGCTTTAAACTTTCCAAATCCGCTGTTAGACGCTTAGAGCGATCTTTGACGTTGCGTTGTTTTTCCAGCGAAAGAAGTCGTCGTCCTTCCCACTTCTCAGCTTCAGAACTTGAAACAACATGCTGTTCTTGAAGTTCTGAAATCTTTTTATCTAAAACAGAAAGTAAAGATTTAGCTTGTTGCAGTTGTTGCTCAGCGATATTCGCTTCTTTTTCCAGTTCAAGTTTGTTTTTTGTCTTAATTTCCACAACTGTTTTGTTATTCAACAGTTCCGTTTGTAGGTAGGATGCCTCAACATTGAGAAGACGCACATCGGCTTCTCTCAGTTCAGTCACAAGCTTCCCATGACGCTCAGCAGCGCGGGCATTCGCAGCGAGCGGTTCCATCCGGTCATCCAGTTCTTTTAAGATATCTAAAATACGATCCAGATTATCATCTGTTTCAATAAGCTTGAATTCTGCTTTCTTTTTACGCATCCGATATTTCAAGACGCCTGCAGCTTCGTCAAATATGCTTCTCCGGTCTTCAGGTCGACTATTCAAGATTTCGTCAACCCGGCCTTGTGAGATGATTGAAAATGCTTCTTTCCCTAGACCCGAGTCTACGAAAACATCGTTAATGTCTTTTAGACGACATGCCTGCCCGTTCAGTTGAAACGAACTCTCTCCCGAACGGAACACTCGTCTACTTACACTGATTTCAGTATAATCGAGCGGAAATAGCCCTGTTGTGTTATCTAAAACCAATGTCACTTCTGCAAAGTTCAAAGGTTTCCTAGAATCACTGCCGGCAAAAATAACATCTTGCATTTTTGCACCTCGCAACGATTTGGCAGATTGCTCACCGAGTACCCAGCGAATAGCATCGATGATATTACTTTTTCCACTCCCATTTGGACCAACGACGGCCGTGACACCAGGTACAAATTCAATGGATACTTTTTCCGCAAATGATTTAAATCCGATAATTTCAAGACGTTTTAAAAACACGTTTAGCTCTCCTCTTTCGTATGCTCATCCAGTAACTGCTGGATCGCCTGACGAGCCGCTTCCTGTTCAGCTTCTTTTTTCGATCTCCCAATACCTTCTCCAAGTTTTGCATCTCCAAGCTGTACGTACGTGAGAAACTTTTTCGCATGTGCAGGACCTGATTCTTCAACAATCCGATAGTTAAGCTGCCCATGATTTGTCTGTTGGACAATTTCTTGTAATCGGCTTTTGTAATCCATCACATGCGAAAAAGCTCCAAGTCCAATTTTTGGGAACACCGTACGTTCTAGAAAATCAATTGACACTTCAAATCCTTGATCGAGATATAGGGCTCCAATGAATGCTTCGAACACATCTGCTAGTAGGGCAGGTCGTGTGCGTCCGCCAGTTAGCTCTTCGCCTTTTCCTAAAAGGATATAATCTCCAAAGTTAAGTTCGGTAGAGAACGTCACGAGAGACGGTTCACAAACAATTGCTGCACGTAACTTCGTCAGCTCTCCTTCACTTTTGTTCGGTTCAGTTGCAAACAAATATTGCGACACAGCCAGTTCAAGCACAGCATCTCCTAAAAACTCCAACCGTTCGTTGTCCGAGAATTTCTTGCCTCGATGCTCATTCACATAGGATGAATGGGTAAAGGCATTGTACAGCAAGAGTACATTCTCAAAGCGAACTCCAAGTCGTTCTTGCAGTTCCTCAAACTTTTTCCGAACCGCTACTGGTAAAACGGTCTTAGCTGGCTTATCTTTAACTTTTTTATTCGTCGTCATTCAATAAATCCGCCCTTCTTTAACAAGTTCCTCTTTATTCTACCCTGTCCGCTAGCGTAGTGCAAAATAGAAAAGAGACACTCCCGACCTTATGTGAAGGGTCGAAAGAGTCTCTGTGCTATACTCATTTAGTTTTTTCTTCGATATATGAGACAGCACTTCCAACAGTACTGATTTTTTCAGCATCATCATCAGAAATTTCCATGTCGAATTCGTCTTCTAGTTCCATAACCAATTCAACAACATCCAATGAGTCTGCACCAAGATCATCAGTGAAAGAAGCTTCTGGTTTCACTTCGCTTTCATCGACACCCAAACGGTCGACAACTACCTTTGTAACACGCTCTAAGACTGTAGCCAATATATTTCACCTCCTTTCAAAGTAAAAAGCGGAAGTAGCCGTTTAGGGCGACGGGCGTTGGAGGAAGGAAACAGCAGGACGCTCTTTGTCCTGTTTTTCCTTCCGAAACGACCCCGAGCCCTGGCTACTGTAGCTGGATTAAGAGATTAGCGTAGGCAGCCTGGTTAGGGGCGACAGGTGCTGGAAGAGAAACCGTCAAGGTGCTCTTTACCTTGTCGGTTTCTCTGAAGCAACCCCGAGCCCCTGGCTGCCGGAGCTAGATCGTAAAAAGCGGATGCAGCCGGTTAGGGCGACAGGCGCTGGAGGAATTGAACAACAGGACGCTCTTTGTCCTGTTTTCATATTCCGAAGCGACCCCGAGCCTCTGGCCACCGGAGCTGGATCGTAAAAAGCGGATACAACCGTTTAGGACGACAGGCGCTGGAGGAATTGAACAACAGGACGCTCTTTGTCCTGTTTTCATACTCCAAAGAGACCCCTAGCCTCTGGCCACCGTTGATTTCCGTTGCAGGTGGACGCTTTCCGAGGGGCATGATCTCTGCCTCCTCAGTCGCGTTGCTCCTTGCGGGGTCTTCGATCTTCGCATTCCCCTCAGGAGTCGCCACCTTCCCCATCAATCAACTAGCATCAAGTTAAAAAATTCCAATTCATGAGATTAAAAACGCACCCATCTTACATCACCATACCGCCATCTACATTCAATACTTGTCCAGTTACATAGGACGCATCATTTGATAAGAAGAAAGCAACGGCTTTTGCGACATCTTCTGGGCGCCCTAACGATCCTAATGGAATCCCGCTGAGCAACTGATTTTTCGTGTCATCGCCTAATGCATCTGTCATATCTGTTGTGATGAATCCAGGTGCTACTGCATTGACCGTGATTCCACGAGATGCAAGTTCTTTTGCTGTCGTTTTCGTCAGACCGATTACGCCAGCCTTCGCAGCTACATAGTTTGCTTGACCTGGGTTACCTGCAATTCCAACAACAGATGCCATATTCACGATACGACCTGACCGTTGCTTCATCATCTGTCTAGATACCGCTTTCGTGCATAAGAAAACACCTTTTAAATTCGTATCGACAACCGCGTCCCACTCGTCTTCTTTCATACGCATGAGCAAATTATCTTTCGTAATCCCTGCGTTATTGACGAGGAGGTCAATCGACCCGAATGTCTCAAGGGTTTGATCCATAAGGGCTTTCACACTTTCCGACGAGGTCACATCCGCTTGAACAGCAATCGCTTTTCCGCCATTTGCTTCGATTTCCTGAACGACTTGCTCAGCTCGCTCCTGACTTCCGCTGTAGTTAACCGTCACATTTGCCCCTTCACGAGCGAGTAATAATGCTACTTCACGCCCAATCCCTCTAGACGCACCTGTTACGACCGCCGTTTTCCCTGCAAACTTCCCCATTACGACCACTCCTTCGACGCTTCTACCACTGCATTTAGTGTCTCTTCATCGTATACTGGCCAAACCGTTGCACTTCTGTCTATTTTACGAACAAGTCCGCTCAACACCTTACCAGGACCACACTCTATGAATTGCGTTACCCCTAATTCAAGCATTTGACGAACGGATTCTTCCCATCGGACAGGTGACGATAACTGTTCGATCAGCAAACGTTTTACTTCACTACTTTCTGTTACGGGTTGAGCCGTTACATTAGCGATGACTGGAACTTTTGCTTCATTCATATCTATACTTTCTAGCACTTCACCGAGTTTCCCTGCTGCTGGACGCATTAGTTCTGAATGGAACGGACCACTAACCTCAAGCATGAGGGCACGTTTAGCTCCTGCCTCTTTCAAGCGGATACACGCCTCATCCACTCCTGCTTTTGTTCCAGAAATAACAACTTGTCCTGGGCAGTTGAGATTTGCTGGCTGAACTAGATTCCCTTCAGCAGTGACCGCTTTCGTCACCTCAGTCAGTGTTTCTAATTCAAGTCCAAGGATCGCTGCCATTGCCCCTTCGCCTGCAGGCATTGCTTCGTTCATGTATAATCCACGTTTGTGCACCGTTTTCACTGCATCTTCAAAGGTAAGAACCCCTGATGCGTAAAGCGCTGTATACTCTCCCAGACTATGACCTGCCGTATAAGAAGCCTGAATTCCCGCCTCTTTCAAACGGTCAGATATCATTGCCCCAACAGTTAACAATGCTGGTTGAGCATTATATGTGACTGTCAATTCTTCCTGTGGTCCGTCTGTTATTAATCCGCTTAATCCGAATCCTAATTCGCGATCTGCTGTTTCTAAAAATTGCTGACTTCCATCTTGTGCTGCTAATTCAACACCCATGCCCACTTTTTGGGAGCCTTGTCCTGGGAATAGAAACGCTACCTTTGTCATCGTGTCTCCTCCTTTTTAATGGTTTCACGAATTGTTTCACTCACGTGATGTTCCGCCATGATACGTGCCTGACGGATTGCATTTTTCACTGCATTTGCATTGGAGGATCCATGTGCTTTTATTACCGGGGCGTTCAGACCGAATAGCCCTGCTCCACCATACTCTGTATAATCCATTTGCTTTTTCAAGCCACGCAAATCGTCTTTTACAAGTGCTGCAGAGATTTTCGTTTTAATGGAAGATGCAAACACATCTTTAATCATAGAAAACAAGCCTGAAGCTGTTCCTTCAATCGTTTTCAATACCATATTACCTGTAAACCCATCCGTCACGGCTACATCTGTGGTACCTGTCAACAAATCACGGGCCTCAATATTGCCGATAAAGTTAAGTGGTGCTTTCATCAATTCATCGTATGTAGCTTTTGTTAGGTCGTTACCTTTTCCTGCTTCTGTCCCGATATTCAACAAGCCAACTCGCGGATTTTGAATACCACGAACTTTTTCTGCATAAATACTTCCCATAATTGCATATTGAACGAGTTGACTCGGTTTCGCGTCCGCATTCGCTCCAACATCAAGCAAAACAAATCCCTCACCGCCAATCGTCGGAAGAGTCGGTGCAAGAGCAGGCCTTTCAATACCGTCAATTCGACCGACGATAAATAACCCAGCAGCCATCAATGCACCTGTGTTTCCTGCTGATACACAAGCATCTGCTTCACCGTCATTCACAGCTTTCGCCATGCGGACCATAGATGCATCTTTTTTTCGTCGGACCGCTCTTACAGGTTCATCATCCGATGTAATGACCTCGCTACAAGGATAGACGGTTAAACGGTCATGTGCTGTTAAATAAGGCTTCATTTTTTCCTCGTCGCCAAATAGCTGTATATGTATATCGTTATATTCTTGAAGACTTTGCATTACGCCTGCGATGATTTCTTTAGGGGCATGGTCGCCACCCATCGCGTCTACTGCGATTTTCATTCAACTTCCTCCTGACTCGTTCCAGTGGAGCGATACATTTGAAATTCACCACTGAAGACCGTCTCATCTCCAACTGTGGAGGTCACTTCGACAAGAGTCCGTTTGTCCTTTTTTTCACGGACAATAGCTCGAGCTATGACACGATCTCCTGCTTTAACTGGCTTGACAAAGTGTAGCACAGACTTCGCCGTAAGTGCGAGCTCATCGTCAAGAACAGCAACGGCAAGTGAATTCGCTTGTCCGAACAAATGGTGTCCACGGGCAATACCACTTTTTTGGAACACATGATGTGGTGTAATATCAAGAATCGATATCGCTTTGCTATCCATTTCGATATCAATGATTTCTCCGATCACTTCTTCTTGTTGCAGCGCTTTTACTTTATCCGCAATTGTTTCAGTAGCCGCAGTCCTCATGCGTTCCCTCAATTCAGGAATTCCACATTCAAGACGATCCAGCCGAATGGTCTGCACGCTCACGTTGAAGTGCTGTGCGATTTCTTCATCCGTTAAAAAAGGAGTAGCATCCAACAGCTGTGCCAGCTGATGCTGACGATCTTTTTTAGGTACTCGCAACATAGTCACTCCTCACGTTTAGCACTTGGTAATAGTAACAGTATATAAAGATAAAAAAAAGAATGCAAGAGGAGACATTCTCTTTGCATTCCAAAGTTCTCATTGTCCAACTACTTTTTTAAATATAGTTGCCGTATTCAGTTGTTAATCAATGCGCTCATTTTGCAATACCCCTGATTCTTCCACAGTTGTGCGGAGGCTCTTATAATCAGAATCTGTCCAAAACGAATCCATTTCCAACAACTGTTCGGCGTCTTGCCGAGCTGTTTCCAACGCACGATAATCATGAATTAAATCAGCCATTTTAAATTCGGGCAATCCACTTTGCTTCCTCCCGAAAAAGTCACCCGACCCACGAAGCTCAAGATCTTTTTCAGCCAATAAAAAACCATCATTCGTTTCAGCCATCGTCATCATGCGCTCTTTACCTTCTTCAGTCTTCGGATCTGCTAATAGCACACAATACGATTGATCCGCACCACGACCGACACGACCTCTCAATTGATGGAGCTGAGCAAGACCGAATCGTGTCGCGTCATAAATTAGCATGAATGTCGCATTCGGTACGTTTACCCCTACTTCGACAACAGTCGTCGACACTAAGCAATCAGTTTTGCCTTCACTGAAATCACGCATGACCTCATCTTTTTCATCGGAGTGCAGTCTTCCGTGCATGAGCCCCACTGTAAAACGACCTGCAAAATACGTCGATAGCTGGCCGAAAACATCAACAGCATTCTGAACGTCCAACGTATCCGATTCCTCTATGAGCGGACAAATGACATACGCTTGCCTACCCGCTTGCAATTCTTTTTCCATTCGACGGAGAACAGGTGCAAGTGAATCTTCTTTCAACCAGTGGGTTTCAATCTCTTTTCGTCCTGCCGGCATTTCATCCAACAAAGAAACATCCATTTCACCGAACACGGTAATTGCCAACGTCCTCGGAATTGGTGTAGCTGTCATAAAGAGAACATCTGGACTTTCTCCTTTGTCACGAAGAACTCGACGCTGTTCGACCCCGAAACGGTGTTGCTCATCCGTGATGACCAGACCAAGCCTACGGAAGTTCACATCTGGCTGAATAAGTGCATGCGTACCAATCAGCAGATCGATTTCTCCACTTTCAAGTCGAGCTATGATTTCACGTCTCGCTTTCCCCTTCGTAGATCCAGACAAGAACGCGACCGTTACGCCAACTGGCTCGAGCCAACTAGACAATGTCTCTGCATGTTGCTCCGCCAAAATTTCTGTTGGAGCCATGAGAGCCCCTTGGAAACCTGCCGTGATGGCGGCATATAACGCAATGGCTGCTACAACCGTCTTGCCGGAACCGACATCTCCTTGAAGCAGACGGTTCATACGTAATGGGCTTTTCATCTCTGCACATAACTCATTGACCACCCGCTTTTGAGCGCCTGTCAGCTCAAACGGCAGACTAGAGATGAATTGCTTCAACTTCTCCAGATCATACATTATAGTAGTGCCTTTACCTGCCGCTTTACGCACTTTCTTGAGCGCAGCCATTTTCAACTGAAAGTGCAACAACTCCTCATACACAACACGACGTCGTGCCTGTTTCACGTCTTCTGGACTGTTCGGAAAGTGAACCATCTCAAGCGTTTCCGCTATTCCTGGAAGTTTATAAGAGTCAAGTAATCGTATAGGCAACGTTTCTGGAATTTCTTGCACGACCACGTCTAGCGCTGTCCTCATCCACCGTCGGAACGTCGGTTGTTTAACAACGCCCTTCAAGCTGTAAATGGGTTCAAAGTCTGCCTGTTCAATTTTAGGCCCGTCTTTAAAATTGCTCACATTAATGAGCTGCCTACCTCTATCCCATTTTCCTGTAATGGTCACAATTTGTCCCGGATTCAGTCGGTCTTTTAAATATTGTTGGTTGAAAAATACAGCTTTAACAAGATGGTTTCCGACTAACAACTGAACTTGCATACGAGAACGTTTCTTCCCGGTAAACAGGACGGATGGAACACTCTCCACCCGTCCTTCGATCGTTACGCGTTCCGCGTGGGGGGTTTCAGACAAGTCCTTCAGCCTAAAATCCTCATGCCTGTACGGAAACATCATAACTAATTCTTCAATTGTTTCGACACCTAGCTTTTCCAGCTGCTCGCCAGCTGACTTGCCAATTCCTTTTAGTAAGGTAACGGGCTCACTTAGTGACCGTGTCACGTGATTCCTTGTCCTTACCAAATATTTCTGCTTCCAATGCTTTGCCTGTAGGGGTAGCAGCGAGTCCACCTTTCGCGGTTTCACGCAAAGCAGATGGCATCGATTGACCGATTTTATGCATGGCTTCAATAACTTCATCAGTCGGAATTACACTCACGACTCCAGCAAGTGCCATGTCGGCACCAACAAGTGCTTTGGCTGCTCCCATTGCATTACGCTTTACGCAAGGCACCTCGACGAGCCCTGCGACTGGATCGCAGACGAGACCAAGCATATTTTTCATCACAATCGAAAAGGCTTCCGCACTTTGTTGCGGCGTCCCTCCAGCCATTTCAACAATAGCTGCAGCCGCCATCGATGCAGCAGATCCCGTCTCAGCTTGACAACCACCTGCAGCACCGGAAATGGATGCATTATTCGCTACGATAAATCCGAATGCACCAGTTGTGAATAAATAATTGACCATCTGTTCATGTGTCGGATTTAATTTGTTTTTCACCGCAAACAACGTACCTGGCACAATTCCTGCAGCACCCGCAGTAGGAGTTGCGCAAATCAATCCCATTGCAGCGTTCACTTCATTCGTTGCGACCGCTTTACTGACTGCATCGAGCAATAGTTCTCCGGATAAAGATTTACCCGTTTTCATGTAATTTTGAATAAGAACTGCATCGCCACCTGTTAACCCGGATGAAGAGTGGACACCTTTCAATCCCTCTTCCACAGAATTCTCCATGACTGCTAAGTTGTTTTCCATTTGTGCAACTATATCTTCACGTGATCTACGCGTTAATAACATTTCTTGACGGATCATTATCTCTGAAATCGGTTGTTGCTCTTTTTCAGCAACCTCGACAAGTTCTTTTACGTTTGAAAACAAAATATCCATTTTAACTGCCCCCTTAGTTCGCCAATGTCGATACTTGTGTAACATTCGGAAGTGCACGCAATTCTTCAATCAGCTCATCATTGACGACTTGATCGACCTCGATGACCATAAGCGCCATTTTCCCTTTTTCTTTACGCCCAACTTCCATATGAGCAATATTCATATCTTGCGCAGCAATTGCGTTCGATACATTAGCAATAACTCCCGCACGATCATCATGGACAACGAGTAATGCTGGGAAATGACCCGATAAGCGAAGTGGAAAACCATTCAGCTCGACCACTTCCATCGTGCCCCCACCAATTGAGATTCCAATGAGTTCCATAACGCCTTCTTTATCTCCGATGACTAGTTTTGCAGTATTCGGATGGTCCATCTCTTCTTCTTCGGCGATGAATTCAAAAGACATGCCCAACCTTTCAGCATCTTCAAACGCCGTGCGGATTCTCTCGTCGAATGTATCGTATCCAAGAAGTCCGCCGATAATCGCAACATCTGTTCCATGGCCTTTATAAGTCTCTGCGAACGAACCATATAAGTGAATCGTCGCCCATTCTGGTTGACGTCCAAACAAATCTCTCGCTACAAGCCCAATACGTGCAGCTCCTGCTGTATGTGATGATGAGGGTCCAATCATGACTGGCCCAATAATTTCAAAAACAGATCTGAATTTCAACAATAACTCCCCCTTTTACCCATATTCCTAGTATCCATTCTACACGAACAGCTGCTAGAAAACAAAATTCATAACTACTTAATAAACGGACAAAAAGCGTCAACGACTAGGAGTCGTGACGCTTTTCATGTTCCGTTATTCCACTGACAAAATATAAGGGTATAACGGCTGTTTCCCGTTATACAATTCAATTTCGACGTGGTCGAACTGACCTTCAATATAAGCAACCATCTGTTTTGCATCTTGTTCAGAAACGTCTTCACCGTAAATCACTGTTACGATTTCATCATCTTCTGTGATCATATCGTCAATCAATGACTTCATTGTCGTTTCTAGTGAAGGTGTAGCTACTGTAATTTTCCCGTTCGATATGGCCATGTAATCATCTGTATGGATCGAAACGCCATCAATCGAAGTATCTCTCACTGCTGTAGTTACCTGACCGGTTTTCACAACAGAAGCTGCTGCGTTCATGGATTTTGCATTCGTCGTCACGTCTGCTTCAGGGTTAAACGTTAAAATGGCTGCGAGCCCTTCAGGTACAGACTTCGTTGGAACGACTGCCGCTTCAATTCCAATCACTTCAGCCGCTTGTTCAGCTGCTAACACGATATTCTTATTGTTCGGCAAGATCAGAACACGTTCCGCCCCTACTTCTTGAATCGCCTTGACAATATCTTCAGTAGAAGGGTTCATCGTTTGACCGCCTTCAATTACGTAGGAGGCCCCGATACTTCTTAGCAATTCTGCAATTCCTTCACCCATTGCAACCGTTACGATTGCATAAGGGGCTTTCTTTGCAGTTGAATTTTTACGTGCTGATTGATCCCCCACAATGTCCATGTGCTGTTGACGCATGTTCTCTATTTTAATATTGATGAGGGAACCATACTGTTGACCGCAAGATAATGCATTCCCTGGGTTTTCTGTATGGATATGTACTTTCGCAATTTCCTCATCAGAGATGACAAGTAACGAGTCGCCCATTTCATTCAACTGGAGTCTGAAGTCATTTTCATCGAAAGGATGATCCTTCGTTTTTTCGTCTTCAAATCTCACCATGAACTCCGTACAATAACCAAACTCAATATCAGCAGTATCCATGAAACCTTGTACATTCCGATGGTGTTCTGCACTTACGAGTTCGTCCATTGACTGGACAACTGTACGTTCCGGCAATTCTTCACCTTTAAGACAAGCCAAAAACCCTTCGTAAACGTACACGAGACCTTGTCCACCACTATCTACAACGCCTACCTCTTTCAAGACTGGCAATAGATCTGGTGTTCTTTTGAGTGAAGCTTTTGCTTCTTTCAGAACCGCTTCCATTAACTGAATGAGATCCGTTTCCGTCGCTGCTGTTTTCACTGCAACAGCTGCCGCATCTTTTGCAACAGTTAAAATCGTGCCTTCCACGGGCTTCATTACGGCCTTATAAGCCGTTTCCACACCATATCGGAGCGCTTCAGCAAATTCACTTGCGGTTAACGATTCTTTTTCTTCGACTGATTTTCCAAAACCACGGAATAATTGCGACAAAATTACACCAGAATTTCCACGAGCACCCATTAATAATCCTTTGGACAATGCTTGTGAAGTCTTCCCAAGGTGTTCAGAAACGTTCGCTTCTGTCTCTTTTGCACCCGAAGTCATCGATAAATTCATATTAGTTCCAGTGTCCCCATCAGGAACTGGGAATACATTCAGGGAATCCACATAATCCGCATTTTGTTTAAGGTGGTATGCGCCCATCTTCACCATCTCTGCAAACTGTAGTCCATCCATCAACTTCATAGAACTGTGTTCCTCCTTCACGGGTTCGTCACACGAACGCCCTGTACATAAATATTGACGGAACCGATTTTCATCCCGAGTGATTTTTTAAGTGTATACTGTACTTTGGATTGTACTTGGTAGGCAACTTCAGTAATTTTTGTCCCGTAACCGACAATAATATACAAATCAATTTGTGTATCAGCACCTGCGTTTCTAACGATGACACCTCTACCGAAGTTCTCTTTTCTCAGAATTTCTGTCAGTCCGTCCCGAATTTGATGTCTAGAGGCCATTCCTACAACCCCGTAGCACTCTATTGTAGCTTCACCGACGATCCGGGCGATTGTCTCATTCGTTATATCAATTTTCCCATAATCGTTTTCCATTTGAATTGACATGCCGTTATCCCTCCTGAATCCAGTTTCACTGTTCATATTGTACTATATACAAGCCTATAAGAAAAGAAAGCAAGCGTTTTCTTTAACGTGTAAAGGAAAATTGCTTGAGAGAACAGAGAAAAAAGCTTGCATGGGATAGACGGATATGATAAATTAATCTAGTATGCGAATTATAAGTGAAACGCTTAATCATCATTCGCGAGGAGGTAATAAAATGGCTAAGGAATGTGTAATTACTGGTCGCAAAGCACGTGCAGGGAATAATCGTTCCCACGCAATGAACTCTAGCAAACGTACTTGGGGTGCGAACCTTCAAAAAGTCCGTATTCTTGTAAACGGCAAGCCGAAGCGTGTTTGGGTATCTGCCCGCGCACTTAAATCAGGTAAAGTTCAACGCGTATAATAGACCGCAACGAATAAAAACGCCAGGCTGAAATTCAGCCCGGCGTTTTTTCATGTCGCTTTTTTCGCTTCTTAGATGCTGTAGAGGTCGATTTCGCTTTCGCTGTATCCTCCTTAGAAAACACGACCATGCACTTTCGTACAATTCCACTTACAAACTTAGGCAATGTAAAAGTATAAATCCGCAACTCCCCACTCCTTTCAGGAATCTGAGCTCCTTACCATTAAACATATGCCTGCTTTCATGGAGATAGTACAAGATGGTGCAATAATCTCGTTGCTTGTGAAGCGAGTATCTCCAAGATGGATATCTTCAGAGAAGACTTCATATTTCACACCTGTCAGCGTCAATCCCTTCACAACCTCCGTTATACTAAAGAAAGATAGATACGGAAACTGCTCATTCTTCCTAATGATATGAGGACCTTTTTGAAGAAGTGTCAGCTCATTTTGTCTGTTCGCTAGGGTCAATTGTGTGGATGGATTCTGCGCAGCATTGCGAACTAAGAGTTGTACTGCGGAAAACATATGGTCTAGACGTCCCCCTGTTACTCCTGTCAAAATAATCTTATCCGGGTTCTTTGAATAAGCAAGGTTCAATGCCAGTTCAGTATCGGTCTCATCTTTTTCGGGAGGTCGTTTTTCAATGACACAACCTGTTGCTTCAACTCTTTTCATTTCCTCTTCACAGACCGAATCGAAGTCTCCAACCGCTGCCAATGGAACGATTCCTGCATCTAGCAATTGGAGAGTGCCACGATCTGCCCCTATGAACTCTGTCTCTTCATCTAAAAAGAGAGCCAGAGGGATAATTTCTTCCTCTGGCCCCCCTGCACATATTATGATCGTCTTCACTTGGTTTGCGCCTTTTCCCCTGCAGTACGGATACTTTGGATTGCTGCAGCACGGTCATCCTGATTATAAACCGCTGACCCTGCAACAAATACAGTTGCGCCTGCCTCTACACACGTCCCAATCGTTTCGGGTGTGATTCCTCCGTCAATTTCTATCTCAATGGAGAGATTACGCTCTTTAATAATATCAGAGAGTTGTTTGACTTTAGGAACGACAGAAGTTATGAACTTCTGTCCGCCAAATCCAGGATTCACTGTCATGAATAGAACAAGGTCAATATCCTCAAGCACATGGAGAATCGTTTCAACAGGAGTATGTGGATTTAACACAACTCCTGGTTTCACTCCGTGAGAACGGATTAGCTGAATCGTTCTGTGCAGATGACGACATGCCTCAACGTGAACCGTAATGTAATCCGCTCCTGCTTTTGCAAATTGCTCAATGTAGCGATCTGGTTCTTCAATCATCAAGTGCACATCTAATGGCAAGGTTGTAACGGGGCGGATTGCTTCAACAATTAAAGGTCCAATTGTAATATTCGGGACAAAATGACCGTCCATCACATCGACGTGAATCCAATCTGCGCCTCCTTGCTCCACTTCTTTTATTTCTTCCCCAAGCTTTGCAAAATCCGCTGATAAGATAGAGGGTGCTATTTTTAACATTCTATTCAATACCTCGGCTTTCTATCAGATATTTCCTGCAAGAACTGCAAGTAATGATTATATCGGCTTTGAAGGATCTCGCCGGATTCCACCTGTCTTTTCACTTCACAAGAAGGTTCTTTCAAGTGCAGGCATCCTCTAAATTTACATTGTTCCGAGGCTTCAAGGAACTCAGGAAAACAGCTTCCCAATTCCTGTTTTTCAAGGGTTTCAAATTCCAAAGAACTAAACCCAGGTGTATCTGCCACTAAACCACCACCCACTTCATGTAATTCAACATGACGTGTTGTATGTTTACCTCGTCCAAGTGATTCCGAAATCTCACCTGTTTCAAGGGATAGATTAGGTAATAACGTATTCAACAATGTCGATTTTCCAACCCCAGATTGACCAGCAAGAACAGTAGTCTGTCCCTCTAAATAAGGACGTAACTTTTCCAAGAGCCCGGGTTCGTCAATAGAAGTCATCAGGACCGAGTAACCGATCGACCGGTAATACGCAGCCGTCTCTTCAGCTGCCTGCAACTCAGCTTCATCCGCTTTATCTTTTTTGGTTAAACAGATAACGGGCTCAATGTGATGAGATTCAACAAGGACAAGAAAGCGATCCAACAAGTTAGAACTGAACGTTGGCTCTACGATAGAGACAGCGAGTAGCGCCAAGTCAATATTGGAGACAGGCGGGCGTACTAATTCATTTTTTCGTGGATGAACTTCAGTAATCGTCGCATCTTCTTCCCCTTCTTGCACGTACGTTACCCAGTCTCCGACAAGCGGAGTGATCTTCCGCTTTCGAAATACGCCTCTTCCTCTACAGCGCACCGTACCTCCATCGTACTTCACATAATAAAACCCACTAATCGCTTTTCTAATTTGACCTTCCGGCATCCTATCCCCATCCTTATTGAACATCTTTGTAGTCAAACGTCCTTTCTTCGATAATTGTTGTTCCTCGAAGAATTTTATAGCCGCCTCGTTGACCTTCTTCCAGCTCTACGGTAATTTGTTCCTCTTTGTCCTCTGTTATTTCAAATTCCTTTACTGGATCAGTCATGGAATTCTTACGGTCTTGAATGTAGATACGAACAGTTTGAGGGACTCGCTCTTCTTCCCCATCATCAGATGATCCATCATCCTCCAACACTTCGTAAGGAATTTTGACACGCTTCACGAAAGTTTTAACGGGCTTTTTAGCTGGCCCTTTCGAAACCGTTACGTTGACTTTCGATCCGATAGGTAGCGACTGACTAGCAGAGGGATCTTGTTTCATAACCTGTCCTTCAGGAATGGTGTCCGAATTACTCTTTTTGACGACAATGATATTGAAACCGGAAGAAGTTGCATAAGCATTCAACTGATCGTCAGTGAAGCCGATCAAACTTTCCAACGTTCTCGTCTCCGGGCCTTTACTTACAGTAAAAACAACATCCGTTTCACTCGGAACTACTTCTGAATCCGGCTCAGGATCTTGACTCAAGATGGTTCCCTCAGGCCGATCATCATAAATCTCTTCTGAGTTAACAGACTTGAATTCATAAGTTTCCAGTCGTTCTTTAATGGAATTATAATCTCTATCCGTGTAATCACTAAAGGTCATCGTTTCTTTACCTGTACTAATGTACAACTTGACCTTACTACCTTTATCACGCTCTTTGTTTGCTTCCGGTATCGTTCGGAAAACTTCACCTTTTTCATATTCCTCAGATGGTTGCGGAACTTTGTCGTCAACAACAAAACCACTATCTTCAAGGAGTGCGATTGCATCTGCCTCATCTTTACCTAATACGTCAGGTACAGTCACTTTTTGATCGAACACACCAGTAATATAAAGGACTGCGATTGCAGCAGCGATTAGAATCGCAATGCTAGCAAAAATTGGCCACTTTTTACGTTTTTTCTTTTGAGGGACAGGTTCAGGTTTCACCGGCTCTGGCTCTATTCGAACCGGCTCCATTTTCACCGTCTGTTCAGAATCCAGTAAATTCGGTGCATCTTTAATAACAGGAAGTGCTCGTGTTTCGTCCTCATCGAACGGAATCGTGAATTTTGGTTCGTTGGAACGGGACGGGTTAAGCGCTGTCAGCAAGTCCTCATACATTTCATCCGCTGAGACATATCGATGTCTAGCGTCTTTTGCGGTTGCTTTTAAAATAATATTTTCCACACTTTGCGGGATCATCGGGAAATCAGCTCTCACAGAGGGAGTTTCTTCTTGAAGATGCTTGAGTGCAATCGCCACTGCTGATTCCGCTGAGAATGGGAGCTTCCCTGTTAGTAATTCGTAAAAGACAATGCCTAACGAGTACACGTCAGATTTCTTAGTTGCCATACCACCTCGTGCTTGTTCTGGTGATAGATAATGAACGGTTCCAAGCACGGAATTCGTTTTCGTATGGGATGTTGCTGTAAGCGCCATCGCAATTCCGAAGTCTGTGATCTTCACATTTCCGTCTTCATCCATTAGAATATTTTGCGGCTTCACATCACGATGAATAATTCCATTATGATGAGCATTGGAAATGGCTGAAACAAGCTGTAACATAATGGGGATCGCTTTTTCAGGTTCGAGTGGACCGTTTTCTAAAATAAAGCGCTTTAGTGTCAGTCCTTTCACATATTCCATCACTAAGTAATGAAGCTCTCCTTCTTCTCCCACATCAAAAATATTGACGATGTTCGCGTGGGTTAAACTGGTAGCAGAAAGCGCTTCACGTTGAAATCTGCGTTTCAACTCTTCTTCGTTCGCAAAATCATAGTTCAAAACTTTAATGGCTACATCCCGGTCCAAAATAACATCATGTGCTACGTATACTTTTGACATTCCACCTTCACCGATTGTGCCGATGATATCATAGCGGTCTCCAATTCGATTACCAATCATAGGGCACCTACTCCTGGATTTGAAGGAGCAAGCAATACCGCAGTAATGTTGTCCTCCCCACCTCTTTCGTTAGCCACATCAATAAGTCGAATCACTTTTTCTTCTAGTGTGTTTTTAGCAACAATGATTTCCCTCATCATTTCAGCCTCTACTTTGTTACTTAGACCATCTGTGCACAATAACAAATAATCTCCTTGAGTAAATGGTACATGATAAAATTCAGGCTCGATGTCCCGCTCAGAACCGACAGCCCGCATAATCCAATTTCGTTGAGGATGTACTTCCGCTTCTTCTTCTGTGATTTCGCCACTGGCTAGGAGTGCATTTACGTAAGAATGATCCATAGTCTGCTGAGTAATAGTTTCAGAACTTACTGAGTAGACCCGGCTATCCCCAACGTGTGCGATGTAACAACTTCCTTCTGCAATGACTACCGCTTCTAGCGTTGTTCCCATTCCTTCATGTTCAGGAGACGATTGTGCTTTTTCAAAAATTAGCTGGTTCACTTTACGAATGATTGAATTTAGCCATACAATCCATGTCTCCTTGGATTGTGGTAGATCAGAACCTAATTTGCTGAAATGCTCTCCTATTAAGGAGACAGCCATTGCACTTGCGACATCACCACTACGATGACCACCCATACCGTCAGCAATGACAGCGAGTGCATAGCCGTTATCGAGTACAAATACAGCAGCTTGGTCTTCGTTGAACGTGCGTTTTCTACCTATATCGGTTCGTACACTGAAATGCATTGCCCTTCCCCCATCCCTGTACGTCTTTTTAGTCGTTACTAGCTGGTTTTTGCAAGGTAGCTGCAAAAAATCCATCACTACCAAAGTGTTGCGGCAATACTTGTAGCATGCCGTTCGGTGTCGCGAGTCCAGCTTCTTCGAAGAATTCCGGAACCAATTTCACAGCTTCAGGATGACGCTCTAAAAATTGCAGAACAACTCCATCATTTTCGGTTTTATCGACAGTACATGTACTATAGACAATTTTCCCACCTGGCTTGACGAGTGTCCAAGCTGTTTCAAGTAACTCTGCTTGGATTTTTGTGAGTGATTCAAGGTCCGCTTCTGTCTTGTTATATTTAATCTCCGGCTTTCTACGGATAACACCAAGCCCACTACATGGTGCATCTACTAAAATCCGGTCGAAAGTGTTCGGTGCATACGTGTCATTTAGTTCACGACTATCCCCACTTGAAGTCCAGATTGACTTAAGGCCCAATCTCTCAGCATTTTCTTCGATCAACTCCAGTTTGTGCTCATGCAGATCGTGCGCATGAACTTCTCCTGTATCCGCTAAATGTTCAGCGATTTGCGTCGTTTTTCCACCAGGTGCTGCACACATATCTAGTACTTTCATTCCTGGATGCACATCAAGAGCATAAACAGGTAGCATTGAGCTTTCATCTTGAATAGTGAGCCAGCCTTTTGTATACGTATATGTGTTTGCGATATTACCTGAGTGACAATAAACCGCTTCTGGTACGACTTTACCTAATTCAACTTTTGCCCCTTCGCTTTTTAACTGGTGTAACGCTTTTTCAATAGTTGTCTGTACGGTGTTGATACGTGCAGTATTCGTAGGGGGCACATTGTTCGCTTGCGCCATCTCAGCTGTATCTTTCATGCCATACTGATCAATCCAACGACGGATCAGCCATTCCGGATGACTTGTTTCAAGCGATAGTCGTTTAACATCATCCTGTTCTTCACTAATAGGATGGACGCCTTGACGTAATACTGATCGAAGGACACCGTTTACGAGTCCTGTCGTTCCTTTATGACCACGTCGCTTGGCAATTTCTACAGCTTCATTGACCGCTGCGTGTGGCGGTATTTTTGTTAGGTAGACAATTTGATAGAGCGACATGCGTAGCAGGTCCCGAACCCAATCATCCAGCTTCCCTTTAATAAATGGCTCTAGATAATAGTCTAATGTAAGACGATATTGTAAGGTGCCGTACGTTAAATTCGTCAATAACGGCTTATCTTGGTCTTTAATGGCATACGTTTTCATGGTACGTGTTAATAATAAGTTACTGTATGCTTGGTTACGGCTGACTTCTAACAGAATGGAAAGTGCCGCATCGCGGACGTTTCCTTTCCATATGTCCTTCTTCTTTGCTGTCATAGGAACAGATCTCCTTTTTTCCACTGGCTACCTGATCCGTTTAAAAAGACGGTTGCAGTCATGCGTTTTTTTCCTGAAGGCTGTAACTCCGTAATCGAAACAGCTGTGTCATCACCGGACTTCACAAGAATGTGTTCCTTTGTTAACTCTATGATTTCACCTGGTTTACCATCTATTGTAGTCGGTATCATTTCCGTCTTCCAAACTTTCACGTTTTCACCGCCGAATGTCGTATAAGCTGTCGGCCATGGTGTGAGCCCTCTTACTTGGTTATGAATCTCCGTTCCTTTACGTGTCCAGTCAATCCGTTCTTGTTCGCGTGAAATGTTTTTCGCAAATGTGACAAGTGCTTCATCTTGTGGAATGCTTGCATTCGTCCCTTCCAAAATAGAAGGCAATGTCTCTTTTAACAACTTTTCTCCAGTAAGTGATAATTTTTCAAACATACTCCCTGTATCATCGGTTGATAAAATCGGTGATGTCGCTTGTGAAATGATGTCACCTGCATCGAGTTTTTCTACCATATACATAATCGTTACACCCGTTTCTGTGCACCCATCCATGACTGCTTGATGAATTGGTGCTCCACCACGATACGCTGGAAGCAAGGAAGCGTGGACATTGATACACCCTAATCTAGGAACATCAAGCAATTCTTTTGGCAAAATCTGACCAAATGCCGCGGTGACGATCAAGTCCGGAGCAAGCGCTTTTATCTCTTCCAACTCAGCGGAGCCTTTCAATTTTTCAGGTTGAATGACAGGAAGCCCTAGACGCAATGCTTCCGCTTTCACAGGAGGTGGTGTCAAGACGCGCTTTCGGCCAACAGGTCTATCAGGTTGAGTCACAACTCCGACAATTGAATACCCTTCTTCATGAAGCATACTTAAAATAGGGGCTGAAAAATCAGGAGTTCCCATAAATAAAAGCTTATTCAATCCCTTCACCGTCCTTCTCAAGTTGAACAAGTTCTTCGTCCAATTCTTCAAATTCAGAAGCATCGACAATTCGGCTGATTTTCTTATTGAACAAAATGCCATCTAAGTGATCAATTTCATGCATAATGGCACGTGCTTCAAAGCTTTCAGCTTCCAATTCATAAAGCGAGCCATCGCGTTCTTGGGCTTCTACTCGGACAAAGAAAGGTCTTTTCACTTCACCGTACAAATCTGGGAAGCTGAGGCAGCCTTCCAAGTCCACATCTTCTCCACCAATTGCTGTAATGATTGGATTGATAAGTTCAATAGGTGGATCTCCTTCGCCGATATCCACAATTGCAGCGCGGATCGAGTGACCGACTTGCGGTGCTGCTATTCCTACGCCATCAGCAGCAATCATCGTTTCCATCATATCGTCCAACAACCGATGTAAGCTCCGGTCAAATTTCGTCACTTCTTTAGTTTTCGTTTCTAATATTTCAGCTGGATATTTAACAATTTCTAGTACAGTCAAACAAATTCCTCTTTTCTTGTTCCTACTCAGTAAATTACGACAGGTGATTTATCAACAGAAAGCAGTAATCCATCTTTTATCCAATCTGTTCGGTAAAAGCGAATGAGTGCTTGTAGCGTCTCTGTCAGTTTCGGTTCTTTTTTGTATTTTATCAAACATTGATAGCGATATCTATTATTCACCCGACTTATGGCAGAAGCTGTCGGACCGATAATGACGCTTTCCGGACTTAACCCGTCAGCCAAAAATCGCACTGCTTTTTCAGCATATCCCACAACTTTCATTAAGTCTTCATGGCTAAATTGAACATTGACGATGTAGTAAAACGGCGGGTACCCAAATTGCTTCCTAGTACTCATCTCCATCTGATAAAACGGTTCATACACTTGAGCTTTAGCAAGTTCAATCGCGTAGTGTTCGGGGGTGTACGTTTGGACAAATACTTCCCCTTCCAAATCATGACGTCCTGCCCTACCACTCACTTGTGTCAGCAATTGGAACGTTTTTTCCGCAGCTCTGAAATCTGCCAGATGGAGAGTGGTATCCGCCGCTAAGACACCGACCAACGTGATATTCGGAAAATCGAGTCCTTTGGCTATCATTTGTGTTCCGAGTAAAATATCCGCTTGTCCTTCACTGAATTTCTGGAGCAGTCGAGCATGCGAGCCTTTTTGCCGAGTCGTATCAACATCCATACGAAGCACGCGCGCTTCTGGAAAGAGTTTTGTAATTTCTTCCTCCGCTTTTTGTGTGCCCGTACCGAAAAATCGAATGTGCTCACTTTCGCATTCAGGACAGATATGAGGCACTCGTTCTTCATGACCACAGTAATGACATTTTAAATTCTCTGTAGCTCGATGGTAAGTCAAAGAAATATCACAGTTCGGACATTGAATAGTTGTCCCACAATCTCTACATAAAACAAACGAAGAGAATCCACGTTTGTTTAAAAACAGTACTGTCTGTTCGCCCTTCTCCAATCGATCCCGAATAGCTTCCGCCAATGGGACTGAAAACATCGAACGGTTACCTTCTTTCAGTTCAGCACGCATATCCACAATATTGACGTTCGGTAGCTCCTGGTCTTTTGCGCGCGTTGGCAATTCAAGTAGACGGTACACATCTTTTGACGCGCGCGCATAGGATTCAAGCGCAGGAGTTGCACTGCCGAGAATAACGGGACAGTGATTGAATTGTGCCCGCCAGATCGCTACATCTCGTGCATGATAGCGTGGTGAATCTTCCTGCTTATACGTCGACTCATGTTCTTCATCTAGAATAATGATTCCTAGTTTTTCAAACGGTGCGAAAATAGCAGAGCGTGCTCCAACGACCACTTTCACTTCCTTACGATGAATTTTACGCCATTCATCATATTTTTCACCTGCAGACAATGCACTGTGCATGACTGCGACTTGAGCGCCAAATCGCTCCTTGAATCTAGAGGTCATTTGAGGTGTCAATGAAATCTCAGGGACAAGTACAATTGCTTCCTTGCCAGCTGATAGGACTTCTTGGATAGAGCGCAAGTAAACTTCCGTTTTGCCACTCCCTGTTATTCCATGTAATAGGAAAGTGGTGTCTGTACCAGATTGAAATGCATCAAGTACTTCATCTACAGCGTTTTGCTGATAAGAAGTGAGTTGTTTCGGAATGGCAGTATCCCGTAATTCCAAGGCATCCGGTTCACGATACACTTCCAACTTTTTTTCTTGTGCAGCCCCTTTTTCAATTACTGTTTTCAGAACTGGGGCAGATACATTTGCTTTCGCCATCAATTTTCCTGCTTCAATCGCTTGTCCAGCGTACGCCACCATCCACTCCATCAGTTCACGCTGTTTGACTGCCTGCTTACTAAGCGCACCGATCAGTTGGTGAAGAATTTCTGCACTTTCTATATGAATCATACGGACTCTTTTGACCGTTGTTTGTTGCTTGACGAGGGTATCTACATGCACCGCACCTGATTTAGTGTACACTTTCAATTGTTTCAATAGCTCAGGTGTGTCAGCATTTTTCAAAGGAATACGATCTCGTTTTTGAAGCATCTTCAAGAATGACTCATCTGTAATTGCTTGGAGGTCCTCCACTTGGATATACTTCTCGTACTTTGCACGCATTGCTGCTGGGAGCATAACTTGAAGTGCTTCAATACGATAGGCAAGTGTATCTGTAGCAAGCCACTCTGAAAGCTCAAGTAACTCCTTAGAAAGGATTGGTTCAAAATCGATAAGCTCTTCTAAAGGTTTTATCTTACTAATGTCCAAGTCACTTTCTTCTTTCAACGCAATGACATACCCTACAACTTTCCGTGGACCAAATGGCACTTTCACGCGCATCCCAGGTTCAACAAATCCAGAAAACAGCTCAGGGATTTTGTAGTCAAATGGACGATCTATCGGATACGCTGCGACGTCCACGATCACTTCAGCGATCATAGGGAATCTTGTCCTTCATGAACAATTGTTGTGAGTAGTTGTTTTGCAAGCTCTTTTTTCTCCATAGCCGGGAGCGACAGCTCAACACCTGACCTTGAAATTAAAGTTACGACGTTGGCATCACTGCCAAATCCTCCTTCAGGATCTGTAACATCATTGACTATAATCCAATCGAGATTTTTCGACGCTAACTTCCCTTTTCCATATGTAACGGCATCTGTCGTTTCTGCCGCAAACCCGATGAGCCGTTGTGTTGTTTTCATTTCACCTAACGTTTTCAAAATATCGGTTGTCCGTTCCAGCTCTAACGAAGCAGCACCTTCTTTTTTCTTCATCTTTTGGTCATGTACTGTTTTTGGACGATAATCCGCAACCGCAGCAGATTTCACGACGTAATCCGCATCCGTATATTGACCCAACACGGCATCAAGCATTTCAGCTGCACTCTCGACACGAATAAGCTCTACACCTGTTGGCGGAGCAAGCGACACAGGTCCTGAAATAAGAACCGTCTCAGCTCCTAGTTCAACCGCAGCTTGTGCCATCGCATACCCCATCTTGCCACTAGAAAAATTTGAAATGTATCGGACCGGATCAATCCGCTCTAATGTCGGACCTGCTGTTACGACGACTTTTTTTCCAGCTAGCGGAAGCTTCTGTGTTTCATTGAAAAACGAATCGACTAATTCTACAATGCGCTCAGGCTCTTCCAGACGGCCTTTGCCAACATATCCACATGCTAAAAAGCCCTCGGATGGTTCGATGAATCGAACACCATCTCGATGGAGGCGATCAATGTTCCGAAGAACCGCTGGATGCTCATACATATGGACATTCATTGCAGGGGCAATCCAAACAGGAGCTGTCGCTGCAAGTAACAGGGTAGAAGCCATATCATCTGCGATGCCATTTGCTAGTTTACCGATGAAATTCGCAGTAGTCGGTGCAACAATAATGAGATCTGCCCAATCCGCGAGGTCAATATGCGCAATGACTGACGAATCTTTTTCATCGAACGTGTCGAAATAGACATCGTTCCGAGACATCACTTGAAACGATAACGGCTGAACAAACTCCATCGCAGAGCGGGTCATCACCACTTTCACCTGCGCTCCGGATTGACTCAATTTACTAACCAGTGCTACGGCTTTGTAGACAGCAATGCCACCAGTCACACAAAGCAAAATTTTTTTATTGGCTAACAACGTCTTCATCCTCCCCGAAAATGACAAACTCCCAAAGAAAGTACATTTTCTAAGGGAGCCTCCATATGTGTATTCAACTCAAGTACGTTTAAATTTCGTCCTCATAGACAACGGAAGCGTCCGTCTTGCGTTTGTGAAGCATGCCTGCTGCGACTTCTTCAAGTGCTTTACCGACATTTTTATGTGATGTGTAGGAAACGAGTTGCTCATCTTTCTTTTCTTGCATTTCGCGAGCTCTCTTTGCAGCAAGTGAAACGAGTGTGTACTTTGAATCGATCTTCTCTTTTAGTGAATCTACAGATGGATATAACATTGTCTTATTCCCCTTCCAACATGGCTAAATATCGTTCTTCAACACGTTCTCTTCGGCAGTGCTCAGCTGTGACAATTGCATTGATGCGATCACAGGCTTTTGTTACTTCATCATTTTCTACTACATAATCATACAAGTCCATCATCTCTAACTCGTCACGCGCTTTAGCGACACGTGATGCAATAACTTCCAGAACTTCAGTCCCTCGGCCCACGAGCCGTTGCTCTAAATGCGAAAGACTTGGTGGGGCTAAGAAAATGAATAGCCCGTCCGGCATTTTCTCCCGCACTTGTGCAGCACCGACTACTTCAATTTCCAAGAAGACATCTCTTCCGGAATCGAGAGTTTCGTTGACATAATCAAGTGGTGTCCCGTAATAGTTTCCAACATACTCCGCATGCTCAAGAAGTTTACCTTCTTCAATCAGTGTTTCGAATACTTCACGTGGACGGAAAAAATAATCGACCCCATCCACTTCGCCTTCTCTTGGCAGACGTGTCGTCATCGATATCGAATATTCATAATTGGTGTCCGGCTGTGTAAATAGCTCTTTCCGGACAGTTCCTTTTCCGACTCCCGATGGGCCAGAAAGAACAATCAAAAGTCCTCGTTGTTTAAACATGCGATCCCTCTTCTAATATAGTCTCTCCATTCAAATCATCCCTAATCCAGTTCGATCCGAAGTTTGTATTCGTATTATACCATATGTTTGACGCGTAATGCTAAAATGGAGGAAACGAAAAGAAAGAGGAATTCACATGGCATTTGACGGGTTATTCACAACCGCGATGAAACGCGAACTACAAACTATTGAAAACGGGAGAATCACAAAGATTCACCAACCAAACGCACAAGAAACCGTATTCATTATCCGTGCGGGCGGTCAAAACCGAAAATTACTTTTTTCAGTGCATCCATCCTATGCACGCGTACAATTTACCGAAGAAACGATTCAAAACCCAAAAGAGCCTCCTATGTTTTGCATGACACTGCGAAAACACCTTGAAGGAGGAACCATTACAGCTGTTGAGCAAATGGGAACGGATCGAATCTTGAAGTTTACCATCCGCTCCAAAAACGAAATTGGGGACGACATGGAACGCGCAATCATATTTGAGATCATGGGTCGTCACAGCAACTTTTTACTCATTGATCCTGAGCGAAATATGATTATCGATAGCATGAAACATTTGCCTCCGAGCGTAAACAGCTACCGCACAATCATGCCTGGGCAACCGTATATTCCGGCTCCACCACAAGATAAACGGAATCCCTTTACACTCACACAAGAAGTGTTTGAACAGTTGCTCCCAACTTTTGATACTCCGAAAGCCGTTGTCCAAGAGCTATCAGGATTTTCACCCGTTCATGCTGAGGAACTCTTGTATCGAATAAATAGTTCAACAGGGAAATCCGCATTCCAGATTTATCAATCATTTGTCCAAATATTTTCCGTTGGCCCAATCCATCCGAACACGTTAGAAAAAGACGGGAAGTTATTATTTTCTGCAGCTGAGCTAACTTTCGTACAAGGAGCAGAGATTGTTTATCCAACCCTTGGTGAATTGCTAGACAAAGTCTACTTTGCTCGTGCAGTTCGGGAACGGGTTAAAGCTCAAGCGGCCGATTTAGAGCGCTGGCTGGATAACGAAATTGCGAAATTGAAATTAAAAGTACAAAAGCTAGAAAAAGAACGAAACGATGCAGGACGTCTAGATACTTTCCAACTGTATGGTGAACTTCTCACTGCTAACAGTTACGCGATTGAAAAGGGACAGAAAGAAGCGATTGTTGATAACTATTACGAGCAAGGAACGACTGTCACCATTCAGCTCGATCCACGTAAATCCGTGATTGACAATGCGCAGCGCTATTTTTCAAAGTATACAAAAGCGAAAAATGCCTTGATTCAACTCGCAAGTCAATTAGAAAAAGCACACGAGGACATCGAGTACTTTGAAATGGTGAAACAGCAGGTCATGCAAGCATCTACTGATGATATCGATGAAATCCGGGATGAACTTGCGGAACTCGGACTCATGAAAGCTCGAAAAGGCAAGAAGAAAGTGAAGCCTAAGAAGCCCATGCCGGAATCGTATGAGTCTTCAGACGGTGTTAAAATCTCAGTCGGAAAAAATAATCGTCAAAATGATTGGCTGACTTCTAAACTTGCTGCGCGGAATCACATTTGGCTTCACACAAAAGATATACCTGGATCCCACGTTGTGATACACGATGAAGACCCGAGTGAAAAAACGATTCAAGAAGCCGCGACACTCGCTTCCTACTTCAGTAAAGCTCGTGGATCTGCTTCTGTTCCTGTCGATTTCACAGAAGTTCGTCACGTGAAAAAGCCCAATGGTTCAAAACCTGGATTTGTCATCTATTTTGAGCAAAAGACGATTTTTGTTACGCCCGATGAAGAAGTCGTACGACAATTGAAAGCATAACCTAAACTAGCTTGGCTCATCGCCTTGCTGGTTTTTATTACGTTGTTTGGAGTGGTTGCTCATAAATACCGGAATTCGCTCATAAATTCGTGAAAGTGATCATAAACCGTCGAAAACGCTCATAACCCACAAAATATGATCATAAATCACACATTGCGCTCATAAACTCCAAAAAGTGATCATAAACTGACAAAACTGCTCATAAACCAACACTCCCTTACAAATATCTCCTCTAATCGCCGCGTAACTACATAGGAATTCACTTCTTCCCATCGATCGACACTCATCGAATGCTGTCGATTAAAAAATCTCCATAAAAAAAGAAGCACAGCGTAAAACGCCAGCTTCCGTCATTTATTGCAATTTGCCTGATTTTAATTTTTGGTGCCAGTCTTGGAGAGAGACAAGGGATTCTTCGCGGATTGCTCCTGAACGAGTTGCGACTTCAGCGAGGGCATTGAAATCAGTAAGGCTTGTGTAGGTTAAACCTGCTTTTTCAAAAGCTTGGTCTGCACTTTCCAATCCGTATGTAAAGATGGAGACAACACCTTCTACTTGAACGCCAGCTTCTTGCAATGCATCAGCTGCTGTCAAACTACTACCACCAGTAGAAATTAAATCTTCCACAATAACAGCACGGTCTTCCGGCTTCACTTTCCCTTCGATCTGCTTGCTTCGTCCATGACCTTTTGCTTTCGAACGGACATAAACCATCGGTAACCCTAAAATATCTGCAATCCACGCTGCATGAGGAATTCCTGCTGTTGCAGTACCCGCAATGACAGTTGTTTCTGGATAATTTGCTTTGATAGATGCTGCCATTCCCTCTGCAATTCGTCTTCTACCACCAGGGTCTGACATGATGAGACGGTTGTCACAATAGATAGGTGATTGAATGCCTGATGCCCATGTGAAAGGCTCATCTGGACTAAGAGTTACTGCCCCTACATGCAATAGAATTTTCGCGATTTCCTGTTTTGTCATCATTCACTCAGTCCTTTCCACTGTCGTGCAATTTCATTGTATGCTGCTAACGGATCTTTAGCCCCTGTAATCGAGCGACCAACCACAATATGTGTCGAGCCCATTTTTTTCGCTTCCGATGGTGTCGCGATACGTTTCTGATCATGTGCTGCGTCATTTGCAAGACGTATTCCTGGAGTCACTTTTAGAAATTCCCGTCCACATACTTCTGCAATAGAACCAGCTTCTAAAACGGAACATACCACACCGTCCAACTGTGAAGCTTGAGCAAGTTTTGCATAGTGAAGAACTGAATCGTTTAATGAGGTCTGAATAAGTTGCTCCCGCTGCATCTGTTCTTCCGTTGTCGAGGTCAACTGTGTAACCGCAATGATCGATGGACGTTTACTCCCTACTGCAGTTCCTATATCCAATCCTTCAAGAGCTGCATCCATCATAAATGAGCCACCCGCCGCATGGACATTCACTAAATCCGCACCAACTGAAGCTAATGATGTCATCGCTGATTTCACAGTATTCGGGATATCATGTAATTTCAAATCCAAAAACACGTCAAACCCTTGCTCTTTTAAACGATAAACAATACTCGGACCTTCCTTGTAAAAAAGTTGCATCCCTACTTTGACAAATGTTCCGCTTCCAAATGGTTTTAAAAAGGACAATGCGGCTTCTTGATGTTCGAAATCCAATGCAATGATTGGGGATGTGTTCATACCGCATGACTCCTTCCGATTAATTCTGTAATAGTTTCTAGCCCTAGTTCGTCTAATAAGGCTGGCAAAGCATGAATGATTTCAGGACAAACAAATGGATTCACAAAGTTTGCTGTGCCGACTGCTACCGCACTTGCTCCGGCTGATAAAAAATCGATGACGTCACCTGCATCTGTTACCCCGCCCATACCGATGATCGGAATATTAACCGCTTTACTCACTTCATACACCATTCGGATGGCAACCGGTTTCACTGCAGGTCCAGAAAGTCCGCCAGTCCCGTTTGCAATGACCGGCTTCCCTGTTTTCCGGTCAAGGCGCATACCTACTAATGTATTGATCATCGTAATTCCATCAGCTCCAGCAGCCTCAACTGCTTTCGCAATCACGGTAATGTCAGATACATTTGGCGATAGTTTTACATAAACAGGAACACTTGATACAGCCTTCACAGCTGACGTTAACTCTGCAGCAAGTTTCGGGTCCGTACCAAACGCAATTCCGCCACACTTTACGTTCGGACAGGAAATGTTTAATTCTAACGCGTTGACATTTGGTGCCTTTGAAATTGCCTCAGCAACTTGTACATAGTCTTCCGTTTCAGAGCCAGCTACGTTCGCTATAATCGGAACATCATGTTGCTGCAGTCGTGTTAACTCTTCTGCCATCACACGTTCCAATCCCGGATTTTGAAGCCCGATGGCATTCAGCATCCCTGCAGCCGTTTCCGCTACACGTGGAGTTGGATTGCCAAATCGTGTCTCTAGCGTCGTTGCTTTTATCATAATTGCCCCAAGCTGTGACAAATCATACAAATTTCCATACTCTTTACCAAACCCGAAACACCCAGAAGCAGGCATGATCGGATTTTTTAGTGACAAACCAGGTAATTCAACAGCTAATCGATTCATATCGCAACCACCCCCGCCGGAAATACAGGTCCATCAGAGCAAACTTTGACGTAAGGCATGTCTTGCCCCGTTTGTGTTTCACATACACATGCGAAGCAAGCACCAATGCCGCAGCCCATGCGCTGTTCAAACGATAAGAATCCCTGTTTATCATGAAATGTTTGCTGCACTGCGTGAAGCATTGGAGTTGGACCACACGTATAATACGTTGTGAAATCGACAGGATTTCGTGCTAGCGAATCTGTGACAAATCCTTGTTCCCCTGCACTGCCATCTGCTGTCACGATTCTCGTCTCACCGAGTGCTGCAAACTCATCTTCATAAAATACAGCAGTAGCTGTTTGAAATCCTAGAATATGTACACAGTGCACTCCTTTGGCTGTCAGTTCTTTTGACAATTGATACAAAGGAGGTACTCCAATTCCGCCACCAATCAGAAGGGCTGTTTCACCCGGTGCTGAATTGTCAGCAGAAAAGCCATTTCCAAGCGGTCCAAGCACATCGACTTCTACACCGATTTGTTTTGCAGCAAGTAACTGTGTACCCCTGCCTTCAGCGCGGAAAATGAGTGTCATCTGTTCTTTTTCTTTATCAAAGGAAGCAATGGAAATCGGTCGTCTCAGTAATGGTTCAAATGTATCCGTTACACGGATGTGAACAAATTGACCAGGTGAAGCGATTTCTTTTACTAAGCTACCTTCAAGCACCATTTCAATAATATTATCGGCGATTTGACGTGTTGCGCATATAGTCATTCTGTTCTGCACAATCATGCAAGAACCCCCTTCTATTTCTCTGGATTGTTGCAATTCTCACTGTTGTTCTGAAAAGACTGTTTCTCCTCCGTACAGTGTCAGTACTGGCCATCCCGTGCATGTAACTCCTGTAAACGGTGTGTTTTTTCCTTTCGATAAAAACGTAGTTGGGTCAATGGGTTGCTCAGTCGTCAAATCGAGCATAACAAGATCAGCGATAGCCCCTTCTTCAATCGAACCATATGGGAGTGCAAATACGTCACATGGCTTTTTCGTAAACCAGTCAATCAGTTGCTTTAATGTCCAGTCTCCGTTTTTCACGAAGTGTGTATAGAGTAATGGGAAGGCAGTTTCAAAACCAGTGATGCCAAATGGTGCTTTTATGAATCCTGCAGCCTTTTCTTCCGCACTATGTGGAGCATGATCTGTTGCGATGAAATCCAGTGTCCCGTCAAGAAGGCCTTCTCGTAATGCGGCCAAGTCTTCGTTTCCACGTAATGGTGGATTCATTTTCCAAACAGCATCATCTTCAGGAATATCATGTTCTGTCAGCAATAAATGATGAGGAGTCACTTCAGCTGTAACATGAACACCCGCACGTTTAGCATCACGGATTACGCGAACAGATTCTTTCGTACTAACGTGGCAAACGTGATAGTGTGCACCCGCAGCTTCAGCAAGAAGAATATCGCGTGCAATATGAACCGACTCTGCAACAGACGGAATGCCCGGCAGTACAAGTTCCTTATTCCGAATTCCTTCGTGCATCGCGCCTCCATAAATGAGCGTATTATCTTCACAATGTGCAACGACCGCCATGTTCAATTTTGCAGCATCTTGCATCGTCTCAAGCATCATACCTGCTTCTTGGATACCCACACCGTCGTCTGTAAACGCAAATGCTCCATGATCTTTTAGTTCCGCCAAATTCGTACGTTCTTTTCCGGCTTCTCGGATTGTTATGGATGCATATGGTAACACGCGAATGACTGCATTTTTTTCTATCAATTCATTTACATGTTCAATATTTTTAATCGTATCTGGAACTGGTCGTGTATTTGGCATCGCACAGATTGTCGTGTAACCGCCTTTTGCAGCAGCTTTCGTTCCACTTTCAATTGTTTCTTTATGCTCTCCACCTGGCTCACGTAAATGCACGTGAACATCGACAAACCCTGGTGCTAGACAGCAACCATTACCGTTGATTACTTCAGCATCACTTACATCTAAATTTTGTCCGATTTCAACAATCTTTCCATCTTTAATTCGTACATCTTTTAAATCTTGTGACGTTTCATTATATAGCCAAATATTTCGGAGCAGCTTGTGCATGAACATTTCCCCCTCTTAAGATCATTTCCATTGCTGCAGCTCGGATGTAAACTCCATTTTCAACCGCTTCGTAAACTCTTAGTTTTGGATGGGTCGAAAGTGGTTCTGCAATTTCCACTCCCCAGTTAATCGGTGCGGGATGCATGATGATTGCGTTATCCTTCATCATTGCTGCACGTTCCTCCGTCAATCCAAATTGTTCGTGATATTCTTCTTTCGTATAACTCATCTTTTCATCATGACGTTCATGTTGAACACGTAGTAGCATGACTACATCAGCTTGACCTATCACACCATCCCAATCTGAAAGTGTTTCATAATCCCCAGACCACTCAGCCGGACAGATGAATTGAACGTTCGCACCCAGTTTTTGTAAAGCTTCTGCATTTGAGGCTGCAACACGGCTATGTGATAAATCTCCAGCGATGACCACGTTAAGTCCTTCGAAATAGCCGAACTCTTCTTTGATCGTAAACAGGTCCAAGAGTGATTGACTTGGATGTTGTCCTGTACCATCTCCGCCGTTGAAAACTGGGATTTTAATGCCCTCGAGCTGTTTGTAATACTCTTTTTCGGGGTGACGAATGACAACTGCGTTAACACCCAATGCTTCCAAAGTTCTAACTGTATCGAAAAGCGTTTCCCCTTTTGTCGTGCTCGAATGACCTGGATCAAATTGGATAATTTCCAATCCTAGTTTTCTTTCAGCGATTTCGAAGCTCAGTTTTGTTCGTGTACTTGGCTCAAAAAACAAGTTGCTCACCAAATATTTCCCGGGCAATTCCCGAATTCCATGGCGCTTCAAGTACTCCGCATAATTCAAGATTTCCATAATATTCTCTTCGCTAAATTGTTTCATTGTAAGTAAGTTATCCATTTTGTCGTCCTCCTCTTAGTTAGGGGAAGGTTTTAAAAAAAGCCTTCCCAGCATATAGGAAGGCCATTTATGTGTACAGGTCCCTCAAAACAATCCCTGCCACATAAACCTTTCCTTGTCTCTCTGTACAATGTTAAAAGGTCTAACGTATTTAGTTGTCTTTATCCACAAGCAATGGTTCTTCTTGAACATCATCCAATGTGTTCTTCTCACGACCTGGGAGTACTAAATTTAGCACTACACCAACAATTGCCGCTAACGCCATTCCTTCAATATGGAAAGTTTCGCTAAAGTTGATGGATGCTCCACCGATTCCAATGACGAGAATGACAGATGTGATAACTAAATTCCGCTGTTTGTCGAAATCCACTTGATGATCGACGAGCATGCGTAATCCGGATGAAGCGATGATTCCGAATAGCAAGATTGAAATTCCACCGAGTACAGCTGTTGGGATGGTTGAAATGAGTGCCATTACTTTCCCCATGAAGGAGAATAGAATCGCAAACACTGCAGCTCCCACGATGACATAGACGCTGTATACTCGTGTGATTGCCATGACTCCGATGTTTTCACCGTAAGTCGTTTTCGGTGGACCACCGAGTAATCCACTTATCAATGTTCCAAGTCCGTCGCCTAGCAACGAACGATTCAGTCCCGGATCGCGGATGAAGTCACGTTCCACTACTTTCCCTAGTACAAGCTGGTGGCCGATATGCTCTGAAATAGTCACAATGGCAATCGGAACCATGACGAACAACAGGGTTGGTGTAACAACAAAGTCATAATCGACTCCTGGTATTAGGAATTCTGGAACTGCAAACCACTTCGCCTCAAGTACTGGCTGAAAGTTCAAAATACCGATTGCAGCCGAGTAAATGTAGCCTATGATAATCCCGATCAACACTGGCATTAAGCTAATGACACCTCTGAAAAACATTAGGCAGATGATTGCTGACGCCAATGTGACGAGAGCTGCTGAGAAATGAAGAAGACTGTAAGTTGACACTCCGTCAACGTCGATACGACTTGCCATACCAACCGCAGTTGGTGCAACTGCGAGACCGATGACCATGATAACTGGTCCCACAACGACTGGAGGTAGGATGTTCATGATCCATTTATGACCTGTCTTCCAAATTAGAAGGGAAACAATCGCGTAAACGAGTGCTACAAACATACTTCCGATCATCGCACTACCAATACCCCCAGTTTCAGTAGCAACTGTAATCGGTACGATGAAAGCGAATGAAGATCCTAAATAAGCCGGAACTTTACCTTGAGTAACGACTACAAAGATGAGTGTCGCGATACCACTCGTAAGTAAAGCGATTGCTGGGCTAAGTCCAACTAGTTGGGGGACTAGAATTGTTGCTCCGAACATCGCGAACATGTGCTGAATACTTAACGCAAGCCATTTACCTGCTTCGGGCTTTTCGTGAATATCCAATACTTTTTCTGCCATAGTCTGTGCGCCTCCAAGCTATTTTCAATTATCTAGAGTGAATGGTGACGCTGTCTTCTGAATCTGTTTCAACTAAGTTCACAACTACTTTTTCCTCACTTGAAGTAGGAATGTTTTTTCCGACGAAGTCGGGTCGAATCGGAAGTTCACGATGTCCACGATCTACCAAGACTCCGAGTTGGATGGATGAAGGTCTTCCTAAGTCCATGACCGCATCCATTGCAGCTCGCACTGTGCGTCCTGTATAGAGGACGTCATCAATCAAAACTACCTTTTCATCTGTTAAGCTGTAGTTGATGTCTACTTGTTTAACAAGCGGTTCTTTGTTTTCATATTTCAGGCCAAGATCATCGCGGTATAAGGAAATATCAAGTTCACCGATGCGGATAGGCTTGCCTTCAATTTGTTCAATTTTTTCTGCGAGTCGGTTTGCAAGGAAAGCTCCTCTTGTTTTGATGCCGACTAAGATACAATGATCAATGCCTTTGTTACGTTCAATGATTTCATGGGCGATACGGGTGAGTGCTCGGTTGATGGCACTTTCATCCAAAATATTAGCTTTTTCTGCCATGTCAAACGCCTCCTTCAGCTTTAGAATAATGCTTAAACCATGGTATTCCCTTTAACTCCAAATACTTTCCTCAAAAAAGCTTTCCATACAAAAAACCTTCCGGCCGTCTTTCGGGCAGGAAGGTGTGCGTGCGTGAAAATGATCCAGCAGTCTGCGCTCGCAAGCGTGACTCTGAACAACGTGCATCCTTCCCAACCTCTCTGGATTGGCGTTAAAGGTTCGCTATGAAGTTTCTATAACAAGCATACAGCTTGAATTTATTTACGTCAACCTTTTTTGGATTTCATTTCATTCAGCAACTGTTCGAAGTCTTCTGGCAGTGGCGCTTTGAATTCCATATACTCTTCCGTCACTGGATGTACAAATCCTAGTGTTCCTGCATGAAGGACTTGACCATCAAAATCGATGGTTTTTTTCGGACCATATTTAGGATCTCCTGCAAGTGGATGACCAATATATTTCATATGAACTCGAATCTGATGGGTTCTCCCTGTCTCTAAGCGGCACTCCACAAGTGTAAAGTCCCCGAATCGCTCAAGCACTTTAAAGTGAGTAACCGCATGCTTGCCTGTGTTCTCGACTGACATGCTTTGGCGATCTTTCTGATTTCTTCCGATAGGCGCATCGATTGTACCGTTATCGTGAGGAATATGGCCATGAACGAGTGCTGTATAAACTCGTGTCACGGACTTCTCCACAAGCTGATTAACGAGTGCCGTATGCGCTTTATCATTTTTTGCAACCATGAGTAATCCTGAAGTATCTTTATCGATACGGTGTACAATCCCTGGTCTCATGATGCCATTGATGCCTGACAAGTCTGTGCAATGATACATAAGACCGTTCACGAGTGTTCCTGTCGTATGTCCAGGCGCCGGGTGGACTACCATGCCACTTCTCTTGTTAACAACAAGTACATCACTGTCCTCATAGACAATTTCAAGGTTTAAATCCTCAGCAGGAATATTGAGTTCTTCAGGCTCTGGTTCATCGACTGTGAGTGTATCTCCAGACTTTACCTTATAATTCGATTTAACCGCAGCACCATTCACTAAGACAATTCCGTCTTTTACCCATTGCTGAATAAGAGTCCGGGACCAATCTGCATTTGCAGATGCAAGCGCTTTGTCAATCCGCTCACCTGCTGTCTGTTCTTCAATTACATATTGAAACTGTTCCATTATGCCACCTTATCTTTCTTATTCTTTTTTTCATCTAATATTAAATGAATGATCACGAGTACGACACCGAATGTCAAGGCTGCATCTGCTACGTTAAAAATCGGGAAATCGTAGTTGATAACTGGGATGAGGACGTTGACAAAGTCCACTACTTCGCCTCGCACCATACGGTCAATAAAGTTACCTATAGCACCACCCAGCAATAACATTAAACTCCATGCAAACAAAGGTTCATTCTTTCCTTCTTTTTGAAAATAGTAAACGATGCCGGCAACGACGACAATCGTAACAATTGCAAATAACCACATTTGCCCTTCCAGCATACCCCATGCCGCACCACGATTTCGATGAGACAGCAAGCCTAGATAGGGTTCGATTATAGGAATTCGTTCGCCGATTTCCATATTTGTAGCGACCAACCATTTTGTCAGCTGATCAACCAAAATGACAAGCGCTGCAATACCATAATAAATAAACAACCCGATTCCCTCCATCCTGCAGTATCTTGTATAGTTTATCATACCCTAACCCTACACGCGCAACTCTAACTAGTATGTATGAAAAAACGCTGCAAGACCCGATAGACGGATTGCAGCGCCTTTTTAGCTATTAAGCATAATGATGCGCGACTACGTCTGCGCAACGCTGACATAACTCAGGATAGTCAGCGTTTGAACAGACTGTCTCTGAAATTGTCCAGCAACGTTCACACTTTTCTCCAGATGCTTTGTCAACAGCTACTTGACCCGTCGCAAGTGAAACTGCGTTATCCGGAATTTCAGATGCAGCAACAGCACTGAATTTCGAAACGATGAAGAATTGAGCAAAGTCAATGTGCTCCGTCGCAAATAGTGGAGCGAGCTCATCACGGACAGCTACAGTTACGTGAGCTTCCAATGATTTACCGATTGTCTTGTTATTGCGTGCTTCTTCCAACGCTTTCAACACATCGTCCCGTACAAGCATCAACTGATCGAACTGCGCACGGAGCTCTGTTGCTTCAATCTCTTTTGCTTCTGGCATATCCGTAAGCTGGATACTTTCTGCTGTTTCATGCTCCAAGTATGCCCACATTTCGTCTGCTGTGTGTGGCAAGATTGGTGCCACTAGCTTCAATAGTGCTAAAAGTGCATCATACATAACTGTTTGCATCGCACGACGGTGTGGATGATTCACAGCTTCGATATAGACAACATCTTTCGCGATATCTAGATAGAAGGAGCTCAATGTACCTGTACAGAATGAATTGATCGCATGGTAGACATTCGCAAATTCATATTGGTCATAAGCAGTTCTCACGTCACGGATCAAATCTTGAAGCTTCACATACACATACTGATCTACTGGGCGTAAATCTTCAAACGCAACCGTATCTGTACCCGGTGTGAAATCAGAAGTATTTCCGTGAAGGAAACGGACTGTGTTACGGATTTTACGGTACACTTCAGAAACTTGCTTAAAGTTTGAATCGGAAACACGGACATCTGCTGTGTAATCGACTGAAGATACCCAAAGACGTAAAATATCAGCTCCGAATTGGTTAGTTACTTTAGAAGGAAGGATAACATTACCAATCGATTTACTCATCTTGCGTCCTTCGCCGTCTAATGTGAATCCGTGGCTCAGCAAGCCTTTATATGGTGCAATCCCGTTAATCGCCACACTTGTCGTCAAGGATGAGTTGAACCATCCACGATATTGGTCAGATCCTTCGAGATAGAGATCTGCCGGATAAGAGAGATCATTGCGCTCCTCAAGAACTCCTTGATGAGTAGAACCGGAGTCGAACCACACGTCCATAATATCCGTTTCTTTCGTAAATGTACCATTCGGGCTGCCATTATGTGAGAAGTCTTTTGGAAGTAAATCTTTTGTATCCCACTCAAACCAGATGTTTGAACCGTGTTCACGGAACAATGCTGAAATGTGTTCGATTGTCTCATCTGTAATGATTGGTTCGCCATCTTCTGCATAAAACACAGGAATCGGAACACCCCATACGCGTTGACGTGAAATACACCAGTCACCACGGTCACGGACCATATTGTAGAGACGCGTTTCACCCCAAGATGGCGTAAAGTTCGTCTTACGGATTGCTTCAAGAAGATCCTCACGGAATGTTTCAATCGATGCAAACCATTGTGCGGTAGCACGGTAAATAACCGGCTTTTTCGTACGCCAATCATGCGGATATGAGTGCGTGAAGAACGAAAGCTTTTCAAGTGCTCCTACTTCTTTCAATTTCTCAGTCACGGCTTTGTTTGCATCTTCATAAAATAATCCTTCAAACAATGGTGCTTCTGCAGTCATTACACCACGGTCGTTGATAGGTGACAAGACACCTAGACCATATTGTTTCGCCACGTAGAAGTCATCTTCACCGTGTCCTGGCGCTGTGTGAACACATCCCGTACCAGCATCAGCTGTCACGTGTTCACCAAGCATTACGAGTGATTCACGATCGTAAATCGGGTGACTTGCTGTGATGCGCTCGAGTTCGCGACCTTTGAATTCTCCTGCTGTCGAATAGTTTTCCCATCCAAGTTCAGTTGCTAGGCCTTCGACTAAGTCTTTTGCGACTAGGAACTTCTTATCGTTTGCTTCTACAATCGTATAAACAAAGTCAGGATGTACGGAAATTCCTAAGTTTGCTGGAATCGTCCAAGGTGTTGTTGTCCAGATCAGAATATTGACGTCTGTATCTAACACACCTTTACCGTCACGAACTGGGAAGCTGACATAAATAGATGGTGACTTTTTGTCTTGGTATTCAATTTCAGCTTCAGCTAATGCTGTTTCAGATGATGGCGACCAGTAGACTGGCTTTAATCCTTTATAGATATAGCCTTTTTTTGCCATGTCGCCGAATACTTTAATTTGACGAGATTCAAATTCAGGTTTTAGTGTGATATACGGGTTATCCCAATCGCCTCGAACTCCTAGACGTTTAAACTGGGTACGCTGATTGTCGATTTGAGTGAGAGCATAGTCTTTACACATTTCACGGAACTCCGCAATGCTGTGCTCTTTACGCTTTACACCTTTGTTCACAAGTGCTTGTTCGATTGGTAGACCATGTGTGTCCCAGCCTGGAACGTATGGTGCATGGAAGCCAGTCATGGATTTATGACGTACGATGATGTCTTTGAGCACTTTGTTAAGCGCATGACCCATGTGAAGGTCGCCGTTAGCATATGGAGGTCCGTCATGTAGAATGAACGTCGGTTTTCCCTTTGTGCGTTCCTGAACTTTTGCATACATATCGTCCTTTTCCCACTGTTCTTGCATTTGCGGTTCTTTCGTCGGTAAACCGCCTCTCATCGGAAAGTCAGTTTTCGGCATAAGTAACGTGTCTTTATAATCCATTCCAATTCCTCCTTTGATGTATGTTACTTTTAACATAGAAATAGCTGATAGTAAGAATAGCCGTTGATTGTAGCGCAGGGCGGCGACTCCGGAGGGATCAGCGAAGATCGAAGACCCTGGACTGAGCTCGGAGAAGGAAGCAGCTGAGATCAAGCCCCTCGGAAAGCGTCCGCCAAAGCGGAAATCAACAAATTAAAACTTAACCTATAAAACACTAAAAAATCCCCGTCCCTGTAAAAGGGACGAGGACTGTGCTCGCGATACCACCCTAGTTGCAGTCGTATGGAAATCACGACTACCTCTCGAACACCGTAACGGGGTGTGCTCCGGGATTGCTGATGCAATCCGGCTCCAGAGTGATTTTCCTTTCCAACCTGCAATCGGGCTCCCACTATCCCCGACTCGCTACATACAGCCTACTTGGAAAGTACTGTCTCTTTCAATGCCTGTCATTCAATATGAACAATATTATAGGGGCGAACTGCCCTTTAAGTCAAGTGACGATTACTCCTGATCAGCAGCTGCTTCCAGTTGTTTCGTGTTCTGCTCATAATCGAGTAGTGTATCCCAATCGTCCATTTTCACTAAATCCAACTGCGCTTCAATTAGCATACGGAAACGGTTGCGGAATACTTTAGACTGTTTTTTCAAATCCTCGATTTCCATTGAAATTTCACGTGAGCGAGAAAGCGCTTCGTTCACAATGCGATCCGCATTCTTTTCAGCTTCTTTAATAATGAGCTTGGATTCTTGTGTAGAATTTCTACGAACATCTTCAGCTGCTTCTTGAGCGATCATGATCGATTTCTGCAACGTTTCTTCGATCGCATTGAAATGCGCTACTTGCTCTTCTGTTTCTTTCAGTTTACGTGTCAACTCTCTGTTTTCATCAAGCAAGTTCTCATAATCTTTCATGAGTTGCTCCAGGAATTCGTTCACTTCATCTTCATCGTATCCACGCCATCTGCTACCGAACGTTTTATTATGTATATCAATTGGTGTAAGCGCCATGCAAGTCTCTCCCCTTTTGATGTTCGTTATTCGTTATATCGTTGACTATAACAGAAAACAGACTTTTTCTAAAGTCTGTCCATAAAAATCATTCCAACTTCCCAGTAACCAATCGAATTTTATCCTTCTTAGTCCTACCTTCAATCGCGATTACTTTAAATCGACCATGACCTCTGATGGAAAGCATATCAGATTCATTCAGCTCAAACGATGGCTGTTCCACCACACGCCAATTCACTTTTACTTTGCCTCCATGGATGTATGTCGAAGCTTTCTGCCTTGCAACATTTAATAATGAAGCAATGACTGTATCTAGTCGAAGCGAACTAATGACTTGCGTTTCTTCGGACCAAACTTCTTCAAGAGTTATCCATCCTTCATGATCGGGCAGCTCTGTAAGATGAATTTTTGCTTTACCAGCTGAAGTGAAATTGACAGCGAGGTACGTATTCAGCTCCAATACAGTCGCAAGTTGTACTTCTCCGTCTTTCAAACGAATGTCGCCAAATTTTCCTCGATCCAATCCAAGCCCCATTAGCGCTCCAAGAATCTCAGGATGTTCTAACGTCAGGAACTTGGAAGCGTAACGCACGTCGAATACAGCTATTTGGAAATCTTGGCGCGTCGGTTCGTAATAATCTGGATAGATGAGCACCCTTTTTCGCTCAGCTCCATCAAATCCTCCGTCCTCAGCTACAAGCAAGCCGCTTCCCTTTACGACGGATTCCACAATAAAACGCTGACGCGGATCAAGAAAATCGGTCAATTTAGGTGAGTATAAATCCTCGACCTCTCTTGCCCAATCCATCGCCATTTCTATAAAAGGCTGCTCTTCTTTTCTAAAGTGTTGTAAGATGCCATCCATTGTACGTGTCTCCTTATAGAAAAATCCCCACAGCGTGAGGATTGGTTCAACGAAATGATTGTTCAGTTCAGCACATTAAAGTAAGCGTAATAAGAAATTAAATACTGGTACAAGCCCTTTCCCAATTAGCTGCAATGCAAACAAGGCAACAATAGGGGAGATATCAATCATTCCAAGAGGTGGAATGAAGTTACGGAAAAACCCTAAATATGGCTCTGCAATTTTTTCAAGGATTTTACCGAACTTCGTGTCTCTGGAAGCCGGTACCCAGGACATCAAAATATAAATGACGAGAAAAATGGAATAGATGGAAAGAGCATACGTAATTATTCGATAAAGCTGGATTAATAATTCTGCCATTACAGTCGGTACACCTCATTTAGTTTCTTTCGTTCAAATAGTCGGAGATCGAACCATTCACTTCAACGTTTTCCGGTACGCAAAGGAAAATATCTGTGCCTATTCGTTGGATATCACCATTTAACGCATATACTGCACCACTAAGGAAATCGACAATTCGTATTCCTTGTTCACGATCAATACGCTGCAAATTCACAATAACCGCACGTTTGTTAGTCAAATGTTCTGAGATATCTTGTGCTTCCGCATAGACACGAGGCTCCACTAAAATAACTTTTGATGACTTTTGGACGCTTTGCAAGCTCACAATGTTCCCTGCTGTCTGAGGTTCTTTGCGATTTTGTTTTGGCAAGGGAGCATTTTTCATCGAGGATTGTTTGCTCGGCTTCCTCTCTGGTTGTGTCGTAGCAACTTGCTGCTTTGCCGCTGCTTCCTGCGCCGCCGCTTCCTCTTCTTCGTCAAGGTAAAACCATTTTTCGAATTTGCCTTTAATACTCATACGTCTCCCTCGCTCTCCGAACCGACGAGTGCAGCCCCAATTCGCACATGGGTTGCGCCCTCTTCGATTGCAATACTGTAATCATTCGACATCCCCATGGACAATTTGGTTAACGGTGCGTGTTGCATCTTTTTAGCCGCAAGTTCATCACGCAGTTCACGCAAGTCTCTAAAAACTTTTCGGATTGTATCTTGATCTTCAGTCAATGGAGCCATAGTCATCAGACCAATTACTCTTATTTTATCATAATCCCTCAATGCCTCAATAAATCCAAGTGTCTCAGCTGGTGACAATCCTGATTTCGAATCTTCAAAAGAAACGTTAACTTGTACGAAACAGTCTACTGGTTCAACAGCACGTTTCTGAATTTCTTTTGCTAAACTCAATCGATCCAACGAATGTAGATAATCAATACGTTCAATAATTTCTTTCACTTTACGACTTTGTACATTTCCGATGAAATGCCAAACAGCGCCTTGAGGAATCGTATGTTGTTTAGCTATAAGCCCTTCAGGTCGGTTCTCACCTAAATGGATGATCCCTTCGTCCAACACGTTTTGTGTACGTTCTTCAGACACTTGTTTTGTGACTGCGATAACCGTAACTTCATCACGCTTTCTACCAACACGCTCACACGCCTGACAGATTGTTTCTTCGATGGTATTTATCCGTTGCTGTAATGGTTTCATCTTAATCACTACTTTTCTCGATACTTTGTTCTATTGTATCAAGCGGCCACTGAGTTATCAACGATTAGTCACTTTTTAGACTCTTTCTTTTGAATTAGTACAATATCCTTTCCAATTGTCACAACCTCATCGTACCCAAATTGCTTTTGGTCTTTCACACGCATTTCCATAAACAAAGATCGTTCCGTATCACCGATATGAAGCGTATCAATTTTCCCTTTCGTTATGTCAATCGCCGCATCTTGAATGAATCCAAGAAATTTCCCGCGTTGCATATCAATCACTTCTTTTTTTTGAAATTCTGAAAAGCGCATAGAAATCCCCCCTTTCCATATTCTATGCAAATAGACGTACAAAAAAAACGCAATGCAGTGATCGCATTGCGTCCAAAATTAATTACTTTGTTCCATTCCTTCACGAATTTGTGCGATTGCTTGCTTCTCCAATCGAGATATTTGAGCTTGAGAAATTCCTAGCTCTCGGGCAATTTCAGTCTGTGTTTGTCCAAGATAAAACCGCTTCGATAAAATCAGTTGCTGGCGATCATCCAGTCCCGTCATAGTTTCCTTCATCGACACATAAGTTGACCAACGCTCTTCCGAGACAGTTTTGTCGTGTAACTGATCCATCATATACACAGGGTCTCCTCCATCACCATTCATCGGTTCATGGAGGGACATCGGATCTTGTATCGCATCGAGTGCAAATAAGATATCTTCTTCCGGTATATCCGTCATTTTAGCTAAGTCTGAAATTCTCGGTTCCTTTTGGTGTTCATTGATGAATTCTTCTTTTGCACGGATTGCTTTATATGCAATATCTCGGAGCGAGCGTGACACCCGAACGGAATGATGATCTCTCAAATGTCGCTTGATTTCTCCGACAATCATAGGAACTGCATATGTCGAAAACCGGACATTGTGTTTTAAATCAAAGTTGTCAATCGACTTAAGCAGTCCCACACATCCTACTTGAAACAAATCATCTGCTTGTTCCCCACGATAGGCAAATCGCTGCACAAGGCTAAGGACGAGGCGCAAATTCGCTGTTACGAGTTCGTCTCTAGCTGATTCATCCCCACTTTGCAACCGGATGAATGTCTCTTTCATGACCTCACTCGACAGAAGAGGCAAAGTAGATGTATCGATACCGCAAATTTCCACTCTTGTACGTACCATCTGAATTCCTCCGTATTCTGTAGATGACTGTACGAAATAGCTTATCCTCTGAGTGGAGTTCTATGCGGTTTTCTGTAACGCCAATTTCAACCATTATGCAATTGGATGATTCAACTGCTCACGAAGTTCCGAAATAATTTTCTTCTCTAAACGAGAGATATACGATTGTGAAATGCCTAATAAATCTGCAACTTCCTTTTGAGTCATCTCGATTTTTCCTGTTAACCCAAATCTACATTCCATAATATGACGTTCTCGATCACTGAGAGTCGTGACTGCGTCTATCATATGCTGTCGTTCAATTTTCTTTTCAACATCATCTGTAATAATATCTTCATCCGTCCCTAAAATGTCAGACAGCAAGAGTTCGTTCCCATCTGCATCAGAATTCAGTGGTTCGTCAAAAGAAATCTCAGAACGCGTACGATTCGTTTTCCGTAGATGCATTAAAATTTCGTTTTCAATACAACGCGAAGCATATGTTGCCAGCTTAATATTTTTATCACTTTTGAATGTTTCAATTGCTTTGATTAGACCTATTGCCCCTATGCTGATTAAATCTTCAATATGCGTATTTGTATTGTCGAAACGGCGAGCGATATAAACAACTAGACGCAAATTTTTCTCTATAAGCCGGTCTCTAGCTTGTTGGTCTCCCGCCATATATGCAGCAATAGTTTCCGCTTCTTCTTCTCTAGTAAGAGGTTTCGGTAACGATTCATGTCCCCCAATATAGTACGTTCCATTTTTCTTTTTAAATATCCCTGCAAGTACGGATAGCCATTTTTTCAATTCATGTAGCATGAAGCATTCCCCTTTCTTCTTCTCTAGTTTCCAAGGCAGATACATGCAAAATCGCAGATGCATTATGTGGATAACGTGCATCGTCAGCTGTTAGAACAATATAACCTTTTTCAAGTAGCCGGTTTCCTTCCAATTCCCACTCGTCAAATCTAATTCCTATCGCCCAATTCGCTCCTTCGACAGTTTGAATACGAATAAGACGTAAATCCTTCCTGTATTGTTCAGGAAATTGGGTAATATCCGGAATAACGCCTTTTGTAGTTCCAATTTGCTGTAGGCTTTCAAGGAATTCATCTGGAATAATTGGTTTTAAAGCCCGAAGTGCGACAAAATGGACAGCATCATTCGATAATGGTTCGGTACAGCTATTGCCTGTATCTATGAATACATGAAGAGGTATAGAAGAGCCGAAAAGATGTAATTGTGAACTACAAGCAAACTCTGAAAACCGGCTGATTTTGCGAACATCGAGCCATTTAACTTTTACAATTTGAAGACAACAATAGGCAAGGGCTACATAGATTATTAAGCGATATTGAAAATCTTGCCCCCACTGACTAAATGGAAGTGCCGATAGTAGCCCTCCAGCTAAAAATGCACCGATTAGCACTAAACCCACTGATGATTTCCAGAGTCGCGCTGAAAAACCGAATGCACAGCCTGTCATGATCGCAAACGCAGTCAACGACGCTATGATGGAACCAGGGAAAGCAACGGCTGGAATTGCTCCTGCAAAGGCTGCTAACGCTAATCGTTTTCTGCTGATTTTTGTATTTCCCGTTGCATTTGCAAATGACAGAACTGTATAATTGAAAACCATATTTATGCCAATCATGACTTCCCCATACATAGGCTGTCCTCCTTGTTTGCAAGACTACCATTTTTCAATTACGAGTTTTGTCACTTTGCGGTACCTAAATGAAAGAAAAGTTCGACAGATTGTTTGAAAGAAAAACACAAAAAACCTCCGACTCGATTGCCGGAGGTTTGTACATTTTAATTATTTGCGACGACGATTACGTAAAAACGTAGGAATATCTAAGCCATCGTCTTGTTGGGTCTGTTGCTGACTGCGCACAGGTTCTTGATGAACTGGTTGCTGATGCTGTGGCTCTTCATGACGAATTTGATTGTTTGGAGTCGGATTACTTTGTGGTGCTTGCGTCTCACGTTGACGAATTCCACCATATCCAGCTGCGCGTGTTCCTCGAACTTGAGCAATCTGCTCATCTGTGAAACCGGTTGCGATGACGGTCACAATGATTTCATCTTTCAAGTCATCATTAATGACAGAACCAAAAATCATATTCACATCTTCATCGGATGCAGAAGCGACAATATCAGCAGCTTCTTGTACTTCGAACAGGCTTAAGTTAGAACCACCGGTAATGTTCATCAACACACCTTTTGCTCCATCAATTGACGTTTCAAGCAATGGACTGGAGATGGCTTTTTTAGCCGCTTCAGATGCGCGATTTTCACCAGTGGACATCCCGATTCCCATGAGAGCCGATCCCTTATTGGACATAATTGTCTTCACATCGGCAAAGTCCAAGTTGATCAATCCAGGTACAGCGATCAAATCTGAAATACCTTGGACACCTTGACGAAGAACATTATCTGCTTCTCGGAATGCTTCGAGCATCGGTGTATTTTTGTCCACAATTTCAAGCAACTTATCATTAGGAATAACAATAAGTGTATCAACAGATTCTTTCATTGCTGTAATTCCACCGATTGCTTGTGTTGAACGTTTACGTCCTTCAAACGTAAATGGACGAGTCACAACACCTACTGTCAACGCACCCAAATCTTTGGCGATTTGTGCAATGACAGGAGCAGCTCCTGTACCTGTACCGCCACCCATACCTGCAGTGACAAATACCATATCAGCGCCTCGAAGCGCCTCTTCCAACTGTTCACGGCTTTCTTCAGCAGCCTTCTTACCCACCTCTGGGTTAGCTCCCGCTCCCAAACCACGTGTCAATTTCCCACCAATTTGAAGTTTCACTTCGGCTTGAGATAAGTTAAGTGCTTGTGCGTCGGTGTTCACCGCTATGAACTCTACACCTTGTACTCCATGCTCAATCATTCTATTTACTGCATTATTACCGCCACCACCAACACCGATTACTTTGATGACTGCGAGCGCTTCAATATTCGTATCAAACTCTAGCATCTCTTCTCCTCCTAATCATTCAACGTCTCATTTGGGTCTTGAATTTATTCGAAAAAGCTGTCGAAAAAGCGTTTTGTTTTACCAAGTAGTGAATCTTTTGCTTGTTTCGGTTCGTGACTCTTTCTTGCAGCTGGTGCAGCTGCCGTTTCTTCATACGCTTGTCCCATTGGTTCAGAGTGTCCTTCCCCAAAGAATGTATCTTCCATACTCGCATAACGAATTAGGCCAACCGCTGTTGAGTACATCGGCTCACGAACGCCGATATATTCTGGCGTATGGATTCGTACGCGCGTGTTGAGTACATGACGTGCCAGTTGCAAAATGCCATCCATTTTGGTCGTGCCACCAGTCAACACAACACCACCCGGAAGATCCCGGATCCCCAAGCGATACAACTCTTCAAGGACAAGCTCAAAGAGTTCCTCGAGCCTTACACCGATAATCTCCGATATGTATTTTTGGCTATACTGATCTTTTGTTTCTGCACCAATTACCGGAACTTCAAATAGCTCGTCATCAGATGCATCATCGTAAAATGCATGACCATATTGGTGCTTGATTTTTCTTGCTTGTTCAGTCGGCGTTTTGAGAATAATCGAGAGATCCTTTGTAATATGATCCCCACCCACAGGTAATACTGTCGTTGCGGCGAATCGATTTTCCCAGAACACGGAAACTGTCGTTGAGCCGCCACCGATATCGATGAACGCCGTTCCATGATTCATTTCGTCTTCTGTTAACGCGAACGTTCCGGAAGCGAGCGGTTGCAAATAGATTTCACGAATGGACAGCCCAGCCCGTTCTACACAACGAAGGATATTGTGCACAAGTGTTTTCGATGTTGTAATCATTGTACCGTCCATTTCAAGACGAACTCCGATCATCCCTCTAGGATCTTTTATCTCATCATAATCATCCACGATGAATTGCTTCGGAATGATATTTACAATTTCTCGTTCAGGTGCAACAGACATTACTTGCGCAGACTCCATGACTCGGTCTAAATCGTCATCTGTAATTTCACGGTTCACGGAATTTACAGCGACAACACCTTTTACATCTTGAAGAGTAACACCATTTGATGGTATTCCAAGTACAACCTCTTTAACTTGTAATCCTGTCATCCGTTCTGCCTGTTCTACCGCTTTACGGATAGATTGTACTGTTGCGTCAATGTCCACAATGGATCCTTTACGAATACCGGCAGATTGAACATTACCCACTCCGATCACATGTAGGGACCCGCCATCCACCTCGCCGATTAGGACTTTGATAGTGGAGGACCCGATGTCGAGTGATACATACATATTTGACTGACTCATCTTTGGCACCTCCCATTGTGACTCTTCTTCCATTCTATTGTATTCTTACTGCATTGTCTAAATATTTTCGCCATCCCCTCTCGAAATCCTCTCATTTTGAAGTATTTGTCGTAGAAACTTTTCGATACTCTGACCATTTAGTGAGTAATACCCGTCGAATAACAGCTAGATTCTGGAATAACCGGACGCCAAATGCAAATATAGCAGCTAAATAAAGATCCACACCTAAGTGTACGCCAAGGAATGCAAGTCCTGCAGCCAGTAAAATATTGAAGAAAAATCCTGTGATGAACACTTGATCATCATATACTCTTTGTAAGTGCGCTCGGATCCCTCCGAGCAATGTATCGAGTGCTGCCAACACGGCAATTGACAAATAATTACCGTATTCTTGTGGAATCTGGATATCCGAAAGAAATCCAAGCGATACCCCAAGTATTAACCCCAATATTGGTAACCACATTGTCAGCCCCCCTTTGGCAGTTCTTTAAGAAAGTGATTTTCAAATTGTTCGATTCGGCCATTTATCGTCACTTCAGATTGGGGTTGTCCAACCTCTAACACAAAATCATCTAAATAGAAGTCATCGAGAATTGATGAGGATTGCAAAAAGTTATATAACTTTTCACTACTCTTCAAATCCGCAGAAAGGATTTTTATTTGAAAGGGTGGTAACGACACGGCCAATCCATTCACGGTAGTTTCACCGTTTATGTCCCGAACGGCACTTAACCCAGTTACACGTTTTCCGTCTATTTCCATGTCAATCCCTTTAAAACGGTTCACTTCGTTGACAAAGCGCGTCAGTAGTTCAGGGCTCACTTCGTGAAGTGGTGTACCGAATGCAATACTTTCTTCTGAAGGAACGACATCTATTACGATGCCAGGACCCGTTTGGTCTATCATTCCTGCTTGTTCGTGTAAATCGTGAACCGTATCGGCTAATGCTTTACCTGCACTTGCTCCTTCAGATGCATTGTATTTCCCTATTGTTTTATCCAGTTCACGAACTTCCGTCAATAGTTCCGAATGGAGTTTCCGTTCCTTTGCTAACTCGTTTCTGATTGCCCACAAGTCCCGCGTATCTCGCTCTTCCGGCTGCTGAACAGTATTGTACTGTACCGCAACCATAAAACCGACAATGAGCAGGATGAAAGTGAACATCCATTTACGCCTCATACACACTCATCCTCCCTCGTCGGATTGAATTATCCTTGGATATCATCCCGTAATGCTGGCATGAGAATCTCTTTCCGCTTCTCGATTTTCATCTCAATGTTATCTGATAACAAACTGTCCATTACGCCACCTTTTAGCAACAGAGAGGAGTTAAGCGCATCGGAATCTCCAATTGCTTCTACAACGAAAGGAGCAGGATAGGTTTGTCCATCAATTGTAATGACGGGACCTGTACATTTTATGCTGGAATTCGCATTCAAACGTTGTCCATTAATCGAAAGCGCTTGAGCCCCTGCTATTTTGAGCTCGTTGACTACTAATAGAACTTGGCTTTCATGGACAATATATTCGTTCGGATTTTGCTCAGCCGGATCGTAATCTCCGTCAGCCAGTTCCACACGAACCCCTTGTCCACTTGCTGGTACAACTCCAAGGAGTAAACGGAGATTTTTTGCTTCTTTAACGAGCAAATCATGATTTTCTTCCGTGTCACTTAGAGTTTGTTCAACTTCTGCAATCGTCTTTTGTTTTGATGAAATTTCATCAGTCAGCTGCTTGTTTCGTTCTTTTTGTTCGATTAATTCCTCTCGAAACCCCTCTTCTTTCGAATCGATTTCAGAGCGCAGTTGTTGCGTCTCAGACCCTGGACCGAGCGTACGATACGAAAAGGATAAAATGAAACCAAGCACTAAAAAAACGAGGGCATAAGAAATTCGGTTATTCCTTTTTTTTCGATCACTCGTCTTCAGACTCACTGTCATCACCTTTTTCTTCGTCCGCATTTTCTTCATCCACTTTACCTTTTTCACTTCCATATAACTTACTATATGGTGTGAAATACGTTCCTACTTCCACGTCAATCACGCCTTTTTCTGAACCATTCAGCTGATTCACAATTTCAGGATAATAAGATAGCTTGTCCGATAGTGTCCCTAGTGACGCGTGAACTTCATATCCATCGTTCATATACAAAATCACGCCATCACCATCTGACTCTTCCTGCTCTACAATTTCAGAAACAAGTTGGTAAACCGAGTCGTCTAATTCCATCAGCTGTGAGGCAAGAAGTTTTCGCATATCTTCATCTTCAAACCCTTCCACAATCGGAATGTCCACTAAAGGTTTTTCATCTGGCGCGAAAACATCTCCATTTTCAAGAATGAGCTCGTATTGTCCTTTTCTATCCATCCACGCAATCGGGCTCCATTCCTGAACCGTAACTTGGACATTCCGAAACCATTCCCGTGAAACTGAAGCCTCTTGCACGCCTTCTACAGCAAGAAGACGTTTGGTCGCATCCTCGATTTCAAATCCCCATATGGAATCACCTGGAGAAATTCCAGCCTGCTCTAAATAGTAATCCTTATCATGAAGCACAGATCCTTTTAGAACGACTTCATCGATTTTACTCGCTTGCGATTGAAAGTAAAGGAGGACGAGGAGGATGGTGACAAATAAGAGTAAAATGAACACAAACTTCCTATTCGTCTTTTTACGACGCTTTTTGCGCATAGACGGAATTCGTTCTTCAATATCGATAACCTTCTCCATTTCCTCCCCCTCCTTTTCACTCAATCTTTCTTTTGTCTAGAGAAGTGTAAAATCGTACCTACGGCAAGCCATGTCGTCAGCATCGAAGATCCACCGTAGCTGATGAATGGTAAGGTGACGCCTGTTACTGGAAGCAGGCCAGAAACAACCCCGACATTCAAGAATGTCTGGAAGATAATGATGGATGCCATTCCAGATACAACTAGACATTCTTTCCATCCAGATGTTCTAATAGCAACCCCGAATGCACCTATAAGTAAACAGACAAACAGCAACAAAACAACTGTAGCACCTATAAAGCCCGTCTCTTCTGCAATAATCGAAAAGATAAAATCATTTTGAGGCTCAGGTAAGTACAAATATTTTTGTCTACTATTTCCAAATCCATGTCCTAGTAACCCTCCGGGTGCAATTGCAAAAAGCGACTGGATACCTTGGAACCCTTTACCGAGTGGGTCACTCCATGGATCGATGTACGATTTAATGCGAGCTAAACGGTAAGGTGCTGCTGCTATTAGCGCAGCGAACGCTCCAACACCTGTTACTCCTAACAAAGAAAAGAAAGTGAGAGGATAACCTGCAACAAACAATACGACAAAAGCTGAAACGATCATTATGACGGCTGAACCTAAGTCAGGTTGCATCATAATCAACGCAAAGGGTAATAAGATCAATGCGAAATGACGCCAATCCCAAACTTTCTGACCAGATTTAGTCTTCATACTCATTGCAAGTTTCCCAATCAAAGCCACTTTCACAAACTCTGCAGGTTGCAAACTGATTGGACCAAATGCAATCCAACTTTGAGAACCATTTCTAACTGCCCCAATACCCGGAATGAGCACCAACGTTAATAACACGACAGCTACAACATAGAATAACGTCCAAAACCTCTGTGTTGATAAGACAGGGGTCCGCATCATCAAATAGGCAATTGTAATGGATACACCTATGTAAATAAGTTGTTTGACGGCAAATGGAGCGGCATCAGCATATCGGATTTCTCCCCAATAAGCCGCGGCTGAGTGGACAAAGAGCACACCGATTATTGTGAGTGCTATCGCCGATAACATAAAGAGCATTCTATACTTTGAAAGCAGTGGATGCATCCTTTCGCTGTTAGATTTAAAGAATTAACGAATACTGATAATTCATGCTTTTAGTTTTTGAACAGCTTCGATAAATTCATCGCCTCTTGCTTCAAAGTTAGGATACTGATCCCAGCTCGCGCATGCCGGAGATAGTAGAACTGTGTCTCCTATTTCAGATACGGCGTATGCTTTCAGTACCGCTTCATGAAGAGTTCCTGCCTCATAAACAATTCCTACGCCACATGACTCGGCGAACTGTAAGAGTCGATCACCCGTTTCACCAATCCCAATTAGCGCTTTGACATGGTTCATATGGGGACGTAATTCCTCAAATGAGTGTCCTCGATCCAAACCTCCAGCAATTAGAATTGTCGGTGTTTCAAATGAAGATAGCGCACTTTTCGTTGCCAATGTATTTGTTGCCTTCGAATCATTATAAAATTTCCGTCCGTCATATTCCGTTACAAATTGCATGCGATGCCTAACACCTGTAAACGAACTGAGTACACTTTCTATCGCACTTCGTTCACAGCCATACAACAACGCAGCAGCAGTTGCAGACAAGATATTTTCTAAGTTGTGCGCTCCAGGTAGCGTAATTTTATTCCTCGAGATAATCGGTTCACCTAGCCAGTAAATCGACTCACTGTCTGCTGAAATTCCTTCAGAGCATCTTCCTTTTGTTGTAAAAGGAACAAGAGTGGCTTTTGAGTTTTCTATGAACCGCTTTATTACTGGTTGATCTGCGTTATAAATCAGGAAATCAGTTGCTGTTTGATTTTTTGTGATTTGAGCTTTCGCTTCAGCGTACGCTGTTGCATTGCCATGATAATCCAAGTGCGCCTCGTATAAATTTGTCCATATTGCGATATGCGGACGGAATTTATCAACACCCATCAATTGGAACGAAGATGCTTCTAAAACAATGACTTCATCAGCTGTTGCTTTTGAAGCAACTGTGCTTGCAACCGTCCCAATATTACCAGCTATTAGAGGATGTCTATCGCCGATATTTAACATGTGATAAAGCAGTGTAGTCGTTGTAGTTTTTCCATTTGAACCAGTAATTCCAATAAACGGTGCTTCGCTAATCAGATAGGCAAGTTCAATTTCTGTCCAAATCGGAATCCCAAGTTGCTCAGCCTGTAAAATAACAGAATTGGTATAAGGAATACCAGGATTTTTAACGATGAAGTCGAATCCGGCTTCTAAGATATCTTCTGGATGCCCACCGCAAATCACATGGACTCCTTGTACCCGTAACTCTTCAGCCAATGGGTTTCCATCTTCAGGTGCAGAGTCATTTAACGTAACCGATGCCCCGCAAGCTGATAGCAACGAGGCAGCTGCATGACCACTTTTTGCTAATCCTAGGACGAGTGCTTTTTTCCCTAAAAACTGCGCTGCATTGTGCATTTACATCACCTCCATAAGTACAGGTACGATTGCAGCAAGAAATGCAATTCCCCAAAAGACAAGAACCACTTTCCATTCAGACCATCCAGAAAGTTCAAAATGATGATGAATCGGACTCATCTTGAATACCCGTTTGCCTGTCGTTTTAAAACTAATCACTTGAATTATTACGGATAGTGTTTCAATTACATAAACAATCCCGATAATGAGCAACAAGAACTCTTGCTTAATAAGCATTGAAATCATTGCCAATGCCCCACCAAGTGCTAGTGAGCCCGTATCTCCCATAAATACTCGCGCGGGTTTCATGTTGAACAATAGGAAACCAAGCATGGCTCCAGAAACGACAAATGAAAACATTGCGATATCTTGCTGATTATAGGAAACTGCTAGAATACCGAAGGCAGAAAATGCAATCGATGACGTACCTGATACAAGGCCATCCAATCCATCTGTGAGATTCACAGCATTCGAAAATCCAACGAGCCAGAAAATTAGGAATACGACATAAAAGATACCCATATCGATTTCAAAACCTGTGAATGGAATCGATATCACTGTATCAAAAGGTCCTAGTTTCAATAGGAAAAACGCGAAGATCGCAATAATGATTTGACCAATGAGTTTTTGCAGAGATGTCAGACCAAGATTTCGTTTCATAACCACAATGATGAAGTCATCTATAAACCCAATGACCCCGAAACCGACCAGTACAAGCAATAGAACGATTGTCTGAGTAGTGAGTACGCCATTTATGTAAGACAAAATAGGCGTTGCGATAAGAATCGCGACAAGAAAAATCAGACCGCCCATTGTTGGTGTCCCTGCTTTTTTTAAATGGGCTTGAGGACCTTCTTCTCGAATGCTTTGACCGAATTTCATCCGTCTCAGCAGTGGAATGATCGCATAACCCAGTAGAGCCGTAAGGCCAAATGTTACGGCAATAGCCGTGATTGTTGTGACGAGCGTCATGTCTAGTTCTCCTTCTGTGTTCCCAAACAAATTGTTGGTTCAGTCATATTCGCACAATTACTCTGTATAAACGTGAATCACATCTCCTTCATTCACTTCTGTTCCAGGTACAGGTAACTGCTTACTAACTTTCTTACCATTTCCATGCCATTCAATTTTAAGCGTATATTGCTGTTGTGCAACTTCGTCTTTGGTCAATCCTCGAAGATCTGGAATTTGTTGCGTAATTGGATCGCCCCAACGATATTCTTTTTCCATCTGATTTTTTTGTGGTTTGACACCTGCCAATGGAGAAATTTCCTCAATGATTCTTCCGACAATTGGTGCTGCAATGACTCCCCCAAATTGAACTGAGTTTTTAGGACTATCAATTGCAACATAGACGACTAATTCCGGATCGTTTGAAGGTGCAACCCCGATGAATGAGACAATATAGTCTCCTTCTTTATACTTTCCATCTTGAACTTTTTGCGCTGTCCCCGTTTTCCCACCAACTCTGATTTCATCGACAAACGCATTTCGCCCTGAACCATTGGCAACAACAGATTCCAATGCTCTTCTAACTTCAGCAGAAGTTTCCTCACTGATGACACGGCGCTTCATTTCAGGTACGTACGATTGAGTTGCTTTCCCATCGGGTCCAATAATTTCCTTGACGATATATGGTTTATACAGCATTCCACCGTTAACCGCTGCTGCTACAGCCTGCACTTGTTGAATTGGAGTTACCGCTATTCCTTGACCAAAAGAAGTGGTTGCTTGCTCAACAGGTCCAAATGCATCCTTAGCAAACAAAATACCATTTGCTTCACCTGCAATACCCGATTCTGTAGACTCACCAAAACCAAAATCACGGATATAAGAAGAAAGTTTCTCTTCTCCTAGTCGACGGCCAATTTCTATGAAGCCTGGGTTACAAGAGTTTTCAACGACTTCTAGAAATGATTGATGGCCATGGCCTTCGCGCTTCCAGCATCGCAAGCGAGCTCCACCTACCATAGTATACCCTGGATCATTGAAGGTTTCATGGTCTAAGTCAATAACTTTTTCTTCCAGTCCTGCCGCTAATGTCATAATCTTAAATGTAGAACCCGGTTCAAACGTCATCCAAACCGGTAAGTTTCGGTTGTAAATATTCGGATCCGCTTCCTGATAGTTTGCTGGATCGAAAGTTGGTGCAGACGCTAAAGATAGAAGCTCCCCTGTTTTAGGGTTCATCACAATCGCAAGTGCTTGACTGGCATCATATTTTTCCATCGCTTGTGAGAGTTCTCGTTCAACAATTTTTTGTATCTCGGCATCGATTGTCAAAACTACGGATGAGCCCTCTTTACCGTCTTTGAAATCATCATCTACATGGGGGAGCGGCACTCCTCTTGCATCAGTATACATTCGAATTCTGTCCCCTGTTCCGTTCAGAAATTCGTTATATGCGTATTCAATACCAGCAAGACCTTGACCATCATATCCTGTAAATCCTAAAAGACGTGAAAGTAGTTCGCCATTTGGATAATTGCGCATAAAATCTACACCTGTGTAAAGACCAGGAATTTTCAACGCAGAAATCTCATCCGCTTGAGCTTTCGCAATATTCTTTCCTTCTGGTGCCAGTTTGACCATGTAATCTTTTTTACTCATTTTCTCGGCTAACTTTTCCTGATCGACTTGGAGGATGGGCGCTAGTTTCGCTGCCGCATCTTCAGGATCAGGGTTTTGAGCAGGCATGAAGTAAAGAGTCGGGGCAAGTTGGTTGCCGACAATCAACTTGCCATTTCGATCCACAATCTCTCCTCTAACCCCGCCAAATGGAATTTCTCGATCCCAGTTTGCTTGTGCGCGCTCTTTCAGCCATTCATGTTTAATGATTTGTGCATGAAATAATTTCCCTACAGTTGCCCCCAGTAGGAGTAAAAAAATAACGAAAACGGCTCGCAGTCTCTTTTTTGACCGCATTCCGATTATTTCTTTCAAAGAGCTTCACACCTCTCGTTTTATTGCTAATTTATGAGAGTGTATGCTCAGCTATTCATCAACCACCAATAATTTCAGGTTCTTCTTCTGATTCTGGCACCGGTTGGTTAAGTTGTTCGGGTTCTTCTAATGTAATTACGATTGGGTCATTCCCTGAGACGGATGCACCTTTAGATAGGCTTTGTTTCACAACGAATCCTTCCCCATTAAAGCGAATATCTAGACCCGAGAAATTCTTGAACACTAAAACTTGTTTCTTGGACCATCCTGTAAAGTCAGGAAGGGTAGTTTCGCCAGAAGTTTTGAGAAGCACAAGTGAGCCTTTTGTTACCTTAGTATTGACTGCAGGAGACTGCTGAACAACTTCACCTTGTTTTCCAACAACGATTGGTTTTAAACCTAATTTGGTCAAATCCGCAGCCACTTCTTCTGATGATTTACCTGTATAATCTTTCAGTTCCAACGAGTTATCAGCTTGTTTAGCATCAGGTGCGATATTTAAATATTTCAAGCTACTTTCCATAATAGATGTGAAAATTTCTGAAGTCGGGTCTGATCCATATTGACCTGCTTTCAATTTAGGTTTTTGAACTAGTACATACGTTAATAACTGTGGATCGTCAATTGGCGCCATTCCAAGGAATGAATACAGGTAATTACCATCTCCTGCAATATATCCACCACCTGATGATTTTGGAATTTGTGCAGTACCTGTTTTCCCACCAGCATCATATCCCTCTAGAGCGAATTTTTTACCAGTTCCATGTTCAGAAGTAATTACCGTCGCTAGAATTTCTCGCACTTCCTTAGCCGTTGCTTCACTAATTGGGCTCTTTTTCTCAGCAGGTTCATGTTTCTCTAAGACTTTGTCTGTATTGGGATCAATAATTTGATCGATTACATAAGGGGTCATCATCTTACCGTTATTAGCGATGGCTGTTGCTGCCTGCACCATCTGAATTGGCGTTACAGTTGAACCTTGTCCGTAAGAAGTTGTAAGTCTCTCACTTGGATAGTTCGCTAACAGAATACCAGATGCCTCATTCGGCAAGTCGATTCCAACTTTCTTTCCAAATCCGAATTCCTCAAAGTATTCAATAAGTGTCTGATCTCCCAGTTTCTCAAGCAAGTATGCCATAGATACATTGGATGAACGTTGGAATCCTTCAAGAAATGTGATCATCCCCCACCCCACTTTATTTACATCGCGAATGGTTTGATCATAAATTTCATATTGTCCTGATTTGTAATAGGCATTCGGGTCCCATTTTTTTTCTTCAATTGCTGCAGCAAGTGTAAACATTTTCATCGTTGACCCTGGTTCAAATGTTTCTTCCACAGCTTCATTGAGCCAATTCCCTGTCAACCCTTCGCGTGTTCCCGGATGGAAAGATGGACGTTGACTCATGGAAAGAATTTCACCAGTTTTCGGATTCACAACGACTGCAAGCATTTTTTCAGGGTGGTATTTCTCCTCAGCCCGATTGAGTGCATCTTCCGTGAAGTTCTCAATGGTTTTGTCGAGGGTTAGTTGAATCGTCTGACCATCTTGAGGCGCTTGGATATTCTTTTCTGTGTCACGGAGTGGGATTCCCCAACGGTCTGTTTTGAAGTCCACTTTACCGTCAATTCCTGTAAGTTGTTTATTATAGGTTTTTTCCAGTCCCATTTTCCCTACTGTTTTCACAGTTTTGTCTTCCGTTTCTTCTGGCATTGCAAAGCCTACCAAATAAGAAGCAAAATTCCCATTCGGATAAAGTCGTTTTTTGTCCTCGAAGAAACGGATACCTGGTAATTCCTCTTTCTTGATAGCATCTGCAGTCTCATTCGATATGGAGCGTCCAGCCTTGCCGAATTCCACTTGATATGCTTGTTCAGGAGCATCTTCGAATCGTTTCAGGATCGCTTCCTTGTCCATATCAATATACTTACTTAGTACTTCTGCCGTATGTTCAAAATCTGTGACATGCTGTGGTTTTTTAGAACCCTTACTCGCATCCTTACTAAGAACGGCTACCAACCGGTAACTTAACGTATCCGTCGCAATGACTTCCCCCGCCCGGTCAACAATCTGTCCTCGGTTTGCTTTTAACACACTTTCTTTTAAGTATTTCTGATCTGCCATTGTTGCAAGGGGGCGCCCATCGATCTGTCCGGTAATTTGAATTAGCAACATTCTTCCGAACAAAAGGAAAAAGAGCCCTCCAAATAACAAAAGCATTAGAAAGGCTCCACCTTGAAATCGAAATTTCTTTTTCTTCATCGTCCAGGCACGACCTTTACGTTACTTTCATTCAGATTCAAGCCGAGTTCTTTTGCTTTCTCCCAAATACGTTCGTACGTCGATTTCTCGTTTACTTGATTGGACAATTCAATATTCTGTTTTGATGTTTCCTCAATTTTGTTTGAAAGATAGTGCATATCTTTGTTTGTATCATTGATCTGCGCCTGTGTATGAAGTACCATCGTTGAAAACATCACAACAGCCGCAATGAACACAACAGCTAGAAATTTTTCACCCGGCGAGAAAATCTTCCGGGTTTTCGGAGCAGGTATCGATGCAGGATTCGCTTGAGTTTCCTGTTCCGGTATGTAATTCGGTTGGATTTTACGTTGCTCTAGAGCCATTCATCCTCATCCCCTTTTCATTTTCTTTCAGCTATTCTAAGCTTCGCAGATCTTGCTCGTTTGTTGGCTTCTATTTCTTCTTCACTTGGCAAAATGGGTTTACGGGTAATCAATTTCAATTTGACGTCAAGACCTTCTGGAATTACAGGCAAGTTGGGTGGAAGTTCCGGAAGCGAGGAAGCTTCCTTGAAAATTGTCTTGCACAATCGATCTTCCAACGAGTGAAAAGTGATGACACTAATTCGCCCTTTGGGATTGAGGAGCTCAATAGCATCTGTCAGCGACGTTTCTGCTGCTCCTAATTCATCATTGACGGCAATTCGAATGGCTTGAAACACTCGTTTTGCAGGGTGACCACCTGTTCTTCTTGCAGCTGCAGGGATACCAGTTTTAATAAGCTCTGCAAGTTCCGCAGTCGTTTGAATCGGCTTTTCAGCACGTGCTTCCTCGATTTTTCGAGCAATACTTTTTGAGAACTTCTCTTCTCCATAGCGGAAGAAGATACGAAGCAGATCTTGATAACTCCATTCGTTCACAACTTCAAAAGCAGTTAAAGCAGCTGTAGTATCCATCCTCATGTCCAATGGTGCATCATGGTTGTAACTAAATCCTCGTTCAGGAGTATCCAATTGCGGTGAAGAAACACCAAGATCATACAAAATACCATCAACAGATTCTATATCAATTCTATGGAGTTCTTCTTTTAGTTGACTGAAATTAGCATGGATGAAAGTCACTCTATCCAAATACTCGGATAACGTATCTTTCGCCGCTTCGATAGCAGTCATATCTTGGTCAAAACAAATAAGTCTTCCTTTACCTGATAAGCGCTTTGCAATCTCCGTACTGTGTCCCGCACCGCCAAGTGTACAGTCCACATAGATTCCTTCAGGTTGTATGGAAAGGCCTTCTACAGCTTCGTGAAGTAAAACAGTTGTATGATCGAACATTGGTACCGCCTGCTTTCTAAAATTAACGTCAAAAGTCAAAGTAACTAATCAAAAGTCAAAATCCATAATATTTTCTGCGATATCGTTAAAGGATTCCTCGGATTCCTCGTAATACGTCTGCCAATTTTCTTCAGACCATATTTCAAATCTTCCGGAAACACCAATAACCATGCAGTCTTTAGAGATTTTGGCATAGCCAAGTAGTGAAGATGGAATATTTACACGTCCTTGCTTGTCCAGTTCAACTTCAGTTGCACCAGAAAAGAAAAATCGTGTGAATGCTCGGGCGTCTTTCTTTGTCACGGGCAACGCTTTCAATTTCTCTTCAAGCTTTTTCCATTCATGCATCGGATAGCCGAAGAGGCAATTGTCCAGACCACGAGTCAACACAAAGCCACCCGCAAGATCCTCCCTGAATTTTGAAGGGATTATCAAACGGCCTTTTGTATCGATAGTATGCTGATATTCACCCATGAACATACCCTTCACCCCACTATATAAATTTAATGTACCACATCCCCCCACTTTCCTCCACCAATTTCCCATATTGCAATGAAAATGTATCAATAGTACTTCATTTATTGAGATTGTTACATTTATTACAAAGAAAAGCACCCCAATACGCACAGTTACTGTGCATAAGAGATGCTCACATAAATGATTTATAAGTAAATAACAACATGTTGACCATTAATCGGTAAAGAGGCATTCAACAAATCGTCGATTAACGTAGGTCCATATACATTTAAATATGGGTACGGTGTATACGTACGTTCCTGAAGATTTCTTTCGGGATACAAATCCCCTTCTGCAATACTGTAATCACGGATCGCTGCGGCGTATTTCCTTAACAACGCGTCCTCTGCTTTATCTTGAAGATAGGTAAGCTGACGTAAATGATATGCACGATTTTTTTCAGCGAGATTCGCCAAGCCCTTATCAGAGATGTGTTGCTCCATTTTGTTGTATTGTTCCTGGATGACATTTTCAGTTTCTTGCAGAAGCTGTTCGAGTTCAATGTCTCGTTGCTCGTCTAGAAAATCTGCTCTTCTGCTAATGACTTCTCCAGCCATCACTTCAGCAACAGTCAGTTTTGACTTTTCTAGTGCATGCAAGGTTTGTTGAGTAACTAGCGTCATGGATATTCTAGGTACGAGTATCGGCATCTTCATGTCTAAATGATTAAAAGCATCTTTCAACAACGACCAATAAGCAATTTCACCAGGACCTCCGACAAATGCAAGAACAGGGAATACCATATCTTGCATTAAAGGTCTCGTCGCAACGTTATTGCTTAGTATCCAAGGAGTTTGTTCAGCGATTTCAAGCATTTCTGCAGTTGTAAACTGAATACCTGCAGACTCATTGACAAACAAATCACCTTTCCTGCTCAATAAGACTCGGCCAGTGTCGTGAATATAAAACAAATGAGCCGCATCTTTTGCTGATTGAATAGGTGTCCCGAAGCCTTGTTCTTTAAATAGGCTCTCCTTACCTGTAATCATTTCAGCAATCGTTTCAGACTCTTTAATGAGTTTCTTGAAATAGTCGGATTCGAGCATACGCAACGACTTTTCCGCTGAGTCTATGAACAACAGACCGTGTTTTTGGAATAGACCATTCATCAATCGAACAAAGAAACCAGTAAAAGTATGTTCTCGATCTGCTGATTGAAGCACTTCTTCTAATAATTCCTTAGTATATGCGGTTTCTTCGAAATCTCTGAAAACTTGACGTATGTAGCTAGTCATCTGCACAGCATCATACTCAGTATCCGAAGCCATCGTCTTTAAGACATATCTTTCCGGATATTGCTGTTTCAGCAGTCTGCCATCTTGTTCTGAAAAGACATGATTGATTTCTTCTAAATCATGGTCCTCACCTGCCACCCAAAATACAGGGATAACAGGTACATCCAACTCTTTCCGTTGTTGTGCCGCAAGTAAAATAACGGTTATCGCTTTATGGATAGAATAGAGTGGCCCTGTCAAGAGTCCAGCTTGTTGTCCTCCGACGATAACAACTCCATTATTTGAGAGTTCGTCTAAATGCGCAGAAGCGGCATCCGAAATTCCGAAAGGCTCCATATAAGAGCGGATTGTACGCGCAAGCTCCTGTCGTTGGTACAGACGACTGTTCAATTCAGCTAGTCTCTGTGGGTAACTTTCAGCGCTAAGTGGATAATCATAGAATGCTTTGTTGAACTGCGCGTCTTGTCCATACGCCTCCATAACGGCGCTTTTATGTACGTTTTGTGATGCAATTTCCATCGTTCAAGCCCCTTTTTTCACCATCTATTTATGGATTGAGTATATCACTCCACTGTCATTGTTAAAAAACATACGCTTGCTCAGAACCTAACCTCTTAAAAATTCAGCAACCGTTCGCCCGACACCTAACAACAACAAGACGATGTAGAGCATTGATAATATTAGAAACAGCAATCTCCATAGATTGCGGAACATATACTTCATTCGAAACTCTTTACTTCGAATTCTCTCCGCAATTGCAAAACCAATCCCTATAATAAGCACCCCTACAATTAGGAAGACACCGCCTTGTATCCCCGTAATCATTCTGAATAACACACTCACAGATAGGAACAAAAAAGGTACAGTTACATCTGCTGCAATTCGAAATGACCTTACAGAAGAATAACCACTCACTATTACAATTACAAACAATACCATAGTCAACAAGTATGGCACGATGACGATGAGTGACAACAAAAACTGTAACATCTCTTTCATGTGTATTCTTTCCTTTCATCAATTGCTTTAAGCAATGTTTCAAACAATTTTAGCGTTGGCATTTTCTCTTCATGTCCTTCTAGAATGGCACTAATAATCGTGTCGATTTCCATCGGTATCTGATTTGTTTTATCAACAAACATAGATGAACGGTTATTTGCTGTACGCCTGCAAACTTCTTCCACTTCTGAAAAAGACAGTTTTTTTGCTACCTCTGGATATTCAGCTGCAAGTTCTCCATAGATCACTTGCATAAGATGATTAGCGTAATTATTAGTGAGTAATTCACCATTTTTCAACTCCAAAATAGCCGTCAATGGGTTAATGCAACAATTCACAAACACCTTTCGTAGCAACATCTGAAATGCATCCTTTTCATGCAGAATAGGAAATGCAAGTGAATTTGCTTCAAATATCGGAAAAGAAAATTTCTGACTGCCTTTTATTGAAGCGATACTCATTACTCCGATACCATTGTGAATCACAGTTCTGTCATCTATTTTCCCTGCGCCATGTGTTAACGAAGCAGCTTCTACAGATGGGATGGACGTTGAGAGTCCAAGTTCATAATGACGGAGTCCGTTTTGGATGAATAGCAGATGTTCTGGAAGTACATGGTTTTCAAGCTTCTTCACTACCCCCTCGAGATCATTCGATTTTACTGCAAGTATCCACATGGCTTTTTGTGGGGCACTCGCCAAATCTGAAAACGCAGCAACTTGAAAAGTTTTTGCTCGGTCATTCTGTATTCTTGTCACACCCTGGTCGCGAAGTTCACTAGCTTGGTCTTCACGTCTAGTTAAAAATGACACCGACATTCCCGCTTCTGCTAAGTAAGAGCCAATTAATAGTCCCATCGCTCCCGCTCCTGCAATAACAACTTCCACTCTATCCCCCCTTTCACGAGAAAAGTCCGCCCTTTAGGCGGACAGAAACTCTTATCACTTATACTGGATAAACCGGGTGTTTCCGTGGAGGCTGCGGAATATTCTTCGTACTATACAGTTCAAAACGCGCAGCAAGAACTGTTCGTAAATCAGAAGGTTTCACGATTTCATCGATAATCATTTCTGAAGCTAATCGATAAATATCAATTTCTTCTTTGTATTCCTGCTGTTTTTCCTGTACATACGCGCGGCGCTCTTTCGGATCTTCAATTGCTTCAATTTTGTTTGAGTAGACAGCATTCACAGCCGCTTCAGGTCCCATCACTGCGATTTGTGCAGTTGGTAACGCGATACATACATCCGGTTCAAAAGCAGGACCCGCCATCGCATACAGTCCAGCGCCATATGCTTTTCGAACAACAACTGAAATTTTCGGTACAGTCGCAGAACTCATCGCCATAATCAGTTTTGCTCCATGACGTATGATCCCCTCTTTTTCCACTTTAGTCCCGATCATGAACCCCGGGACATCTGCTAGAAATAGCAGAGGAATTGAAAAGGCATCACATAGGTTAATGAATTTCGCGCCTTTATCTGCCGAGTCCACAAACAACACGCCGCCATTGGCTTTTGGCTGGTTTGCGATAATCCCTACGGACCTGCCGTTAATACGCGCGAGTCCTGTTATCAATTCTGGCGCAAATTTCTTTTTCACTTCAAAGAAACTACCCTCGTCAATCAGCACATCCAACGCTTCATACATATTGAACGGTGCGTTTTGGTTTTCAGGTATAATTTCTTCCAATGATCGTCCCACTTTCGCCGCCACAGCTTCTGCTACAGGTGCTGGCTCCGTAAAGTTCGCAGGAAAGAATGCAAGATAACGTTTCGCTTCAGCGATCGCTTCCTCCTCGTCCTCTGCCAGTACATCCCCACATCCACTGACGGAACAATGCATTTCTGCACCGCCCATTTCCTCTAACGATACTTTCTGACCAATGACCTTCTCTGCCATTCTCGGAGAGCCTAAATACATCGATGCATTCCCCTTGACCATGATGACAAGATCGCAAAAAGCTGGTATGTACGCACCTCCAGCAGCTGACGGTCCGAACAGAACGCAAATTTGTGGGATAAACCCTGACAGTCTCACTTGGTTATGGAAAATTCGTCCTGCGCCTCTGCGATTCGGAAACATATCCAACTGATCCGTAATACGAGCGCCTGCAGAATCGACTAAATATAGCATAGGTACCCGATGCATTTCTGCCGTTTCTTGGATTCTAATAATCTTCTCAACTGTACGAGAACCCCATGAGCCAGCTTTAATTGTTGAATCATTTGCCATAACGCAAACAGTTTGGCCACCGACTTTCCCCATAGCGGTGACGACACCATCTGCCGGCAAGTCTCCTGCTTCACAATTCGCGAAGCGTCCATCTTCTGTATACTCACCGTCGTCAAAAAGTAACTCAAGACGTTTGCGTACAAACAACTTTCCTTGTTGTGCAGCTTTTTCATGATATTTAGGTTGCCCGCCAGCAAAGATTTTCTCGAGCTGCTGTTCTAGCTTATGATTATACCCCTTTTGTTCTTCTGTGTGGTTTGTCATGTGAACTCCCCCTTAACTAATTCGCTTATCCTTCAAACGTCAGAATGAGGTCTCCTTCGTCAACAAAATCCTCTTCTTTAACAGCAATTGACGCCACTTTTCCATCCATTTCAGCTTCAACAGGAATTTCCATCTTCATCGATTCAAGGATAACAACGACATCCCCTTTTTTCACTTCTTGCCCCACTTCAACTTCAATTGTGAAAACTGTTCCCGTCATTGTAGAAAGTACTTGAGCCATATTATTTCCTCCTCAACTTTTGCTTGCTGTAGATAGATGATTTTCATTTATCTATTTACTAGTTTATCTGAACAATGAAACCGTTTTCAACTATTCATTTATCTTTTGAATATTCAATCTACTAAACAAGTGTTTACCGGCTTCGAAATTGATGAACAGCTGCATGGTGCGCCTCTGATTCCCAGAGAATTGAACACCGCTTACACTCATCAATCATCCGGCTTTTCAGGTCAGATTGTTCCCATTTGCGGATCGCAATCGCTTTATAAGCTTTCAGTACTGAAGACTCAATGTGGTCGAATTTAGCAGTGAATTTATCAAGCGCAACTTGTTTGTCGCCTGAATATGTATCTGTAATCCATCCCCATTCAAGTAGTTCTTCAGCTGTATGGACACGAGCTTCTGTTAATAGTTGCAGTACTTCACTATGCCCAGACTCTTTCTCATATAGCAACGATGCCCCACCCCAGCCTGTTGTAATTGCCAGAGTCCCTTGGATGAACCCTGCTTTGGCACCAGACTTCATCAATCTGTAATCACAAGCCGCTGCAATTTCGCAACCACCACCGACTGCTGTACCATCCATCAGTGCAATAACAGGGATCGGTAACGTTGCAAGTCTGTATAACAACTCTGTCATTCGAGAAAGCATTGGAAGTGCTTGAGCAGACGTTTCTAACGAATGGAACTCACCGAGATCTCCTCCCGAACAAAATGCTTTTCCACCTTCAGACGTGATGACACCCCATTCCACATCCCCATCTTGCTCAACAAAGTCAATGAATTGTTCAAGTCCGTCCATCACTTCATGATTTACAGCATTGCGAACTTCAGGGCGCGTGATTGTAAACGTGACAATACCCCGATCAGATGTAATGTTAACTGACATGCTGATGCCTCCTAATTATATGTATAAAAAAAGACTACCGTGAGCCATGGTCTCACGGTAGTCTTTAGATAGCAAATGCTATCCGGGAGTTGCGGCAGAATCTAATTATTCGCCTACAACGACTTTCCCTTTGTATTGACCGCAAGATTTACAGATGCGGTGTGCCAATTTCATTTCACCACAGTTTTCACAAGTTGTCATACCTGGAACTTGTAACTTGTAATGTGTACGGCGCATGTTCTTTTTGGTTTTAGATGTTCTTCTCTTTGGTACTGCCATTAGAGGGCACCTCCTTTATTTCGACTAGTCGTTATCGGATTCAAAAAATCTTGCTAAGCCTGCAAGTCTAGGATCCGTTTTCTTATCCTGTTCTTCTGTCAATTGTAGATTGTACTCTTCGTCAGTCGCATACGACCAACCCTTGCCGGAGGCTTCCGTCATGGTATCGGCATCATCACAGTAGACCTGTAATGGTACTTCCAAAAGAATGAGTTCTTCAAAGATCGGCATTGGATCGACTACATCTCCCGTAATCGGATGGATTTCATCGTCTTGTGCTAACACGTCTTCATCCCAACTGTATTGCTCGTCCGACTCAATAGAGAACGGAAAATGAACATCCTCCCATGTGCGTGCACACGGTAATGTTAACGAACCTTCCAAATGGAAATGAAACGATATCTTTTTCGAACCAACTGTACAACTCCCTTTTAACTGAACAGGTGAAATTGCCCGGATTTCCGGGTTTCTTTCCCTTACAGATCCAAGATCAACCACTTCGTCAAGCGGCATTGCTGCTCCCTGCCTGAACTTACGCAATTGATGAATTGACCATTTCATGCCTATCACCTCAAGACAACACTTTTGATTATATAGCGGATAAAAAAAGATGTCAAGATATTTTCTTGTCACTTGAACGCTTAGTTCATTATACTAAACGAATAGAATTCTTCAAACAGGAGTGATTTTCCATGAAAGCTGTTGGCATTGTTGTAGAATATAATCCTTTTCACAACGGGCACTTGCACCATGCAATCTCTGCGAAGGCTCAAACCGAATCAGATTTAGTTATCGCAGTAATGAGTGGAAACTTTCTGCAGCGCGGTGAACCTGCACTAATCGACAAATGGACACGTACAAAAATGGCCATTGACAATGGAGTAGACCTAGTTTTCGAATTGCCTTATGAACGGGCAACCTCGAACGCACCTTCGTTTGCATCCGGTGCCATCCAACTTTTAGATGCTGCAGGCTGCTCCAGTTATTGTTTCGGAAGTGAAAACGGTTCAATCGCCCCCTTTATTGAAACGCTAAACCGCATCGACTCGGTTCAAGCGCAGTATGACGCAACTATTCGTGATGCAGTTCAGGAAGGTATCAGTTATCCAAAAGCGCTGAACAGAGCCTACTCAACACTCATTCGTTCTTCTATGAACGAACATGAAACAGTGGATTTATCGCTACCTAACAACATTTTAGGTTTCCACTATATGGAGTCGGCTAAAAAAATGGGGTCTGCAATGGTCCCCTCAACCCTCCCACGACTTGGTGCCGGATATCATGATGATGTTGCACATGACACGCCAATTGCAAGTGCAACAGGTATTCGGAAAGCATTTTTTGAAAGCATGAGCACAGAAAACATTCAGCAGTTTGTACCCTATTCAGTCGTTCAATCACTGAACGATTGGCTTGCGCAGCGCGGACGTTTCGGTAGCTGGGATGGCTTTTATCCACTTCTTCGATTCCAAATTCTTCGAGAAGGTCCTGATAGGCTAGCTACCATTGCAGATGTTTCAGAAGGACTTGAAAACCTTTTGTACAAAGCAGCAAAAAAAGCAGATACGTTTCAGCAATTCATGGCAATCGTAAAATCGAAGCGATATACCTGGACAAGGATCCAGCGCATGCTTACTCATATCTTCACAGGTTTCACATACAATGATCGAACAGCCATGCAGAACCCAGATCACTTGCGACTCCTTGGGATGACCTCCGTCGGCCAATCCTATTTGAAAGAAATGAAAGAGGAGATGAAACTGCCTGTAGTTAGTCGCCTAGCCAATTCCGAAAGTGCGTCTGCTATTTTCTCTGCATCTATTTCGGATTTGTACGCTTTTGGCATTGACTCAACCCAGCCACAGCTCGGGCTAGACTATACAATTCCCCCGATTCGGAATTACTAACTCAGTTTTTCGGTTCTAACTTCTCTAGATAGTTCAATGCATCATCTACTGTTTTAACAGGTACGATTTTCATTTTCGTACCTATTTTTTTTGCGGTTTCTGCGGCTTCTTCATAATTGGTCTTAATACCTGGGTTCGCAGCTTTCACTTCTTCAGGTAATTCGTCATCCGGAGCGAAGAAAATTTCCATCCCGTCACGATCAGCAGCCATGACTTTAAAGTCAATCCCACCGATTCGCCCAACAGTTCCACCCGGCATCATTTCACCTGTTCCTGCGATGGTATACCCTTTTGAGATATCTTCTGCTTTTAATTGGTTAATAATTTCTAACGTAAACATTAATCCCGCAGAAGGACCTCCGATTTCAGATGTATTGAAATTCACTTTCGGAATCGTTTTCAAAGAGCGATCTTCTAAAAATTGGATCCCTAATCCTACTTTTCCATTTGCTTCTGGAATTTCTTTTAATGTAATGTCTGTTTGGAATTTTTTCTTGTCTCGCTCTGCTTCAACTTGAATCGTGTCCCCTTTTCGCTGATCTGCAATATAAGTAGCGAACTGGTCTGGCTCAATCAGTGGCTTCCCATCTACTCCAACAACACGATCACCAGCTTCTAGTTTGCCATCTGATGCACTTCCCTCGACAACGTGTTGAATGTAAATGCCTGCAAAATCGATATCCACTGGTTTCCCGGCTTTTTCAAAGGCAACTGTAATAGCGTTGAATTGTGAATCACTCATTAAACGCAACTGTCGCACATTGTATTCCTGATCACTCTCTCCATGTCGTCTTACTTTGTTCGCTGGAAGTAACTGCATTTTGTCTGAAACCTTAGACCAAAAATAGGTTGCAGGCGTTGCTTTCCCAACAGATATTGTCATGAGACTAAACGTTCCTGAATCGTCTTCGTCGCCATCTTCCACTTTGACAAGCGGTGATAATTCATAGGCGCCACCAGGTTGGGATATGTAACTGTCAAGTGGATAGAGCATGAACAATGCAATCAAAATTGTAAGCATTGCGGTTATGCCAATTCGTTTAAATGTAATTTTCCTGCACCTCCATTAATAGCCTGTACCTATTTTACATATGGTTAAGTGTACCATCCGAAAAAAGAGCGGCACAATATTTTTGGTTTGAGCTTCTCACACATTAGAGAAAGGAGCCGCAAGCGTGCAAACAAAGCTACCTATACTTGCAAGAGAAGCATGATCAACGTCATCATGATTTGGGCGCTTATTGCCTTATTCATTTTACAACCGGGGATTGCACATGACGGCGCAGAGACAGGTGCGAAATTATTTGTGCAGGCATTGCTCCCCTATTTACTTCCTTACATCATTCTAACCCAATGGCTCTTAAAATTACCCGTTTCCAAAAATTCTTCTCCTCCTTGGATGCGCTACTTGAAAGCGTACACCCTTGGCTCATTTGGAGGATTTCCAGTCGGGGCGGTTACAGTAAGTGAAATGAAACGAAACGGGCAACTTTCTGCTTACGAAAGCAGCCTTCTTCTAGCAGCTTGTCATGCACCTGGTCCGATGTTCATTGTTGGATATGTCGGGCTAGAACTATTTGGGAATTCGATGTCAGGATGGAAATTACTTATTGCAATACATGTCGCTAACATACTTTTTTTCCTATTCGTACTTTTGTTAATGGCATCACGACGCTCTCATCAGGAGACGACAAAAAATTCGCCAACCTCAGCACCAAGCTCAGCGCCTCTATTGGATGCCTTTAAAGAAAGCTCGTCCATTATCATTTTAGTCGCAACAACTGTCGTGTTCTTCTCTTCACTCGGTAACGTACTGACCACTGTTATTCAAGCCGCTGCATCAGTGGAGATGGGGATTGTGAAAACAGTTGTACTCTCGTTCTTCGAAATGACATCGGGTGTCCAATCCGCCACGCAGCATTTTTATGGTTCCCCCATCTTTCCGTATTTAATCGCCGCCATTCTTTCGATCAATGGCCTAAGTATTCACATGCAAGTATTCGTTATTGCACGTTCAGCAGAACTGTCACTTAAACCTTATGTAATAGGTCGTATCTGGAGTGTCCTAGCAGTACCCGTATTTCTTTATATACTTCTTTGACCAACTACTTTTTGACCCTGTGGTGAATTCCGCTTCAACCAAAAGAGCTGATCTGTAGTTAAAAGCAAATTCAAAAAATAAGCTGAACAAAAACAAAGGGTATGGCAAATGCCATACCCTTTGTTTGCTCTGTTATGTATACACTTTCTTTAATGCCCGATTGACCATCTCCGGAACCAAAGCCGAGACATCTCCACCATACTTCGCCACTTCCTTCACAATACTAGAGCTGAGGAAAGAGTACTGATTCTTTGTCATGACAAAAAATGTCTCAATGTCTTCATCCAAAAAGCGGTTCATCGAGGTAATTTGCATTTCATACTCAAAATCCGATACTGCACGTAATCCTCTAACAATCGCAATCGCTTTAATACTTTTAGCATAGTCAATTAGCAAACCTGAAGAGGAGTCAATCTTCACAGAGGGATACTCTGCTGTTGCCTGTGCAATTAGCTGTTGGCGTTCCTCAACCGTGAATAGCGGATTTTTAGATGAATTATTCATGACCACAACGTGGACTTCATCGAAAATTTTTACCGCCCGCTTAATAATATCAAGATGACCATTCGTCAGCGGATCAAAACTTCCTGGCACCACTGCCACTCTAGACATGATAGACCCTCATTTCTTGTAAATAGTGATTGCACTTCCGCCATACACTGTAGTCCCGACTGTTGCAAATGCACCGTATGAAGGTGGAAGAGTGAGTTGTTTTTCGTGTTCACAAACAATAATTGCATGATTTGACAACAAATCCTGTTCAACAAACTGTAAAGCAAGATTGTAAAATTCTTCTTTGGCATAGGGAGGATCTAAAAATAATAAATCTGCTTGAATGCCTGCTTTAGCAAATTTACTGGCTGCAGATCTGGCATCCCCTCGAACGATGTGAAGTTCGTCATTAAACTTGCATTTCTCTGCATTCGCTTTAATAATCGCACATGCTTTAGGATTCTTCTCAAAAATCCAAGCGCTGTCCGAGCCACGCGAGAGCGCTTCCAAAGTAAGCGAGCCACTTCCTCCAAATAACTCGACCGCAATGCCTCCGTCGAAAAAGGGGCCGATTTTACTAAACAACGCTTCTTTTACTTTGTCAGACGTCGGCCGTGTATCCGTTCCTGTAATCGATTTTAAAGGGATTCCCCTTCTCGTTCCAGCGATCACTCTCATTTTATAACTCCTTTATTTATCCCTTTCATACCGATCTGCAAAGAATTCCTTAGCGTGCTATGATGGAAAAGATTCTTTTTGAAAGGTGTGTGCATCACATATGCGACAACAACGATTCATCGAACTAGGTGAAGGGTACTCAGATATTTTTGAATTATGCGAACTAATGACTACAAACGCAAACAGACTTGAAAGAACCTTCCTATTCAAAACAGCCACTAAAGACGGCAAACCTTCACTATCTTTAGCTGCTTCTTTTTCGCCTGCTGGTGAAGGTGGCTTTTACCCAATCTACATTTGCCGTGAAGGAATTTCATCCAAAGAAGGTAGCGTTTCTAAACGACAACTCATGTTTGAAGAAGCCGCTGCATCTGTCGGCAGCAAGCCAGTTCCAATAGAACTTAAACATTCCTCTGAGTTTCCAGAAACAAAATTATTTTACCAATATGTAACTGGGGTTTTACGGCTCAATCACTTATTGCCGCCACTCGACTAACCTTATAGACCTGTTTTGTAATCGTATTCCTTGGCTTTGTCAGGACGTACATTCTCGTATTCCGTGCTCACAAACGGTCGATAGGAAGGAATTGCCTTCTTTACCGACGAGAGCTTCTCGACTTTACGAATGACGTCCTCGACGTCGTCTTGACTGCAATAGAGGACAACGTACTTCATGCGTCGTGATATATAGTGAACGTGTCCGTATTTACGGAACGATTTCGCCTGTTTCAGATGATGGAGATAAATAATAACTCCTTGACGATCAACCAATAGTATCCCTCTTTTCTTCCCCTTACAATACCATAGGTTTGAAAAAAGCCGCAACCAGACTTTACTGACAGTTCGTCCGATTTGTTTTATAATGTACGTAACAGTTTCAAAACAAGGAGGAATTTGACATGGGAAGAAAAACAAAAGTTGCCCTATCCGTCGGTGCAGCGGGCGCAGCAGCCTGGGCTGCTTCAAAAGCAATCATTCGTCCGAACGCACGACCAGGAAAAAAAGCGCTTCACTTTGAAGGCCCTGTTGTCATTCAACAATTAACCGACGTCACTACTATTGAGCAACAAGCTGCTGAGGCAGCTTCCCTTGGAGTTCACGGATTTGCTTTGGGTGTAAAACTTACAGCCCATGAAGAGATCATTCTCGTAAATGATCAGCATCCTGAACCTCCTCATTGCTTACTTAAAGAGATGTTGGCTCGTTACCCCCATCTGCTTTTCATCATTCGTATCACTGATTCTCCAGATACCTATGAGGGAAGTCTGATGCCTTCGAAGTTATGGAAACTGCTAGAAGAATGTGAAGCACAAGAACAAGTCGCTGTCATCAGTCAATATGATGAACAAGTGGATCGTTTCAACTTGTATACTCAACATTTGGCTGCTGTAGGAGCAGGCGTGACCGAACTGAAGCAAGCATATGCAGCATATACTAGTCGTTTCGGCCATCTGTATCATCCTCGGACCGACCTTTTCGTATTAACGGGCAAGATAGGTCCATTTAAGCCCGCAAGTGAGGGGTTCATCCAATTTCTAAACAAACTGAACATCACTGTATATGTGGAAAATTATGAGACCGATGACGTAATTAAGCTAGCGCAAGCAGGCATTTCCGGTTTTATCACGAATTCTCCTGAAGGAACTATGACACAATTAGATACGTTACTTGAACACTAAAAAGCGGATGGCTGATGAGCCATCCGCTTTTTAGCGCTCTATCCTTAAGCAGAGCACGAGCAACCTCCACCGGTACCACAACTGCCACCGCATGATGAATCGGTTACAAATGTATTGTCACTTGGCAATTTTACGGATTCTGATACAGAATGGGCAATCGATGCACTAATTTCATCCAACATATATTGGACATCATTCTCCGCAAGTCGCAAAGCTGCAACTTTTTCATTCATATCTAATGCTCGTTTATCGAGTCGAATCGATTTCATAACTCTATTATAATCCGGATGGTATCTTCCGAAGCGCTGTACCTCTTCATAACGGTCTTTCATCTCAGAAAAGTCACGAATTTGCTTGACTAAATCCGGATCACTGTAAACTGCTTGATGAGAAGAGCGGTATTCAAAAAGTACGTCGGATGTCAAAATCATCTCGGCCAATTCGTCAGTCTGTTCGATGATGGCAAGCCATTCGTCGGTCATCATCATAAGTGAATTCCCTCCATTCTTCCCCATTATACCAAATAGAGGGAGTAAACGCATCACTTGTTCATTCCTGAAGTGTTTCCAATTGATGAAGGGCTGTCATCGCTTCAGCGATATCAGACATCTTAATTTCCTCACCAGCAATGTATTGCGACGTTTCATGACCTTTTCCAGCAATAAGCACAATATCATTCGGCTCGCTCGCAGCGATTGCTTGGTGAATTGCACGTTTTCTATCCATTACAACATGGATTGCCGAAGGATTTTCCGTTCCTTTTAAAATATTCTGAACAATCTCTAATGGATGCTCACTTCGAGGATTATCAGATGTGAGTACTACGGTGTCACAACAATTTTCAGCGATTTTACCCATGATAGGCCGCTTCTCTTTGTCTCGATCTCCCCCACAACCGAATACACAAATGAGCTTTCTTGGTTCCAAACTCGCTACCGCTTGCAAGGCTGCAGATAGCGCATCCGGGGTATGTGCATAATCGATGAACACCCGCCTCCCTTCATGCTCCACAAGTTGCATACGTCCTTCAGGTAATTTTAAGAAACGAAAAGATGAAAAAATCTCCCTCTCCGGAAACCCTAATAATTTCAAAACAGATGCAGCGGCCATCGCATTTAACCGATTATGTTCTCCCGGAGGCAACGTTCCGATTAACTCTTCTGAGGGCATATACCCCCCCGCGACATTTCTCCCAAATAAGTGTGTTGGTAACTCGACATCTCTTACAATCTCCATACATTCTCTATCTTCACAATTTACTACTAGTTGTTCAGACAACGAACACAGCTTTTTTTTCGCTGCGATATAATTTTCACGGCCACCATGCTCTTCAAAATGATCTGTTCCGATATTCAAAAAGACACCGATTGATACTGGGCAATGAGCGAGCCTCTCCATTTCTAATCCGAGGGAAGAAGCTTCGAGTGCAACATGAGTAACACCTCGATCTCTGCATTTCCTTAACAAGGGATGTAAGTATTCTGCAGTAGGCGTTGTAAGAGGGGGGATCTCTTCATCCAGCCTTTCCCCATCTATATAACAACCAGTTGTTCCAAGTACAGCCGTCTTAATACCAAATTGCGAAAGCAGCTGGCCAATGAAATGGGTCACAGTAGTTTTTCCATTTGTCCCTGTGACTGCAATTATCGTCAAATCATCTGCAGGAACACCTGCCAATTGTGCACTACTATAAGATAGGAACCGTTTACAGTCTGGTACTGTCACAATTGCTACTCCTCGCTGACTCCATTCGGAAAACTTACTTTCCGATACTGATCGGTCGATAACAATCGCTGCGACGCCTTTCTCAAGTGCTTCTTCAATCGACTCGATTCCATCATGCTTCGCTCCTTTTCTAGCGACAAACAAACAATCCTTGTTAATACGTTCCGGATGCTCTGTAACTGACTTAATTGTGACGTCCCTCCAGTTTCCACAGATCGTACACGGCCAATCTTTTAATAATTCGATCAGATGCAAATCAGCTTCTCCTTCCCGAACGTTTTTACTTTCAGGGAATATAGTAAGAGTGAACCTACCACAGCGTATGAAATGTTTCGGGTAAATGTCACGAAGAAAGTTGGGAGAAGAGATGATCATCCAAAAGTTTGGTGGTGCGGCGATGAAAGATCGTGCTATGCGCCGTTTATGTATTGATCGAATTCAAGAAGGTTTGATTTTTAACGAAAAGGTCATTGTTGTTGTGTCTGCGATTGGAAGGCAAGAAAGCCCGTATTCAACAGACAGGCTCTTGGGCATTACACCGTCTTTAAAATACTCTACAGCTTCCTGGGACCTAGCTGCAGCATGCGGAGAGCTACTTGCATCCGCTATCCTTAGTGCAGAATTAGAGGAAGCTGGTACTCCTAACAGGGTTATGCACAGTGTGAACTCAGGCATAAGAACCGCTGGCTCCTTTGGTAACGCAATAATCGAGACAATCGAGACAAGCTATATCGAACAGACCTTTCAGGATCATAATTGTTTAATTGTCCCCGGGTTTCAAGGGATGAATGTAGCCGGAGATTACATGACACTAGGGCGAGGAGGTAGTGATTTAACTGCAATCGCACTTGGCAGCAGTCTGGATGCCTGCCATGTCGAGTTTTTCAAGGATGTCCCAGGTGTTATGTCGGCAGACCCTAATATCGATCCAGATGCTAAAAAATTCGATTCACTGACAATCGATGAGTTCCTTCCCCTATTAGACTGCGCGAGACCGATTATTCAAAAACGGGCAGCTCTTCATGCAAAAAAAACAGCAATCCCTCTCTGTGTAAGAGGAATCGCTGTATCTGAAGAGGGTACGTGGATTGTTCCCCACACATCTTAAATAACCTATTCTCGAATTGGTTTCTCAACTTCTTGTATTAAATTTTGTGTATAATAATTTCCATACACCCCAGTACCAATATGTGTAAAATTTTTATCCAACAAGACTTCTTGATGAGCAGGAGAGTTCAACCAACCATGAACCGCTTCAATCGCATCTGTATAATTTAACGCTATATTTTCTCCTGCTTTTTTAACGTCTATCTCAGCAAGCTTCAGCCGATCGGCAAGTGTACCAGATGTCGGCGAATCTTGGGAAAAATAATTTTGTAACGCCATTTCTTTACTATGTTCCCGGGCTACCAATTGAAGTTGGTAATCACGCTTTAACTTGTCAACATCATGATTCGCCCGATAAATGTTAGTGATATCGAGGATTTGACGTTCGAGAGCCCTATCTACAGCCATCTGATCTTCTGACGAAGGTTTCTTCACTTCCATGAGTTCCCCTTTATAGAAAAGATCATAAGGTTGCTGCATGACAAGAGTCATCGGGTCAATGAACCGTACACCTTCCAACTCTTCACCGGTTTCGTCTATATATAGTTGAGTGAAAAGCCCTTCTGATTGAATAAGCATTTTGTTTTTAATGTCATCCCCATTTAGCACAAATGTATACTGATTGTCCCCAACAACCACTTCCAGTTCTGACTCAATAATTGTGCTACGATAGATGTCCTCACTATTTTGTCCATTTACATAAGGATAGACATCTGCCTCACGATCCGCACTATATATCTGATTCACTATACCGTCTGCGACTCCTGCCATAATCATTGGATTTGCACTATAAATCCACCATTCGAATCCAAATACTGAAAGATCTTTTCGATCTGGTTCTCCAAACTGTTTCGTCAATTCTTCTGAAGATTGACCAACCAGTGTCGAAATTCCTTTTTCGGGCCGCTTTGCATTACTATCTCCTTGTTGTTCGAATGAGCTCTCCCCACTAATAGCAGTTCCAGGCTGAACAGGTGACTCCAATGGTTCATTTTCCCTAATTCCATCATCCCAAAAGTAGAATGCCAGAAGCGCAATCAGGAATAACACTAGCACTTTCCATAATCGTTTCAATTCCCCACCCCTTCTTCCAGCTCACACACATAACTCTCTACCTTATTGTAATCAACATTAGATGAATAAGTCATCCATTTCTCACCTGTCTCCGAAAATACACTTCCAAACACAATGTTGCCATTGCAACCGACATCCTTTTGTTCTATGATTATAGACGAATAGCAATCGATTGACTGTTGCAAAAGGAGGAAGCTAATCAATGGATTTTGTAAACACAGGTATTGAAGAGCTGGCTGTTAGCCTAATCGATCTTGAAGACATTGCCAAAAGATATGATTTAGTTCTCGCTGGACAATGGGACTACGAACGTGTCACATTTGACAAAAAGTATACAGTGAGCGAAGGAGTATATTATTTACGCGTCTATGGACTCACTCCGAATGGTGACGTTGGTAAGAATGAGGCAGTTATTGAATTCATCACTCCTCAACTCGGTAAACACTATTATCCTCACGGCGTTGAATACGGAGATGACGAGTTCTATCCATCATTCGTTGTGAATGATTGCAAAAAAACATTGACAGGCTTGGTTAAAGATTTGCAAGCATTTAACTTAAAAAAATGATTATCCACCGGAGACTAATTTGTTCTCCGGTTTTTCATATCCATTTTCATTTTTTTTGGCTATAATAGAAATAATACACGAATTGGAGGAATGCCGGGTGTCGAAACGGTTAACAAAACGAACTTTGCTTATTTTAGTAACTGCAATTATTGCAGCTGCTGCTCTATTCTTTATACTCCCGGTTTCCATACCACTAATATTAGCCCTATTGACAGCGCTGATTATCGATCCGCTTGTCAAGTTAGTAGAGCGAAAGTTCAAATGGAAACGAAAGTTATCAGTTATTTCCGTATTTATCTTTGTTGTTTTGCTAGTTGCGGTAGGAATCTATTATTCCGTAACGTCGTTAATCGGAAGAATTATTCAATTCACAAAAGATGCACCAGACTATTTAAACTCGTTATCCGGAGTCTGGATTGATATGCAGGAGAAAGTATTTAAATATACTTCAGGAATGCCTTCAGACATCGTCAAAGCTACACAAGAACAATTGACTGCTGCGCTCACTTCCTTCAAAAATTCCCTTCTTGAACTGTTGAGCTATGAAAAGATCATTGCACTCGCTTCTGAAATCCCAAATTTCCTCGTGAGTTTCATCGTTTTCTTGATTGCCTTGTTCTTGTTTATGCTTGAACTACCTCAACTAAAACAAAGTGCGTTTAATCTGCTAACGGACCGTACAGCAGAAAAAGTACGATATATGACTACTAAACTAAATGCAACTGTCATTGGATTTATGAAAGCACAATTGCTCGTCAGTTTCATTATTTTAGCTGTTGCATTCGTCGGATTGTTATTAATCGTTCCGAAATACGCAGTCATTATGGCGATTATCATCTGGGTTATCGACGTCATTCCTATTCTAGGTTCCATTATCATTCTTGCGCCATGGTCCCTTTATGAATACGTAAGTGGAGACGTTGCGATGGGTACAAAACTCGCAATATTAGCTGCAGTACTCCTAATTATTCGGAGAACTGTGGAACCAAAAGTGATGGGTTCTCAAATCGGTTTATCCCCCCTACCTACGTTGATTGGGATGTTTATCGGCTTAAAATTATTTGGGGTACTTGGATTCTTTATCGGCCCAATGGTCGTCATTCTTTTTACTACCGCAATCGAAGCAGGTATTATAAAGCTCAATTTTAGAATTTAGCTGATATGCAAAGCATACAAAAACACGCATGTCCCAATTAGAGGGGCATGCGTGTTTTACGTTAAAATCCAAGAATTGCTTTGATCATTGAAGTCGTCTCTCCGCCTTTGTAAAACACATAAAGGAGCAAATAGACGGCAACACCAGTCAAGGCTGCAAAAACCCACACGGTGCTCGTTACAGGGCCAAGACGACGGTGCTTTGGTAAGTTGTTCTTAAATCCTGAGATAAGCGATAGAACGCCTAGAACGGCTCCAGTCGTAGCCAAACAAATATGGAATATCAAAAACACGGTGTAATAGATTTTAATGTTATCTGGGCCACCGAAAGACGTGTTCCCAATGATAATTGTACGGGATAAGTATATCACTAAAAACAGAAGTGCTGAAATAGATGCTGCAATCATCACATTTTTGTGTGCTTGCTTCCGCTTCTTGCGGATCAGCATCCATCCGATCACCACTAAAACGCCAGAAATAATAATGAGCAATGTGCTCAATGTCGGCAGAAAAGGCAAATTCATAAGGGTTCTCCATTTCTATTTAGATGTAACTCTCAGCCATGAGCTGATAATTTCTTTCGGTTAATCAAATCTTGGCGTGTAATTTCATCAGCGTTATCTTGTTCATCACGGTACCAAGTAATAAAGATCTTCCCAATGATAAACACATACAATAATTCTTGAATGACCTTCATAATAATGCCACCAAGTTGCTGGTCATAAAGAGTTGGCATACTTGTAAATAACTCGGGACCTGAGATTGTTAAACCAGATAGCGTCCCTGCAGGAACACATAATGCCATAGCTTGCAACCAGGCTTCACCACTACTGTACGTCTCATACACGGGAACATCCGCAAAGATAATCAACGAACAGGCAGGAGTTAACAGAAGCGCACTCAATATGACATAACCGATCTTCTTCAAACCATGTAATTGAGGCTCGCCCGGTAATGTATTGAATATCGGCCACCACAAGAACAAAGCAGATAAGAAAAGCGTCAACGTAAATGCAGTATGCAAGGGTAAACTAAGTTTTATGGTATCCAAAACTAATGGGTAGTGATTTAAAGAAAACATAATCGTAAAGGCAATCAAGCTAATAATTGGCTTTGTGAAGAAGCGGATTACGGCCGCAATTTTCGGGTAACTAAAAACTTTTTTCCATAAGAAGTTAGGAATCCCTGCGATAAATAACGGTGCAATGACCAGGAGTAAAAGTGCCATTTGTGACATATGGATAGAAAACAAGATATGTCCCATTAAATCCATTGGTGAACCTTTTACAATATACAACAGTACAATTGCAGATAAGAAAATTGTGATCTGTCTTTTTGTAACTTCCTCATTTCCTTCAAATCGAGATCTCCACTTTTTTGTCAGCAAAAAGTACAGGACCGTCACAAGGACGAGAAATAAGAAAAAATACGGACTCCATAAAGCGCGGAAGCCAAAAATACTTAACGACAAGTGTCCCAGCTCCTTTTATAAGTTCTGTTCTTATTATAGGCTGTTCTTTTATGTAAAACAATGGACGTTCTTTGACATCCATAAAAATAAGAAAACCTCTGGCCTTGGCAATTGGCCAAAGACAGAGGTTTTGTAAAGCTTACCACCAAACAATCGTAACGAAAGTAAGTGGAATTAGGAACGCAAACACGACTCCTGTGAACATGAACATTTGAGGAACTCCGTGTCCCTTGTCTTTCATGTGCATGAAATAGTAAAGCTGTAGTCCAACTTGAACCGCAGCAAAGAGGAAAAGTACTGGAATGACTAAATACTTCGTAAATCCTTCTACTCCTTGCTGATAAGCCACGACGAATGTAAACGAGACAAGTGTCATGAAGATCATGAGTGAGAACATCATAACTTGACCACGCATTGTTTCCTTCGAACGACGGACAAATAGATCCTGTTCAATAGGGGTTCTCTTGTACATTTCTACTTCTGCCATGTTATCCGATCACTCCCATCAAGTAAACTACCGTAAAGATGAATACCCATACGACGTCAATGAAGTGCCAGTAAAGTGAGAAAGTGTAGTACTTAGATGCATTATACAGGTTCAAACCACGCTTTGCATTTCGGAAGATCAATAGTGTTATCCAAACGAGTCCGACAGCAACGTGGAAACCGTGTGTTCCTACAAGTGTAAAGAACGAAGAACTAAATGCACTATTTCCAAACGTAAATCCTTCATGTACGTAATGATTGAACTCATATACTTCCAGTCCAAGGAAACAAAGTCCTAGGATTGCAGTAATAGCTAACCAAAGTTGCATTTTCTTGAAGTTGTAGTTCTTCATATGGTGCATAGCATACACACTTGTAAGTGAAGAAGTTAATAGCAACAAGGTCATGACAAACACTAATGGAAGCTGGTACAACTCTTGCGTTGAAAATCCGAAACCACTTGGTCCCTTGTTTTTTAACGCCATATAAGTAGCAAATAATGTTGCGAATAGAATGGTTTCTCCACCAAGGAAGAGCCAGAATCCAACAAACTTATTTTTTCCTTCAAGCGTTGCACGCTCAGGGTGTTCCGGCCAAGTTTCCGGAGTGAATTTTTTATTCAAATCCATCAGTTTTGACCCCCTTTGCTAGCATTGTTAACATCACGCTGAATTTCTTCTTTAGTTACATGGTAGCCTAGGTCATCTTTCAATGAACGCATGGCCATTGCTACGAACGTCCAAGCAAGACCGAAGATGAGCAATGGAAGTCCCCAAGAAGTTTCTTGGTGGAACATAGCACCAAATCCAGCGATGAACAAACCGACTGACATGAAGAATGGAATGATTGAACCATGCGGCATGTGAATATCGGTTACAGGTTCAGCAAATGTAAGCCCAGTTGCATTCCCTTCCTGCTTTTCAATCCAAACAGTATCAAGTCCACGGACGAGTGGAGTTTGAGTAAAGTTGTAGAACGGTGGTGGTGACGGAATTGCCCATTCAAGCGTACGTCCATCGCCCCATGGATCATTTCCAACACGCACGTTTTTAACAGTTGTCATGATGATATTGATTACTAACACAATAACACCAATCGCCATTAGAAGTGCTCCGAAGGAACTGATCATGTTTGCTGTATTCCAGCCTTGTCCATCCATATATGTCCAAACTCGACGTGGCATTCCCCAGAATCCAAGCCAGTGCTGGATAAGGAATGTACAGTGGAATCCAACAAAGAAGAATACAAATGTGATTTTACCAAGTGTTTCACTGAGCATTGTTCCAAACATCTTAGGCCAGTAAAGGTGTACTCCAGCTAAGATTGCAAGTACAACTCCACCGACAATTACGTAGTGGAAGTGAGCAACAATGAAATAACTATCGTGTAACTGATAGTCAAGAGGTGCAGCACCCTGCATAACCCCAGTAACTCCACCCATTACGAACGATGGGATGAAACCAAGTGCATACAACATTGGAGTTGTAACGGAAATGCTTCCGCCCCAAATTGTAAGCAACCAGTTAAAGATTTTAACACCAGTTGGTACAGCAATCGCCATCGTCGCAACTGCGAAAATTGCGTTAGCTGTTGGCCCAAGACCTACTGTAAACATGTGGTGAGCCCATACCATGAATCCTAAGAAACCAATCAATACTGTCGCAAATACCATCGCCGGATACCCGAAGAGACGTTTACGAGAGAAAATTGAAAAGATTTCAGAGAAAATACCGAATGCCGGCAAGATCAGGATATATACTTCAGGGTGACCGAAAATCCAGAAAATATGCTCCCAGATAATTGTGTTTCCACCCATCTGATGGTCGAAGAAGTTCGCATCGAACATTCGATCGAATGTCAAGAAGAACAATCCTACAGTAAGTGGTGGGAATGCGAATAAGATCATTGCTGAAGCGACAAACGTCGTCCAAGTGAACAATGGCATCCTCATATACGTCATACCTGGTGCACGCATATTAATGATGGTTACAAGGAAGTTAATCCCGCCCATCAGCGTACCTCCACCTGCGATTTGAAGTCCTATCGCATAAAAGTCAATACCATGTCCAGGAGATGCAAGTGAAAGTGATGCATATGAAGTCCATCCAGCATCAGGAACCTGTCCGAAAAACCAAGAAACGTTTAAGAACACGCCTCCCAAGAAGAACATCCAGAATCCAAGTGAGTTAATGAATGGGAATGCAACGTCACGTGCTCCAATTTGGAGTGGCATGATATAGTTCATAAAACCAAATAGTATCGGCATGGCGGCCAGGAAAATCATCGTAGTACCATGCATTGTGATTAAATCATTAAAAAGACCTGCACTTACAAGGTCATTGTTCGGCTTTAACAGCTGGAGACGAATAATCATCGCTTCAATACCGCCGACGACGAAGAAGAAACCGCCGCCAATGAGGTAAAGAATTCCGATTTTCTTATGGTCGACGGTTGTCATCCAATCCCAAAGCGCTGCGCCGAATCCTCTTTTTTGAGCAACAGAACTCACGTTGTTTTACCTCCTCTTCAATATCGCGTTACGTATTACTGCTCAACAGACAAGCCAAGCAAGTACTCAGCTAAGTCATCCAATTCTTGTTCAGATAGCTGATTTTCAAAAGAAGGCATTGTGTTGCCCGGTTTAACTTTTTGTGGATTTTTAATCCATTCTTTCAAGTCTTCTTCATTATGTTTTAAGAAACCAGCTACGCGGTTACGGTCACCGAAAGATGCCAGGTTTGGACCTTGAGTTCCACCTTCACCAGCACCAGATGTCGCGTGACAACCGATACAGCTTTGCTTAAAGACTTCTTCTCCTGCTGCGTTTGCTACATTGTTTCCATCTTCAGTTGCTTTCATGTTTTTCGCCCATGCGTTGAACTCATCACGTGGTAAAGTTTTCACTTTGAAATCCATCAGTGAGTGAGACGGTCCGCACAGCTCAGCACATTTACCATAGAATACGCCGTCTTTAAGACCTTCTGATTCTTTGTCAAATGTCAGATAGAATTTGTTCAAGTTCTCAACGTTCGTATCCATCTTCCCGCCAATTGCCGGAATCCAGAAGGAGTGTTTCACGTCTGCCGCTTTTAAGTTAAAGTAGATTTTTTCCTTTGTTGGTACTACGAGCTCTTGAGCTGTCACAATACCAAGTTCAGGGTATTCGAATTCCCACCAGTAAAGCTTAGCGGTTACATCTACAACAAGGTGTTTAGCTTTTCCATCATCAGTAACTTCTTCCATTGCTTTTACGTCCCCAAGTTTGTAAGTGTAATATACGGTAGGAACTGCAAGAATGATAATGAGGATAATTGGAATAATAGTCCAAACAAGCTCCAATTTATGGCTACCTTCAACTTGTTCAGGTATGAAATCCTCACCTAGTTTCGAACGTCTGAAACGAATCAGTGCTACTACATAAATTGCGACTACAACAAGAATGACGAACAGCATGATTCCCGAAGCAAGCATCAGTAGTTTAAACTGATCTTTACCTACCTGACCAGCTGGTAGAAGCGTGGATAATTCCTCTTGGCCACATCCTGCTAAAAATACAGTCAGAACCGCTAACAAGGAAAAGAGACGCCATTTTTTGAGTCCTTTCATCATCGCTTCATAATCCCTCTCTTTCTAATAGTGTTTTCTTCCATCGAGGAGTGAAGACCTCTCTATAATGAATTCCTGTCAAAGAAAGAATTCCATACATTTAGATGAAAATCGAAAAGATAATCATCGAGACAAAAAGAATTGTCATATAATTCAGCGAGTAGATGAACATGGACGTCGCCCACTTTAAATCATCTTTTACACGGAATCCTTTTAGTGCGAGTAATAACCAACCTACGTTCAACAATGTGGCAAGAACTAAAAACGCAGTTCCTAGCTCACTTAGCATGAATGGCAAAGGAAACAACAGCACAACCCATGCAAGCATTGATTTTTTTGTGCGGGCAAACCCTTTTACGACAGGTAACATCGGAATCCCGGCTGCTCCGTATTCATCTGTTTTCTTCATAGCAAGCGCGTAAAAATGAGGTGGCTGCCAGACAAACATAATTAGAAACAGTGACCAAGCTCCAAGTCCAAGTGACGGTTCCACTGCTGCCCAACCAATTAGTGGTGGAATAGCACCAGACAAACTTCCGACAATCGTATTGGATACGTGACGGCGTTTTGACCACATAGAATAGAGAACCACGTAACTGAATACTCCAGCTAGTCCAAGAAGCCCTGTAGTAGCATTTGCAGAAAACAGCAATATTTCTCCGATAGCTACAAAGCCCAACGCCATGGCGAGCACTGCAGGGGCCTTAAATCGCCCAGTTACTGTTGGTCTAGTTCTTGTCCTCGTCATAATCGGATCGATATCACGATCGATCAAGTTATTAAGCGCTGCTGAACCGGCTATGATCAGGGCAGTTCCGAATAGCGTAGCAATCATAAGGTCCAGTCTATGTACAAAGCTGATGTTCGCAAACTGGAACGCTAAGAAGAGACCTGTAAATGCAGTAATCAGGTTAGAATTTACAATTCCAATTTTAATAAGTGCTAAAAAGTCCTTCATGAATGTTGGTGCAATTACTGTTTCCGGTACCCTCTCTGCAGCAGTCGTACGACTATTTGACATGTTACTCCCCCTTTCAAAGCCTAATAAAAATGACCGCTGTACTTAACTATATCGAAAATCCTTCACAATTTCTATACAAAATCGCAATTTGTATAGAATTGCACAATCTCTCGAGGAATTATACAGCGCACACTCTATAGTAAATCATTCCACCTACCCATTTGTGAAGTTATCAGGTCTTTTTTATGAACATTTTGTGAAAAACAGAACCAATTTTCGTGTTCTTCGTTTCTGCCATTGTGTTTTAAGGTCTGATTCTCTATCATTAAAAATTAGAGACCTTTCAACGGTCGACATATTATAAAAGAAGGTGTCTTTGTTTGAAACGATACAACTACTTAAAATGGTTTGCGGTAGCTGCGACAATTGGGATGCTGCTCATCCTGCTCGGCGGTGCGCTCGTTACGAAAACAGACAGCGGTATGGGCTGTGGAAGACATTGGCCTGGCTGTAATGGACAACTCATTCCGGACGAGATTACCGCAGAAGTTCTCATTGAGTTTTCTCATCGCCTCGTTACAGGTGCTGTCGGAATTTTAATAGTGATTTTATCTGTATGGTCATGGAAAGCAATTGGACATGTTCGCGAAACTAAATTTCTTTCGGTTATGGCCTTATTTTTCCTCATTTTACAAGCACTCATTGGAGCAGCACAGGTCAAATGGGGACAAGGGGATTTTATCCTCGCTCTGCATTTCGGAATTTCATTGATTTCTTTTGCGGCCGTCTTGCTTCTCACCCTTCTCATATTTGAAGTGGATAAAAAGTTCGATGCCGACAAGATTCAAGTTGGATCCAAATTGAAATTCCATACAATCGGGGTTACCGTCTACTCGTACATCGTCATTTATACAGGTGCTCTTGTTCGGCATACAGAATCCAGTCTCGCCTGTGCAGATTGGCCACTTTGTAGAAATGATCAGTTCGAGCTTCCTTCCAATCTAAATGAATGGGTACAAATGGGACATCGAACTGCAGCTGCACTGATTGTTATCTGGCTTGTGTACATTGCCATCCTGGTTTGGCGTAACTATCGTGACCAAAAAGTATTGGTATGGGGCTGGTCGATTGCATTGATACTTGTTCTTGCGCAAGCAACGACTGGTATGCTGTCCATCTTCACCCGGTTGAACCTTACAATCGCATTGCTCCATTCCTTATTCGTGACATTATTATTCGGATTGCTGACTTACATGATTTTGTTACTATCCAGAGTACGAATTCAAAAATAATAAAAAAACAGCCACTCGAGTTTTCTGAGCGGCTGTTTTTTTGTGGTTTCTATTTGATTGGAGTGCGAACGATTGGTCAATTAGGTTATGACTTGTACATTTTCTTACGGGTTATGAGCACTTCTCGGCTTTTATGATCACTTTCCGCGGGTTATGAGCACTTTCCTGTTTTTATGATCACTTTCCGCGGGTTATGAGCACTTTCCTGCTTTTATGATCACTTTCCACGGGTTATGAGCACTTTCCTGTTTTTATGATCACTTTCCGCGGGTTATGAGCATATAACTATCCCCAAGTTTTATGAGCACACCAATCACTGCATGTGCTCATTCTCACCTAGTACCAGTATTCAACTAGCACTCACTAAACAAGCGCATCCCCAATCAATGCTCGAGTTCAATCAGCAAATCTCCCGTTGAAATCGCTTCACCTGGGGTTACATGAATTTCTTTTACGATACCGTCATATGGCGTTTGGATCGTTGTTTCCATCTTCATCGCTTCAGTGATTAACAAGTGTTGACCTCGGCGGACACGATCTCCTCTCTCAACAGCGAGCTGCAGAACCGTACCAGGCATCGTCGCAGCGATATGGGCGTCATTACCAGGATCCGCTTTTTGCTTTTTCACAGAATCCGTTTCAACACTAACATCTTGAATGACCACTTCACGTGGCTGTCCGTTCATCTCAAAGTAAACGACACGTGTTCCGTCTGCTTGAGGTTCACCGATGGAAACGAGCTTAACAATGAGCGTCTTCCCTACTTCAATCTCGACCTCAATCTCCTCACCTAATCTCATACCATATAGGAATTCAGGCGTTTGAATGACAGATAGGTTACCAAAGTCTTTATACATCGCCAGATATTCTTCAAATACTTTCGGATACAACGAATACGCTAATGCGTCATGTATGGTTGCTGGTTTCTCCAGTTCCCCATTGAGTTTTTCAATGACTTGTTCAAAATCAACAGGTTCTAGTAACTCCCCTGGACGCACAGTTAACGGCTTACGTCCTTTTAACACGACCTTCTGTAATTCCTCTGGGAATCCACCATAAGGCTGACCGATGTACCCTTCAAAAAACTCAATGACAGACTCTGGGAAGTCAATCGAGTTTCCTCTAGCAAGTACCGCATCTTCATCCAAATCATTTTGGACCATAAACAGCGCCATATCTCCAACAACTTTGGACGAAGGTGTCACTTTCACAATATCCCCGAACAACATATTGACGCGGGAGAACATTTCTTTAACTTCTTTCCAACGATTTCCGAGTCCGACACCCTTCGCTTGTTGCTGTAAATTGGAGTATTGACCACCCGGCATTTCATGGACGTACACTTCAGAATGCGGACTGATCATACCACTTTCAAAGTGAGTATAGTACTCACGCACGTCCTCCCAGTAGAAGGATAACTCTTCAAGTGCTTGAACATTTGTACGGACTCCACGGCCACCATACTGCAACGCATAGTAAAGCGAGTTAGCTGAAGGTTGGGAAGTGAGTCCAGACATGGCACCAAGTGCAGTATCGACAATATCGACACCTGCTTCAATAGCGCGTGTATACATGGCGATTCCGTTACCACTTGTATCATGAGAATGTAAGTGGATCGGGATATCGACGGTTGCTTTCAATTCAGAAATAAGTTGATATGCCGCTTCAGGCTTCAACAAACCAGCCATATCTTTCAAGGACAGAATATGGGCCCCTGCATTCTCAAGCTCTTTCGCCATTTCTTTATAGTAAGCAATCGTATATTTAGTCCTCATCGGATCTAATACATCCCCTGTGTAACAAAGAGCGGCTTCGGCAACTTTACCTTCTTGACGTACTGCATCGATTGCTACTTCCATCCCCTTGATCCAGTTCAAACTATCGAAAATACGGAATACGTCAATGCCCGCAGCTGCAGACTCTTTAACAAATTCCCGGATCACATTATCCGGATAGTTCTTGTAGCCAACTGCATTTGCTCCTCTAAATAGCATTTGGAACAATACGTTCGGGATTTGCTTGCGGAGCACTGCAAGTCGCTCCCACGGATCTTCTTTTAAGAAACGGTATGAAACGTCAAACGTCGCACCGCCCCACATTTCAAATGAGAATAGATCGGGCATCAAGCGGGCAGATTCTGCAGCTATATTCGTCATATCCGCCGTCCGGACACGTGTTGCAAGTAATGACTGATGGGCATCACGGAATGTGGTGTCTGTTAGTAACACATCTTCCTGTTCTTTGACCCATTTTGCTAACCCTTCTGGTCCTCTTTCATCCAGAATTTGTTTGGTTCCTTGCTTAGGAGGACTAGTCAAATCAACTTCAGGTTTGCGGGGAACTGCAAATACAGGTTTTGATTGCCGCCCGATTCCTGGGAATCCATTTACAGTAATTGTACCTAAGTAATTTAACACCTTCGTTCCCCGGTCTTTTCTGACTGGAAATTCAAATAATTCCGGAGCTGCATCTATGAAATTCGTCGTATAATCTCCTGTTAAGAAACTTTCATGACGGACAACATTTGCAAGGAAAGGAATATTTGTCTTAATCCCGCGGATGCGGAACTCTTGTAAGTTCCTGTCCATTTTGGATGCAGCTTCCCGAAACGTCATTCCCCATGTTGAAACTTTTACAAGCAACGAATCATAGTACGGAGTAATAACGGCTCCTTGGAATCCATTTCCTGCATCGAGACGGACACCAAATCCACCACCTGATCGGTAAACGGATAATTTCCCTGTATCAGGCATGAAATCGTTCAAAGGGTCTTCAGTTGTTACGCGTGCTTGTATTGCATATCCAAACAGAGGAATATCCTCTTGTGCCGGAACAGCTGACTGTCCAGTATGGAGATTCTCTCCGTCTGCAATAAAGATTTGTGTATGGACGATATCAATACCAGTTACCATTTCCGAAATCGTATGTTCAACTTGAATACGCGGATTGACTTCAATAAAGTAAAACTCATCATTTGCGACTAAAAATTCAACTGTCCCCGCATTTATGTAGTTTACATTTGACATGAGTTTAACCGCTGAATCACAAATAGCTTGTCTTAAATCATCAGACAATGAAATCGAAGGTGCAATTTCCACCAACTTTTGGTGGCGACGCTGTACTGAACAATCCCGTTCATACAGATGCACGATATTGCCGTGAGTGTCACCTAAGATCTGCACTTCAATATGTTTTGGTTCTCTAATCAGTTTTTCAACGTATACTTCGTCGGATCCGAATGCTGACTTCGCTTCAGATTTCGCACGATTATAAGATTCCTGAACTTCATCGGCATGCTCCACAATTCGCATCCCACGTCCGCCACCGCCAAGTGATGCTTTGATGATAATCGGATAACCATGAGAAGTCCCAAACGCTTCCACTTCTTCAATGGAGTAGACGGGCCCATCTGTACCTGGGATAACAGGGATCCCTGCTTGTATTGCTTGTGAACGCGCTTTCACTTTATCGCCAAACATCTCAAGATGACGAGAAGTCGGTCCAATAAAAATGATTCCTTCTTTTTCAAGACGTGCAGCAAACTCTTCGTTTTCTGCTAAAAAACCGTAACCTGGATGCACGGCATTAGCACCCGAACGTTTGGCGATTTCAATAATCCCATCGATGTCAAGATACGCATCGATTGGTTTCTTTCCTTCACCAATCAGATAGGATTCATCTGCTTTGTAACGATGAAACGACCCTCGGTCTTCTGCCGAATAAATCCCTACTGTTGGAATTTGAAGTTCAGTACACGCTCTGAAAATACGAATTGCAATTTCCCCACGGTTTGCAACCAGAATCTTTTTAATGGATTTCATTTCCACGTTAGGCACGCCCTTTTCTATTTATTTTTCTCATATCTAGTGAACATTGAAACATTCATCAATATTCCTAAAGCTAAAGATAACAGAATAATCGAAGTTCCGCCATAACTAATAAAGGGAAGCGTGACACCCGTCAATGGAATGAGCCCTGTCACCCCACCGAGATTGATGAACGTTTGAATACCAATGAGGGCACCAATACCTGAAGCAAGCATTCTAGCATGGGGATCTTTAGTAGATAACGCAATCCAAAAAGCACGTACTACTAAAAACCCTAATCCTCCGATTACAAGGATCGTTCCAAAGATACCAAGTTCTTCAGCGATGATCGCCATGATGAAATCGGTATGCGGTTCAGGCAAATATCCCATTTTTTGAACTGAGTTTCCTAGTCCAAGTCCAAGTAGACCTCCTGCACCGATTGCAATGTAGCCATTCACAATTTGAAGTCCAGATCCTTGTATATATTGGAATGGGTCGCGATAGGCTGTAAAACGCCCCATACGACTTCCTGTCATAACAGAATCCCAAGAGAAAAATAAAACGATCCCTACAAGAACTAGGATTGCAGCAACAAACAAACTCAACTTTCCGAAAGTCTTGACGTTTATGCCGCTTGCGGCCATTACGCATATGGATGTTGCAATAATGATAAAGGTTGCCCCGATATCAGTTTCCATCATAACGGACCCAACTGCGAAACCTAATATAATGACCGGGGGTACGATCGCTGTATTAATACTGTTGATTGTTCCAGCATCGTACTTATTTGCAAACACACCTGCAAAATATATAATCATCACAATTTTTGCAAGTTCAGAAGGTTGTATGCTCCCTACCGGAAGATTAATCCAGGATTGTGAGCCTACTTCTCCACCAAATCCAATGAAATGAACAAGAAACAGCAACAATAGCATGACAGCAACAGTCACTACCATAAAATACTTTTTACGGTATAGTTTGTATGGTAGAAAAGCCGTAAAGAAAAATCCCAGAATTGCGATAATCACACTCACAAGCTGCTGGTTAAAAAACTTATCAGGCTCCCAGCCATATCGATTCACAGCCCATACCATACTGGAACTGTAAATCATGACAAGCCCAAAAAGACAAAGTACTAGATATGTAAAAAACAATGGAAAATCAAAATGGCGAAATATTCGCTTTGCATAACTTTTCAAGAAAACCCCTCGTATCTGTAAATAAAAAACTCAAACTTTAGGTTAGTTTGAGTCTTTTGTTTATTTTTTTATGCTCAGTTCATGTAAGATGTTCATTTCCTTCTCTAAAGCAGAAAGTATGTTCTTTCCACGCTCTCGCTCAATAAGACCAAGCTTTACAGCAAAGTCAATTTCACGAGACAGCCCATACATTTGCGTGTCCAATACTTCCTCATATAGAGGACATTGCGGCATCGTCAAATGATCCATCTGCACTTTAATAAGTTGGGCAATTTTGTCTGCATCCGCCTGCAGCTGCATTATGGCTTTTTCCTGATAAGTTTCCTGTACTTCTATATCCATGAGGACGCCCCCATTACTCTTATTTCAGCAAGCTGCTATAGAGTAAATTGTAGCTGTACAAAGCTGAAATTGCAAGTATTTCCCGTAGTGTTCTAACGACTTATAGCCAGATAACTTCCGATTGAGAACAAATAGAGGTATACTGTAATATAGAAACGAATGAGCTGGGAGGATTTATTGTGGAAACAATTGTACCGATTAAAGGGAATGTGAAACATACGATTACGCTCGATCCAACTGTCTGGATTTTCGATGACAGACGACTCGACTTAGAGACCTACTTTACTACTGAGGTTGAAGAGTTTGATGAAATGGAAGACTATAAAGAACGAATGGGGAAGCATTGGTCCCGTGAAATTATGGAAGGCGCAACCTATCCTCCAACATTGAAATCCGAAAAAAAATATGAGAAACAAAAAATGTTAACAGGTACATTCGGTATCATTTTTGAGCCATTCTTAAACAATGCGATTCCGGCAGAGGATGCAACAACGATCACTTTTGAAACAGCAGATGGAGAGCATAGTTTCCCCATTGAAGATGCAGCGAACCTGCTCTTTCAGTTCAGTCTGGAAGGTAAACCGCTGAAAGAAGATGGTCCGATTCATGTTTTACTAAAAGATGGCTCAACTCGAAAGAATCCAATCCGTAATGTTACGGCAATTCGCATTAGCTAAAGAGAGGTGCAACGATGCGTGTTAAATGTGTAATGTGTGATGAAATCGGTAAACTAAGCGACGAGGATCCACTCGCAAAGAAATTACGCAATCGTCCAATTCATACGTATATGTGTGAACCTTGCAGAGATCGTATTGGTGAGTTGACTAAATTGCGGATAGCAACAGGAAAATTCACTTTCCGTCGAAGTTCCCATCCAGCTGAAATTGAATTTTAAAAAAAGATCCAGTCGCATTATGCGACTGGATCTTTTTTATGTTCATTTAATCTGCGGACTCTATATATAATAAGAATCAGCGCGGCTACAATTAGCCCTTCCACAATCGGAAGGAAAAATGCTAAGAACGTTAGCACGAGGCAGCCGATAAACAAAAACGTATAAATGACAAGATTTTGCAATGGCTTGATTTTTCTAGCAAACCCCAGTTTATACACTAGGGCTGCCAGCAAAAACACGAGGGCGAACAATACATAGCCGGCGGCATCGAAATTCGGCATCATTTCGTAGATAAACTTCGCCATACCAGACATCTTAGTGGCTACGAGCTCTGAATCCTCTACCTTCATTCAACACATTCCTTTCATAACTGCTTATTTGCTCTTTTTTTGTGCTTTTTCACGTTCGTTTTTATCAAGGATTTTCTTACGAATACGAATTGACTCTGGTGTTACCTCACAGTATTCGTCTTCTGAAGCATATTGAAGTGCTTCTTCAAGAGTCATGATTTTTGGTTTTTTAGTTGAAACTGTTTGGTCCTTTGTTGCAGAACGAACGTTTGTCGCGTGTTTCACACGTGTTAAGTTGATAGTGATATCACTTTCACGAGTATTTTCACCAACAACCATTCCAGCATAGATATCCGTACCAGCTTCGACAAACATGATTCCGCGATCTTCAAGTTGCATCACACTGTATGCTGTTACTTTTCCGTTTTCCATGGAAACGAGAACACCATTACGTCGTCCGCCAACTTTACCAGCTGACATCGGCTTATAAGAATCGAACGTGTGGTTCAAGATTCCGTAACCGCGTGTAAGAGTTAAGAAGTCTGTAGAATAACCAATCAATCCACGTGCAGGGACAAGGAATGTCATACGAACTTGTCCATTACCATTGTTAACCATGTCGAGCATTTCACCTTTACGCTCACCCATAGATTCGATGACAGAACCCGTATATTCTTCAGGAACGTCAATTTGCACGTTTTCTACTGGTTCACAACGTACACCGTCAATCGTTTTAACGATAACTTCCGGTTTTGAAACTTGAAGTTCAAATCCTTCACGGCGCATGTTTTCGATCAAAATCGACAAGTGAAGTTCTCCACGGCCAGAAACAGTCCATGCATCCGGTGATTCCGTTGGATCTACACGTAACGATACGTCTGTTTGCAATTGCTGCTGAAGACGTTCTTCAATTTTTCTTGAAGTCACCCATTTACCTTCACGGCCAGCGAACGGGCTGTTGTTCACGAGGAACTTCATTTGCAATGTAGGCTCGTCTACATGAAGCAATGGCAAGGCTTCCTGATGATCTGTCGGACAAACTGTTTCACCAACGTCGATATCATCCATACCAGAAATCGCAATCAAGTCACCTGCATGCGCTTCTTGGATTTCAATACGTTTTAATCCTAGGAAGCCGTACATTTTAGTAACACGGAAGTTCTTCACTGAACCATCACGTTTCATAACGCTTACTTGTTGACCTACTGTCATCGTACCGCGGAATACGCGTCCGATACCAATACGTCCTACATAGTCACTATAATCTAAAAGAGAAACCTGGAATTGTAGCGGCTCTTCACGATTGTCGATTGGTGCTGGAATTTTATCCAAAATTGCATCATAAAGTACTTCAAGTGTCTCTTCTTGGTCAGCAGGATCTGGTGAAAGGCTTGCAGTACCATTAAATCCTGATGCGAATACTACAGGGAATTCAAGCTGTTCATCATTTGCATCTAATTCGATGAAGAGTTCAAGTACTTCATCAACCACTTCTTCAGGACGTGCAAATTCGCGGTCAATCTTATTAACAACTACGATTGGCTTCAAATTGATTTCAAGCGCTTTTTTCAATACAAAACGTGTTTGTGGCATACACCCTTCAAATGCATCGACAACTAGCACAACGCCGTCTACCATTTTCAAGATACGTTCAACTTCACCACCAAAGTCAGCGTGTCCTGGTGTGTCCAAGATATTGATTTTCGTGTCTTTATATTCGATCGCAGTGTTCTTCGCAAGAATTGTAATTCCACGCTCACGCTCAAGCTCGTTTGAGTCCATTGCGCGCTCTTCTACATGCTCGTTTGAACGGAAAATACCGGATTGCTTCAATAACTGGTCGACTAGTGTTGTTTTACCATGGTCAACGTGGGCGATAATAGCTATATTTCTAAGATCATTTCGTGTGTTTGTCATCATTTCACTCCATCTGTCTTTATTCAGTTGATTAACTGTGTTATTATAGCACAAGATACTTCGAGAAAAAAAGATTTACTTTATCAGGAGGCGCATTTTTTTGAAAAATGTCAAATGGGTGTTTGTTTTATACGCTCTAGGAGCCATTCTATCCATGTTTATGATCGGAATTGCTGTTGGCGTAAAAAGTTTTTTATTAGCAATAGCTGCCATCATTTCTCTCGTGTTGGTCATGGGGAACGGATTTAAAACTAAAAAGAAATTGCGTGAACAAGGACTTCTTTAATAGATGAGTGAAGCATCGTTAGGTAACCTAATGATGTTTCACTTTTTTAATAGGATGAAATCCTCAAGTAGCTGTGAGTGAATACTCGCATTTGAAACAATGAATGTCTCTTGCTCAAGCAATCCTAATTGCTTCCCTTGCAACGTAGAGGATAGTGCACCCACTTCTCTTGCAATAATCATTCCACCCGCTATATCCCATGGGGACAGTCTCATTGATATATATGCATCAACCCTGCCAGTAGCCACATGTGTCAATTCAAGTGCTGCCGACCCATATGAGCGTGTCCCTCTACAAGTGTTGACAAGTTCAATCATTGGTTCATTTTCGACATATCGATTCGGGGCAATCCAACTTGCATTCACGCCAATAATTGCTTCTTCGATGGTCGTATCCGTCAATTGCGGTAACCGAATATCATTAAGGTAAGCCCCTTCATCCTTAATAGCCGAATACAAATCGTCTGCCATGACATCGTAAACATACCCAAGCATTCCTATACCATCTATATAAATGCCTAAAGAAATGGCAAAATTTCGTTTTTGATGGACAAAATTCATCGTCCCATCAATAGGATCTAAAAACCAAATAACACCATCCAATGACTGGATAGCATCCCCGAATCCTTCTTCCCCCATAATTCGATGATTTGGGAAATCCCGACGAATTCGAGTGATAAAAAATTGTTCAATCTCACGGTCGATATTAGTAACTAGATCGTTCGCTGATGACTTCGAGCTTATTTCAATTTCAGTGAAAAATGAATGCTTTATATGATGGCCTGCTTCTTTAATCAATGATTTCGCGTAACGGTCCATGGCTCCCCAGTTCATCTCAAACCCCTCCAGTTCGTCTCCACCAAGTATAGCATAGCTATACGGAGCCAAAACAAAAAAGGCTCCTGTTCACGGATCTCCCTGGAGAGAACAATGTCCAATAGCCTTTCTTAACAGTCGGAGATAGTCATTACATTAAAAACCATTCAATTTCTCCAATTCAGTATGAATTTCAGACAACCTCTTTTTGCTCTTCGCAATTTGCTTGAAGTCCTCTTCATTTAACGCATCATGAAGGGTCGCTAATTCATAATCCAGCTCTAGGTTCAATACTTTAAGAAATTCTTTTTCGACATCAGCTTTACGAATAACATGGACGACTTGTTTCATCGAAAACACCCCTTTTTTGAAAGTATGTGCAGTTTCCTGTTACCATAAGATATGCGGGAATCGGTTGGACAGCTAGATGTTTGTCCTCTTGCCTTCAATTATTCCCCAAAGTACTTCCCGATAAACGTAGAAAAAAGAGAGGGGTCACAAAATTGACAAAAACATTTTGGACGGAAAGCGATTTTTCCGTTTTCGAAGTAGCAGGATTGGATGAACGAATGCTAGCACTCCAAGAACGCATCCAGCCTAAATTCTATAAACTAGGAGATCTATTTACACCGCTGTTGTCCGCTCACGGTAAAGGTGAGTTTTACCCCCACATAGCAAGGCATGCCAGACGTACAGTAAACCCTCCTTCAGACAGCTGGGTTGCGTTTGCTCCTGCAAAAAGGGGATATAAAGCGCTTCCTCACTTTCAGATTGGTCTTTGGGGCTCACATTTATTCATCATTCTCGCGATAATTTACGAAAATCCCGATAAAAAAGGAATTTCCGAACGTCTTCAGAACGATTTGCCTATTTTGACTTCACTCCCTAAGGATTATATCGTCTCTGGAGATCATATGAAGCCAGGAGCACAGTCACTTCAAGAATCTGGTAAAAAAGGTGTAATCGAGTTACTTGAGCGTCTACACGACGTTAAGAAAGCGGAGTTCCTTGTAGGGCGTCATCTGAATCGCAACCAAGCCATATCTATGACTGAACAAGAATTTTTAGCGTACGCAGAAGAAACGTTTGAACAACTTTTACCTGTGTACGATCGAGTAATTGGATAAAAAGAGGGTTAACCTAAAAAACGATTCGTTGTTTGCCACTTACGCAAACCTCGCGAATCGTTTTTAAATTCGACTGAATGTAGTTACATTCGTCAACAGCACACATAATTGAAGTCAGTGGTCCGTCTTAAAAGGATAGACTACTGTGAGACGGTGAGTCTTCTATTCTTATCCAGAACAGATTATCCTTTAATAATATCTCCATTACCGCCTTCTTTTGCTCGCTTTACCACTTTGTAGCATTCATAACCACTGGCATCCTTAAACTCCTTGAATAACGTCTTTTCTTCCGCCATCGAAGGAACCACTTTTTTAAATGAATTATATGATCCAAGTAATTCTTCACGACCGATTCCTTGCTCAAATGCCTTTTCAACGCAAGTGAAAAACTCAGTCACAATCATAATTTCTTCAGTGGACCAATCTGCCCGTAGTGGATAACTATATTCCATCTATTTCTCCTCCTGTCTTTCATTAGTTTACACACAAAGGAAAAAACCTATCCGACGGATGCCGGATAGGATTCCTCACATTTTATTTAGAAAGAATATGAATCGGTTTACCAAGCGCTACTTCAGCAGCTTCCATTGAGATCTCACCCAATGTTGGATGAGCGTGAATTGTCATAGAAACATCTTCTAACGTCATTCCGCTTTCAATAGCAACAGCCATTTCAGCAATCATGTCAGAAGCATTTTCTCCAGCAATCTGAGCTCCTAGCAACAATCCATCTTCCTTACGAGCAACAAGCTTCACAAAGCCATCTGGAGCATTAAGTGCAAGCGCACGACCATTCGCACCGAATGGGAATTTGCCTACTGCCACTTCATAGCCTTCATCCTTAGCTTGCTTCTCGTTGAAACCAACTGTTGCAAGTTCTGGATCTGTAAAGCATACTGCAGGAATTGCCAAGTAATCCACTTCTGATTTTTCACCAGCGATGGCTTCTGCAGCAATCTTGCCTTCATAAGACGCTTTATGTGCAAGTTGTAAACCAGGAACAATATCCCCTATTGCGTAAATATTTGAGATGCTAGTGCGACATTGTTTGTCAACACTTAGAAGTCCTCGCTCTTCAAATTTCAAGCCAAGTTCTTCAAGACCCATCTCATCTGTATTCGGGCGACGTCCTACAGTCACGAGGACATAGTCAGCTTCCACTGTTTTCTCTTCACCTTTTACTTCATAAGTAACTTTAACACCTGATTCGGATTCTTCAGCACCTTTAGCAGTTGCTTTCACAACAACCTCAACGCCTTTTTTCTTCAATCCTTTTTTCACAAGTTGTGTCATTTGTTTCTCGAAGCCAGTTAGAATATCATCGGCTCCTTCGATAATCGTTACTTCAGAACCAAGATTTGCATAAGCAGAACCAAGCTCAGTGCCGATATATCCTCCACCAATTACTACTAACTTTTTAGGAAGCTCTTTCAATTCAAGAGCACCTGTGGAATTGATAATACGCTTAGAAAATTTGAAGTTAGGAATCTCTACAGGGCGAGCACCTGTTGCAAGAATAACATTTTTGAACTTATAAGTTTGCGCGGATGCGTCATCCATTACTCGTGCTGTATTAGCATCAACAAAGTATGCTTCACCTTTGACGATCTCGACTTTGTTACCTTTTAGGAGTCCTTCAACACCTCCTGTAAGCTTCTTAACAACGCCTTCTTTGAAAGCCATTGCTTTAGAAAAGTCGAGCTTAACGTCTGAAGCAGTAATCCCCATATCGTCAGCATTTTGTGCACTTACAAAACGATGTCCGACAGAAATCATAGCTTTAGATGGTATACAACCTACGTTCAGACAAACACCACCGATTGTATTTCGTTCTACAATCGTTACTTTTTGTCCGAGTTGTGCAGCACGGATTGCTGCTACATATCCTCCAGGACCTGAACCGACTACGAGCGTATCTGTTTCAATTGGAAAATCTCCTACTACCATGGTTTACGCCTCCATTAATAAAAGTTCTGGATTTCCTAGCAAGTGTTTAAGGTGATTCAACGCTTGTTGCCCCGTTGCCCCATCGATTACTCGATGATCAAACACTAATGACAATGCTAACATAGGTGCAGCAACGATTTCACCATTTTTAACCACCGGTTTTTCAGAAATACGACCAATTCCTAGTATTGCAACTTCCGGATGATTAATAATTGGTGTGAACCACTGGCCACCTGCAGAACCAATGTTTGTAATCGAGCAGGAAGCTCCCTTCATTTCTGAAGCAGAGAGTTTACCATCGCGGGCTTTACCACCAAGATCAGCAATTTCTTTTGAAATTGCAAACATTGATTTACGATCAGCATGCTTAATGACTGGTACTAAAAGACCACGATCTGTATCTGCTGCAATTCCGATATTGAAGTAATGCTTTTGTATCAATTCTTCAGTCGCATCGTCTAACGATGTATTCAATTCCGGGAATTTACGTAATGTTGAAACGAGCGCTTTCACAACATATGGCAAGTAAGTCAGTTTAATATCTTGTTCAGCTGCAATTTCTTTAAACTTCTTGCGGTGAGCAACCAATTCAGTTACATCTACCTCGTCAAGAAGTGTTACGTGAGGAGCAGTATGCTTAGAGTTAACCATCGCCTTCGCAATCATCTTACGTATAGGTGATAGCTTCTTGCGTGTTTCTGGGAAGTCTCCTTCAGGAACTGTAACTGCTGATGATTGAGCTTGTTGTTCCTGTTGCTCATCCTGACCACCAGTTTGAACGCTATCTTCCTGAGCTTCAGTTTGAGCTGATTTGTTACCACCCGATTTGAATGATTCGATATCTTCTTTGATAACCCGACCATTCTTCCCTGAACCGACAACTTGGCGAATATCCACGCCTTCTTCACGAGCAAATTTACGAACTGAAGGCATTGCGATGACACGACGGTTCGGGTCAACATCTTGACTCTTTGTTCCTCCTGTTGACTCAGGTGTTGCATCTGTTGCATCACCTGCTTCATCTTTTGGTACTTCTTTTTTATCAACAGGTTGTCCTTGTTCTGCAGTAGCTTGAACTTGAGATTCTGATTTAGCTTCCTGTTTTTCTTCCGCAGGCGCCTCTTCTTCCTCATCTTCGTGATCTGGAGAGTCAATTCGAATCAATTTATCTCCCACAATTGCTACTGTTCCTTCACTTACAAGTATTTCTTCTATAGTTCCTGATACAGGTGAAGGGATTTCCACGACAGATTTGTCGTTTTGCACTTCAAGAAGTGTATCATCTTCGTTAATAGTGTCGCCTTTAGATACGAACCACTTTACGATTTCACCTTCATGAATTCCTTCTCCGATATCTGGTAAACGGAAGTGATATGCCACGTGATCCACCCTCTCCTCAGTCCAATAGACTGGCTATTAAAATTCAAGTACTTTTTTCGCTGTTGCAACAATGTCATCTGCTTTTGGAAGCCAAGTGTTTTCACCTTGTGCAAACGGATAAATTGTATCCGGTGCAGTTACGCGAAGTACTGGTGCTTCAAGACTCAACACAGCTCGCTCCATAATTTCAGAAACGACATTTGCAGCAATTCCAGCTTGACGCTGTGCTTCTTGAACAACAATTGCTCGATTAGTTTTCTCAACAGAAGCAATAATCGTTTCAACGTCTAACGGTTGAATAGTCCGTAAGTCGACCACTTCAACAGAGTGTCCGTCTTTTTCAAGTGCTTCTGCTGCTTTCAGACTTTCTTGAACCATTGCACCGTAAGTGATAATTGAAAGATCCGTACCTTCTCGCTTCACGTCTGCTTTACCTAAAGGAATCGTATACTCCTCTTCAGGAACTTCTTGACGGAATGAGCGGTATAACTTCATATGTTCTAAGAAAATCACAGGATTATCATCTTTAATCGCAGAGATTAGAAGTCCTTTAGCATCATATGGTGTCGATGGAATAACAACTTTAAGTCCAGGTTGTGCTGCGACAAGTCCTTCAAGACTATCTGCGTGCATTTCCGGTGTTGCCACGCCTCCACCAAATGGTGAGCGGATAGTAATTGGTGCTTTTAATTTACCTGCACTACGGAAAGACATACGTGCAGCTTGTCCGCTTACTGAGTCCATTACTTCAAATAAGAAGCCGAAAAATTGCAGTTCCATTACAGGGCGATAGCCTGTCAATGCAAGACCAATTGCAAGACCACCAATTCCTGATTCTGCAAGTGGTGTATCAAATACGCGTTCTTCTCCAAATTCTTTTTGAAGACCTTCGGTTGCTCGGAAAACCCCGCCGTTTTTACCGACGTCCTCACCAAACACGAGCACGTTTTCATCATTTTTCAATTCCGTGCGCATTGCATCGGTAATTGCTTGGATCATCGTCAATTGTGCCATCGGTTATTTCGACTCCTTTTCCGTGTAGATGTCAAACTGTTCTTGTAGATTGTATGGCATATCGCCTGCATACATAATTTTAAGGAAATCAGTCACCTTTTGTTTTGGAGCTTGGTCCGCTTGTTTAATCGCGTCCTTGATTTCTTGTTTGGCACGTTCGATTACTTCATTTTCTTTTTCTTCGTTCCATAGTTTTTTCCCTTCCAAGTACGTACGGAAACGAACGATTGGATCACGCTTTTCCCATTCGTTATCAATATCAGAAGTACGGTAACGAGTTGGATCATCGCCTGCCATTGTATGTGGACCGTATCGGTAACACATCGTTTCTATCAAAGTCGGACCTTCCCCATTCACTGCGCGTTCTCGAGCGTCTTTCGTAGCCGCATAAACCGCAAGTGGATCCATTCCATCTACAAGAATACTTGGGATTCCCGCTGCGATACCTTTTTGTGCAAGTGTTTTCGCTGCTGTCTGCACTTCACGTGGCGTTGAAATTGCAAATTGGTTATTTTGCACAACGAAAATAGCAGGGGAACGGAACGCGCCTGCGAAATTGAGGCCTTCGTAGAAATCACCTTGTGATGTACCACCATCACCTGTGTATGTCATTACAACAGATTTAGTGCCGCGTTTTTGGAAACCAAGTGCCACTCCCGCCGCTTGGACGTATTGTGCACCAATAATAATTTGTGGTGGGAAAATATTAAGTCCTTCAGGAATTTCACTTCCTAAGAAATGCCCACGAGACCAAAGGAACGCCATATGTAACGGCAAGCCATGGAAAATCAGTTGAGGAACATCACGGTACCCCGGTAAAATGAAATCATCTTTTTCTAAAGCAAAATGAGACGCAAGTTGAGATGCTTCTTGACCTGCTGTTGGCGCGTAAAAACCAAGGCGACCTTGACGATTCAGAGCAATCGAGCGTTGATCTAGAATACGCGTATACACCATGCGCTCCATCAGTTCTGTTAAATCTTCATCCGATAGTTTAGGATCTGATTCTTTATTCACAATCTTTCCGTCCTCGTTTAGGATCTGGAACATTTCAAACTTTTCTTCGATCTCATGTAAAACACTTGTTGGATCGAACTGCTTGTTCTTTTCTGCAGCCATTTCGGCAACTCTCCTTCTCTTAACTGTATTAGATAAATCGCGACATTCTATTGATACAATCAATCTTCCACACTCAGTATACTGAAAGGTAAAGGAACGGTCAATGTATGGAGCATATAGATTGTATGCGTCACCAAAAACCGTCTATCTACTCACCACATCTGTATTAGTACAACCATCATTCTGTATTATAATAGAATAAACTGAAAGTTATCATTTAAATTCAACTTGTTGCGTTTCTTTCAAAGCGCTATTCACTTCCATTGTGGATTGATTGAATACTAGAATGGCATCCTCAAGTTTCGCACGTTGTTTATTGACCGCAACTGTTGCCCCTTCCAACTCTACCCGTTTTACATTTTCCTCAATCAATAATTCATACAGAGCGCTTTGTTTTTCCGTTAGTTCACTGTACAAATCCATAACTTCGTAATGAAGTTCAAACCTCTTCGATAAGGCAGTTTTTAACTTTGCGATCGCCCCTTCTGCATCATCACTAGTTGCTGTTGGGAGTGATTCAAGACGTTTAGCTGTTTCCTGTGCATCATCAATTACTCCCCGTTCTACTTCTATAAGATTTTTTCTCTCTTCGAGGGAAGTTTCCATTCTAGAAACTCCACTTTCAATGAGTTCTCTTTCTTCCACAGTAAATTCCACTGTTTTATTAAACAAAATTTGTTCCTTTTTCTCTAGAGTAGCCAACTGTTTTTCATACTCTGCAACTTTGGTCTCGTACTCCTGAATATCCGATAAAAGCCCCGCTAACTCTTTTTGAGTTTGATCTTGCGCTTCTGTGCACCCTCCTACAAAAAGCATCAAGCACATCGGGATGATTAATAATAATTTTTTCACTGTATTCCCCCTACCTTTTTAAAGTTCAACAGCAAATCCTTTCACACGTTTCCTAATTCCATTATACTAAGAAGAGGCACTATAACGAAAAGGAGACACCAACATGATTTTAATGAAAGATATTATACGAGAAGGGCATCCTACACTACGGATGCGTTCTGAAGAGCTAACATTCCCTCTTTCCGCTGAAGACAAACAGCTAGCATCCGATTTACTAGAATATGTCATGAATAGTCAAGACGATGCCATAGCTGAAAAATATGAGCTACGTGCTGGGATTGGATTAGCAGCACCTCAAGTAAATCATCCCAAAAGAATGTTCGCTTTGCATATTGAACAAGAGAAAGACAAAGATGTCAGTCTAGTGGCGATCAACCCAAGAATAGTCAGTCATTCTGTAGAAAAAACGTATTTAGCTACCGGAGAAGGGTGTCTATCTGTCGATCGTGAAGTGGAAGGGTTCGTGCCAAGATACTCACGTATTACGATAAAAGCATTCGATGCGGAAGGAAACGAATTCAAAAAGCGCTTGAAAGGTCTACCCGCAATTGCATTCCAGCACGAGCTTGATCACCTGAACGGAATAATGTTTTACGATCATATCGATCCTAAGGCACCTTATAAAGATATTCCAGATGCACTTCCTTATGAAGGTGAGTAATCGACACTTGACAGAAAGTTCAAAATACGTTACACTTCTTTAACAAGGAGTGATATTGCCATGTATAAGCGCCTGAAACGTAAACTGTTAAAACGGCTGAATGGCATCCTCGGTAAAAAGTCAATCGCATAACGTTGATACGCCCACCCTTCATAAGGTGGGCTTTTCTTTATTTTCCATGAATGACGTGGTACTATTAAAAGTATCAGTCCAAAAATCGAACGTTAAGAAAAAGGAGAGCACAACATGATCTTTAAAGTTTATTACCAAGAAACCAAGGTACAAGTACCTGTCCGCGAAAACACACAAACATTGTATGTGGAAGCTGAATCTGCACGTGATGTACGCAAAAAGTTACAAAATCGTAATTATAACATTGAATTCATTCAACAACTTGAAGGGGAGCATCTCGAATACGAGCAAGCTTCTGAACACTTCGAGCTTGAGCAGGTGTAATGCACATGAAGTCTATTAAAAATAATGAAACTGCCGTTTTTGCCTTAGGCGGACTAGGTGAAATCGGTAAGAACACGTATGCCGTACAATTTCAAGATGAAATCATCTTGATAGATGCGGGTATTAAATTCCCAGAAGACGATCTACTCGGAATTGACTACGTCATTCCTGATTACACGTATTTGAAAAGAAATGCTGATAAAATTAAAGGATTATTCATCACACATGGTCACGAAGATCATATCGGAGGAATCCCTTACTTATTGAAACAAGTGAATATGCCTGTTTACGGTGGTAAATTGGCACTTGGCTTATTACGCAACAAGCTTGAAGAACATGGTCTCGTTCGTTCAACGAAGCTCATTGAGTTTGGTGAAGAGGATGTTTTCAAATTCCGAAAAACCGCTGTATCATTCTTCCGCACGACACACAGTATTCCCGATGCGTATGGTGTCGTTGTTAAAACTCCTTCAGGCAATATCGTGCACACAGGTGATTTTAAATTCGACTTCACGCCTGTCGGAGAACCTGCTAACCTCGCAAAAATGGCTAAAATCGGTAGCGAGGGTGTTCTTTGCCTTCTCTCTGATAGTACTAATGCTGAAGTTCCAAACTTTACAATGTCGGAACGTAAAGTTGGGGATAGCTTAAATGATATCTTCAGAAAAGTAGACGGACGTGTAATTTTCGCAACGTTTGCGTCGAATATCCACCGTTTGCAGCAAGTAATTGAAGCTGCACAAATTCATGGACGGAAAGTTGCTGTCTTCGGACGCAGCATGGATAACGCGATAACAATCGGCCGGGAACTTGGCTACATCGATGCACCAAAAGATCTCTTTGTAGATGCTCAGAGCATTAATCGTTTACCTGCAAACGAAGTAATGATTTTATGTACAGGCAGTCAAGGTGAGCCAATGGCTGCATTGTCTCGAATTGCTAACGGTACACACCGTCAAGTTCAGATTCAGCCAGGCGATACAGTCATCTTCTCATCTTCACCTATTCCAGGTAATACGTTAAGTGTGAATAAGACGATTAATGCTTTGTTCCGCGCCGGTGCAGAAGTCATTCATGGCGCACTGAACAATATCCATACATCGGGTCACGGTTCACAAGAAGAACAAAAACTGATGTTACGTCTTATTCAGCCGAAATTCTTCATGCCAATCCATGGTGAATATCGAATGCTGAAAATGCACGAAGAACTTGCAATTGCATGTGATGTGGAACCGGATAATATCTTCATCATGTCTAACGGAGATGTCCTTGCGCTTACTGAAGATACTGCACGACCTGCTGGACGCGTTCCTTCAGGTGACATCTACATTGATGGTAGCGGGATTGGAGATATCGGAAATGTCGTTCTTCGCGATCGCAAAAACCTTTCCGAAGACGGTCTTGTTATTGTCGTCGCAACGATTGATAAGAAACGTAACCGCGTTGTTTCAGGTCCAGATCTAATTTCACGTGGATTCGTTTACATGCGTGAATCTGGCGCGATGATTAACGAAGCCCAATATATGCTAACGCGTCAAATGCACCGCAAATTGTCGACTGGACCAGCTGATATCGGAGTACTAAAAAGTGATATCATCGATTCACTCAGCTCTTATCTATATGACAAAACAAAACGTAGACCTATGATTCTACCTGTAATTTTAGAAGTATAATAAAAACAGCCTTCCCCGATTGAACCAACCGGGTGAGGCTGTTTTTTTTAGTGCAATACTTTTTTCTCGAAGCGATGTATATCGACATCTGATCCAATTACAATTAGTACATCATTCAAACGAATCTCTTCTATCGCTTGAGGTGAAACTAAAATGTGATCTTCCCGTTTAATCGCGACAATATTGACACCGAATTTTGCACGGATATCCAAGTCTATTAATGTTGCGCCTGATAGTTTTTCGTTTGCACGGATTTCCACAATTGAATACTCATCGGATAGTTCTAAGTAATCGAGAATATCGTTTGATACCATTCGATTCGCAATGCGTCGTCCCATATCACGCTCAGGATGAATGACGTGGTCTGCCCCAATTTTGCGCAATACTTTTTCATGATAATCATTTTGTGCTTTCACCGTAATCATTTGCACACCAAGTTCTTTTAGAATCAGCGTTGTTAAAATACTGGCTTGAATATTCTCTCCAATTGCAACGACAACATGTTCAAAATTACGAATTCCAAGTGATCGTAAAGACGATTCATCGGTCGTATCCGCTGCAACTGCTTGTGTCGCAATTTGAGCAAACTCATCCACTCGATCTTGAGATTTGTCAATTGCCATAACAGAAGCATCCAGTTCAATTAGTTCGTTCACGATACTCCCACCAAAGCGGCCAAGGCCGATGACGACAAATTCCTTTTTCATATCTCATCTCTCCGATTCACGTAAGAATGCGTTAAGTTTACCATAGCAGCTCAACTCTCTCAAATATCGAGAAAACCCGACAGACCGTGAAAACGGACGTCGGGTTTTAAAACTTACTTCTTCATTTCATCAAGTACACGATTTACGCGCTTTTCAAGCATTTTCATGCCACTTCCGCCAGCTTGGAAGTGACGAAGCTGACCGTCTTTGTCGAACACATAATATGCAGGTACGTACTGATTTTCGAATGCATCATTCAGTTTAAGTTCGCTGTCTACGTAAATCGGTTGTGTAATGTCGTGTTCAGCGGCAACAGCTTTAATGTTCTCCAAATCCACATCATCTTCAGAACGTGGCATATGGACAGCGACAACATTCAATTCGTCTTTGTACTTATCACGAAATGCATTAACGTCTGGCATCGCTTCTTTACACATATGACAGCTCACTGACCAAAAGTGAATGAGTGTCGGTTTTTCGCCTACGAGTTCAGATTTGGTAACTTCACCGTTCAACCATGCTGTTGCACCAGATAGTTCTGGTAATTGTTCACGTAATTTCATGTGCTAGTTCCTCCTCTTGGATAAAAATCCCCGCTGCAAAAGCTGAGCGGGGAACTTCAATCAATTTTCAATATATGAAATTATAGAGTTTCTTGACCGGGACGCCAGTTTGCTGGGCAAAGACCGCCAGTTTGAAGCGCTTGAAGTACACGAAGTGTTTCGTCTACATCGCGACCAATATTGTTGTGGAATACTGTTTGGTATTGCATTTCACCTTCTGGGTTGACGATGAAAAGACCGCGCAAAGCAATTCCTTCTTCTTCGATCAATACGCCGTAGTTACGAGCTACTTCGTGATTTGTATCCGCAGCAAGTGGGTAATTCAAATCTCCAAGACCATTGTCTTTACGGTCTGTGTTGATCCAAGCTTTATGTGTGTGAATAGTGTCTGTAGATACACCGATAACTTCTGCATCAAGGTCTTCAAACTCGTCAAAACGATCAGACATTGCAGTAATCTCTGTCGGGCAGACAAATGTAAAGTCCATTGGATAGAAGAACAATACAGTCCACTTATCATTTTTCATGTTTTCTTCAAGGCTTACTTTACCGAATGACTTGTCCGTCATTACAGCTTCCATTTCGAATCTTGGCGCTTGCTTACCAACCATGCGTTCTACCATTCAAAATCCCTCCAATTATCTTCTGGGCGGAATTCTCATCCGCTCAATTCTTCTCTAGCTTATCAAAAGCTTGTCGGAATATCAATTAGAATGAATCATACATAAGAATCATTATCGAAAAATGTCATGTAATTGAGAAGAAGATCAATTATGATTCTTCACTGTCCGTGCACATTGAAGGCTTTGCGGGTCTGTCACCACAAAAGTCGCAAGATGGATCTTCGCATGATACTTCTCGCCATTCATCACACGACGCACAGTACACGGAATCGAATTCTTCATTATAAACGAGTGAGCCCATACAACGAACACAGTGATCCGCCATTTCCGACCATTCGATCATTGTTTCATTATGATATAAAAACACACGGGAACTGCCATCCGTTACCGTTTGCATGTCACTATTCAGTGCGGTCTTCATCAAATTATTCCAGTGCCGGTCTTCCGGGTCAAAATAAAACAGCATTTTCTCGCCCAATCGGAGTCCCCCATTTCTTTGGTATTATTCTACTACGCCTCTAGTAATAACACAACGAAAGCCCGTTATCACTCTTTGTTTATAATGCCTGCGAGATAGTTATTATTGGATTGAGAAGTGACTAGTATTATTGCTTAAATCTACTCTTGATTTCCTGTGATGATTTTGTATAATGAAAGATGCTAAAAGTAAACTTGAAGTTCAGTTATACTAAACTTTCATGAAAGTAGGATGACACATGCAGATCGGCAGCAAAATCAAACGACTGCGATTACAAAGCGGGCTCACACAAGAAGAGCTTGGTGAACGCACTGATTTGACGAAAGGCTACATTTCTCAATTAGAACGGGATTTGAATTCCCCTTCTATCGAAACGCTTTTCTCCTTGCTCGAAGTTCTCGGTACAACTCCAAAAGACTTTTTTGACGAAACAAAGAAGAGTGATCCCGTCGTTTACTCACCAGAAGACCAAACAACGTATATAAACGATGAGTTGCATTACAAAATACGCTGGCTCATTCCTAGATCCAACGAAAACGAAATGGAACCCGTACATATTACGTTCTCACATAAAGGAGAGCTGAAACAGTTTGCCCCTTCCCTTTCTGAGACGTTTATCTATGTACTTGTAGGGAACGTTGAAATAGAGATCGGAACTCGTATTTATTCAGCAAGTGAGGGTGATGCAGTGTACTATTCTGCAGAAGACCAGCACCGCATTTCAAATGCACACGACGGAATCAGCGAGCTCTTACTCGTCGCTACAGAATCTTACTTATAAAAAGGGGGACCCTCATTGTCCACACAACCAATCATTCGCTTTGAGAATGTCAGCAAACGCTTCGGCGAAGACACAACTGTATTAGATGGTGTTTCATTTGAAATGGAACGCGGAAAGTTCTACACACTTCTCGGTCCTTCCGGCTGTGGGAAAACAACAATCCTGCGACTTATCGCTGGATTTTCTGAGCCTTCTGAAGGGACGATTTACTTTAATGGGAAATCTGTCAACCAAACCCCTGCCAACGAACGACAAGTGAACACCGTTTTCCAAGATTACGCCCTGTTCCCTCATTTGAACGTCTATGAAAACGTCGCGTTCGGGTTACGCATCAAAAAAGTAAAAAAAGCCGAAGTGGATCGACGTGTGAAAGAAGCACTTAAGTTCGTCAACCTTGCTGGTTATGAAAACCGAGAGATCACGGAAATGTCCGGTGGTCAACGTCAACGTGTCGCAATTGCACGCGCGATCATCAACGATCCGGAAGTCATATTGTTGGATGAACCCCTTTCTGCACTAGATTTGAAACTACGTTCAGCGATGCAGTATGAGCTACGAGAGCTACAGCAACGCCTTGGGAAAACTTTCATTTTTGTCACACACGACCAAGAGGAAGCACTTGCGATGTCCGACGAAATCTTCGTTATGAACTCTGGACAAATTCAGCAATCGGGTACACCAATCGATATTTACGATGAGCCTATTAACCGTTTCGTTGCTGATTTCATCGGTGAATCGAATATTGTATCTGGCGTCATGATCGAAGACTACCTTGTTGAATTTAACGGAAAACGATTTGAATGCGCCGATGCTGGACTCCAGCCCAATGAGAAAGTAGACATCGTGCTTCGACCGGAAGATATTGAAATTACGCCAGTAGATGCCGGGAAACTGACAGTTACAGTAGACACTTCCCTTTTCCGAGGTGTGCACTATGAAATTTCAACATACGACAAAGATGGAAATGAATGGCTCGTCCATTCGACGAAAAAAGCTGAAGTTGGCATGCAAATCGGTCTAGACTTTATCCCAGAAAACATTCACGTCATGCGTCTCAACGAGTCCGAAGAAGACTATGATGCGCGACTTGAAGCGTATGGTGCGGCGGATGAAAACTAATCGCGCTAGCCTTCGTTTGTCCATGGTTCCATACTCTCTTTGGATTATACTTTTTGTCATTGCACCGATCGGACTGATTGTGTACTACTCATTTTTCGATTTAAGTGGCAATTTCACATTCGATAACTATAAAAACTTTTTCACGTCTGTCTATCTCAAACTGACAGTGAGCTCATTTTGGTATGCTTTTCTCATTACGTTCTTCTCGTTGCTAATCTCATACCCAACAGCTTATTTTTTAACGAAATTGAAGCATAAACAATTGTGGCTGTTACTGATCATCATCCCATCGTGGATTAATCTACTGTTAAAGACATATGCGTTCATTGGCTTGATGGGGTTATATGGACCGGTAAATGCGTTACTTGAAACTGTTGGTATTGGGAAACAACAGATTTTGTTCACAGACTTCAGTTTCGTTTTCGTTTCTGTTTATATCTTCATTCCATTTATGATATTACCGATTTTCAATGCTCTGGATAAATTGAATCCTGCGCTGATAGACGCCTCTCGAGATTTAGGCGCGAATGCTTGGACTACTTTCAGACGTGTGATCTGGCCACTAACCCTTAATGGGGTTAAGTCCGGGATTCAAGTTGTATTCATCCCTGCGCTTTCGTTGTTCATGATCACCCGACTCATTGCAGGAAACAAAGTCATAACGCTAGGTACAGCAATTGAGCAACAATTCCTCGTTACACAAAACTGGGGAATGGGCTCAACGATTGCAGTGTTCTTAATTCTATTCATGGTAGTGATCTTGCTTCTAACGACTGCGAACGAAAGGGGGATGGCTGGAAGTGGAAAGAAACGGTAAACTCCCAAAAATCTATTTAACAGCTGTCTTTCTTGTTTTATATGCACCTATTTTCTATTTGATTTTTTACTCATTTAACTCTGGTGGCACGATGTCCCATTTCGAGTCCTTCACATGGGAACATTATGCTGCTGTTTTTGAAGATAAACGGCTCATCATCATTGTGCTCAATACAGTAGTCGTCGCCTTACTCTCTGCTTTGATATCAACAGCAATTGGAGTGATGGGAGCAATCACAATCCATTACATGAAGAACAAAGCGATGCGGAATGCCATGCTTTCCATGAATAGTATTCTTATGGTAAGTCCTGACGTCATCATCGGTGCTTCGTTCCTTATTCTGTTTACACTAGTCGGCATCAAACTCGGATTTGCCTCGGTGCTACTTTCCCATATAGCGTTCAGTATTCCGATTGTCGTCATTATGGTGTTACCAAAACTCCAGGAGATGAGTCCGACACTGATCGATGCTGCACTCGACCTTGGCGCTACTCGTAAAGAAATTATGTCTCGTGTCATTTTGCCATTCATTAAACCTGGGATCTTTGCGGGGTTTTTCTTGGCGCTAACCTATTCTTTGGATGACTTTGCGGTAACGTTCTTTGTGACCGGAAATGGATTCTCGACACTTTCCGTTGAAATATACTCGATGGCTAGAACAGGTGTCACGTTAACGATCAATGCACTCTCTGGTCTCATCTTTGTAATAACAGCTGGTCTGATTTTGGGCTATTACTTCCTAACAAATCGACCTAAAACACCTGCTAGGGGGCTGAAGCGATGAAAGCGTTAGTACGTGGAGCCATTCTTATTGCGGCAACAGCAGCCATTCTGATGATCATCAATGCACAACTTGCTAAAAGCGGTGCGCAATCCGGTGGGAATACACTGACCGTTTATAACTGGGGTGAATATATTGACCCTGATCTCATCAAGCAGTTTGAAAAAGAAACAGGCATCAATGTCATCTATGAAACCTTCGATTCCAATGAAGGAATGATGGGGAAAATCGAGCAAGGCGGTACATCCTACGACATCACAGTACCGTCAGAGTATATGGTGGAGATGATGCGAGAAAAAGATTTGCTCATCCCTCTCGATTACGACAAGATTCCGAACATTAAAAATATCGATCCCTATTTCATGGATCTTCCATTTGACCCCGACAATACGTATTCCATCCCCTATTTCTGGGGCACACTCGGGATTGCTTATAATCCCACATTGTTAGATGGTCAAACATTTGAGAGTTGGGATAACCTGTGGGATCCTTCACTAAAGCAAGAAGCTGTTCTGGTGGATAGTGCACGTGAAGTTATCGGGATGAGCTTGAATTCACTAGGCTACTCACTCAACTCAACAAACATTGACGAACTTCGTGAAGCGACGGATAAGCTGAAAACGCTAAGCCCGAATATTAAAGCAGTCATCGGGGATGAAGTAACCCAAATGATGATGAATAACGAAGCAGCCGTTTCTCTCATATGGTCCGGGCAAGCAGCGGATATGATGTCTGAGAACGAAGACATCACATATGTGGTCCCTGAAGAAGGTTCGAACTTATGGTTCGACAACATCGTGATTCCAAAGACGGTGAAAAACATCGACGGGGCTTACGAGTTTATCAACTTCATGCTACGTCCTGAAGTCGCTGCTCAAAATGCGGATTACGTAGGTTATTCCACGCCTAATAAAGAAGCACTGTCCCTCCTAGACCCAGAGGTCGTTTCTGATGAACGGTATTACCCGGATGAAAAGGCCCGGGAGCACTTGGAAGTGTATAAAGATTTAGGATTGGAAATGCTTGGTACGTACAATGAGTTGTTTTTGGAGTTTAAGATGAATATGAAGTAAGTTGTTTGGTTACAGCAGAAGCGAATTGTCGCTTCTGTTTTTTTATTTGAAGGGATTGATTTGTCGCGAGGTGGAGATGGATGGTGCGAAAGTTATGTACCGCGGGAGGTTGAAGATAGAGGAATAGAAGTTTCAATGGCTTATGATCATTTTTTTAAATTTATGAGCACTTTTCTTGAGTTATGAGCACTTTCCCAGGTTTAAGAGCGCTTTCTGTAATTTATGATCACTTTCAGGAGTTTATGATCACCTTTCGCGATTTATGATCACAATCCCCGTTTTATGAGCACCTTTACAATCCTTGGGACAAGATTAACACTTTATCTACCAATCTTAGTTGAAAATATAGGGAAATGTGTATTGTTAGAATTGTCCAAGCTGTCCCAACACAGTAGAGACAAGCTGTATGCTAAACTAGTACGAGGATACAACTGAATATGAAGGAGGAACACGCGTGGCCACTAAATCTACTTCTTTTGCTATTTATATTCTGATGTTCAATATGTTCATCACCATGTCAGGAATTGGACTGATCATTCCAATCATGCCTGAATACTTAGGAACGTTTGGCGTGGCTGGTGCTGCCCTCGGATCACTCATTGCTGTTTTCTCATTTGCCCAATTCATATTTTCTCCCATTTCCGGTTCACTTTCAGATAAGCATGGAAGAAAAAACATCATCATTTTCGGACTCATTCTTTATGGGGTTTCCCAGCTTGCTTTTGGCCTTTCCACTGAACTTTGGATGCTCTTTGTAGCGCGATTCTTCTCTGGTTTCGGTTCGGCATTCTTAATTCCTCCGATGATGGCCTTTGTTGCGGATATTACAACATTTGAAGAACGTGGACGCGGTATGGGTTTACTTGGTGCCTCCATGTCTCTCGGATTCATGATAGGACCTGGTGTTGGAGGTTTTCTATCTAAATTCGGGTTACAGTTCCCCTTCTACTTTGCTGCAGGAGCTGCATTATTCGCTGCGGTCATGTCGTTTTACATTTTACCCAATCCCGCTCCGAGCCCATCTGCTGAAAATGGGCCAAGACGAACCGAGAATTTGTTTCAACAAATCGCACGCTCATCTAAGACTCCCTATTTCGTCGTCTTACTTGTCATGTTCGTCTTCTCTTTTGGACTAGCAAACTTCCAATCGACCATCTCTCTTTACGTAGGCATTAAATACAATTACACGCCGCTTATGATTGCGGTCATCATTACAGTGGGTGGATTTGTTGGTGTACTCATCCAAACGTTTGTTATCAATCGCTTATTCAAACGGTTCGGTGAAATGCGTGTCATCCTCATCAACTTAGTCATTGCAGCGGTGGCGATGCTCAGTATTACATTTGTGAATATGTTCTGGTCCATCTTGCTAGTTGCAACGATTTTCTCCACGGCTACTGCATTATTGAGGCCAGCAGTAAATACTTTGGTCTCAAAACTCGCAGGCAATGAACAAGGCTATGCAGCAGGAATGATGAATGCTTACATGAGCTTAGGAAACATGGTTGGCCCCGCATTAGCTGGCTTCGTTTTCGACTGGAAAATGACAGCTCCGTACTTTCTCGGGACTGCAATACTTCTTTCATGCTTCCTACTAGCCGCTACATGGGCAAAGAGAAATACAGATACATTAGCTGCAACACGTTCTTGAATTCCAAAAAAACCAAAGCCACTTAAAAAGGGCTTTGGTTTTTTTATGGATCTATCGTTTCCGCTTTTGTTTAAGCAGTTCAGTAACACTCGTCTGATCTGATGAGTCTATTTCTTCAATGGGAGATTTCTTTCTCAACACGGGCACAAATCTACTGAATCGGCGCAATGTGATATCTGCAAAGAATAGGAGCAAGGATCCTAATAAGAGCCAAGTTGTAATGGATTTCCGCTCTTCACCACGATAAGGAAGTGACCGAAATGCCTCATTAGGATTTTCCAATACCCTTCCACCTGTTTCTTTAGTGATTGCCGCTAACAAGTCTTCATTCGGAGCTTTTGGTCTATATTCTTCACTGTAAGGAATCGTCACACCTGTCTCAAATAATCGGTTTTGATCGTCTTTTACACTGAGATAAACAAGACCAGGTGTCGAGTTGAGTGAAATAGTTACTTTACCAGGTGCCGTCTGATCTTCAATTACTTCTATTTCCTCTCCTGCCTCTGTCACCGCAGTCACCTCAAGAAATGCCGATTCTCCACTCGTATCCGTAATGGTGAATTTCCCGCCATCGCCTTGGGTCAGTACATAAGGTGCTGAACTATAGGAAGGTAAAATTCTTCTCATTGCCGTATTCCAAAACTCAGGATATGCTTCCCACGCAGCTAGTTCTCCAGACCACTGACCTGATGAATCCGAAGTGAATGCAACAGTTCGACCAAGCCCGTATTTCCATTCAGCAATGATTGGATCCTCTTTAGGGCTAATTGCAGCAACGTCAGCTGTTGGTTTAGCAGTCGTTGCGATGTAGGCATTCATCTGAGGGACTCCGAGAGCAAATAACTCATTCCACTCCGGCACGTTTCCAAGCTTCATATAGAAGGGATCATCTTCGATATAAGTCCGGGTCATCGTTATGGTTTCGCGAGACAAAATTGCAGGAACGGTGGATTCATCAGAAACACCATAATAACGTCCACCACCTGCTTCTGCCATCTCTTCTAATAAGGATTCGTCCGCATCAGTACCGATTCCCACTGTGGATAACGTCGTATTGTTATTTTTAGCTTCTTCAATAATGTCGAGATATCCAGCAGGCATCGAAGATTGTCCATCGGTTAAGAGAATGACGTGTTTCCGTTGGAGAGATAGGTCTGCCAGATCCTCATATGCTTTTGCAACTGAAGGGAAAATATTAGTCCCCCCGGCAGCAGGTACGGATAAAATCTTCGAAGTCACATCTTTTTTATCATCAAGAGGACCTACGGGGACAACTTCCCATATACTATCGTCAAACGCCGTAAATCCGAACGTGTCTTTTTCTCTAAGTAATTCGACTGACCGTGCGGCAGCTTCCCTCGCAAGGACTAGCTTCGATCCGCTCATACTTCCCGATCGGTCCATGGCAATCACAAGTCCTAGTGAAGGAAGCTCTTCTTTTCCTTTCACTTCCATTTCAACTGGCAAAAGAGTTTCAATCGGCGTTTTGAAATAACCACCGAGTCCAAAACTATTGGTTCCCCCTGTCATCATGAAACCCGTTCCGAAATTCTTCACTGTCTGTTCAATCATAGCCATTTTTTCTTCTCCAACTAGAGTGCCCGGCACATTATCAAAAATGATTGCCTGATAAGGTAAATAGCCAGATAAAGTTGAAGGTAGATCTTTTGCTTGAAGTGTTGTAATGTTCAATGTGTTCTGATCCAGGAGACCAGGGATTACCGATGGATGGTCCTCAGTTTCGACAACCAATACGGATGGTTGTCCTTGTACAGTCACAGCCGCGAACATTCGATTATTCTCTAAAAAATGATCATTTTCTACGACGAGTTTTGCCTCATACTTTACTAAACCTGTATTCACTGCAGGTAACGGGTAGGTGAATTGGTTCTTCCCAGGAACTAGTTCGATATCCTCTTCACCGAGAGGTCGATCGTCTTGATACAAATATAAGGTCCCTGTTGTCCGATCTGATGCATTCACTTCAATGGTCATGAGCTGCTGTTGCCCGGCATAAGCAGTCCTCGGAACATCTAACTTTGTTAAGGCTGCATCCGGGAACACCTGATGATTCAGCTGCGCAACATCAATCTGCACACGGCTATCTGTGAATTTCTGTAAGTAGCTTAATGCATCTCCTCTAGTTTGTAATCCATCTGAGAGCAAAACAATTCGCGTTGCGGATTCGGCAGAGCCAATGGCATTCGCTAGGGAAAGAGCCTTCTCAATATCTGTTTCTCCTGCTTCTTCCAGTGATTCAACCTCGGGTACGCGCACTTGACCTTTCGTTAACGCAGCGTCCGTCCGAAAATCACCTGCAAACGAATAGAGTCCTACCGCTTGACCGGATTTTTTGGAACCTAGACTTTTTTCAATGAATGTATCCATTTCTTCTGTTGTACCTGAGGTTGAAGCTGAACGATCGGCAAGGAACAGTATCTGTTCCTCTTCATTGAAAAGGACTAGGTATGGTGACACTAGTGTTGCTAACAGGAATAGAACGGAAGCACCTCGAAGTATAAAAAGAAGTGCTGCTCTAGGTGTTTTCCTCTCTACTGAACGCCATGTGAAAATCATATAGGCAACAATTGGGACTAATAATAGCAACCATAAAGGATGATCAATACGGATATCCACGGCGTCGCTGCACCTCCCATTCTATGAGCAATAGCAGTAAGAGTGGCAGAAGAAATGGCCAGATGACTGGAACTTTTTGTTCCTTCTTTACATCTGTTGTTGCCAACTTTCCGGTTGAATAAGAATCTCCTGTCGCTACACTTTTTTCAGAGGGATCAAGCTGAACAGCTAAGAATTTGTCAGTCGTCCCATCTGTTGCTTTATAAATGCCAGGTATTGCTGGAGCCTGTAATGTATTTGCTGACTCTGTAGTGTACAAATAAGAACCGGATAACTCATATATATCTACAGCTTCCGTCATCACGACAGACTTCCTTTGAAGTGGAGTGAATACTCCTAGCGTTTCAGCGTCATCTGCCAAAGATTTTACGACACTCCAGACGAAAAGTGGAAACGTAGGTTGCAACGGCCAGTCTGTTGCTTCCAAGTCTGCAAGTAAGATAATATCTCCACGAGGTGAGCGTTGGATAAGTGGATCTTTACCAACTCTCGCAAGTACTTCATAGTCTGCAAAAGGGGGATAAATTTCTTCTACATACATGTCTTTTGGAGCTGCAATTGAAAATAATGGATCATTTGTAACCGAAACTTCTCCCTTTGCTTCAATTGGTTTAGCATCTTCTCTACCAATTAGAAGAATCGGTCGTTTCCCTTTTTGTAGAAAACCTTCTGAACCGGTTATTCGTAAAATAGCATCTTCATCGAAGTGTTCACCATTATCGATTGTGACCTCTTCCTGAATGGCTTGTGCAGCTTTTTTTAGTAATTCGTGAAGCGTGGCATCCACTACCACTTTCGCACGTTCAGTCGTTAGCAACGCATGGCTGGTGTTATCAGCACGATAGTCATCAGTACCAACCAGTTCAACTTGAAGCGCGGAAGCATTCGTCTCAATCTTTTTAAAAGAAATCAATTCTTCACTTCCCGGTTCCCCTTTAAAAGTTTCCTCAGCAAGTACTTTTTCAGTACCAGCTTCTTTTAATTGAATGGTCCCTGGCTGTGCTTTCTCTGTATCATGCTGCAACTTTACAATTGCAACTACCCCTTCTTCACGTCGATTCGCCCCAAATCGGACAATGGAATGGTTGTTTAGTTTTTGGTCATTTGTATGTACATGCCAACTCATAGTAGTACCTTCATACATCAATGCCGTCCGTTCCAACGCATCCGTAAAGATATGAACTTCTGCTCCGTGCTCACTATACATTGACTTCACAAGCTCAATGGAGGTATCCAAATAGTTATGTTCATACCGAACCGACAAGCCTTCAATTGCCTGTATAGCTGATTGAGAATCGCTGTTTTGTATCGCAAATTCTGGTTCCTTCCCTGTAATCACGATGGAAACAGGGCGTCCTTCCGCTGATTCGAGTAAGTTCTTCATCTCTCTTTGATTCATCTCAAATAGTGTGGAATCTTTTGGAGTTGCTAGCATCGTTGCAGAACTATCGACGATGAATACGAGGGGAATGCCTTCAGTTTGAGTTTGCTTGATGGATGGTCCAAGAAGCATCCATACAAATAATAGAAGCGCTAACAGCTGTAAGTAAAATAGAGCATTGCGTTGCAAATTACGTATGAATGGTGATACGCTCTCTTCCCGGCGATCTTCCTCCCAAAATAGTGTAGATGAGATCGTTTTCGGTTCAAAACGTTTTCTGAATAAATAATAGACGACTACTGTTAGTGGAAATATCAGTGTCCACAAGTTCGTCAAGCTAGCAAACCCCATCCACGCACCTCCTCTCTAGCGTACCCAACCTTGTCTACGCATTTGGATCGTAAATACATCTTCAGGTCCTGTTTGAGGTGTTATCATTAGCAGGCCAATCCCGTATTTCGCTGCACTTTCCAGCATACGCAGTTGATGTTTCTTCTGCTGAAGCAAATACGTGTTTTCGATTGAGGGCATCATCGTCACTTCTGAAATCTTTTCACTTTCACTGTCTATAAATCGAATGTCTCCCTGGTACGTAGGCGCAATCTCAGATTTCGAACGGATAGCAATTACACGCACATCCCGACATCTTCTCGTTGAAAGCTGTTTAAACAGCTGATTGAGATGTTCATTTGGTTCCAATGCATCGGTGACTACAAATAACAAAGTCGTTCCTTTAGGGATTGTGTGGATTGCATCCAATAAACCAGTTGTTTCAGAAGGTTGTTCAAAGCGACTAATATAAGTCATCCAAGAACCTGCCTGACGCGCACCTTTACGTGTAAATAATTGCTTTTTCCCGCTAATCATTCGACTAATGGACACCGTATCACCATTCTTCAATGCGATTTGCCCAAGCCCAATCGAAACTTGTTGTGCAAATTTCCACTTGTCTTCAAAGTTCATGGACTTACTTGTATCTAGCACTATATGAATACGCATTTCCTGTTCATCTAAAAACTGTTTGATGAAATATGAGTCCGTTCGGGCGTACACGTTCCAGTCGATATGACGGATGTCATCACCAGGATGGTATTCCTTAAAATCCGAGAACTCCAAAGAGGCACCCTTTTTTTTAGAAACATGGCTCCCTTTGTGATGACCAAGCCGCCCACTATGCTGCACAAATGAGAGTCTACCAAGACGGGCGGATAAGCTAGATGGAAAGAAAGAAGTCATTAACCGACTACCTCCCTCCGCATGCTCGCAAGCACATGATCCAGGAACGTCTCATTTGTAATCCCTTCTGCTTCTGCTTCATAGTTCAACTGAATACGGTGTAGAAGAGCTGGTTTCGCAACTGCTCGTATATCACCGATGGATACGTGCACACGCCCGGACAGAAAGGCTCTTGCTTTTGCAAGACGGATCATTGCTTGCAAGCCACGGGGGCCACTTCCGAACTGGATATATTGGGACCATTCATCCGCCTCTTTTGTTTCAGAATGAGTCATTGATATGAGTTGAATCGCATAGTCAATCATTTCTTCTGCAATAACGATTTCACGAACAAGCTGCTGTGCTTGGAGTAATTCCTCTCTACTGATCACCTTCTGAATTGAAATAATAGTAGTTCCAGTCGTGCGTTTTACAATTTCTTTCAATTCGCTTGCAGAGGGATGAAGTAAATTGATTTTACATAGGAAACGGTCCAACTGCGCCTCTGGTAAAGGATACGTACCTTCCATGTCGATCGGGTTTTGTGTGGCGAGTACAAAAAACGGCTTTTCCATTGGATATGTCTTACCCAAAACCGTCACTGTTTTTTCTCCCATCGCTTCTAGCAATGCACTTTGCGTTTTAGGCGTTGCCCGGTTGATTTCATCCGCTAGTACGAGCTGACTGAATAATGGTCCCTCGTTAAACGTGAACTTCTGGCGCCCTTCTCCATCCCGCTCTAGTAAGGTAGTACCTGTAATATCTGAAGGCATTAGGTCAGGGGTGAATTGGATACGTTTAAAGGACAGATCCAATGCTTCACTAATCGTACGAATCAGCATTGTTTTTCCAAGTCCCGGCGCTCCTTCAAGAAGCGCATGCCCATCCGCAAGAATAGAAAGAAGCGTGTATTCAATTGCTTCTTCCTGTCCAACGATGAATTTTTCAATTTCATTTCGGACATCGCTCATTTTCTGACTCATTTCTTCAAACGGTTGCAGTAAATCACTCATAGCACGTGCTCCTTCCAGGTTGAATTATTCAATGGATGAAAAATAATCCGTTAAGATTTTTTCAAGTTCCGGGGATAAAGGTAACTGCTCTGTACGCTTTAAATAAGCATCTTTATATTGACCTACAACTTCCTCATAAGGTCGAATTGTTCCCCGTTCATTGGCTGTTTGTTTATCTTTGGAGTCGACCGCTTTGCCGTCACCTAGCTTTCCTCCATCTTGATCGATGCCAGATGCGTTACCAAATCGATTGTTCGGAATGGAGAGCAAGTTTCTCCCCCCTTGGCCCGTTCCTTGGCCTTTGCCTTGACCTTGACCTTGACCTTGACCCTGACCTTGACCCTGACCTTGGCCTTGACCTTGGCCTTGACCTTGGCCTTGGCCTTGGCCTTGGCCTTGACCCTGACCTTTACTACCTGGTTGTTTGTTTGTTCCAGACGATGGCTTACTTGGATTTGGATTTTGTCCTCCAGTTGTTGAGTTTTTCCCTCCATTGGAAGAACGTTCTGATCCTGGTTTTTGTCCGCCTGCACTTGACTGCCCTGCCGCCAATTGTGGAATCGATGGAGCTTTACCGATACTTGCTAAATCTTGAAATGCTTTGTCCGCTTGTTCAGTAAGAGGTCCCGCTAGCTTTTCCAACTCTTCCAACTGCTTCTTTTCTTCAGATGACAATCCTTCTTTGCCCGTGCCACCCTCTTGGTTCCTCTTCTTCTCAAGCAACTGCATTTGTTGCAATTTTAACTCTTTTTGGGTTTTCACGAATTCCTTCAATGCTTTTTCGGATCCTTCCGTCTTCTTTAAATCCGATGCAAGCTGTTCCAGTTTCTTTTTTACAGCAGGAGTTGTCGAACGCGTTAGCTGTTTCTTTGTTTCTTTTACAAGGTCGTTCACGACTTCGTTTTCTTTCACGATTGTTTGTGCTTCTTGTTGTGCGGGAGAGGGTACCAGCAAAAGCGCAGTCAATACCATAGTTGCCCCAACCCCAGCCATAATTATTTTCCACTCTATTGCTTTCTTTTTGCGTGCAGCGAATAAGCTCTCTGCAGGTGGAAGTCTCTTTCCAACGCGTTCAAGTAAAATCCCCCCAAATGCAGAAGTTTGAATTTCTTGATCTAAAACGGTCAATAATAGATTATCTGGTAAGTATCGATCAAATGTATGGACTGCATCCGTGCGCTTCACACGTTTTTTAATAAACAAGCTAAACGTAATGATCACTATTAGTAAAGCCGCGCTCCATGCATACAAAGTGTAATAAGGCAGGACAAACAATCTGGATACAGCAATGACTGCGGTTGCAGCACCAATCGCAATTGCAGATCCACGAACAAAGAAAGCAATTGCTTGTTCAAGTAATAAACTTCTTCTAACTTTCGTAATTGCCCGCTCAATCATTGCCTTATATCCAGACTGATTAGCCATAGTTACTCTCCTCCCTACTTATGTTTTTTCATATTCACTCTCAATCGTTTTGTCGCAATCCAGATGGATCCGATCGTTATCACTCCATAAAAAAGTAAATAACCAATCCATAATGGAAATGTTACTTGAGTCATTTCTTGAACACTCATTCCAATCTCTGGCGTTAACAAGGAAGCAAAAAAGATTTCAGGATTGATGGATGCTAGGATATGTCCTACGTAAGTTTTAGATGGCGTCATACCCATTGTCCCAAACCGTTTTACCTGAATGAGAATAAGAAACAAAAATGGAATGATTGCTGTAAAAAACAGCATACTCCCATACGTTACAATCATTGAAACCGTAGTTCTGCGTATCAACGTTGAAAACAAAACACCAAGACTCCCAATTGCAAGCAGCGTCACAAATAAGAAGAACAGTGATTTTACAAACAACACAGGTGAAATTCCACCGAACAGAAACACCATACTATACACCGGTAACCCAGCTATGATGAGTAGCAATAAAAACAAAACTGACGATAACAGCTTCCCTGTAACGATTTGGAACGAACTTTGGGAAGTCGTTAACAGCATGGGTAACGTTTGACGTTCACGTTCCCCACTAATAGTTCCAGCAGTTAAACCTGGAGTTATGAAAAGGACTAGCCCCAATTGGATAAACGTTAAAAATGTAAAAAGAATGATACTTTCAGACGGCCTAAAATAGGCAGTGCCCTTGAGACTAGTCGTAGTGTAGATAAATCCAAAAACAAAGATACACATGGCTAGCAAATAGAACAGGACGCCTGTAAAGCTTTTGGAGCTTCGGAATCGGAGCTTTATTTCTTTAGCGAGAACAGGATTATTTAGTCTGCTTTTCAATGAGCTCCACTCCCTTCGTAATCTCCATGAACACATCTTCCAGATCAACTGAGTTTTCCGTAAATGATACGATATGAATTCCGGACATAACAGCTTCTTTCAACAATTGAAACTGCTGCACATCGTCCCCTTTGAATGTGAACGATAGCACACCTTCATGTATCTCATGAGAAATTGCGGAAACAAACGGACTCTCTTCAAAAAATGCAACTGCAGAACCGCTGTCTCCTGAAATTCGGGTCGTAATTGTTTTATCCCCTAGAAGTTTGGCCTGGATTTCCGAAACGGAGCCGTGAGCGATCAGTTTGCCGTTATCAATCACTCCAATTTCATCACACATTTCCGCTAATTCAGGTAAAATATGAGACGAAATTAGGATTGTCTTCCCTAAACTTTTCAGTGATCGTAGAATGTCTCGCATTTCCACACGCGCTCTAGGATCAAGACCAGATGCAGGTTCATCTAAAATAAGAACTTTCGGATCATGAATGAGACTTCTCGCCAGACAGAGTCTTTGCTTCATCCCTCTGGAAAGAGAGTCTACATATGCATTTCGTTTGTCTGTTAGGTTAACGAGTTCCAGTAGTTCCGTAATCAGTTGATTTCTTTTATCTACTGGAATCCCATAGCTAGCCCCATAAAAGTCTAAATACTCATGTGCTTTCAACTGATCGTATATTCCGAAAAAATCTGGCATGTAGCCAATGAGTTTCCGGATTTCTTCAGGCTTCTTTGTAATGTCTACTCCATTAATTGTTACAGTCCCCGAAGTAGGCTGTAAGAGCGTAGCTAAGATGAGAAACGTTGTAGATTTCCCTGCACCATTCGCCCCAACAAACCCAAAAACAGTTCCCTCTTTGAGTGACAATGTCAACTCATCCAACGCTTTAAATTGCCCATATTTTTTTGTTAGCTTGGAGATTTCTATCATTTTTTAACCTCCCCTGTCAAACGGAGTTCCGGTGGATGAGAAGTTTCTCCCATTTGTGAATTATTGAAATTCAACTTGATTGTTAAGTTCCCATCCTTCGATACATAATCACTTGCAGGTTCCACTGTTAGCGACGATTTTCCCTCTAATACTTCATAACTCCCTGTTTTCACATTGAGAATGCTTACGTCATAACGATTAAGATCCACGCCAAACAGCTGAATCTTCGTCCAGTTGTCCACCTTCTGAGAAAAGTCGTTGTTAAGTTGCCACTTCTGACTATATTCCTTCTCGGAAAAGATGTACTCTTTGTTTACTTCATCTACTAAATCTGCAGGATTTCCGCTGGATGACAGTAATTCCATTTCCATTAAATCACTATCGACAGTTACAGTACCGGACAATTTAGTTTTAATATCGATTGGCTGAAGTAACATAGAGATTGGTGAGTTTTCAGCTTTTCGTTCTATTAGTGAGAGTTCCATAATTTGAGTATCTGTAGTTGCTGATAAGATCGGTTTAGATGACTCATTCATATGAGTAGAAGAGAAGTTCAAGAGTCCTTCTTTTCTCATTTTGACTAAATCATCCTGATTGATTGCTACAGGGTTCATATATCCATAATTAGAGGTACTCCGTGGTCCGAGTACATTCACTTTCACTTCTTCTCGAACTTTTAAAGTTTCTCCCGCCATTATCGAACCCAGTTTAATTGTTTTACTTCCAGATAAAATCGAAACGTCCTTTACGGAAAACGGAAAATTATTCGTTACTGTTCCCGTCAACTTCTTATTCTCGAGCGTTAAATCAGTATCAAAATTACCAACAGCTCCAAGTTCTGTTTCCCCATAAATAGATGCCACATTCCAAAACCCTAGATTTCTGAAAGATAAAACTTCTTCAGTCGCACCCTTTTCTAAAATAGCGCTATTGTGGGCTGATAAATTAGTGCCAAATATCGAATTTGCCGATGAATTTGTAGAGACTGTACTTGGTTTTTGTATTGAAAAAGTGAAGTTCCCTGATTTATCGGTTAATAGGGATTCAGCGTAATACCCTGATAATGTATTGTCCGGTTCTACAAGATAGACAGCGGAATGTTGCAGCTGTGCCTTACCTAAACGATCCTTACCTCCATAAGCAAAAATCGCAAAAGATACGACTACTGCGACAACAGGAATGATCCACCAAGCATGCTCCCTCTTATCTCTTTTTCGCAAAAGGAAATATAGTAGAGGAATAATTAGAATGATATACACAATGATAATGCCGAACAATAACGGCGTTGATACTTTAAAAGAAGGAAAGAGTTCATTTGTTTCCCCGACATTAAACATCAAATCATCCGTCGGAGGAGTGTAATACATTTGAGAAGGTCGTTGTTTCAACAGTTGGTTACTCTTGTTCAAGAGATCCGTCCAAAATGCTTTCACACCTGTGGAAGACCTGAATGATTCGTTACCGATTGAGAAGGTTGTCTGGAGAACCATTCCAGATCCAACAAGTTGAGAGGCTGCTAAAATAGTATCATCCTGTTGCAATAGAATGGTTGCGTCTGGTGCTTTCTTCGCTGAAAACCCTGGTACTGAATCCTTGAATTTGTCATTGAATAAAGCTGGGGCAAACTCTTTACTTTCTTTAATCTCAAGCGGTAACAGTGAACTGAATACTCCTGCTTCAGCCGCTACGTTTTGAGATCCTCCGATGAGTAAAGTCCCTCCTGATTTTACCCATTCCAACATGGCATCTTGCTGTTTTGGAGACAGATCCGCGATGGAAAAACCATCGACAGCAATAATATCCACTGCATCCCATCCGCCTTGTTCAGCAGGTAAAGGAGGTTGGTCTACTTTAGTTAAGTTCAGAAGTTGAGTACCTTCTTTGTTTTTTAAATATAAATCTTTTAGAGAAGATAACCGATCTATATTATCCGATAGTCCTGCAATGAATAAAACTTGCTCAGGATATGTTGTAGATTTAATGAGCTGCGTTCCGGAGTGCTTGATTTCATCACCTGATCTCCAGCCATTTTCATAGAAAAAGATATTTTTCTTAATGGGATTGCCGTACATCGTTGGATCTTGAATGGAGTCCACATACATCGTAACAGTCTGCTTCTCTCCTTCTCCAATATTCACCGCAATAGATTGACCAACACCGCCCGTTTGACTTGTAGTATTGACTATCAAATCTCCAGCAAACGCGGTTCCTTTGTTTTCAATCGTGAAAACTATAGGTGCACCTTTTCCATCTTTAGTTTTTTGGTCTAGACCAGTTTGAACGGACACATGCAAGTCAGGTGCAGCAAATGCTTTTGTCGTTGGCCATAGAATAATGATTCCGACTAAAACTACTAACATAGTAAACGGCTTCCATAACGACTTTTTCAAATAGCCCGCCTCACTTTCTGAATTATTTTTCTACTCATATCGATAATTAGTACGTTTTACTTGCTAGAAAGTTCCATCATTCGAGTAAACTGGAATCATTTTTCAACCGTAGTGCATGGGCTTCTATTACCTTTGAAAAAGCTTCTACTTGTTTCAACTCAAAACTAGACTGATAACCAATTAAGTAGGTGTCCCTCGTCAATTCAAATTCTGCTTCATTATTCAACAATGGAATTTTATTCACTTGCTCATCTCCACGTAAAGTGATTGATGGCAATATCGCATACCCAATACCATTTAAAACGAGTTGTCGACAGGTCTCCATCTGGTCTACCGTTAATTGTCTAGCTGGATTTTTTGAAAAGTGTTTCTGCCACCATTGTTGAATTTCCGTATAATAATTTGAATCACTTTTAAATTGAATATATGGGCGTTCTGTATCTTTCAATTGTTCAAGTGAAGTGATTTCTTTATCCACTAAATACAGCTGATCACGGAACAAATAAGTACGTCTGCTGTTCCACTCAACTTCTCCTCTTACAATTCCAACGTGGGCTTCCCCTTCATACAATGCTTTCAATATTTCTGATGTCCAACCGGTCATCAGTGAAATTTTAGCGTCTGGATATTGCTTCACATAATCTTTAAGTACTTCTGGAAGCCATGTCTGTCCAACGATGGAGGCACATGCGATTTTTAGTGTTCCATGCACTTTGTCTGCAAGCCCAGCTATTTGTTCAATTGTTTCTTCTTTCCGTTGAACCGTCTCTTTTGCAAACTCAATCACTAACTCACCTGCAGCAGTAGGTACAAGTCCTTTTTGGGAACGGACGAATAATTTGGCCCCCCACGTTTTTTCAATGGACTGCAGCCTCTGCGAAAGTGCCGGTTGGGAGATGAATAACCGGTCTGCTGCTTTTCTCATATTTCCTTCTTCCGCTAAGACTTTCATAATTTCAGTTGTATTCATATGGTTGCTCAACATCCTTTTCAAGAAGCCATCGCTTCGTCACTAGTTTCTTCACATTCTATCTAAAAAAGAAGAGGCTCTTTGATAAGAGCCTCTTCTTTTCTGTAGATAACTATCTGCGCACAGTTTATCTTGAGCTATATATATACTTCTTAAACTGTTTAAGCATCACACGGCGCGTTAAAATTCCAGCAAAGGTACCATCTTCATCCGTCACACATAAGAACGTATGGTCAATGAGTAAATCCAATCCCTTTTGAAAGCGGTCTGTCGTCCTAATCATAGGTAGATCGGTTTGCATAATATCATCCACCTTTAAATCTGAAAGACGCTCATATTCTATTCTTTCTAAACCTAATATTGCATCTGTAATCATTCCAATGCCTAACAAACCTCTTAATTTATACTTTGCGTCAAGTACGGGAATTGCTGAATAACCCGTCTTTGTAAGAACGAGTAATGCATGCTCTGCATTATTTCCAACCTGCACATGCGCAACCTTCTCAGAAGAAATCAGATAGTCGGATATTGGCATGACTAAAAAGTCACTATTATTCAAAGCAACCAATTTAAATCGCTCCTCCAGCAACAATTTACTTCAAGCTATGCTGCACTTCTACTATATCATAGAGCTCACTATAAAATGAAGAAGTCGTGGACGATTCGTATGGATATTTACCATTTTTAACAAAAAAGCCTCTTCCTTATGAGAAAGAGGCCCAGTAGTAAAATATAACGATTATACTAAATAGAGCAGCTACGAGAATCACCCACAAAATAGGATTAAACGTGAAGGGGTGGTCTTCAATCGGCTCTGCCACACTTCGATCCTGCCTGTTGAGTACTCCGTCCGGATTATAGTCCGGCTTTTTACGAACCGCCAACACTCCAATGATGACCATTACTGCAACGACAACACCAATTGGAATCGCCCAAATATCAAACAATCTTTTCCCTCCTCAACAGGCCTCTATTTTTTTGCTACCTGTTGATTTAGGATGTGCATATTATGGGCAAACTAACCGTCAAAACGGATATTGGTTCAACCATTGACCGCCATCTAATGTGACAATCTCTCCGTTCATATAGGACGCTTTATCTGACATGATGAAGGCTGCAAGTTCAGCAATTTCTTCAGGCTTTCCAACACGTCCAAGTGGTACTGATTGAATAGTTCGCTGTGCTGCTTTCTCCGATTGAAACAACTTTTCTGCTCCACCTGTACGTTCAATAGGTCCTGGTGCAATACCGTTAACACGAACACCATATTTTCTTCCCCATTCTACAGCAAGTGTACGTGTGAGCGACATAACTCCTGCTTTCGCTGCAGCTGAGTGAACTACACCTGGTCCAGCATCCCAAGCATATGTTGCCAACATGTTTAGTATCGCACCTTTTTGCCCCTTTTCTTTCCAGTAGTTCATTACTGCACTTGAACAGTAGAAAGTTCCATTCAAAACAATATCGATTACTGACTTCCATCCGTTCGGAGATAGATCTTCTGCTTGTACGATGAAATTTCCTGCGGCATTATTGACAAGTCCATCAATTTTCCCAAATGTTTTGTCTGCAAAGTGAATAAGTGATTCGATTGTTTCAATCTCACGTACGTCCATTTGAAAAGTATAAGCATTTTCGCCAATTTCCTCTTTGGCAGCAGTCAACTTTTCTGGGTCTCTTCCGGTTATAATGACGTTTGCCCCGTCTTGAGCAAATTTCTTTGCCATGTATTTCCCCATCCCGTTTGACCCGCCTGTAACGATAATAACCTTTTTCTCGTCCATTCTTAATCCCCCTTGTAAAATGAATGAATACTCATTCAAATAGTACCATAACTCTGATACTTTTTCATCTTCTCCTCATTCTACTTTTTCATGAAGAACTGTCCCCAAAAGATTAAAGACTTTGTCGCTTTTTGTGTACTTATTGCTAATTTACTAGTACAATACTGTCAAATTGATGTTTCTAAAATTAGATGGGAGGTCTACATATTGGCAGACGCCAATTCACTGCGGGAACTAGCCGTAGCAATCTATACCGTTAACAGGCATGCAAAAACAGCCCCGGATAATCGACCACTTTACCAATTGAAGAAAGTAGCAATCGCTAAACTTCTTGAAACAGGTGGCGCCGAAAAAGTTGGGTTACATTTTGTGGAAAATCCAAAATACAGCAAACAGCATTCCACTGTCCTCGTACGTTGTGGGGAATTCCTCTTTCACACTCTCCCTGAAAAAGATGACTTCGCACAGTTGCCACATCTAGGTGAGCAAGATTTGGAGTTTAGGAATCCCCAAGAGCGTATGAGTTTAAAGACCGCTCGTGAACTGCTCACCAATTTTACGGGCATTCTGCAAGAGAGCGCACCGACACCATCAGTTAAAAAACCTCAACAGAAAAAAACTAGACGGGTTTCAAATACAGAAGTTTTCCGTTCTTCCTATTTAGATGGAAAAAGATAAAAGGGACATGCCTTAATTGGCGTGTCCCTCAGACCGTAGATAAACTCCAGAAATCATGGGGCTTGCCTACAGTCTTTTTCTTTTACAATAGAATTATCTATGAAAAGTTGATTTCCGCTGCGAGCG